>NZ_CAXBOU010000002.1:0-457808 GCF_963977385.1 uncultured Maribacter sp. | reverse complement strand
ATATGCCGCTTAAAACTAATATTAATCTGTAGCCGTATTTTAGGACGTGACATATAAAACCAACCATATGAAAAAATCAATTATTATTCTGACAACAATTGTCTTATTTGTGCTTCCGAAAATAGTTTTCTCTCAAAACAAGTCTTTCATACCAGCGGACTTTAAAGTTCCAGATAAATTAGAGAATGAACATTTCAGAATTAGGATGCTAACGGTTAACGATGTTGTAAAAGATTATGATGCTGTAATGTCTAGTGTTGAACATCTTCAGGGCGTTTTTGGCACAAATGACAAATGGCCTTCAAAAGATTTAACTTTTGAACAGGATTTAATTGATTTGGGTTGGCACCAAAAGGAATTTCAAAGTAGAAGTTCGTTTGCTTACACCGTTGTCAGTTTAGATGAAAGTGAAGTAGTTGGCTGTCTCTATATATACCCAACCAAAAAAGAAGATTATAATGCAAGTATAATTATGTGGGTAAGAGCAAGTGAAGTAGATAATGGACTTGATGCCATTCTATTTGATTCTGTTAAAAAATGGATTTCGGAAGAATGGTCATTTAAAAAAGTTGCATATCCTGGACGTGACATAAGTTGGGAACAATGGAAACTAATGAAATAAATACTGGTTACAACAAAACCTAAACGTAATGCGGACTTTAGGGCAAAACCAAAGGTCTGTGTATATTTATTAAGTCGCTAAATCTTATGGATTTAGCTTTGGACATGAAAAAATAAAACTAAACAATAAGCTTTAGCTTCGTGCGCAGACGGAAACGAAAAGTTTCCTTACTACCGCACTACGCTTAGTTCAAGCGTTGTGTACCATTCAAAAAAAATGAAAAATACTATTATCATAGTTGCTGTATTTTTTGCTCTTGTATTTTCAGGACTGATTCTTCTTTTTTATTCAGGTTCATTTTGCATTGGACTCGGTTGCACAGGTGATTATCATTTCAATGATACGGCAATTTATTATGCTCCGAAATCGGACTTTAAAATAATAATTCAAACTTCAGGTTTTGTGCCTGATGGACATGACCTTGGAGATGGAAAAGCGAATATTAAGATGTTTAGAACCAAAAGCAAATTGGACACAATTAGATTAAAAACGAGTACGACAGAAGGGAATTCCATCACTTGGAATCAACATACTGAACCAATTCAGTTCTCAAAGAATCACCCCGATAAGTTGTATGATTTTTTAGATTCGGTTGGGATAAATAATATAGATAGCAACGAAATTGCAGAACTTACAGAAGCAATGGTAAATGTGAACTTTGGACATAAAAGTGCGTTTTGCGAAGGACAAACGAAATATATTGAAGTAATTCAAAGAAAATAAACGGTACACAACAAAACCTCCTATGAAAAGCCTTAATCCAGTTCTTTAAAGTTAATTAATATTTCCTTTTTTGCCTTAAACCACCTTTTTTTCTTTTAATATAACTTGCTCGCACTCCTATTTGTGATCGTTTCAAACCTTGAAACGTCACCGGTATCTGTATGATTATAAATTATAATAAAACCGTTCACTTGCTAAAGATGTGATCCTCAATAATACAGGTCACGGGTTTTGTTTTGTGATACGGTTCTCACTACTATTTTAGAGCTTTGTTATGATTTGTACCCTGTTCGATTTTCCATTTGTTATTCTATAACTCCTATGGTATATGGAACTTCCGTTTTAATGACCGCCAAGGTTCTACTGAGTAGCTTTCTTGCGACTTTGACTATAATACTATCTAAGCGATTATCCCTTAACTCGCGCGCTATCAATTGCGCATCTATTTAATCTGTCTTAGTATGCTTCTCCTTTCCCTTTCTATGGATATCGGCCGGGTTCACAACTAAACTTCGCCATCCATAACTCTCAAAACAACGATGCGCATAATATCCACAGCATCCCTCCTCATAAGCCGTTGTAACCTCATAGTCGGGAAAATGTTTAGAGACATATGCCCGTAACTTCTCCGGGGCGGTACACATACTGAAAGATCTGCCTGCGAACAGATCCGTTGCACAGTGAACCTTCCAGCTTCGTTTGTGAATGTCAATTCCAATATATAACTTCGGTACTGCAGTAATTTGAGTAATCATATCTTTAATTTTTAGTTCATTTTAAAGATACTCGACTTACTGCTTTTTCATGGATGCTAAACCTTATGCGGACTTTAGGGCAAAACCGAAAGGTCTGTGTGTATTTGCCAAGTCCGCCAAATCTTTTGGATTTGGCTTTTAGAATGAAAAAGATAAATCCAAAAGCTTTGCCTACGAACGCAGACGCAAACGAAAAGTTTCCTTGCCTCCGCACTACGCTTGGCTCAAGCGTTGGCACAAATTTTGGCAAATGTCAAAAATTTTAGTTATTAAGGAGCAAGTTATACGTTTGGTAATCAGAAACTGTAAATATTACGTAGATGGAATTTCCAATTTGAACGCAAATGGACCTTTTAACAATTTTACGCAGATGGACTTCATTCGGATGAAATCATTATGAAAATCAATCCAATCACACAAAAAGCAAGCAAAATATCATGGTTGAATAGTTATTTTGTATCTTTTTTATCTAAAAATATCATATTATGAGAAAATTAATACTCTTATACATTTTTACCCTGTTTGGTATTTTTACAGTTCATTCTCAAAATTCCAATATTTCAGTTAATGATTATAAAATATCTCAAAAAGATTGGAATGATATTGGCTCTTCCCAATATGCAATAGGATTTAGGACGAAAAAGAAAAAAAACATTCCACAAATTGATTTTATCCAAGATTATAAAGATTCAATCATTTTTGAAAATCCTAAAAACCAATTATCAAACTCCCAGCTTGCTAAAATGCCGGTTTATAAACCTGAAGGAGAATACAATATGAAAATTTATAAAATTGACAGTACTATTCAATTTTATATTAAAATTCATGATCCAAATTAAGTTTAGAAATAAGGCTAAATAAAATACTAATGCCAACAAAACCTAAACGTAATGCGGACTTTAGGGCAAAACCGAAAGGTCTGTGTATATTTATAAAGTCGCTAAATCTTATGGATTTAGCTTTAGAATAGAAAAAATAAATTAAAACAATAAGCTTAGCTTAAACGTTGACATTCATTATAACACAAAACTTAATGTTAAATGATATTATCAAAATAATAATAAAGGAGTACTCAAATCTGTCGAATGAAACAATTGATGAATGGAAAGAAAACATAAGAGTATTAGAACTTAAAAAAGGAACTCAATTAGTTCAAGAAGAGCAATTCACGAACAAACTGTATTTCATTTACAAAGGAAGTGCAAAAGCATATCACTTAAAAGAGGGGAAATTAATTACAGATTGGTTTGCTTTCGACAGTCAATTTATTTGTGCAATAACAGGTTATTTCTTAAAAGAACCAAGTGAGCATTGTATTGAACTAACTGAAAACAGCATTATATTAGAGTTTGAACGTGAAAAATTAACTGAACTATCAAATAAACATCACGATTTTGAAAGATTTTCAAGAAAAATCATAACAAGAATAATGCTTCAACTTCAGCAAAGAGTTGTGTACCTTCAATTCTCAACTGCTAAAGAACGTTATCAATTCCTTCTAAAAGAATATCCTAAAATAGAATTACACATTCCATTAGGAGATATTGCCTCATATATTGGTATAACACAAGAAACTTTAAGCCGAATAAGAGCAAAGAGATAATCGAATTTGATTTATATCAAAAGTTTTGTGCCATTTTATTAAGAGTTTTGTGAGAACAACCAAAGCAAGGTATAATGGACATAATAGAAAATTGGCAACTTATTAAAAACCACTTTAATTTAAGTTTTAAAACAAGTTTATCTGTTTCAATAGCATCTGTTGATAAAGACAACAAGCCAACGGTAACACCAATAGGAACCGTATTTTTAAACAAAGACCAAACAGGTTTTTATTTTGAAAAATTTCCGAAAAAAATCCCTCAAAATGCTAAAGCAAATAAAAATATCTGTGTTTTAGCAGTAAACAGTAGCAAATGGTTTTGGATAAAAGCATTATATAAATTAAAATTTGAGACTTACCCTGCAATTAGACTTTATGGAGAATTAGGAGAAAAAAGAAAAGCTTCAGAAATAGAAATTTCAAGATTAAATAGACGAATGAGAACTACAAAAGGATTAAAAGGAAATACTTACTTGTGGGGGGATATGGACTTTGTGCGTGAAATGAAATTCACAAAAGCAGAAGGAATACATATTGGAAAAATGACAAAAAATTTATCATGAAAACTAAAACACCTGAAAGTAAAGCAATCATACGTTTCCCTGATTGTGACCCTTTTAATCACTTGAACAATTCAAAATACATTGACTACTTTATTAATGAACGAGAGAATCATTTGATAAATATTTATGATTTTGATGTTTATGAATACGCAAAGGAAAAAGGATTAAGCTGGTTTGTAACGCAAAATCAAATTGCATATTTCGTTCCAGCACTTTTAATGGAAAAAGTAAATATTCAAACAACAATTTTAGAATGGAATGTAAGCGATATTCTTGTAGAAATGCAAATGTGGAATGAAAACAAAACAATATTAAAATCTATACTTTGGACAAGATTTACTCATTATGATTTAATTAATCAAAAAAGCACAAAACATAATGAGTTCTTAAATGAAAAGTTTAGGGTTTATGTAAATCCAATTCACGAAATGCAAAATTTTGAAAAAAGAATTATGAAAATTAAAAAAAATAAAGGCGAACAACGGCCATAAGTAATCGTTTGAATTTATTTGCTAATCTAAAGAATGGGAAAGAAATTAAATTTTATAACCACCGAACTACAAGAATTCATTGAAAATCAAAAGATTTTTTTTGTGGGAACAGCTGCTACTGATGGTAGGGTAAATATCTCTCCAAAAGGGACTGATTCTTTTAGAGTAATAAATAAGAATAAAATTGTTTGGTTGAATTTAACGGGCAGTGGTAATGAAACAGGAGCACATTTGTTGAAGAATACTAGAATGACCATCATGTTCTGCGCTTTTGAAGGAAAAACAATGATTTTAAGGCTGTACGGTGAGGCGAAAATTCTTCATAAAAGGGATGATGGTTTTTCTCAATTTTTAAGTTTGTTCACTGAAAATGTAGGTGCTCGACAAATAATTGAAATGGAGGTTGATTTGGTTCAAACTTCGTGCGGTTTTGCAGTACCTTTTATGAATTTTAAAGAAGAGCGAACAACACTAAATAATTGGGCAGTAAAACAAGGAGAGGATATAATTGAAGAATATTGGAAAAATAGAAATACCCAAAGTATCGATGGCTTTGAAACCAATATTCTTGAAGATTAAAACCTGGCTCATATTTTTTTAATCAATATCTTCCAATCATATAACAAAAAATTTTGAAACAAACCATTGCACGTATAGCGGTAGTAGTAGATGACTACGATAAAGCCATTGAATTTTACACCAAAAAATTAGACTTCTTACTTGTTGAAGATACCGATTTGGGTGACGGTAAACGCTGGGTAATCGTAGCGCCACAAGGTTCAAAAGAATGCGCTTTAGTTTTGGCAAAATCAGACGGTGAAGAACAGGCTTCACGTGTTGGTAACCAAACCGGTGGTCGAGTTTTTCTATTCTTGTACACTGATGATTTTTGGAGAGATTATTATAAAATGGTTGAGAGGGGCATTAAAATTAGTAGAGAACCAGAAAAGATGCCTTACGGTATGGTTGCCGTTTTTAAAGATTTATATGGTAATATGTGGGATCTATTAGAGCCTAATAACACAAATACAAGTGAATAGTTTTGTAAATTAGGAAAGCTAAATTAATATCCCCTGAGATGCAGATACCAGAAATACCCAATTTAATTCATTACGCCATTCCTTTTTTTGCAGCAACCGTAATCCTTGAGGTCATTTTAACGGTGAAAATTAAGCTTGAAGACTATGAGTATAAAGACGCAGGTACTTCTATACTTATGGGTTTGGGTAATGTAGCAATAGGTTTACTTACCAAAGGCATAGCATTAGGGTTGTTTTATTTACTATATAATTTTTATCACCTATTCGAGATACCTTTTGCTTGGTGGTCTTGGTTAATATTACTTTTTGCGGAAGATTTTTGCTACTATTGGTTTCATAGAATTAGTCATGAAAGTCGATTTTTTTGGGCAAGCCATGTGGTACACCATTCCTCAAAAAAATATAATTTAAGTACAGCATTACGGCAAACGTGGTCTGGTGGGTTTTATACATTTATTTTTTGGATTCCTTTAATCATCTTAGGCTTTCACCCGGTTATGGTGTTGGTTCAAATGTCAGTTAGTTTAATATATCAATATTGGATTCACACTGAAATGATTAGTAAAATGCCAAAGTGGTTCGAATTCATTTTTAATACGCCCAGTCATCATAGAGTTCACCATGCTACCAATCCACAATACTTAGATAGAAACCATGCGGGTATTTTTATCATTTGGGATAGGCTTTTTGGCACTTTCGAGCCTGAAATAGAAAAACCAGTTTATGGCTTGGTGAAAAATATAGATACCTATAACCCTCTTAAAATTGCCTTTGTTGAATGGTATATGATGTTGAAAGATTTCTTCACAGTTAAAACTTCATTAGTAAATAGATTTAAGTATCTCATAAAACCACCAGGTTGGCGACATGATGAAGGTAGTGTGCTATCGTCTGATTTAAGAAAAGAATGGGAGGAGAATAACAAAGCAAATGTGTCATAAAGGGTAAATTCACCATTAACAAAACTCTGAAATCTATGTCAGCAAATAATACAATTGCAATCTGTGGATCCGGTATTGCTGGGGTAGCGACCGTTTATTATTTATTAAAAGAAAGAAAGGATTGCAAAGTTATTCTGATTGATAAAAATCAGCCTTTATCATTTACAACGAGCAAGTCTGGTGAAAATTTCAGGGACTATTGGCCTGAAAAAAACATGCGTCAATTTGTTGGTGATAGTATTCAATTAATGAAAGAACTAAGGGCAGAATTTGGTGATGATTCTTTCGAAATGAAAAATTCTGGCTATAATTTTATTAGTCATGATGTTGATAATCCCATTTTTGGTTCAGGTAATAAAGACGATTCTGCTGACTATTTAGAAGAAATAACAAGTACGCAGGTAATCCAGAACAATTTCCCTTACTTAGATAAGAAAATAGAGAAAGTAGTTAAAATTAAGAATGCGGGTAAAATAGATGTCTATGATTTAGGAAACTTGTTGCTTCGTGAAGCTAAGAAAATGGGACTTATTCAAATAGAAGATGAAATTTTGAATATTGAGAAAAATGATTTAAAATTTAAAGTAATGCTAGACTCAAAGAATACGATAGAAGCAGATAAAGTCGTAATCGCAGCTGGTCCTTTTTTAAATACCATTACTAAAATGTTTGGGTTTCAATTTCCGATTTCAAATACGTTACAAAGAAAATTTATAATTCCAGACCCTAATAATATCATTCCTAAAAACATGCCTTTTACCATTTATGCAGACGCTCAATATTTAGATTGGTCTACAGAAGAAACAGAATTTTTTGCTTCCGATGAAAAATACAAATGGTTATTGAATAAATTTCCTGGGGGATTACACATTAAGCCCGAAACAGAAGGTATTAAGCTAGGTTGGGCATTTCAAACGGAAAAAAG
Source organism: uncultured Maribacter sp. (assembly GCF_963977385.1). Classification (GTDB taxonomy): domain Bacteria; phylum Bacteroidota; class Bacteroidia; order Flavobacteriales; family Flavobacteriaceae; genus Maribacter. The sequence continues at coordinate 450,145 of NZ_CAXBOU010000002.1, read as the reverse complement.
TAATCCGTCATGGGAAACTCCAAGTTTCGATTTTTTTCCTCTAGTAGTGTTAAAAGGCGCTAGTCGTTTTATTCCAGAGCTTTCTATTTATGAAAATAATATTCCCACCCCTTTAATAGAATATGCAGGATATTATACCAGAACTAACGAAAATTGGCCCTTAATTGGAAATACAGAAGTAGATGATGTATTTGTAGTGGGTGCTCTTGCGGGATACGGTACAATGAGTGCCTGCGCGGCAGGAAAACTTTGTGCTAACTATATTTTAGGAGAGAAAAAATTACCTACATATGCAAAGTATTTTCATCCATCGAGATATGAAAATGATGCAATACAAAAAGAGATAAGTGAAATGGATAGTGATGGGCAACTATAAAGTTTGTAAAAATATATCTTAGTTAAATGTTAGAAATACGACCGAATTGTGAGAATTGCGACAAGGCTTTGCCTAATGATAGTTTAGAAGTTATGATTTGCACATATGAATGTACATTTTGTGCAGAATGTGTTGAAAACATACTTCAAAACGTTTGTCCGAATTGTGGTGGTGGATTTGAAAAAAGACCTATTAGACCTAAAAACGAGCTAATTAAAAACCCAGCAAGAAAAGACAAGGTTTTAAAGCCGGTTTCATTTAATAAGTTTTTGGAAACCAATAAAAATATAGAACCTAATAAAAGGTAAATCCGCTTAATAAGAATTCAATTTAGGCACTATTTCTTTTGGAGAAAATAGCATTGTAACATTTCAATAACTCACTCGTCGAAAAGACATAAAACCAACCTGGAGATTGATATGAACAATAAACTGATAGCATACATCGGAATTTTAGGAGTTAGTTTATTTGCAATTGCAGCCATAGTGGGGCCCTTATTGATAGAGGATTACAGCATCATTAGCCAGTATATAAGTGAATCTTTTGCTTCTAATACAGAATATGGTTGGTATTTGCAGTACTTAGGATATGTGCCGAGCGGTATTCTTACCGCTATTTTTTGCTTTAGTGCGCCTTACTTTCTTCCAAAATCAAAACTCATAAAAGCAGGCTTTTTTGGACTAGGAATTTTCTATGGTCTAGGAACCATACTGGTGGGTTTCTTTCCATGCGATGCAGGATGCCCGACCAAAATTATGCATTCAAGTAGCGCGCAACTAATTCATAATGCAGCAGCTTCATTGACCTATATTTTTCTACCTATTTGTATTCTTGGTATCGGTTTAGGATTGAAAAAATTCGAAGCGTTTAAACGATTATCTCAAATTTCAATGACCACGGGAATTATCAGTGCCATATTCATTTTTGTATTGTTCTCTAATCCAGAATCAGAATTTCGCGGGCTATTGCAACGGGTTATAGAAATATCATTTGTTATATTGATGGTTTCGAGTGCGTTAACAGTCAAAAAATATGTTTCACCTATGTCTAAATAGTTTGTAAAATGTAGATGGATTTATTCTACATTTATCTATTTAAATATAGTTAACTGGCCTTTTAGAGGTTGGTGAAAAATTGTGATATTCATTAAACGAGTTATTATTAGGTATGAAAAATTCCGTGTTATTTTTCTTCGTGATTTCAAGTTTTTACCTAGCTGCCCAAAATGGAAATTTGGGTGACATGTGTTTTAAAATTGCAAAGGATCAAAAAGGGCTAAACCATTGTCTAAAAAACAATTCGGGTACTGTAGAACAATTATTTAATGCACTACCTAAAATTCCATTTTATCGATACGGTTTTTCCGATGCGAATAATTATGAAGAAAGAGTTAAGGATAAATCATTAACTGTTTTTTATCCTACTTATTCTAATAGTGCTGAGAGGTATGAGTTGATGATGTATATACCTACCTACAAAGAAAGAGTAGAAATGGTGGTTACATTTACAGACCTTGATTTAATGGATGTTTTAAATTATGAGGAATCACTTATAACAAAAGAGGAAACTAAAAAAATGTTTGCTAGAATTGAGCAACCTATACCACCAGATTTGGCAAACTTAAAATATGAATCACATCGAGTTAAAATGATTGATTTTCATAAAGTCATGTATGAAAATGCTAAAAAGACAAACCTTGATTATTACCCAAGTCAGGGAGCCGGGAATATGGTTCCTGACTTAAAATTGGCTCATATTGAAAATCCGTTTATTAGTTATAACGACGTAGATAAACAAGTTTCTTTTGCTTCGACCTATGCCGACAGATATAGTTTTAGAATCACCATGAAATACGTTGACGGTATACACTCTTGTAGCTCTGCAGCTTCGTATTTGAGAGATTATTTATCGCAAATAGATTTTGCCAGTCTAGACAGAACTATTTATTTCAATAAATAATTAAAATTTACAACACGCTTTATTGCAAACTACAAATAACTATTCCTTATAAATAACACCATCTTTCATTACGAAAGAGACATTTTTCACCGCAGTAATTTCCTTAACTGGGTTTCCTTTAACGGCAATAATATCTGCAATAAACCCCTTTTTTAAGCTCCCTAATCGATTTAAATGAAACATGCTTGCATTATCTGACGTAGCTGATTTTAATACAGCTAAAGGCTTCATTCCATAATCGACCATAAGTTCCATTTCACGATAATTCTCCCCATGTGGGAACACACCGACATCACCACCAAATACAATTTGTACACCAGACTCTAAGGCCATTTTAAATGATCTGCGTTTCTGTTGAATTCGTTCGGGTTCTGGATCGGTAGCTTTGTTCCAACCGCGATATTGTGTAATAGCGTCTCCGGCGGCAAGAGTAGGGCATAAGCCTATTCCTTTTTCTTTCATCATCTTAAAAATTTCTAGCGTACCACCATCACCATGTTCAATAGTTTCAACACCACCTTGTATAGCTCTTTTCATGCCTTCTGATGTACCTGCATGTGCTACTACATATTTTCCTGCACTTTTTGCAGTGGCGACCATAGCATCAATTTCTTCCTGAAGAAAAGTAGCTTGAGAATCCGCACCAGGTGTCCAACGGTAATCGGCATAAATTTTTATTAAGTCAGCACCGTTACCCATTTGTCTACGCACAGTTTCAATACATTGGTCTACACCGCTCGCAGCTTCAGCACCTAAGGGTACTGTTACACCATCATGAAATCCTTTTGGTCCATATGCTCCTGTTGCAACAATGGCAGGTCCTGCTACCAAAAGTCTTGGTCCGACAATAATACCGTCATCAATAGTTTTTTTCAAATAAATATCAGTGTAGCCAGCACCTTCTGCACCTAAATCTCGCATGGTAGTTATACCAGCCATTAGCGAATTTTTTGCATGTACAGTACCTCTAACAGCACGCTCAACAGGAGATTCTTTTAGTACTTGGTCATTCCAATCCGTTTCATTGTAAGGATGTAAAAGTACATGTGAATGTCCTTCAATAATACCAGGCATTAAAGTGGCACCCTGCAATTCAATTTCTGTAGTGTTGTTTGGTTTCTTTAATCCGTTTAGATTTCCAGCATACGTAATTTGATTTCCTTCTACCAAGACTACCCAATTTTCATGTAATTCAGTGCCATCAAATACACGGTCTGGTTTTAAGAGTGTTTGTGCAGAAGTTAGGTACACAGAGAATAAACAGAGAAGTAGAATAGATTTCATAGTAGTGATCGTATTAGTTTAAAATGGCAGAATTTAAAAGGTTATCCAAGTCTGTTTTGGTGAGTATTTTTTCTTTGGTAAGTACCATGAAGATATCTTTTGTGTTCTTAATGTCGTCTAATGGGTTGTTGTTGAGTAATACGATATCCGCTATTTTACCTTCGGAGATAGTTCCGTAATTGGCATCTTTCTTTAAAAATTTAGCTCCATTGTAGGCAGATGTCCGTAGCGCCTCAAAAGGTGAAATTCCGGTAGCGACCATCGCTTCTAATTCTTTGTGTAATGAAATACCAGGGTAGGTGTAGCTGTTGTATGCTCCACTGTCTGAACCAGCTAAAAGCGATACTCCGTTTGTATTTAATTTAAAAGCGAGTTGGCCAAAAAACTGGTCTAATGCTTTACGGTCCGCAACTTGTTTTTCAGTTGCGTTATTAACGCGGTCAATTCTACCTTGATAGGTTTGTTGAATACCGAGTGATATATATCGTAGATAGGAATCTTTTATATGGTCTACTTCATCTAAATAGCTCAATACACCACCAATATGTAATGTTGGAACTACGAAGACATTATTCTGTTTAAGTTTAGTGAATGTATTATTTGCTGTAGCATCAGAATAAGAGCTTTGTAATAGGGGCATAGCATCCCAAAATCCGATTTCTTTCTTAATTAATTGCTGGGTAATTTCTTTTTCATTGGAAGAACAACCTTTCATAATATAATATAAGTGCTCAACAGCATCTAAGCCAGTATCAATGGTGGCATCAAGTTCGACCGTAAAGGGCATATGGCCCGAGGTGATAAGATTTCTCCTTTCAGCTTCTTGAATGGTTTTTAAGTAATTCTCGCCTGTAATTTTACTATCATATATTTTTACGAAATCTGAAGGTATGGATTGTAAAGAATCTAAAGCTGTTTTAATATCAGCACCATTCTTAACTTCTAATGAGCCTGCCCAGGTAGCATCTTGGCCGTCAATTTTTGGTCCAGATGTAAAAATGGTAGGTCCAATTAATTCGTTATTATCGATTGCTTTTCTCCATTCTATGACCGAAGTAGTTAAATCTCCGCCTGCATCTCGCACAGTCGTAATACCATTTGCGATAAAGAGTTTTAAAAAGTTTTTATTCGCTGCAATCAAAGAATCGCCGCCTCTAAAGTGAGTATGATTATCCCAAAAACCAGGTAGTGCATATTTACCTGAACCATCTATAATCTGTGTTGCTTTTAAGTTTGATTTTTCAACTGTAGTATCTATACGGGCTAGAAGCCCATCTTTTAAGTAAATATTCGATAAATTAATTTGTCCTGTTTCTAAATCTATGATATTGACGTTTTCAATAGAGACATCATATGTTATATCAGGTTCTGATTTACATGATAAAATAGTTATAAAGCAAATTATGCTTAGGCTAAGTTGTTTGATTTTGATGGAAATGGACATGTTGTTTTTAGTTCGTTTAGAAAGGTAAAAATAATTACTTATTCAATAATTGTCTTATCAAGATAAAAACAAAAATCATAAGCGAATAGCTTATAAAAAAAGGGATTATATATGTTTTTAAATCGAATACCAAAAAGATCCCGATGAGCAGCAATTGAAAACCTAGGCCAAAGGTAGAGACCGCAGTCATTAACCAATTGGGTAGGTACTTTCCTTTTATAGCCTTCTTATCTAGACCATAAATTATTCGATCATATGGGCCATAGCAAAATGAATAGATACGGTACAGTATGTCGACGGATTGTTGGTTTTCCCCACTAAGAGCAGTGGGTGTTTTATTCTCAAATACTCTACTAGTGGTATCGCCATTATATTTATTTCTTAAAATTACATAATAATAATTGTAGAGGGTGCCTTGTAATTCTAAGCCAACGAAAGCTAGTAATGCTATGAAAATATCGCTGTTGGTAATATGCCAAATCGAAAGTATGAAAAGCAGATTAAGTATGAAATCTGAAACGGAATCGAAGTAACGCCCGGTATGTGAAGGGGTATTCTTTAATCGCGCCAGTTCACCATCTGCGGCATCTAAAACAGATTTTAAAATTAGAAAAAACAGTGCGGCCCAGTATTCACCATAGAGAATACAACCGATGGCTAGTAGTCCGCTAACAAAAAAACTAAGCGTAACCTGTATTGGGGTACACGTTGTATTTTTTAATAAATGTGCAATGAATTGGGCGATAGGTCTTCCATAATCAGATAGGTCAAAAAACTGATTCTGCTTTGGTAATTTGGACATTGATAAATAGTAGTGCCATAAAAACCAATAACGAAGACACGCTAGCTTGGCAAGTATTATGTGATCTTGTAAAAATAGGGAAATCCGTAAGAAATTGAAGTTTTTTTAAACCAGCAATTTTAAAGGATGCGTTGTGAAATTTATAATAATACCAACTTTGACCAAAATGTTAATATTGCGAAATATATATAATTTCTTGGAGTATACTATTTATAAACTAATCACTGAGGTTATTAATTTGTGATATTTAGGTTATTATGGGCTGTTATATACTTATAGTGCAATATATTATTGTTACATTTATCAATTCTTAAATCAACTAATCAACAACAATTTACGTATGAAAAAAATTTTAATGGTGCTGCTTTTGGGCTTTGCACTTACTATTGTCTCTTGTGGTGGCAATAAACGTGATGGGGAACCGAAGGTTTTGGTATTCTCAAAAACCATGGGTTATAAACATGCTTCAATTCCTGCAGGAATAGCGGCTATTCAAAAATTAGGTCAAGAAAACGGTTTTGCCGTAGATACGACAAAGAATGCAGAACTGTTTACTGATGAAAATCTAAAACAGTATTCCACAATTATTTTTATGAGTACTACCGGTAATGTACTTGATCAATTTCAAGAAGCAGCGTTTGAGCGTTACATTCAAGCTGGCGGTGGTTATGTTGGGGTACACGCCGCAGCAGATACCGAATACGATTGGGGCTGGTACAATAATTTGGCCGGTGCCCAATTTTTAAGTCACCCAAGTGGTACTCCAAATGCAGATTTTATCATTAAGGATAAAAATTTCATAGCAACAAAATTTTTCACTGATAGTGTTTGGAACCGAACAGATGAATTGTACAACTACAAAAACATTAATCCAGATATTAAAGTTTTAATGACCTTAGATGAATCTACCTATGAAGGTGGAGAAAACGGTAATTTTCACCCAATAGCATGGTACCATGATTTTGATGGTGGTCGTGCATTTTATACTGGTGGCGGACATACGGACGAAAGCTTCTCTGAAGACCTTTTCTTAAAACATCTTTTAGGAGGAATTCAATATACAATAGGAGATAATTTGAATTTAGACTATACTAAGGTAAAATCACAAATTCCTCCGGATGCAGACCGTTTTTCAAAAATAACATTGAACGAAGGCGGCTTTTTTGAGCCTACGGAAATGGCAGTTCTACCTAATGGAGATGTTTTAGTTGCGCAACGTAGGGGAGAGGTTATGTTATATAATGATAAAACCAAAGAGCTAACCGAGGTTGCTAAATTAGATGTTTATAGTAAAACATTAAATACTCCTGGTGTAAATGCAGAAGAAGGATTAATGGGTTTACAAAAAGATCCTGATTACGCTAACAATCACTGGATATATTTATACTACGCCCCAACAGGAGATAAATGGGTTAATCGTTTATCGCGATTTAAATTTGCCGATGGTAAGTTCGATTTGGAATCTGAGCAGGTAATTTTAGATGTCGACAGCCAAAGAGAGATTTGCTGTCATACTGGTGGTTCAATTGCATTTGGTCCTGATAACTTATTGTATTTATCTACTGGTGATAACTCTACACCATTTAATGAAAAGGGCGAAAAATATGTCAATAATGGTTTCGGACCGTTGAATGACACTCCTGGTCATGAACAATATGATGCACGACGTTCTTCTGGTAACACAAACGATTTGCGTGGTAAGATTTTGAGAATCAAAGTTAAGGAAGATGGCACATATGATATTCCAGAAGGTAACTTGTTCGCAGAAGGTACTGATAAAACAAGACCTGAGATTTATACAATGGGACATAGAAATCCGTATAGAATATCCGTAGACATGAAAAGAGGATATGTATATTGGGGTGATGTTGGGCCAGATGCAAGAGCTGATAGCTTAGGTACTAGAGGACCAAGGGGATATGATGAGATGAACCAGGCAAAAAAGGCTGGCAACTTTGGTTGGCCTTTATTTATTGGTGATAATTACGCGTATAACGAATATAATTATGAAACAGGGGAAAGCGGACCAGCATTTGACCCTGAAAAGCCAATGAATACGTCTAGAAATAATACTGGTTTAACAGAATTACCACCTGCAATGCCAGCATATGTTTATTATCCTTATGATGATTCTCAGTCTTTTCCACAAACCACTACAGGTGGTAGAAATGCAATGGCAGGGCCGACATATTATTCGGATATGTTTCAAGGGGAAGAAAAACTTCCTAGTTACTACGACGGTAAGGTTATTATATATGACTGGATGCGTGGTTGGATGTTCGCCGTACATTTAGACGAAGAAGGGAACTTTAGTAAAATGGAGCCTTTCGCACCTAATGTAAAGTTGAATAACTTGATAGACATGGAAGTTGGCCCGAATGGTAAAATATATCTTTTGGAATACGGTAGTGGTTGGTTCTCACAGAATGCAAATTCTGCTTTGGGATACATCGAGTTTAACGGAGGTAATAGACCGCCGGTTATTGACAATGTAAACGTCAATGAAACTTCAGGAAAACTGCCATTGACAGTTATAGCTCAAGTAGAGGCTGTTGATAGGGAAGCTGATGCCGTTAAGTACATTTGGGATTTTGGTGATGGACAAACGAAAGAAACTACGGAGCCAAATGTAAGTTATACGTATGCTAATGCAGGCTCATATAAGTTGAATGTAACGGTAGCAGATGATAAAGGAGCTTCGGCAACTAGTGAAAGTACTGGTATTGTAGCAGGTAATTCTAGACCAGAGGTTGCTATCTCACTAGGCGGAAACACTCCAGCATTCTATTTACCAGGTCAGAAAATTACTTATGATGTTTCGGTTACAGATCCAGACGGAACAACTATCGACCCAAAAAACATTTTTGTAAGTGTTGATTATTTAGAAGGAATGGATAAGGTGGCCATGAATATGGGACACCAACAAGTTTCAGCCGCAGTAACAGGTAAAGCTTTAACGCAGGCAATGGATTGTAAAACGTGCCATAAGGAAGCCGAAGCATCTATCGGTCCTAATTATAAAGATGTAGCAGCTAAATATAAAGAACGTCGCGATGCTTTAACTTATTTACAAGGTAAAATAGTAACTGGTGGTACTGGAGTATGGGGAGAGGTAACAATGCCCGCACACCCAAATGTATCTTCAGATGAATCTAGACAAATTGCTTTGTATATACTTTCTTTATCTGGTAATCAAATTAAAGAGAAATCTTTACCATCTAAAGGTACTATTACTGCAGAATCATCTGCACCAGGTAACATGTTGGTCATAACCGCAAGTTATACCGATGAAGGCGCAGAAGGTACTATTCCATTAACAGGTTCGAAATCAGTTGCTATACCTAGTAATACGGTGAAATTTACTGAAAATACTAAAGTTGACGGAATGGAAGCAATGAATTTTAACGGTATTGATTTGCTTTTAATAAACAGGTCATCAGGATGGTTTATGGTGGAGAATGTTTCGTTAAAAGGAGTTAAGTCGGTATCGTTAACAGCAGGTTGGCAATCACCACCAGCTATGTTTTTTAATTTTGAGATACATGAAAATACTCCTGATGGAACTTTGATAGGAACAGGACAACTTCCGGCACAAGCAGGAGGTTCTCAAGGAACAATGTTCACGATTCCAATTAATGAAAATGTTTCTGGCGAAGGTCCTTACTATATCACTTTTAAAGGTGAAGAAGGAAAAGAGCTTTCTCAGCTTGCTTTAACTAGTGCTATTTTTAAATAATAGAATAAGATTATATTGAATTGAAAAGCCCGCTCATGAGCGGGCTTTTTTAATTTCAATACTATAGTGAATTCGTTAGTTCAATTTTTCACTTATCAACTCGCCGATTTTCATCAATAGGTTGGTTTCTTTTTCTGTGAATTCATAAGGTACTGGTTTCGCAATACCGATAGTACCATATAGCTTTTCATTGAATAGTAAGGGTGCCGCCAAAGAGCCTTCTACTTTGGTATCTTTAGCAGAAGGTCTAGCTACACCAGAATCATCTGTTTGAAGATTACACATTTCAACCGGTTTTCTACGTTCTGCAGCAATACCAGCCATTCCTTTACCAATAGGAATAGTGGATAATTTTGGAATTAAAAATTCAGGGATACCTTGTTGAGCTTGTAGTTGTAGTAATGAGTCGTTATCTAAAAAGTGTAGTGTTCCTGTAGAACAATTAAAATGCTCTAAGGTCAGTTTTAGTAGATTTTCCCAGTTAGGGACATCCTTCGATAATTCAATTTTTACTGTATTCGGTATTTCTAATGTGTTGTTCATTTTATATTATTTCTATAATACCGATTAGCTAAGAAGGTATTTAAGTTATAGTATGATAAAGGTACGTTTTATCTGTTTTCGATAATAGTACCCGCTAAGCAACTTTTGTTCCTTTTGGTGGTCTTCGATAAGCATAGTATCCTAGGACAGCATTTATAGCCTTTGCAATGGCTATTCTAATAGGGAATAACTCTTCGCCTAATGATTCATCAATAGAACGTAATTGCATGTAATAATTGCTAATCAGTGGAAAATCGTTTTTTGCTGCAATATGTGATTCCGCTTTAGAAACGGCGATAGGTAATCCTTCTTTAATTGGTCTACAAGTCACTAAAATCGGTTTATCATTTTTATGTAACATGGCAGAAAATCCGAATAATCTACAGATGAGTCCGCGGTTCTCATATTTAGAACAGAAACCTTTTGCGTTAGGTGCAAGTACCGTGTTTAGAACGGGACATAATGTAGTAGATTTATCGTTATTCAATTTATCGAGCCATTCTTCTGCTTCTCCATTTTTGAAAAGCGAATACGCCAAGGGCAAAAACTCTAAGGCTGTGGCATTGATATCTGGTTTGGTGCAGCATTTACCGCAATTGGGCATACAGCCTAAACCTGTGGATTTTTGAAAGGAGCCAACCTCCTTTTCCAATTGGTTGAAAATACGCTCAACCGCTCGAACTTTTATGTATATCGACAATGTTTAATTTAAGCGGGTGAAGGTAGACTAAGTTTACAAGCACTGAACAAAAGCTCAATGTTTTATTTGATAATAACTAGTTTATAAAAAATTGCTGTTAACAAGTTGGAAATCAAATTTTTAAATTTGAATACTTCACATTATTGGAGAATGAATTTTTAGTAGAGAATTAGTGCAATAATGTCAAAATCGCTCTGTTTTTATAGCAAGAGGTTCACCGGTCAAATGTTCATTAATTTCAAATTTAATGACGCCTAAAACCTGTTCCTCATCCGTTAAAACTTGTACTTCCCATTCTCCTGGTTTTACATTGTTCTTATAGGTATATCCTCTAAAACCACCATCGCGGCCCCCGGTAATACTGTATCCAATATCTTCAGTGGTTTCCCATTCTTTAGTATTCTCATTATACCATTTCCACCTGTGGAATACTGCTTTTTTTAAATCGGTAGGTGCGAAAATTGAAGAGAATATAAAAACACTTTCATTAGGTGAATGACTAAACTCTAACTTGTGCTTTCTCCAAAAAACAAACGAATCTTCATATTCATAACTGACTATATATTTATTATCCTCTAGGGTGACATTATGAGCCACAATACCTTTATCTAATGCCAATGGAACTGGAGGTATAAGTTTCAAAAAATAGAATAGATTAATAATTCCGTAAATGCTGAGTATGATGAAAACCATTTTACCCAATTTTATTTCTTTACGTGTACTCGGGCTTTTGCCGTAAATAAATATGAGTAATACCAAAGTAATGGCAAGACTTGCTGCACCTGAAATTAAAAAGATATTAGTATTTAATTCCTTCAAAAATACGGGAATCATAAATGTGAAAAAGGTGAAGCTAATAAAGTAATACACTCCAAATTGTAAATACTTATTAGAGATTCTTTTTTTAAGAAACTCATTGGCAATCAACAACAGCACAAGTATAATAAAGAATGATGCAGTCTTGGAAAGTGAAACACTTCGTGAAAAATAGATAACATAAGCACTAGATAGTCCGCCAAAGAAAAACTGTATCGCCAGAGGAAAGTACTCTTCATATCGTTCTAAGAACGTATTTTTCCATTTGCCATCATCAACCAAATTATATAGATACAATACTATCGATAGTGATGTCATGTGGAGACATAAAATCGTTAAATCATAAGTGCGGTCAATACGGCCAAGAGTTAGCGTATCAAAGATAAAACCACCTATAAAGAATAAAATAGGCGCATATTTAGAGTGTTTTCGAATAAAATTTCGGAATGCACTGTTTTTGAATCTAGCGAATGTTATTTTCATTAAGCACTAAGGTAATTTTGCTAAATATATATCAAATTAAAAGAGAGATTTACCTTCATACTATTTATAATGAACCCTATACATTAAAGCACCTATTTAGCCTTCATATCCATATAAAAATTAGGGTCTATAGTAATACGCTTTAAATCTCCTTTAATTCGTTGTGTTTGCCATGTAGTAGTTGGTTCTAACCAAACAGGCTTATTTTCAATAAAAATACGTAAAGGAAGGGTGAAGCCTTCTACTGTGTTAGAATAACGATATAGTAGTTTCTTACCTTTTATAGAATACTCGAAAACAGGAATTTTGATGGTACGTAAATACTGATTGAAAAACGGATTTAAATCGCGTTTCATCTGTTTGCTGATGTAATTTTCGATTTGGTCTGTTGTCACCGTTTTATGATAGAACTCTGAGTTAAGCCCCCGAAGAATAGCTCGCCATTTTTCATCATCATTAATTACTTGACGTAGCGTATGCAGAATGTTTGAACCCTTATAGTACATATCGCCGCTACTTTCATGATTCACATTATAAATACCGATCATGGGTCTATCATTTTGAATATTCTCACGAATTCCTTGTACATAAGCGTTTGCCGCTTCGGTGCCAAAATGATAATCTAAAAACAAACTTTCAGAGTAGCATGTAAAACCTTCATGAAGCCACATATCAGCAGCATCTTTGTAAGTGATGTTATTGGCGAACCATTCATGACCAGCTTCATGAATAATAATAAAATCGAATTTTAACCCCCAACCCGATCCAGAAAGGTCCCTACCTAAATAACCTTGCATGTATTTATTTCCGTAGGTAACAGAACTTTGATGCTCCATTCCTAAATAAGGAACTTCAACAAGCTTGAAAGAATCCTCATAAAAAGGGTAGGGACCAAACCAATGTTCAAAAGCTTCCATCATTTTAGGAGCATCTTTAAAATGCTCTTTTGCTTTTTCTTGATTCCCTTTCAAGACATAGTAATCCATATCAAGAACTCCTTTTTCTCCTTCGTATTTTTCTCCGAAATAAGAGTAATCGCCAATGTTTACATTAACACCATAATTGTTAATCGGGTTTGAAACGAACCAATGATAGGTATTGGTTTCTTTATCAACACTTCTTAATCGGCCATTTGATACATTCATGAGACCTTTTGGTGTTTTTACGCTGATAAGCATACTGTCTACCTCATCATACATATGATCTTTGTTGGGCCACCAGACGCTAGCACCTAAACCTTGACATGAAGTTGCCACAAAATCTTTACCATTTTCGTCTTTTTTCCAAGAAAAACCACCGTCCCAAGGAGCGCGAATTGCTTCTTTTGGATTTCCGGAATAGGTGACAATAATTTCATTAAACTCACCTAATTTTTGCTGCTTCTCTAATTGAATAAAATGGGCGTTGCCATTATCACTAACTTCTAATTCTTTACCATCTTGTGTTACTTTGTCAATATGTAATGGTGATTGTAGATCTACTTGTAATATCTGATGTGGTTCTAATACTTTATAGCGAATAGTATTGCTGCCGCTAATGAATTTGTCACCAGGTTTGACCTCGATATCTAAATGATAGTAATTCAAATCCCACCAAGCACGTTCTGGCGTTATACTACCTCTAAGTGTATCTTGTTCGGTAAAGGTTTGTGACTGACCGAAAGTGCAAACCCCTAAAACAAGGGCAATTACTATATTTTTCATCTTAAATTAATTAGAATAATTTTATAAAGTATCTCAGCAGGTGGTAAATTACCTAACCTTATCTAAATATTCCGTTAGGAAAAACCACAGGACTTTCAAATCCGTTTTTACCTACGGCAGAAACTCCGAAAAAGAAATTGTCAATAACAATACCTTCTAAGGTGAACTCAGTAACATCGCCCACATAACGGCTGTTGTCCCAAGTAGGAGAGGTAGTATCTCTCCAATATATTTTATATCCTTTTGCGCCTTCTACTTTACTCCATTGAAACTTTGCCGCTGGTTGAACAATTCCGCCAATTTTTACCGTAGTTGGTGAAGGTGGAGCCCAAGCTAAAGATGCTAGATTAATAGCGTTTACAGCAGTTAATTTAGCTGCATATTTAAAATTCACATGTTCTAGAACATCGCCATAGGCAATGCCATCTTCAACACGAATATCTTGATGTTGTTGTGTATAATTTTCGTGAGCTTCCATAATGCGAATACCAGGAAATCCAGCATCATTAAAAGGTCTGTGGTGTCCGCCTCTTCCAAAACGATCTAAACGGTAAATCATCATCGGGTTCATTTCTGGCATATACTGCTTCACATTTTTATGAACGTAACGGGCAAGTTGTCTTGAGATACCATCAACCTCGCCACCATAAAAACGTCTTGCTTTACGTTGCTCTTCTGTTTCGGTAGGCGGTACTGGTTCTGAGAAAATTCTGAAATCAACATTACTAACAATACCATCTACACCTGTAATGTTACCGATCATATCATTATTGAAAATTCCGATAACCTCCCAACCTTGGTCTTTTGCATACTGCGCAACGCCACCACCGCCGAATAAACCTTGTTCTTCACCAGATAAGCCCATATAAATAATACTGTTCTCAAAGGTATATTTAGAAAGAACTCTTGCTGCTTCGATAGTACCTGCCATGCCGCTAGCATTATCATTTGCACCTGGAGATTCATCAGTGTAATTGGTAGGGTCACTTACCCTAGAATCGATATCGCCGCTCATTATAATATAGCGATTAGGGTATTTTGTTCCTTTTTGAATAGCTATAACATTAACTACTTCTACATCTTTTACTATACGGTCGTTAGCACCCTTCTTTACCAAATCTTTTTGATAAATAACATTTAAACAACCATTACAAGCACTTGATGTTTTTTCGAATTCACTTTTAATCCACCTTCTTGCTGCTCCAATACCTCTTGTTTGAGAAATAGTATCGCTTAATGTATGTCTAGTACCAAAATTAGTTAGCTTGGTGATATCATGTTCTATGCGTTCAGCAGAAACAGCATTGATAATATCATAAATGCGTTGGTCTGTTTGCGCAGACATAATAAACGTTGAAGTCAGAAGACCAATAAGAAGCAATTTTTTCATTTCAATCTGGTTTATATTTTTAAAATGGTAATCAGTGTGAAGTCTGATACATGGGTCTAAAATACAATTTGTATTCTCGAATAGCTATAGTTGTTCTAAAACCAATAAAAACAAAAATCGGGAAATGAATTATATAGTACAATAATTATATCACATTTTCTTATTGATTTTGGTTGCATCAAAGTCGATAGCATGAATTATCTAATCTTCTTATCCATTAGGTTATAAACTCCCAGTATCGGACCTATGGCCAAGGGAATAAACAATAGATAAATAGGGATGATACTTTGAAGCAATCCTAAGAGTTGAATACTGAA
Organism: uncultured Maribacter sp.; assembly: GCF_963977385.1. GTDB lineage: Bacteria > Bacteroidota > Bacteroidia > Flavobacteriales > Flavobacteriaceae > Maribacter. The sequence goes on along the minus strand of NZ_CAXBOU010000002.1, from coordinate 434,592 downwards.
AATTGTAATGGAAAATCCGATACAGTTCACCAAAGTAAGTGCTGTTCCTTTTAATTGAGGTGTAACGGAAGAAGCAACGAGATTAGAGAATTGGGGTGAATCAGCGGTAACAGCAATTCCCCATAAACACCATCCTAATAAAAAAATAGGTGTAGGCGATGATAATAGAAGAGGGGAGACTACGCAAAATAACCCAGATACCGATAACGCAATCATGGCTACTTTTTTACTACCTATTTTTTGTGATATCATTCCGCCAAATACACAAGACGCTCCACCGAGGGCAATTATAATTCCTGTCCATAACGGTACAGAAATTTCACTACCTGTTTGCCTATTAAACCAAAAGATAGCAACTGGAGTAAATGCCCAAAAGGCATATAATTCCCACATGTGTCCGAAATACCCAAAGGCTGCTTTTCTGAACTCAGAATTTCTAAAAAGTTTAGGACCTGCATCTAATTTTAAAGAAGGACTTACTACTCTGTATGGTCCATTAGGAACTAAAACAAACAAGAGCAAACCTCCAATTGCCGTAATACTCGAAGTTATTTTTATAACACTATTAGGATGACTACCCCAAGAGCTTCCCTTAATTAAAAATGGAAAAGCTGTGCCTAAAACTAAAGCACCCACCAGAAAACCTAATGCTTTACCCAATCCTTTATCATAGTAATCCGCCGCTATTTTCATACCTACGGGATAAATGCCAGCAAGAAAAAAACCAGTACTAAATCGCGCAAGCATAAGTCCGAAAACACTAAGATCAGGTAAGATTAAAAATAGGTTTGATAGGGCTGCTAAAATTGCACAAAGCATAAATACTCGCGATGGGGAAAATCTGTCGGCTATCATTAGTACACCGAACAATAAGGTTCCAATAATAAAACCAAACTGAACGGATGATAATACATAACCAATTATGTCGGCACCAAAGTCTAGCTTTTTTGTTAAAGATTCTAAAATAGCATTACCTGCAAACCAGGTCGATGTACAGGCAAATTGAGAAAGTATTATTATCGGGAGAATATGCTGTTTTGATTTCAATAGATTATCGTACAAAAGTGACTTTAGCAATTTTTCCGTTTTCAACCTCATATATTGCTACAGCATTAAATGTAGTGCCATTTGCGGTTATAAATTCTTCATCAATAACTATATTACCAATGACTATTCTATTTACTATTTCACAATTCAAATCAGCAGTTGATTTAAAGAAATTTGTGTAGTTGATTCGCATAGCATCGATACCATCTGTATTTAATATACCAGGATAATCAAATAGTTTGACATTTTTGGAGTAGGTATCTAAAAACCCGTTAATATCTCTACTGTTATAAGCGTCAAGTTGCTTTTGTACTATGATTTCTGGATTGGTACTTGTTTTTGAATCTCTAATGAAAGACATACTTTTTATAAGTCCGTCCGTTTCATAAACCGCAACCTGTTGGTTTTGCCTTCCGTCAATAGTAACGACCTCTTGATCAATAACGGTAGATCCAATACGTATTCTTGAGGCTACTTTGACTTCTATCGAAGGTGTTTTTTTATAGAAAGCCTCATAATTCTCTTTCAATTTTTGTCTTCCTATGTACAAAGTATCCCTTGGGAAGTTTTTGACCACTACATCTTGAGAAAAGCATGCAGCAAATTCTTCTAAATCTCGAACGTTGAATGTTTCAACTTGTTTGTCTATAATTTTATCAGGTGAATCTTGGGAAACAATGGCAATGTATTTTCCATTAGGACTTATAGCCATTCTAGACATATTATACATTTCAGAAGGCTTGAATTGATGAAATAATCCCCAAATTCCCATAGTATCTGCTGGTACCTGAGCAATGATTTTATCAGTACTTGCGAGTATAGTGTTCGCTGACAACCAAGTAATATCATCCCTACCATTCCAGATATAATTAATGGTTTTTACCTCTTTTGAAACAGGGTTAAGCGATTTAATTTCTAATGTTTTATTCTCTTTAGATATATAACTGATTAAATCAGTATTTGGAATTTTATGTAACGACCTTCCAACGTTTTTCTGAACAGTATAATTGGTTTTGTCTTTTAGATTAGAAATTACTAAATCCATTCTATCTTCAATTAAGACTGTACACACGATAATATCATTGGAATACCACACATGATACCCTACTTTTAAACCATTTAAGATTATTTTTGATTTACCAGTCTTTAAATCATACTCATATAGGCGTTGCAATCCATCTTCATCTAAACGAATAGCAGATATCGCATCTTTATAAGGAATCTTTAAAGGAGAATATTCACTTCCATTAGGTGTATCGGTTATCCATACCGTTGTACTATCCTTAATGTTATAAAGAGCAATATCCGTTTGTTGGTTTCTTGTTGAAGAAAAAAGAATCTTTTCATTATCGAAGAATGAAGGCTGATTATCATAACCTTCATTGTTAGATATATTGATGACAGAGTCAATTTTTAACGAATCATTTTCCAAGTTTAATTCTGCTAAGTAAACTTCTGTACTTTGTTGTGTGAAAACATTTAAGTAGCAAAATACACTTAAGAGAATAGCAAAATAATTCTGATTCATGATAAACTATTTAAAATAAATGGAACTAACGTTCTTCGGCAAAGCGTTTTAGAATTGAACGAACATTTTTAGTGTTATCCACAAAGTATTTCGCTTGAGTTTTTTGTCTACCCACCTTTACAGTAATTGATTCTTTAGGCAGCTCCTGAAACATAAATTCATCGGTCCAATCATCGCCTATAGCGAATACAAAATCATATTCATGTTCGGTGTACACTCGCATAGATGCACGACCTTTATTAACGTTACTACTCTTAATTTCCATTACTTTATTTCCGTTAAGAACACTCAAATCATCATTGGCAATAAGGCTGGTAAGTACGGTATTTAATTCTACTGATCTCTTCTGCCCAAAATCGGGATCTGTTTTTCTATAGTGCCATGCTAACGAGTAGTTCTTTTCTTCAATAAAACTACCAGGAGTACGATCAACAAATGATTCTAGTACAGGTAATATTTTTTCCATCCAATCTTTCTTCACATTTTCGAGCATTCTAAATTCTTCACCACCCTGTGAAATCCATACACCATGCTCCACAATCATATTGTATTTTTTTGGTAAGAACCATTTGGTAAATGTTTCTTTATCTCGACCGCTAATCAAATACATATCGGTGTTTTCTTGCGAAGAAATTTCGTCTAATAATCGATACAATTCTTCATCTGGTGCTGCTTTTTGCGGGTCATTATGAAAACCGGCTAGCGTACCATCATAATCTAAAAAAACCAATCTTCTTTTGGCCTTCTTATAATCTGTCATAACCGTATTCATTAAGTCAACGGATAAACGCTTTGTTTGGTTTGACTGGTCTTTTTCTTTCTGATTAATCAAAGAATTCATAAAGTCATTGGCCCATTTTTCAACGTTATAGCGTTCCAATCTTTTTTGTAATACCGTATTTCTTGCTATCTGCTCTTCTTTTGGCATGTTAATGGCTTCATTTAAAGAATCTGCTATTTGCTCAAAATTATTAGGATTGATTAATAATGATTCATTCATTTCATTGGCAGAACCAGCCATTTCACTTAATATTAATACGCCAGTCTTATCAGTTCTAGTGGCAATATATTCTTTGGCCACTAAATTCATTCCATCCCTAATAGGTGTTAACCACGCTATATCAGATGATGTATAAAGATCTATTAAATTCTCGAAAGGCATGGATCTGTAGAAATACCAAATTGGTGTCCAGCTTACTGTAGATAATTCTCCATTGATTCTACCTACTAATTCATCAATTTCTCTTTTCAATAATTGATATTGAGGTACGTTTGATCTAGAGGGTACGGCAAGAATGATCAACCGAACCTTTTCTTTGTAATGGGGGTATTTATTAAGAAAATATTCAAAAGCTTTAAGACGTTTTGCAATTCCTTTTGAATAATCTAAACGGTCAATAGATAAAAAGAATTTTGTGTCAGGCGCTGATTTTTTATGGGTGTCTAAACGTTTTTGTAATTCAGATTTCTGTTCTTCACTACGTTGTGAATGCTCTTTGGCCGCTTCACTGAATTTTTTATAATCAATGCCCATCGGAAAAGAATCCACTTTAATGACCCTTTCGTCTAAATAGATATCATTGAAGCTTACTTCTAAGCCTAATAATCTTCTAATAGAGCTAAGAAAATGACGCTCATAGTCATAAGTATGAAAACCGATTAAATCTGAGCCTAAAAGGCCTAAAAGGACTTCTTTACGCCAAGGTAGTGTTCTAAATATCTCGTATGACGGGAAGGGAATATGTAAAAAGAAACCAATTGAAATATCTGGTCGTTCGGCACGAACCATTTGAGGCACTAACATTAATTGATAATCATGAATCCATATCGTATCATCATTTTCTGCTTTTTCTAAAATGGCATCGGCAAATTTTTGATTTACTTTTTTATAGATTTCCCAGCTTTCTAATTCAAATTCAGCATATTCTAAGAAATAGTGGAATAATGGCCAAATCGTTCTATTGCTAAATCCGTAATAAAAACCATCAACCTCTTTTTCGGTTAAATTGACCTTAGAAGAACCATGTTCTGACAAAGCACTATCAATTTTAGTAGTTAATTCTTCCGGAATTTCCTCATCGGTGAGTCCGCTCCAACCAATCCAAAGGCTATCACCACCAGAATGAACAGATTTCATACCAGTTGCCAAACCTCCAACACTTGGTACTGCAGTGATCTCACCATTGCTAATTTGTAATTGAACGGGTAGTCTATTTGAGATAATGATAGTTTTAGCCATAAAAGAGGTTTATTTGCTTCTTCTTGATAATTATTTTTCTAAATTTCGACAAAAAGGAGGGTAAAAGCAATTGAAACCTCATATGAATTAAGATTTTTATCGAATGGATAATTTAGATTACGGAATAATAGGGAATTGTAGAAGTGCGGCGTTAATTTCAAAAACAGGAAGTATTGATTGGTGTTGTTTGCCAGAATTTGACAGTCCGTCTATTTTCGCAAAACTATTAGATGATGAAATAGGAGGTAGTTTTGAAATTAGGGTTAATGAATCATATGATATTTCCCAAAAATATGAGCCCTTTACGAACATTTTAATAACGTCTTTTAAGTCGGGAGAAGATCATTTTGAAATTCATGATTTTATGCCGCGCCATAGAAAAGAAGGAAATACCTATCATGCCCCACCAGAATTAATCAGGTATTTCAAGCATGTATCTGGCACCCCTAATTTCTCAGTACTATATGACCCAAAACTTGAATATGCCATAGGAAAAACCGAATCTTTTATTAAAAAGGATTTTGTTGCAAGCCTTACTCATGATGTAAAATTTGATACTATTTTTCTTTATTCATCTTTCGATAAAGAGACAATCGTAAATAGTACTCAAATCGAACTAAAAGAGGATGGTTATATTTTAATAGGATACAATGAGAAGTTATTGCTGCCTACTACTGAACGGGCGTATTTAGATTTACAAAACACTAGAGTATATTGGTTGAACTGGTCAAATTTAACACCGACCTATAAAAAGTTTAATGAAGAAATATCAAGAAGCGCCTTAACGCTGAAATTGCTTAGTTACGACAAGACAGGTGCTGTTTTGGCAGCAGCGACTACCTCATTACCTGAAACCATAGGCGAAGTACGCAACTGGGATTATCGCTTTTGTTGGATCCGTGATGCATCTATGGTGATAAAAGTGGTTTCGGAATTAGGACATAAAAATGTAGCAAGGCGATATTTACAGTTTATTATTGACCTGATTCCTGATAAGGCAGAAAAACTGCAGATCATGTACGGTATCAATAAAGAAAAGAAGTTAACCGAAGTAACATTAGATCATCTTGCCGGTTATAAAGGTTCTAAACCTGTTCGCATTGGTAACGCTGCTTACCACCAAAAACAGAATGATATTTATGGCATTTTAATGGATGTTATTTATGAGCAAATGGTGAAGTTTAGCGTCGATATTGATAATGGTGAAGACTTATGGGCAATTACGAAAGGTATTGTATGGATCGTAAGTAATAATTGGAAAGATGCCGATAAAGGCATTTGGGAATTTCGCACAGAAGATAGACATTTTACCTTCTCTAAGGTATTGTGTTGGACCGCTTTAGATAGAGCTATCAAAGTAGCAGAAATGCTAGGGAAAAAACACAAAATTGAGAAATGGGAGCCCATACGTACCGAAATTTGGCAAGATATTTATGATAATGCCTGGAATGAAGAAGTAGGTGCCTATACCCAATCATATGGTTCAAAAGAGTTAGATGCTTCTGTATTACTTATGGAATCTTATGGATGTGTGAATGCTAAAGATGAACGTTATGTCAGTACCGTTTATGCCATTGGTAAGGAATTGAGTAATGATGGATTGCTGTATCGGTATAAGAATGAAGATGATTTTGGTTTGCCATCATCATCCTTTACAGTATGTACATTTTGGTATATAAATAGTTTATTCAAAATAGGAGAGAGCAAGAAAGCCCTTAAGCATTTCGAACAACTTTTAAGTTATAGTAATCATTTAGGTCTGTTTAGTGAAGATATCGATTTTAAGACCAAGAGATTGTTAGGTAACTTCCCTCAGGCATACTCACATTTAGCACTGATTGAGTGTGCTATTAACTTCTCTAAAAAGGAAAGTGAAGATGAAATGATGGAATCACTAAGGGAATAACATAGTTTTAATTTTACTCTAAAGCTTTTATTTAATACGTTAACGTCTATATGTGATGTATAGGTGCAAACAACTTATGGCATTAATATGATGAGGAAAAAATGTAAGGACATAAAACAAAAGGATTTTATTTGGCTTATAATTTTGATATGACTTTTTGCGCTGCAAATAGAAAATTCATACCCATCATTTATCTTTTTTAATAAGTCAAGACTTTCGATCTGGTTACTCTTCCTACAGGTAAAAAGGTAAGAGTGTAAAAAGCAAAACCTTGATAGAAGATGGTTTTTTGACCCACATTATCATTGTCCTTTCCTTAAGGTCAATAAATGACACTTCTCTTAGGCGGCCATACGAATGTTGTCTACAAAATATGTGGACAATGAACGGGTTGGTTACGATGGCCAACGCAAGGTTGCATGTGAATTTTTTTGCAGAGTATGATTTTTTGTTCAATCGATCAAACAAAATTGCCTTCTAACCATCTGATTCTTTTGTGTTACATGAACGGGACACCAGTGTCTTCGGGTGTCAATATTATGTTTTTCTTAGATAATGATTTTGAAATCGACACTACTTATAAAACTCATGTAACCTTTTCCGGTTAGATAAAATTTAGTATTAAAAAGCATCGTCAATGACTCTTTTTAATTTTATGACGTAGTGAAAAAAATACCCTTAGAAGATGTCCCAGTTTAAGAAAAGAACATTAAAAAAAATAGAATTAAAGTCTTTGCAAGAAATGGAAAAAAAATTTTTAGATAAAAAGAACTGTCTTTTTCGATTGTATAATATATCATAGAAATACACAATCTTCCTTGATTGTTCTCTACACAACAGAATAGAGTATTTACACATCTTTAAAATTGGTATACTACATATTATGTCGGTATAATACTACATTTGATTTCGCTGTAATGTCTGTTTGATGTAATCTTAGTATTATAAATAGTCTGCAAAATTTTAACCAATCCATATTTTTAATTACCAAAAAGAATGAAAAAAACCACTGTTTTAACTTTTGTAATTGTCCTTTTATGTTTTTCGGCATCTTGGGCGCAAACTACTGCCACGGTAACTTCGCTTGCGGATGATGGTACTTCTGGCACCTTGCGTTGGGCAATGACTACCGCCAATGCCGATGTCAATATCAATGAAATTATTTTCGATTCTGGGTTAACAGGTACAATTACTTTAACCTCCAACCTTCCAAATGTGGCCAGTAATATGGTCATTACAGGTCCTGGCCCTTCAGCTATTACAATTTCTGGGGATAATCAGTATAAAATGTTTGTTGTCAATACTGGCTTCGTTCTGGATATCTCTGGATTTACCTTCACGAATAGCGCAAGTGGTTCCTCTAGTGTTGGAAGTATTTTACATGTATCTAGATCAATTGTAAATGCAAGTGATATAGTATTTACGGGTATAACCAATAGCACACCATTTGTGTCTAGGGAAGGTACTTCTGCATTAAATATTTCCAATTCTACATTTAGTAACAATTCAGCAACTTTGTTTAGAAGTGATTATGGTTCTACACCTAGTACAACCTCCGATATTGAAACGGACTATACCAATAGAATTACTGTAACGGGATCTACCTTTAGTTCCAATACCGGTATCATATTTTATACAGAGCGATATGTGAAAATAGATGATTGTATTTTTACGGATAATACCAATCAAATAGGAATCTTTAGAGGACTTAATAGGTATCAGGTTTTAAACTCTACGTTTACAAACAATACAGGCTATCAATTATTTTCTTTTTATAGTGCGATAAATAACGGTTGGGGCGCAAGTACCTTAGGAACCAATAACACGCTTTTTGACGGGAATACCTTTACCGGAAATACGGGAACCATTATTAATCCAGGTTATAGTACTAACAATTACAATAAAACAACCATTTCCAATAATACTTTTGAAAATAATGGAAATAACTATACAGGGAATCCCATTGTAGTTTCTGGAAATTCTTTGTCAAATTTTATCACATCCATTATCCATTCACCCAATGATGGGACGGTGTCGGTAACTATGAGCAGACCCGTTTTTAATTCAGATTTAGGGTCTGGTGCATTGGAGGCCAATGACTTTCAATTTGCACTTTCTAGTGGCAATGCTACCTTGGGCTCTTCATCACCGACTAGTATATCTATTAGTGGAAATACCTATGTTTTAGGAATAGATATTGTGGGTACTATTTACGGAACGGAGGAGTTAACTATATCCCCAATAGATGAGAACTCTATTTATGATGCGGATGCAAATAAGGCCAGTCTAAACCAAACAATCAATCAGGTCGTTCTAAATTTTTTGGATGATGATGAGGACGGGGTTGCTAATTACCAAGATCTTTGTCCAGATACACCCGCTGGAGAAGTTGTGGAAGCCGATGGATGTACCGATGTTACCAAGCCACTTACTCCCATTGGATTCACAAGTACTGCAGGGGCGTATGCCATAACTTTGAATTGGACAGCGAACACTGATGATACGGTAGGCTATAGATTATACGGAGGTACCGATGTAAATGCATTGGAATTAATCGCAGACATTACCAATATTGGAGTTACTGAATCTAAACATACGGGTTTAATAGCCAATACTACCTACTATGGTAGTATAACGGCCTATGATTTGGCTGGGAATGAAAGCGACGCCAGCCCAATAATAAACAATGTACCCACATTGCCCTTTATCTGGGATGGGCCAAAACTCATTGTAGAAAAAATATCCAATACAGATTGGACCGAAGCTGAGAATCAAGATTTTTTAACGGATAATGTAATATTAACAAGAGATGATAATAAAAGCTTGTTCAATATTGCTAAAGAAGCAAGTTACGATGAAATGAATCACCAATCGCCTTTAGATACCGAATGGGCACATGGTACCACTGCAGATTTAGGAACACTTAATTTTTCACCTTGGGCATATGACATGTCGTTTATAGAGTGGTGTCCTCCTTGTTTTGAAAATAGAGAATTTGTACTTCATTTAATTTCAGATGATATCTATATTGATGTTAAAATTCTATCATGGGAAGAGGAGTTCAGGGGTGGTGGTTTTAGTTATGAAAGAAGTACGCCTAGTCCAGATGAAGACGGGGATCGGATAAAAGATAGTTTAGATAATTGCTTGGGAACACCTGAAGGAGAAACGGTAGATGTTAATGGGTGTTCAGACTCTCAAAAAGATGCGGATAACGATGGTGTTTCCGATGCTATTGATACCTGTGCTGATACACCAACAGGAGAAACTGTAGATGTTAATGGATGTTCAGATTCTCAAAAAGATGCAGATAACGATGGTGTTTCCGATGCTATTGATACCTGTGCAGATACTCCAACAGGAGAAACGGTAGATGTTAACGGTTGTTCAGATTCTCAAAAAGATGCCGATAACGATGGTGTTTCAGACGCTATTGATACTTGTACCGATACACCAACAGGAGAAACTGTAGATGTTAATGGATGTTCAGATTCTCAAAAAGATGCAGATAACGATGGTGTTTCCGATGCTATTGATACCTGTGCAGATACTCCAACAGGAGAAACGGTAGATGTTAACGGTTGTTCAGATTCTCAAAAAGATGCAGATAACGACGGTGTTTCAGACGCTATTGATACTTGTACCGATACTCCAACAGGAGAAACGGTAGATGTTAATGGATGTTCAGATTCTCAAAAAGATGCCGATAACGATGGTGTTTCAGACGCTATTGATACCTGTGCCAACACTACAACAGGGGAAATGGTAGATGCAAACGGTTGTTCAGATTTTCAAAAAGATGTAGATAATGATGGTGTTTCAGACACTATTGATACCTGCGCTAACACGCCAACAGGAGAATTAACTGATGCCAATGGTTGTTCGGATTCCCAAAAGGATGCAGATAACGATGGTGTTTCTGATGCCATTGATATGTGTCCAAATACTCCAACAGGAGAAACGGTAGACGTTAATGGTTGTTCGGATAGCCAAAAGGATAGTGACTTTGATGGTGTTAGTAACGCTTTAGACATGTGTTCTGATTCTCCCGAAGATGAAGGTGTAGATGGTAATGGTTGCTCAGTTAGTCAAAAAGATACAGATGAGGATGGTGTTCAAGATTCTCTGGACAATTGTCCAAGCCAATTCAACCCTGGTCAGGAAGATAGGGACGGCGATGGCCTGGGTGATGTATGTGATACCGTAGAACTAAATGTTTCACAATCTTTTACGCCTAATGGAGACGGTATTAATGATACATGGACAATCTATAATATAGAGAATTATCCAAATTCTTTGGTAAGGGTATTTAATTCTTGGGGAAAGGAAGTCTTTTCTGCAAGGAATTACCAAAACGATTGGGATGGACAATTCAAGAACTTAAACAACAAATTACCCGATGCCGGATCATATTATTTCCAGATAGATTTTGATGGAAATGGTAGCGTGGATCAAGATGGATGGTTATACATAACCGGTCTTTAGTAGAACAACCAATTACATAAAACAAACATGAAGAATATAAAAAATATAATTTTAGGTGTAATACTGCTTGGCTGTAGTACACTGTTTTCTCAACAAGAAGGCGTAGTTACTAATTATATGTACCATATGAACGCTTTTAACCCCGCTTATGTGGGAGTAAATGGTGAAACAGCTATTACAAGTACATTTAGGCAACAATGGACCGGGATAGAGGATGCACCCAGTACTCAATTAGTTTCATTTGGTACCACTTTGGGCAAGAATTTAGGGATGGGAGTCTCTATATTGAACAGACAGACCTTTGTTGAGAAACAGACCTTTACAGCAATCGATTTTTCCTATAGATTAAAAATTTCTGAAAAAGCAGATCTTTACATGGGTTTAAAAGCGGGAGGTAATTTTTATAGTGTGAATACGGCAGGTTTAATGACCTATAATCAAATGGCCGATCCAAATATTTCATCTATATCAAATTTTAATCCGAATATTGGGATCGGGGCTCTTCTTAATATTGATAAATGGCACTTCTCTTTGGCGGTTCCACGTATGTTGTCTACAGACCGTGCAGACAATGAAGATGGTCTGGTTACATTAGCCAAGGCAAGGCCGCATATGTACGCCGTTGTAGGGTATGATTTTATGTTGAATAAATCGAACAAGATTTCCCTTAAACCATCCGCTTTATTGCGTTACGTGAGTGGGGCACCAGTATCTTTGGATATCAACACTATGCTTTCCTTTGATAGTAATTTTGAAATTGGAGCTACTTATAGAACAGACTCAGCCTTTGCCGGTCTGATAAATTTTAGCATTAAAAAGCGACTCCTAATAGGATATGCTTATGAAGTGAGTACTAGAAAGCAATTGGCTGATATAGGTAATACTAATGAACTGTTACTTAGATTTAAATTTTAACTTAGCTAAGTAATCACATAATTATATAGAATTAAGAGAGGTATTTTAAATACCTCTCTTTTTTTGTACATAATCCAATCTAAGTATAGGTGATCATTTAAAAATTAATTTTTAATGTATTGGGAGATGTTATTAAATTTTAAAACATGTCCATAAATTGTATAAAGAATGAAGCCTATAAGGATTTGTAAGGTATTTTAATATTGAAGATTGGAATGCTTGTATAATTATTGGCCATTAGATAATATATCTTTTGATTCTATTTTTATTTTGTTCAATAATTGCTGTAAATGTTCTGTCTTAGTAAAAGGATTCATGACCGTGATACGCATATACTGAATACCATTTAATATAGTTTGTACAATATAAAATTCGCCATCATGTAAAAGTGCTTGGCGAATTTTTACATTTAATTCGTTGAGGTTTTCAGTATTCAAGCCTGGTTCACAATATCTAAAACAGACAATGTTAGACATTGGTTTTAATGCTAACTCAAAATTAGGTTCCTCTTCTACAAGTTTTGCAAAGACAGCTCCCATATCATATAAACGGGTGACATTGGCATCGAATACTTCTTCACCATATAGTTTTAGTAGGGTAAACCAGTGAATGCTCATCATATTTTTTGTGCATTCAAAAGTTCTCTTTCCAGAGTTATACCAGTCTTCATGTTCAGAATCTGACAATAAATAATCTGCTTTTTGGCTGAAAGTAGTCTTAGCATTCACTTCATTTTTAAACAGCAAGGCTGTGGTTAGTGCTGGCATCATCATCATTTTATGTCCGTCAATAACTATAGAATCTGCGTTTTCTATACCTTTTACCGTGTACTTATACTTCTTAGAAAAAATACCGGCTCCACCATGGGCTCCATCAACGTGAAACCATATGTTATGTTCTTTTGCAAAGGAGGAAATAGCTGTCAAATCATCAAAAATTCCCGTAGCGGTAGAAGGTGCACTACCAACAATTGCAAATATTTCAATTCCTTTTTCTTTTGCTTCTTTGAATTTTAACTTTAATAAATCGGTATTCATACGAAACTCTTTAGTAACAGGAATCTTTATAATTCCTTGTTCTCCTAATCCCATTATCCTAGCTGCTCGGTCTACACAATAGTGAGCTTCTTCGCTAACCATGATTCCTAATTGGTTTTGGTTACCATCATTCCAAATGTCTCTTTTTGTTATTGCTTTTCGGGCACTTAGTAGTGCAGTAAGATTTGCTAAAGTTCCACCTGAGGTTAAGAATCCACTAGAACCAAAGCCATAGCCTATTTTTTTACAAATAATTTCCATGACAATACGCTCAATTGCATTTGAAGCCATGCCCATTTCATAAACAGCTGTACCATTATTTAATAAGGAACTAATTAATCCTGTAAGTGCAGTAATTGGCGCTGGAGGACTCACTTGATGACCTATATAATGAGGGTGATGTATGTAAGTGGTGTGCTTAGTTATTTCTTGAAACAGGTCTTTTTTATTACCATTAATTAAAAAGTCTTTCCAGAATAGTAACTCTTTTTCAGGTTCGTTCCAATTAATAGCATTTCTAGATGCGGCGTTGAGCTTATCTTCTAAATAGGTAGTTAATTGATCTATAAGTATATGACCATTCTTATTAAAATCAGTAGCGTTATAAACCTGTTCAAGTAATTCTTTATGCATGGCATAAAATTAGTTGCTATAGCTATGTTTACCAAATAAAAAGCCGCCCTTATTAGGACGGCTAACATTCAATTTACCAAACAACAAAAGGTAATCTGAATTAGTCAAAGGTATACCCGTTATCAGCAGCTACTTTGTCCGCAATCTGCGTGCGTAAAGCTACCACATTCGGGTTGTTTGTATATTTAGTAAAACGTTTAAGTCCCATTAACATCATGCGTTGCTCATCACCTTCAGCAAAAGAAATAATTGCTTCTTTCCCTTTCTGAATTATAGTTTCAGTAGCATTGTATAAGTATAATTTTGCCATTGCAATTTGGGTAGCTTGTTCTGCTTCACCAAAACGTTTTGCATTTTTCTCAGTTCTCAAAATTGTTGATTCTGCCATATACACCTCAATTAAAATATCAGAAGCAGCTAGCATTAATTGTTGGTGATTCTCTAATTCAGGTCCGTATTTCTGAACTGCTGAACCAGCAACCATTAAGAATACTTTTTTCAATCTAATTACTAAATCTTTCTCTTCAGCAAACAATTGAGAGAAATCTGGAGTATCAAAAGATGGAATACCCATTAATTCTTCACCAACTTTCGTTGCAGGGCCTAAAAGGTCTACATGACCTTTCATTGCTTTTTTAACTAGCATTCCTACAGCTAACATTCTGTTAATTTCATTTGTACCTTCATAGATACGAGCGATACGAGCATCTCTCCATGCTTTTTCCATAGGAGCATCAGCACTAAAGCCCATACCACCAAATATTTGTACCCCTTCATCGGTACAACTTTGTACGTCTTCGGAAACCGCAACTTTAAGTATTGAACATTCAATAGCATATTCTTCAACACCTTTAAGTTCAGCTTCTTGATGCGTATTCCCTGATGCTTCACGCATTTTAATTCTGTCTTCAATATTTTTCGCAGCTCTATAAGAGGCAGATTCATCGGCATAACAATTCGTAGCCATTGTTGCTATTTTGGATTTAATAGCACCAAAATTCATTATAGGAGTTTTAAACTGAATACGCTCATTTGCATATTTAGTAGCTTCACCTATCACTCTACGTTGGGCATCTAAACAAGCAGCTGCCAATTTAATTCTACCAATGTTTAATGCATTCATGGCAATTTTAAATCCATTACCTCTTTCAGATAACATATTTTCTACTGGGACTTTTGTTTCATTAAAGAATACCTGACGAGTAGAAGAGGAGTGAATTCCTAATTTTTTCTCTTCGTCACCCATAGAGATTCCGTTAGCTGGGTCATTTTCTAAAATGAAACCTGTAATATTTTTATCATCTTCAATTCGAGCAAAAACGATAAACATATTACAGAAACCTGCATTTGAAATCCACATTTTTTGCCCAGTTATACTGTAAAATTTACCATCCGCAGAAAGTACCGCTTTAGTTTTTCCTGAGTTTGCATCAGAACCTGCGCCAGGTTCAGTAAGACAATAAGCACCGAACCATTCACCAGAAGCTAATCTAGGAACATATTTTTGCTTTTGCTCTTCTGTACCATACAGCGTAATAGGCATAGTACCAATTCCTGTATGAGCACCGAAGGCAGTACTAAAAGAACCCGTAGCGCCAGAAATATAATCACAAACCAACATAGTAGACACAAAGCCCATTCCCATACCACCATAAGATTCAGGTACGGCAACACTTAATAAACCAAGCTCACCAGCCTTACGCATACATTCTTCAGTGTATTTGTAATCTTTTTTCTCAAAACGTTCCCAATGCGCCCAAAGCTCTCGGTCAACAAATTCTTTTGTGCTATCTCGCATCATTCGTTGCTCTTCACTTAAATCTTCTAGTGTGAAAACATCTTCACAATTCGTTTCTTTTACAAGGAATTGCCCACCTCTAAGAATTTCTTTATTTGCTGTATCTGTACTCATGTTCAATTTGTATTACGTATAAAGTAAGAAGTATTAAGTTTTCTTTAAAACCTTCAATACCTATCACAAAATTATTTTAGTTTAAAAATTCATATATTCCTGCAGCACCTTGACCGGTACCTACACACATAGTCACCATACCGTATTTACCTTGCATATTGCGCTTTCTCATTTCATCAAATAATTGAACGGAAAGTTTAGCTCCAGTACAACCAAGAGGATGACCTAAAGCAATTGCGCCTCCATTTACATTTACAATATCTTGATTCAACTTCAGCTCACGCATAACAGCCAAAGACTGAGACGCAAATGCTTCATTTAATTCAATGAGTTCAATATCCTCTTGTTTTAACCCTGCTTGTTTCAATGCTTTTGGAATTGCTTTTACGGGACCGATTCCCATAATGCGCGGTTCAACACCAGCTGCAGCGTAATTAACCAGACGAGCAATTGGTTCAAGATTTAATTCTTTAACCATATCTTCACTCATTATTAAAACAAATGCAGCTCCATCACTCATTTGAGAAGAGTTACCAGCAGTAACACTACCGCCAGCAGCAAAAACTGCTCGTAAACCAGCTAATGCCTCTTTACTGGTTCCTTTTCTAGGACCTTCATCTTTAGTGACCGTGTAACTCCTGTTAGCTTTCTTACCATTTTCATCTACATACGTTTCGTCTACTTTTATAGGGACAATCTGATCCTGAAAACGATCTTCTGCCTGCGCTTTTAAAGCTTTCATATGTGAGTTATAAGCAAACTCATCTTGGTCTTCTCTTGAAACTTTGAATTGGTTAGCAACTGCTTCAGCAGTATTACCCATTCCCCAGTAGTAATCTTCATGGCCAGATTTTACCAAATCGTAGTTTAATTCTGGCTTATTTCCTGTCATAGGAACAGAACTCATACTTTCAGCACCACCTGCGATAATACAATCTGCCATTCCTGATTGAATTTTTGCCGTTGCAATACCGATAGTTTCAATTCCTGAAGAACAAAAACGGTTTACGGTTACACCAGGTACATCAACGATGTCTAATCCCATAAGTGAGATTAATCGAGCCATATTCAACCCTTGAGAACCTTCAGGCATCGCATTACCAACAATAACATCGTCGATACGTTTTTTGTCTAGTTGTGGTACTTCCGCCATCATATATTGGATGGTTTCTGCCGCTAGTTCATCAGTTCTTTTGAAGCGAAAAACTCCTTTAGGTGCCTTTCCTACTGCTGTTCTATATGCTTTTACTATATATGCTGTTTTCATCTTTTTCTAGTTTCTTAAAGGTTTACCTGTTTTTAACATGTGCTGAATTCTTTCTAACGTTTTTCGTTCAGTACAAAGCGATAAGAAAGCTTCACGCTCTAAGTCCAATAAATATTGTTCAGTAACTAAGGTAGGCTCAGATAAGTCACCACCAGCCATTACATATGCCAATTTGTTTGCAATCTTTTTATCATGCTCACTGATATACTTACTATCTTCCATAGAATCGGTACCTACTAAGAACATACCCAAAGCTTGTTTACCAAGTACTTTAATATCGGTTCTTTTAACCGGTTGTGTATAACCTGCTTCTGCCATTAATTTAGCATGTGCCTTTGCAGTTGCAATTTGTCGGTCTTTATTTACAACAACAATATCTTTACCATGTTGCAAAATGCCTAAATCATAAGCTTCATAAGCTGATGTAGATACTTTAGCCATACCAATAGTTAAGAAATACTCTTGAAGCACGTTTAACTCAACATCATTTTTGTGGAATAAATCTTGAGCTCTTAAAGCAAACTCTTTTGATCCACCACCACCAGGAATAACGCCAACTCCAAATTCAACCAAACCGATATAAGTTTCAGCCGCAGCTACAACTTTATCAGCATGAAGTGAAAGTTCACAACCACCACCTAAAGCCATACCATGAGGTGCAGACACTGTTGGTATTGCAGAATAGCGCATACGCATCATTGTATCTTGAAACATTTTAATGGCCATGTTCAATTCCTCATATTCTTGCTCAACAGCCATCATAAATATCATGCCGATATTTGCTCCTACAGAAAAGTTAGGAGCTTGATTACCGACAACTAAACCTTGGAAATCTTTTTCAGCTATGTCAATAGCTTTGTTTAATCCGGCTAAAACATCACCTCCGATTGTATTCATTTTAGATTGGAATTCTACATTAAGAATACCATCACCTAAATCTTCAACAACTACACCGCTATTTTTAAATACTTCTTTAGACTTTCTAATATTATCTAAAATGATAAAAGAATCTTGTCCAGGTATTTTTTTCATGGATTTTGAAGGAATATCATAGAAGTAGGTGTTACCTTCTTTTACAGCATAGAAAGAAGTGTTGCCACTAGCTTTCATATCATGAACCCATTGCGCTGCTTTTTGACCTTCAGCTTCAATAAATTCTAACCCCTTATCAAGACCTACGGCATCCCAAATTTGAAATGGACCATGTTCCCAGCCAAAACCGGCTTTCATAGCATCATCGATCTTATACAGCTCATCAGTTATTTCAGGTATTCGATGCGAAACATAAGCAAACAGCTGACCGAAACTTTTTCTGTAGAATTCACCAGCTTTATCTTTTCCGGCAACTAATACCTTAAAACGGTCTGCTACTTTATCGATAGTCTTTGTTAGTTCTAACGTAGCGAAACTTGCTTTTTTGCTAGAACGATAATCCATTGTATCTAGATCTAAAGTCAAAATTTCAGTTTTACCTTTAGCGTCTTTAGATTTTTTATAAAAGCCTTGTCCTGTTTTACTACCCAACCATTTGTTTTCCATCATGGTATTGATGAATCCCGGCAGTTTAAACAATTCTAATTTTTCGTCTTCTTTACAATTGTCAGCAATACCATTGGCAACATGTACTAGTGTATCTAGACCAACAACATCTACAGTTCTAAACGTTGCAGATTTTGGTCTACCAATTACTGGTCCGGTTAATTTATCAACCTCTTCAATAGTCATACCCATATCTTTTACCATATGGAAAAGACTTTGGATACTGAAAATGCCGATTCTGTTACCTATAAATGCAGGAGTATCTTTGGCAACTACAGAAGTCTTACCTAAAAATTGCTCTCCGTAACCATTTAAAAAGTCTAATACTTTTGAATCGGTTTTAGGACCAGGAATTATTTCAAAAAGTTTTAAATAACGAGCTGGGTTAAAAAAATGAGTACCACAAAAATTCTTTTGAAAATCTTCACTTCTACCTTCCGACATAAAGTGAATTGGAATTCCAGAGGTATTAGAGGTAATTAATGTACCTGGGGTGCGGTGTTTTTCTAAATTTTCGAATACTTGTTTTTTAATATCCAAACGTTCAACGACTACCTCAATGATCCAATCTACTTTAGATACCTTAGCAATATCATCTTCCATATTACCTGTAGTAATACGACTGGCAAATTTCTGGTGATAAATAGGAGATGGCTTTGATTTTAATGCTGCCGCTAATGAATCATTCACCATTCTATTACGAACAACCTTGTCTTGCAAGGTTAAACCTTTCGCTTTTTCCTTATCATTTAATTCACGCGGAACAATGTCCAACAATAAAACCTCTACGCCAATATTAGCAAAATGACAAGCTATACCGCTTCCCATTATTCCTGAGCCAATTACCGCTACTTTTTTAATGTGCTTGTTCATGTACTTTAAACTGTATTAAATTGATATATCTTTTGAAAATAATTTTTTGTCTGAAATCAACTTATTGATGATTTCGGTTACCTCAAAAAAATTTGATAATTTTTCTTCTGTTACTTCTTCTTTTACTGCCTCATTAAATCTAAGAACTGTACTTTTTGAGTCGTTTCTCTTTTCTAAACCAAAATCGGTCAAATAAATAAGAACACCACGACCATCGTTTGGGTTAGGTTTTCTTAAGATCAGTCCCTTCTTTTCCATGCTTTTCAATATTCGTGAAAGGCTCGTAGCTTCCATTCCCATTTTAGGCCCCAAAGAAGTAGAAGGGGTGCCCGTTTTTGGATCAATACTCAATAAGGTAAAACCTACTGCCATAGTAGAATCAAAATTTTTAGCTTCTTCATTATACATTCTGGCTACCGCTTGCCACGTAGCTCGTAATGCATAATCAATAGTTGCTTCTTTCATACTGTGGTAGTTGTTCCCCAAATATAAGTAAATTTATTATGCATGCATAATAAATTAATAAAATATTAGGCATAACTATAGTCTTTGTATTATCAATCTAAATTAAAGAATAATTTTTCGCGTTTTTTTATTTCTGCACCAATTGCGAAACTGAAAACTAATATAATTATTACTAGAGGGTATATTATAGGAACCATAAAAGATTATCATACTACCTTGATTATTAGTAGGTGTAATATTTAGCCATTCCTAAAATAAACTAATTGATCGCCAGTTGAACAATAGCGCTTACTAGTATATTTTTTTAAGTTGTATAGAACAATAGCTTAAGGATGCCATTTTAATAATTAGACATATTTATTTAATGGTCGTAAATATCATTATAAAGTTCAATATACTTTTCCTTTACAATTTTTCTCTTCAATTTTAAGGTAGGGGTAAGGTGGCCTCCTTCGATGCTCCAAACATCTGGTGTTAAGCGGAATTGTTTGATTTTCTCCCATTTAGCAAAATTCTCGTTTGCTTTGGTTACTTCTTCATCTAATCTAGCAATAACTTTCTCATTATGGATAAGTTCTTCATTCGTGCCAATTTCAATATTGTGAATTTTAGCCCAATCTTTTACAAAATCAAAATCTGGTTGAATTAACGCAGCAGGCATTTTCTCACCTTCGCCTACAACCATAATTTGATCAATAAATCTAGATTGTTTAAATCTATTTTCTAACAACTGGGGAGCGACGTATTTACCTCCAGAAGTTTTAAACATTTCTTTTTTACGGTCGGTTATTTTTAAGAAACCATCGGTATCAATTTCTCCAATATCACCAGTATGAAAATAACCATCTATGATGACTTCTGCAGTTTTGGCATCATCTTTATAATAGCCCAGCATTACTTGAGGGCCTTTAATGCAAATTTCGCCATCTTCGGCTATTTTCACTTCGGTACGATCTAAAGGTTTGCCAACTGTACCAATTCGAAAACCACCATCTCGCATATCATTCACAGATACCACAGGCGAAGTTTCTGTAAGACCATAACCTTCCATTACTCCGAATTCTGCAGCATTAAAAATACGGGCCAAACGGGGTTGTAGGGCTGCACTACCAGATGCCATTACTGATAAATGGCCTCCTAAAGCTGCTTTCCATTTACTAAAAATAAGTTTACGAGCTAATGCTAAATTTTGCTCATACCACCATCCATTTTGACCGTAAGGTTCATATTTTAATCCAACATCTACAGCCCAAAAGAATAATTTCTTTTTAATTCCGGTTAAGGTTGTGCCCTTAGCTATGATTTTATCATATACTTTTTCTAATAAACGAGGTACAGCTGTCATTACATTAGGTTGAACCTCTTGTGCGTACTCACTAATTTGATCTATAGGAGCGAAGTAAATGCTAGTACCGCAATATTGATATAAATAGATGAGCATGCGTTCATAGACATGGCATACAGGTAGAAAACTTAGTGCTTTAGAATTTCCAATTTCAATAGGAATTCTTTTATAACTTTCTAAAGCATTACTAACTAAATTATCATGAGATAACATTACACCTTTAGGTCTTCCTGTTGTTCCCGAAGTATAAATTAATGTTGCTAAATCATTTGGTTTTACGGTCTCTTTTAATTTTTCTACTTCATCTTGATTAGAGGTGTCTTTTCCTAATGCTAAAACTTCTGCCCAGTTTTTACAATTGGTCAATTCGTCAAATGAGTATACCTCTTTTAAGGAAGGTACTTGGTTTTGAATGGATTTTACTTTCTCATAGACTTCGGTACAGGATACAAAACAATATTTAGCTTCTGAGTGGTTTAAGACATATGCATAATCACTTTCTGAAATAGTAGGGTAAATAGGTACATTTTGTGCGCCTAATTGCAATATACCTATATCCATAATGTTCCATTCCGTTCTATTGGTCAAAGAAATTACAGAAATCTTATCGTTGGGTTTAATACCTAATCGTAATAACCCTCGACTAATAGCATTAGCCTTATCGATATATTCTTGTGTTGAAGTTGCAATCCATTTGCCATCCTTCTTTGTGACAAGAGCCTTCTTAAGATTGTATTTCTCAAGTTGGTAATAAGGAATATCGAATAGACGAGTTATCTTTTGCATGTATAGTTTATTAATGAATGCAAAATAAGCAAAGGGAACGGTATTTTAAAATGGTATATTCATTTTAAAACCTATTATATTAAAGATTTAATATAAATTTTTAAGTTTCTAGTTTTATTAGGTTCATATTCAGCATTTAAACTCTGTAAAACTAGAAACTTAAAAAATCAATTATATTTTTTCAATCCACATTTTTGCATTTTTAAATGCTTCTAACCAAGGAGAAACTTCATCAGTTCTATCTGAAGGATAATGTGCCCAGTTCCAAGGGAATATAGAGCGTTCAATATGTGGCATGGTAACTAAATGGCGACCAGTTTTATCACAAAGCATTGCTGTGTTGAAATCACTTCCATTAGGGTTTGCAGGATAGCTTTCGTAACCATATTTAGCAACAATTTCATAATTGTCTTCTGAAAGTGGTAGTGCAAATTTACCTTCACCGTGAGAAATCCATACACCAAGTTTTGCTCCTTCTAAAGTTGAAAGCATTACAGAATTATTCTTTTGAATCTCTACAGACGTAAAGTTGCTCTCGTGCTTGTGAGAATCATTATAGGTCATTTTACCATGCGCATCGTGATCAGGATTGATTAAATCTAACTCCATGAACAATTGACATCCATTACAAATGCCGACCGACAATGTATCTGGTCGAGCAAAGAAGTTTTTAATAACAGTATTCGCTTTTTCATTATACTTTATGGCGCCAGCCCAACCTTTTGCGCTTCCTAGTACATCTGAGTTCGAGAAGCCGCCCACAGCGCCTAAGAATTGAATATCTTCTAAATTCTCACGGCCAGAAATTAAATCGGTCATGTGAACATCTTTTACATCAAAACCGGCTAAGTACATCGCATTTGCCATTTCACGCTCAGAATTACTTCCTTTTTCACGTAGAATCGCTGCTTTTGGTCTCGTTCCGTTTGTTATTTCAGAACGATTTGGTAAAGTAATAGCTGCGGAAGTCAAGAAATTGTACTGTAAAGGTTGAACTTTATAATTATCAAACCTATCTTTTGCTAAGCCATTTGCAGTTTGTTGCGCATCCAATAAATAGGAAGTTTTAAACCAAGTATCTCGTAACGATTCAATATTAAGTCCGAGTTCCATACCATTATTTTTAACGGTAAGGGTAGCTTCAGAAATAACGGTTCCTATTTTTACAGCATCAATATTCTTTGCAGAAAGTAAAGTTTCTATGCTATCGTCTTTTGCTTGGAAAACAATCCCACTATTTTCAGAAAATAGTACTTTAATGGTATCTGTTTCTCCCAAACCTGATAGGTCTAGATTGGCGCCTATCTGCGTATCTGCAAAACATAATTCTAATAAGGTCGTAATCAATCCGCCAGAAGCAACATCATGCCCAGCAACGATTTTATCATCTTTAATTAAGTCCTGAATCGTATTGAAAACAGTTTTAAAATATGCTGAATCTTTAATTGTAGGTGTTTCATTCCCTATACTATTTCTAGTCTGCGCGAATGATGAACCACCTAGTTTAAAACTATCTTTTGATAAATTGATATAGTAAATGGAGCCAGCGTCTTTCTGTAATACAGGTTCAATTACTTTAGTGATATCGTTACAATTACCTGCCGCTGAAATCACTACAGTACCTGGGGATATTACATCACCATCGCTATATTTCTGCTTCATGGAAAGAGAATCCTTTCCAGTCGGTACGTTGATACCTAATTCGATAGCAAATTCAGAAACTGCTTGTACAGCTTTATATAAACGAGCATCCTCACCTTCATTTTTACATGGCCACATCCAGTTGGCAGAAAGTGAAACTGATTTCAATCCTTCTTTTAATGGAGCCCAAACAAGATTGGTAAGCGATTCGGCAATACTATTTTTACTTCCTGCAGCAGGATCGATTAAAGCAGAGATAGGGGAGTGGCCAATACTGGTAGCAATTCCTTCTTTTCCTTTAAAATCTAAGGCCATTACACCACAGTTATTTAGTGGTAATTGCAAAGGACCTACACATTGCTGTTTAGCAACTTTTCCTCCAACACAACGGTCAACTTTATTGGTGAGCCAATCTTTACAAGCAACTGCTTCAAGCTGAAGAACGGCATCTAGGTAATCATGGAAAAACTCTAATGAATACTCCGCATTCGCATAGTTCCGCTTAATAGTTACATCGTTCATTATAGTCTTTGGTGAGCTACCGAACATATCAGATAATGCCAAATCCATCGGCTTCGCACCATTCGTTTTAGATTCAAAAGTAAATCGGTCATCACCGGTTACTTCGCCAACTTCATACATTGGTGAGCGTTCACGGTCTGCAATACGTTTTAAAAGGGCGATGTCTTTTTCGCCGATTACAAGACCCATACGTTCTTGTGATTCGTTACCTATAATCTCTTTGGCAGATAGGGTAGGGTCACCAACAGGTAATTTATCCAAATCTATTTTCCCACCTGTTTCTTCCACTAGTTCAGAAAGACAATTTAAATGACCACCTGCACCATGGTCATGAATAGAAACAATGGTATTCTCATCACTTTCTACCATACCACGAATAGCATTGGCAGCTCTTTTTTGCATTTCAGGATTCGAGCGTTGTACGGCATTCAACTCAATTGCCGAGCTGAATTCGCCTGTATCGGCACTTGAAACTGCTGCTCCACCCATTCCTATTCGGTAATTGTCACCACCGAGAATAACAATTTTGTTACCTGTTTGTGGGGTATCTTTTATAGCTTGCTCAATTTTACCGTAGCCTATACCACCAGCTTGCATAATCACTTTGTCATAACCAAGTCTACGGTTGCGTTCTGATGGATTAATATTTTCTTCTGATGTCTCGAAAGGAGTAGTAGCTTCATCATATTCAAACGTAAGAACAGAACCAGAAATTAATGGTTGACCGAATTTGTTTCCAAAATCTGATGCTCCGTTAGATGCTTTAATAAGAATATCCATCGGAGTTTGGTACAGCCAATCTCTTTCTTTCATTCCTTTTTCCCATGGTCGCTCTTTTTCTAATCTTGAATATGCAGTCATATAAACTGCAGTTCCCGCTAAGGGTAATGAACCTTTTCCACCAGCTAAACGATCTCGTATTTCTCCGCCAGCGCCAGTTGCTGCACCATTAAAGGGCTCTACCGTAGTTGGGAAGTTGTGGGTTTCCGCTTTTATTGAAATAACCGAATCAAATTCCTTCTCCTGATAAAAATCCGGTTTGTCGGCAGTTTTAGGTGCGAATTGAACTACTGTAGGACCTTTGACAAATGCTACGTTGTCCTTATATGCCGAGACAATGTCGTTTGGAAATTGTTGTGATGTCTTTTTGATAAGCTTAAAAAGCGATGAGGGCATTTCTTGTCCGTCAATGACAAAAGAGCCATTAAATATTTTATGCCTACAATGTTCTGAATTCACTTGACTAAACCCGAAGACCTCAGAATCAGTTAATTTTCGTCCTATTTTTTCACTAAGTTTTTGCAGATAATCTACTTCTTCAGCATTAAGTGCCAACCCTTCTTGTTGATTAAAAGCAGCAATATCTGCAATGTTCAATATTGGTTTTGGTTCTACGTGAACGTCAAAAACATCTTGATGAAGTGAATTGTATTTTTGCGAAATCATAGGGTCAAAACCAACATGATTTTCTTCAACCGCATTAAATTCCTCAATGCGAATGATGCCTTCAACACTCATGTTTTGGGTAATTTCAGTTGCGTTGGTACTCCATGGTGTAATCATGGCGGCTCTTGGTCCAACAAAAAAGGCGTCTAAAGACGCCGCATTTATTTTAGGTTGGTTACCGAATAACCATATAAGTTTACTTGTATCTTCAGATGAAAGTTCCTTAGCGGTCTGTACCGCAAAAACCTTTGTGCTAGGTTCCCCAAAAAAGTGAATCATTTATTGTTCTTGGTATTGATTTTTGAAGTACAAAATTAAGGTTTTACCTTTTATTATTTACGTGAAATTCAAACAGTTTTAAACAGGTATTGTTAATGAAATTAAAGTTACTCGAAAGAAAATTATTTATAACTCTTAAGTAGTCTGATAATCAGATTATTTATTTAAATAGTATTAAAGTATGTATTTAATACTTAGTTTGATATGATAATTTTAATAAATTTGAACTTACCTAACATTTTTTTAAGAAGCAAATCGAATACTATGACGCAACAGAAATCACAGACGAACGCATTATCGTATTGCATGGATTTGATTGGAGGTAAATGGAAACCCATTATACTCTTTCATATCTCAAAAGGAATCAATCGGTTCAATAAATTGTTCAACGAAATGGAAGATATTAACCGGCAAATGTTGAGCAAACAATTGAAAGAACTTGAGAAATCGGGTATTTTAGAACGCACATTATTTCCTGAAATTCCGCCGCGAGTAGAATATAAGTTAACACCTTTAGGAAAATCACTAATGACCGTTGTGCAAGCAATGAATCGTTGGGGTCAAAAGCAACAAGAAGAGGTGAAGGTTCCAAAAAAGCAGGTTACGCAACAAGTGACATTGTTTGAGTAGTGTTTTGTTTATATTCTAAGCTTCTCACTTTTTCAAAAAAGTAAAAATGTGACTATAAAAGTCCTATAAGTCTAAATTGTTTCGCTCAGGTTTTGAATTACGTAAAAATTGAAGTAGGTCTCTTTTTTGAGGCTGAATTTATGTATCTTTTACTAACTAATTCAAAACCAACATGAAACAAAAAACTACTCTATCTATTATTGTATGCTGTTTACTCACGCTAAACAGTATGTATTCGCAAAAGAAAAAATCAAACAAACAAATTGAAAAATTAAAATCTGAGGTTGCCGCAATTGTTGAAGACAATAAAAAACAGTCGCAAGTGATGGTCGATAAGATTTTTAGTTTTTCGGAATTAGGATTTCAAGAAATTGAATCCTCTAAATACCTGACCGGAATTCTAAAAGAAAACGGATTTGAAATTGAAAATTCTATTTCCGGGATTCCAACAGCTTGGTTTGCTACATGGAGCAATGGCGAAGGACCAACAATTGCTTTAGGTAGTGATGTTGATTGTATACCGAAAGCATCACAATACCCAGGTGTTGCTTACCATAAACCTATTGTAGATGGTGCTCCCGGGCATGGTGAGGGTCATAATTCTGGAATTCCGATGAACATCTCATCTGCATTGGCGGTGAAACAAATTATGGAGCGCGAGAATATTGGTGGTACGCTTGTAATTTGGCCTGGTATTGCAGAAGAGTTGGTCGCGGCAAAAGCTTGGTATGTTAGAGACGGACTTTTCGATGATATCGATATGTGCATTTTTACGCATGTCGGTAATAATCTAGGGGTTTCTTATGGTCCCACAAGAGGCACAGGATTAATATCTGTCGAATATGCGTTCGAAGGAGAAGCAGCACATTCAGCAGGATCACCATGGAGAGGTAAAAGTGCTTTGGATGCCGCTGAGTTAATGAATATTGGATGGAATTATAAAAGAGAGCACTTACATCCTTTAAAACGCTCTCATTCTATTTTTACCGATGCAGGTGATCAACCCAATGTAGTGCCTTCAAAAGCTGCCATTTGGTTTTATTTCAGAGATATAAAATACGAGGGAATCATGGAAATGTACGCTTTGGCAAATGATATGGCCGAGGGTGCAGCATTAATGACAGGCACCAAAATGACTTCTAAAGTATTGGGTACTGCATGGCCGCGTCATTACAATAAGGTGATTGCAGAGACGATGTATGCGAACATAAAAGAAGTGGGATTGCCAAATTGGTCGGATGCTGACCAAACATTAGCAAAGGCTGTTCAGACAGAAGTAAATTCAGAAAAGATAGAAGGCTTACCCATAAAATTAGACGATTTAGGACTTCCGGTTATTGACCCAATTAGCGGTGGTTCTGATGATATTGGTGATGTATCATGGAAAGTACCGACAGTAACACTAAGATATCCATCAAACATTCCAGGATTGCAAGGTCATCATTGGAGTAATGCTATTGCTATGGCAACCCCAATTGCACATAAAGGTGTCGTAGCAGGAGCGAAGGTAGAAGCAATGACAATTATAGACTTTTTATTAAAGCCCGAGTTAATGAAAGGTGCGTGGGATTATTTCAACAATGAGCAACAAAAAGATACTAAATATCAGCCTATGATTTCTGAAAGTGATATGCCTCCAATTTATTTAAACAAGGATAAGCAAGATCAATTTAGACCAGCATTAGAGAAGTTCTATTACGATGAAACTAAATATGATACATATTTAGAGCAGTTGGGTATTGAATATCCGACATTGAAAGAATAGATCATAGAAAGCTTTAATAAAAGAGCCTTGCAGTTAAAACTGCAAGGCTCTTTTTAATATTAAAACATAAGTGTTTAGGCTAATAGAATTTTTATATACGATTAAATACTTTTTTCTAACAATGCCATAAAGAAACCGTCATAGCCACTTTTCGAGGCATATATCTTTTTGTCCTTCACTAATTTAAAATCTTTTCCTTCTTCAGAACTTAAGAATGATTTCACTTGATTTCCATTTTCTTGAGGTAAAATAGAGCATGTAGCGTAAACCATTTTTCCACCAGGTTTAACTATTTTACTGTAATTCCTTAGAATTTCTTGTTGCGTTTTTACAATCTTGTCAAGAAACTCCGGCTGCATTTTCCATTTAGAATCAGGGTTTCTTCTTAAAACACCTAATCCTGTACATGGTGCATCAATTAAAACTCTGTCGGCACTACCATATAATTTTTTGTAAACTTTAGAAGAATCAATTTCACGAACTTCAATATTATGAGCTCCGTTACGTCTGGCACGTCTTTTTAGTTCCTTCAATTTACTTCCGTAAATATCCATAGAGATCAGTTGACCTTTGTTTTCCATTAAAGCAGCTAAGTGTAATGATTTGCCACCAGCACCAGCACAAGTATCTACAACTCGTTGCCCTGGTTCAACATCTAAAAACTCCGCAACCAATTGAGATGATGCATCTTGTACTTCGAACATTCCTTTTTTAAAGGCTTCAGTAACAAAAACATTTGCTCTTTCAACAAGTTTTAAAGCAGAAGCGTAACCTCTTATAGGTTCTGCTACAATATTTTCATCTAACAATGCTTTACGTAGTTCTTCTTTCGAAGTTCTTAGAGTATTGGTACGCAAGATAACTTCAGCTGGCTCATTAAGTTTTGCGATTTCTTCGGTCCATAACTTTTCACCTAAAGCCTTTTCTCCAAGTTCATCTATCCAATCTGGAATAGCCTCCCTAAACTTTCTAATTTGCGAAAGTTCATCAAACTTTCCTTTGATTCTTCTTTCAGGTGTTGGTTCTATTTGTTTCCAATCAGGAAGTTTAATTCCTTTTAAAATTGCCCAAACAGCCCACATTCGAAATAAATCAGGTCTGCTAAAAGGTGCTTTCACTTCAGCTATTTCAGCATATAATCTTTTATAACGAACCATTTCATAGGTCGTTTCTGCGATAAAGCCTCGATCACGCGCTCCCCATCGTTTATCGAATCGAAGAACTTTTTGAACCACCTTGTCGGCATATTCGTTTTCATTAAATATGAGGTTTAAGGCGTCAATAACGGCAAACACCAGATTTCTGTGTAATTTCATTTGTAGTGATATTAATTTACTTGGCTAGAAGATTTTACCATTACTCGATTTCCTATCTAGTCTTTTATGGTGTTAATCCTCAAAAAATTATGGCTGCAAAGGTATTGTTTTAGAAGTAATTCCATTTATTTTTGATGAACTTTATACCTATCACTATGCGCTATACTCTTCTTGTCATTATTTTTATGGTCTCATGTTCTAATAACGTGAAGCCTGTAAGTTTTACTTCTGTTGCAGTAAATGATATTTATACAGATTCCTTAAGTATAAGAGCGATTGAGATTATGGGTAATAGTTTAGCTTTTGCTGCAAATAAAGGAACCTTTGGTACTGTAGATTTAAATACCACTAAAGTTCGTTCTAATATAGAAAAGTATCATACTATTATTCCTGAGTTTAGGGCCATTGCGCATACATCGACTGATTTCTTTATGTTGTCTGTTGGTACTCCTGCACTCTTATATAAAACAGGCGAAAATGGGCGAATGGAGTTGGTTTATAAAGAGGAAGGAGATGGTGTTTTTTATGATGCCATGACATTTTTAAATGATAAAGACGGAATTGCGATTGGTGATTCTGTAGAAGGATGTTTAAGTATAATTATAACCTCGGATGGAGGCACTACGTGGTCTAAGTTGCCCTGTTCAGAATTACCGAAGGGTATTGACGGGGAAGGTGCTTTTGCTGCTAGTAATACAAATATTGTAACAATAGCTAATGAAATTTGGATTGCCACAACAAGCGGTCGCATTTTTCATTCTACGGATAAAGGAAAAAAATGGAGTATATCTCAAACCTCATTGCGAAGTGCTGAACCAACGGAAGGTATTTACTCTATTGCCTTTTATGATAATAATTTAGGAGTTGCAATAGGCGGGGATTATACAAATCCTGATAATGCCATTGCGAACAAAGCAATTACTAAAGACGGTGGTGAAACTTGGCAATTATTAGCAGATGGAAATATACCTGCTTATAAAAGTTGTATTCAATTTATACCAGGAACTAAGGGAAATGGATTGGTGGCCGTTGGGTTTAACGGTATTTCTTATTCGCCTGATATGGGTGTGAACTGGCAAGAGTTATCTGAAGAGTCATTTTATACCATACGATTTCAAAATGATTCCGTTGCCTATGCAGCTGGTAAAAACAGGATTTCAAAGCTAGTATTCAGATAGTCTATCTACCACCCTTATTTTGTCTGTATTGTTTAATTAAGTCACGTTTAAAATCTTCTTCGGCTTTTAATAATAACAACGCTTTTTTGGCAGATGTAACCTTACTGACTTCTAATAAAAAAGCTTTGTCCAATTCTTCTTCATCTTCTTCAATAGAAATCTTAAGTGTCAATAATTTTTTCGCCTCTTTTTCAGATACATCATCACTATTCTTAAGCTTATCTTTTATCTGGCTATATTCTTTACGACTTAAGGCGTGTTTTTTTTCTTCATATTCATTGTAAATAGGCCAGAATTCTTGCGCTTGTTTGCTATCCAAGGACAATTTTTCGGTGATATATGCCACTTTTAAAGACTTTATTTTTTCCCAGTCTTTTTTGTGCTGCCCAAACGATATAATAGTAAAAAGCATAAATAGCGATAGTATATACTTATTCATTGTCTTGTAAATTAAGTTCTTCAAAATCATTTATATTGTCACTTAAATAATCTAAGATGTTTTCATTTTCTATGGGTGAATTCAACATGTTCGAAAATTCTGTATCTGTAAATGGCAATGCCTCTGCAATCTCATAAGACGTTAAGTCAAATTCATTGTTTTCGAAATAAGCTTCTATATCAGCATTGGCTAAATCACTAAAATTCAAGACATCTTTCTCATTCCAATTATAACCTAAGAATATAATGGCAATTGCGGCAACAGATGCTGCAAAGGCTAAAATCTTCTTAACAGGATAAAGTTGTATTACTTTAGGTTCTTTGTTCAACTTACCTTTTAATTTATCATTGAACGTTTCAAAATAATTTTCAGGAACTTTAAAAGCACTATCCTTTGGCATCGCTACTTTATCTTCAGATAATTTAGCCATCAGCTCATTCTGAAAACTATCAAAGTAGCCTGCTGGAGTTTTAAACGGATGTTTGTTATTCTTGTTCATGATATTTATTTGACTATCAAATACATAAATAGTTTAATCCTTTTTCAAATATTGTTCCACTTTTTTTACTGCTAGGTGGTATGATGCCTTTAAGCCACCTACAGAGGTGTCTAATATTTCTGAAATTTCCTCGTATTTCAATTCTTGAAAATATTTCATATTGAATACCAGTTTTTGTTTTTCTGGTAGTGTCGCAATAGCCTGTTGTAACTTTAATTGAATTTCATCACCTTCAAAATAAACATCTGCTTGTAAATTGGAGACTAATTTTTCTTGATAATCTACATCAGTTATACCTTGTAGTTTTGCTTTTTGTTTTATAAAACTTAAGGCCTCGTTGGTTGCAATTCTATACATCCAAGAAAAAAGCTTGCTATCACCCTTAAACCCATCAATGTTTTTGTAGATTTTAATGAAGGTATTTTGCAAAACATCATCTGCATCATCATGATTTAAAACTATACCACGAATTTGCCAATACAAACGTTCTTTGTATGTGCTGACCAATACTTCAAAAGCTTGTGCTTGAGTGTTTTTGGTTTTTAATTCCTGTACTAGTGTTTCCTCTACAATCAATTTGAATTGAGGTTTATTTCCTATTTAGACTATGAAGTTAGTCAAAGGTTTAACCGTCTTGTTAATTTTAGAAAAGAATCATGCCAACGACAAAAAAAATAAACTGTTTTAGTTAACTATTTACGAAGCCAAAGACTGCATTTGAACTAACTTTTTATAGGTTCCATTAAGTTTTAATAGTTCGGTATGTGTGCCTTGTTCTACAATCTCACCTTTATGTAATACAACAATAATGTTAGCATTTTGAATGGTAGATAAACGATGCGCAATAACAATTGAAGTTCTATTTTGCATCATTTTTTCTAAAGCATCTTGAACTAACCTTTCACTTTCTGTATCAAGAGCAGAGGTTGCTTCATCTAAAATCATGATCGGAGGGTTCTTTAAAACTGCACGTGATATGGAAAGACGTTGTTTTTGTCCACCACTTAATTTATTTCCGCTATCACCTATATTTGTATCGTAGCCTTTTGGCAAGTCCATTATAAAATCATGGGCATTTGCAATTTTAGCAGCTTCAATGATTTCTTCTAGAGTTGCATTTTCCTTTCCTAAGCCAATATTATTTTTTACAGTGTCATTAAAAAGAATAGAGTCTTGGGTTACTAGCCCCAATAAACCACGCAATGATTTTTTTGAAAGATCCTTAATATTATGCCCATCTATGGATATTTCTCCCTCATTGACATCATAGAACCTTGTCACAAGATTTGCAATTGTACTTTTACCACTACCAGATTGGCCTACTAAGGCAACAGTGCTTCCTTTTTTAACCGTTAAATTAAAATTCTTTAGAACATATTCATCCTCATACTTAAATGAAATATTTTGAAGGTTTATTACGCTCTCAAATGCAGTTTGTTCAATAGGGTTATCAATTTCTGAAATAGGATTTTCAGTTTCTAATACTTCAAGTACTCGTTCCGCAGCGGCATTACCTTTTTTAACTCCGTAAGAAGCTTTACTAATTGCTTTCGCAGGAGTCAAAATATTATAGGCTAGTCCCATATAAGCAATAAAGGAGGAGGCGTCTAAAGTTCCGTCTATTAAAACCATTTTACCACCAAACCATAACAAAATACCTATAACCAAAATACCTAAAAATTCACCAGTTGGTGAAGCTAAGTTCTGTCGGTTTAATAGTATGTTGCTATAATTAAAAAAACGTTTGGTTGATTCAGAAAACGTTTTGTAAAATCGCGATTCTGAATTAAAAGCTTTTATCACTCGAAGTCCGCCAAGAGTTTCCTCAATAATGGATAAAAATTCACCTTGTTCCCTTTGAACATCATCTGATTTCTTCTTTAGAGACTTACCAATTCGGCTAATAATCATACCAGCAACAGGTATGAAAATAAATACAAACAAGGTTAATTTGGTACTAATACCAAACATAATAATAATTGTAAAAAATATCGTCAATGGTTCTCTTACAATCAGTTCTAAAACAGATAGAAAAGAATGTTGAATTTCTAAAACATCTGATGTGATTCTCGCAATAATATCTCCCTTTCGTTTTTCAGAGTAATAGGAAATGGGTAGTTCAACTACCTTTTTATAAAGCTTATTTCTAATATCTTTAAGTACGCCATTACGTAAGAATGTTATGAAATACATGGCTAGATAGTTAAACAGATTCTTGAATAAAAATAAGACGAGAATTAGACCAATAACCAAAACCAAGCCTTTCATCTCATCATCTCCAGAATATGCAGTAACCTTATAATTGATGAATTCCTGTAAGTAATCTTTAAGATGTCCAATATCAGTATATTTAGGTTCTTCAAAAACCTTTTTGGTTTTATCGAACAATACATCTAGCATAGGAATCAGTGCGGCGAAAGATAGCGCACTAAACAAGGCGTAAAGTATGTTAAAGAAAATATTTAAATAACCGTACTTGCGATAAGGCTTCGCAAAGCGAAGAATCTTTTTGAAATAATTCATTAACCTAATTTAAGCTCAGCAAGTATATTTTTGATTTTTGCATCAAGTTTAGCTGAAACTTTTTTATAATTCTCTGCTTTATCCAACGTTGTATTGGTGCTAATATAAAATTTCACTTTTGGCTCGGTACCACTTGGTCTCGCAGCTATTCTAGTGCCATCTTCAGTTTCATAAATAAGAACGTTAGATTTTGGAATGTCCATTGCTTTTTCTTCACCTGTCAACACGTTTTTAGCAATTGAAGTATTATAATCTTCAATCCATTTTACTTTAGATCCAGCAACAGATTCTACCGGATTTTCTTTAAAATCTTTCAACATCTGTTTAATTTCTTCAGCACCACTTATGCCTTTCTTGGTTATGGAAACTAGATGTTCTTTGTAGAAGCCATAATCTACATAACATTGTATTAGGTCTTTGTAGAAAGAACTACCATTAGCTTTCGCTTGACTAGCAATTTCACAAGCTAATAGGGTAGAGGTAACCGCATCCTTATCACGAACAAAATCACCAACCATATAGCCAAAGCTTTCTTCGCCACCACCAATAAAATCTGATTGTGGAAAATCTTTAATCATTTTTCCAATCCATTTGAATCCTGTAAGTGATGTTTTAAATTCTACGCCATAGGCCTTAGCCATAGCTTCCATCATTGGAGTAGAAACAATAGTTGTAGCAATAAATTCATTTCCTTTAAATCCTTTTTCTTTTCTTTTTTCTAGAAGAAATTTTGTCATAAGCACCATTGCTTGGTTGCCATTAACAATTTCCATTTCACCTTCTAAGTTACGAACTGCAATACCTAAACGATCACTATCGGGGTCCGTACCCACTACCATATCTGCACCTATTTCTTCTGCCTTTTTTACAGCCATAGAAAGGGCTTCGGGTTCTTCGGGATTTGGAGACTTCACTGTTGGGAAGTTTCCATCTGGTTTAGCTTGTTCCTCTATAATAGTTACATTTTCATACCCACCGCGTTTCAGCACTTCTGGTATGGCGGTAATTGAAGTTCCATGAAGTGAAGTGAAGACAATTTTAAAATCATCTTTACCTTCCGCATTAAAATTACCATTTTGAACAGATTGCTCAATAAAGGCTTCGTCCACTTCTTTGTCAATAACGTGAATTAAATTTTCGTTGGCGTTGAATTTTATGTCTTCAATATTCAGTGAATTTATTTCTGAAATAATTGCGACATCTTCTGGTGGAACTATTTGTCCGCCATCTGTCCAATACACTTTATAGCCATTATATTCAGGCGGGTTATGTGATGCGGTTAAAACAATGCCAGCGTGGCAGTTCAAATGTCTTACTGCAAATGAAAGTTCTGGAGTCGTACGAAGCTCAGAGAATAGATATACTTTAATATTATTAGCAGAGAATACCTCGGCAACTGTTCTCGCTAATGTATCACTGTTGTGGCGACAATCGAAAGCTATTACTACTTTAATTTCCTCGCCATTATATACTTTATTCAGATAATTACTTAGTCCCTGTGTGCTCTTGCCTAATGTGTATTTGTTGATACGATTGGTTCCAGCACCCATGACACCTCTCATACCACCAGTACCGAACTCCATATTTTTATAAAAACGGTCGTTTAGTTCCTCTTTGTCATTCGCAATAAGATGCTCTATTTCTTTTTTTACGGCTGGGTCAAAAAAATCGGTAAGCCATGTTTTGGCAGTATCTAGGATTTTATCCATAGTTATATTGTTTTATATGCTATTAAGTTAATGAGAATTTTACTTTTCTGAAAGGGTAGTATTTATTTCTTCTGATACAATATACCTATTTTCTTCCTTTTTAGAACGTATTAAAATTTCACCTAGAAAACCGGCTAAGAATAATTGTGTACCTAATACCATGGCAACCAATGAAATATAAAATTGTGGACGATCTGTTATTAGTCTACCAAAAGGGTTAATGAATAATTTATCAATGCCTAAATAAATTGCAAAACCGAAACCTATTATAAACATTAAAACCCCTAATGCCCCGAAAAGATGCATTGGACGTTTACCAAACCTTGATACAAACCAAATGGTGAGTAAATCTAGAAAGCCATTTATAAAGCGCTCCATTCCGAATTTTGTTTTACCGTACTTACGGGCTTGATGTTTTACTACTTTTTCTCCGATTTTAGAAAAACCTGCATTTTTAGCTAATACAGGAATATATCGATGCATTTCACCAGAAACTTCAATGTTTTTGACAACATTTTTATCATAGGCTTTTAACCCGCAATTAAAATCATGTAAGCGAACACCAGATGTTTTTCTAGCTGCCCAGTTGAATAATTTTGAAGGAGTGTTTTTGAAAATTATGGAATCGAAACGTTTCTTTTTCCAACCAGAGACCAATTCGTAACCTTCATCGGTAATCATATGGTATAACTCAGGTATTTCTTCTGGATTATCTTGTAAATCAGCATCCATGGTAATGATTACATCACCTTTAACGGCTTTAAAACCGGCATGAAGAGCTTGTGATTTTCCGAAGTTTCGTAGAAAGTGTATTCCTTTAACCGAAGGATTAATTTTGGCAAGCTGCGTAATGATGTTCCAAGATTCATCCGTACTACCATCATCAACAAACAATATTTCATAAGAAAAATGATTGGATTGCATTACTGATACAATCCAATCATGTAGTTCTTTGAGTGATTCTTCTTCGTTAAGTAATGGAATTACTATAGATAATTGCATGCGTGACTTCTGGTATTGCCTCCAAAAATACTACAATTACTTAGGTATTAATAAGCTGCTTCTTCTTTTTTCAATATTAAGCCAGTTATTAAGCCAACTACTAGTCCTATAACTACGTTGATAATTAAACCAATAGGATAATAAATCCAAGTTAAACCCTTTTGCATTTCAATTCCTTGGTCAACTTGTTCCTCGGTAAGGCCAGGATTATCATTCATTGCTTTTATTTTACCAATTTCAAAAACCTTATCCATGTAATCTGGTTCTATAAAATTTGAAAGTAGAAAGAAATAAATTAACCCAATTATTGCGGCAATAAGCGCAACACCAGCACCTACTTTTAAAGCTTCGGAAATGGTTAAAAGCCCGCCACCTGCTTTTTTAAATTGTACAATACCGATAACGATACCTCCAGCTAAGATTAAAGTATTGGTTACTTGAATACCAATGGTTTGGTCGTAATGCATATTCATGGTGAATAGCATGATGCCGAACACCACGCCGATGACACCTACAAGTACACCGTAATTTAAAGCGAATTTTCCCGTTTTAGGTAGATTTTCTTCCATGATTTCTATTGATTAAAGGTTGATTTTCTAATTAGTATGAAGATATTGTACATTGTTACAAATGTGGCGAAATATTATTTTAATATTTTTTGTAGTTTGTAATTGCACATTTATAGATTTTTACTAAATTTGCACCCTTAAAATGAGTGCCCGTCGGAATGGGTGCGTTAAAGTTTTTAAAATGAGAAAAGATATACACCCAGAAAATTATAGGATAGTAGCCTTTAAGGATATGTCCAATGAAGAAGTATTTTTGACAAAATCAACAGCAGACACTAAAGAGACTTTAGAGGTTGAAGGTGTTGAGTATCCATTAGTAAAATTGGAAATTTCAAGAACTTCACATCCATTTTATACTGGTAAAGCTAAATTCTTGGATACTGCAGGTCGTATCGATAAATTTAAGAACAAGTACAAGAAATTTGTTAAGGAAGATAAAGTAGAAGAAGATAAAGAAGAAGAGAAGTAGTCTTTTATTTATTATTCTTTTATAGAATATAACGCTCTCGAATATTTTCGAGGGCGTTTCTTTTTTTCATTCAACTTGGTTTTGAGGGTACTTAACCATAAAATATAAATGCTCTAGAGATATTTGTTAATTTTGTTGAAAATTGTCTTGTATGAACTATATTCTTTTTGATGGTCCACGTAGGAATCATTTATTACCCTTCACATTTACGCGACCAGTTGCGGAAATTCGTGTAGGTATTATGACATTGAGAGAACGTTGGGATGCATTTTTGAAGACTTCAACTACTTCACTTACTGAAGATTACTTAGCGGTAAAATTCCCTATTCATTTAGAAGATGAAAACATATTTATCGATTCATCGGTTTTACCTACAGCCGAATTAGTAAAAGCAGTTTCTTCTTTACAAAAAGGTGATGTTTTACTTTCGAATGATCTTATAGTTGCATATTCTAGTAATGAACCAAAAAGTAAAGCGCAAATAGAGGAGTTCAGTAAAATTGAATTCAAAGGCAAATTTCCTCAAATAAACAACACCTGGGATATATTTGATAAGAATGCTGAAATTTTACAGTTAGACTTTGATTTTATAACCAAAGGAAGAGTCAGTCAACCTATTTCAAAAACAAATCATTTAATTCATTCTGAGCGAATTTTTCTAGAAGAGGGTGCGAAAGTTGAGTTTAGTATTCTAAATGCCACCGACGGACCTATATACTTAGGAAAAAACTCTGAAATTTGGGAAGGAAGCTTAATTAGAGGTGGATTGGCGCTTTGTGAACATGCCATTGTTAAAATGGGAGGTAAGCTTTACGGGGCAACTACAATTGGGCCGCATAGTAAAGTGTGTGGTGAGATAAGTAATTCGGTGATTTTTGGATATTCAAGTAAAGGACACGAAGGTTACTTGGGTAATGCAGTGTTAGGAGAGTGGTGTAACATAGGTGCGGACTCTAATAATTCTAATCTTAAAAATAATTATGCTAAAGTCCGTTTATGGGATTATGCTACAGAACGTTTTGAGCAAACAGGCCTACAGTTTTGTGGGCTTATGATGGGTGATCATAGTAAGACAGCTATAAATACCATGTTTAATACAGGTACAGTAATTGGAGTAAATTCCAATATTTATGTACCAGGATTCCCTAGAAATTTCATTCCTAGTTTTAGTTGGGGCGGGGCATCAGGCTTTACGGCATATTTGCCAGAAAAGGCCTTTGAGGCTGCCAAAGTAATGATGGCCAGAAGGGGAGTGGAGTTTAATGATGTAGAGGCAGCTATTCTTACGCATGTATTTGAAATCACAAAAAAATGGAGAAAATATTAATATTTAAAAACTGTAATACAGTTGGTTAAGTATTTTTATCGTATCTAAAAATAAATTTATCCGATGAAAAAAAAAGTTGCTTTTTACACTTTAGGATGTAAGCTGAACTTTTCGGAAACTTCCACGATAGCCAGAAATTTTACAGATGAAGGTTTCGAAAGAGTGGATTTTTCAGAAGAAGCAGATATGTATGTTATCAACACTTGTTCGGTAACTGATAATGCAGATAAGAAATTCAAGACCATTGTAAAAAAGGCTCAGAAAGTTAATCCTGAAGCTTTTATTGCGGCTGTTGGGTGTTATGCACAATTAAAACCGGAAGAACTTGCTGATGTTGATGGGGTAGATTTAGTTTTAGGAGCTACTGAAAAATTTAAAATCACAGATTATATAAACGATCTTACAAAGAGCGATCATGGTAAAGTACATTCCTGTGAAATAGCTGATGCAGATTTTTATGTTGGTAGTTATGCTATTGGAGATAGAACTAGAGCTTTTTTGAAAGTGCAAGATGGTTGTGATTATAAATGTACCTATTGTACAATTCCGCTAGCTCGTGGTATCTCTAGAAGTGATACTTTAGAAAATGTTTTAAAAAATGCAGCTGATATTTCAAAACAGGGCATTAAAGAAATTGTTTTAACAGGTGTTAATATTGGGGATTATGGTAAAGGTGAGTTTGGTAATAAAAAACATGAACATACCTTTTTAGATTTAGTACAGGCATTGGATAACGTAGAGGGGATTCATCGTTTGCGAATATCATCAATTGAGCCTAATCTCTTAAAAAATGAAACTATTGAATTCGTAGCTGAAAGTAAAACTTTTGTTCCTCATTTTCACATTCCATTACAGAGTGGTAGTGATTCATTACTGAAATTGATGAAACGAAGGTATATGACGAATTTATACCAAGAACGTGTTTGTAAAATTAAAGAGGTGATGCCAAATTGCTGTGTTGGCGTTGATGTAATTGTTGGTTTTCCTGGTGAGACAGAAGAACATTTTCTAGAGACCTATCATTTTTTGAATGATATGGATATTTCCTACCTGCATGTTTTTACTTATTCCGAGAGGGACAATACACCAGCGGCTTCAATGGAAGGTGTAGTGCCGAATAAAGTAAGAAATAAAAGAAGTAAAATGTTACGTGGCCTATCTGTGAAGAAAAGAAGAGCTTTTTATGAAAGTCAAATAGGTAATGAGTTGACCGTATTGTTTGAAGGAGAAAATAAAGAAGGATATATTCACGGCTTTACGGAAAATTACGTGAAGGTGAAATCACCTTGGAATCCTGAATTGGTCAATACACTTCACCAAGTTAAACTGACAGAAATAGATAATGACGGTTTGGTTAGATTTAGCTTTATAAATGAAAAAGTAGAAGTATAAAAAAAAAGCCTTTCATTTGAAAGGCTTTTTAGTTTATTAGATTCGAATACCGATAGGTAACATTTCTTTGTACTGTAATCGGTTTTTTCTTAAAAAACCAGCGATGTGCGGACTGGTCGGTACAACTCTAAGATTCCTTTCCTGAATGATACTTAGGACGGCTTTGATAAAATTTTCCCTAAAACTTTCGTCTATAATTTCTTCTGGAACTACCAGTTTGGTAAGAAAGACTTTGCGTTCTTGAGAAGAGTATTCAATCCTTGCAAGATGACCATCTACGGTTGTTTCAAACTGGCGTAGAAAAGGATTGTCCTTAATAATAACATCGTTCATATAGATTATTTTAGTGTTGCTACTAGACAAAAAAATTACGATGTTCTCATATCGTAATTTGTCGTTATTAAAATGATGTAAAGAGTACTATTTTAAAATGCTAAATGATTTTCGCATTCTTTTCCAAAAGTAGTTAAAAAATCCCTAAATTCCTAGATTTTACTACGTTTCATAACTATGATTGATAATAGAATACATGTATATTGTATGCCAGGTATGGCTGCAAGTGCAGCTATTTTTGAGTACATTAAACTTCCAACGGAAAGATTTGAACTACATTTTTTAGAATGGACGGTTCCGATTGCTGATATTTCCCTTTCAAAATATGCGCAAAATATGTGTTCTAAAATAACGCATGAGAATGTTGTGCTATTAGGAGTTTCTTTAGGCGGTCTTTTAGTTCAAGAAATGTCGAATTTTATTACTGTAAGAAAGGTGATTATTGTTTCGAGTGTTAAAACTCGATATGAACTTCCAAAACGGATGTTGTTTGCGCGCTATACTAAGGTGCATAAATTGCTGCCAACAGGTTTGGTAAATAATGTTGAACTTTTGGCTAAGTATGCCTTTGGGGAAAGCGTTACCAAAAGAATAACCCTATATGAACGATATTTATCTGTTAGGGATAAGAGTTACATTGATTGGTGTATAAATCAACTGGTAAATTGGAAATGTGAAAAACCATGTAAAAATTTAGTGCATATACAAGGGGAAAAAGATACTGTTTTTCCAATTTCAAACATTAAAGACTGTATTCGAGTAGTAAATGGAACACATACTATGATAATTCATAGAGCTAAATGGTTTAACGAGAACTTGCCAACAATTATTTTGGAATAAGATAGTTCTATATATACCTTTGTTGAGTAGAATAGTTAAAGAGATAATTTAAAAAATATAAGTCATGAAAATCATTAAGAATATTTTGATGTTATTGGGAGTGGTGTTTGTTGCGGGAACATTAATATTTGCGGTTCAGGGTACTGATGCTGTTACTATAAAAAATAATGCCATCGTTATTGATAGTGTCCAGAAAAATGTAGCTACATCCTATAAAATATCTTCAATAGATATACCTGAAAATTTGAATTTTGCTGGTGAAGTTGTGCCTCAAAAGGATCCTGAAATAATGGAGCGTGTTGATCGTGAGTTTTTGGTGAATACTTATTGGCAATCCAATGCCTTATTGCTGATGAAACGAGCGAATAAATTTTTCCCTATTATTGAACCAATTTTGGCAAAAAATGGAATTCCGGATGATTTTAAATACTTGGCAGTTGCAGAAAGTGGATTGACAAATGTAGTTTCACCTGCAGGTGCTACTGGTTTTTGGCAAATTATGAGAGAAACAGGTAGAGAGTATGGGCTTGAAGTGAATTCAAATGTGGATGAGCGTTATCATTTAGAAAAATCGACAGAGGTGGCTTGTGAGTATTTGAATAAATGGAAAAGTAGGTATGGTAGTTGGGCATTAACTGCTGCTGCATACAATGCAGGGCCAGGAGCAATTAATAAATACATGGGTATTCAGCAGGTAGATAATTATTGGGATTTGTTGTTAGGTGATGAAACAGGTAGGTACGTTTTTAGAATAATGGCTATTAAAGAGATATTAGCTAACCCAGAAAAGTATGGTTTTCATATAGAAAAAGAAGATATGTATGAGGCCGTACCAACTTTTACAGTTGAAGTTGATAAACCGGTTAGCGATTTTGCAGATTTCGCTCAGGAGTATGAAATCAACTATAAGATATTAAAAAGGCACAATCCATGGTTACGAGAACCACATTTAAACAATGGTTCAGGTAAAAAATATACTGTAGAAATTCCTAACAAGGGGTATTACAAAGTAGGTAGGTAGATTTAAATCTTTTTCATTTGTTGCTGCATCATCTTTATTTGATCTGTCAACATGTTATTTTTATCTAGCTTTTTAGCTTCGTTAAGTAGCGTAGTTGCTTCCCTTTTACGTCGCTTTTGCATGGCTATACCAGCAAGGCTCAATTTCGCCATAGCAACATCATAATCCATTGTCAGTCCTAATTTCAATGCTTTTTTGAAATATTTTTCTGCTTGGGTTAAGTTTGTTTGTGAAAAAATGATACCATGTAGATAATTGTAATAACCCTGTTGTTTAACTGTTAATGCAGCTGCCGGGTTTTTTATTTTGTCTAACCAATTTTTAGTTCCGCTTAAATCTTGCTTTCTCATTCTTAAAAATGCCAAAAGAATAATTTCATTTCTAAAATATAGGAAGATAAATATTGAAGATAATAATAAAAGAAAGATGCCATTACCTATATTACCTTCTATAAATTGGTAAATTGAATAAGCAATTATTAGTCCTGCAACAACTAATTTTAAATTTTTATTGAACATACAATGTATTATTTTAAGTGTTTGGTGGTATAAATAAATTTTCACGTTTATGCGAAACCCTATTAAAATAAAGCTATTTCAGCGCTAAATTTCAATACGGGCAAAATTAATCAAAAGCTAGGTTTTCAGACGTACGGATTTATAAAAATATTTTTTTTCATAACACTTGTCAAAGAAAAAACTCTTTGTATATTTGCGCCCAGTTTCACAGAGGATTCTGTATAATATCAAATAAATAGAAAAGGTTTAAGAGATGCCCGGACAAAAAAGAACATATCAGCCGTCAAAAAGAAAGAGAAAGAACAAACATGGTTTTCGTGAGCGTATGGCTTCCGTAAACGGTAGAAAGGTTCTTGCAAGAAGAAGAGCAAAAGGAAGAAAGAAATTGACTGTTTCCTCTGAACCAAGACATAAAAAATAATGATTACATAGTTTTTTAAAATATTTAGGTGTTACTTTTCTGAAAGTAGCACCTTTTTTTTGTCCAATTCCCAAAATATTTATATCTAAAATGCCAAAAAGAAAAGATTTAAACTCAATTTTATTAATAGGATCAGGTCCTATCGTAATCGGTCAAGCATGTGAATTTGATTATGCAGGAAGTCAGTCGTTGCGATCACTACGTGAAGATGGTATTGAAACAATACTAATAAATAGTAACCCCGCGACTATAATGACAGATCCAACTATGGCGGATCATGTTTATTTAAAACC
This sequence comes from uncultured Maribacter sp., assembly GCF_963977385.1. Lineage (GTDB taxonomy): Bacteria > Bacteroidota > Bacteroidia > Flavobacteriales > Flavobacteriaceae > Maribacter. The sequence goes on along the minus strand of NZ_CAXBOU010000002.1, from coordinate 390,483 downwards.
ATTGACCACAAAATCAATTATTGAAATTTTAAAAGCTCATCCTCAAATAGATGCTGTTCTACCAACCATGGGTGGTCAAACAGCATTAAATCTTTGTATCGAGGCTGATAAAAAGGGCATTTGGGAAGATTTTGGTGTTGAATTAATCGGTGTTGATATTGATGCCATTAATATTACTGAGGATAGAGAACAGTTTAGAGAATTAATGTTGAAGATTGGCATCGGTATGGCACCACAAGCTACTGCAACATCATTCTTAAAGGGAAAAGAGATAGCGCAAGAGTTTGGGTTTCCGTTGGTAATTAGAGCATCATATACGCTTGGTGGAGCAGGTGCATCTATTGTTTATAAACCAGAGGATTTTGATGAACTTTTAAGCTACGGATTGGAAATTTCCCCAATACATGAAGTAATGATCGATAAGGCCTTAATGGGCTGGAAAGAATATGAATTAGAGTTGCTACGGGATAAAAATGATAATGTTGTAATTATTTGCACCATTGAGAATATGGATCCGATGGGTATTCATACAGGTGATTCTATTACTGTAGCTCCTGCAATGACCTTATCTGATAGAACTTTTCAGAAGATGCGAGATATGGCCATTAAAATGATGCGTAGTATCGGTGATTTTGAAGGTGGATGTAATGTTCAATTTGCAGTTAGTCCTGATGAGAAAGAAGATATCATAGCGATTGAAATTAACCCTCGTGTTTCAAGGTCATCAGCATTAGCATCTAAAGCAACGGGTTATCCTATTGCAAAAATTGCTACTAAATTGGCTATTGGTTATTCTTTAGATGAGCTAGATAATCAGATTACAAAATCTACCTCGGCATTATTCGAGCCAACTTTAGATTACGTCATTGTAAAGATACCACGTTGGAACTTCGATAAATTTGAGGGTTCTGATCGCACATTAGGGTTACAGATGAAATCTGTAGGTGAGGTTATGGGTATTGGACGTTCATTTCAAGAAGCATTACATAAAGCGACACAATCATTAGAAATTAAGCGTAATGGCTTGGGTGCGGATGGTAAAGGCTATAAAAACTATGAGCAAATTATTAGTAAACTAACGATACCTAGTTGGGATCGAGTTTTTGTGATCTATGATGCTATTCAAATGGGTATTCCATTGAGTAGAATACATGAAATCACGAAAATTGATATGTGGTTTCTTAAACAATATGAAGAATTACATTTCTTAGAAAAAGAAATCTCTAAATATACTATAGCCACCCTTTCAAAAGAGTTGCTTTTAGAAGCAAAACAGAAAGGATTTGCTGACAGACAAATAGCTCATATGCTAGATTGTTATGAGAGTGAAGTATATAATAAACGTACTGAACTCAATATTAATAGGGTATATAAGTTGGTTGACACTTGTGCCGCTGAGTTTAAAGCGATGACACCTTATTATTATTCAACATTTGAGGCAGAAATCGAAAAACCAGATGGTACGCGATATGTAGAAAACGATAGTATCGTTTCAGATAAGAAAAAGATTGTAGTATTAGGATCAGGTCCAAACCGAATTGGACAAGGAATTGAGTTTGATTATTGTTGTGTACATGGTGTTTTGGCTGCTGCAGAGTGCGGTTATGAAACAATTATGATCAACTGTAATCCAGAAACAGTATCAACAGATTTTGATATAGCAGATAAACTATATTTTGAACCTGTATTTTGGGAACATATTTATGATATTATTCGTCATGAAAAACCAGAAGGTGTAATTGTTCAGCTTGGTGGTCAAACGGCTCTTAAGTTAGCTGAAAAGTTATCTAAGTATGGAATAAAAATAATTGGAACAAGTTTCGAGTCTTTAGATTTAGCAGAAGATAGGGGCAGTTTCTCAAAGCTTTTACAAGAAAATGACATTCCATTTCCTCAATTTGGAGTTGCTGAAACCGCAGAGGAAGCATTGGTACTTTCAGATGAGTTAGACTTCCCTTTATTGGTGAGACCTTCTTACGTGTTAGGTGGGCAAGGAATGAAAATTGTAATCAATAAGGAAGAACTTGAAGAGCATGTTGTTGATTTACTTCGTAAAATCCCGAATAACAAGCTCTTATTAGATCACTATCTTGATGGAGCAATAGAAGCTGAAGCTGATGCTATTTGTGATGGTGAAGATGTCTATATTATAGGTATAATGGAACATATTGAGCCATGTGGTATTCACTCTGGAGACTCAAATGCCACCTTGCCACCATTTAACTTAGGGGAATTGGTAATGCAGCAAATTAAAGATCATACGAAGAAAATAGCCTTGGCATTAAATACTGTAGGTCTTATCAATATTCAATTTGCGATAAAAGATGAAGTCGTTTACATTATTGAAGCAAACCCTAGAGCATCACGTACGGTACCTTTTATTGCAAAAGCATACAAAGAGCCTTATGTAAATTATGCTACTAAAGTTATGTTGGGAGAGAAGAAAGTGAAAGATTTCAAATTTAATCCTCAACTTGAAGGCTTTGCTATCAAGCAACCAGTCTTCTCCTTTAATAAGTTTCCTAATGTGAATAAAAACTTAGGTCCAGAAATGAAGAGTACAGGAGAAAGTATTCTCTTCATAGATAGCTTAAAGGATGATGAATTTTACAATCTATACGCAAGACGTAAAATGTACTTGAGCAAATAGGTCTAACTATTAGACCTTAATTATATTTAGAAGGAAAACTTTATAATTACTTAAGTTTTCCTTCTGCATATAATCTTCTAATTTCTTTCTTATCAAATTTTCCAACACTGGTTTTTGGCACTTCATCTATGGTCACGTAATTATCAGGAATTTGATAGTTAGCAAAATCTAATGATAAAAATGTTTTTATTTCGTCCTTAGAAATTGGTTTAGATTTATCTGATAAAACAATAGTAGCCAACGGTCGCTCAGACCATTTCTTATCTGGAATAGCTATTACAGCAGCTTCTTTTATTTTAGGGTGCGCCATTAACGCTGATTCTAATGCAACACTAGAAATCCACTCGCCACCACTTTTAATTAAATCTTTAGTTCGGTCTGTTATTTCCATATATCCATCGGCATCAATAGTGCTTACATCCCCTGTTCTAAACCAACCATCATCTGTAAAATTATCTCTGTTATTGGTTTTAAAATAAGACTTTATGACCCAAGCACCTTTTACCTGTAACTCTCCCATTGTTTTACCATCACGCGGACAAACCACACCATCTTCTGCAACAACACGCATTTCAATGCCCGGGAACTCTATACCTTGTTTTGCACGAATTTTCAATTGCGCTTTTTGGTCTAAATCCAAGTGTTTCTTTTGTAAACGACTACAAGTACCGAGAGGAGAGGTTTCTGTCATTCCCCATGCTTGTACTCCCTTGATGCCAAAATCATTTTCGAAATTCTGAATCAAACTAGCTGATAATGCAGAACCGCCAACTAAGTACTCTTTTAGTGCTAATTTTTTAGTGGGAGGATTCTGTTTCATTTCCTCGTAAACACCCATCCAAATGGAAGGAACACCGTTAGCCTTAGTTATCTTTTCGCTTTCCAACATTTTTATTATCGCCTTAGGTTGTAGATGTAATGAAGGCATTACCATATCTGAACCTGTTAAAAGACACATGTATGGAAAACCCCATGCCATCACATGAAATTGAGGAACTATTAATAGAATGACATCGTCATTGCTATAATTACCTGCGTTAGGTGTTAGAATAGTCATAGCATGAAGGTAAGTTGACCTATGGGAATATAGTACGCCTTTTGGCAGTCCGGTAGTACCGCTTGTATAACACATACCACAGGCATCATTTTCATTAAGAGTGGGCCAATCTATAGTGTCTAATTGATTTTCAATTAAATTTTCATAATGAATTGTATTTAAAAGCGTAGTGCTAAAGTTTTCTGGAGCGTTTATGATGATATATTTTTCAACTGTTTCTAATTTTGAAGCAATTTTTTCTAATAAAGGCACCAAAGTTGCATCAACAAAAATGACTTTATCTTCTGAGTGGTTGATAATGAATTCGGTCTGTTGAGAAGACAATCGAACATTTATTGTATGGCATATGGCTCCGATACCTGGTATGCCATAGTATAGTTCAACATGTTGATAATGATTCCACGCAAAGGTACCTACCATATCACCTTTGGTAATTCCTAATTTGTTTTTGAGTGCATTGGCTAATTGGCAAGAACGTTTTTCAAGTTCGTCGTAAGTGTATTCATGTCGTTCACCATTGGGCATATAGGAGATTACCTTCTTATCGGGAAATGCGCTTTTAGCATAATTTAAAATGGTATTGGTAGTAAGTGGGTAATCCATTATCAATCCGTTCATTGCAGGTATTTTTGGGTTAACTCAAAACTTGACTTTTAAATTTAGTCATTTTATTACAGGAAAATCTGTCGATATCATCAGTTTTTAAGCTAAAATTTAATTTTATTAGAGAAAAGTTTAATTTTTTTAATAGTTACTCTTGTGTGGATGTAATTCAATTAGGGGAATGTTGAAAAAAATAGTTTTAATCTTAGCAATTTTGGTATTAGTCTTTATAGGCTTAACCTATTGGTCACTTTCTAGTACTACCAAAACCTTTAAAACTTGTGAAATTCTAGGAATTTCTGATATCGAAACAACAGATTTTAAGGCCTTCGATTCGGTAAGGGTTGCTGCAAGTACATTATATGAGGCGAATGCAATAAAAAGTATAATGCAAGGTGAGCAATACAGGGAAGTTTGGTCAACACCGGTTAAGGTTCCAATCTTATTCATAGATACATTAATGGGCAATGTACGTATAGTTGAAGAGGGTGGCGGACATCAAACCCATTCATTAAAGTTAGAGACAAAAGATGGTACTTTATTGACTCTTAGAAGTGTTTCTAAAGACCCGTCTCCTTTAATACCAAAGCTTGCAGAAACTATGGGCATAGAAAATATAGTGGTCGATGGTATTTCTGCTCAACACCCATATGCCGCCTTGGTAGTTGCTCAACTATCTATTAAAGCTCAGGTTTTTAGTACAAACCCAAAGTTGGTTTTTCTTCCCAAACAGCTAAAACTTGAGAATTATAATGAGAAATTCGGAAATAGATTATTCTATTTAGAACATGAAACTGAAGGCAATGCCAAATGGTTAAAGCGTCAAAATATTGATTCACTAATCGATACTGAAGACTTGCAAGAACTAAAAATTAAAAACCCTAATAAAGTATCTATTGATGCTAGGTCTCTTGTTAGAGCACGATTGTTTGATTTGCTAATAGGGGATTGGGACCGTCATTCTAAGCAATGGGGCTGGGCTATTGAGAATCGTAGTGATTCTATCATGGCTATACCTTTGCCTTGTGATCGTGACAATGCCTTTTTCAATTTAGGAGGTGTTCTTCCAACTTTAATTTCCAATCAAACTTTCTTACCTAAAGTGCAATCTTTTGAAAATGAAATAGATTTTTTACCTGGGTTAATTTCATCATTTGATATTTATTTTATGAGAGATATTCCTGAAACAATTTTTAAGGAAGAGGCAATTCAACTTCAAAACTTACTTACTGATGAAGCTATAGAATCATCATTTGATGTTTGGCCAAAAGAGGTATTTGATTTAGATGGTAACGAACTTATTGAAAAAATAAAAATTAGAAGAGGAAATTTATTGGAGTATGCCCTTGAATTTAAAAAACATTTGTCTAAAAGTGATGTGCTGACAGAATCACTTACAGGGTCAGAAGATATTAAAATGACTAAAGCACAAATGGCCTGTTTTAATTGCGCTAACAATTAGATATAAATTAAACTTGATTTCTATTCTATCTTAGAATAGTATCGATTGAATTGATAACTAAATAACCCCAGCAATCTCAGAAATATGAATGCAACTATTGTAAATAGAACCGAAAAATACATTAAACGACTTTTAGCGAATCAGCTAAATAACAATTTTCTTTTTCACAGTCAAGGTTACACGAATAAGCTGGTGGCAAAGACTAATTTAATTCTTGAAGAAAATAAATCTTTAGATATAGACACAAATATAGTAGTTGTAGCTGCTTGGTTTCTGAATGCTGGTTACGTGGTAAATTATGATAATCACATTAAAGAGAGTATTCAATTGGCTACTGATTTTTTAAGTGAAGAAAAAGAAGTAGTTAATCAGGATATAAAAGCCGTTACTGATCTTATAAAAAAAGCTTGGGAAGACAAAGAGCCTAATAGCGAAGAAGAAGCGATATTAAAGGATGTGAGAACATGGTTTTATGCATCAGATGATTTTAAAGAAATGTTACAGTTGTTACGACTTGAGTTGGTGAATTTTGACAAACCGGTTCCCAATTTAGAAACTTGGCGGTTAAATTATGTTGAGAAGCTACGTGTACAACATATGTTTTATACGAATTATGCAAAGGAAAACTGGCAAGAACAGAAAGAGAGTAACCTACTATCTCTAATTTCTACCATGCAAAAGGCAGTTAAGACTGAAAAAAAGGAAGCTTTAAAAGCTAAATTAAAAGATGAGAGTCCGCAGAGAGCAATCCAATCCTTATATCGAATAGAGCTTAGAAATCATATTAAATTGAGCGATATTGCCGATACAAAAGCAAATATTTTGTTATCGGTTAATGCTATAATAATTTCACTTTTATTAGCTAATTTATTGCCTAAATTGGACTCTCCATCTAATTCATATTTAATATACCCTACGGTAATTTTTGTTCTCTTTAGTATTGCCTCTATGATTATGTCTGTATTGGCTACTCGCCCTAAAGTAGATAATTCTGATGTGGTGGAAGATGATATAAAAAACAAGGATACTAATTTCTTATTTTTTGGTAATTTTCATTCGATGGAACTGAATGATTTTAAAGCCAAGCTAAAGGATATCATTAAGAGTAAGGAATCGATTTATGACTCTTTAAGTATGGATTTATACTACTTGGGTAAAGTGTTGAAACAGAAATATAAATTGTTGAGATGGACCTATACTATTTTCCTAGTAGGTATTATTTTATCTGTAATATCGTTTGGCTTTGCTCTTAAATATTACGGAATGGAAGATGAACTTCTTGATGCTGTGACTCCAACGTTAATAAAATAATAGCTATTTAAATTTATAGGATATCATAGATGTGATTCCTATTAATTGAACCAGACGGCATACCTTTTTCTTCTTAGTTCTATGGCCAATTGCTCTTCCATTTTTAAGGCTTCGGCTCTTGTGGAAATAGGTTTAATATGATTGAATAAACTTCCTCTAAGGTAAAGGCCATATTTGTTTACGATTTTAGAGGATAGGTTATGACCTTTTTTACTTAAAGTTCCCTTCTTGTGTTGCTGAAAACGTTCCTTAGGATCTTTACTAGTCATCCCCACATATAAGCATTCTAATACACCATTAAATTGAGGGTTGGCTTCTCTAAACTTTCTGTTTTCTGAATACACCTTTTTAGATAATTCAACTACATAAATGCTGTATTTATAATTCGGCATAAACTACTTATTTACTTTGGTTTTCTAAATTCAACTTTTTCTGCCTTTAAAATTCTCCATAGTTTTATAGACACCTAAAACATTTCCTGTAAACCAATCAAAAACTGAAATAGGTAAAATAGCTTGCGCAAAACGTGTCACGCTATAAATGTATCCGGGAATGGACACCATTTTTTTATTTTTTAAAATTGCGTTTATAATAGTTAATGTAGTTGCTTCTGGGTCTAGTATGGGTATTTTTGACTTAACACCTTCGAACATGCCGGTATTTATATAATAGGGCATTATTGTAGTTACTTTAATATTCTTTCCTAATTTTTCCATTTCTAAGCGTAAACTATCCGAAAAACCAATCAATGACCATTTACTAGCGACATAAACCGACATTTTAGGGTTGGATAATAATCCGCCAGAAGATGCGATATTGCATATATGTCCTGTATTCTTGGTAAGCATATTGTCAATAAATGCATGTGTTATAAGTATTGGTGCATTAGCATTGATGTTCAGGGTGTTTTGGATATCAGCTTTTGAATGTTCATGAAAATAGGCACCAACTATAATTCCAGCATTATTGATTAATAAATCGATACCGCCAAAAGTTGTGATAACTTGTGATGCAGCTTTATTTATTTCAGAAATCTCAGAAACGTCTACCTTCATTACTGTGAGTTCTCCTAAAGTAGAATATTTCGATTTAACTCTTTCTAGATTTCCCTCATTAATATCCCAAATGATAACAGTCGCGCCACGTTCTAACAAAATTCGCGTCATAATTTCACCAATACCTGAAGCCCCACCTGTGATAAGCGTTATTTTATTTTTGAACGTTTTCATATTTTAAATCGATATATTAAATTTCCTCCAAAGTAGATTTTCCTATAGAACCATCTCCAGAGGTCCATTTCCATGTTTCATGTAGCCTTATTTTGCCATTAGGCAGTATCTCAGGTGTAGATTGGCAAACACCGGTCATGAGCTCTCCATTGGTATTGATTTGATGATAGCGCATATCAATATTCCCTTTTTCGTCTATTACACCAATTAAATGTCCCTTAATAATTGAGCCGCCATGATATTCAGCTTCTAAAATAGCCTCTGTTTGTTTATAATGAAAAATGGTTTCTTCAGTTGTTTCACCATTTTCAGAAGTTAGTATTGGTTTGAAACTTTTGTTATTGTAATCCATTAGTACTAAAAGATTATGTCGATAGGTAAATTATGGTAAATCAATTATTCTTGATCAACCTCAATACCTTCTGTTGTGAAAGAAAATGCTTGTGCTCCCAAACCACCAACCATTACAGCCTGAAATAAGGGATTCACTTGTTTCTTAGAATACCAATCTATTATAAAATTAGCACCGCTACCACCAGAGGTGTCTTGTTGCTAAATTACATAATCAATAGACTCCATTGGTTTTAAGTAAATAGGGGAATGAATATAACTTCTCACCAAATCTCCCTGGGTATTGTAATAATCAATCTTATTTACAAAAAGACTGTCTTTGATACTGGTATTTTGAATGCTTAAGGTTGCTGTAAGCAATGTTCTAGTATCTCTAGTCTGATTGTATATATCGGAATAGATAGGTACATAAACATGTCTTAAAAGTGTATCATTTAAGATAGTATTTGCCCTTCTATGTTAGAAAAACAAGTGAAAGACAAATACTACTTAAAATAATTGTTAATTTTTTCAAATTCTATTATTATGCATCCCATTCTGTATGGAAAATACCTTCACGGTCTAAACGCTCATATGTATGAGAACCAAAGTAATCACGTTGCGCTTGAATTAAATTTAAAGGTAATTTACTAGAAGTATAGGCGTCAAAGTAAGTAAGTGAATTTGATAATCCCGGAAGTGGAATTCCGTTTTGTGCTCCAAAAGCAACTAATTCTCTGGCGGCACCTACCGAATCCTTTATTTTACTAACAAAGTTTGGCGAAAGTAAAAGATTTGGCAATGTTGGTTCGGCTTTAAAAGCTTCAGTAATATCGGCCAATAAGCCAGCACGTATAATACAACCAGCACGCCATATTTTGGCAATTACTGAAATATCTAAGTTGTAACCATATTCTTTTGAAGCATCTGCCAATTGATGTAAACCTTGTGCATACGTGATAATGAATGAGAAATACAAGGCTTTTTCAGAAAGCTCCTCTAATTTATTCTTATCCATGTGTGCAACTACTGGTCTGTCATAAAGTGCATCTGCTTTTATTCTTTCATCCTTCAATGCAGAAAGCTCACGCATACTCACAGCAACATCAATCGATGGTACTGGTATACCTAAATCCATTGCATTTTGACTAGTCCATTTACCGGTACCTTTTTGTTTTGCCTTATCTAATATCTGATCCACCAAACGACCTTTGACTAAATCATCTTCTTGTTCAAAAATTTCAGAAGTAATTTCAACTAAGAAAGATTGTAACCTACCTGAATTCCATTTTGAAAAAGTGGCGTGAAGTTCATCATTGTTATAATCACCTCCTTTTTTGAGAACATCATAAATCTCAGAGGTTAATTGCATTAATCCATATTCAATACCATTATGAACCATTTTTACATAGTTACCAGCTGATTTTGGACCTAGATAAGCAACACATGGTTCACCTTCATATTTAGCAGCTACAGCTTCGAATATTGGTTTAATATGTTCGTAAGCAGACTTTGAGCCACCAGGCATAATACTAGGTCCCCTTCGAGCACCTTTTGCACCACCAGAAACGCCGGCACCAAAAAAGTTTATAGCCCTATTTTGTAGTTCATTTTCTCTACGATCGGTATCTGTAAAGAAAGAATTACCACCATCAATAATAATATCTCCTTTGTCAATATGTGGAAGTAAAGAGTCAATCACTGAATCAACAATCTTACCAGCCGGAACTAATAACATTATTTTGCGTGGTTGTTTTAAATTTTTGACAAATGTTTTAATATTTGTTGAAGCATCAACTTTCTCCAAATCACCACCTTCAGTCTTCAAAGAATTTACTTTTTCCTCATCCAAATCATATCCGTAAGCAGAAAATCCATTATCTGCTACATTAAGGATAAAATTACGTCCCATTACTCCAAGGCCTACCAAACCAAAATCATACATAAATTCAATGTTTTAAAATTAGAATACAAAATGCCGCACCATCTTTTTTTGTTTAATTTTGACGACTTAATGCATATCAAAAATAATTTAAAATATTGACTTTATTTCTAAATTCCATCGCAAAGAAGTGTTATAATGGCTTTCTTTTTAAGATATTTGGAGAATAAAGAATAGAAAGGGTTTATGAAGAACACAGACAATCAAATGCTCATTATTTTTGGGGCATCTGGAGATTTAACCGCAAGAAAATTAATACCTGCCATATTCAACCTATATAAAGGTAACCATCTACCTGAAAATTTTGTTGTACTTGGGGTGAGCAGAAGTGATTTAGGCGACTTAAAATTCCGTAATAAAGTCGTTTTGGAAAGCCCTTATTTTGAAGAGGACCGAAAGGATAATAATGAAGAATACATTCAAAAATTTGCGAATAAATTATTCTATGAAGATTTAGGGTCCGATTACGACACTTCTTATGAACGATTAGAAAAACGTATATCTGATCTTGACCAAAAATATGGTACAGAAGGTAATCATATATTTTACCTATCTACACCACCTAGCTTGTATGAGCCAATAGCTAAAAACTTATCGGATCAAGGGTTAAATGATGAAACGGAAGGATGGAGAAGAATAATTGTTGAAAAACCATTTGGTTATAGTCTAGAATCTGCGAAAGAATTAAATGACGGACTTCATACGTATTTTAAGGAAGGTCAGATTTTCAGAATAGATCATTATCTAGGTAAAGAAACAGTTCAGAATTTATTGGTTACTCGTTTTGCGAATAGCATTTTCGAACCACTTTGGAATAGAAATTATATTCACCACGTAGAAATTACCAATGCAGAAAGTGTTGGTGTTGAAAAAAGAGGAGGATACTACGATAAATCAGGGGCATTGAGAGACATGTTTCAAAGTCATTTATTACAAATAGTTGCTTTGATTGTTATGGAACCGCCATTAAGTGCTGATGCAGAGGAGATACGTAATGAAAAGCTAAAGGCCTTGAAGTCTCTTAAAATCATGACCGATGAGAAAACCCTTTTTGATAACACAATTAGAGCACAATATGTGGCATCTAAAATTGATGGTCAAGAAGTAAAAGGATATAGAGAAGAAGACGGAGTCGATAAAAACTCAACAACAGAAACGTTTGCTGCCATTAAGTTTTTTGTGGATAACTGGCGTTGGGCAGATGTACCTTTTTACGTAAGAACAGCTAAACGAATGCCTACCAAAGTAACGGAAGTGGTGATTCATTTTAAAACGCCACATCATCAGATCTTTAAAGAATCTAGCATGAGTAACAAGGATAATAAATTGGTTATTCGTATTCAGCCAGATGAAGGTATATTAATAAAATTCGGAGTTAAAGTTCCAGGACAAGGTTTTGAAGTAGAGCGTGCTAATATGGATTTCTACTATTCAAGTTTAAGCGAAACACGCGTAATGGAAGCTTACGAACGCCTTTTGCTCGATGCAATGCAAGGTGATGCCACATTATATGCTAGAGCAGATGAGGTTGAGGCAGCATGGGCATTTGTTGATCCGATTTTAGATTACTGGCAAAATGGTAAAGATGTTAAAATGTATGGGTATGCAGCTGGTGTATGGGGTCCTGAAAATGCAAACGATTTAATTGAAGGACTTAGTGAATGGCGTAATCCTAGTGAGAATTTATCAGATGATCCAGGGTTCTGTGTAATTTGCTAAACATTTTAAAAAATACAATACAATTTACAAGTAAGAATGGAAGTAAAAGTATATCAAAATAAAGTTAAGGTTGCAGAGGAATTTTCAAAGTTTTTAATTGAAAAATCAGCAAATCAAAAAACATATCATATCGCCTTATCTGGTGGTAGTACACCTAAGATAGTATTTGATGTTTTAGCAGAAGAATTTTCTAGCGATGTAGATTGGAGTGCTATTCATTTATACTGGGGAGACGAACGTTGTGTAGCACCAGACGATGAACAAAGTAATTATAGAATGACGGTAGAACACCTAATTTCTAAAGTTAATATCCCAAAAGAAAATATTCACCGTATAAAAGGCGAGGCTGACCCTAAATTGGAAGCCAAGCGTTATGGAGAATTATTAGAAACAGAATTGCCAAAAGCCCTGGGTTTACCACAATTTGATATGGTTATTTTGGGCATGGGCGATGATGGGCACACCGCATCAATTTTTCCGCATGAACTGAACTTGTGGATTTCACCAGATAACTGCGAAGTGGCTATTCATCCAGAATCAGGTCAGAAAAGAGTTTCTATAACCGGTAGAATTATTAATAATGCCAAAACTGTAGTGTTCTTGGTTACCGGCGACAGTAAAGCAGAAAAGGTGAGAATCATTGTAGATAGGGAAGAAGGTTATTTAGAATATCCTGCAAGTCATGTTTCCCCAAAAACAAAGGATTTATTTTGGTTTTTAGATGCTGCTGCTGCTGAACAACTTACTTTAGATCAATCTTAATATTCTCACTTTCTAATTCCTTTAAATAATTATGAGAAATAAAGGTTTTAGATTCAAATTTAGTATCTCTTTCTTGAGCTTCTAATTTTCTGTATTTGCTACGGGCAAATCTTCTTACGCCTTGATCATCAGTTACGATTAGACCAGGAATAGGAACATTTTTGCCATCAGGGCCTTTGGCAACCATAGTAAAGTAAGATGAATTACAATGTTTTCTTGTTCCTGAAGTGATATTTTCAGACTCGACACGAACGCCAACAACCATAGAGGTTCGGCCGGTATAATTAATACTGGCCTTTAATGTTACCAACTCACCAACTTCAATTGGATTTAAAAAGTTTACTCTGTTTACTGAAGCTGTTACACAATAATGTTGTGAGTGCTTAGAAGCGCAGGCAAATGCAATTTGGTCCATAAGACTTAAAATATGTCCACCATGTACCTTACCACCGAAGTTGGAATGGGAGGGAAGCATTAATTCAGTTATTGAAACTCTTGAATCTCTTACACTTTTAAACTTTGTTATTTGCTTGTTGTTATCTGCCATTGTAAAATGATTAAAAGGTTTTACTAATTTCTAAAGTGTGGTGATTGTTCTGCTTCGACATTGGTGATAAAATATTTAGTGTCACCTAGCCAAAAGAAGGTCGCATAACGTTCAGTATAAGTCACTTTTACATATTGCCCTTGGTATTCCTTCATTTTTTCTATGACCTCTTTATCTTTATCCAAAATTGAAAAGGAAAATATTTGAGCACCCGAGATTCCTTGGCTTATTTCACCTTCCCATGTTTTGGCTATAACACCTTTGTGGGTTAATTTAATTAACTCTCCTGAGCGTACGCCCTCACTGAAGGATACAAAGTAAATAAAGGCATAGTATAATGCTGCGATGGCAATAAAGCCAAAAATGATTAGTGATAGTATTTTTTTCATAGGGATGTTTTCTATTAATAATTAGTGCTTATTTTAATTTTGGTTCTTCTTCAAAATCCTCATCTTCTATTGCCCTTTTTAATAAAGATTCTGGAATAGATTTTTTTGCCTTAGCCCCCATTTTTTTCAATTTCTCAATACTATTGACAATATTACCACGACCATCGACTAGTTTGTTCATGGCGCCACGATATTCTCCTTTGGCTTCATCCATTTTCTTGCCCACCTTCATAAGGTCGCTAACAAAACCTTCAAATTTATCATAAAGCGCACCAGCTTGGCGTGCTATTTCAATAGCATTACGTTGTTGTTTTTCATTATTCCACATACTATCGATAGTGCGTAAGGTAGCAAGAAGGGTAGAAGGGGTTACAATAATTATATTTTGCTCAAAGGCCTTATTGTATAAAGAATTATCTTGGTTGATGGCTATGGCAAAAGCAGGTTCTATTGGAACGAACATCAATACAAAATCGGGACTTTCCATTTCATAAAGATCTTCATATTTTTTTGCAGATAATTGGTCTACATGTCTTCTAAGAGAATTAATGTGATCTTTCAAATGCTTCTCTCTAAATTCTTCATCTGCATTTACATAGCGCTCATAATCGGTTAGAGATACTTTTGAGTCTACTACCATTTTCTTTCCATCTGGTAGGTTGATGATAACATCGGGTAATACACGACTACCATCGGCTCGGGTAAAACTCTGTTGTACGGTATATTCTCTGTCTTTTTCTAGTCCCGATTTTTCTAAGACACGTTCTAAAACCAACTCGCCCCAATTACCTTGCATTTTACTATCACCTTTTAAGGCTTTGGTTAAATTTTCTGCTTCTTGGGTAATCCTTAAATTTTGGGACTGTAGATTTAGAAGTTGCTCTCTCAAAGCAGAGTGAATACTTATATTTTCTTTCTGGCTAGCTTCTACCTTTTTCTCAAAAAGTTGAATTTTCTCATTTAAGGGAGTTAGAATATCCTTGATATTCTTTTCGTTACGCTCTGTAAACTTTAAGCTCTTTTCTTCTAATATTTTATTGGCAAGATTTTCAAATTCTTTGGTGAATTTTTCTTGAAGTTTTTCTACTTCTTCTTTCTGCTCTCTATTTTTATTTTGAAGATTTTCTAAGTCTGCCTGATACCGTACAATTTGGTTTCCAAGATTTTCTTTTTCTGATTGTAGACCTAGTCTATATTGCTCGGCATCTTTTAAACGATCTTGTAGTACAGATAGATTGTTGTGCATTTGCTGCTCACGTTCCTCTAAGGCACTTTGTTTCGATTTAGTTTTAAGGTGCTGAATATAGGTCCCAAGAAAATATCCTATAGCAAGACATAGGATACCAACAAGAAGATATATATAAATTTCGTTCATTACTTATCTAAAGAAGTTGTAAAGATACTGGATCACCTATTAAAGTTTTGAGAGCATAACTTGTTTTAATTAACATATATAATCTTAATTAAAATAGGGATAGCTTTATTTTTTGATTTTAAATGACCCGGTATTAGGGTCGAAGGAAATCATATCAGACGGGAAAAGGGTCTCGAAACTTTTGTTTTCAATAAGCTTGCATGGTTCATCAAATACATTGCTTACACCATCTAAAATCAACATCTTATCACACAACTGAATAGCTAATTCTATTTCATGACTAGTGAAAAGAATCGCTTTATTGGTTTTATGGGCAATTGATTTCAATAATTTTAAAATTTGAACTTTATGGTATAAGTCTAAATGTGTTGTAGGTTCATCTAACAGAATTATATCGGTATCTTGAATTAAAGCTCTGGCGATCAGCACACGTTGTAATTGCCCGTCACTCAATTCAAAGCACTTCTTATCTAAGAAGGTTTCAAGCTCAAGTAGTGTTACAGAATTATTAATAATAGAAATGTCTTCTGCCGATAATTTCCCTAACCAATTGGTGTATGGTTGTCTACCTAATGCCAATAATTCTTTTACAGATAGGTTTTTTGATGCAATAGGTTCTGTTAACACCACACTTACTTTCGTAGCCATTTCTAGCTCATCGAAAGTTTCAAGTTCATTACCATCAATGTTTATAGAACCAGAAATCTTTGGTTGAAACTTTCCAATGGTGCGTATTAAGGTAGATTTTCCAATTCCGTTAATACCTACAATAGCAGCAAGCTCACCTTTTTTGATATCAAAAGAAATAGCAGAAGCAATGACTTTTTTGTCATAACCAACGGACAAATCATTGACTTTTAAAGTGCTATTTAGGCTTGTATTTTTAATGGCTTGATGTCATTTAAATTAAAATATCATTTTCTTTTTACGAATAAGTAACCAAATAACAACAGGTGCACCAAAAATACTAGTTATAGCATTTATGGGTAAAACACTTACTGAACCTGGCATTTGGGCTATGGTATCACAAACAAGCATTAAAATAGCACCACAAAAAAGTACTGCAGGTATAAGTATTTTATGATCTGTAGTATGAAATAATTGTCGTGTAACATGAGGTACTGCCAAGCCAACAAAGGCTATTGGCCCTGCAAAAGCAGTAATGCAGCCAGCAAGAAGTCCTGTTGCGACAATTATGGTGTAACGTGATTTTTGTAATCGAACACCCAAACTCTTTGCATAGTTTTCTCCTAGTAAAAAGGCATTAAGTGATTTGATGGATAGAATACTTAATAGAATACCAAGTATTGTACAAATAGCAACTATTGCTAATTGTTTCCAAGAAAGGTTGCCTAGGCTTCCAAAAGACCAAAAGATATATTGCTGAAGTTTCTCTGCCTTTGTGAAATAGGAAAGAACACTAACTATAGCGGCGGTGATGCTCCCGAACATCAACCCAATGATTAAAAGTGCCATAGTATCCTTTACTTTAGTAGCAACCGATAAGACAACTATCAGAACTAGAAAACTACCTAAGCTAGAGGCAATTGCCAAAGTAATATCATTAAATGCCGAAAAGGTCAATAATCCTGAGAATAGGGAAGACCCCATTATTAATAACGCAGCACCTAAACTTGCTCCAGAACTAATGCCTAAAACATAAGGGCCAGCTAAAGGATTTCGAAACAACGTCTGCATCAAAAGCCCGCTTAAAGACAGTCCGCTACCAACGAAAATAGCAGTTAGTGCTTTGGGTATTCTATAATTCCAAATAATATACGTGTTTGAAGACTCTTCTGTAGCTGAATTGAAAATTACTTTAATGGTGTCGATAAACGATATGCTAACCGAACCCAAACTTATATTAATTACAAAGCATGCAATTAGCCCAAAAAGTAGAACTATAAAATGAATAGCGAATGTAGGTTGTTTTGACAATTAAAGTAACGGTTTAAAAAAGAAGGGTTTATAATTTGGTAGTAAACCCGGGTGTAAAATATGAATTAAATCTTTCAATACTAAGTCGGGTCTTTGTGGGGCTAGTTCGTAATATAGTGTACCACCAGTTTCACCTAAAGTATTTGCAGTGGTAAATATATTTTTATTTTGAAAAGCATCAAACTGTTTATAATGATTACTCGATGATTCCATTTCTTGATAGGTTGAAAACTGAGCAGGACCAATCCAATAGTCAGCCTGCTTGCCAATATCCAACACGCTTTCCCAACTTAGAGATAGGCTTCCGTTTTCAGGGTCATTATTCCAAAGATATTCTGCATTGGCATCTTTTAAGAAATTAGCTGCCCAGCTCTTACCGCCTGGTAAATACCAAACATCTTTGTAAAGAGCCCCACTGAGTACAGTAGGCTTAATTGTAGCGGTAGCGGCCAATTCTTTTGCATCGAGATATGATTTTTCAATTTCCCCAAAAATGGTATTCGCTTCTGTTGACTTATTAAAAAAGGGAGCAAAGAACTTTATCCATTCTGCCTTGCCTAAAGGAGTTTCTTCTACCCAATCACCATTATAAACGACAGGTATATTCGACCGTTGAATAGTTTCATAAATACTATTACCACCATTGATGGCAAACCCAAATATGACATCAGGTTGTAATGCTAAAACCGCTTCGGTGTTTAAATTTTCATTAATACCTAATTCTTTTATTTTGCCCTCATCAATTAGAGTTCTGGCATTTTTTGATGAAATATACTTGGTATCTGGAAATCCAATAAGCTTATTCAATACCCCTAGCTCCTCTAATGCGGGTATGTGAGTTGTTGAGGTTACCACCACATTTTCTACAGGAACCGCAACAATAGCGTCATAGTCATTTCTGTTTATGTTCACCTTTGCTTGAATTTCTTTGGGGATCAAAGCATAGGTATAGGTTATGTCTGCATTTGGCCAGGGTACCAATACTTTAATTACCGTTATACCCGATGACAAATTCTCGATGGTAAAACCTTTGGCATGCGTAATAGAAGTAACGCTTTCTTGAATTTGTACAGGTACCGAATCTTTTTTTTGCTGTCTGCATCCGCATAAAAAAAGTAGAAATATTAAAATGAGTAGGTGTTTGAACATCTATGATTTACATCTATTTTTCAAAAGTAGTATTATAAAAGTTTACTTAGAAAGATTAAACTAAATGTTTACTTTCGCCGTGAATTTTGGTTTTCACTGCTTTTTGTAGCGAGATTAAAAGGGAATCCGGTTTAAATCCGGAACTGTTCCCGCAACTGTAAGTTTATGTCAAACTACGCTATTGGCAAATAGATTCCGTTTGGCACTTCTTTTAAGAAGATGTTATTTTCTTCAAAGCCACTTTGTCAACTGAACCGGTTCAGAAAACATGGGAAGGCGGAATAGCATAAAACAAGTCAGGAGACCTGCCTTATTCAAACAAGAAATGTTAAACTTTCGGGATAGAGGTTTACGTATGGGTACAGACATACTATGCTCCCGTTTATGAATTTAAACGAATGAAAAATTATTTTTTGTGGCCAACGGTCACAGTATTACTATGCGCCAAAGTGGGTGCACAGCAACAACAAGATTCCATTAATCCATTACAATTAGACGAAGTTGTCGTTAGTGATTCACGTTTTGAGCTAAAACGTGAAAACTCCGGTAAGACGGTAATTTCCATTTCTCAAAAAGAATTGGAACAAAACCAAGGACGCTCTGTTGCAGAAATTATCAATACTAAAAGCGGCATTGAAATAAACGGAACCAGAAGTTATGCCGGTCAGAACTTATCTGCCTATGTAAGAGGAGGTAATAATCGTCAAGTTTTGGTCATTATCGATGGTATACAAGTTTCAGACCCTTCTGGAACAAGCGCCGAATATGACCTTAGGCTTTTGAATACTTCTCAAATAGAAAGTATTGAAATTTTAAAAGGAGCTGCAAGTACACTTTATGGAAATTCAGCAGCAACAGCAGTAATTAACATAACTACGAAAAAAGTTAAAACGGTGGGTTTTTCTCTAGATTTACTTTCTAGTATGGGTACCAACCAATCTGAGGATAATCAGAATTATAACATTTCTGATTTTTCAAACACAGTGAACCTTAGTGCTATAAAGGGAAAGTTGACATTTTTGGCTTCTGGAGGTCATCAATTTACAGATGGTTTATCTGCAGCCATCGGTACTGAAGCAGATGCATTTTCACGAATTGATGGGAATGTGAAAATTGGTTATCAAATTTCTAAACATTTTGATATTACAGCTTCTGCATTTTATAATAAATTAAATAGCGATTATGACAATGGCTTTCCAATTGAAGATGCCGATTTTTCATTCACCAGCGAGCAGTCACGATTTGGATTAGCTTCTAAGTATAGTTATGAAAAGGGGAGTATACATGTGAATACGGCATTCAACCAAATTGATAGGTCTTTTGTATCGAGTTTTCCGGCAGCTTATGATTCTCGTTCGTATGTATTAGATGTTTTTAACAAGTATACGTTTGTTGAAAAATTTCATACCATAGTTGGTTTGAATTATATTGATAATCAGACATTATTTTCCGAAGAGCAGAATTCTAACACTGTTGATCCTTATGTGAACATGGTATATGTTGGCGAAAAGGGTTTGAACTTAAATGCTGGGGTTCGTCTTAATAATCATAGTAACTACGGTTCAAATTTTATTTATAACATTAATCCATCTTACAGAATTAATATAAATTCTGGGTATTTAAAGTTTTTAGGTTCATATGCTACCTCATATATAGCACCGAATTTATCACAATTATATGGCCCATTTGGAGCTAATCAAGATTTGAATCCTGAGGAAGATACTACCCTAGAAGGTGGTGTTGAATATAGAATATCAGATAAGCTTATGATAAATGCCGTTTATTTTAATAGAACGGAAGATGATCGTATTGAATATGTAACCATAGATCCAAATACCTTTGAAAGTCAATATCGTAATTCTGAAAATACGGCTCATTTTAATGGAGTAGAGGTAGGCTTTAGTTCTAAACCTACTAAAGGTTTGACTATTGATGCGAACTATACGCTTACGAATTCTAAAGAAGGCTTAGCGCTCAGAGTTCCAAAGAATAAGGTTAATGTGAGTTTAGGTTATACCCTTGGTGTAAAAACATTTATAGGTCTTACTTACCAATATGTTTCTGACAGAACAGATACTGATTTTGCAACCTTTTCAGAAGTAACTTTAGGAAGTTTTAGTTTGGCAAACCTGCAATTGAAACATGATTTTTCCAAAAGGTTTGGAGCTTTTATTGGTGTTGATAATATCTTGAATGAAAAATATACAGAGTTAGTAGATTATACTACTAAAGGAAGAAATTTACGATTAGGATTTAAAATGAGTTTATAAGTAAAAAAGGACAGCTATTTAGCTGTCCTTTTTTTTGTTTTTAATTGGTCTAAAACTCTAAAACTCTAAATCGTAAACCGTATCATCAATCATTTTATTATTAATAGGATTATTCACTTTAGAACTGATAAAAACATCTATCGGATTGTTAACGGTGAAATCACGTTTACCAGTTTGTCCAGTAATAGCCTCAATAGCTTTAGCTAATAAAGGTTCATTTTGATCTCCTAAAATACCAAGGTTACCGTAATCTTCCTTTAGAATAATATCTGGTTGTAGACCGCTCGTGAAATCAAAAAAACCATCCGCATTTTCGTTTCTACCAATCAATGGTTGAATGGCCCAAAGATTGTTCTGATTGATTTTGTCTACTCGTGAAGGAGTATACAAGTAAGAATTATCGCGATCGTCAACTAATGTAGTTGAAAATTCATTTTTTCCTCGGGTAACGTCTCCAATTTGAATAACATCAATATAAGGTTCTAAACTATTGATTAGTAATTCGCTTGCTGATGCAGAACTTGAAGAGGTTAAAACATATAATTTAGAGAAGCCTAATGAGTTAATAGTCTTACCATTAACTTTATCAGCAAAATAAACTTCTAGTTGACTATCGTTAAATTGTTCTTGAAGTTTATCGTTGTATCTTTTTCTTAAAAAAATATCAGATGTATTCGTATCATAAATCATACTAGCAAGCAGACGAGTGGTATTTACAGAACCACCTGGGTTGTATCGCAAATCCATAATTAGATTGGTAATACCTGCAGACTTTAAAGCTACTATGGCAGCATAGAGGTCATCATCATATTCATTGGTAAATTGGTTATACATGATGTAGCCAATATTTTCTCCTGCAATTTCGAAAGACTTAGAAATAAAAACTGGATTTTCAGAAAGTGCTTGTTCTTTAGTAAGTGTAACCTCTTCTTCGTTAGGTAAAACGTTACCATTCGAAAAATCTGCCATATTTAAAGTATAGGTGTCATTTGCTCCGAAAAGTAATGATGTGTAGTTATCTAATGTTAAGGTTTGACCGTCAACACCTGTAAATAAATCACCACGTTGAATAGCTACATTTGATGCATTTGAATTAGGTACGATGTAACGTACAAAACCAAATAATTCTTCACTGTCTTGAAAACGGACCAGTCCGAATTCCAAACCATTACTTTTAGAGATACCTGCTAAAGAATTGGTAAGCTCACGATAATCGGAGTTATAAAAACTAAATCGGTCCTCGATGTACTGCAGTTTATTTTCAAAAAATTCAGCAGGATTATCTTCTGAATCTAAGAAAGCAGTATATGCTGCACGACCTTCATCTGTATTTTCGAATCGGTCATCAGCCAAATCATCTACATTGGATTGCCAGAAATACCAAAAATTCATTGATTTCCACATAAAATCTTGAACTTCTACATCGGCTGAACCATCTGGGTCAATTGTTTTAGGTAATGATAAATCATCATCCTTAGAACACGAAAATATAACTGCGGTAAATAATAATAATAATAAAGCCTTCTTCATAAATAGAGAAACTGAAATGTTT
The DNA here is from genome assembly GCF_963977385.1 of uncultured Maribacter sp. Classification (GTDB taxonomy): domain Bacteria; phylum Bacteroidota; class Bacteroidia; order Flavobacteriales; family Flavobacteriaceae; genus Maribacter. The sequence continues at coordinate 368,198 of NZ_CAXBOU010000002.1, read as the reverse complement.
TAGATTTATTTCCTTGGTAATAAAGGATTTTTAGAATCTGAAATGTTTTTATTCAATAATAATGTCGCATTTTTAGGATTATAAAGCTTAGAACTTGAAATTACACGAGCAGGTATAGTCACCTCAAAACTTCTTTTGGCGCCTATTCCCGTAATTTCTTGTATTGCTCTTGCTAATAGAGGCTCATTGGCATTACCAAGAATTCCTAAGTTGGTAATATCTTCCTCAAGTTTAATATCTGGTATTAAACCATCAGCATAATCAGAAAAACCAGCGCTATTTTCTACTCTGCTAATTATAGGCTGTAATCCCCATTGTACATTAGGGTTTATATTATCTACTCTTGTTTCGTCATAAACATTACCTCCTTCTGGATCATCAACAAATAATACAGACCCTTGATTTTTACCAACTGTAGTAGTACCAATATGTACAACATCCATATAGGGTTCTAAGCCAACCATGACCAATTCACTTGCAGAAGCAGAACTTTCTGTAGCGATTATATACACTTGACTTAGATTCAATGTATTTAAAGCTGCATTTGAACTACCACTGACGGTACCTGTAGTTTTTACAAAAAAGTTATCGGTGTCGCTGCTATCAAAAACGGCTTGTAATTTAGAATTGTATATTGTTCTAAATAGCAAATCTGCAGTATTTGTGCCATGAATTAAACTGGCTAATACCGCTGCAGTTGTACCTCTGCCACCTAGGTTATATCGTAAATCTAATACTAAGTCGGTTACCCCTTGAGACATGAAATCTGCAAATACAGCATTCATGGCATCTTCGGTTCCAGGAACAAATTGATTGTACATGAAATATCCAATTTTTCTATCTCCAGAAGTAATTACATTGGTTACCAAAATAGGATCTTCTTGTAAACCTTCAGCTTTTGTTAATGTAACTTCTTTATCAATTGGGCTTATTGTATTATCTACTATTTCGGCCATGTTTAAAGTATAGGTGTCATTATCACCGAATAGAAGGTTAATATAGTTATCTCGATTTAAGCGCGTACCGTTAACCCCAGTAAATACTTCACCTCTTTTGATATCTTGATTAGAGGCATCCGAATCTTTGATGATATATTCTACATAACCGAAAACATCATCTGTATCCCCGATTAATGAAAGTCCGAATTGTAGACCATTACTTTTAGATACACCTGCAGAGTTATTTACTAATTCAGTATAATCTTCATCATAAAATGTAAATCTGTCTTCTGAGAAAAGTAGTTTGTTTTCTAAAAAATCTACAGGAATAGGGTTTTCAGCAAGAAATTCTTCATAACCAGCTTGGGTATCAAAACGGTCATCTGCTAAATCTTGTACATCACCTTGCCAAAAATAGTAGCTATTTAGAGTTTGCCAAAAAAAATTTTGAACTTCAATATCAACTACAACCGGTACTTCTTCTTCAGGAATTTCGATTTCTTCTTCTTCAATTATTGGGTCATCATCATTTTTATTACAAGAGACAACAATGATTCCTAGGCATAGGAGGGATAGGAAAAATTTTTTCATAGCTTTTTTTAATCTTTATTTATATCAATAAACATTCCACTTTCGAGGGTATTTTGTTCAATACAAAAATAAATGTTTATGTAAGTACGTATATAAGCGGTATAAGGATGTTAAATTTAGGTACTAGCTATCTATTTAAAAATTAATTGTAACAAAAATCGTTCAACTTCGTCTTCTTTTTGTAAGCCTGTTAGCAAGCTTATGAACAGCCAAACCAAAATGAAACAAACAGAGTTTTTAAATATTGTATTACCATTTAAGGATAAGTTGTTCCGCATGGCCAAAAGGTTGTTGGTTTCGACGGAGGAGGCTGAAGATGCTACGCAAGAGATCCTTATTAAATTATGGGCAAAGAAAAATAAAATGGAGACCTATAATAATGTTGAGGCATTTGCGATGACAATGACAAAGAATTTCTGTTTGGACAGGTTGAAATCTAAACAAGCTAGTAATTTGAAATTGGTTCACAGTAATTATACCGATTCAAGCACATCTTTACAAAGTGAGTTAGAAGCCAAGGATAGCATAAGTTGGGTTGAACGCATTATGGCCGAATTACCAGAGCAACAAAAAATGGTGTTACAGTTGAGAGATGTAGAGCAGTATGAATACGAAGAGATAGAAAAATTATTGGATATGAAACCTACAGCTATACGGGTAGCCTTGTCCAGAGCACGAAAAACCGTACGTAAAAAATTAATGGAAAAGCATAATTATGGAATTGCATAACATAGAAAAATTAATAGAGAAATATTTTGAAGCCACGACTACGGTTGCTGAAGAAGAAACCCTTAGGGCGTATTTTTCAGAAGAGAATGTCGCATCTCATTTAGAGAAGCATGCACCTTTGTTCAATTATTTCACAAAAGCAAAAGAAGAACGCTTTACAAAGCAGATCCCATTAAAACCTAGAAAAAATTATTTGAAATGGGTTTCTGTTGCCGCGATAGCAGTCTTTATGGTCGGGTTGTATATGTATCAACCAACGCCAGCCCCAGTTACTTTAGCAGACGAGTATACACAGGAGGAAATTGAGTCTGCACAAGAGGCTTTTGCCTTATTAGCAATGAATTTCAATAAAGGTACTGAGCAATTGTACTATTTAGAGGAATTTGAAAAAACAACAAATAAATTTTTAACGAAAAAATAATTACAATGAAAAAGATAATACTATTAACGATGTTGGTGCTGGCTCCGATTATTTCAAGAGCTCAAGATATTTTCGATAAATACGAAGATAATGACAAAGTAACCTTTGTTGCCATGCAACCTAAGATGTTTCAAATGTTAGGTAAAATGAGCGTAAGCTCTGATGATCCAGAAGCAAAAGAGTTTTTTGAACTCGTAAATTCAATTACAAGCTTTAAAGTAATTACAACCGATGATGCAGCCATTTCTAAAGATGTAGATAATTGGGTGACCAATCGCTTAAAAAGTTCATCATTTGAAGAATTAATGCGAGTTAGGGATGGTGGTTCTAATGTGAAATTTTATGTAAAGGAAGGTAAAGACAGCGACCATGTAAAAGAGCTTTTAATGTTTGTAACCGGTATGAAAGATATGGATATAGACATCAATGGTAAAAAACTAGAAACGGTTTTACTATCCTTAACAGGAGATATCAATTTACGATCGGTATCGCAGTTGACTGATAAAATGGATTTACCAGGAGGTGACCAATTAGGTAAAGCATCAAAAAAGGGGAATTAAATAATAGTCAAAAAGCGCTAATCCCCAAATTAAATTAGCGCTTTTGATAAACAAGTATTCATCAATTCATCAATCACTTTTATCCTATAATTGGGTAGAAGTACTAAAAACAACAATCATGAAAAAAGTAGCAGTAGTATTTTTAATGGCAATTTTACCCACATTGGGTTTCTCACAGTCTGTATTTGATAAGTATGAGAATATGGATAACGTTGGATCTGTAATCGTTAACAAGGGTATGATCGACTTAGTCTCTAAATTAGGAGGAATGAGTGATGATGCCGAAGCGAAGGAGTTTATGGATGTAGCGAGCGGACTTAAAAATATAAAAGTTTTTATGACCGAAGACGCATCGGTTTCGGCAGATATGTCTGCAACGGTTAAGAAGTATCTTAAGTCTTCGAAATTAGAAGAATTAATGCGAGTAAAGGACAAAGATGTAAATGTTAAGTTCTATGTTCGAGATGGTGCAAAAAAGGATCATGTGACAGAATTATTAATGTTTGTTTCAGGATTGGATAATGTTGACATAGGTGATCATGGAAGAAAACTAGAAACTGTTTTGGTCAGCCTAACTGGTGATATCGATTTAAACAAAATTGGGTCGATCACCAACAAAATGAATTTACCGCAAGATTTGAATAAAGCTTCTGGTAAGTAAATAATTTTTAGGAAAGGACCTTTCGTTAAACTGAAAGGTTCTTTTCTTCAATTTTAAATAAAAGCATTATGAAAAAAGTATATTGGGTTATAGCATTGGTAATTGGTTTCACCATTTCATCTTGTTCTTCAGAACAAAGTCTACAGCAGTATTTCATTGCTAGTTCCGAGAATCCAAATTTTATGTCTTTTGATTTACCCTCCAGTCTTTTGAACTTAGAAAAGGCAGAATTGAATGAAGCTCAAAAAAAGGCGGCAAGTTCGCTTAAGAAGTTGAATGTTTTAGCATTTCAGAAAAAAGATAATAATGGTGCCGACTATAAAGTGCAAAAGGCAGCTATTAAATCTATTTTAAACAGTTCTGATTTTAGTGAACTAATGAAAATGAATACATCTTATGGAAAAGCCACTATTCAAATGAAAGGTGATGATGACACCATTGATGAAATTATTATCTATGGAGATAATGATGAAAAAGGATTAATTCTTGTTCGTGTTTTGGGAGATGATATGAACCCTGCAAGTTTTGTCCAATTAATACAAGCTATGGAAAAATCTAATTTCGATGGCAAAGGTCTCGAACAACTTGGAAATTTAATAAAAGGTTAATTATTAACCGTATTTGCATTAAGTACAGCCCATTACATATTTGTAATGGGCTTTTTTTTGCTTTTAGTTCAGGTTTAAACGTATTTTTAATGTGACCTTTTAAAAAAGATTGTGTCATATAATTGAGGACGATTAAATAACAACCTAAACAAAAAACTATTTATAATGGAAGACGCACAAGTATGGATTGACAAGGGAATTGATTTTATAATGGTATTTGGACCAAAAATTATTGGTGCAATTTTAATTTATATTATTGGCTCTTGGGTAATAAAGAAGTTGGTTGGTGTAGCTAGAAAAGGTATGACCAAACAAGAATATGACGAATCTTTAAAAAAGTTCTTATTAAGTCTAGTAAAATGGGCACTTACTATTTTTCTTATTATTACGGTTATTTCAAACTTAGGGGTAGAGACTACGAGTTTTGCTGCAGTAATTGCTGCCGCCGGTTTGGCTATTGGTTTGGCCTTACAAGGCTCTCTTTCCAATTTCGCAGGTGGTGTTTTGCTTATTATTTTCAAACCATATAAAATAGGAGATTTAATAGAAGCACAAGGCGTACTAGGTAATGTGAAGGAAATTGAAATTTTTACAACTAAGTTAGTTACTCCTGAAAATAAATTAGCAATTGTACCTAATGGAGCTATGGCAAATGGCAACATTATAAATTATACTGCAGAAGGTAAAATTAGAGTTGATACTACAGTAGGTGTTGATTATGGTTCAGATCTTCAGAAAACAAAAGAAGTATTATTAGCGATGTTGGTATCAAACCCTAAGGTATTAAAGGATCCAGCTCCTTCGGTAAACGTTTCTGAATTAGCAGATAGCTCTGTAAATCTTGCAGTGCGCCCTTTCTGTAAGCCAGAAGATTTTTGGGATGTATATTTCGCAACGATCGAAGGAACTAAGAAAGCATTGGATAGTGCAGGTATTGAAATTCCTTATCCACACGAAGTACAAATTAATAAATAAATTAGTCCAGTTAGTTGAAAATAAAAACCCGTTGAATAATTCAACGGGTTTTTTATTTTAAAGAATTATTCGTTTACAATTTGTAAATTATTCTTCCCGAAATCCAGTGTTCTAATTGGAAAAGGAATATTGATGTGTCGTTCATCAAAATGCTTTTTAATGATTTTTATTGCTTTATGTCTGGCTGCATGTTCTTGCTTAACATTTACACAATCTGACCAAAAACGTACCATAAAGTTGATAGAACTATCACCAAATTCTGTAAAAAAGAACTCTACGGTTTCATCATCGTTCTGTTTAAAATTATCAGCAACAATTTTCACAGTCAAATCTTCTACCATTTGTAAGTCACTTTCATAACCAACGCCACAATTCACAAAAATTCGATTTCTTTTATTCATAGAATAATTAGTAAATGAACCGTCTATAAATTTTGAATTTGGAATTACAACAATATTATTGTCGGGTTTTTTTAGAATAATATTTCGTAGACTTATTTCAGTCACAAACCCAGAAACACCATCAGCAGAAATAAAATCGTTAATTTTAAGTTGCGGCATAAAAGATAAAATAAGTCCGCCGAAAGTATTACTTAATGTGCCTTGTAATGCCAAGCCAACAGCTAAGCCTACAACACCTGCACCAGCCAAAATACTTGTTAGTACTTTGTCTAAATCTAAAACCCCCAGAGCTATGAAGAATCCTATTAAGATTATGATAACGAAAACAACTTTGGCAATAATCTCCTGTATAGAAACTTGAGATATTTTTCTGAGGATTGTTCTTTTTAATATTTTTCGAACTCCTCGAGCTAAAAAGTAAAATAGAAACATTACCAAAATTGCCATTAAAAAATTTGGTAGTTTTAGGATAATGGCATCTAACCATCCATCTAATTTATCCCATAAATTATTAAGAGACTCCTCGACTGAAAAATTTGTTTGCATGTACATCTAGTTTTGTGTTCGACCAAAATATATAGGATACAAACCACAAAATAAAATACAGAACACGCAAAGAGACTCTTGTAATGCTATTGAACTAAAGAAAAGTTTTAATGAATTAAAAGTGATTTAAATACCCGTATAATTACTTGGGGATATTTGCTTGAGCTCTTTTTTGATAGCGTCAGAAACTTCTAAGGTATCAATGAAATTTGCTATAGAAGCTTTATTGATTTTTTCGTTTGTACGAGTAAGTCCTTTCAAAGCCTCATATGGATTAGGATAGCTTTCGCGTCTTAAAATAGTTTGAATAGCTTCGGCAACAACTGCCCAATTATTCTCTAAATCTTGCTCAAATTTCTCTCTATTCAATAATAGCTTGTTCAATCCTTTCAAAGTAGATTGGAAAGCAATCATAGTATGGGCAAATGGTATTCCAACATTACGAAGCACGGTACTATCGGTTAAATCTCGTTGTAATCTTGAAACAGGTAATTTAGCAGACAAATGTTCGAAAAGCGCATTCGCAATACCCAAGTTACCTTCTGAGTTTTCAAAATCAATAGGATTTACTTTATGAGGCATTGCCGACGAACCGACTTCACCTGCTTTAATTTTTTGTTTAAAATAGTCCATGGATACATACGTCCAAAAATCACGATCTAAATCTAAGACAATGGTATTAATACGTTTAAGGCCATCGAAAAGTGCAGCCATATGGTCATAATGCTCAATCTGTGTTGTCGGAAAAGAATGTTGAAGACCTAGTTTTTCTTGAACGAAATTTTGACCGAATTCTCTCCAATTTATAGAAGGATAAGCAACTAAGTGAGCATTAAAATTACCTGTAGCACCACCAAATTTAGCAGCACTAGGTATATCATTCAATAAATTAAACTGTTCCTTTAATCGAACAACATACACCATAATTTCCTTGCCCAATCGGGTAGGAGAAGCAGGTTGCCCATGTGTTCTTGCTAACATTGGTATGTCTGCCCATTCTAATGTTAGAACATCTAGCTTTTCAAGCAATTCGAAATATTGAGGAACATATACTTCATTCATCGCTTCTTTAATAGAAAGCGGAATAGCAGTATTATTAATGTCTTGTGAAGTCAATCCGAAATGGATAAACTCTTTAAATTTTGATAGGCCTAAAGAATCGAATGCTTTTTTGATGAAATATTCAACCGCCTTGACATCGTGGTTGGTGACTTTTTCTATTTCCTTAATTTCTTGAGCATCTTCAGTAGTAAAATCAGTATAGATTTTACGAAGTTCACCGAACTTAGAAAAATCAAATGAGGATAGCTGTGGTAAAGGTATCTCGCAAAGAGCAATAAAATATTCTATTTCTACCCTTACCCTGTATTTGATTAAGGCTTCTTCAGAAAAGAAAGGAGAAAGTGACTTAGTTTTTGAACTATAGCGACCGTCAATAGGAGAAATGGCATTTAATGCGTTAAGAGACATAATTAATGGTTGAATTAATAAGCGGCAAATATACTTATTAGTACCATAGTTTAAAACTCTATAGCCTATAAGTTACTGGCAAAAAGTGATATTTAAATAAAGTAAATCAAACTTATAAATTGGAACTTTTATTTTTTTCAAGCACCGCTAGAGTCATTCTAGCACGTGCTTTATACGCAGCACTACCATTTTCATAATTCTGTTTTAAAATGAGTTCTAGTTCTGGGTGTATCCATGCAATTTTTCTACCAAGTAATAGCAGTGTTGTCATTGAATACGCTTTAGGTGCAACTTTATGATCACCAATGAGCCAATCGAATGCTGCTTCAGAAATTGCATTTAAATGATCTTCGGTAAGTATACTGTTTACGTTAGATATTTTTATAGCATAATAATTTTGAACAAGAAGTTGGCATATTTTTGAAGCTGGTCGAATAGATGATTCTAAGGTTAAACTAGATAGTGAATGAATAAATGTATTAATTGAAGGATATATAAATTGCAGGTCTTTTTTTGCTATAGATTCTAAAACCCAAGTGGCTTTACAAGAAATTGGGTCTAAATTATCTTTAGAGATTTCTATTAAAATAGGAATAAGGTAGGGCTGTTCTTGAATTTTAACCGCCATCTTACTACGATTTTCCCGTGTAGCATTAACGTAATTCAGTGCCTCGCAAAGCTCTACCTTGTTCATAAAATTGTATCTTTATTCGATATTTCCCCCAAATATGAAATTACTAAAAAAAATTAGCCTAGGTGTGGTTTTAGTATTGATAGCCATGCAATTTTATAGTCCTACAAAGAACATTTCACCAGGTAATCATACTCAGATTTTTATCAAAGAAACTAATCCTTCTCCAGAGTTAAAAGCCTTGTTTGAAACCTCTTGTTATGATTGCCATAGTAATAATACTGCATATCCTTGGTATAATAATGTTGCTCCTATTTCTTATTGGATTGATAATCATGTGAAAGATGGAAAAAAACATTTAAATTTTTCTGAATGGAAAACGTATTCAATTGATAAAAAAGACCATCTTTTAGAAGAGATAGAGGAAGAGGTAGTTCAGAAAAATATGCCTTTAACGGAGTATACTTATTTACATAATAATGTTCAACTTACGGACAAAGAGGTCGGTGAGCTTGTAGAATGGGTAAAAAAAACAAGAATTATTTATCAATTAGGGAAGCAACCAAAGTAGGGACACCACTTACTGCATTTTCTGAGATTATAGTTAAATTACTATTAGGGGTGTTGTTAATTGCAGGTTTTGGGTCAATGAAGTATATAGGAGTACTTGATTTCGCAAAATCAATGAGGCTTGCCGCTGGATATACTTGCATTGAAGTACCTATTATAATTAGGAAATCTGCCTTCTCTGTGATGACGATAGCATCTTCTAATAAGGGTACCGCTTCTCCAAACCAAACAATATGTGGTCTAATTTGATATCCATTTTCGCATTGATCTCCTAATAGAATATCATTCTTACATTCAAAAGTATTTTCAGTAGAAGCGATACTTCTTGCTTTTAATAATTCGCCATGCAAATGAAGTACTTGTGAACTACCTGCTCGTTCATGTAAATCATCTACATTTTGGGTTATAATATGCACATTGTATTGCTTTTCTAATTCCGCCAACGCTACATGTGCTTTGTTCGGATGAACACTTAATAACTGTCTTCTTCGTTGGTTGTAAAAATCTAAAACTAACGCTGGGTTATTTTGAAAACCTTGTGGTGATGCAACTTCCATAACATCATGACCTTCCCAAAGACCATTAGCGTCCCTAAAAGTTTTTAATCCGCTTTCAGCTGATATTCCTGCCCCGGTCAATACTACAATATTTTTCATGTGTTAATTTAATTCAGCTTAAAAATATACTTTTCTTATCTTGGATGCATGATAGATGAGAAGCTTTTAGGGTATTTAGAAGAATTTATATCCGAAAAAAGAATGAAAAGGTTTACCGATATTTTAAATCATAGAACCAATTTTATAACTGTTGCCATAGAAGATGTTTTTCAAATGCATAATACTAGTGCGGTAATACGTAGTTGTGAATCTTTTGGTATACAGCAAGCACATTTAATTGAAGGTAAATATGGTCAGCGTTTAGATGAAGAAATTGCTATGGGCGCTCAAAAATGGGTAGATGTTAAAAGATATAAGAGCTCAAAAGAGGTGGTTAATATTTTAAGAAATAAAGGATATAAAATTGTTGCGACTAGTCCACATGCCGATAGTTCATTATTACAAGATTATGAATTAGACGGAAAAATGGCATTGTTTTTCGGTACTGAAAATAAGGGTTTAAGCGACTATGTACTTAAGAATTCTGATGCATCTTTAAAAATACCCATGGTAGGTTTTACTGAGAGTTTGAATATTTCTGTATCTGCAGCTATCATATTACAACAATTAACCACAAAATTGAAGGCTTCTGGTTTTGATTGGCGATTGACTCCAGAAGAAATGTTGGAGAAGCGTTTAGATTGGACTAAAAAATCTATAAAAAGTATTGATGATATACTTGAAAGATATCATTCAAATAATTAATTTTTACTTAACTTGTTAGTGAATAACTAATTGGATAACAGATGTATTACGTATTAATAATTATCGGTGTAATATTAGTATTACTAATTATTCTATCCTTAATTGCTCCTAAAAGTTATCATGTTTTTAGAAGTATTGAATTAGACCAGCCTACAGATAAAGTTTGGAATCATCTTAAATACTTAAAAAAACAACAAGAATGGTCGCCATGGGCTAGGAAAGACCCGAATATGGACCAAAAATTTACTGGCATAGATGGTGAGGTTGGTGCAGTAAGTTATTGGAATGGTAATAAAGATGTAGGTGAGGGCGAGCAAGAAATAACCAAAGTAATCGACGGTAAGCGAATTGAACAGGATTTACGATTTTTAAAACCATATAAATCTCAATCTGATTGTTATATGGATCTCGAAGAATTAGAGGGTAATAGGAGTAAGGTTACATGGGGATTTACTGGGAACAATAAATTTCCTATGAGTATTATGATGTTGTTCATGAGTATGGATAAAATGGTGGGTAAAGATTTTGAACAAGGATTAAAAAATTTAAAAAGCAATTTAAATAGTCAAGTATGATTGCATGGTTTGAAGTTCCGGTAATTGAGATGGAAAGAGCTAAAATATTCTACGAAACCATCTTTGACGTATCCATATCAGTAAATGAATTTGGAGGTTTTAAAATGGGATGGTTTCCTGATAAAAATAAACCAGGGGAAGCTAATGGTTCTTTGGTACAGCATGAAAACTATGTTCCCAGTTTAAAGAAAGGTGTTCTAATTTATTTCTCATGTGAAGATGTGTCGGAAGTTTTAAACAAGGTGGAAGAAGCTGGCGGACAAGTACTACAATATAAAACAGAAATTGGCGAAGGACATGGTTTTATGGGTATATTGAAAGATACAGAAGGCAACAGAATTGCCCTTCATTCTAATGCTTAACAATTTTATATAAAAAGTTTATTGAATTAGTTCTAATAAAACGATATCAAAATCATTTTCAAGAACAACCTTACCATTGGTTACTACTGACTCAGTTTCAGAATAACTATCATATAATTTTGTGCCATCGCCAAAAATACCTTTTACAGAAATTGATTTTTTGCCTTTTGGTAAGTCAAGTCCAATAACAACCTTGTCGATAAACTCATCTTTACTAAAATATCTACTAAATACATATGGAATTTTAGTAATTCTTTTATGTATTCCGGCACCGATGGCTGGGTGATTGTTTCTAAAGGTCCCAATTTTCTGCCAGTGATTTAAAATTTCTTTTGTTTGATTTAGACTATCGAGCTCGTTCCAATTCATAAAAGACCTCAAGGTAGCATCACCTTCGGTACCTTCAATGGTAAGATCTCTGGCTGTTTCATCCCCATAATATATCTGAGAGGCTCCAGGAGTCAATAAAAGAACATTTGCCGCTCTTTTTGGGTTTGTTCTTTCTTGGTCGAAAGGCTGGCCATCATCATGCGATGTAAGGTAGTTTAAAACGCTTTTGTCTTTTAGAGTGGTGTGTAAAAGTTTACTGTACTTAGAGAAAATTGATTCATAGTCCTTTTCAGCATCTGTTTTTAATTCGAAGTTGATTAGGCTTTTGAAACCGTTAGCAAAATAATCTACTTTTTTATCTCCAAAATCATATTCTCGACCCCCAGAAATTCCGTAATTATATACTTCGCCGACCATGTAAAATGGGAGCGTGTCTAAAACCTTATCGGCGTTTTTCTTTTTCCATAGGTCAAAAGCTGCTGAAGATTCTTTATACAATTCGGCCCATGCATTTTCATTGGCATGTTTAACCGTGTCAACTCTAAAACCATCAACACCATATTTGTTAATGTAATCGGTAAGCCATTTCATAATATAAAATCTGGGAGCTCTTGGGTGGCCAGTTCTATCAAAGAATAAATCTAGTTCATCTAACTCCTCACTTAATCTTCCCTCAGCTTTCCATTTGGCAAGGAGAGCATCGGGTAAATTTACAATAGAATCAGACTCGGTTAATATATCTGGTAGATTGGCTACAAGGGTACATTCTGTGGTATTCTCGTATGAGGTAAACTCACAAGTAGGGGAGGTGCGCACCCAATCTTCTGGCCAAACAGGGTCTTTTTCGGTAACCGGACCGGTGTGGTTCAAAACAACATCTAGCAAAACACGAATACCATTTTCATGTGCAGTTTTGACTAAAATTTCTAAATCTTTGTTTGTGCCAAAATTTGGGTCTAAGGCTGTCCAATCCTTTGCCCAATAACCATGGTAGGCATAGGTATTGCCTGTACCTTCATCAGTAGCACCGTGAACTTGTTCTATAACAGGAGTGAACCAAATTGCATTTACGCCAAGGTCAGTAAAATATCCAACTTTAATTTTTTCAGTAATACCCTGAATATCACCACCCATAAACCCACGAAGTTTTCCGGTTGCTTCATCACGTTCAAAGTTTAAATCGTTTTCTGGATTACCGTTATTAAAACGGTCTGTAAGTAGAAAATATACAGTAGCGGCTTCCCACTGAAAATTTGGGTTCTTTTTTGCTACTACAACAGTATCGGCAACCGATGCCATTGTTTTGGCCTTGTCTTTTGTAATCGGTTGACAAGAAGCCAACAGAAAAGTAGATAGAGCTAAAAAGAATAAATTTTTCATTTCCTTATTATTTGCCCTAAAGCTATAACATGGAATTGAATCTAAAAAATATTATCTTTTTCTATTCAAAACTTTATACTCTTCATAACAGCTACTAATGGCATCTAAAATTTGAAGGTCATTAGCTGTGGTAATAAACGATCTGGAGTAGTTACAATTGTTGAGAATATCTTGAATGTCAACTTTTTCTAACTGAAGAAATTCGGTTAGTGTTTCACGATCAAATTTAGAGGCCAATAAATTACGAATTTCATCATCTTCTCTCATTTGTCTTAGCTTACGCATTTGCGCGGGTTTCTTACCAAAGAGGTTCCGCAGTAAATCTGCGGGGTTAAGAATAGCGCCCAACACCTTTGTAACGGCACTAGGGTTTTTATTGCCACCCTCATAACTAACACCTAAACCAGAAATACTATATTGATAAGCATTGTTTATAGGTAGATTTTTGACATCTATTTCTAGATACCCAGTAAGTTGATAAGGTCTTACAATAACTTCTTCTAAGGCATACGCTAGTTCAGTTAAAGCTATTTCTGTATTCTCAAATTTAAACATGTCATTTGTAATCCTTATTTTTTGAGATTTGAAACCAAGAAAAGAAAAGTATAGCGTGTCATTGACTGCTGCTGCAATTGAAAACTCTCCTTTTTCATTAGTAATTGTTCCAAAAACTTGGTTTAAGTTAACTACGTGAACACTTTCTAATGGCGATTCGGTCTGTGCATTTACGACTACCGCTTTTATGCGTTGAACATCATCTGAATCTTGTGAGAAACTAATAAGGGAAAAGAAAATAAATAATGCTATAAAAATATATTTCATGTTGCTATCGCCACGTTTAAGGATACAAACAAAATAAAAAAAATACGCCGAAGCGTATTTTTAATATACAATTAACTAAAAGAAATCTCCCTTTCTTTTAGTGCTACGTCTTTTTCCAGAGTTAGGACTGCTAGATTCACTTCGAGCTCGGCTTCTTCCTTTTGATTCTCGATCTCCATCTTTTCTTCCTCTACCACCACGATCATCATCTCTTCTGCCGCTTCTTTTTCCTTTGAAGCCAGCGCCGCCGCCACTACTTCTGCGATTACCGCCTCCGCCACCACCAGGGTTTTTGGAAACTTCTACATTTACAAATCGTCCGTCAACTTTAAACTCGGTAAATTTGTCAAGAATTTGTTGGGTAGATTCAGATTCAGTATTAAAAAATGAAAAGCTTTCTTTTACATCAACTTTAAAAACATCTTCTTGACCTAGGCCAACTGTATCTCTAATGAAGTCTTTTAGGGACATCCAATCATAACCATCTTTTTCACCAACGTTTATGAAGTAACGAACAGCACCACTAGTTGGTGTTTCGCCACCTCTTCTGCCATCACTTCTATCTCCATCGCCATCTCTATCTCTACCGCTACTAGATGAATTTAAATCTTTAGACTTGTTATAATAGTTAGAGAATCTTGTGAATTCTACCGATACAATTTTTTTAATCAGTTCTTCGCGGTCAATTCCTTGAAGAACATCATTGATTGCAGGTAAATAATTCTCTACATCGGCATTGATTTTTGTATCCTTAATTTTGTTTGCCAAATGATACAATTGAATCTCACAGATTTCCATTCCCGTAGGAATTTGTTTAGCGATAAACTTCTGATTGATTTTGTTTTCAATAGCTTTAATCTTACGTTGTTCACTACGTGTGATTATTACCATAGAGATACCTGACTTACCAGCTCTACCTGTTCTACCGCTACGGTGCGTGTAGGTTTCAATTTCATCAGGTAATTGGTAATTGATTACGTGAGTAATATCATCAACATCAATACCACGTGCCGCTACATCTGTAGCAACAAGCATTTGAATCTGTCTCTTGCGAAAAGAATTCATTACCAAATCACGTTGGTTTTGACTTAGATCCCCATGTAAGGCTCCAGCGTTGTAGCCATCCTCAATTAAATTTTCGGCAACTTTCTGTGTATCACGTTTTGTTCTACAGAAAATAACTGAAAATATATCTGGATTGGTATCTGCTAATCTTTTTAAAGCAGGATAACGATCTCTACCGCCAACAACATAATATTCATGTTGTACGGTTGAAGCGCCAGAATTTTTTGCTCCCACAGTAATCTCTTGTGGAGAGTGCATGAATTTCTTTGCTATTACAGAAACTTCTTTGGGCATTGTTGCAGAAAACAACCATGTAGATTTTTCATTGGGTGTATTGGAAAGAATATCTTTAATATCCTCCATAAAGCCCATATTTAGCATTTCATCTGCCTCATCAAGAATACAGTAATCGATCTTGGAAATATCCACAAGACGTCTACTGATCATATCTTTCATTCTACCAGGTGTGGCAACAATAATTTGTGCACCCTTTTTAATCTGTCTTGCTTGGTCTGTAATACTAGCACCACCGTATATGGCAACTACATTAATATTACGTTCGTATTTAGAATACGCCTGCATTTCTTTAGTAATCTGTAAGCATAGCTCACGTGTAGGAGAAAGAATTAATCCCTGTGTGGTTCTGCTATTGCTATCTATTTTTTGAATTAGTGGAAAACCAAATGCTGCGGTTTTTCCTGTTCCGGTTTGCGCTAAGGCGACCAAATCTGTTTCGCTTTCCAATAAGATTGGAATAGCTTTTTCTTGTACTTCTGAAGGGGTTTCAAAACCCAAATCAGCAACAGCATCTAATAAGGACTTTTGGAGTCCAAGTGCTTCAAACTTTATCATAATATGTTATTCTAAATCGCAAATATGAATGTTACATAGAGCGATTATCGAACATAACCTATTAGACTCAGCGTAACACATGCTATACCAGCGGCGTTAATTAATTTGCAAAGGTACTACTAATTATTGAACTGACGTAATTAATAGAGAAGTTATATTATGGAGCCAAGAAATAACCATATATAGAAAGAAAGGTGCCTGTTATGCCAAAGATGATCATTAGTACGATTAAGCTTTTTTGAAGAATAGGGTTATCATAAATAATTATACAGACAGCCCCTAGCACGATGCAAATTTGAAAGAAAAGCATGCCGTAATCAAATTTTTTAGTAGCATAGTCGTAAGTTGCAGCCAGTTGTTGCCATTCCTTAACACCTACAATTTCGCCCATTTCTCCTTCTAGGTCCTGCACCCAGTTTTCTTCACCTACTTGAGCCGAGCCAATTAGAATTTCTATTTTTTCAGCGCCATATTTTTCTATTTGTTGTTCTACAGAATTTATTTTCTGCTTTATAACTGGTGAATTTTCATCTGGTATAATGCCGCTATTAATTAACGCACTTAAATAATTAAGTTCACTTTCTTTTAAACTTTCTTTGATACTTTTAGCTTGATACCAGTTAGAATAACTTACTACATTGTTGTGCGCAATCATCATTTCCTCCTCTAATTCTCCGTTCACCATTTGTGATATGGCCATTAGTGCGGCAAATAGTGCAATAAGTACTCCGCCTATAGCTTCAGCTCTTTCTGATGCTACCGATACTTCTACGGTTTCTCTGTTATTTTTGTCCTGTAACATTAATGTTATTTAAATATGCAATCAATTTTTTAAAAGCCTGACCACGATGGCTAATATCGTTTTTTACGGATAACGGTAATTGTGCAAATGTTTCATTATAGCCATTTGGCACGAAAATGGGGTCGTAGCCAAAACCATTTTTACCTTTTTTATCTTCGATGATTTCGCCATCTATTATTCCCTCAAATATATGTGTTTCGCCGTTTAGGTTTAATGCGATTACAGTTTTAAAATGAGCTGATCTATCATTTTTACCTATTAAGTTGCTTAATAGTTTCGTCATGTTGGCTTGTGAGTCGTTCTGCGGGCCAGCATAACGTGCAGAGTATATACCAGGTTCACCATTGAGTGAGTTTACTAGTAGTCCGGTATCATCGGCAAAACATGGAAGTTTGTGATTTTTAGTTACATAATCAGCTTTTATTTTGGCATTGCCTTCTAGGGTTTTTGCTGTTTCTGGTATTTCTTCTGTACACCCTATGGTATCTAAACTAACCAGTTCTATGAATTCGGGTACTAGTTGTTGAATTTCTTTTAATTTATTAGAATTGTGTGTAGCGAATACAAGCTTCATGTTCTTAATTTGGGAACTGGTTTATTGAATTTTGAATATCAAAAGTAGTAATTTTATAAAATGGAACTAAAATTACCACCTGCTTTGGTGTTTTTGCTTTTCGGATTGAGCATGTATGTATTAGCAACATTTTTACCTTTTGGCTTTTTTGATTTTTTTGGTCGTTTGCTACTTTCTAAGGTTTTATTGGGCTTAGCTGCTTTAGTTGGGTTGCTGGCTCTTTTTCAATTTTATAAAGCAAAGACTACGGTAGACCCCACCAAACCCGACAAAGCTTCTAATCTGGTGATTAATGGAGTGTTTAAATTTTCTCGAAACCCAATGTATTTAGCCATGCTTCTTGTTTTATTGGGGTTGGGTATTGTTTTAGGCAATGCTTTTAATATGTTGATTGCAGCGGCATTTGTTGGGTATATGAATCGTTTTCAGATAATACCCGAAGAACGTGTTCTTTTGGATAAATTTGGACGTTCATATAAAGAATATTGTACGTTAACTAGACGTTGGTTTTGAGAATATGAATCCTATATCTGTATATTAACATTAAAGCTAATATTTCAAAATATTATGTAATTTGCTTATAATTGAATATATTAGCTTTTTAATTAATAATCATGATAGCAATTATTACAGGAGATATAATCAATTCTGAAAATCATCCAAGTTCTCAATGGATGGATTTATTGAAGAGATACTTCAATCAATTTGGTGCATCACCCATGAATTGGGAAATTTATCGTGGCGACGAATTTCAATTAAAGGTTACAGAGAAGAATGCATTGTTTACGGCGATTCGTATTAAGGCGATGTTAAAAGCTATAAAAGGGTTAGATGTAAGAATGGGTATCGGTATAGGTTTAGAGACCTATATCGGTACAGGGGTTACAGAATCAAACGGACCAGCATACCAACGCTCAGGGCGAAACTTTGAATCACTTAAAGAGAGTAAAGTTAATCTTAGCATTGCCACAGGAATAGATGAAAAAGACCGCACACTTAATTTAATTCTACAATTGGCATTAGATTTTATGGACGCTTGGAGTGTAGTGTCTGCTGAAATAGTTACCCTGGTTTTAGACCACCCGACATACTCACAAAAGGAAATTGCTCAAAAATTAGGGATTAAACAGTCAGCTGTCAGTCAACGACTAAAAAGAGCAAGGTTAGATTTGGTTTTAGATGTACTGTCTTATTATGAAGAGGTGATAATAGATAATTAATATGTTGATATTCATAAAATTAATTTTAGGTCACTTAATAGGTGATTTTATACTTCAGCCAATAAAATGGGTGATTCATAAAGAATCGCATAGGGTTACGTCAAAATACTTGTACTTCCATGTGCTGCTGCATTTTGCGATATATATGCTTCTTTTGTGGGATTTGTCTTTGTGGAAAATAGCACTAGTAATTTCTATAGGTCATTTTTTTATCGACCTACTAAAACTGTATACTAATTCATTTTTCAAGAATAAGAGCATTCCTTTTTTTATCGATCAAGGCTTACATATAGCACTTATCTATTGCTGTGTTTTTTATGCTAATTTATATGAGCATACGCTAACACTCTTTCAAAATTTAGATTGGTCTTTAATAACTGCCATTGTTTTTGTTACCTACCCAGCAGCAATTATAATGGGTAAGATTCTTGAAGGAATGTCCAATCAAATAGAAACAGATCATAAATCATTACCAAATGCAGGTAAATATATTGGGATAATAGAAAGACTGTTTGTGCTTATATTTATAGTAATTGGTAGGTGGGAAGTAATCGGACTTTTGATAGCTGCAAAATCAGTTTTTAGGTTTAATGACTTAAAAGAACGAAACAATAGAAAGCTTACTGAATATATTCTAATTGGTACCTTGGTCAGTTTCGGATTAGCAATTTTAGCGGGACTTCTTTATATTTCATAATCTATTAAACATGAAAAAAAAGTACCTTTTATTCAGTATTTTACTTTGTTTATGTACCTATGTAGGTATCTCGCAGGCTAAAACATTTAAGTCTTTCGATGGTGTAAATATTGTTTATAATGATGAGGGGTCAGGTGAACCGATAGTATTGCTTCATGGTTTTATAAATTCAAGAAAATCATGGGATAACACCCAATTAAAAAAAGATTTACTTGATAAAGGATATCGAGTTATTGTGCCAGATTTAAGGGGTAACGGCGATTCAGGCAAGCCACAAGAAAATAAGGCCTATAAGAAAGATGCAGAAGTTAAAGATTTAAAATTACTACTAGACCATTTGAATATTCAACATTATAAAGCAGTAGGGTATTCTAGAGGGAGTATTGTATTGGCCAAATTACTAACTAAAGATAAGCGAATAGATAAAGCTGTTTTAGGGGGTATGGGAATAGATTTTACTAATCCAAAATGGGATAGAAGAATTATGTTTGCAAAAGCCTTTGATGGTCAAGTGAATGAAATAACCAAAGGTGCGGTAGACTATGCTACATCGATTAATGCAGATATGAGGTCATTGCATTTACAGCAAAAATATCAACCCGTAACATCTAAAAAAGAAATGTCAAAAATAACGATTGATGTTATGGTGATTTGTGGTGATGAGGATGCTGATAATGGGAACGCAAAAGAATTGAGTGATGCTTTTACGAATGGTATAGTAGTTAGAGTACCTGGGGATCATAATGGAACATATAAAACAGAAGGCTTTTCTGAGCAGGTGCTTAAATTTTTAGAGTAAAACCATGACTTTTAATTATTTTACATCATAACCAATCATTTTTGTTTTATTTACGAGATAACATTTATCAGGATAAATTAAATTTTTACTTTTGCTTCTTATTTTAATTTCAAGAATATTTATCTAAAACGAAAGTGTAGAAATGGTCGAAGTGAGTAGAAAATACGTTTTTGATTTTGATAGTACATTAACTAGGGTAGAGGGCTTAGATGTGCTTGCAGAAATGACTTTGCAAGGAAGGTCTGATAAAGATGAGATTATTAAGGAAATACAAAAAATTACTAATCTAGGCATAGACGGTGATATTTCCTTTACGGAGTCATTAGAGCGCAGAATTAAATTATTACACGCAACAAAAGGTGATTTAGAAGGTCTAGTTAAAGAACTTCGTAGTAAAATATCGAAGTCTATAGAATCTAATAAAGAGTTCTTTCAAAAGTATGCCGATGATATTTATGTAATATCCTGTGGTTTTAAAGAGTTTATTGATCCTATAGTAAAAGAGTATAATATACCTTCTGATCGTGTGTATGCAAATACATTTAAATTCGACGAAGAAGGGAATATCATCGGTTTCGATGAAAACAATGTACTATCTCAGCATAATGGCAAAATTGATTGTCTTAGGCAAATGAATTTGGATGGAGAAGTTCAAGTTATAGGAGATGGGTACAGTGATTATGTAATGCGCGAGGCAGGTATAGCCCACAAGTTTTTTGCTTATACCGAAAACGTGCATAGAGAAAAAGCCGCTAATAATGCGGATTATGTTACACCAAGTTTAGATGAATTTTTATTTGTGAACAAGTTGCCAAGAAATATCTCGTACCCGAAAAATAGGATTAAGGTTCTACTATTAGAAAATGTGCACACAGCTGCATTTGAAAATCTTTCTGAAGATGGATTTTCTGTAGAATTAATTAAACATAGCTTATCTGAAGAAGAGCTAATTGAAAAAATAAAGGGCGTACATGTTCTAGGTATCCGTTCGAAAACACAAGTAACCAAAACTGTATTGGATGCCGCCGATAAACTCTTGGTGGTAGGTGCTTTTTGCATAGGTACTACCCAGATTGATTTAGAGAATGCTAAGAAAAATGGGGTTGTAGTTTTTAATGCGCCATATAGTAATACGCGATCTGTCGTAGAATTGGCAATAGGTGAGATTATAATGCTAATGAGAAGTGTATTTGACCGTAGTAGGGAGATTCATGAGGGACAATGGCAAAAAACAGCAGTTGGGTCAAGAGAAGTACGTGGTAAGAATCTAGGTATCGTTGGTTATGGTAATATAGGTAAGCAATTATCTGTATTGGCAGAAGCTATGGGTATGCGTGTATATTATTATGATGTCGATGATAAGTTGGCACTCGGTAATGCCGTAAAATGTAATACGCTTGAAGATTTATTAAATGTTTCTGATGTTGTAACCTTGCATATAGATGATAATAAGGTTAATAAAAACTTCATAGGAGAACGTGAGATAAAACAGATGAAGAAAGGCGCAATGCTAATAAATCTTTCAAGAGGTTTTGTAGTAGATATCGATGCACTTGCAGAAGGTTTGAAAAACGGACATATTGGTGGTGCAGCTGTTGATGTATATCCTGATGAGCCCGCAAGTAATGGAGGTTTTCAAACAAAATTACAAGGATTTCCTAATGTGATATTAACTCCGCATGTTGGTGGTAGTACAGAAGAAGCACAACGTGATATTGCCGATTTTGTTCCAAATAAAATAATGGATTATATCAATTCGGGTAATACAGTTGATGCAGTTAATTTCCCAAACATTCGTTTGCCTAAGCAAAACAAATCACACCGTTTTCTACATATTCATAAGAATGTTCCTGGTATAATGGCTAAAATCAATAAGGTATTGGCAGAGTACGAGTTAAATATTTCCAGTCAATATCTTTCTACCGATAATGAAGTTGGTTATGTAATAACCGATTTAGACAAAGAGTACAATAAAGATGTTCTAAAAGCGCTTAAGAAGGTAGAGAATACCATTAAGTTCAGAGTTTTGTACTAGAAGCTAGACTGTATTTAAAGATTTATTAGAGTTTTATAAAAATTAGTAGGTTAATTACATAGTTATTAGACTGGTGCAATTAGCCTATTCACCATTGTTTAAGTCGTAATCACAACATTTGTTTAAATACGGTATTGTATTATTGTACTTTTAATTTTTGTAGGAAATATCTTTAAAAATGTTAAGAAAGTTTTTTGAAAAATTAAAAAAGAAGAAGAGTTTTAATAACTATTACCTGTTAGTTTTTACGGTGATTGTATTGACTATAGCAATACAATCTATAATTCAATTTTCCTTAGCAGAACAAAGACGCGATGCATTAAGAATTAATGTTGCCGGTAGACAACGTATGTTGTCTCAAATGATCGTTAAAAATTTATATCAGTGTAGGTATTCTACTTGCGACTATGGTAAAATGCGTTTGGCATTAACTAAATTGTCTAGTACAAATGAATCTTTACAGAAAGGGAATGATGCTATAGGTTTAGAACCCTTGGAAGATGAAAATGTCCAAATCAACTTTGATAAACTGCAGCCACATTTAAATTATATTTTAGATAATTTAGATAACTTTAATAAGTTAGAAGAAGTTTCGATAGCAGACTTGTCGGCCGAGGTAGATCAATTCTTATCGATTATGGATATAGTTGTTTCTCAGTTTCAAAAATCATCGGAAAAGAAAATAAAAGCATTAATGATTATTGAGTTAGAACTTGCTGTTTTTTCATTGGTTATTCTTGTTTTAGAGATATTCTTCTTTATTAACCCTTCCATAAAAAAAATATCTAGTCAGAATAAAAAGCTAAAGGAGATATCATGGCATCAAACCCATGCTTTCAGATCTCACATGAAAAATATTAAAAACTTTCATCATGTTTTAGGTATAGAGAAAAATATGGAACATAAAGAAGAGCTAATAATTTTTTTAATGGAAGAGCTTAAAGATTTAGAGGATGTGTCAAATAACATGGTAAAATCTTTAGAAAAAGAACAGTAGTATCAATTATAGCCTGTTTTTTGTCTATTTCTAATTATGATGATAAGGTTCGTTTTTCAAAATGGTATAAGCTCTATAAATTTGTTCAGTAATGAATAAGCGCACCATTTGATGTGAAAAAGTCATTTTTGAAAGACTGATTTTCCCTGATGCTTTAGCATATACATCATTACTAAAACCATAAGGTCCGCCAATTAAGAAGACCAATTGTTTTATTCCTGAATTCATTTTCTTCTGAAGATAATGCGAAAATTCAACAGAAGTATATTGTTTCCCTTTTTCATCAAAAAGAATTAAAACATCTGAAGCAGTTAGTTTCTTAAGAATAAGTTCGCCTTCCTTTTCCTTTTGCTGTTCTTCAGATAGATTCTTGGTTTTCTTTAAATCAGGAATAAGCTCAATTTCAAAATTGATATAATGTTGTAATCTTTTTTGATAAACGTCAATAAGTTCTAGCAGTTGAGAACTATCGGTTTTGCCAATGGCTAAAAGTTTTATAGTCATATTTCAAAAGTAAATCAATTTCGCAAATGGAGTTGTAATTTAGCAATACAATAGATTTTAATATATATGATTTCAGAAAAACAATTTAAGGAAGAAATTACATTAATAATTGCAAATGCCATTCGTGAAGATGTTGGTGATGGTGATCATAGCTCCTTGGCTTGTATACCAGATACAGCTGTTGGTAAAGCAAAACTATTGGTAAAAGATGAGGGTATAATTGCTGGGGTTGATTTTGCCGAGTTGGTATTTTATTTTGTTGATCCCACCTTAAAAATAGACGTTCTTATAAAAGATGGGTCACCTGTCAGTCACGGAGATATCGTTTTTTATGTAGAGGGGAGTTCTCAAAGTATATTGAAAGCTGAACGTTTGGTGCTTAATGCAATGCAGCGCATGAGTGCAATTGCTACGAAAACGAATATGTTCGTTAATTTACTGGAAGGTACCGGAACAAAAATTTTAGATACGCGAAAAACTACACCAGGTATTCGTGCTTTAGAAAAATGGGCCGTAAAAATTGGTGGAGGAGAAAACCACAGGTTTGCTCTTTATGATATGATAATGCTAAAAGACAATCACATTGACTTTGCCGGCGGTATAACAAAAGCAATTGACAAGACTAGAAATTACTTAAAAGAAACTGGTAGAGATCTTAAGATTATTGTTGAGGCAAGAAATTTAGAAGAAATAAAAGAAATTTTAGAATCTGAAGGAGTATACCGTATTTTAATTGATAATTTCGATTATAAGGACACGAAGGAAGCTGTTAAGCTAATAGGTGATAAATGTCTTACAGAATCATCTGGCGGTATCAATGAAAAGACAATTAGGGAATATGCAAATTGTGGGGTGGACTATATTTCGTCTGGTGCATTAACACATTCTGTTTACAATATGGATTTGAGTTTAAAAGCGGTTTAAATGTCTTTAGAGGTCGAGGAAAAATTAGATAAGATTCCAATAATAAATTGGTTTGTCAGGTTATTGAAAAAGCTTCGATTACCTGGTTTTGAAGGCCTTTCTGTGTATGACCTGTTAGAAATGTATGTGCTGGGTATTTTAAAAGGTACACTTTCTACACGTGCCAGTGCTATTGCATTTAGTCTATTTATGGCCTTGTTTCCATTATTAATTTTTATGGTAACTTTAGTGCCATTTTTAGTATCCTATATTAGTATTGAACATGGTGATTTTGACGTGCAATTTCAATTGTTCTTAGAATCTTTTTTGCCGAGTGCTACAGGTGACTATTTCGGAGAAGTTTTTCAACAAATAAAAGACCAGAAAAGAGGTGGTTTATTATCCTCTGCATTCTTACTTTCTATATTTTTAATTGCAAACGGGGTCAATTCTATATTCGGTGGATTTGAAACTTCTTATCATATTGAGCTAACACGTCATTTTTTTAGACAGTATGTTTATGCATTGATGGTGGGTCTGATATTGGCTATATTAATTATACTTGGCTTTGTAGCTTATATATATTTTGAGTTTTATGTATTAGGATATCTATCTGAATTCGCAGCGAGACAAGGTGGTTATATTTTGGGTGAAGACGAAGTGATAGGGGTTCAGATTGCCAAAGTTCTTTTTTTTATTATTCTGTCTTACTTTACAACCGCTATTTTATATTATTCTGGCACAAGAGAGGGTAAGCAAGCCAGTTTCTTTTCTATTGGGGCATTAATGACTACTATTTTGTTTGTAATCACTTCATACCTTTTCGGAATTTACGTTGAAAAATTTGCCAGATACAATGAATTATATGGTGCTTTGGGAGGATTATTGATATTAATGGTTTACATCTGGTTAAATTCTAATATATTGCTACTTGGGTTCGAGTTGAATGCATCCCTAAATACATTAAGAAAAATCACTAAAAAAGAATGATAAATCAAACAGTTCAAATAAGTATTCTATTTTTTCTATTCATATCGTTGAGTGTTTCGGCACAATCTGTTTTTGGAAAATGGAAAACGATTGATGACCGTACCGGTTTACCTAAAGGTGTTATTGAGATTTATAAAAAAGATGGATTGATGTTTGGTAAGGTGGTTAAAATTTTAGAAGAGGGAAAGGAAGGTGTCACCTGTGTTAAATGTGATGGAGAATTGAAGGATAAACCGGTGGAAGGTATGGAGATTATTACGGCGGGCGAGAAACATCATGATGGAGAGTGGAAAGGGAAAAGATTGTTCGATCCCGAACAAGCGATGACTTTTAGATTTAAAATATGGTTAAATCCAGATAATCACAACGAATTAAAAGTAAGAGGATATTTGGCATTTATCTACAGAACCCAGACTTGGTTGCGAGTGGAAGGATAGTTATGGCAAATTTCATTAATGTAATATTACCAATTCCTCTAGAACGAAGTTTCACCTACAGTATTACTGAAGAGGAAGCAACATTACTTCAGCCAGGCATGCGTGTGGCGGTACCTTTTGGCAAATCAAAAATATATACAGGAATAGTTCATAGTGTTCATCAAAAACCTCCTGAAGCTTATGAAGCGAAGGAAATTCATGAATTACTAGATGAATATCCAATTGTAAATCCAATACAACTTAAACATTGGGAGTGGATAGCTTCTTATTATATGTGCACCTTGGGGGAGGTGGTTCGCAGTGCACTGCCCGGGGCTTTTCTATTGGAAAGTGAAACATTGGTTTTGCGGAATACAGAATACGAAGTTGTTGAAAACGAACTTTTAGATGATGAGTTTTTAGTGTATGAAGCATTACAACATCAATCTATATTAAAAGTTCAAGAGGTCTCTGCTATTGTTGAGCGTAAAAATGTGCTACCTATTCTTCAAAGGTTAATAGAGAAGAAAATCATTGTTTTAAAAGAAGAGGTTTACGAGCAGTATAGACCTAAATTAGTTCGGTATGTTAAGTTAGGGGCAGAATATGGCACGGACGAAAAATTAGAAGAACTTCTAAATTCATTGACTAGAGCTCCTAAACAAAGTCAAGTTGTGCTTACACTTTTTCAATTACAAGTTAGAAGCCAAAAACCTCTCAAAGTTTCAGAATTAGAGAAATCGAGCAATACATCTAAGGCCGTTATTAAGTCGTTGGTTGATAAAGGAATTTTAGAAGAGTATTTTATTAAAACTGACAGAGTTAATTATGATGGAGGTTCTGATAATTCTGAAACCAAAGATTTAAATGAATACCAGGTATCTGCTTTAACCGATATTAAAGCTGCTTTTAAGCAAAATAAGGTTACCCTTTTAAAAGGTGTGACATCATCAGGTAAAACCGAAGTATATGTAAAATTGATAGAGGAGATAATAGAAAAGGGTATGCAGGCTCTTTATTTGCTTCCTGAAATAGCTTTGACTACACAATTGATAAGTCGGTTACAAGAGTACTTTGGTGAAAAAATAGCCATTTATCATTCTAAATATAATGTTCAAGAACGTGTAGAAGTATGGCAAAATGTTTTACAGGCTAAACCAAAAGCGCAACTGGTCATTGGTGCCCGGTCGGCTATGTACTTACCGTTTAGTAAACTTGGTTTGGTCATTGTAGATGAAGAGCATGAAAGCTCATTCAAGCAATTTGACCCAGCTCCTAGGTATCATGCAAGAGATGCTGCTATAGTGTTAGGTAATTTGCATGGTGCCAATGTATTGTTAGGTTCAGCTACTCCAAGTGTTGAAAGTTATCATAATGCTAATACGGGTAAATACGGTTATGCTGAAATTACTAGGCGTTTCGGAAATGTTTTAATGCCTGAAATAGAATTGGTAGATATTAAGGAAGCTGCTCGCAAAAAAAGAATGAAAGGTCATTTTTCTGAGAGGCTTTTATTGGAAATGCAAGAAACACTAAGTGAAGGTGACCAAATTATATTGTTTCAGAATAGAAGAGGGTTTGCGCCATTATTAGAGTGTCTAACTTGTGGTCATACGCCGCAATGTCCCAATTGTGATGTGAGTCTAACGTATCATCAATATAGAAACCAATTACGTTGTCATTATTGTGGTCATCATACTGCAGTGCCCGAAATTTGCTTTGCTTGCGGTAGTCCCGATTTAGATACAAAAGGATTCGGTACCGAGCAAATTGAAAAAGAAGTTATAGAATTATTTCCAGAAGCAAAGGTTGGTCGAATGGATTTGGATACTACACGAGGTAAACATGGTTACGAAAAGATAATTACCGCGTTTGAACAGCAAGAACTCGATATATTGGTAGGAACACAAATGCTCACGAAAGGTCTCGATTTCAGAAATGTTAATTTGGTAGGTGTCATGAATGCAGATTCGCTTTTGAATTTTCCCGATTATCGCGCCCACGAAAGAACGTATCAACTGTTGACACAAGTATCGGGTAGGGCAGGGCGTACTAAAAAGAGAGGAAAAGTAATTATTCAAACCTATAATCCATATCATCAGATTTTAAAGCAGGTTACGACAAGTGATTATGAAGGTATGTATGCTGAACAGTTATATGAGCGAGAGCAATTTAAGTATCCACCAGTAAACAGAATTATTAAGGTTACTTTCAAACATAAAAATTATAATGTGCTAAATGAAGCTGCAGATTGGTTTGCAGGAGCATTACGTACTAATTTTGGTGGCACTGTTCTGGGGCCAGAGTATCCTCCGGTAGCACGAATTCGAAATCAGTATTTAAAACATATCGTAGTAAAAATTCAAAAAGACCAATCTTTGGCTCAAACAAAAGCTAACATTCGACGCATAGAAAAATCGTTTAAAGCAGTTTCAATGTATAGAAGTGTTAGGGTAATTTATAACGTAGACCATATATAATAAAAAAAGACCGCTAATTAGCGGTCTTTTTTGAAAGTAAAATTATATCATATATTATACGTTACTAAGCGCTTCCGCAAGTTCTGTCTTTTTGTTTCTACTTAATGGTATTGATCGACCACTAACTTCAACATTTTTACTGTTGAATTTCTCAACCTTCTCAAGGTTAATGATGTAAGATTTGTGTATTCTTAGGAATTTATCTTCTGGCAATTGCTTTTCAAAAGATTTCATTGTTGATAAGATTACGATATTAGCTTCATCAGTTACTAGTTTTATGTAGTCACCAAGTGCTTCTATCCACTTAATATCATTTAAAATAACTTTTCTTTTCTTAAGGTTGCTCTTTACAAAAATATGCTCCTCATCTTCATTGACTCGGTGTAATTGTTCGTAATTTGCAACAGCTCTTTTAACAGAGGCATCAAAACGTGCCATGGTAATCGGCTTATGTAGATAATCCGTTACATCATAGTCAAATGCTTTAAGTGCATAATCTGGTTTACCGGTAATTAAAACTACCTGAGGACTGTTTTCTAGTGACTCGAGTAGGTCGAATCCTGTGATGATTGGCATTTCAACATCAAGAAATATAAGATCTATCTCATGGTTCTTGATTCCATTTTTAGCTTCGATAGCGTTACTGTATTCTGCTACCATAGTTAAATTAGGATGATTGTTTACCAACTTTGCAACGGCCATCCTTTGCATGGATGAATCGTCAACGATGATACTTCTTAACTTCATAAGGGCTGATTTGTGGGGTTAAATCATCGACAAAGAACCGAAAAAACCTGCTGAACTGCAACAAAAGATGTGAACAATGCAGCGGTGATCGTGTATTTGGTAATGATGATATGATTAAGATTTGGTTTGTTTTTTAATGTTGTTACCATTCAATAACGAAGAATATTCGTATTTCTTATAATTATTTTAAAATAATATCTATTTTTGCACTCCTTAAAACAAATATAATATGAACCATTACGAAACTGTTTTCATTTTGAATCCCGTTCTATCAGATGTACAGATAGAGGAAACAGTTAAGAAATTCGAGGATTTCTTAATTAACAATGGCGCCAAAATGGTAGCTAAAGAGAATTGGGGGCTAAAGAAATTAGCCTACCCTATCCAAAACAAGAAAAGTGGTTTTTACCACTTGTTCGAATTTACTAACACTGGTGAGGTAGTTACACCTTACGAACAGGAGTTTAGAAGAGATGAACGTGTTATGCGATTTTTGACCGTTAAGTTGGACAAACACGCTATTTCATGGGCAGAAAGAAGAAGAACAAGAAACAAAAAAACCGCTAAAGCTTAAGTATTATGGCAACATTACAACAACAGGCAAAAGGAAAGAAAGATGGGGAGATCAGGTATCTAACTCCATTGAACATTGAGACCAACACTAAAAAGAAGTATTGTCGTTTTAAAAAATCAGGTATTAAATACGTTGATTATAAGGATGCAGATTTTTTATTGAAGTTGGTAAACGAGCAAGGTAAATTATTACCGAGAAGACTTACAGGAACTTCTTTGAAGTATCAGAGAAAAGTAGCCCAAGCGGTAAAAAGAGCTCGTCATTTGGCATTAATGCCATATGTTGCTGATTTATTAAAATAATAAGAAAAGAATCATGGAGCTTATATTAAAAGAAGACGTACAGAATTTAGGTTTTAAAGACGATGTAGTTAATGTTAAGAACGGATACGGAAGAAACTTCCTTATTCCTCAAGGCTTAGCTGCTATGGCTACTACATCTGCTAAAAAAGTTTTAGCTGAAAACCTAAAGCAAAGAGCACATAAAGAGAAAAAAGTAGTTGATGCCGCTAAGAAAACCGAAGAGGCATTAAAAGCTTTAGAATTAAAAATCACTGCTAAAACAGGAGCTGCCGATAAGTTATTCGGTTCAGTTACTAATGGTGATTTGGCCGAGGCATTAGCTAAAGATGGCCATGCAATCGACAAAAAATTCATTAGCATTTTAGGTGGTGCAGTAAAAAGAACTGGCCCATACAATGCTCAAATCAGATTACACCGTGAGGTTATAGTTGATTTCGGATTTGAAGTTATTGCAGATAAGAAATAAATTATTTCTTATTAAATAAGTTTTAAAAGAGCTATGCCTGCATAGCTCTTTTTTTATTGGTATTTTTGAGTTATAACTCATAACTCACTCAAAACCAATTCTCATGAAAAACAAACTGTTTTTTCAATTGTTGTGTCTATTTTTTGTAGGTACAGTTTATGGTCAGGTCACTACCTCAAATATCAGAGGGTATGTAGAAGATGATCAAAATCAACCACTTTTTGGGGCAAATATTGTTGCCGTACATACCCCAACGGGTACAAAATATGGTTCAATAACTAATGAAGACGGAAGGTTTAACCTTTTGAATTTACGTGTTGGTGGACCTTATGAAGTCGAAATCTCTTATGTAGGTTTCAAAGCTTACGTTTTAAATGATGTTTATTTATCATTAGGTCAAACTTTCAATATCGATGCCAATCTTGTAGGAGAAAGTCAAGCTTTGGATGAAGTTGTCGTAGTATCAGATAGGTCAGGTACATTTAGTAGTGGCCGTACAGGTGCTGAAACAAGTGTTGGAAGAAGAGAATTGACCAAATTACCTACAATATCGCGTTCTGCACAAGATTTTACGAGATTAGAGCCTACAGCAAGTGGTAATTCTTTTGGTGGTAGAAATGACCAATTCAACAACTTTTCTTTGGATGGAGCGATTTTCAACAACCCATTCGGACTAGATGCTGCAACCCCAGGAGGTCAGACAGATGCTCAGCCAGTTTCATTAGATGCGATTGAACAAATTCAAATTTCAACAGCACCCTATGATGTTACCCAATCGGGCTTTACAGGTGCTTCTGTAAATGCTGTAACTAAAAGTGGTAGTAATGACTTTCATGGTACGGTCTATGGTTTTTTCCGAAATGAGGATATGACGGGTGGAAAAATTAAAGGCGATGAAATAGTAAAGCCTAAATTAGAACAGAATCAATACGGAGTAAGCATTGGAGGTCCAATAATAAAAAACAAATTATTCTTTTTTGCAAATTTTGAAAAAGATGAAAGAACAGATTTAGGAACAAACGGTTGGGCACCAAATACGGGTTCGGGAGCAATTAATGAGTCTAGAGTATTAGAAAGTGATCTAATTTCAGTAAGAAATCAATTATTGGCTGTGGGTTACGATCCAGGAGCGTATGAAGGTTTTACACATGATTCTGAATCTACGAAGGGACTTTTCAAATTAGATTGGAATATTAATGACAACAATCGTTTGGCAGTTATTTATAACTTTTTAAATGCATCTAAAGAGAAGCCAGCACACCCAACGGCAATTCAATTTAGAGGTCCAAATGCAAATACGTTGCAATTTCAAAATTCAGGATATGAAATAAATAATGAACTTAAATCTGTGCAAGTAGAATTAAATTCAACGTTATCTGAAACGGCTTCGAATAAATTACAAGTTGGTTATACGCATTTTAACGATTATAGGAATCCGTTTTCAACACCGGCTCCATCTATTAATATTTCTAAAGATGGATCAAATTATATAATTGCGGGTCACGAACCATTCTCGGCGAATAACAGACTTGATCAAAAAGTTATTCAAATTACCAACAACCTCAATTTTTACAAAGGAGACCATACTTATACAGTAGGTTTTTCTCTAGAGAAATTCATGTTTGATAACTCATTTAACTTAACTAGTTACGGTTTTGATTTATTTGGAGGTGTAGATATTGCAAGTTTTGATGCTACCACGTATGATTTTGCTTCACCACGTGCTACTTTTAATGCTAACAATAGCGTACCTGATGGCGAAGGTTGGGCTTTAGCAGAAACGAATGTAGGTCAATTCGCTTTTTATGTTCAAGATGAATGGAACGTTAATGAGAAATTAAAGTTAACATACGGTGTTCGTTTTGATAAGCCGTTATTCTTTGATTCCGCAGAAAAAGCACAAGACGTAATTGATAGAGGTTTTGTAATAGCTGATCAGCCATACCAAAATCCTAATACAGGAGAAACGGTATTCATTGACAATACACAAATGCCTTCAAATGATTGGTTGATTTCACCACGAGTTGGTTTTAACTATGATGTAAATGGAGATAGGTCTTTACAAATAAGAGGTGGTTCAGGTTTATTTACAGGTCGTTTTCCTTTTGTATGGCTAGGAAATCAAATTGCAGCTCCAGATGTATTTTTCTTGCAAGCTGTTGATCCAGATTATAAATTTCCACAAGTTTGGAGAACTAATCTTGGAGCAGATAAGCGATTAGAAAATGGTATGATTCTTACTGCAGATTTATCATACACCAAAGATATTAACGGACCACATGTTCAAAATTGGGCTTTAACTTCGCCATCTGGTAATTTGGCAGGGGTAGATAATAGAGCGACATATACTTCAGGTGATTTACTTAACAGTTTTGGTTTAGGTGCCGGACCTTATGTGTTCACTAATTCTAATAAGGGAAGAATTTGGAATGCTTCTTTCAAAGGTCAGAAGACCTTCAACAATGGTTTGTATGCTATGTTGGCGTATAGTTATTTAGATGCAAAAGATGTCAACTCTATTGAAGCTGAAATTACTTCAGATGCTTTTGTTGGCAACCCTGTTATAAATGATGCGAATGCCGATGTTTTGGCTCCTTCAAAATATGGTGATAAGCATAGGTTTATTGGTGTAGCAAGTAAAAATTGGGTTTATGGCAACGAAAAATGGGGCACTACAATATCTACATTTTTTGAATATGCTCAAGGCGGAAGATTCAACTATACCTATGGTGGAGATATTAATGGAGATGGTTCGGGTATAAATGACCTTATTTATGTTCCGACATCTAGTGAAATAGGGCAAATGCAATTTTCTGGAGCAGGTCAAGGTGCTGCCTTTGATAATTATATTGCACAAGATGATTATTTAAGTGGTCGTAGAGGGGAGTATGCAGAACGTTATGGAGCTTTAACACCATGGAGAGGCCGTTGGGATGTAAAGTTCTTACAAGATTACAATTTTAAGGTTTCGGCTAATAAAACCCATACAGTTCAATTTAGTATAGATGTCTTGAATATTGGAAACATGATTAGTTCTGATTGGGGATTGACTCAACAACCGAACAATGTACAACCAGTAGGTGTAAGCGTAGATGCAGGTACAAATATACCAACCTATACATTTAACCCAGAATTGACTCAGACATTTGGCTATGACGCAAGTCTATTGTCTAGATGGCAAGCACAATTCGGATTACGTTATATTTTTTAAAAGTTTAAAATTAACTTGTAAAAGCCCTAACAAATATGTTAGGGCTTTTTATTTTTGCAGAATGAAATACACGAGGCTAACAAAAGAACAATTAGAAGAACTTCACCCAGAGTTTATTAATTTTTTGGCTACCCAATCAATTACAGGTGATGAATGGGATGCTATTAAAAGAGATAAGCCTAAAGTGGCAGAAGAAGAATTGGATGTATTTAGTGATTTGGTTTGGGAGGGTGTATTGACAAAAGTCTCCTATTTGGAAAATATTTCTAAAGATCAAATGCATTTGTTTTACTTGACTGATAAAGAGATGAAGCTTATATCGGTAAAAGTGATGAACCCAGATCTAGATTTAACTACCAAAATCGGATTTGAATGGTTTAAGAAGAATTGGCAGTCAGACTTTGTTGATTATTTGACAGCTTCAAAGGCTTATACCGATGATAAGAATGTAGACAAATTCTTGTTACTTCAACAAGGTGCTGTAATTACCAAAGGAGATCTATACAAGTGGTTCGAAAAGGTAATTGAGACTTCGTAGCACTATTCACTTTTTATATTCTTAATTCCTAATTGTAGTCTTACTTTATGAAGGCTATATTTGCATTATAATAAAAAATTAATGGCACAGAAACCATCTATACCTAAAGGAACACGCGATTTTACACCATCAGAAATTGCGAAGCGTAACTACATTTTCGATACCATCAAGAGAAATTTTCAAACCTATGGTTTTCAACCTATTGAAACACCTTCGTTTGAGAATTCAGATACGTTATTAGGTAAGTATGGTGAAGAAGGAGATCGTTTGATTTTTAAAATTTTGAATTCAGGAGATTTCATTAGTAAAGTTGATGATGTTACCTATAGTTCTAAAAATTCTACAAGTATTGCTCCAAAAATTACAGAGAAAGCACTGCGTTATGATTTAACAGTGCCTTTTGCCCGTTATGTGGTTATGCATCAGAATGAAATAGACTTCCCATTTAAGCGGTATCAAATTCAACCAGTTTGGCGAGCTGATAGACCTCAAAAGGGTCGTTTTAGAGAATTTTTTCAGTGTGATGCCGATGTAGTAGGTTCAAATTCTTTATTGCAAGAAGTTGAATTGATTCAGTTGTATGATGCGGTTTTTTCTGATTTAAAGTTGGAAGGTGCTACCATTAAAATGAATAATAGAAAAATTTTGGCTGGTATTGCTGAAGTAATCGGCGCTAAACATCTATTGATTGACTTTACAGTTGCTTTAGATAAGTTAGATAAAATAGGGGAGGAAGGTGTTAAAAAAGAAATGTTAGCCAAGGGTATTTCTCAAGATGCTATCGAAAAAGCAGCACCTTTATTTGAACCTCAAGGAAGTAATGTAGATCAGTTAAATCGTTTAGATAGTTTATTAAAAGATTCTGAAGAAGGGCAAAAAGGTTTGGAAGAGCTTCGTTTTATTATGGAGACTATTTCAACATTAGGTTTACAATCTGCGAAATTGGCTTTAGATGTTACCTTAGCACGTGGACTAAACTATTATACAGGAGCAATTTTTGAAGTATCTGCACCTGAAGGAGTAGCTATGGGATCTATTGGCGGCGGTGGTCGCTATGATGATCTTACCGGTATTTTTGGCTTAAAGGACGTAAGTGGAGTTGGAATTTCCTTCGGATTAGATAGAATCTATCTTGTTTTGGAAGAATTAAATCTATTCCCTGAGGCTGTCGATAAGTCTTTAGATGTGCTTTGCCTTAACTTTGGGCCTAAAGAAGCACTGGCGTCTTTAAAACTGGTAACTGTACTACGTAAGAGAGGTGTCTTATCAGATTTGTATCCTTCGGATGTGAAAATTCAGAAACAATTTAAATATGCCAATAACAGAAAGGTACCTTATGTCATATTATTGGGAGCTGAAGAACTAGAGAATAATAGTTTTGTGGTGAAATATATGGAGAGCGGTGATCAAATAACCTTTCCACTTTCTGAGGTAGATAAATTTGTAGCGACCTTAAAGTAATTGTTTAATTTCCTTTAGAATTTTGGTGTAATATTTTTTAGAATGTGGCACATATTGCTTGGCCAATTCCTTATTGTATAGCTCGTTTTCAAATTGATTGATTGATATTAGTTTTAGATCGTCAACTTCACTTTGCTGTTTGGTTAGGTTTTCTAAGCAAACCTTTAATTTAACTAAAAATGTATGATGAAACTCACAATCGAAGAGTTGTTCAGAATGTTTTTGAATGGATTTAAATACACCTATTTTTTGAAGTTCAGTACCTTTTACCGGTAGTCCTATTTCTTCTTGTATTTCCCGAATTGCAGAATTTACAATTGATTCTCCAGCACCAATGTGACCAGCAACAGAAACATCCCACAAACTAGGATGCGTTTCTTTAGTTAAAGCCCGCTTTTGTAATAATATTTTTCCATCTTCCGTATAAAACCATATATGAACCGTTGCATGAAAAAGTCCCTTTTTATGGGCCTCAGATTTGATAGCAGTTGTGCCTAGTGGTTCTCCATCCGCATTTAAAATATCTATAAGTTCATCCATAGTATAAAAAAAATCCCTCCTAAAAAATTGGAGGGATTGTTATAATCTAGTCGAAATAGCTAAAGGTTTCTCCTTCTTTTATCGTCAATAGTGTCTCGTAAATTAATCGAATAACATTCTCAACATCGTCTTTATGAACCATTTCTACAGTAGTATGCATATAACGTAAAGGCAATGAAATTAATGCCGAAGCTACTCCACCATTACTATAAGCAAAAGCATCAGTATCTGTACCAGTAGCTCTCGAAGCAGCCATACGTTGAAAAGGAATTTTATTGGCTTCAGCAGTTTCAAGAATACGTTCTCTCAGTTTATTTTGTACTGCAGGCGCGTATGAAATTACAGGTCCGGCACCAATTTCAGTATGTCCTTGAACCTTTTTCTCAATCATTGGAGTAGTGGTGTCGTGACAAACATCTGTTATAATAGCAACATTTGGCTTAATGGTATTAGTAATCATTTCTGCACCACGTAGACCAATTTCTTCTTGGACTGAATTGGTAATGTAAAGTCCAAAAGGTAATTTTACTTTATTCTCATGTAATAGGCGTGCTACTTCTGCAATCATAAATCCTCCTGCACGGTTGTCAATAGCTCTACACACGAATTTGTCTTCATTTAAAACTTGAAAAGTATCTGGGTAGGTGATTACACAACCAACATGAACTCCCATCTTTTCGACTTCAGCTTTATCCTTAGCACCTATATCAATACTAATATTGTCTAATTTAGGCGCTAATTCTTCTTTTTCACCTTTACGTGTGTGAATTGCTGGCCAACCAAATACTCCTTTTACAATCCCTTTTTTCGTATGAATATTTACCCACTTCGAAGGTGCTATTTGATGATCACTACCACCATTACGTATAACATAAATCAAACCATTGTCGGTAATGTAATTTACATACCATGAAATTTCATCAGAATGCCCTTCAATGACTACTTTGTATTTTGCATCAGGATTTATTACACCAACTGCAGTACCATAAGTATCTGTAATAAAAGTATCTACATATGGTTTTAAGTAGTCCATCCATAATTTTTGTCCTTCCCATTCATAACCGGTCGGAGCAGCATTATTCAAGTATTTTTCAAAAAAGTCTAGTGACTTTTTAGTAATTATTTTTTTATCAGCCATCAATGTAATTTTAAGATACAAACTTAACAATATTAGCGTTGTATTAATAATAACCTTCTATAATTATCGTTAATTTTGGCAAGACTTTTGCTCAACCTATGTTAATGAAATATAACTGTTTACTTGTTTTTTTATACTTTACCAGTTCTTCAATTTGTGCACAAATTGAAGAACAAGTATTGGATTCTGTAACTGAAAAAATGATAATTGTTTCAGGTGATTCAATAGCGCAAAACTCTATTGCATTAGAAGAAGCATATGTTTTTGGAAAACTAAAGTTTTCATCTTATGATGATAAACTGAGGTACTATATTTTACGAAGAAAAACAGAAAAGGTATATCCATATGCAAAATTAGCTGCTGAAAGGCTGGTAGAGCTTAATGATAGCCTTGTCTATATGAAGAATAATAGGAAAAGGAAGAAGTATACCAAAAAAATTCAAAAGTATATTGAAGAAGAATTTTCAGAAGAGTTAAAGAAACTTACCCGTACTGAAGGTCAGATTTTGGTAAAATTAATTTATAGACAAACAGGAACGACAGCATTTGATTTGGTAAAAGACCTTCGGAATGGTTGGCGTGCCTTTTGGTATAATACTACTGCAAAATTTTTTAAAATAAGTATTAAGGAAGAATTTCACCCAGATATTATCGAAGAGGATTATTTAATCGAGGATATTCTTCAACGGGCATTTTCAAAAGGTAAATTGGAGCGACAGGCTACTGTTTTAGATTACGACTATGATAAGTTGTATAATAAGTGGAAGAAAACCACTAAGACACACAAAGATTAAGACGATTTAGTTTTAACTCCAAATACAGAATTAACAATTGTTTTAATGCCTTTAAAGCCCATAAAAACTGCATATGCAGCAATTACAATTCCGAGTATACATACGGGCCAAAATAAAAAGTGCTCTTGGTTTTTAAATGCTTGCCATAGTATTAGAGGGGCAGTAAACATTAAAACTACAGTAATTGCTAATCGTTTTAGCCCGGTTACGAGCATGTCTTTATCAGTTCTTCTCATTATCTATAATTATACTTTCTTTATATTCTTGTACTACTGCAAAATACCCTAAGGCAAAATTATCGGTACGCTCAACATTGTCAAATACTTGGGTATTATCAATGCCAGTAACATTAATTATATTTCCTCGAACGGTAGCTGCAGGTGTTTGAAATGGACCTTGATCTCCACCGGATTGTACGATAATCTGAGTCATATAATTATAAAATGATTCATCTGCTCCTAAGAGACTTATGTTGATAATTGCGTTAGAATTTAATTCAAAATCTGAATCATAGAAGTAAGAGAATACAAAAGTCTGACCTTGGTAGAATTCATCCTCAGTTACTAAGTACTCATTAAAATCAAAATCTAGAATATAAAAATCGTCACGTTCTCCATTGTCCGTAAATGTTACGATAACTTCTGTTTCATCACCAGAGAATAAAGTTTCAGTACCCTGCTCCAAAGAATCTATCGGAGCTGATTTAACATAGGTGGTAGTGGCGAAATAGCGTTCTTCACCAGTATTGAGTATTAGTTGAAAAACATCACCTTCATTAATATTGCTAACGCTAATTCTTTGGTCACTATCAAATGATGGGTCTGGAACCCATAAACCACTACCTGGTGGAAGTTCCGCTAAATTTGATACACCACCCCCTTCTAAAATTTCAGGAGCATCTAGGTTGGGCGTGCCGTAATAAATTATAGCACTTTCTAAAGAGGCAATAGTGTTGCTTTCAAAAAATGAACTACTTTCTAATACAGTGATTTCTATAGGTAAATACTCTTGTGTTTCATCTACTCTTATAACCC
The DNA here is from genome assembly GCF_963977385.1 of uncultured Maribacter sp. GTDB lineage: Bacteria > Bacteroidota > Bacteroidia > Flavobacteriales > Flavobacteriaceae > Maribacter. The sequence goes on along the minus strand of NZ_CAXBOU010000002.1, from coordinate 329,128 downwards.
CGTTAACAATTAATCTTGTATCGTTTTCGGGCAGTTCAACTTCAATCACATCTTCACAAGAAACAAAAAACGTAACAACCAATAATAAAAATATATAACGTTTCATAGCTTATAATTTAAAGTTATAGGTTACCGCGGGTACAATGCCAAAAATGGAGGTACGCACCGCTTCATTTGAACCTGTATCATCATTTCTTCTAAAACTGATAGAAGCGGCGTTTCGTCTATTGTAAACATTATAAAGGCTAAATACCCATTCACCCTTAATTTTTCTTTTAGTATTCTTTTTAGGTATTAGTGTGGCTGATAAATCTAGTCGATTATAAGAGGGTAGTCTTTGGGTGTTCCGAAGCCCATAGTAAGGAATACTTAATCCTTGAAATTCAAATTGACCTATCGGATAATTGGTAGGTTGGCCTGTTTGATAGGTGAAATTACTACTGAAACTCCATTTATCATTTAAATCATAGCTCAAAAATATCGAAATATCATGCGTTTTATCATAAGGCGTATTATACCAGTTTCCAAAGTTGATACCTGATTCAATATTGCTACGGCCGTTATCCGTTGCAGGGTCTCTACCGGGTGTACGTTGCTCTGATTTAGATAGGGTATAGGCTAACCACCCTTGTAGCCTGCCTTCATTTTTACGCAATAAAAACTCTAAGCCATATGCGCGAGCTTCACCATTTAAAATAACTTGTTCTATAGCATTGTTCGCTATCAGATTAGCACCATCTATATAGTCAACCCTATTTTGAACATCTTTATAGAAAACCTCACTTTCAACCGAGAAATCACCGTCATTAATATTTTTAAAATATCCGAAGGCATATTGGTCTAACAACTGTGGTTTTGTAAATGGTCCACTAGGTGTCCAAACATCTAACGGAGTGGGAGAACTTGTGTTAGACAAAAGATGTAGATACTGCGCCAATCTCGTATAACTTGTCTTTATTGAACTAGATTCATTTAATGTGTACGCTAAAGAAACCCGTGGTTCAAAATTACTGAAGGTAGCTAAGTTAGTTCCTCTACCAGGGTTAATAACTTCAATTGGTTCTGCTTCTTGATAAATCAGTAAAAATGGGTCAAATTCAACAGGATTGTTATTTGCGTAAACATTCAATTCATCTTGACCTAAACGCATGAAGTGACTAAACCGTAATCCATAACCAAGACTCAGGTTTTCTGTTACTCTATGCTCTATGTCGACATAGGCGGCAAATTCATTAGCGTATTTTTGAATTAATTGTTCCTCAACAATTCCTGACTCAGGATTGCTGGGCTCAATTTTACCGGGATTAAATTGATAATAAACATTATTAACACCATAGTTTATTTGCAGCTTATCATTCATATAATGTTTAAGGTCATACTTTATATTGAAATTACGAATACCTGAATTCCAATTAAAACCAACAAAATCAAGCTTTAATCCATAATAGTAGTCAGAATAAATAAGTGATAAGTTGGAGAATAATTTATCAGAGAATAAATGGTTCCATCTAAAATTACCTACTGCATTTCCATAGGTGTTTACAAAACTGTCATTAATGCCAAAAACATCTCTACCAAAATAACCAGAAAGAAATATGTTGTTCTTATCATCTAATCTGTAATTAAGTTTTGTGTTTAAATCATAGAAATACGCAGTATTGTCCACATCAAATAATGGTAAGAATAAATGAGCATAAGACGCTCTTCCGCCAATTAAAAATGCTGCTTTGTTTTTTTTAATGGGACCTTCAACTAAAAGTCTACTGGCAACAGCACCAATACCACCGTTCATTTTAAAATCCTTACTATTTCCTTCTTTTTGAAAAATATCTAAAACAGAAGAAACTCTACCGCCATATCTTGCAGGGATTCCACCTTTGTATAATTTTACATCTTTAATGGCATCAGGGTTAAATACTGAAAAGAAGCCAAATAAGTGAGATGAATTAAAAATTATGGCTTCATCTAATAGAATAAGGTTTTGATCTGCCGAACCGCCACGTACATTAAAGCCAGAAGCACCTTCACCAGCATTGGTAACTCCTGGTAATAGTAAAATGGATTTAATAACATCGGCTTCACCAAGAATGACAGGTATTTTTTTTATGGTGCCAACAGAAAGGGTATTCACACTCATTTGTGGTTTTCGAATATCCATCTTTTCCACATTTTCAGTAACCACGACCTCCTCTAATTGTTCGGCTTCCTCTACAAGTAGGTAGTCTATTCGTATATTTTCGGTGAGATTTATTTCCTGTTGAATATCACTAAAGCCTAAGTAACTAATTAAAACTGTATAAGTGCCCTCTGGTAGTGTAATTGAATAGAACCCATACTCATTAGTTGTTACGCCTGTTTTTAGTTCTGGTATAGCGACAGTAACTCCAATAAGGGTTTCATTACTGCTAATTTCAGAAATAGTACCGCTTAAAGTGAATTTTTGTTGACTCCAAGAATAGGTGGAGAACCATAGAAAAGTGATAAGAATAATTTGTAGATATCCTTTCATCAATTTTTTTTGTAAAAATAGTCAGAAATCTGTGACACTCCTAAAACTTAAATTTATTACAAAAAAATACCCTCAATACGTATTGAGGGTATTTTAGCATTTGATATTTAAGACTAAATAGACTTTAAAATCTCATTAAACGCAGTACTTGGTCTCATCGCTTTTTCTACCAAAATAGCATCTGGTTTGTAATAACCGCCTATATTTTGTTTTGACCCTTGAGCATCAATCAACTCTTTAAGAATTTCAGATTCCTTAGCGTTAATTTGTGTACTAACTTTAGAAAACAATTCTTTTAGTTCGGCATTATCATCTTGTTGAGATAAAGCTTCGGCCCAATATTTTGCTAGGAAAAAATGACTTCCTCTAGTGTCAATTTCTTTAACTTTTCTAGAAGGTGATTTGTCATTTAATAGAAATTTCTCGGTAGCACTATCTAAAGTGTCACCAAGAACTTTGGCCATAGCATTTTTATTTTTCTCTCCGTAGAATTCTAATGACACTCCCAGTGCTAAAAATTCACCCAAAGAATCCCATCTTAAATGGCCTTCTTCTAAAAATTGTTCAACATGTTTTGGAGCCGAACCACCAGCACCTGTTTCAAATAGACCACCACCATTCATTAAAGGAACGATAGAAAGCATTTTTGCACTTGTACCAACTTCTAAAATAGGAAAAAGGTCAGTTAAATAATCGCGTAAAACATTACCAGAAACGGAAATAGTATCCTTACCGGCTTTCATTCTTTTTAAAGTGAATTCAGTAGCGGCGGTAGGAGCCATTATTTGAATATCTAAACCTTTTGTGTCTTCTAAGGCTAAATAGGTATTTACTTTTTTAATAAGTTCTGCATCATGAGCTCTTTTCTCATCTAGCCAGAATATTGTTGGGTCGTTAGTTGCCTTAGCTCTTGAAACGGCTAATTTAACCCAGTCTTGAATAGGAGCATCCTTCACTTGGCACATACGCCATATATCTCCTTTACTTACCTTATGTTCAATTATGACAGCGCCAGTTTCTAAATCTATTACCTGTACAACACCATTTTGCTTTATTTCAAAAGTTTTGTCATGAGAGCCATACTCTTCAGCTTTCTGTGCCATTAAACCAACGTTAGGAACGGTACCCATTGTTGTTGGGTCAAATGCTCCGTGTTTCTTGCAGAAGTCGATTGTGGCAGTGTAAATACCAGCATAACTACTATCTGGTATAACGGCTTTTGTATCTTGTGCTTTACCTTGCGCATTCCACATTTTACCTGAATTTCGAATCATTGCTGGCATAGAAGCATCAATAATAATATCGCTTGGTACATGTAGGTTGGTAATGCCTTTATCTGAATTTACCATGGCCAGATCTGGTCCATTAGCCAGAGCAGCATCTAAATCTTTAGTGATAGCATTTTTCTCATCAGGAGAAAGTTTTTCAATTTTTTGATATAAACTGGCTAACCCATCATTAGGGCTAATTCCTAAAGTGTCAAAGGTATCTGCATATTTTTCAAAAACAGGTTGTAAGAATGTTTCCACAACGTACCCAAAAATAATTGGATCGGAAACTTTCATCATTGTTGCTTTTAGATGAACCGAGAAGAGAACTCCTTTTTCTTTGGCATCTTTAATTTCCTTTTTTAAGAATTCAAGTAATGCTTTTTTACTTAAAACAGTAGCATCTATAATTTCACCAGCTAATAGGTCTAATTTATCTTTTAGAATAGTTTCAGAAGAATCAGATACCAATTTAATTTGTATCGATGTAGCGTTACTAAGGGTTATGGATCTTTCATTTGCTTGAAAATCACCTTCCGCCATAGTGGCAACATGGGTTTTAGAATCTGAACTCCATGCACCCATACTATGTGGATTCTGTTTTGCGTAATTTTTTACTGCTCTGGGAGCTCTACGGTCAGAGTTGCCTTCACGTAATACCGGGTTAACGGCACTACCTTTTATTTTATCGTACTTAGCCTTTATTTCTTTTTCTTCCTCGTTTTTAGGTTCATCAGGATAACTAGGTAATTTATATCCTTTAGACTGTAACTCCTGTATAGCCTCTTTCAACTGAGGAATTGAGGCACTAATATTAGGTAATTTAATGATATTTGCTTCCGGCTGTTTAGCCATATGGCCCAATTCTTCTAAATCATTGGACACCTGTTGTTCTTTAGTCAAAAATTCAGGAAAGACAGCAGCGATTCTACTAGCAAGAGATATGTCTTTTGTCTCTATCTTAATTCCAGATGATTTTGTGAAAGCTTTTACTATTGGTAAAAAAGACTCTGTAGCCAATGCTGGGGCTTCGTCTGTTTTGGTATAAAAAATTTTGGACATTTGCGGTTTGTTTTAATTAAAGCGGGACAAAGATACAATTTTCTATAGGCTAAAAAGAGAGGAATAGCCCTAATATTTCAGGCTGGCGCGAAGATTTGTTAAATAACAAAAGCCATATCAATGTACGCATACAATGATATGGCTTTTTAGAAAAAGTTTACGGACAGTTTGTTTTAATTTTTCATTAAAACGGCAACCCTTGATTGCACCCGCTTCACTTATTCAACGTATGAAATGTTGTTGATGTTAGACATGGTGTCCAAAACCGAATCAACATTTCTTTTTTGTTGTTTTCATTGAAACATTTAAAAACTAATAATTAGCATTTAATATGTTTAAAAATCATTAAAATAAAAGCGACAGCCCTCATCTTAAAAATTCACCCCTAATAGGTTTAACAACAATATAAAGAACGTAGGCTTCATAGTGACTCTAAAATGGATTTCTTGTGGTTTCCATAGTATCAATCACACTTAAATTTACAAAAAAAAATCAATTGAGCGAATATTTTTATAAATATTTATTAATCAACATGTTATGAACATAGGTTATTCACTTTTGTTCATAAAAAAAGCACCGTCTCAAATTGAAACGGTGCTCTGTATATTTATTGAGGTAAATTTATCCTCTTATTTCCTTAATTCTAGCTTTCTTGCCAGTTAATTCACGGAAGTAGTAAATTCTAGATCTACGTACTTTACCTCTCTTGTTCACTTCAATTTTTTGAAGTGCAGGTAAGTTAATTGGGAAGATACGTTCTACACCAACTGTTCCAGACATTTTACGAATAGTAAAAGTTTCAGTTGAACCGGTACCTCTGCGTTGTATAACAACACCTTTGAAAAACTGAGTTCTTGTTTTCTCGCCTTCTTTAATTTCGTAGAACACAGTAATTGTGTCACCAGCTGAAAACTTTGGGAATTCTTTTTTAGTTACGAATTCGTCTTGTACAAATTTTATTAATGATTCCATTGAATAGTTAATTGGAATTAAATTAGAGTAACATTCACGATTATCGTCAGAGGTTATTCTAACAAGTTGCGAAATTAATACTTAAATTAAAACCTACAAGTATTTTAGTCGATTTTTCACTCCAAATACATGAGTTTATTATAATAAATCAGGTCTAAGCTTCTCCGTGCGCTCAAATGCTTTGTTTTCGCGCCATTCTTCAATTTTAGCAAAATTACCGCTTAACAAAATATCTGGCACTTTCATGCCTTTATATTCAGCAGGTCTTGTGTATACTGGCGGGGCTAATAATCCGTCTTGAAAAGTATCTGTCAAGGCAGAAGTTTCGTCATTTAAGACACCAGGAATTAATCGTATGATGGAATCGCAAAGAACAGCTGCACCGAGCTCACCTCCAGAAAGCACATAATCACCTATTGATATTTCTCGAGTAATGTAAGCATCTCTAATACGCTGATCAACACCTTTGTAATGACCACAAAGAATAATCATATTTTCAACCATTGAAAGTTGATTAGCTATTTTCTGATTTAGGGTTTCACCATCTGGTGTCATGTATATGATTTCGTTATAGTCACGTTGAGACTTTAGCGCTGTAATGCATTTATCTATAGGCTCAATCATTAAAACCATACCGGCACCACCACCAAATTGGTAGTCATCAACATTTCTATACTTGGTATCGGTATAATCTCTAAGATTATGGAAATGCACTTCAACCAATCCTTTATCAATTGCTCTCTTTAAAATAGAAGCTTCAAACGGACTGGTAAGTAATTCGGGTAATACGGTAATAATATCTATTCGCATCTTTTAATTTTGCATCATCATTTAACCTGCCAAAAGTAATGAAAACAGTGGTAATCTTTCTCCCAACCTAATTTCTCATATAGTTTTTGTGCAGGGTTGTCTATGGCTGTTTCCAATGCAAGACCTTTATAACCTTGCTCGATGCAAAACTCTTGAGCTTTTATTAGCAATTGGCGCCCAACTGACTGTTGACGATAGTTTGAATCTACGAACAGATCGTTTAAGATTAAAGATTTTTCTAAACTTACCGATGAATATGTATAGTAAAGCTGTACAAAACCTATAGCCTTTACATCGTCATAGGCAGCGAATATGACAGATTCATTATTAGAAATTCTATCATTGAGAAATTGCTTTGCAGCTTCTATGTCCGATTCCATTTTGTAGAAAATTCGGTAACTATCAAAAAGAGGTGCAATATCTTCTACCTGTGATTTTGTAATTCTTTTTAAACTATTCATATCAAAAAAAAGCTCCGAAAAGGAGCTTTAAATTATTTAGTTTTTTTTTGTTTGTTGAATTCATCTTGCAGCTGCCTACTAATTTTCTGCTCACGCTCTAGGGCTCTTCTTCTATGATCTTCATATTCAACCTCTAATTCAGAAAGATTCTGTTTAGCTTCTTGCGTAAGTATATTACTATTTCTAAACCTATAGATAAACAATCCTAATAAAAGAAATAAGCCTCCAATAATTGTCCAAAGAATAAAATTATAAGTGCCTTTAGAGACAGGAATACCAATAAATGACATACTGTCTTTCTCTTCAGTAACAGAACTAAGATTTGTGGTTGTCTCTTCTAGCTTTTTATTCAATGAAGTTATAGTGGTCTCGTGTTCTGCGATGGTAGACTTTAATTCACTAGTCTTTTTATTCATTGCAGCGATAGAATCTAATACATTCTTACGTATCTTGAAAAGGTTAGTTTCTTTTACAACTTCGTACCTAATACCGTCAGCTCTATAATTACCCGAACGCTTTGCAACATAATCAAATTGATTGCTAATAGGGCCTTCATCTAATGATAACTTATCGTCTTCTTCCTCAACGTCCTGTGCAAATTGTTGGTTAGCAACAAAAAGAAACGCCACTAGTAATAGTATTCTATAGAATTTCATGTAATAGATTCTTAGGTTAAAAAATAAATGATTTAGAGATGACGAAAGTACTTTATTAAAGTCAAATTATAAAAAAAAATGAATAAACGTTATACACGTTTATTTAACTACGTAAACTATCTGTAATTAGATGTTTTATCAACTTAATTAGTAATACGTATAACGACGGACTTTGGCTATATATTTTGCTAATCGAATGACCTGGTGCGAGTAGCCGTATTCATTGTCATACCATATATAAAGTATAATATTTTTACCAGTACTTGATACTATTGTTGCCATACTGTCATAAATTGATGGGGCCGAGGTGCCTATTATATCTGAAGAGACTAGTTCTTTGTCAAGCGAATATTTTATCTGTTCTACCAAATCACCTTCTAGCGCATATTTTTTGATCATGGTATTTACGCCATCTAATGATGTTTTTTGATTTATTTCAAGATTCAGAATTGCTAATGAACCATTCGGTACGGGCACTCGTATTGCGTTCGAGGTCAGTTTACCTTTTAAGGAAGGTAATGCCTTAGCAACCGCTTCGCCTGCGCCTGTTTCGGTTATTACCATGTTTAAGGCGGCTGCGCGTCCCCTTCTGTACTTACCGTGCATATTATCAACCAAATTTTGGTCGTTGGTGTATGCATGAATAGTCTCTAAATGACCTTTTTCAATACCAAAAGTCTCTTCAATTGCTTTCAAAACGGGAGTTATAGCATTTGTCGTACAAGATGCTGCAGAAAATAATTTAGTATCATCTGGGTCATATTCTAAATGGTTTACCCCATGCACAATATTTGCAATTTCTTTTCCGGGTGCTGTCAATAAAACTTTGGCAGCCCCATTAGCTTTAAGATGTCGTTCTAGTTGTTCTTTATTTCGAAAAGCACCGGTATTATCAATAATTAAAGCATTCTTGATTCCATATGAAGTATAGTCAATTTCTTCGGGCATACCTGCGTAAATCACATGTACCGTGGTGCCATTTATAATTAGCTTTTGATTTTCATGGTCTACTTTTACCGTACCGTTGAAAATACCATGAACGGAATCGGTCCTTAAAAGACTTGCTCTTTTTTCAAGATTTTCACTAGTAGCTTTACCTCGAACAACAATTGCTCTAAGTCGTAATTGATTGCCTTTTCCGGTTTTAGACATTAATTCTCGTGCAACCAATCGGCCTATTCTTCCAAAACCGTAAAGCACAACATCTTTAGGTTCAATACTTTTAAAATCCTGTGCGGTTTTAAGCCTATCTATTACGAATGCTTTTACATTACTTAATATATTATTGTCTGAATGATATTCATAAGTTAATTTACCAATATCAAGTTTAGATGGGGGTAGTTGAATATCAGCTATTGAGCGTAGTATTTCCACTGAATCAAAAATTGAAATCGGCTTTTGAACAAATTCGCCTGCATACTCATGTAAATGAATAATATCACTTACATTTTTATCAATAACTTGATTTTTAAAAAGAACAATTTCAATAGATTTATCATACCAAAGATCACTTACAATTTTGATAAATTCAGTTGTTGCTTTTCGTCGGTCTGCTTGAAAGGCCAGCTCTTTTTCAAATGTAGTTTGTGGAGCCATAGGAATTGATTAAATTTTAGAATTCGCACAAAACTAGAAAATTTAAGTGCCTTATTTAAGTATTTTTCAAAAAAAAGCCTCTGTAATTACGAAGGCTGTATTTTTTATTGAATTTTTACTGAAAGATAAGTCGATCCTTTTCACCGTTTGAACCTAACATTGTAATGACGGTCTTACCGTACTTGGAAATGCCTCCGAAAGCATTATATGCATCATCGATATTTCCAATTTCAGTATCATCTATTTTAACAATCACTTTTTCAGATAATCCATAACCTCTATACCTTTCAGGAACCCCTATGATTTTTACTCCAGTTTTTGTCTTGTAAACCTTTTTATCATGCTCAGTTAGGTTTTTGACTTCTAAGCCCATTTCTGGTACTATCAATGTTTGGCGTTCCTTTAATATTATTGGTAAAACCATTAACTCTTCTTTTCTGTCAATTACAAACTGTAGAGTATCGCCGGGTCTTTTGGTTGAAAGATAACCTGTTAAATCAGGATATTTGTGTACTTCAATTTCATCCACCTTTTTAATAATATCTCCAATTACGATACCTGCTTCTTGCGCGGCAGATTCTTCTTCAATGAACTCTATATATACGCCATCTATATTATTGATTCCTTTCGCTATAGCATCCCTTGTATTTACAGGGGCAGGTCTAATACCCATAAATCCTTTTTGAACATTGCCATATTCTAGAATATCTTGAATAACTTTTTTAGCAATATTACTTGGCACTGCAAACGAATAACCCACATAAGAACCAGTCTGTGAGGTAATAGCTGTATTAATACCTACCAGATCTCCGTTCGTATTTACCAGAGCTCCACCAGAATTTCCTGGATTTACAGCTGCATCGGTCTGAAGGAAAGATTGATTTTTCCCAAGGTTTCGAGCTTTTGCACTAACAATTCCAGCAGTTACAGTAGAGGTGAGATTAAATGGATTGCCTACCGCTAATACCCATTCACCAATTTTAGTTTGGTCAGAATCACCAAAAGCCAAATAAGGTAACTTTTCATCGGCATCTATTTTTATTAAAGCGATATCTGAATTTGGATCAGTTCCTATTAATTCTGCAGTATATGTTTTGTTATTGTTTAGTGTTACTTGTAACTGATTTGCTTTACTAATAACATGGTTATTGGTAACTATATAACCATCAGAAGAAATTATTACCCCAGAACCAGTTCCAACCTGCGGTACCGCAGTTCCACCTGATCCGTAGAAAAAATCAAACAAACTTGTTGGGCCCTTACTTAAAGTGATATTTTTAACGTGAACCACTGCATTTACAGTGTTTTCGGCTGCCATAGTAAAATCTACTTCGTTGATACCGGCACCTCTTGCAGAAGTAGGCGTATAATTTGTATTGACAACACCATTGCCATTGTCTTGTGTTATAATTGTAAAATTATCCTTTTCAAAAAAAAGTTTATACGCGCCTAACGTAATTGCGCCTGCAAAAACGGAAACAAGTAGAAGACTTGCTATTCTTTTCATAATCATTAATGTTTTAACGTATTCCAAGTAAAATTACTTGATTTTATGCTCTTTGATAAGCGTTTAACTACTTTTTAACTACTATTAAAAACTTAATTATGTCCTATCTTTGAGTCTTTAAGCCAACATGGAATATACTTTTTATAAATATCAAGGAACAGGAAACGATTTTGTGATGATTGACAATCGCAATAATGAATTCCCAAAAGACAATGTGGAATTGGTAGCTAACCTATGTGACCGTAGGTTTGGTGTGGGTTCTGATGGATTGATTTTATTGGAGAATGATGAAAATACTGATTTTAGAATGGTGTATTTTAATGCGGATGGAAATGAAAGTAGCATGTGTGGTAATGGTGGAAGATGTATCGTTGCATTTGCCCATTTTCTCGGATTAATTGAAAATAAAACAGAATTTATTGCAGTTGATGGTTTACATGAGGCAAGTATAGATGGCGACATAGTGAATTTGAAAATGCTTGACGTTCAGGAAATAAAACAAAAGTCTAATGCCTTGTATTTAAATACAGGTTCTCCTCATCATGTTCAATTAGTCAACGAATTGAAATCATTTAATGTAGTAAAGGAAGGTGCTCGTTTACGATATGGTGTTTATGGAGAAAAGGGTAGTAATATCAATTTTGTAGAGCATAATAAATCTGGTGGTTACAATATACGTACATATGAACGTGGTGTGGAAGATGAAACTTTATCATGTGGTACGGGTGTAACAGCAGTTGCATTGGGAATGTATCATATGGGCAATACAAAAGAGAAAACTATTGCTGTAAAAGCATTAGGTGGTGACCTTGAGGTTTCTTTTGATGAAGAGAACGGTAATTATAGTAATATATATCTTAAAGGAAAAGCGAAACAAGTTTTTAAAGGGGAATTGACGTGGTAACATTAAAAGGAAAACAGATTTATCTAAGGGCTTTGGAACAAAAGGACCTCGATTTTCTATATGAATTGGAGAATGATACTGATGTGTGGGAAGTAAGCGGTACCATTGCTCCGTATTCTAAAGATGTGTTACAACTCTACTTGGATAGTGCCCATCGTGATATCTTTGATGTAAAACAATTAAGGTTAGTTATTTGCAATCTGCAACATAAAGCAATTGGTTTGATAGATATATTTGATTTTGAACCAAATCACAAAAGAGCAGGCATAGGTATAATTATACTTGATACGGCACAAAGGAATAAAGGTGTTGGATCTGAAGCTATCACATTACTTTACAATTATGTTTTTGACGTACTAGGGCTTAGGCAGGTTTATGCTAATATTTTAGAGGATAATTTGGCTAGCATGCATTTGTTTAAAAAATTAGGTTTCGTTGAAGTAGGGGTTAAAAAGGATTGGGTTCGTGTTAAGAATTCTTTCAAGAATGAAGTTTTATTACAAAAAATAAATAACTGATGAATATCAAACGTATTTTATTAGGTGTTTTACTAGCAGGTTTTATAGGGGGTAGCGTTTTCGCTTATATAATTTATGGTACTTTTTTTACACCTAATACAAGCTTTAATAATGATGAAACTTTTGTGTTTATTCCTACTAATGCTTCTGAGAATGAATTAGAAGAACGTTTATCTCCATTGATGAAAGACTTCGATGCATTTAAATCTGCGGCAAATAGAAAAGGATATTTAAGTAATATTAAAGCTGGTCGGTATAAAATAACGAAGGGGATGAATAATAATGAAATCGTCAACTCTTTGCGAAGTGGTAATTTACCCCTTAAGGTATCTTTCAATAATCAGGAAAGTATAAATGACTTAGCAGGTAGAATTGCAAGTCAAATAGAGGCAGATAGTATTTCTTTGGTTACGGCTTTTAAGGATACAGAATTTCTAAATGCTAACGGGTTTAATGAAGCTAATATGATATCGCCATATATACCCAATAGCTATGAGTTTTTCTGGAATACCTCAGCGACAGAGTTTAGGGATCGAATGCTAAAGGAGTATAAGCGATTTTGGAACGAAGCTAGAGTTGAAAAAGCAAAAGCTTTAGGCTTAGAGCCAAATGAAGTAATAGCATTGGCATCAATAGTACATAAGGAAACAGCCAAGGTTGATGAGCGTCCGACAGTAGCAGGGGTTTATCTTAATAGGCTGAGAAAGGGAATGTTGTTACAAGCGGATCCAACGGTTATTTATGCCATTAAGAAGGAGACAGGAAATTTTGATACTATCATTAAACGGGTATTGTATAAAGATTTAGAAATGGATTCTCCTTACAATACATATAAAAATGCTGGTTTACCTCCAGGACCGATAGCAATGCCTGATATTACGGCTATCGATGCGGTTTTAAATGCTAAAAAACATAATTACTACTATTTTGTAGCCAATGTTGAAAAATTTGGATATCATATGTTTGCAGAGAACTTAACGCAACATAACCGAAATAAAGCGCAGTATATCCGATGGATAAATGCTCAAAAAATCAAAAGATAGGTTTATTGTCGGAATTTTAGCACTTGTTAACTAAAACTGTATTCTTTTAACAGAACCTTCTTAAACTACTATATTTTCCATGATACCTTTGCCGAAGAAATTTAAGCAGGCAAATAGTAGTCGCCTTCAGTCTTAAGAAATAACAAATATGAAAAGATGGATATTAATAAGTTGTCCTCTAATTATGATGTTTATTTTATCTGGTTTCGGATTTAAACCTTTTAAAGTTGAAGTACCGGAATTACTTAAAATAAAAGAACCTACTTTGGTTTCGTTTCCTCAAGACGAATCTTTTTTGTTGAATTATCAAATTGCTCCCCCCTTTCTTGGTAGCCAGTATATAGGCTTTAAAGAGGCATTAGCCTTTAAAGAGTCTCAAGGCAATTATTTTGTAACCAATAGCTTTGGCTATTTAGGTAAATATCAATTTGGGCTTGGTACGCTAGAATTGGTTGGTGTTTACGATGGAAATCATTTTTTAAATGATCCAATTCTTCAAGAGAAGGTCTTTAATGTGAACATCTCGAGAAACAAATGGATTTTAAGAAAGGATATTAAAAGATACGTCGGGGTTTATATGCGTGGAGTGGAAATTACCGAATCTGGTATTTTGGCTGCTGCACATCTTGCTGGCCCGGGTAACGTAAAACTATATCTACGTTCACATGGGCGTATGGAAATTATGGATGGTTATGGGACTAGTATAGCCCATTACATGAAAAAGTTTTCAGGATACGATATTTCTATGATTTTGCCGAAACGCAATCCTAGAATTTAAAGTTTTTAGTAAATATAAAAATTAGAAACCTTGGCAATTTTGTCAAGGTTTTTTTATGCGTGAATAATAAAGATTGCAGGCCTTTTGTGAAGATCTACATTTTCATTTTTCCATTTTATAGCAGTTTTGGTTTTAATATATTCAGTCGGTAAAGTGATATCTGCAGCTACACAAATTCGTGTGCTCGGTGCTAAAGATTTTATAAGTTCCTCTAGCATCTTATTATTTCGATATGGTGTTTCAATGAATATCTGCGACTGGTTTTCCTCTTTTGACTTACGTTCTAAGTTTTTAATATATTTTTTACGGTCAGAACTTTCGATAGGAAGATAGCCGTTAAAAGCAAAATTTTGACCATTCATACCACTAGCCATTAGTGCTAATAGAATAGAGGAGGGGCCAACTAATGGAATTACTTGAATATTCTTTTCATGAGCGATTTTAACAACGGCCGCACCAGGATCTGCAATACCGGGGCAACCTGCCTCAGAAAGTATGCCAACATCAAAGCCTTCTAAACAAGGATTTAAGAAAGTAGGTATTTCTTGTGTCTCGGTAAACTTATTGAGAACGGATAGCTTTAGCGAAGGTTGAGATTTTCTCGGACTTATTTTTTTTATAAAATGTCGGGCAGTTTTTTCATTTTCCACAACATAGTGATTTAATCGTTCAATAGTTTGTTTTATTGATATAGGCAGCACCTCTAATGGTTCCATATCACCTAATGTAGAAGGTATTAAATATACATTTCCTGTTTTCCCGTTATGTGCGCTCATTTATCTATTTTCTAATCTAGCTGCAATTTCTGTGCAGGCTTTATCTATCATTATATATACTTTTTCAAAACCATCATCAGAATCATGATAAGGATCGGGGACCTCCTCGTTCTTTAAATTAATTTCACTTAAAAGTAATTTTATTTTCTGTTGGTCTGCTTTGTTTCTTGCCAAGCCTATGATATTGCCATAGTTGCTTTTATCCATGACATAAATAATATCGAATACATCAAAATCAGAAACCGTAAATTTTCTACAGCGTTGACTACTTATGTCAATACCATGGTCGTTTGCAACCTTTATAGATCTTGGGTCTGGAGCATAGCCTACATGATACCCCGCGGTACCTGCCGAGTCTACAAACGTATGCTTTGAATCTACTTTGCTTTTAAGAATACCCTCTGCCAATGGAGACCTACAGATATTACCTAGGCAAACCATCAACACATTCATCGGGTAGTGAAATTAGGAGAATTTTTTGGTTAAATCATCGATGTACTTGCGAAACTGTTTATCTGTTTCTGCTAAGTTATCTACTGTTTTACAAGCATGTAATACGGTTGCATGGTCTCTTTTGCCAATTTGCGAACCAATACTTGCTAAAGATGCTTTTGTGAATTTCTTCGCAAAGAACATGGCTAATTGTCTTGCCTGTACAATATGTCTCTTTCTTGTTTTGGACTGTAAAGTAGCTACATCCATTTCAAAATAATCAGAAACCACTTTTTGTATATAATCAATAGATACTTCCCTTTTGGTATTCTTTACGAATTTCTCAACTACTTGTTGGGCCAGTTCTATAGTAACTTCTCTTTTGTTTAAAGTTGACTGTGCTATTAAAGAAATTATAGCCCCTTCAAGTTCCCTTATATTAGTTTTGATGTGCTTTGCAACATACTCAATAATGTCTTCAGGTATTTCAACACCATCTCTATATAATTTATTTTTTAAAATAGAAATTCGAG
This sequence comes from uncultured Maribacter sp., assembly GCF_963977385.1. Lineage (GTDB taxonomy): Bacteria > Bacteroidota > Bacteroidia > Flavobacteriales > Flavobacteriaceae > Maribacter. Next base: position 313,303 of record NZ_CAXBOU010000002.1, on the reverse strand, counting down.
TTTCATAATCAGGACTTTGCAATTCTGCGGAGAGTCCCCATTTAAAACGAGATAGTAGACGTTGTTCAATATCCTGCATATCTACAGGAGCTTTATCTGAAGTAAGTATTACTTGCTTGCCATTTTGATGTAAATGGTTGAAAATATGGAAGAATACATCTTGTGTACCAGATTTACCAGATAAAAACTGTACATCATCAATTATAAGTACATCAATTAATTGATAGAAATGTATGAAATCATTTCTTGTATTCTTTTTTACCGATTCAATATATTGTTGTGTAAATTTTTCAGCAGATATATAAAGTACGGTACGTTCAGGGTATTTGTCTTTTATCTCGACACCTATGGCATGAGCTAAATGTGTTTTTCCTAAACCTACACTACCGAATACTAATAACGGATTAAATGAAGTTCCACCAGGTTTGTTTGCAACTGCCATACCTGCAGAACGTGCTAAACGGTTAGAATCTCCTTCAAGAAAATTATCGAAATTATAATTAGGATTTAACTGTGACTCTATTTTTATATTTCTAATTCCTGGGATAACAAACGGGTTTCTTAACTCAGGGTTTTTAGATTTAATTGGAACATCCATTTCTTGAGGAGCCATGGCGCCTCTATTAGAGCTAGGAATTTTTTCTGTAAAAGGTTCTTTGTTTCCGTAGGTGTTTTCCATACGAATGATATAGACCAATTTTGCAGTTTCTCCTAATTCCTTAGTTAATGCAACTTTTAAAAGTTTTACGTAATGCTCTTCTAGCCATTCGTAGAAAAATTTACTAGGTACTTGTATGCTTAAAGCATTTTCAGATAATTTAACTGGTTTAATAGGCTCAAACCAAGTTTTGAATGCCTGCGGTTGGATATTATCCTTAATAAACATCAAACAGTTTTTCCAGACGGAATTTGCAGTAACACTCATAATAAATTCTAAACTTTTAATGGTTAGCGTTAAGCTAAAAATAATTGAAATATTTCAATCAGGTCTCTAATTCAACTTAGGCAAATATGTGAACAAATTATTTAAAAAAAAAATCGATTGCCATTGATTTTGACCTTTTTTTTTCTCATGTTCGCTTGTTCATAGGTGAGCTTTTAAATATATACCTTTTACTTTAAATAAATGCGCACAAACGAAATTTCTTTTCGAATAAGATATAGTGAAACAGACCAAATGGGTGTAGTCTATCATGGTAACTATGCTCAATATCTAGAATTAGCAAGAGTTGAATGGTTAAGGTCGTTGGGAATTTCTTACAAAACTATGGAGGAGGGTGGTATAATGCTTCCCGTAATAAGTTTATCAATTAATTATTTAAAGCCTGCTTTATATGATGATTTAATAACGGTCAAAGTAATATTAAACAAAAAACCTGCGGTTAGAATTGAATTTGATTATGAAATTACCAATGAAGCTGCTGATTTATTAGCTACTGCAAATACGGTTTTAGTCTTTATGGATATGAAAAGAAAAAGACCTACTAAATGTCCCCAAATCTTATTAGATAAATTAAATTATTAATCCACAATAGTTTTTAGGTTAGTCTTCTAGCTTAATATCTAATTTGTGATGCGCTTTTAAAAGTTTAAAAGTTTTCTTGAATTCACTTTTAGGTATTGATAGTACCATTTTACATTTAAGATGTAATTCTTGTGAAATAATATCGAGTTGATGTTTTTTAACCAAACGCATTACAATATCCATTTCTGAATATTCGAATGAAACACTTAATTTTTGCTGCAATATCTTCTTTACGATGGTAGCGTTTTCTAAAGCTAATTTCGCAGTTTCTTTATAAGCACTAATTAAACCACCAACACCTAATTTAGTTCCGCCGAAAATTCGAACCACGGCAACTAGCGTATTGGTAACATTGAAAGATTGTAATTGACCATAAATAGGCATACCTGCTGAATTATTTGGTTCTCCGTCATCATTTGCACGGTACGATTGATTTTCAATACCCATTTGCCAAGCATAACATACATGATTAGCGTTAGGATATTCTTTTTTTAACTGTTCAATGTATTCTTTGACTTTATCTTCATCGGATACGGGAAAGCAATACCCATAAAACTTACTTTTTCGTTCCTTGTACAAAACAGGTTCCGATGGTTTTGATATAGTTCTATAGGTGTCCATATAAGATTGTTTGCTACGTATTAAAGTATATTCATTAATTGTTGACCAAATGCAACTAATATAATACTCATAACAGCCATACCGATACCAAACCAATTTTTGATTGTAAGTCGTTCTTTGAATAATAGAATACCCAATAAGGTTGAGAACATGACTATGGCCACATTGTTTATGGTAAATACTGAAGCACTGTTCCATGTAGGGTGTTGTAGTGCTTTCAATAAAAAGTAAATTGAGAAGTAGTTAGGCACCCCTAAACAAATACCCGCAACAACATTTTTTAAATTTACTTTAATGGGTTGTTTTTTAGATTTAAAACCAATGAATAACACGCCTATAATACCCGCAGATGCAAAAACGCTTGCAGAGAATAACGCATATTCTTCCTCTGGCATGTGTGCTTCCTGAAAGTATTTGATGCTAGTGTCAATGATACCGGAACCTAAAAAAACCAATATAGGTAATACGAAGGCCCATTTTTCAGCTTTTATCTTGTTCTTTTTTAACGATGTAAAATAGACTGCAAACAGCGCCAAGATAATACCTATGAACTCTAATATGCCAAGCGTCTCTTTGTAATAGAAAACTCCGAAAAGTACAGGTATGGTGAGTGACATTTTAGTGGCGACCGATGCTACTGATACTCCGAGCTTTTGTGAGGTTGCTGCCATTAGGTTAAAAATCACGATAAATAATAATCCTAGAGCCATACCGCCCCAAAACCAACTTTTCTGAGGAATAGAAATAAGGTCTAATGATTCTTTATTAAATAATAGTCCAACACTGCATGCGATGAAATAATTTACAATAATTGCATAGATGGTTTGAACTTGATATTTAGCGTACAGCTTAAATATCACAAATATCAAGCTTGAAAACAGTATACTAAGCACCAAATACGTCACTTACAAATGGTTTAAAGTTTCAAGCACATCTTCTTTGCCAACTTGTAAATTCCAGCATTGAATACCTAATTTCGAAGCACTATCAGTATTTTCTTTAGTATCGTCAATGAATACTGTCTCGTTTGGCAATAATCTATTTTCATGAAGAACAAACTCATAAATGTTTGTATTTGGTTTACGCATTTTTATTTGTTGTGATAAGTAAAACTTTTCAAAACAGTTTTGAAATCTCGTGAAGCGCTCTAAACCCATTGAGACTTTAACTTGTTCTATATGAAGGTTATTGGTATTACTTAATAAGAACAATCGATATTTCTTTTCGCTTTTTAGTTGTTCAATGAATTTGAGCCGTTCTTCTGGAAAGTCTAAAATAATGGAATTCCATGCTATCTTAATTTGTTCTTTTGTGGCTCCGTTAAAGATAGACTGTAAAGCATCAATAAAAACATCGGACTCCATCAATCCCATCTCATAATCTTTAAAGATAGTATCAAGTTCAGGTGTCATTTTGGTAAGCCCAAATTTTGACATTTCTAATAAAGGGGCTTGTTTATCTAGATTGATGAATATATCTCCAAAATCAAATATGATGTTTTTAATCATGGCTTTAATATGGTTAATTGGTCGGTTGCTATTTGTATTTGTTTTTGAATATCTCCGGTGATTTCAGGGGCTTTAATACCTTTATAAAAAGTGTTGGTACCTTTAAAAATTCGAGCTTCATCCCAAAGATTGCAATCAATAAAGCTCTGTAAAGTTTGTGCTCCACCCTCGATAATGACACTTTGTATCAGTTCGTCATAAAGTAAAGTACTTAATTGTTGTGGTAGGGAAGATTTAAAGTTAAGAACTTTATAGGTGACCTCATTTGCATATTTACTAGGGTCCGTAATTTCGGTACAGATTATTGTTTTTTGCTTACCATTGTAAATATGAAAATCTGTAGATATTAGTAAATCTCTATCTAGTATAATTCGCGTAGGTGGCTTACCGTACCAATCCCTTAAATTTAATTGAGGGTTGTCTGCTAATACAGTATTGGTGCCTACCAAAATACTAGGCTCTTCGCTACGCCATTTATGTACTAATTGTCTAGATCTATTGTTTGTGATCCAATATGGATTTTTCTTTTCACCTCTTAGGGTAGGTTCAGGAGCAATGAAGCCATCTGCTGTTTCTGCCCATTTTAAGATAATATAGGGTCGTTTTTTAGTGTAAAAGGTTAGGAATCGCTTATGATGCTCTTCACATTCATGTTTCAGAATACCTACTTGCACATGGCATCCAGATTGTTCTAGTCTCTTTATTCCGTTTCCGGCAACTTTTTCATGAGGATCTTTTAAGCCTATGACAACTTTAGGTATGCCCATCTTTACAATTAAATCGGCACAAGGTGGTGTTTTTCCAAAATGGGAGCAAGGTTCTAAGGTAACGTATAAAGTGGCGAACTTTAAAAGTGAAACATCGTTAACGGAATTAATGGCATTAACCTCAGCGTGAGAGCCACCGAAAGCACTAGTGAATCCTTCTCCGATAATATGGTCTTTATAAACTATCACAGCACCCACCATTGGGTTAGGAGCTGTAGTTCCTAATCCGTTTTTAGCAATTTGAATGCACCGTAGCATATATTTTTCATCCGTAGAAAGGGAATCTAAATTAGCAGATGCAGTATTTCGGGAATCGAGATTATTAATGGACATCAAACTTTACCTTTATACGCATATCACGTATCTTCACCCCTCAAAAATAGCACTTTAAAACCTATTGCATTATTGATATGAAAAATGTGGTAATTCGCGAAATTAGAAAGGAAGATAATCCTCAAGTAGCATCGGTTATAAGAACTGTCTTGGTAGATTTAGGAGTCCCTAAAGTTGGTACTGCCTATGCGGATAAAGCATTAGACCAAATGTTTGAACATTATGATAAGCCTAAGGCGACTTATTTTGTTGTAGAAGAAAATGGCGATATTTTAGGATGTGCAGGGGTTGCCCAATTAGATAATTACGAAGGTAATATCTGTGAACTTCAGAAAATGTATTTCTTAGAAACTGCTAGAGGAAAGGGTATAGGAAACAAAATGATTACAGCATGTTTAGAACGTGCCAAGGAATATGGTTTTGAAGGTTGTTACTTAGAAACGATGCCTTATATGGAAGCTGCTCAAAAACTGTATAAGAAAATGGGATTTGAATATATCGATGCTCCTTTGGGAAATACAGGTCATTATTCTTGTCCGGTTTGGATGCTCAAAACTTTATAAAGGTGCTTTTAAAGGAAATCAAAAATATATTTCATACAGAACTAGATGTGCTTTACGGCAAAGAAGAAGTCTCTAGCTTTTTCTACATGCTAATTGAACATTACTTTAATTTAGAGCGCTTTGTTTTGGCAATTCAGCCAGAATTAGTAATAAGTAAAGAACAAGAGACTACAATATTCAAAGCTTTATCTGAATTAAAACTAGAACACCCTATTCAGCATATTATAGGAACAAGTCATTTCATGGAAATGGATTTTATGGTAAATCCGCATGTTTTAATTCCTAGACCTGAAACCGAAGAATTGGTACGTTGGATTATAGATGATGCCAAGAATGCGAAAAAATCGCTAACAATTCTAGATATGGGTACAGGTAGTGGTTGTATTCCTATTTCTTTAGATACCTACCTGACAGATGCAAAAGTCTCTGGATTAGATATTTCATTAGATGCTTTAGAGGTAGCGAAGGAGAATAATAAAAGGCATGGTACACAAGTTATTTTTTTTCAAGCTGATATGCTCAATTTGAAACATGAAATTAAGTATGATATCATTGTTTCTAATCCGCCTTATGTAAGAGAGTTAGAAAAGGTTGATATGCGAAATAACGTGATAGACCATGAACCAAGAATTGCCTTGTTTGTGCCAGATGAAGATCCTTTAAAGTTCTATAGGGCAATAGTAAGTTTTGCTTCAAAATATTTGAATGAGAAAGGCTGTTTATATTTGGAAATCAATCAGTATTTAGGAACTGAAATGAAACTATTATTACAAGAGTACGAATTTCAGACTATTGAATTACGGAAAGATATGTACGGTAATGACCGTATGCTAAAGGGAAGTAAGAAATGAAAAGTATCGTTGTTTTTTGTGGAAGTAGTGAAGGCACTAATTCGCAATATGCTGAGAAAGCTTATCAATTGGGAGAGACTTTTGCAAATAAGGAAATTCAACTGGTTTATGGTGGTGCCAAAATTGGCATCATGGGTAAAGTGGCCGAAGGTGTTTTAAGTAATGGAGGAAAGGCAATTGGTGTAATTCCTCAATTTTTGAAGAAGAAAGAAGTAGTTCATGAGAGCTTGACCGAATTGATTGTCACCCAAAATATGCACGAACGGAAATTGAAAATGCACGATTTATCTGATGGTATACTAATGCTACCTGGAGGATTCGGAACGTTAGAAGAATTTTTTGAAATGTTGACATGGGCACAGCTAGGTTTACATCAATATCCCATTGGAATATTGAACATTAATGGTTTCTATGATTCTCTATTAAAAATGATGGGTGATATGGTGGACGAGGGATTTGTAAAACACGAACATATAAATACTATTTTGGTTGATGATAATATTGAAAAGTTACTAGAGAAGATGCAGAAATATCAACCATTACCAACTCCTAAATGGATTAATAAAGAGCAGCTATAACAACTATGGAAGCGAGACTACAAGAGCTTAGAAAAGAATTACGCGAGCATAATTATAATTATTACGTGTTAGATAATCCGACTATATCTGACTTTGAGTTCGATATGAAACTCAAGGAATTGCAAGAGTTGGAAGCAAAGCATCCAGAGTTGTACGATGCCAGTTCACCTTCATTGCGGGTTGGTGGTATGATTACCAAAAACTTTGCAACGGTAGTCCATGAACACCGCATGTATTCTTTAGACAACTCTTATTCTAAGGAAGATTTAGAAGATTGGGAAAGACGCATCCAACGTAATTTAGGAGATGTTCCTGTTGCGTTTACATGTGAGCTGAAATATGACGGGGCATCCATCAGTATAACCTATGAGAATGGAAAGCTAGTAAAAGCAGTTACCCGTGGTGATGGTATACAAGGTGATGATGTTACCAACAATATTAAAACGATTAAGTCAGTACCTCTTCAATTAAAAGGTAATTATCCACCAAAGTTTGATATACGTGGAGAAATCGTTTTACCATTTGAAGGTTTCATGAAAATGAACGAAGAACGCGTAGCCAATGGCGAAGACCCTTATATGAACCCTAGAAATACTGCTTCAGGTAGTTTAAAGTTACAGGATAGCAGTTTGGTAGCACAACGTCCGTTAGAGTGTTTGCTATATAGTATCGTAGGTAGAAATTTGAATATAGAATCTCAGTTTCAAATGTTAGAGAAAGCCCGGGAATGGGGTTTCAAAGTGCCTACTGTGGCTAAGCTTTGTAGAACGACTGATGAAGTCATGGCATTTATTGAAGAATGGGATGTAAAGCGTCATAAGCTCCCTTACGAGACTGACGGAGTAGTTATCAAAGTAAATAGTATACAGAATCAAGAAGAACTTGGGTATACGGCAAAAGCGCCTAGATGGGCAATGGCCTATAAATTTAAGGCCGAGCAGGTATTTACAGTTTTAAATGAAATTACATATCAAGTTGGACGTACGGGTGCTATTACACCTGTAGCTAACTTAGAACCCGTATTATTAGCAGGTACAACGGTAAAAAGGGCATCATTACATAATGCAGACCAGATTGAAAAATTAGATATTAGAGTAGGGGATACTGTTTTTGTTGAAAAAGGGGGGGAAATTATCCCTAAAATAATAGCGGTTGATTTAACAAAAAGACCGGCCGATTCAGAACCTACCCAATATATACACCAATGTCCGGAATGTGGAACAGAACTTACACGTACTGAAGGTGATGCTAAACATTATTGTCCTAATGAATATGGCTGTCCTCCACAGATAACAGGTCGCATTCAGCATTTCATTTCAAGAAAGGCAATGGATATTGAAGGTTTGGGCGGTGAGACCGTAGAATTACTTTTTAAAGAAGGACTTATTAAAGACTACGCAGATTTATATCGATTGACCAAAGAAGATGTTTTGCCATTGGAACGTATGGCTGAGAAATCTGCCGAAAATCTGGTTAAGGGAGTTGCTGATTCAGTGAATGTACCGTTTGAAAGAGTGTTGTTCGCTTTGGGTATACGTTTTGTTGGGGAAACTGTGGCCAAAAAACTGGCAAAGGCCTATAAAAATATCGATGCATTGAAAGAAGCATCGTTAGAGCATCTGATATCTGTTGATGAAATAGGGGAGCGCATAGCACAAAGTGTAATTGACTTTTTTGCAAATGAAAAGAATATCGATGCTATAGAACGTTTACGAAGTTATGGAGTGCAATTGGAGCTTTCTGCAGATAAACTAGAAAACCAGACCGATACCTTAGCTGGTAATACGTTTGTAGTTTCAGGAGTCTTCGAAATATTGAGCAGAGACGAACTAAAGAAGAAAATAGAAGATAATGGGGGCAAAGTAGGATCTTCCATATCTTCTAAAACAAGCTACTTGATAGCAGGTGATAAGATGGGCCCGAGTAAAAGAACTAAAGCAGAAAACCTAGAAATTCCTATTATTAGTGAACAGGATTTTTTAAATATGATAGCATAAATAACATATGGATATTTTTACAATAATTTCAGTTTTGGTATTTCTATCAGCCATTTTTGGCTATATAAATGCTCGGTTTTTAAAACTACCTAATAGCATCGGGTTAATGCTAATAACCATTTTATTTACGTTGGTGGTATTTGTTATTGGCTATGTTGACGATACACTGATTAATGCCGAACGTTACATTATTAGCCAGATAGATTTCAAAACGGTGTTGTTAGATATCATGTTAAGTTTTCTACTATTCGCAGGAGCCTTACATACCAATTTTGACCAACTTAAGGTACAACGATGGCCTATTTTAGTATTTTCTACGATAGGGGTTTTAGTTTCTACTTTTTTAGTAGGTACTAGCATGTTCTACTTGTTACAGCTTTTAGGCATGGAAATTTCCTTTATTTATTGCCTTTTATTTGGTTCATTAATATCGCCTACAGACCCCATTGCTGTTTTAGGAATTCTTAAAAAAGCGGGTGCGCCTAAGCGACTCGAAACTAAAATTGTGGGGGAATCACTTTTTAATGATGGGGTAGGAGTTGTTGTTTTTCTTACTATTTTTCAGATAGCATCAGCTGGCGAGGCTACAGTAGGACCTTTAGAAATTCTAGAACTTTTTGGTGTTGAGGTTATTGGTGGGCTACTACTAGGCTTAGTATTAGGTTGGGGTACTTATAAATTAATGAAATCTATTGATGATTATGATATTGAAGTTATCATCACATTAGCAACCGTTATGGTGGGTACATTAATAGCACAAAAATTCCACTTGTCTGCACCACTAGCGATGGTTGCTGCTGGTTTGGTCGTTGGTAATGATACCGTTCGTAATTCGGCTATGTCTGAAACTACGGAGACCTATGTTGATAAATTTTGGGAATTGCTAGACATATTACTGAACACGTTGTTATTCGTGTTAATTGGTATGGAAATGTTGGTGCTTTCTTTTAAAATGGAATATTTTATTGCAGGTTTATTGGCTATTCCATTAATATTGGTGTGTCGTTATTTATCCTTGCTCATACCCATCAAATTTTTTGAGAAAAAGCTAGATTTTGTACCTAAAACAAATTTGATAATGACTTGGGGCGGATTGCGTGGCGGTATTTCAATTGCATTGGCTTTGGGGTTATCAAACGATATGCATAGAGATATATTTTTGGTTATCACTTATATAGTAGTGGTGTTCTCTATTATAGGGCAAGGGTTAACGGTAGAGAAACTTATAAAACGAGTAGTGAAATGATACCTAAAACGTATTTAGAATTTGAAAAAAGCTTAGAACTATCTCAAGTTCCGGCAGAATGGCCAGATGCTTTAAAAGCTATGTGGTATGATGCAAAGGGAGATTGGGAAGCTTCCCATAATATCGCCCAAGACATGCATAATAGCTTAGGTAGTTGGTTACATGCGTACTTACATCGTAAAGAAGGCGATCGTTTTAATGCAGGTTATTGGTATCGCTTGGCAGATAAAAAATATCCAACAATTACCTTAGACGAAGAGTTAAAGGTAATTGTGGATTTTATTATAAAAAGATAATATTAATTAGTTTTTTCAAGAGCAACTTCATGCTCAAAAACGCCGCTGCCTTTAGAATCTTCAGCCAACATTTTTATTACGCCATTACCGTTAAAATCAGCGTTGAACTTTACAGTGGCAATAGATTTTGAAATCCCATCGGTAGCGCTGTACTCTATATCTATTATTTCCATATCTCCTGAAATTATAGTCCAGGTAAATCTGGCAATATTAGAGTTGTATTCTGCAGCATAGGTTATGGTTTCGTTTGGTAATGCAAATTCCGCACCTGTCATACAAACTTGAACCCCAGTAGGTGAAACGGTTAATTCTCCGCAATCCGTAACACTTTTAGGATTTAAGCTAGCGTCATTATTGTCATCATTACTTGAACATGACAATTGAAAAATAGCTAAAACGGCTAAAAGCAATAAACTAATTGGTTTCTTCATAGTAAGTGTATCAGGTTGATTTTATGTAAAATAATAGTTCGATCCTAAAATAGGAAAAATATTACATGGAAAAATTCATCTATCCGTATTTAAGAAAGAATGTAATCTTAGCTTCTTTTACACAGTTTATATTGTAAAATGCTTTACTCTAATGTAAATTCAAAAACATTTGATTCTGATGGCATTTGACCATCACTGAAACTAAACGTAAGTTGTGCAGTATGATCTCCATCAGACATTTCAAATACCTCGGCAGTTGCTATATTTCTTTGATGATAGCGAAATAAACCTTCATCAAGTACTTGTTGGCTTGCAATATTTATATAAAGGTTTCCACAATCAGTGGTGTAATTATCATAACCTTGTAATAAGGAAACATACAAGTCTCCATTGGCATCGTATATGTTAATTGTTGCACTATCGGGCGTCGTAAGAGTTGGCATCCTAAAGAGAAATATTTTAACAGGTTTATGAGTTTGATATTTTCGTATTTATGTTAACTCTATTTCTTAAAACCCTATTCAATAAAATTTATTAGCCTTTCATTTGATTACATAGTTGTTCTTCAAATAATTTGTTCTAAAACACTCCATAATTCAGATTAAGCATTCTAAAGTTTATTGCTGAGCACTAATGATATATTAACCTTATTATCAAATACATTACGAATTATCCATTTTTTCGTTAAAAAATCATGTATTTTAAATAAAATACCATGCGTTTTTAGGAGAAGTTTAAAATACTTTTGGTGAGCTCAAACAAACAGGGCCAACCAATTTAAATAAAAAAATATCATATGAAAAAAAGGAAAATTCAGTTATTACTGCATTTTTGTTTCTGTCTAATTACGATAGGAACGATGGCGCAACAAGAGGTTGCCGGTGTGGTTAGTAGTGAGGAAGGGGAAGTACTTCCAGGAGTATCGGTCGTATTAATAGGGACCACTAAAGGAGTGATTACCGATTTTGATGGTAATTATAATATTACAGTACCAAACAGCGAATCAATACTTGAATTTTCATATTTAGGAATGAAAACAAAAGAGGTAGTGGTCGGTAACAAGACCAATATGAATATAGTTTTGGTTCAGGCGGCTGCAGGTTTAGATGAAGTTGTGGTTACGGCATTAGGTATGAAAAGAGAAAAAAGAGCCTTGGGCTATTCCGTAGGAGAGGTCAACACCGAAAAACTGAATCTTGTTCCTCAAGAAAATGCGCTGGGTAGCTTATCAGGTAAGGTTTCTGGTCTTGATATCCGTCGTTCAGGAAACGATTTAAACGCCGATACTTATGTATATATTCGGGGTAAAACTTCTCTGGCCGGTAACGATCAACCCTTGGTCGTTGTCGACGGCTCTCCTGTTGGTGATTCAAGTGTTATGTCTGACATGAGCGCTATAAACATTGAAAGTGTAACTGTGTTAAAAGGAGCTAGTGCGGCTGCTCTATATGGTTCTAGAGCTGGTAATGGAGTTATACTCATAACTACCAAATCAGGGGCTGGTATTAAAAAAGGAATTGGTGTTTCTTTTACTTCTAGTTCAACACTCAACACACCTTATAAGTATTTTGAACTTCAGAACAGCTTTACTAACGGACAAAAAGGCTTGTTTGATGAAGCTACATGGCAACACTGGTATGGGGCTCAAGAAGGTACTTCTTCCGTGCAATGGAACAGCAATGGTGAATCGGTACCTTTAGAATTTTATCAGAATAGTTTAAAAGACTATTTTCAGACCGGGTTGACCACCATTAACGATATTAGTATCAGTGGATCTAATGATAGGGGTAATTTTCGTTTATCTGCATCACATTTAAATGGTGAGGGTTTTACACCAGGAACAGAACTTTCCAGAATTAGCTTTAGTTTGGCGACCCGCTATAATATCACCGACAAAGTTAGCGTATCAACGAATGTTGACCTTTTTAATCCGAAATCGGAAAACTATCCCAGCCAAGCGTTAGGTGGTAATGATCAATATTTTGATGTCTACAATATTGCCCCACACATTAATATCAATGATTTAAAAGGTGATTATTGGGAAGTCAAAAATACGCAACAACGCAATGTTACCGAAGGCTATAATAACCCTTTCTTCTCAGCAAACGAGAGAAGAAACACTTTTGATAAAATTAGAGGCTTTGGTAATGTAAAATTAGACTGGAAAATAACTCCAGAACTAAATGCTATGGCCCGTGTTTCGTACAGTGGAAATTCTAATAGAACCGAAGTTATAAAACCATGGTCTTTTGACGGTTTTGGTAGTGGTACGGCGAAGCCCTTTGGAGCCTATAACCTTAACAATACAAATTCAAGAGAATCAAATGTTGATGTACTCTTCTCATATGATAAAAAACTAGGAGATTTTCGCGTTTCACCTTCAGTTGGTGCAAATATCATGAACAGTCGCATTTCTACTACCGATGCTGGTGGCGACAATTTGGTGCTACCGGGCCTTTACACGCTATCAAACGTAACTAGAGGCGGGTTAGAGTATAATAGTGGACTATTTAAAAAGAGAGTTTATAGTGTTTACGGTATGGCTTCATTCAGTTATAAAAATTTAGCCTTCATTGATTTAACGGCACGAAACGACTGGTCGAGTACACTACCTACTGAAAACAGTTCTTATTTCTACCCATCGGTTTCGGCCAGTGTTTTAATCTCTGAAATGTTCGATACTCCTACGTGGCTATCACTATTTAAATTGCGTTCTGGTTGGGCACAAGTGGGTAAAGACACAGACCCATATTTAATCAATCCAACATTAACGCAAGGTTATTGGGGCGATAATTTCACTTATTCACTTCCTGAGAGTATGCCGAACACTAACCTTAAGCCTGAAATAGCAACTTCATATGAGATTGGTACCGACATTGGTTTTTTTAAGGGCAGATTAGGTTTGGAGGCCACTTATTACAAAACCCAAAATAAAAATCAAATCCTAAATGTAGATGTCTCTCCGCTTACGGGGTATACCAGTACCACCATTAATGCCGGTAACGTTGAAAATTCAGGAATTGAATTAGGGATGAATATAGTGCCCATAAGATCTGAAGATTTTGAATGGAACTTGAACGTTAATTTTACCAAACAAGAGAGTAAACTTGTTGAATTAATTGAAGGAATTGACAGGGTTGATTTTGGAGGTGGAACAGATGGTGGTGCTTTTACAAGAGTAGGAGGTATCATCGGAGATATGTACTCCCCTTATATAAAAAAGGTAGAGGAAGGCGAGTATAAAGGATGGAATTTGGTTGATTCTAATGGTAGATGGGAAGTAGATAGAAATAGAGAGAATCAGATTAAAGTAGGGAATTTCAACAACGATTTTGCTGTTGGTTTAAACACTTCTTTTCGATATAAAAACTTTACTATTTCTGCTAGTTTCGACTGGAGACAGGGAGGTGATTTCTACTCTGAATCAATGAAGAGAATGGCGCGTTCTGGTAAAATAGAAGATTGGCAGAATGGTGTGAGTTCAAGTACTTTTTCAGGAATTCTAAATGCAAATTCTTTTGATGGAGATAGAACCGCTCTTGTAAATGAAATAAAATCTGATCCAATTTACAGAGATAACGATGTATGGATTGGTGGACGAAACCAAGAATTAGGTGGTTTTGAATATAATGGTAATTATAATGGTGCTTTCTTTCCCGGTGTTATTGACAACGGCGATGGTACATATACTGAAAATTTTGGGGGTGAAGGCACACAATTCTTCGACGCCTACAGAGTAGTGGAATCTAGCGGTAGTTTTTGGAGAACTGGTTATGCATTTATGTACGATGCATCTTTTGTAAAATTAAGAGACATTACCTTTTCTTACGAACTTCCTGAGAGTGTTACGAAATTAATTTCGGCTCAGAATATTTCTGTGGCCTTATATGCAAAAAACATTATGCTTTGGACAAAGGCTGGCATTGGCATTGATCCAGAGTTAGCTTATAACGAAGGAGAGCAAGGATTCGAGAAATGGAGTATAGCACCTTGGACGGCACCTATAGGATTTAGACTTAATGTTAGTTTTTAATAAAATAAGAAAATGATGAGAATAAATAAAAATATAATGAAGCTAGCATTAGCTGCAGTACTACTTTTTACGACCGCATGTAGTGATTCGCTCGAGGATATTAATATAAGTCCAAATAACCTCCCCGATAAAGAAGTCGATATTAAATATGTACTGACAGGTATACTTACTAAATCAGCTCAAATATCAACAAACCTAACATACGAGTCAGGGGAGTTGTCTGCAGCAACTCAGTATCTGCAGCGCGATTTTACCAGTTATGAAGAGAACAATTACCAATGGGGGGCAAAAGATTTCTCTAATTTTTATGAACCCATTAAAGACAGTAATTATATTTTTCAACGTGCCGAATTAGAAAAATCTGGAGAAACGAAGAACTATTATCAGGCAGTCGCTCTTATAATGAAATCATACTGGTTTGGTTTTATGACTTCATCATTTGGTGATATGCCGTACACGAATGCATTACAAGCTGAAAAAGGAGGTGATGAATTCTTTAAACCTGTATATGATGAACAAAAGGTGATTTTCTCAGGAATATTACAAGATTTAGAACAGGCCAATACACTTTTGAAAAATGCTGGTATATGTGCCGAAGCTGTAGATGCAGATGTTATGTACCAAGGTGATGCTTTGCAATGGAGAAAATTTGCTAATTCACTTCGTCTAAGATTCTATATGCGATTATCGGAAAAAACCGGAACTGATTTTGATCCAGCTGCCAATATTGCTAAAATGGTCAATAATAGTGGAGAATATCCTGTTTTAGATAGTAATGAAAGTAATGCTTCAATTTCTTTTGTAGGTACCGATGATGTCAATAGTTGGGTAGGCGGTCCTCTTTATTTCAGTTTTCGTTCAGAATTTTATCGCAGAAAACCTTCGGCGACTATTGTCAATGATCTTAAGGCACTTGGAGACCCAAGATTAACTGCTTGGGTACGCCCAGTAGATATTCAAATTATGCAAGGAACTTCAAATGAGGTGATTTTGGAAGATGGTGCATTGAAACGTTATGTTGATTTTGATATTACCGCTATAAATAATGATGAAGATGAAGAGAACAACGTTAACACTGCTTTATATGTTGGTCTTGATGTTGCTCTTAACGCACCTAACGATTTTAACCTTGGTGGTACTGTAAATGAATATAAGGATGCGATTAGTGCACTAAACGAGAATATCTACCTTGGTTCAGCTTCTAATCCGCATACTTCATATCTTTCTGATATGTATGCAGAAAATTACCATCCACTTGTAAAAGCGGTCTTAATGAGTGCTGCTGAGACTCAATTTATCTTAGCGGAAGCAAGCACTCGCGGCTGGATTTCTGGGGACGCCTTCGATTTTTATAAAAATGGAATAGAAATTTCTATGAATCAATATGATATTGCTGATGGAGATTCATCATCGGTTTACGATGTAGAAAACAATACGCTTGTAACGTTTAATCAAGACGTTTATATTGCAAACGTTACTCAGCTATATAACGAATCTTCGAATAAGCTAGCTGTAATTATGCATCAAAAATGGATAGCAAATTGGCTGACCGCAGAATCGTGGTTCGATTGGCGTAGAACAGGTTTTCCTGTCTTGAACAATAATATTATTTCTGGAACTAATGGGCAAAATACCCCACAAAGATTTTGGTATGACGACCCATATAATGAAGAGCATATGTTAGAGGCTATTCAGGGTTTGCAACCATCAACTAATGACCAATGGTCTAAAATGTGGTTATTGCAATAAACATATTGAATGTCAAGTTCAAGACTGGTTTAATAGAATTTATTTGAAAAGATTGAGCTGAAATTTTATTTTTCAGCTCAATTCTTTTTTTAGTAATAGTAATTACTTTGCTTTTAACACGCTCAATATATTTCTTCCTAGAGTTTTATAAATGTCTTTTTCGTTGAATCCTTTTTCTTTTAAAGAGTTCGCTGTAACGTCTCACATATCCATCATGTTTATATCTATACATTATATATTTTGTATACTTATTTCAGGACGGGTAAAAATGTGGCATAACGGTTTAGCCAGGCGTAGTGCGGAGACATGGAAATTTTTTGTTTCCGTCTACGCACGAAGCTAAAGCTTATTATTTTGATTTATTTTTTCTATTCTAAAGCTAAATCCATAAGATTTAGCGACTTCATAAATATACACAGACCTTACGGTTTGGCCCTAACCTCCGTATTCCGTTTAGGTTGTGTTACCTATTGTTTTTTGCCCGAGTTGGTTTTTTCGTTTAGTTTTTCATCTATGTCAGAGTAAAAAGTCCGTCAAAATAACAGTTGCGTCTGAGTAAAAAGGACATCATGCGAATTCAATATTTCAGCTGATTATTCTTGTATTTTCGGATAAGTTTTTCTGCCCCTTTTAGCATAATCATATGGGAGCTAGGATTTATTGTGGGTAAATGACTATTATCGGGAAAAATTGGATCTTGATTTTGCGTTTTTCCATATGCTTGAGAAGATGAGATTAGAGTTTCCGCATTTAGGTCATAAATTGATATTGAAACAGATGCTCTATTACTCGAATTTTCGTTTTGATTAGGAAAAGACAATGTTCCTGCGTCATCACTTATAACGTTTCCATCTATATTTATTAGGTAATCATAGTCGGTATCTCTTTTTAATTCATTTAAATCTGAATCGGTTAAGTCAAATTTAATTTTTGGAGCTACCAATTTTGTAGATCTCAAATCATTCATTTCTATTAGAGAATCTCCAAGGATTTTTTTGAACTCTTTTAGTGAATTATTATAAAGCTCTGAATCAAATATTCTTGAATTAGATTTAGTACTATTTAAAATCCATTTGCCATTAGTAAAGTCCAATTGTTTTCCAGTATCTAAAAAGTAATTGTATTTAGCCCCTCCGCAGGAATAAAAGACAGAAATAATTAATATCAAGAAAATCTTTTTCATTTTTTCTCTAATGACTTACAACACGTATATATGTATAATTATCCCCAGTATACAAATACTATTAATTAACCCATTCAAGCGACATATAGAAGGCGATATATACTTATATATAGAAATAGGTATTTTGTATATCAAGCCGTTTCAGAACAACTTGATATACAAAATAAAGCGTACAAATTGTCGAACGTTTGCTCAAAGTGGTTTTTTAAAACAAACACTATTATCCATCTCCTCATAGGGTGGGTAGTTTTCGGTAATCTGGTAGCCGTTCTTTTTATAAAGAGCTATAGCTTCCGGTTGTCGAAGTCCTGTTTCAAGAACACAGTAGTTGAAATTTAATTCTTTTGCCCATTCCTCTAAAGTTTTAAGAAGTTTTGAAGCGATACCTTTTCCACGATACTCTGGTAATATGTACATACGTTTAATCTCAACAGAACGCTCTTTAAAATATTTAAAGGCACCACAACCTATTGGAGTTTCATCCGAATAAAAAACAACACAATTTTTTAAATGCACAATACCGTTGAACTGGGCATAGAAAGCATTTTCATCACCATCACGTTTAGCTAAATCCGCATCTAAAAGAGCAACTAAGTTTTTGAAATCAGAATCAGTGCTTGTTGTTCTTTTAATTTGCATATCTTGATAGTAAGAATATTAGACTTTTATAGTGTAACCAGAGGATGAGTTACCAATAGAATCAAAATAGAAGTCGATTCGCCCTAAATTTACTCCGAAACATCCTACTTGGTTTATAAGTACTTCACGACCGGCCGCATTGGTCATAATTGTAGGTTTTTCTAAAAATGTATGGGTGTGTCCACCAATAATTAAATCGGTGTATTTGGTTTTCTGTGCTAGTTTTAAATCATCTGGCTTATCGGCCATAGCATATTCATATCCTAAATGTGAAAGGCAAATGACTAGGTCGCATTTTTCAACCTCCTTTAACTTAGTTTCCATGTCGGTAGCTACTTCGAATGGGTCAAGATATTCGGTTTCTTTATAAAGTTGCTTAGTTACCAAACCATCTAGTTTTATGCCTAGGCCATATACGCCAATTTTTATACCGTCTTTTTCGTAAATTTTATAGGGCTGGGTAAAACCATTCAAATCGGTGTTCGAAAAATCATAATTAGCACTTATGAAATTAAATTTAGCATAAGGCATTTGCGCTAAGAGTCCACCAACACCATTATCAAAATCATGATTACCAATAGTGGTTGCATCATAGTTGAGCATACTCATGAGCTTAAATTCTAATTCACCGCCATAAAAATTGAAATAGGGGGTACCTTGAAAAATATCGCCAGCATCAAAGAGTAAAGTATGGGGGTTTTCTTTTCTAATGCTATCTACTAAACCGGCCCTTCTGGCCAAACCGCCAAGCCCAGGAAAATCGGCATGATCATTTGGGAAAGCATCGATATGGCTGTGCACATCATTGGTATGCAAAATGGTAACATGTTTCTTAGTTTGTACGGCACAAGAATTGAGCCCTAGTCCACCCAGCGTTAATAAGCTAGAGGAGGCTGCGGTGTTGCGTATAAATTTTCTTCTTTCCATATTACTGTAGTTGATAATATCTTAAATCTACTTTAGGGGATAACGTATCTACTTTAGAAAAGAAATCTATCATAGCATTCCGTATTTTGTAATCCGTTTCCGTTTTAGAAAGGGCTTCTTTTAAAAAGTTCATATTATCACCACCCGTTACTAAATAATCTGATGTTGCAACAAAATATGTCCTGTTCATATCTATCGGGTTTCCGCCAACAGTAAAGGTTTTTACAGTATTGTCTTTATTTAATATAAGCTGAATGCATGCAACCGGGTGAGCTCGCTTTGCTTTTATAAGGTAGTCGACCATTTTTAAAAGTGTTTCTCCTTTTAGTTCAACAACTACGACTGAGTTTTCAAAGGGCATAACCTCGTAGGCAGTTCTTGCTGTTACATTTCCTTTAGATATTATAGAGCGTATACCACCATGGTTTAATAAAACAAAATCAATAGTGTGCCCTGTACGTTTTTGAAATATCGGATTCGTTTCGCTCATAACAATATCTGCCATTAAATTACCAGCTGTGGTATTAAACTTACCATCTGATTTTGATATGGTATAAGGAGCGTAGGCTATGGTGCTATCAAGAATTTGTTCTACACGATCATGATAAGGCAAAATAAATTCTTGAATACTATCAACAAGGGTATAACTACTATCGATGGCTATTTGTTTGCCAGTCAGTTCGGTAAGGTATTTTGTTTCCTTTTTACAGGATGCTAAAACCAATAAAGTTATAAATATAACAAAATGTTTTATTTTTAAAATACCAAAGTGTTTTAACTTCGCCATAGAGTTGCAGGGATATTATTTACATTTGTGTAAATGTAAAAATACATGTTTTTAAAAGGAATTAAGGACAAGTTTAAACGAAAATCTGGCCGAAAAGCTTTGAAACAATTGGTGACCACACCGGTTGCTGTAACTCGTGAGAATAAGGGTATACGTTCATTAGGTTGTATTGTAGATTTGGATAAATTCGAGAATTCTGAACTGTTTTTTAAGTTTCAAGAAGAATTTTCGTTGCAACCAAATGCCGTAAAGATTATAGGATATAAGCGTTTTTATGATAAGAACTCACCATACGCAACACCTGTCTTTTCAGATAAGGATTTAGGATGGAAGGGTGAAATTGAAAATAGTTATGCTCTTGAATTCTTAGGTAGGGAATACGACCTCTTAGTAAATTATTATAACGAGGATAGTCTATTGTTGAATTTAATGTCAGCAAAGACTAAAGCCCGTTTAAAAGTAGGATTTAAAGAAGTTGGTCCTACCTATAACGATTTAATGTTAGATACGCCATTAAAGGACTTTCAGTTGTTTAAAAAAGAATTGAAGAAGTACTTAGGCATTTTTAAAGAGATTTAATTATGAAAGAATTACAGGGTGCAGGAGTTGCGTTGATTACGCCTTTTAAAGAAGATGGTTCGGTAGATGTACTTGCCCTAAAAAAGGTGGTAGCGCATAATATCGATGGGCATATCGATTATTTGGTGGTGCTGGGTACTACTGCAGAATCTGTAACCTTGTCAAAAGCTGAGAAGCTTTTGGTAATGCAAACTGTTGAGGAAGCCAATGCGGGCGTTTTACCTTTGGTGATAGGTATAGGAGGTAATAATACAATGGGTCTTGTAGAAGAATTACAAACATTAGATTTAACCGCATATACGGCAATTTTATCTGTCTCTCCGTATTATAATAGACCCACTCAAGAAGGAATTTTTCAACATTTTAAAGCGCTTTCACAGGCTTCACCCTTACCGATTATTTTATATAATGTACCAAGTAGGACAGGAAGCAATATGCTTCCAGAAACTGTAGTGCGTTTGGCAAAGAATTTCGACAATATTGTTGCGGTCAAAGAAGCATGTGGCGATATGTCACAAGTATTAGAGTTAATTGCTAAAAGGCCAGAAGGCTTTTTAGTTCTTTCTGGTGATGATATTACCGCTTTACCTTCTATAATTGCCGGTGGTGACGGAGTAATTTCAGTTATCGGTCAAGGTCTGCCTACAGAATTTTCAAAAATGGTTCATGAAGGATTAAATGGTAATACCGATGAAGCATACAAGTATCATCATAAGATGCAAGAAGGGATGAAGCTCATCTTCGAGGAAGGCAACCCAGCTGGTATCAAAGTTATTTTTGAATACTTAGGTATCGCAAAGCCTTTTGTTCGCCTGCCACTAATGGCTGCGACCGATACTTTGAAACATAGAATTGTTTCGTTTATGGAATCGTTGATTCACATACCTGCATAAATTTCGTTAAATCTTCCCCAAAAGGGACTTTTGTGCCGCATAAAGCCTGTATTTTTATTGGTTTAAAATGTTTTTTAAATCCATTGATAATCACTAATTTTGCAAAATGTTTTTTAAAATGAGGCGAATATTTCCGATTCTATTGATTGCTATTGCTGTACAATCTTGTAGCGAGTACCAAAAGGTGCTTAAGAACGATGATGTAAAAGCAAAATATGAGTTGGCAGAAAAATACTATGAAGAAGCCGATTACAAAAGGGCTAACCGATTGTATGAGCAGATTGCACCAAAGTATGTTGGTAAACCCCAAGGCGAGCGTGTAATGTTCTTTTTATCTAACAGTTATTTTATGCGTGGCGATTTTAACATGGCTGGCTATCAATTTGAACGTTTCATAAAATCTTATCCTAAGAGTGATAAGGTTGTAGAAGCATCATTCTTAGGAGCAAAAAGCTATTATGAATTATCTCCTGAATATTCGTTAGACCAAACAGAAACGGATAAAGCGTTATTGAAATTGCAGAATTTCATTAATACGTATGCTGAGTCAGAATATTTTGCAGAAGCAAATTCAATGGCTCAAGAGCTAACTGCAAAAAAAGAGGAAAAAGCTTTTCAGATTGTAAAGCAATACAATAAGTTAGGCGAGTTTAATTACGACATGCTTAAATCTGCAGTAGCGGCGAGTGATAACTTTGTATCTGACAATCCTGGTTCTGAATTAAGGGAAGATGCAATGTTCGTGAAATTAGATGCATTGACGCATATGGCAATGAACAGTTATGAAAGCTTGAAGGAAGAGCGTTTAAAAACTGCAAAATCTGCTTATAATACACTAAAGAAGCAATTTCCAGAATCGAAATTCGATAAAGAAGCTACAAATCTAATCGAGAAAATAAATAAAGAATTACAACGTTTGCAACCACAGACCGTTGAATCAAAATAAATAATTATGAATATGAACGATTTAAAAAACTCTAAGGCAGCGGTATCTACAGTTACTATTAACCGTAACGAGTTCGATAAGCCAACTGGGAATATTTACGAGGCTATTTCAATTACTGCAAAACGTGCTGTTCAGATTAATTCTGAAATTAAAAAAGAACTTTTAGAGAAATTAGAAGAGTTTGCTACATATAGCGATAGTTTAGAAGAAGTTTTCGAAAACAAAGAGCAGATTGAAGTTTCTAAGTTTTACGAAAAATTACCTAAGCCACATGCTATGGCGGTAGAGGAGTGGTTGATGGATAAAATCTATCACAGAAATACAGAAAAAGACGTATAAGAAATATGTTGAACGGCAAAAATATTCTTTTAGGAATTACCGGAGGAATTGCTGCTTATAAAACAACTTTCTTAGTTCGTTTATTTATAAAAGCTGGCGCTAACGTTAAGATTATACTTACCGATAGCGCCAGCTCTTTTGTTTCTCCGCTTACGTTAGCCACTTTGGCTAAGAACCCAGTTATTTTAGATTTTGTAAAATCTGAAGCGAATACTATAGATTGGAATAATCATGTAGAATTAGGACTTTGGGCAGATCTTATGGTAATTGCCCCGGCAACGGCTAATACCATGTCTAAAATGGCGTCTGGCAATTGCGATAATATATTAATGGCAACCTATTTATCTGCTAAGTGTCCGGTTTTTTTAGCTCCGGCGATGGATTTAGATATGTACAAGCATCCAAGTACTAAAGGTTCTATGGATGCGCTCAGGTCGTTTGGAAATATGATTATACCGGCAACAAGTGGTGAATTGGCTAGTGGTTTACTTGGTGAAGGCAGAATGGCAGAACCTGAAGCCATTGTTGATTTTATAAAGAATCAACTTTCTCAAGGTTTACCATTATCAGGAAAAAAAGTGTTGATCACGGCAGGTCCTACTTACGAGGCAATAGATCCTGTACGTTTTATAGGAAATCACTCTTCGGGATTAATGGGGTTTGAACTTGCTAGAACAGCTGCTAATTTAGGCGCTGAAGTTTATTTGGTAACAGGCCCTACGCATTTATCTATAGATCATGATAATGTTCATGTAGTAAAAGTAATTTCTGCAGATGATATGTACCATAGTGCACAGATGTATTATGAGAATTCAGATATTGTTATTTGTGCAGCAGCAGTAGCCGATTATAGACCTAAGTCTGTTGCAGAACAGAAAATTAAAAAATCTGAAGAGAATTTTGCAATAGACCTTGTGAAGAACAAGGATATTTTAATGACTTTCGGTGAACATAAAAAGAATCAGTATTTAGTTGGTTTCGCTTTAGAGACAGAGAACGAAGTTGAGAATGCATTAGGCAAACTAAAACGTAAGAATTTAGATGCGATAGTGTTGAACTCAATGCGAAATAAAGGTGCTGGCTTTGGTGGTGCTACTAATAAAATTTCTTTTATAGATACCAATTCTACCATAACAACGTTTGAACTAAAGACCAAGGCCGAAGTTGCTGTGGACATCTTTAATGAAATTATTAAAAGACGTTATGCGTAAGATTCTTTTTCTACTAATGTTTTGCTTCTTAAGTTCTATTGCAATAGCACAAGAATTAACGTGTACGGTTACGGTTAATTCTGACCAGTTATCTCAAGGTGACCTTCAGGTTTTTAAAACATTAGAACGTTCGTTGAATGATTTTGTGAACAAGACAAAATGGACGAACAGGGTATATAAAGAGAATGAGCGTATAAATGCACAAATGTTTATCACGATTACAGAATACGAATCGAACCGATTTAAAGGTAATATTCAAATACAATCTTCAAGACCGGTGTATAATACATCATATTCTACACCTATTTTTAATTACAAAGACAATCAGTTTAGTTTTGAATACATAGAATTTCAACCATTGATTTTTAATGATAATCAGTTTGAGTCTAATTTGGTAAGTGTACTTTCATACTATGCTTATATTGTTTTAGGACTTGATGCAGATACTTTTTCTTTAGAGGGAGGTACTGATTTTTATAGAAAGGCCCAGAGTATCGTAACCATGGCACAGGGTAGTAATTATTCAGGATGGAGCCAATCAGCAGACTCTAATAGAAGTAGATTTGAATTGGTAGATAACCTTTTATCTAATGCTTATAGAGAATACCGTATTGCGATGTACAATTATCATAGAAAAGGATTAGATATCATGTCTGATAATAATAGTACAGGAAAGCAAGTTATTGCGGGTACGATGAATCTTTTTCAGACCATGATCAATAGAAGACCCAATGCTTTTTTAATATCCACGTTTTTTGATGCAAAATCTGAAGAAATACAGAACATTTTTTCCGATGGCCCGAAGTTAGATATAGTTAAGTTGAAGGAAACCTTAAATAAAATTGCCCCATTGTACGCTTCTACATGGAACGATATTAAATATTGAATCTTTTTTCAAGACGGAATATAGATTACCTTTGTGAACCTAAAATTCTGTCGCGTGCTTTCAACCCTTTCCATAACCAATTATGCATTAATTGATAGTCTAGAAGTAGACTTCGATAAAGGTTTTACTGTTATTACAGGTGAAACTGGTGCCGGTAAATCTATTCTACTTGGTGGTTTATCTTTAGTGCTTGGTAAACGGGCAGATTTATCATCATTACGGGTAAAAGATGAGAAATGTATTATTGAGGGGATTTTCAAAATAGACACCTATGGACTTCAGGGTTTCTTCGAGGAGAACGATTTAGATTACGATGCTAGTACAGTCATTAGAAGAGAGATTTTACCAAGTGGTAAATCAAGAGCTTTTATAAATGATACTCCGGTAACATTAGACATTCTTTCTAGGCTTGGTGAAAATTTAATCGATATTCACTCACAGCATCAGACCATGCAGTTAACCGAAAACGACTTTCAGTTGAAATTGGTCGACGCATTGGCAGACAATCAAAAAAGGTTATCAGTATATAGGAAAGCATTAAAGGCTTTTCGAAAAATACAGAAAGAGCTTCAAAGTCTTATTGACGTGCAGAGTACTGCCAATAAAGAACAAGATTATAATACTTTCTTGTTAGAAGAACTTGAGAAAGCCCCTTTGAAACTAGGTGTTGTTGAAGAGCTAGAAGAAGAATTCGAGAAATTGAACAATGTCGAATTAATCATGGAACAATTGTCAAAAGGAGACCAATTGTTTAATGACGAGCAAATTGGTGTTTTGCCATTGGTTACCGAAATGAGACAGTCGTTATCGAAATTAGTCGATTTTGGTACAGGTTATAAAGAATTATATCAACGTGTACAATCAGTATTGATAGAGTTAGATGATGTAAGTTCTGAGTTACAGAAGTTACAAGAAGGGGTAGAGGCAAACCCAGAAATGTTAGAGCAAGTCAATGGTAAATTACAGTTGCTCTATAATTTGTTGAAAAAGCATAACGTTAGTGAGGTTTCTGATTTGATTTCTATAAAGAATGAGCTTGCCGATAAAGTATTCGAGACAGCTCATTTAGATGAGAAAATATCTTTGAAAACACGTGAGTTGCAAGATATGGAGTCAGCTTTAGAAGAGCAATCTGTTGTATTGCGTGAAAAACGAAATGCGGTCATACCAAAATTAAAATCGAAGTTAGAAGCAGACTTGGCGTTGTTAGGAATGCCTAATGCCTCTTTCGAAATTACCTTAAGTGCTACGGATACTTTCAGCAATACAGGAATGGATGAATTGTCTTTTCTATTTACAGCCAATAGAGGTGGTAGTTATGGTGAGCTAAAAAAAGTAGCTTCCGGCGGAGAGTTATCTAGAATTATGTTGGTCATAAAAGCAATTCTTGCTAAATATGAAAAATTACCTACTATAATGTTTGATGAAATTGATACGGGAGTATCTGGGGAAATTTCAAACAGAATGGCAGATATCATGAAGGATATGAGTGGTGATTTACAAGTATTTTCCATAACACATTTGCCGCAAGTCGCATCTAAAGGCAATAATCATTTTAAAGTGTTTAAAACGGAAGGGGCAGAACGTACCATGACCAATATGAAAAAATTGACGACTGATGAACGGGTTGTTGAATTGGCACATATGTTAAGTGGTAAAGACTTGTCTGACTCAGCATTGGCGCATGCAAGGCAACTATTAAATCCTTCTTTAAAAGTGTAGTACTCTTTATTTAAGATTAGAAACGTCAAAATTATTTTCTGAGATCGTATAGAACTACGCAAATTTTATGTTTTTGATTTAGGCTATTTACTTCATACTTCAATTCGGTTTTAACATATTTTAGATATCTTTGAATTATAACTTTAACTATAGAATCAACTATCATGGGATATAACTTATTAAAAGGGAAAAGGGGAATTATTTTTGGAGCATTAGATGAGAATTCTATTGCATGGAAAACTGCACAAAAAGTACATGATGAAGGTGGTACTTTTGTATTGACAAATGCCCCGATTGCCATGAGAATGGGTCAAATTGATGAACTTGCTAAAAAAACAGGTTCAGAAATTATACCTGCAGATGCTACAAGTGTTGAAGATTTAGATAATTTAGTTGCTAAGGCAGTTGAGATTTTAGGAGGTAAAATTGATTTCGTATTACATTCTATTGGTATGTCTGTAAATGTTCGAAAAGGGCGTGCTTACACTGATGAAAAATATGAATTCACGGCAAAAGGATGGGATGTTTCAGCCCTTTCTTTTCATAAAGTATTACAATCATTGTACAAGGCTGATGCCATGAAAGAGTGGGGTAGTGTAGTTGCTTTGACCTATATGGCTGCACAACGGACTTTTCCAGACTATAATGATATGGCCGATAATAAAGCGTATTTAGAATCTATTGCTCGTAGCTTTGGTTATTTCTTCGGAAAAGAAAAGAAAGTTAGAGTAAATACTATTTCACAATCGCCAACAGCTACTACTGCTGGGCAAGGTGTAAAAGGTTTTGATGGATTCATCAGCTATGCTGAAAAAATGTCTCCGTTAGGTAATGCAACTGCTCAAGATTGTGCTGATTATACAATTACCTTATTCTCTGATTTAACCAGAAAAGTTACAATGCAGAACTTGTTTCATGACGGTGGTTTCTCGAATACAGGAGTTAGTCAAGAAGTTATAGAGAAATTTTAATCAAGATTTTTAGATATTCAATTTTGTTGGAGCCTATATATAAAGGAGAGTAATAATGGACTTATCGTTTTCTTTTATCATTCCTGTATACAATAGACCCAACGAAATTAAGGAACTGTTGGATAGTCTACGGTTACAAACCTATGAGAAAACTTTTGAGGTGGTTATTGTCGAAGACGGCTCCACTATCTCATCAGAAGATATCATAGGTGAGTATCTAGATTCGGTTTCCATATCTTATTATAAAAAACCGAATTCAGGTCCAGGAGATTCGCGTAATTACGGAATGGGCAGGGCTAAGGGTAATTACTTTATAGTACTTGACTCCGATTGCATCCTTCCACCAGAATATCTAGAAATAGTAGATGGGAGTTTAAAAGAAGGTTTCGTGCACTGTTTCGGCGGTCCTGATGCTGCACATGAATCTTTCACCGTCGTACAAAAAGCTATTAATTACGCTATGACCTCGTTTTTAACCACGGGAGGCATTCGCGGCGAAAAAAAAGCAGTAGATAAATTTCAGCCTAGAAGTTTTAATATGGGTATTTCAAAAGAAGCCTTTGAAAATGTCGGAGGTTATGGAAATATTCACCCAGGGGAAGATCCAGACCTTACCATACGGATCTGGAACAATGGGTATAAAACAAAGTTAATTTCAAATGCATATGTTTTTCATAAAAGACGTATTGACTGGAACAAGTTTTATATTCAGGTAAATAAGTTTGGTATGGTGCGGCCTATATTGAATAAGTGGCATCCAGAAACAAAGAAAATCACGTACTGGTTTCCAACCGTATTTTGTATTGGTTTGTTAATTTCAATTTTATTGGCGATGAATGGGTTTAAGATTCCTTTGTATTTCTATGCAACATACTTCTTAATTTTATTCATCGATGCACTACGTAAAACGGGGAATTTTAAAGTTGCGTTTTTAGCTTTATTTGCAACAGCGATACAATTTTTTGGATATGGATACGGATTTTTAAAATCAACCATTTATCTTAATTTTAGCAATAAGAATCCAGAGGAAATTTTTCCGAATTTATTTTTTAAGACCAATTAATGGAACGCCTATTAGAATGGATACAAACAGGATTAAAGAAAAGGAAGGTAAAAGTCTTTCTAATTTTCTTGTTATGTGCATCACTTGCTTGGTTAATAAATAAACTTTCGCAAACTTATACCAGTAACACGACCTTTCACATTACCTACGTGAATATTCCGTCAGAGTTCTTATTGGCTAATACACCTAAAAAAGAACTTCAAGTGCGTTTAAAGGCAGTAGGGTTTCAATTTTTGGGATATCATTTAAAGCCTAAAGAAATTCAACTAGATGTAAGTAAGGTAATGCATGAAGACGATAATTACTATTTAACATCGGATCAGATAAGAATACAGTTAGAGGCTCAGTTAAACAATTACAGTACATTAACTGATTTCGATAGTGATGTTATTCATTTCGATTTTACATCTTTGAAAACCAAAAAAGTTCCGATAAAAGCAATGTTAGAACTGACATTTGCTGCCAACCATATTTTAGAGGGGCAAACGACAATAGAGCCGGATTCTGTACAAATATCGGGTCCGAAAAGTCAAATTGATACTATTCAAGTTATTGAAACCGAACTACTTAAAATTGATGATTTAAATAATTCGTTTTCAAAAGACGTTGCTTTGAAGTTGCCTAAACATTTGAACGGTACTACATTTTCTAATGATTTTGTTCAAGTTACCGGTAATGTGGTTAAATTCTCAGAACAAGTCATTGAGGTTCCTGTAACCGTTATAAATCTACCGGAAGGTGTTAAAGTGCGAACCTTTCCTGAACTTGTAGAGGTCCGTTGCCAAGGAACATTAGAGCGCTTAAAAGAATTAGAAATTAAAGATTTTGACGTGGTAGCAGATTACTCGACTGTTTCTTCAGAAACAGGTAACCGATTGTCGGTTAGATTAGTACGGTATCCAAAAAGTTTGAATAATGCGATTATTGCTACTAATGAAATTGAATTTATTTTAAGAAGAGAATGATGGTGGTAGGGTTGACAGGCGGAATTGGTAGTGGTAAATCTACCATTGCAACAATGTTTAAAGAACTTGGTGTGCCAGTTTATAATTCAGATGAGCGTGCGAAGCATTTAATGAATACTTCTAAAAAAATAAAGAAACAATTAATTAAACTTTTGGGTAAAAAGGCCTTTGTAGATGATCAGTTGAATAGAGGCTATATTGCTAAAAAGGTTTTTAATGATGTTGATTTACTAGAACAGCTTAATGGTATTGTGCATCCAGTTGTACGGAAAGATTTTATTAAGTGGACAAAAAAACAAACTACCCAATATGTAATTCAAGAAACTGCATTATTATTTGAAAACAATGCTCAAAATTTGTATGATTCTGTAATTTTAATAACAGCCCCTGAAGAATTAAGAATTGAAAGAGTTCTTTCTCGCGATGAGTCATCTAGAGAACAGATTATTGCTAGAATGAATAATCAACTTGATGACAAGGCTAAGTTAGAATTAGCCAAATACGTCATTGAAAATATAGACCTAGAAAGTACAGCATCAAAAGTTGTTGAAGTACATGAAGCTATCCTTGCTGATTGTTAGTTGTTTAGCAATTTTAACATTTTTGTTAAGGTTAGGTTAAACGTACTATCCTCTAACTGTTAAATCTTTAATTTTATCCCCCAATGAACAAAAAGTTATTTGTGCTCTTAGTAGTTTTAATGAGCCTTTCACTTATTGGTCTGATTTTCGTTCAAAGTTTCTGGATCAAAAAATCTATTGATAGCAAAGAAGAGCAATTCTCTAGTAGTGTTTCCGAAGCATTGAACAGCGTCACCAATAAAATTACTGAAAGAGAAAGTAAAAACTACTTCGATAGATATTTATATGCAAAAGATAGTATAGGTGAACTAAAAGGTGCACAGCTAACGAATTTTTTCTTCATTGATAGGGATGTTAATTCTAATGAAGTTTTACTGTATGAGCACGGTATTTTAGAAGAGGATTATGGAATCTCGTCCTCCACGTTCTTTGATAGTAATGATGATGCAGATACCACCATCATTAAAAATTATACCAGCAAACGAACCACTTCGATTTTTAAAGAGGATTTCGATTTAGAGGGGAATACTTTTCGTTTAAATCCGATTCAACGTATTGAAAAAATTGGAGGCCTTAACAAAATGGAAAAGGCCGCCATGGATGAAATGTTTATGGTACATGCAAAACGTGTGC
The DNA here is from genome assembly GCF_963977385.1 of uncultured Maribacter sp. Taxonomy (GTDB): domain Bacteria; phylum Bacteroidota; class Bacteroidia; order Flavobacteriales; family Flavobacteriaceae; genus Maribacter. The sequence goes on along the minus strand of NZ_CAXBOU010000002.1, from coordinate 282,480 downwards.
CTATTCATAAAAGAGTTTCTAAGCAAGAAATTGAGTTGTTGTTACAACGAGAATTAGAAAATAGAGGTATAGACATTGCATTTGAATATGGTGTTTATAGTAATGGTTTACCGACTAAAATTAAATCACGCTGGTTTAAGTATGCCGAGACCAATATTTATAAATCTCCCATGTTTGTTGATTTTGAAGGGGTTTCAAATTTCGATTTGTTAATATCGTTTCCGAAGAAAAAACGATTCTTGGTACAGTCCATTTTAGGTTTGGCATTGCTTTCGTTATTGTTTACAATAATCATTGTAGTAGCTTATTCTGGGGCAATTTATCAGTTGATTCGTCAGAAACAGATATCTGAAATAAAAACAGATTTCATTAATAATATGACGCATGAATTTAAAACGCCAATAGCAACTATTAACCTAGCTGTAGAAGCAATTAGAAATCCGAAGATTATCGGGGATCAAGAAAAGGTTTTGCGCTACTTGCAGATGATTCGTGATGAGAATAAAAGAATGCACGCTCAAGTAGAAAATGTATTGCGAATATCGAAGTTAGAGAAAAATCAACTTGATATAAGTAAGGATAGGGTTGATGTTCACGACATAATAGAAGATGCTATTACTCATGTTCAGTTGATAGTAGATGATAGGGGAGGTTATATTCATACCCATTTAGATGCTGAACGTTCAGAAGTATTGGCAAATGAAATGCACTTTACTAATGTTATAGTAAATATGCTAGATAATGCAATTAAGTATTCTGAAGAAGCGCCTAAAATAGATGTGTTTACCGAACGTGCCAAAAACTATATCATTATCAAGGTTCAAGATCAAGGTGCAGGTATGAGCAAAGGTGTTCTTAAGAAAGTTTTTGAAAAATTCTATAGAGAGCACACAGGAGATATACATAATGTAAAGGGTCATGGATTAGGTTTATCCTACGTTAAAAAAATAGTTGAAGATCACCAAGGTGAAGTGTACGCCGAAAGTGAAAAAGGAAAAGGAAGTACATTTTACATCAAACTGCCGTTAATATAAATATTATGGAAACAATAAATAAGAAAATACTTTTAGTTGAAGACGATCCAAATTTTGGAATTGTATTAAAAGATTATTTGTCAATGAATGACTTTGATGTCACTTTGGCTAAGAATGGAATGGAAGGTTTTGAAAAGTTCAAAAAAGATAATTTTGATATCTGTATTTTGGATGTAATGATGCCTTATAAAGATGGTTTTACCTTAGCAAAGGAAATTCGTGAAAAGAACGAGAACGTGCCAATTGTTTTTTTAACCGCAAAGACAATGAAGGAGGATGTTCTAAAAGGATATAAAGCTGGTGCAGATGATTATCTGAATAAACCTTTCGATTCTGAAGTATTGTTAATGAAGTTAAAAGCAATTCTACAAAGAAAAGCTTCTAATGGATTGGCCGATAGCAAGAAATTTGAATTCACTATAGGTGGTTTCCATTTGAACTCTAAATTGAGGTTTCTTAAATATAAAGATACCGAATCAATTAAGCTATCGCCTAAAGAGAACGAATTGTTGCGTTTATTGGCTTTACATGAAAATGATTTAATGCCGCGTGAATTAGCTTTAACAAAAATCTGGAGAGATGATAATTATTTCACTTCTCGAAGTATGGATGTTTATATTGCAAAATTACGTAAGTACTTAAAAGTTGATGATACGGTTGAAATATTAAATATTCACGGAGAAGGATTCCGCTTGGTTATCAAGACTGAAGGAGAATAGATCTCAATAAAATTTATATTAAAAAAAGCATCCCATTTGGGATGCTTTTTTAGCTTTAAAGCTTTTTGATGATTTCGTCTACAATTTCAGTGGGTGACTGGTCAATTGAAACCGTAAGCACATCAGTTGGTACTTCCAAGGTATCAAATTGAGATTTTAAAAGCCCCTTAGGCATATAATGATTCTTTCGCTCGCTTAAACGCTTATTGATTAGTTCAAAACTTCCATCCAAATAGATAAATTGATGTTGACCTTTTAAATTATCGCCTAAGATTGTCCTATACCGTTCTTTTAGCGCTGAACAAACAATTACGGCACCAGTTGGTGTGTTTTCAATTGCCACCTCATTCAAGCGCTCTAACCAACCTTGGCGGTCATCATCATTCAAAGGTTTTCCTTCGCTCATTTTCTTAATATTGGCTTCAGGGTGAAAACTGTCCCCGTCAAAAAACGGAAAATTTAATTTCTCAGACAGTAGTTTGCCAACGGTTGATTTTCCACTACCGGAAACGCCCATGACAAATAAGACTTGTGATTTAGCCATTTTTTAATTTTAAAATTTCACTATTGATTTCGTTTAAAATATGGTTTTGTTCATATTCATAATCAAACCATATTGTGTGTTTATTTCTAAGAAACCAAGTAAGTTGTCTTTTAGCGAATCTTCTAGTATTTTTCTTTATTTCTGAAATAGCAAATTCTAATGTCCATTCTTCATCAAAATAGTTGAAAAGTTCTTTATAACCAACGGTTTGTAAGGCATTATAATTTCTGAAAGGTAGCACGTTTTTGGCTTCTTCAAGTAAACCTGCCTTCATCATTACATCAACTCGTTTGTTGATACGGTCATATATGAAAGCTCTATCTGCTTTTAAACCAACCGTCAAAATCTTGAAACTTCTTTCAGCCTTGGGTTGATCGATGAATGAAGAGTAGGGCTTACCACTGCCAATACTTACTTCAAGAGCTCTAATGACACGCTGAGGATTGTGAATGTCTACTTTATTAAAATAGACAGGGTCTATTCTTTCTAATTTATCCTGTAGAAACTTAATTCCATGTTTGGTTAATTCTGCGTTTAAACCTTCTCGAATACCAGTATCAATTGTAGGGAAAGAATTTAACCCGTCAGTAATGGCATTTACATAGAGTCCACTACCACCCGCCATAATTACGACATCCTTGGTTTTAAAGAGCGTTGATATTTTATCAATAGCTTCACTCTCAAAATCACCAACAGAATATGATTCAGTGATACTTTTGTGTTGAATAAAATGATGGTTAGCCAAGTTTAATTCATGGTTACTTGGTACCGCAGTTCCAATATTCATTTCTTTAAAAAACTGCCTAGAATCAGCTGAAATTATTTCGGTATTATAATATTCAGCTAATAAAATAGCGAGTTTAGTTTTACCGATCGCGGTCGGGCCTACAACAGAAATTAGTATTTTATTCATTTAAAATTGATCCGCAGTTATAACAATGGGTTGCATCATCTCTATGACCTTCTTTACTACAAGTAGGGCAAGATTGAGTGTTTACATGAACATATCTATTGGAATTATCTTCACCAGACTTGCTTTTGGTTTGTCTGGCAAATTCAGCGGTAACCATGCCGGTTGGTACGGCTATTATACCATAACCTATTAGCATAATAATAGTGGCGATAGCTTGACCTTGTGGAGTAATTGGTGCAATGTCACCATACCCAACAGTGGTTAAGGTCACAATTGTCCAATAAATACTTGTAGGTATACTGGTGAAACCAGCTTCGTCACCTTCAATTAAGTACATAAGTGTTCCCATCATAACAGATGCAATCAATACAGCGAAAAGAAAAACCGTAATTTTTGCTCTGCTCGCCTTAAGAGCTCTTTTTAATTGAGAAGCCTCTCCTAAGAATCGAGCTAACTTTAATATACGAAACACTCTTAGCAGTCTAAATGCACGAACGGCTAATAATACTTGTGAACCTGCAAAAATGTAGGATATATATAAAGGTATGGTTGATAGAAAATCTATGATACCATAAAAGCTGAAAATATAATGGCTTGGTTTTTTAATACAAATTACCCGAGCAATATATTCAATAGTGAAGAATATAGTTACCACCCATTCTAGCACAAACAATATCTCATGATACTCGGCATCAATAGCTTTTACGCTTTCAAGCATTATTAAAATAACACTGAATATGATAATAACGAAAAGAATAATATCAAAGAATTTACCCATGGGGGTGTCTGCTTCATAAATAATTTCATGAAGCTTATTTTTCCAAGGCGATAATTTGTCTTCCTCTTTCAACTTATTCTTTTAATTCTACAATTTTATGGACTCTCTTTTTTCTTAAATACGATTCTATAAGATAATTGGCGTCTCTAGTACCGTTCATAGGGGTAATTAAGGTTTCCAATATATGAATATTATTTATTTGATAATTAAGATCGTAAAAACCAAAACCAACTAGAGACCCATTTTTAATTAAAATTGCACTTTGTTCGCCAATTTCACGTCCCTTATCAAGTAATAAAACATTTGTACTCTTTATGCTATTTTGTGAGGTTGCAGCAATTACACGTTCATTATATTCTTTCTGGTCTTCCTTATTTATACATGCCCCTTTACAGCTGCCATCTTCATAACCAGAGCAGTTGTTGCGAGCCTCGCTGATACCATTAAGTTTTTCACACAGCCCAAACTCCTTGGTGATTTTAAATAAATAGTTCTTAGCACTAAATACGCCATTAAAGATAGCCAAAGGTTCTGTACATTCACGGTAAGGTTTTATTGCCAATGAAAAGTATCCGTTTTCATTTTCGGTTTTACATAACGCATGGCTATACATTCTTTTTTTAGGAATGATGCTATATTTAGGCCGAAGCTTTAATAATTCTTCATGTTCTTTAAGAATAGCCACAAGCTCGTTTCCTGTAAGTTCAAAAGTAACTTTTTTGGTGTCTTTGGCTAACTTTCTCGATTTATCGCCACTTTTGGTAAAAAGTTGATTTACCCTTTTCTTTATATCTGTACTTTTACTGAGATAGATAATATCACCGTCTTTATTATGCATATAAAAGAGGCCTGTTTTATTAGGTAATTCTCGTACGATATCAAGTTGCTTCTCAGAAAGCTCACCTTGGGTTTCTTTTCTAATGGTGTCTTTAATAATTATTTTTTCAGAATCTTTAACCAGTAAAAGCTTGAATAGCTTCACTGTCGCTAACGCATCACCATTTGCTCTATGGCGATCACTTACCGGAATACCTAATGACCGAACCAATTTGCCTAAGCTATAAGATTCTGCGTCAGGCAATAACAATTTTGACAGATCAACGGTACACAAAGTCTTTCGTTCAAAATTATATCCTAGACGTCTAAATTCTGTTCGTAATATTCTGTAGTCGAATTGAGCATTATGGGCTACTAAAACAGTGTCTTCCGTAATTTCAATAATTCGTTTTGCAACCTCGTAAAATTTAGGTGCGGTCTGTAGCATTTTGCTATTGATGCCTGTAAGTTTTACTACAAAAGGTTGAATTTCCTTCTCAGGATTTACTAGACTAATGAACTTGTCAACTACTTTTTGACCATCAAATTTATGAATAGCAATTTCGGTAATACCTTCTTCATTAAATTTTCCGCCTGTGGTTTCAATATCTAAAATCGCGTACATCTAGTAAAATCTGATTTATTAAGTAGTGGTAATTCTGTGGGTTAATTTCGTGTTCCGAAGATACTACTTCCTATACGTACCATCGTGCTACCTTCTTCCATAGCTATTTTATAATCACTGCTCATACCCATTGATAACGTAGTGAAATCAGGGTAATTCTTTTCTAATTTAGTGTATAATGATTTTAGACTCTTAAATTCTCGACGAACCTGATTCGTATCTTCGGTAAAGGTTGCCATGCCCATTAAACCTATAATTTTCACATGTTTATATGCTTTGAATTCTTCATTTTCTACCAAAGCAAGTAATTCATTTTCATCAAAACCAAACTTAGTATCTTCTTCTGCAATGTGCACCTGTAAAAGACAAGAAATGGTTCTATTGCATTTTTCAGCTTGCTTATTTATTTCTGCCAATAATCTAGGGCTGTCAACACCATGTATCAAGGAAACATATTCAGCCATATATTTAACCTTATTTCGTTGAAGGTGGCCAATCATATGCCATTCTATGTCTTTTGGCATTTTTTCCCATTTCTCTGTCATTTCTTGCACTCTGTTTTCTCCAAAAATGCGTTGGCCTTCATCGTATACTTGTTGAAGGTCTGAAATGGGCTTTGTTTTAGAAACGGCAACCAAGGTGACAGATTCAGGTAGTGTACTTAGAATGGAAGTAAGATTTTCCTTAATGGACATATTCTATTTAGTTTTTGGAAAATTCTAATTTATAAATTGACTTGATACTTTTTCTGCTTTTTTATTTTCGGAATAATCATAAAAACCTTCTCCGGACTTAATACCTTTTTTACCGGCCATAACCATATTGACTAATAGGGGTGAAGGTGCATATTTCGCATTTTTAAATCCATCATGCATCACATTTAAAATCGAAAGACAAACATCTAAGCCTATGAAATCAGCCAACTGCAAAGGTCCCATGGGGTGAGCCATGCCTAATTTCATAACCGTGTCTATTTCCTGAACACCTGCAACACCGTGATGTAAAGTTTCTATTGCCTCATTAATCATGGGCATTAATATCCTATTTGCAACAAAACCTGGATAATCGTTAACCTCAGTAGGAGTTTTTCCTAATTTTTTGGAAAGCTCCATTATCGTTTTGGTAGTAGCGTCTGAAGTGCTGTAACCGCGTATAATTTCTACTAAGGTCATTATTGGTACAGGATTCATGAAATGCATGCCAATAACCTTTTCTGGTCTATTGGTAGTCGCTGCTATTTGAGTTATTGAAATGGATGATGTGTTTGAAGCTAAAATTGTATTAGGGTCGCATATGGCATCCAAATCCTTGAAAATATTCAATTTAATAGAAATATTTTCAGTGGCAGCTTCAATAACTAAATCTGTACCTGAAACACCTAATTTTAAATCAGTAAACTGATTGATATTTGCAAGGGTATTATCTCTATCGGAAGATGTTATTTTATCCTTTGCCAACATTCTTTCCAAGTTATTGCCAATAGTGGCAATTCCTTTATTTAATGCATCTTTTGAAACATCGATTAAATGTACTTGAAATCCATTTTTAGCGAAGACATGGGCTATCCCGTTACCCATTGTTCCTGCTCCTATTACAGCAATTTTTTTCATATGTTCTTTGGGTTAAATGCCGCAATAATTTGCAAAGCTACCTTAAGAGCCTGTGTTCCCTGCTTTAAACTGACCACTGGTGTTGTATTATTGGTTATAGCGTCAGCAAAAGATTCTAGCTCATCTAAAATGGCATTGTTGGTCTCAATCGAAGGATTTTCAAAGTATATCTGTTTTTTGATTCCTTCCGCATTTTGTAAAATCATATCAAAATCACCAGGTTCTTTTGGTGCATCTTTCATTTTCACCACTTCCACTTTCTTTTCAAGGAAATCTACAGAGATATAGGCGTCTTTTTGAAAGAAACGTGATTTTCTCATATTCTTTAATGAAATTCTACTAGCGGTTAAATTTGCAACACAACCATTTTCAAATTCTAACCTAGCATTTGCAATATCTGGCGATTGACTTATTACTGAAACTCCACTTGCATTTACTTGTTTTACTTCAGAATTAACAACACTTAAAATGGCATCGATATCATGAATCATTAAATCTAAAACAACCGGTACATCAGTGCCTCTTGGGTTAAATTCCGCCAAACGATGACTTTCTATAAACATGGGTTGTTTTATGGCATGTTTTACTGCGGTAAATGCAGGGTTGAACCGTTCAACATGACCAACCTGTCCTTTTATACCGTGTTTAGCCTCTAAAGCGAGTAAAGATGTCGCTTCTTCTAAGGTATGAGTTATTGGCTTTTCTATAAAAATATGCTTGCCTTTCTCAATAGATTTTTTTGCACATTCATAATGAGACAGCGTAGGGGTTACGATATCTACAACGTCTACAGCATCTATTAAATCATCGAGATTTTTAAAATAAGTATAACCAAAATCTGCACTTACTTTAGCTCCATTAGAGCTGTCTGCATCATGAAATCCTATGAGTTCATATTTTTTCGATTCGTTTAGAAGTCTGAGGTGGATTTTACCTAGATGTCCAGCTCCTAAAACACCAACTTTTAGCATTTGTTTCGTTTTGTTCAAAAATACACATAGTTATGTAGTTTTATCCTATGGCTTATTTCAATTTTAGTAATTATCGGACTAAGTTTTAAATAGGTTCTTCCATCATAGCAAGATCTTTGCTAACTTTGAAAGTCAAACCGACTACTATTGAAAGATACCTTTAAGCACAGAGGCATGCGCAATCATTTAGCGCAATTACTAATTGACAAAGGAATTGTCGATAAAAAGGTACTCGACGCCGTTCGGGAAATACCACGACATTTGTTTATGGATAGTAGTTTTGAGGGTCACGCTTACCAAAACAAAGCATTTCCTATAGGTGCAAATCAAACTATTTCTCACCCATTTACAGTAGCATTTCAAACTGAATTATTACAGTTGGAAGAGGGACAGGAAGTTTTAGAAATCGGTACAGGTAGTGGATACCAAACCGCCATTCTTTTAAAGTTAAAAGTTAAGGTCTATACCATTGAACGACAGCTAGAGTTGTTTAAGAAAACTAATATCTTTTTCAAGAAGATGGGGTACCGACCTAAGAAACTTATTTTCGGAGATGGTTATAAAGGGTTGCCAGAACAGGCACCATTCGACCGTATTATTGTCACCGCAGGTGCTCCTGAAGTTCCAAAAGCACTGCTTTCACAATTAAAAGTAGGGGGTAGGCTCGTAATTCCTATAGGTTTTGAAGAACAAATTATGACTTTATTTGTACGTACTACGGAAAGAGAATTTTCAAAGACAGAGTATGGGTCTTTTCGATTTGTACCTTTATTGGAAAACAAGAATTAGTTAATTGTTGAAATTCTTTTTTACACGGGCAAGGTCACGCTTGTTATCGCGATCTTTAATTGAGTCTCTTTTGTCGAAAAGCTTTTTACCTTTTGCTAAAGCTATTTGCATTTTGGCCAGACCTCTCTCGTTGATGAACACACGAAGAGGAACAATAGTTAAACCTGAAGTTTTAACCTCTTTGCTTAATTTTTTAAGTTCTCTTCTTTGTAAAAGTAATTTTCGTTCAGCCTTAGGTTTGTGGTTGAAGTGAGATGCATGCGAATATTCATCAATCTGCATATTAATTACAAAAAGTTCATCTCTATCATTAAATTCACAAAAACTCTCTGTAATAGATGCACGACCTTCTCTTATGGCTTTAATTTCAGTACCAGCTAAAACGATACCGGCCGTAAATTTATCCATTAGCTCATATTCAAAACGAGCTTTTTTATTCTTTATGTTGATAGTGTTTTGCATCGATGACAAAAGTAAGAACAATTCAATGAATGTCTTAAACTTTTAGAACTATTTGCAAATGGTTGTAAAAACTATTGATTACGTTAAGTATTAATCAGGACAGTTACAGTTGAAAATTAACTTATTTACAGTAGGTCTTCCGTTTACAATCTGAACAATAAATAAAATTCCATTCTCGCCATCATCAATATCAGAATACGTTTCTTCATCAATTAGTTTATTGACAAACTCTGGGGTAGTATTGCTATGGCCTACTATTAATACATTTTTATTAAGATTGTCGGTTTTAAATTGTGCGATATCTATAGTTGAAGGGTCGTAATACTGAACATCAATATTTTTCTTTACTGATGTTGGGGCTGCAGTCATAGCAGTTCTATTGTAATCAGTAGAATAAATAGCATCTAAATCAACGTCCACTAATATTTCTGCCCAATGCATTGCTCTTCCCAAGCCTTTTTGATTTAGTTCGGGATCATTATCATCAACATTACCTCTAAATTTTTCCGCATGTCTAATCAAATAAAATGTAGAAACAGATGGTTGATCTTGCGAAGTATTAACAACAACCTCATCTTTACAAGAAAAACTGAATATTAGGCATGTAAAAAGAACAAATTTTATAGCTTTCATGAAAATATGTTTGATGTATTCAATTAATAACTAAAATTACTTCAAAATAGTACTATAAATAGTCTAATTTTTGTTTTTTTGCATATGAAAAAATTTTGTGGGGCGCTTCTTATTGGTTTTGTAGTTCTTGGTCTTAAGGCTCAAGAAGTTGTTCTGCCTAGTGATTTCAGGCAGCAAAATCTTACTGAATATAACGGGAGTCTAATAAACCCTGCTTATAGTCTGGATCGAAATAATCCATCTTCCGTTGCCTTTTGGGCCAGATGGCAGTGGCAGTCCTATGATGCAGACCCAACATCATTGTTTTTAAATTATACTGCGAGGTTAAATGAGGTCTCAGCTGCAGGAGTTGGATTTTTTCAAAATAATACAGGTATTTTTTTAAATACAGGAGCAACTTTAAATTATGCTTATAATATTGAATTAAGCGAAAAAGTGTTTTTAGGGGTCGGACTAAATTTATTTGCCTTTCAACAAAAGCTTGCCGATGAACGCTTTTTTGTTCCAAACCCGATTCAAACTTCTATTTCCAATGATTTTATAATACAAATGGCACCTGGTTTTAATTTGAATATTGACAGATTTAATCTTGGATTAGTTTCAGAGAATTTATTTGATTATAATTTTAGTGCCAACGAGCGTAATACTAGTCCTGATGATCGTATGTTTTTGGCATTGGCTAGTTATGATTTTCCTATAGCTATACTAAGTACGGATGATAGTTCCGTTTTAAGACCATCACTGTATTATAAGACCATACCGGGTTTAGATAACCAAGTTGGTTTAACAGCATTACTTACTACAAATAAGTATTGGGCACAAGGAGGATATAATAGCTTTTACGGTTTTTCTGGTGGAGTAGGAGGTCGTTTCTTTAAAAGGTTATCCATTGGAGCATTAATTGAAGTAGGCACTAGTTCAGATTTAAAAGGGCAAGATCCGACATTTGAATTTGTGACTTCGTACAAACTAGGCACATTAGAAACTCCTGAAGAAAAGTTGGAAGAGCAATTAATTGCAGCAAAGGAAAATAAGAATAAAGAGGAATTAGCATCAAAACTGGAGGAGAAAGAAGGATTAGTCGAAGAAGCATTAACTAAGGAAGAAAAAATAGCTATAAGGCGAGAAGCGAAAAAACAAGAACGATTGGCGCTAATAGAAGCTAAAAAAGCAAAGGACTCTATAAATAACATTTCAAGGCAAGCAGATGTTGCTGTAACCGAATCTAAGAGGGATTTAAGAAAAAGACGTGATTCTATTGCTACTGCAAAAGTAGAGCAAGCATTGGCGGCTTCTAAAGCATTAGAGCGGCAGAGAAAGCAAGATTCTATAGCTGCTGTTATGAAGAAAGAGTCAGAAGCGATAGCGCTGATTCAAAAACAAAGACAAGATTCAATTGCCCAGAGTAAGGCTCTTTTAGCTGAAGCTGAGAAGCAAAAGGCGGAATTTACTGCGCGTAATGAAGTGGTAAAGCCAAAGGCTGGCGAAAGGTATGAAGAGGTTGCTAAAGAAGGATCATTAGCACCTGGTTATTATTTGATAGCAAATGTCTTTGGAACTAAAAAGTACTTAGATGCTTTTCTAGTAGATATGAAGAAAAAAGGCATTGATGCTAAATCGTTCTATAGAGCTAAAAATAAATACAATTATGTATATCTAGCTAAATACAATTCTATTAAAGAAGCTAGAGAAGTAAGAGATTCAAACCTTGGTGGTAAATACAAAGAGAAAATTTGGATATTTAGAGTAACTGGTGAATAGCGAGAAAATATCTAGATAAGCTTAAGTAATATATTGTCTTACTATAGTAGAAATAAGTAGATAAAAGTTTACTTAAGTTCTCTCTTGATAAGAACATCTAAATAAGTAACCGTATTTAAAAGATATTTACGGTCTTTGGTAAGGGTAGCCATAGCTATAGAACCCTGTATAATCGTAAATAATTGTTTGGAAAATTGTAATGGCGTTACCGGTAGTTTGAACTCTCCATTATTAATGCCACTTTCAAATATTAATGCAATTTTACCTTCAATCTCTTTTATGGTTTCTTTAGCAGCAGCAGCTAACAGGCGATTATTGTGCTGTGCATCGATACCTACATTTAAAATAGGGCAACCACCCATGGTCATTGTGAATATGTCGTATTTTTTATAGAATTCAATAAGGTTTTCGATTCTATCCATCGCCTTACCTTCTATGGACAAATGCTCGTCGATAGCATTTAAGAGAAGATTGCGATTATATTCGAAAGCAGATAAAGCTAATGCCTCTTTGTTTTCGAAATTACCGTATAAGGCACCCTTAGTAAGATTGGTGGCATCGGTTAAATCGCTCATGCTTGTACCAACGTAGCCATGCTTATTGAACACAGGAGCAACAGTCTCAATAATATAAGCGGTAGTTCTTTCGGCTTTAGTAGACATGTAAGACTGTTTTATGCGAATATAAAAAATCTATACTGAATGGTATATATTGTTGATAAAAAAAAGCGTCCTTATTAAAAATAAGAACGCTTTTCTGCAATTTTAAGATATTATACCATAATATCTTCTTGATTTCTGAAAACTAAAGCATTGTCAAAGGCATCTAGCAATACAACACTATCAGCTTTTATCTCACCACTTAAAAGTGATTTAGACATATTGTTCAGAACTTCTTTTTGAATAGTCCGTTTTACCGGCCTAGCTCCAAATTGAGGGTCATATCCTTTTTCAGCCAAATAATCTATAGCTTCTTCGGTAGCCTCTAAAGTTATTTGTTGCTTATCTAGCATTTTCTTTAAAGATTCCAATTGAAGTCTTACGATTTCCTTAATATTATTTTTGGTTAAAGGAGTAAACATAACAATATCATCAATTCTATTTATAAATTCTGGACGTACCGTTTTCTTCAATAAACCAAGAACTTCTTCCCTAGCGGTTTCAGTTGCTGCAGGAATATCTTTTGAATTTTCAAACGTATCCTGTATAATCTGACTACCCATGTTACTGGTCATAATGATGATGGTATTCTTAAAGTCGGCAACTCTACCTTTATTATCGGTCAGTCTGCCTTCATCTAAAACCTGCAACAAAATATTGAACGTATCTGGATGCGCCTTTTCTATTTCATCTAATAACACTACTGAATAAGGTCTTCTTCTAACCGCTTCAGTTAATTGACCACCTTCATCGTAACCAACGTATCCTGGAGGTGCACCTACTAATCTACTCACTGCATGTCTCTCCTGATACTCACTCATATCTATACGAGTCATGGCATTTTCATCATCAAATAAATAGGCGGCAAGCGTTTTGGCTAACTCGGTTTTACCAACACCTGTAGTACCTAGAAATAAGAAGGAGCCTATTGGTTTTTTTGCATCTTGTAACCCTGCTCTGCTTCTACGAATAGCATCTGAAACTGCTTGAATAGCTTCTTCTTGGCCAACCACTCGTTTGTGAAGGACGTCCTCAAGTTTCAATAATTTTTCGCGCTCACTTTGTAACATTTTGGTTACAGGTACACCGGTCCATTTTGCTACTACTTCTGCAATATCTTCGCTTGTAACCTCTTCTTTTATTAGAGTACCAGAATGTTGTTGCGCAGCTAAATCATCTTGTAATTTGGTTAGATTCTCTTGCGCTTCCTTAATTTTTCCATATCTAATTTCTGCTACTTTGCCGTAGTCACCATTACGTTCTGCACGTTCAGCTTCAGTTTTAAAATTTTCAATATCCAATTTAGTTTGCTGAATATTGTCAACAACTGTTTTTTCGCTTTCCCACTGTGCATAAATCTCATTACGCTCCTCTTTTACATTAGCAAGGTCTAAGTTTAAGATTTTAAGCTTCTGCTTATCGTCTTCTCTTTTAATTGCTTCAATCTCAATTTCTAGCTGCATGATCTTACGGTCAAGAACATCCAGTTCCTCAGGTTTAGAATTTATTTCCATTCTAAGTTTAGAGGCAGCCTCATCCATTAGGTCAATTGCCTTATCGGGTAAGAACCTATTGGTAATATATCGCTGAGATAATTCTACAGCAGCTATAACGGCTTCGTCTTTAATGCGCACCTTGTGGTGAGCTTCATACTTCTCTTTAATACCTCTAAGAATAGATATTGCACTTTCTGTATCTGGCTGATCAACTACGACCTTTTGAAATCTTCTTTCTAATGCTTTATCCTTCTCAAAATATTTTTGATATTCATCTAAGGTAGTTGCACCGATAGATCTTAGTTCGCCTCTCGCTAATGCTGGTTTTAAAATATTGGCAGCATCCATTGCTCCTTGTCCGCCGCCGGCACCAATAAGGGTGTGAATCTCATCTATGAAAAGAATAATGTTTCCATCAGCACTGACAACTTCCTTAATAACTGATTTTAGCCTTTCTTCAAATTCACCTTTGTATTTAGCGCCTGCAATCAAAGCACCCATATCCAAGGAGTAAATGACCTTATCTTTAAGATTTTCAGGGATATCACCTTGTATAATTCTGTGGGCAAGACCTTCTACTATTGCGGTTTTACCAACGCCAGGTTCACCAACTAAAATTGGATTATTTTTGGTTCTTCTAGATAATATTTGAAGAATTCTTCTAATTTCCTCATCTCTACCAATTACTGGGTCTAATTTACCGCTATCGGCAAGTTCATTAAGATTTTTGGCATATTTCTGTAAAGAATTATATGTTTCTTCTGCACTTTGTGAAGTTACTTTATCACCCTTGCGTAACTCCTCTATGGCTGCTTTAAGATGTTTTTCTGTAACCCCTTGGTCTTTTAATATTTGGGCTATTTTACTTTTCGAATTTAATATAGCCAAAAATAAATGTTCAAGGGAAACAAACTCATCGCCCATATTTTTGGCAATACTACTTGCTTCATTTAGAGTTTTGCCGGCCTCTCTTGAGAACTGCAAATCTCCACCTTCAACTTTCGGAAAACTTGTAAGTTCTTTTTCTAATATTTGCTGCACCAAATTGAAATTTACACCTAGTTTTTTAAGTAAAAAGGGCATAACATTTTCTTCAACCTCTGTAAGTGCTTTAAAAACATGTTCATTTTCTATTTGCTGATGGCCCATATTTTGGGCAATCTGCTGGGCCTGTTGAATAGCCTCTTGTGATTTTATAGTAAAATTATTTATATTCATTTTCTGTGGTTTTAGTTAATTGTAATACTTTTGATTCTTAATATTCAAGAATCTTACCAATTATAAGCACAAGCCAAAATGGCTTGAATTCACGTAATTTTACTGACAATTAGTCAGTCGGTACGTTTTTTGAATGGATATATTAAATTACAAAATTTATGGGAATATTTAGTGGAATATTTGGAGGTTCTAAAGACAATGAGGGAAAGGGAGTTTCTGAAATTCCTTGGATATCTTTGAATGCGATTGCTCAATTAGATGAAATCAAGAATAAATCTAATACACGGCCACAGGTTATTTTTAAGCATTCTACATCTTGTGGTATTAGTAGAATGGTGTTGAATATGTTTAAAAGTGGGTATGCTTTAGAAGAAGGACAAATGGATTTCTATTTTCTGGACTTGTTAGCGAATAGAGATGTGTCTCATGAAGTAGCTTCTTTTTTTGGTGTTATGCATCAATCTCCACAATTATTAATAATAAAAAATGGGGTAGTGGTCATACATGATTCGCATGGCGCTATATCTGATATTAAGCTAGAACAATTTGTATAAAAAAAAAGCCCCGTTTTCACGGGGCTTTTTTTTTAGTTAAAACTTTGATTATTCAAGATATTCTTGAGATTATTTTTTAAATCTTCACCGGCATCATATACCATCTGTTCGTTGCTGGGGAATGGAACTCTCGCCAATTGCAAAAGAGAAACTAGATTATTGTCTAAAGCTCTTTTGTCGCCATCGTAGTTGGCATACACATGCTCGAATACAAATTGACTAGTTAGCGGATATTGATTAATTTTTTGTTGCTTTTTTAAATCTATAAAATTTACAACTCCAGTTACTTGAGCACTTTTAAATTGAGTAAACTGATAGAAATCGCATTTAACGGTTTTAAACTTGTCAATTTTAATGCTGTTGCCCAAACTATCAGATACTACATTGCCATTACGATCTTCAACAAAAGTATAGCCATCTTTAATTTGACGCTCCTTACTAATTTGTTTCTCACTTATTTGTTCAGGAGATATGTTGATATCCTGAAAAGAAACCTCCATTTGGTAATCATAGATTTGATTTTGAATTCTATTCGTGTGATATTCTGTCCAATTGTTATTTAATCCGTACGTGTTTAAATTTAATAGTTCGTCCTCTAATCTTCTAGGAATTACCTTATCGGTATTGTTTGTCATTTCTACAATAACATAATCTAATCCCTTTTGGTAAGCTTCCTCAATTTTTGCTACAACATTTTTGTAATTAGGATTCAGTTCCTGTAAATAATTTAAATCGGTATAAGCGTTTCTATAATCAGATTTATATAAAGCATCCTCTAATAAAGTCGTTGCTTTGGTATATAAGTACTTAGATAAATCTAACTTGGCTGCAATTATTTCATCGTCATAATTTTTAAAACTGAATTGTGCCTTTCTGTTTTCATCTTGAATATATAAAGGTAGTAATGGACGAATACTTTCCTGAACAGATTTTAATCGGTCGTAGGTATTGAAAATCTCTTCAAAATTAGCAGGGTTACCATCTTTTTTAAGGAATTTAATATGCTGAAGTTCCCTTTCGGTATTTTTACGATAACCTTCCTCAAGAAGTACGATGTACGTTTGATTGCTTTTTTTTGTCTTATTCTCAGCAATGTTAATAACGGCTTTGTTAATAGCAGTCATATAATTACCAGAATTAAGAGCTTCCTGTGTTTTCTTAACGCCACTACAAGAAAGTAGTAGACCAATAATACTAAATAGTAGAAATTTTTTCATGTCTATTATTTTTAGAATTTAATATAGCTATTTCAACAGCCGTGCCATAAAAGGCTTTTACCATAACGTATAGGGATAAGGAATAGTATATTTTCGATAAGGTGCATATTATATTTCTATTTCCTTGGTGTAATCAAGGGGTAGTTATTAACTTATCTTAATAAATAAGTTAAGTGTTTGTTCATTTTTTTTATATCATTAAGTACACTTATTTGTATTTTTGCATCTTATTTAAAAGAAAAAGCAACATGCAACGCGACACCACGATTTTTAATCTTATCGAAGAAGAGAGACAACGTCAGATTAACGGAATTGAATTAATCGCTTCTGAAAATTTTACTAGTCCGCAGGTAATGGAAGCACAGGGGTCTGTTCTTACCAATAAATATGCTGAAGGCTACCCAGGTAAGCGTTATTATGGTGGTTGTGAAGTTGTTGATAAGGTTGAGCAATTGGCTATTGATAGAGCTAAGGAGCTTTTTGGTGCAGCTTATGCGAACGTACAGCCGCATTCTGGATCGCAAGCTAATGCCGCTGTTTATCATGCATGTTTAAAACCTGGAGATAAGATTTTAGGCTTCGATTTATCTCATGGAGGACACCTAACGCATGGTTCTCCAGTAAATTTCTCAGGTAGATTATATAATCCTGTGTTTTATGGTGTAGATAAAGCAACAGGTAGATTAGATTATGACAAAATTCAAGAAATTGCAACGAAAGAACAGCCTAAATTAATAATTGCCGGTGCTTCTGCATATTCTAGGGATATGGATTTTGAACGTTTCCGTAAAATTGCAGATAGTGTAAATGCTATCTTACTTGCTGATATTTCACACCCAGCCGGTTTAATTGCAAAAGGTCTTTTGAATAATCCTATTCCACATTGTCATATTGTAACGACTACAACGCATAAAACTTTAAGAGGACCAAGGGGTGGATTAATATTGATGGGGTCAGATTTCGAAAATCCATTTGGTATTAAATTAAAAAATGGAAATTTGAGAAAGATGTCTGCTTTATTAGATTTGGCCGTATTTCCAGGAAATCAAGGAGGTCCTTTAGAGCATGTTATAGCTGGTAAGGCAATTGCATTCGGTGAAGCCTTAACTGATTCTTTTGGCTCATATATTTTACAGGTAAAGAAAAATGCCGATGCTATGGCGAAGGCATTTGTAAGAAGAGGATATGATATTATATCTGGTGGTACAGATAATCACATGATGCTTATTGACTTAAGAAATAAGGATATTTCAGGTAAGGATGCTGAGAAAGCTTTGGTTCTTGCTGATATTACAGCAAATAAGAATATGGTGCCTTTTGATGATAAATCACCATTTGTAACCTCGGGAATTCGTTTTGGAACTGCCGCAATTACAACTAGAGGTTTGGTTGAAAGCGATATGGAAAAAGTTGTAGATTTTATTGATCAAGTTATAACAAACCCAGAGAACGATACGATTATAAAAGATGTAAAAGGTAAAGTGAATGCAATGATGAATACAAGAGCAATATTTAATGCATAAGCATTAGAGAGTTGTTTTTTTATTCTGATAAGAATTCTAAATCACCACAAACGTAAGTATTTCTCTGTACATCAAAAATAGAAGCTTCGTCATCTTTATCTAAGTAGATGCCCCAAAATTCATAATATGATTTTGGAAGTATATTTACTTGGTCATTTTCAAATTCGAAATCCTCAATACTATCTTCAAAAATGGGAATGAAAAGCTCATAAGGTTTTTGAGTTAAGCCTTTAGTCAAAAACACGTAATTACAAGCAATTTGCTTTAAAATATCATTAAACTGTGATGATATACTATTATTATAGATACGTTTAATTACAATATTAGTATCATTTAAGAATATTGTCAATTCTTCAATATCGAGATTATAACTATTTTTTGAATTTAATAGTTTTAAATTTTGCTGTAAAGGAGAGGTGCTCTTATCGCTTCTACCCCATCTACCTGTATTAAAATGAGATAATAATTCTAACAAATCTAAATTACAATTCACCTCTAAAACTAAGTGAATAGACTTTAAATTACAGCTCTTGCTTTTTAGCTTAATAGTAGAGAAATAATGAAATTCTAGAGATTTTAGAAAATCATCTATACCAGTAATTTCCTTGGTATAATCTAAGTTTAATAATGAATTTTTTAAAAAATCGTCAATATTAAAAGGCATACAGGCTAGTGTTAAAAATATTCTTTCTTTTATAAAGATACTTTTAACCGCTTTTATTTGACCTTAGTAAATCCTTAGAATTTTGGAGGATATTATTATAAAACAATATATATTTTTTTAACTAATTGATTTTCAGTGAATTAAAAAATATTATTTTGATTATAGAAATCCACGGTTTTTAGCTTCATTAATTAAAGCTAAATCATTTCCATTTTTAATATCGAAGAGTGCTTTTAATTGTCTTTTTCTTGCTTCGACAGTAGTATTCGCTGAACCAATTA
The DNA here is from genome assembly GCF_963977385.1 of uncultured Maribacter sp. GTDB lineage: Bacteria > Bacteroidota > Bacteroidia > Flavobacteriales > Flavobacteriaceae > Maribacter. Next base: position 263,213 of record NZ_CAXBOU010000002.1, on the reverse strand, counting down.
ATGGCGCAATATCTCTGGTGTGTATACCTTGTGAGAGATGGAAAAGAATTTTTTGGTCTTGTTCGTCGATAACTATATCATTAGCCATTCTACGTCTAATTGCTGCCAAAGCACTGGCTGTGTAATACGGAGAATTACTGGAAATGGTTTCTACCATGGTTTTAAGAGACATTTCATCTATCTCAGATTTCACCATGTATCCATCCGGATTTACCGTTTTAAAAATATTATTGATTCTATAATTGTCACTATATGAGGACATAAAAACAATCTTTGACTTAGGAACTTCATTTCTAGCAACAAGTCCTAAATCAATACCTGTTCTTGGGTCTTTAGACTCAGGCGAGAATAACTGAATATCCAAAAGAATAATATCATAAGGTATAGCTCGCTTAGATAATTCAATCTTGCTTTTTCCTTTTTCAAAGCTTTTGGCTATTTCAACTTTTACATTAAAATTGGTAAAATCAGAATCTTCAAGAATATATTTATACCCCAAAGTGGTCATTTCATGATCATCTACCGCTAATATTCTTACAGTATTCATATTTATATTCAATAGTAATGTACTAAACGTTTTTAAGTTGCATATTATTATCAGGAGAATTAATCAAATCCTTATTAACTGGTATTTCTAGTGAAATGGTAGTTCCATTTCCCTCGCTCGAATCTACGTGATACGTACCATTTAGTTTGTTTATTCTCGATGTTATATTTCTAATACCTATTCCTTTTTTCTCCTTATTTATATTAAAACCACGACCATTATCATTCATAATCACATTAAACACATCATCGGTTCTGTAAAATGTTATTTCAAATATAGTACAATTGGCGTGTTTAATAGCATTTTGGAATGTCTCTTGAATAATTCGATATACATTAATTTTGATGATACCATCTAGACTATCCCAGGTTTCGTCTTCATTAAAATTAAAAATTGTTTTTATTTTCGCATTCTTATTTCCGGCCGATAATAATGATTCTATAGAGTCTGTAAAATTGTTGATTTTTTGATAGGCACTGTGGCTTAATTCATGCGAAATAGAACGTATTTCATGTTCTATTTCTTGTAGTGAACCAAGGGCTTTTGATTTTTCTTTTATGGCTTCTTCAGTAGCTCGTTTATTTAAACCGGTCAAAACCATACGTGCGCCTAGCATTTTACCTAAAACACCGTCATGAAGTTCTTCTGAGATTCTTTTCTGCTCTAAACGTTTTACCTCATCAACTTTCTGTTTCTGCATCAACATTAAATTGAATATTTCTTGGTTATTTGCCTGCTGCTGTTGGTCGAAACGTAATTTTTGATTTTTAGCGCGCTGATTAATAATAATATATACAGCTAAACCGAGTAAGAAGAAGCCCATAGCGATACCGATCCAAATTTGTTTCTGCTTAGATAATACTTCCTTTTCACTCTCTAACTCCACATTCTCGGCAATGAATTCATCAGTTTCAAAACGTATACGGGCAAATTTATTTTGTATTTTTCGTTCTTCTTTTTGAAGACTGTCTCCAAGTTGAATATATTTTTGAAAGTAGTTAGGAGCATTTTTTTTCTCTAATGTTGCTAAAAATGGCCAAACCTCTAATAAACGTTCATTATTTTGACTTTTTTCAGATAGCTCTTGAGCTATTTTTGCATGTGTAATTGCTGCCAATGTATCGGTAGCATATGCTTCGTATTCAGCATAACTGAAATATGATGATGCCAAACTGGCGGTCATATTTTCTTTACTTTTAATTTCTATTGCTTCTAGCAATAAATTGTTGACACCTAAAGTGTCTTTATCGTGCAATTTACTTGAGGCCAAGTTGCTTAATGCTTTGGCATAAAGATCTATGTTTTTTATTTTTAGGCTGTCTGTTGCTAGAACAGCCTTAAAATTCTCTATGGCTTTTTTGTATTGCTTATTATTTCTGTAGACAACTCCAATATTATTTATAATTGCTGCCTCCAGAGGTTTGTCAGAAGCATCTTGTTTTAAATAATATAACGCCTCGTTGTAATAAGCTTGTGATTTTTCAACATCTCCCAAACCACCTAAAGTAATACCAAGCATATTATAACTAAGATGTAGATAGTAATTATCATTTAAGGACATAAAACGTTCAATTGCCCTAGTTGTAGTACTTTCACTACCGATATAATCCTTAATTTCTGTCTGTATTATAGCCATTGACAAGTACATTCTACCAGAAAGTTGTATTTCCTTGATATTTTCAAATACTTTTTGTGCCTCTGAAAATGAATAGTAGGCGCTATCCTTTACAGAATATTTTTTAAAAAAAAGCGCTAAATCCCAATACCTATTTCCTATCGATAAGGAGTCGTTTTGTTTTTGGTTTAGTGAGATAGCTAGTTTATTTACTTTTCGAAATAATGTACTATCTCCGGTTTCATATAAATTTTCTGAAAGCTTAGAAAAATATTGTGCTTTTAAAGAGTCGGAGGGGCTTTTCAATGCATAGTAAAAGGCATTGTTTAAAACCGTTGTTTTTTGTAGTTCAGTAGACTTGGGGTTTTTACTCTCCTCAATTAATATTTGAACGCTATCATTTTTAGCAGTAATAGGTATTATTATTACTTGTTTAGTCTTAGTTTTTGAACAACTAAAAAAAATTAGAAATAGTACTAATATTGAAAAATAGTATTTACTCAAAAAAAATTATTTGGAGATAGAAAACCAAGGTATAAAAAAAAAGCTTTTAACATTAATGTTAAAAGCTTTTTTGTAATATATTTTTTATAATATTATGCGATTTTACCTATAGGTCTTCCACCTCTTGGGTCGCTGGTAGAACAATCATCGCATGCAAGTGCTTTAGAAATATCGTTCAAGAAATCAAATTCACTATCTGTATTTTGAATTACGGCTGTTGCCATTCCTAATGTCATTACTGCTACTGCTAAAATACTTGTTACTTTTTTCATGTTCTCTGTGTTTTTAGGGGTTCTTTGTTTATTACACTACCAAAGTAATATTGTTTTGACAGAAGAGAATACGCTTTTACGAGCCTTAAGTGAATGACCCAGTTCTGCTAGTATATGACCTAATTGTGAGAGAATTCTTTAATTTAGTGAAGTAAGCGTATTTTTTGAGAGAATATTTTTGAGGTTATTCATATTCTCTCGATATGTTTTAGAGAATGGTAATTGTTCATTTACCCGTTTTAAAGCGCATATAGATTTGCCAAAGTTTATTCGGGATACGTAGTCTGTATTTACAATATAACTTTGATGAATACGCATAAAGTTATCTGGTAACGAATTTTCGAAGGTTTTTAGTGTCTTGTAGGCATTTATTACCGTGCCATCTTTCATATAAAACTCAGAAGTGTTATTGTCAGCTTTTAAATATAAAATATCATTTGTGTTCAAATATTGAAAATCATTATATGACTTTAAGCACAAAGTAGCTGGTGCTTTTTCTTTTGGCATTCTTTTTCTAAGCTTTAATAATGATTTGCGAATATCAAATTCATTATACGGCTGTAGCCAATAATCAAAAAAACCATTTTTGATAGCATCGTAAGCATAATTCTTAGTGGAAGCTATACCAATTAATATAGGAAGTTGTGTGGTATATTGATGAATTTCCATCACCATTAGAAAAATAGATTCATAATCGTTATTCAGATTAATGAAAACAATATCTGGAGTATATTTCAGAATATCGTTTAATCCATCAGAAGAGTTGTTGGTAGTATTTATACATTCAAAGTCGCCATAATCATCCAAAAATGCATGTAATTGCAAATTTGAAACGGCATCTGAATCAATTATGGTATATGTATAATTCAATAAATAAACTGTATACTACGAAATTAGACATAGACAAAATAACTCTCGCCAAGAATGTCCTTATAAAAATGGAGGACTCTTTTATATAATGCCTGTTTATGGGGCTTGTGAGAGAAAAATCTTTCATTTATAAATCTAATATGGTTAAAATCCCTTCTCTGTGGCTTGAAATGCACCTAAATCTGGCAATGGTATTCTTTGTGTACCAACAATGTCTAGAGGACTACTATTTGCAGTATTCAAATCTCCCTTGCTTCTAACAACTGACTCTAAACCAATTCTAAAATCATTTTTAGAAGGCAGAAAATAATCTATTTCGCCATTAAGTATAATGTATGAATATAACTCAGTATTGGTAAAATCATACAAATTAACAGTAACTGTAGACGATTCATTTTGTGAGTATTTAATGAAGCAGTTTAAAAAATTAAAATTGAAAGTATTTTGAGTATTAGGTTTTAAACTCATCTCATTTTGGTTATTACCATCAATGATGCAATTTTTGAATTCTGCTTTTACTAAATCAAAACCATTGTCTGGGTTGTTAATGGCATTGTTTTTCATTTGTAATGCGGCATTAGATCGGAACCCTTTATTCCAGTAATTTGCTATTGTTGCGTGTGTAAATGCATAGTTTCCTCCATTTTCTATCAATAGAGAGGAGCTACCAGCACTACCTAAAATTAAGTTTGTAGCTTCTACTTTAGCATTTTTTGCCCATAAATTATATCTACTATTATTATATATCTTGCTATTTTCAAGACGTAAAGTATTTTCGTCGCCAACTGTTGATCCCTCAACAAATACGCCAATTTCCGCATTTTTAATGGTAAGATGGTTAATAGTATTGTTGGTGCTGCCATTACTGATCCACAACGCTCCCCATTGACCAGGTATTTCTGCAAATTCAGGTTCAAGTCTGTCTCCCTCAAAAATGACTTGGTTTTCTAGTAAAATAGCATCTTCACTTAAATCACCATTTACTATTATTTTAGCACCATCTTTTACTAATAATCCCGAGTTCTTGTGAAAATGAACTCGAGCGCCCGCATCAATTAATAATTCTTTTTCATCTGGAATAATAGCATAGCCGTAAATAACATAAGGTTTGTTATTGGTGAAGTTCAACTCTTCATCTTTAAGTTCGAAACCAGCTACTTCGATAGGGTTTCCGGCTTCATCCGTATATAAAATTATTGTTTCGGTTTCAATAGCTGAATTACCATTAGGGTATAAGAATATGGCATCCTTTGCCAGTGTTACCAGTTCTATAGATTGTTGAAAGGGCTCTTTATCAAATTGAATAGCATCGGTATATAATAGTTCTTTTACCGAATTATCAGTGATTTCTATGGTAGTTTCAATTAAAACGAAAAGACTATCCTGAGCGTAGATAGGGACATTACTGAACTCTTTGCCGGCAACACCATCGACATTTAATCTATAATAGCTATTAGAACCATTCTTTAATGAAATAGTAGGTATTATGATATCATCTTTAGTATCATTAAATACTTTTAAGGTGTAAGTGCTACTACCTAATGAAGAAAAAACAGTGTCAAGATAAACCGTATCCTTAGAAAAAGACAGATTTCCTTCGCTAGGTGCGTATTCAAAATCTTTTCTGCACGAAGCACTCCACAAGATGCTGAAAAGAATAGAAAAAATGATAAGAATTCGATTACGCACAGTTAAGGGTTTTTAAATGAGGTTAGTTAAAGAAAAATTTCTTTAATCTCATCTGGTATTCTTATGGGTCTATAGGTTTTACTATTTAATAAACACCATTCGGTACTTGAGCGCACTAATAACTTATTAGTGATGTTATTTTTCATTTCAACTACCCTAACTGATTTTGCACCAGAGCTTGACGCTATATAGGTGCTAATTGTGATAGGGTCGTTAAGAACTGCTGCATTTTTATATTCTATATGGTGACTAAGAACTACCCAAATGACTTCATCTTGCATTTGCTGAGAGGCTTTGGCTTGCCAATGTTCTTTTGATATATCTTGAATCCATTGTACATAACGTACATTATTTACATGGTTTAAATCATCTAAATCGTCTGCAGTAACAATTATTTCTTTTTGAAATCCTATCATTCTATTTTTTCTGGATTTGTACTTCAAACATTTTATTCCAAAATTTTCCAGTAACAAAAAATGTCTTACGCTCCGGATGGTATGCAATACCATTTAATACAAAATTTACCTTATCCCAATTTTCTGTTTTAGTAATTAGATCACTTAGCCCACTAAAATTTATTACACCTTCTATCGCCCCAGTTTTACTATCGATAATCATAACACTGGGTTTTTGGTACACATTGGCATAAATTTTTCCATCTACGTACTCCAGTTCGTTAGCCGAATTAAATATAGAAGAGTTGGTGACTGTTTCGATATAGCCATCTTCTGTCATAGTATCCGGATTCAAAAACCAAATTTTTTCAGTTCCATCGCTTTTAAATATCTTTTCTCCGTCATTGGTTAAGCCCCAACCTTCGCGACTTTTACCATATTGAAAATTATCTAATTTTTTAAATGTGTTCAAATCATAGATAAAGCCCAAGCCGCTTTTCCATGTTAGCTGATAAATTTTATTGTTTAGAATGGTAATGCCCTCGCCAAAATAGCTATTGTCTAAATCTATTTGCTTAAAAACCTTACCAGTTTTATAATCTAATTTTCTTAGAAATGACTGTCCATTTTTACCGGTACTTTCATATAAGGTATCATTATGAAATTCTAAACCTTGGGTATAAGCAGCAGTATCATGTGGGTATTCATTAATAATAGTATAGGTATATATTTCTGGAGCATATTCTGATAAAATTTTTAAGTTTTTATTGATTTCAACTGTTTCACCTTCAAACTGAATTTTAGCAGTTAATGTCTTATTCCCCAATGTTGGTACTTTAATAAGAATTTTGTTATTCTTAAGCGGAATTTCTACACCATCTATACTATAAAGAACACTTTCAATTTCTTTTTGCTTTTTATTGTTGATACTAATACCAACTTCTTTATTTTGATTAATCTGTTTTGCATTTTCGGCTAAATTAATTTCAAATAGGGAAGATGCTTTTTGATTTCCACTACCACAAGCGATGAATAGACTGGGAATTAGAACAATACAAATAAATTTAACTATTCTCATTGAGAAAAAGGTATTTAAGATTACGTAGTTATTATGAACAGGAAGGATTTCTCGTTCTTGACAGGCAATTTAATTCATAAAAATTAGAAACTAAAAGGATTGTGAAAGATTTAAAAGATTGTATATTTGCAACTGGCAAGTCCTACACGACCAGCTCCTGTAGAATCCCCCAGGGCGGGAACGCAGCAAGGGTATATGGTCGTAGCGGTGCGATGTAGGTAGCTTGCCTTTTTTTTGTGCCTTTTTTTAAAATAATCTAAATTAAGGTAACATATTCATAACCAATTCAATGTATAGTTTAGCATCGCTTATTTTTCTATAAAATGAAAACAAAAGTAGTTCTAATTACAGGTGGGTCTTCAGGTATTGGAAAGGCAATAGGCCTTTATCTTAAAGAAAAAGGGTATATAGTTTACGGTACAACGCGAAATACGTCTAAGTATACTTCATTTTCAGATTTTCCACTTTTAGAAATGGATGTTCGCAATATAGAAACCATAAAATTATGTATTGCTACATTGCTTGAAAAGGAATCTAAAATCGATGTTCTTGTAAATAATGCAGGTATAGGGATCACTGGCCCAATGGAAGAAACTCCGCACGAAGAAGTTCTTAATGCATTTGCTACTAATTTTAATGGACCTTTGAATGTAATGAATCAGGTTTTGCCCATTATGCGAAAGCAAAAAGATGGGTTAATAATTAATATTACATCTATAGCAGGATATATGGGGTTGCCGTATAGAGGAATTTATTCTGCCTCTAAAGGAGCTCTTGAAATAGTAACAGAAAGCTATCGAATGGAAACCAAATCTTTTGGGGTGAAGCTAACAACTTTGGCACCTGGTGATTTTGCGACAAATATTGCACAAGGTAGGTATCATACTCCTGTTTATGATGATTCTCCATATAAAGGCATGTATAAAAGTACATTAGATGCTATCGATGCAGATGTTGATAAAGGTGGTAATCCAATAGAAGTAGGTAAAAAAATCGCTAAAATCATCGAAACTAAAAACCCAAAACCTCATTATCAGGTTGGCTCTTTCATTCAAAAGTTTTCTTTGACCCTTAAAAGTTTATTACCCGGACTATGGTTTGAGAAGATGTTAGAAAACCACAGTTCGTAGTTTTATTTCTCCTTAATCTTATTCGACTAATTATAATAAATATTAGAAAAACCGTCTACGATAACAGCATTGTCGGTTATAATAGCTTTATTCATTGGGTATAAAACCAATTTCTTTGTAAGTTCTTTGTAATTATTACTTTGATATTGTAGAGAAGAATCAACCTGCAGTGTTTTAATAATAACTCTCCAATCATTAAAATCTGTCTTAATATTAATACCTATAAGTTCATGGTCAGGTCTTTTTTCTTTTAATTCAGCAACTCTTTTAAAAATCTCTTGATATTGTTTTTTATTGGATCCCGACCAGAAGTAGAAAAGTACTTTCTTGTCTTTTGCAATTTCAGTCAATGTTTTGTTCTCGTTATTAAATGATACAACGTTTAAGTTTGGTATCACCTTAGAGGCTTGAAGATTTACAATACCTTGATAAAGGTTCTCTATTTCTTCTATATGCATGTTATTTTTAGAAACATTTTTAAATTCTTTTAAGAAAACTGCTGCGTTTTCTGGGGCATCCTTTCTTTTAAGAAGATAATCAAAGGCTACATTTCTAAATAAATTATCTCTTAATTCTTTGTCAACCACCAAACTATCAATTAAATGCAATTTATGCTTATTGAAATGCAGTTGTTTGCCAGCACCAGAATATCCGTCTTTACAGTCATTAACACACGACATGTAAGATAAGTTTCCAAAATGTGCCTTCATAAAATCATAATAAGGCCTTAGATAGGTGAAATTTTGATTATCATAATCAAGTTCATTTCTATAGGAATAAAAACTTTCTGGTAAATCATGTAAGTTTTCCTCTGTAGTTTTTCTTTTGTGCTGAAATGGATATATTTCTTTATAACGATTATAGGTATAATCAATACTCCCTTTTAGTAATTCGTAACCACCTTCAGACATTGTGGTTTCTAACTTTAATTCATTTAGGCGATTAATTTTGTCATTTCTTAGTGATTTAATTTTCTCTAAAAAATCATTTGGTTCAAACTCATAATATTCGCTGTACATGGCCGAATCTTCCTCTTCGGCTGCAAGAAATAATTCTAATAAAAAATTATTCAATTCTTCACTACTTCCTGAAAAGACTAATGATTCATCGAAGTAGCTTGTGTTAAGCCTTACCATTAGGCTATCTCCTTTTTCTAAATAAACATATTGATATTCGGGTGATAAATTAAAATGGTAAAGACCGTTTTCAATGGATGATAAATTAAATTTAAATCGATTTTTTTCATCTAGCAGTACAGAATCGATTTTTTGCCTGCCCTTCATTAAAATTACTTGAGTACTCGTAGGGTTGACAATTTCACCGGCGAAGAGCACCGTATCGGAATCTTTTTTAGCTGTTGAACAACCTGCTAAAAATACGATGATTGTTGAGAGTAGAATTCTTGTCATATAGTATAAGGGACTGATACCTTTCAAAAATAACAAACCTAAACTCCAGTTGTTGTTAACGGCTAGTTAAATGTTATAGCGTACAATCTTAAAAATCATTGTGTGAAATTGATGCTAAACAAGGTAGTTTAAGCCTATAAATTCAGTATTTTTGCACCGATTTTTAAAATTTTGTTATTATGCTATCGGTATCTAATCTATCTGTACAATTTGGAAAAAGAGTTTTATTCGATGAAGTGAACGTTGCGTTCACACAGGGTAATTGTTATGGTATAATCGGTGCTAATGGTGCCGGTAAATCTACTTTTTTGAAAATACTTGCCGGTCAAATGGACCCTACTTCTGGTCACGTTCATTTAGAACCAGGTAAAAGGATGTCAATATTAGAGCAAAACCATAATTCGGCAGATAACTTTACTGTGCTAGAAACAGTAGTTATGGGTAACAAGCCGCTTTATGAAATTAAAAAAGAAATTGACGCTCTTTATGCAGATTATGATGACAAGAATGCAGATAGAATAGGGGAGTTGCAAGTAAAATTCGAAGAAATGAATGGCTGGAATGCAGATAGCAATGCAGCTGCATTATTATCTAATCTTGGTATTTCTGCCGATTTGCATTTTACACAAATGTCAGTAGTCGATTCTAAATTGAAAGTACGTGTGCTTCTTGCTCAAGCCTTGTTCGGTAATCCTGATGTTTTGATAATGGATGAGCCTACCAACGATTTGGATTATGAAACAATTAGTTGGTTAGAAAACTTTTTAGCAGATTATGAAAATACGGTAATTGTTGTAAGTCATGACCGTCACTTTTTAGATACGGTTTGTACCGATATAGGCGATATTGATTTTGGAAAATTGAATCTGTATTCGGGTAACTATACTTTTTGGTACGAAAGTAGCCAATTGGCAGCTCGTCAACGTGCTCAACAAAACAAGAAGTCAGAAGAGAAGGCTAAAGAATTACAAGAGTTTATTGCACGATTTAGTGCTAACGTTGCAAAAAGTAAGCAAGCTACATCTCGTAAAAAAATGCTTTCTAAATTAAAGATTGATGATATTAAACCATCTAGCCGTAGGTATCCTGCGCTAATATTTGATAGAGAACGTGAAGCGGGTGATCAAATATTAAATGTGGAAGGATTATCAGCTTCTACAGAGGATGGAGAAATTCTTTTTGATAATGTAAACATCAATTTAGCAAAAGGAGATAAAATTGCGGTAATCTCTAGAGATTCTAGAGCTACTTCAGCTTTCTATGATATTATCAATGGAAATAGAATAGCCGATAAAGGCACTTTCCAATGGGGAATTACAACTACACAGGCTTATTTACCTGCAGATAACTCAGACTTCTTTACTGATAACATCAATTTGGTAGATTGGTTGCGTCAATATGCAAAAACAGAAGAAGAACGAGAAGAGGTTTATATAAGAGGGTTTTTAGGTAAAATGTTGTTTAGTGGTGAAGAAGCACTTAAAAAATGTACGGTACTGTCAGGTGGTGAAAAAGTTCGTTGTATGTTAAGTAGAATGATGTTGATGCGTGCTAACGTGTTAATGTTAGACGAACCGACAAACCATTTAGACTTAGAAAGTATTACCGCATTCAACAATTCTCTAAAGAATTTTAAAGGAACTGTACTGCTTACAACACATGATCATGAGTTTGCGCAAACAGTGGCAAATAGAATCATAGAATTGACTCCTAAAGGCAACATTGATAGGTATTCTACGTTTGATGAATATATGTCTGACAAGGCATTAAAAGAGCAGCGTAATAAAATGTACGCTGAAAAAGCATAGAATAGATTAACCCAAATCGATGTTTTATGAAAACCTACAATATTGTGGCCTATTTGTTTATGGCCCTTAGTTTTAGTGCATGCGAAAAATCTTCAGTAGCAAATTCTGAGGAAGTTGCAACAGTCATACCTTCAAATTATACTGTATTTTTAAGTAGTAGCAATCATTTGAATACGGTTGTTCTCGGTTCTTCGGATGATGGATTAGAGGTGCAAAATTCAGTAACGAGTTTTACTGAGATTCCTTCTAAGTATACTAAATTTCGTACTTCAGACGAAATAAGTTTTTATTATACCAAAAATTGTGAAGCTAAAATTCAGGTGTACAATGCAAAAAGTGATATTGTTAAGTCTTACGAAGTGTTTAAAGATTTTGACCCTTGTTCGATAGACGTTATTGCAATTACGCATACAGAACAGTCAATATTTATAGCATACGAAAGAGAACTTCAAGGAAAAGATAAGCAGAACACGGTTCGTGTTGTCCCATTAAATACTAACGGAAATAATTCTATAGATATCCCCTTAGATAAAAAACCGGTCGATTTAATAACCTCTACTAATAGGCTATTTGTGCTAACTTTAAATGAGTTTGTTACCGATGAATATCATCTTTCAGTTGTTGATTTAAATACAAACGAACTACTTATGGAGATTGATTTAGGAAGAAATGTTGCTAAGCTTTTTAAAAATAACGCTGAACAAATAATTATCAGTAACCCTAAATTACATACGACTTTAGACCCTGTTACTTTAGATAAAACATATACTACCTACGGAGAGAATACAGAGCCAGGTTTTCTTACTACTAAAGATTCATTTATAGACTCCGCTGGTAAAATGTATTTTCAAAAAACAATGCAGACATCTGGGGTAACAAGTGTACCTGCTATTTATAATTTTCAAGAAAATAGTACTGTAGTGTATCTTTTTGAGAATTTTTTATCTGAATCTGAATTGAATGTGAAGTATAGTATTGCTTCAACAACATCAATTGGCTACGATGAGCTAAATGATTTTGTGCTCATAGGGTATCAGAAGAAAGGCAATTCGAACAAAGGCGGCATATTAAGAATAAGTCCAGCTCCTGAATTTAAGATAATAGATAATATCGATTTGGATGGAGTACCGCAGACTATTTTCGTCAATTAACATTAGGCTTTGGTTAACTATTAAAATACTTACTGTTCCAGATTTCGGGATTAAAGTTTTTACCTAGTGCAAAGCCATAGAATATTACTACCGAAGCAATACACTTGAACATAAAGAAATTTATAATCCAAAACTCTGCAGTCGAATTCGATTTAGAAAAGAGTCCTTCGGGTATTAAAAGTGTGACAAAGAAACTTAATAATAGAACTAAAACCGACAAGTTTACCATGCCTTTAAATGGCCACATAAGCACTTTTCTTAAAGGATGTAGGTCATTGCCCCACTGATGTACTAAGTAATGATATCCGTTACCAATCGGTGCAAAAAGTAAAGGGTCATCTTTATCCTCTAACTTAAAAAGTTTAGAAGGTGCTATTATTTTAAAACCTTTAATTTCAAGTTTATGTTCTTTTTCTAAAGTTTTAATTTTTGATAGTCCTTCAGCGGGTATCTCTCCTTTAAAATATTTGGTATCTAAAAACCGTAGTCGGTAATCGATACATATTTGTTTAATCTCGTTTATATGAAATATCCTGGAATGATCTAATAAATCGATATTAAAGTTATTCTTAGGTGTTCCGTTGCTGATTGAAATATTTTCTTCAATGCGCTTAAACTCATTGTCTACGTTGGCTAATATAGAATAGACCTCTTTTAATCTATTTTCTTCAGAGGTATAATTTTTTAATTTTGCCTTAATCAGCTTTTCTTTAATATTAGTTTTGGGTAACAACATAATCCTTTCTATTTGGCAATACACTCAAAGTTAGGTATTTAAAGAATTTGGATAATTTTTGTTGAACATAATTAAAAGTTAATAAAATGTTAAAATTTTTTTATTGATTAATTTGCGATAGGTATGTACTACTTCAAATTGTATCTTGACGATGAAATCGAGCCGTTTGTCGATTTTCAAAACTTTTGCCCCTATAGAACTAATTATATGAAAAAATGGACATCCCTCGTGTCCTTGTGCACCCTTTTTTTAGGGGTTTATTCCTACGCACAGGATAATATTGAAACTAATATAAGCAGTGCTAAGACTCATTTCCCTAAATCGGAAAAATCTATAATAGAAAGAACAGCTTCTTTTGAAAGTCATTCTACCTTAATGAGTGTCTTGAAAGTAACCAATTTAGACAAGGTATTAGGGTATAATGGAGAATTTACTGTCTTTGCGCCATCAAATCTTGCTTTCGAGAAGCTTTCGCAAATAACAATAGATAAACTTTACGATCCAAAAAATAAGAAAGCGCTAAAGTCTATACTTTCATATCATATCATAGCTGGTAAATTATCTGCTTCAAATATTTTAACAGCAATGTGCCGAGGTAATGGTGTAGCTAAGTTTACCACTATACAAGGTGAAAAAATAACAGCTACCATGAATGGTATCGATATCGTATTAACCGATAAATCTGGAAATAATGCTGTTATTGTAACGGCAGATTCAAATCAATCGAATGGTGTTATTCATGAAATCGATACCGTTTTTATTCCTGCAATACTTTTTTAATTATCGAAGTGACGCTCCAAGCTTAGTTTCGTAGGTCGTTTGCAGCTTAGACATAATCTTTTCTATTTGCTTTTCTGTTAATGTGCTTTTATCATCTTGTAAGGTGAAACTAACAGCATATGATTTTTTGCCTTCCGGTAGGTTTTCACCTTCATAAACATCAAAAAGAGTCATATCCTTCAAGAATTTTCGTTCTGCGCCATAGGCCAAATCAAAAAGTTCTCTGTACGTTGATTTTTGATCTAGTAATAATGCGAAATCTCGTTTAACTTCAGGGTATTTTGGAATGTCTTTAAATACAATAGGAGTATTCGTTAGTTGTTTTAAAATTACATCCCAATTAAAATCAGCATATAAAACATCTTGTTTGATATCGAAATGTTTTAAAATAGATTTTTTTATCGGTCCGAAAGACACCAAATTATTTTTTTGATATGTAAAGCTCAATCCTTCTGAAAATAAGGTAGAAGAAGTAGGTTCGCTTTTTAAATTATCTAAACCTAATCGAATTAAAATAGTTTTCACAATTGACTTCAATTCAAAGAAATTTGTAGCTACTACGTTATTCGTCCAGCTATCTTGAATAGAATCACCTGAAAGTAAAATGCTTAAATATTTTGGTTCAATTCTTTTGCCATCTTTAGAATGATAAGTTTTTCCGAATTCAAATAATTTAAGGTTTGCCCTTTTTCTATTTATATTATAACTAGCAATTTCTAATGCAGAAAATAATGATGCTCTACGTAAAACCGATAAGTCACCACTTAATGGGTTTATGATTTCAATAGATTTATTATCACCTTCTTCAGTGTCCAAAAGTTTACTATAATCAGGATTGGTAAGGCTGTTAGTTAATATTTCATAATACCCTTTTGCAGCAAGAACATTCCCAATCGTTGATTGTATTTTATGGTCTTCAGTGGCTACTGTTGTGGCGATAGAGGCATTCAATTTTTCGCTAAAAGCAATATTGTTATACCCATAAACTCGCAAAATTTCTTCAATAACGTCAACTTGCCTTTGCACATCTACACGGTAAGAAGGTACTTCAAGCCCCATACCTGCTTCAGTTACGTTCTTAACTTTAATGTCAAGTGAAGCTAATATTGATTTTATGGTATCTTGAGGAATCTCTTGACCTATTAGTTTGTTTATTTTCTCAAAAGCCAAGAACACTTCAAAATTTGAGGTTTTGTTCGGGTACAGGTCTATAATATCAGATGTAATTTCACCACCTGCAATTTCCTTAATTAATAAGGCAGCACGTTTAAGGCTATACTCAACATTTTCAATGTCGATGCCACGCTCAAACCTAAAAGAGGCATCGGTGTTCAATGCATGTCTTTTAGCTGATTTCCGTATTGAAACCGGATTAAAATAAGCGCTCTCTAAAAATATTGAAGTCGTTTCCTCTGTTACTCCGGATCCAAGCCCTCCAAATACACCTGCTAAACATAATGGTTTTTCCGCATCGCAAATCATTAAATCATCTTCATGCAATGTTCTTTCTACGCCATCAAGAGTAACAAACTTGGTGCCTTTTGGTAATGTTTGAACCACAATTTTATTCCCTTTTATCTTAGCTGCATCAAAAGCATGTAAAGGTTGACCCAATTCGTGCAATACATAATTAGTTGCATCAACGACATTATTTTTTGGAGTAAGGCCAATTGCCTTTAGTCTATTTTTAAGCCAAGTAGGGGAGGGTTGTATAATTAAATTGCTAAGTGTTACACCACAATAACGAGGTGCTAATTCTGATTTCTTAACATCTACATCTATTTTCAACGAACGGTCATTAATATTAAAATGACTTGTTGAAGGAGTTATCAGCTCCTTTGAAATTTCTTTTTGTTTTAATCCGGCTTTTAAATCTCTCGCCACACCAAAATGGCTCATAGCATCAGCGCGGTTTGGGGTAAGACCTATTTCAAAAACTTCATCGTTTTCAATGTCAAAAATCTCAGAACAAGGTGTACCTGGAGCTAAATCGTTGTCTAGAACCATAATTCCTTCATGGCCGGTTCCAAGACCAAGTTCATCTTCGGCACAAATCATTCCATGGCTTTCTTCACCTCGAATTTTTCCTTTCTTTATTTTCCAGGCTTCACCTTCCGCCGTGTAAAGTGTAGTTCCGATAGTGGCTACAGGTACTTTTTGACCTACGGCTACATTTTTTGCTCCACATACGATTTGAATTGGAGTTCCTGAACCTATATCAACTGTCGTAACATTTAGTTTATCTGCATTGGTATGTTTTTCACAACTTAAGACATGTCCAACAACAATTCCTTTCAATCCGCCTTTAACAGATTCAAATTTTTCAACACCTTCTACTTCTAATCCTAAATCAGTTAAAAGTTCACCTGTTTTTTGGGATTCCCAATCTATTTGTATGAACTGTTTTAACCAGTTATATGATATTTTCATTCAAAATTTTTATAGGGTGCAAAGATAAAACAATGCCCGTATACATTCAATAAGCTATGAAGTGTTTATTTTAATTTTTAATTGTCCTATTTAAATCGTTTATTGAAAATTAAAATTAGAATGAATATGAGATTAGGTATTGCAGTACTAGCTATTTTTATGCTATTAGTTTCTTGTAATGAAAAAGAGCAAAACACCAAATTAGCAGAAGGGCTATGGCGAGTTGATCTTAATGTGATGGATAATCAAGTATTACCTTTTAATCTTAAGGTTAATAAGAATGCTGATGGCTTATATAGCATGCAAATCATAAATGCAGAAGAAGTTATAGATGTGAATGAGATTGTTATTCATGGGGATTCAATAATAATACAGACACCTGTATTCGAAGGATATTTGGCAGGCACGTTTTCAGAGAAAGAAATTACTGGTCAATTTATTAAGGAAAGTTTAGATAGAATTGTTCCTTTCAAGGCAACATTTGGGGTAGAAGAAAGATTTGATTCAGAGAATAATAATGCAAGCAAAGATGTATCAGGAATATGGGAAACCTATTTCAGTCCTGATTTGGAGGAAGAATATATTGGTAAAGGTATATTTCTTCAAGATGGTAATCGTGTAACAGGTACATTTAGGACAACCACAGGTGACTATCGTTATTTAGATGGTATTATGGATGGTGATTCCTTAAAATTGTCTTCATTCGATGGTGCTCACGCTTTTTTATTCACGGCAAAAGTTACCGATTCTAGTTTGACCGGAGTTTTTTATTCAGGAAATCATTTCAAAGAACCATTTGTAGCAACAAGAAATGATGGTTACGAATTGCCAGATCCCGATTCATTGACTTTTATTAATGAAGGTTATGATAAGTTAGCTTTTTCATTCCCAGATTCTAAAGGGAAAATAATTTCGTTAAGTGATGAAGATTATCAAAATAAAGTAGTCATCGTACAACTAATGGGTACTTGGTGTCCTAATTGTTTGGATGAGAGTAAATTTCTGGTAGACTACTTAAAAGAAAATGATAATCTAAAAGTTATTGGTTTGGCATTTGAATCTGCAAAAACAGAGGAAAAGGCATTTATAGGAATTGAGCGTTTAAAGGAAAGAATTGGACTTCCATATCCAATAGTATTAGCACAATTTGGTTCTGTCGATAAAGTAGAAGCACAGCAAAAACTGCCGATGCTGAGCAATATTCTTTCGTTCCCTACAACGATATTCATTGATAAAAAAGGTGTAGTACGCAAAATTCACACAGGATTTAATGGCCCTGCTACTGGTGATAAATTTGTTGAATTCAAAAAGGATTTTGATGTATTGGTTACTCAGCTTATTAATGAATAAATAACAAACTTAGATGATGGTTGATTTTCCCAAACCGATGTTTTCATCGTTCATGTTAAAGCTACCATCTATTTCCATAATATTATCAGCTATAAAATCACCAACATAATTTGTTCCATATTTAGAACTTCCTAAAATATCTGGAGTCACTATTTTTTTCGAGAATGATTTTAAAACTGCCGCTACAACTGCGTCGGATTCTTCATTCATTTTAAAATGCTGTAATAACATGGCCATACTTAGAATAGAGGCTACAGGGTTTGCTATATTTTTTCCTTTTGCATCCGGATAAGAACCGTGAATTGGTTCGAACATAGCATGTTCAATACCCACTGATGCCGATGGCAGTAATCCGATAGAACCTGCAATTACACTACCTTGATCAGAGAGAATATCACCAAACATGTTATCGGTTAAAATAACATCGAATTGCGAAGGGTTTAAAATCATTTGTACGGCTGCATTATCTATAAAGAGGCAATCTAATATAACATCAGGATAACTTTCGGAAATAGAACGTACAACACGTCTCCAAAGACGTGATGTTTCAAGCACGTTAGCTTTATCTACTAGGGTAACTTTCTTTTTTCTAGAACGGGCAGATTTAAACGCCAAATGCGTAATTCTACTTATTTCCGCCTCGGTATAGGTACATGTATCAGTTGCTGAACTTTGGTCTTCACTTATGGACTTATCGCCATAGTAAATTCCTCCAGACAATTCCCTGAAAATTACGAGATCCGTATTTTGAACACTGATTTTAGGCAAAGGAGATTGCTTTACCAAAGAAGGAAAAACTTTTACAGGTCTAATATTTGCAAAGAGATCTAGTTCTTTACGCAATTTTAATAATCCCTGCTCTGGCCAAACCTTAGCCTTTGGGTTATCATCAAATTCTGGTGAACCTAAAGCACCGAAAAGTGTTGCATCAGAGTTTTTACAGAGTTCTAAAGTCTCATTTGGTAGTGGACTGCCAGTTTTATTTATAGCTGATGCACCAATCAAACCCTTTTTGAACGTAAAGCTATGGCCAAAAGTTTCTTCTACAGAACGAAGGCACTTAATTGATTGCGCAACGACCTCTGGTCCGATTCCGTCACCTTCTAAAACAGCGATGTTTAAATGCATAATTAGCTAATACTTTTTATATCGATGTTCGATGCTTCAATAATTTGATGAATATCATCATCTTTCACTTCTTTTCTAGAATCTGCAAACTTTAAAAACTCTTCGTAAACCATATCTAATTGTATTTTGGTTAATTCATAACCAACAATTTTAGCCCGATATGCCAATGCAGCTCTACCACTACGAGCAGTTAATACTATAGATGATTCGGTAACACCAACATCAGCCGGATCTATAATTTCGTATGTTTCTCTATTTTTTATAACACCATCTTGATGAATACCAGAACTATGTGCAAATGCATTAGCACCAACAATAGCTTTGTTAGGTTGCACCATCATTCCCATTTTACGAGATACCATTTGGCTAGTATCATAAAGTAACTTGCTATTAATAGTGGTATCTAAATTTAAATCTGGGTGTTGACGCAAAATCATTACCACTTCTTCTAAAGAAGTGTTACCGGCACGTTCGCCAATACCGTTTATAGTACATTCTATTTGTCGGGCACCATTTAAAACACCCGCAATTGAATTCGCGGTAGCCAATCCTAAGTCATTATGGCAATGACATGAAAGTATAGCTTTATCAATGCCTGTTACATTTTCTTTTAAATATTTCATTTTTGCACCATACTCATCTGGCAAGCAATATCCTGTCGTATCTGGGATATTTAGAACGGTTGCACCTGCTTTAATAACAGCTTCACAAACACGAGCTAGAAACTCATTGTCTGTTCGGCCAGCATCCTCAGCGTAGAATTCGACATCTTCTACAAAGGTTTTAGCGTAACTAACGGCAGCCACTGCACGTTCAATTATTGCTTCTCTGTTAGAATTGAATTTATGTTTTATGTGAGAGTCAGAAGTACCAATACCTGTATGGATTCTAGGCATTTTGGCATATTTCAATGCTTCAGCGGCTACTTCTATATCTTTTCGAACTGCACGCGTTAAACCACATACCGTTGCATTTTTAACGAGTTTAGCTATGGCTTCAACAGATTTGAAGTCGCCAGGACTAGAAACAGGAAAGCCGGCCTCAATGATATTTACACCAAGTAAATCTAGGCGTTCAGCAATAACTAATTTTTGCTCCATGTCTAATTTACAGCCAGGAACTTGCTCTCCATCTCTTAAGGTCGTGTCAAATATTTGTACTATATCTTTACTCATTATATTTACGTAGTTTTACTCGTCAAACGAATATATTACCTAATTCACAAAATTTATAAATTTCGTTATGTCATTTACAACGTTAAGACACTTTTTTAGGTATATAAAACACTGATTTACAATTTTTTAAACTCTTTTTTTTACGATGACAAATGCGCATAAAGATGCTTTATTCGTTTTGGTTAAATCACTATCGAAATCTGAGAAGCGTCAATTTAAGCTTTATGTTGGTCGATTAGGGGTAAACACCGATGCTAAGTTTTTGGCCCTTTTCAATTTATTGGATAAAATTAAGCATTATGATGAGAAAATAATACTAGAAAGTGGGATAGTTAAGAAAGCTCAACTTTCTAACTTAAAAGCGCACCTATATAAACAGATTTTGGTGAGCTTGCGCTTGAATCCTGTTAACCAAAATATTCGTGTACAAATAAGAGAGCAACTAGACTTTGCGACAATTCTTTATCAAAAAGGGCTGTACAAACAAAGTTTGAAAATTCTTGATAAAGTAAAAACCACTGCCATTGAGAATGAAGAAAAGAATATTGCTTATGAGATTGTTGAGCTAGAGAAAATTATTGAAACTCAATATATTACGCGAAGTATTCCGGATCGGGCAAATGAACTTGCAGTTCAGGCTAAAGAACTTTCAGGCCATAATGTAATGACAAGTAAGCTTTCAAATCTTTCTTTACAGCTCTATGGTATGATGTTGAAAGTCGGATACGTACGTAGCGATGAGGATTATCAAAAAGTGAAAACCTATTTCAATGACCATTTGCCCCTATATAACATAGAGGATTTAGGCTTCCGTGAAAAACTATGGTTATATAAAGCATATTTGTGGTATAGTTTTCTAACCCAAGATTTCCTATCCTGTTATAAGTATGCCAGTAAATGGGTAGACCTTTTTTATGAACATAAGGATATGATATACCTTAACCCTGTGTTCTTTTTAAAGGGAAATCATTACTTATTAGAATCTTTATTCTATGTACAATATAGTTCTCAATTTAAGGAAGTATTAGAACGATTAGAAAATACCATTAAGGAGAAGGAGTTTCCTGACAACGATAATATCAATTCTTTGGTATTCATGTATATAAATGCGAATAAGCTGAATTTGCATTTTCTAGAAGGAACTTTTGAAAAGGGGTTGTATTTGGTTAAGATTGTCGAATACGGTATAAACAAACATCGTGATAGAATTGATGTTCATCATGTAATGGTACTGTATTATAAGATTGCCTGCCTTTATTTTGGTATTGGCGATAACAAAACCTGTATTCAATATCTAAAGAAAATAATTGAGAATAAAAACTTGAAAATGCGTGAAGACCTTATGTGTTTTGCAAGAGTGTTGAGTTTAGTGGCTCATTATGAGGCGGGTATGGATTATCATTTAGAAGTCCAATTAAAAAGTACGTATAAATTTCTTTTAAAAATGAACGATATGCATGCCGTTCAAAAAGAGATGATCAAATTTTTAAGAAGTCTTGGTGGAATTTACCCGAATCAATTAAAGGCTGAGTTTCAAAAATTATATACTGAATTAAAGAAATATGAAGATCATCCATATGAGAAAAGGGCATTTCTGTATTTAGATATTATTTCTTGGTTGGAAAGTCATTTACAGAACAAACCAGTTTCTCAAATTATGAGGGAAAAGGCCTTAGCAAAATCTCGCTAAGGGTAGCTCATCTAGATGAAAAACAATCATATTCAACATATATTAGAAATTAATCTGGCTATGCTTTTCATAGCCACTTCAGGTGCGTTAGGTAGATATGTACAACTACCAGTGCCAGTTACAATTGGTACAAGAGCTATTTTAGCATTTGTAGTGTTGTTTCTATTCTGTAAGTGGAAAGGTTTTTCATTTAATATTTACAGAAAAGATATGCCGGTTATTCTTCTAAGTGGTGTCTTAATGGGTGTTCATTGGGTAACATACTTCTACGCATTAAAATTATCAAATGTAGCTATTGGCATGTTATCTATTTTTACATATCCTGTAATTACAGCTTTTCTAGAACCATTACTTTTAAAGACAAAATTTCAACTTGTTCATTTGCTTTTAGCTTTTTTAGTCCTTGCAGGCATGTATTTTCTTAGTCCGTCGTTAGATTTTGAAAATTCGTATACCATTGCGATAGGGTTTGGAATTTTTTCGGCTTTGGCTTATGCTTTAAGGAATATTCTTTTAAAACGAAAAGTAGCTAAGTATAATGGGTCTATACTTATGACGTATCAAACAGCTATTGTAGGTGTCATGATGTTACCATTTTTATTTACCATTGCACCCGAACGAATTTTCAGCCAATGGCAAGCGTTAGTTGCCTTGGCGGTATTGACAACAGCTATAGGACATACATTATTTTTAATGACCTTTAAGCATTTTAATATTACCACAGTAAGTATTCTAAGTAGTGTTCAACCAGTTTATGGTATTCTTATAGGGGCAATTTTTCTTTCTGAAATACCAAAAGGGACTACGATTTTGGGCGGTATTCTAATATTGAGTTCCGTAGTTATAGAAAGTGTACGTTCTAAAAAACGACCTAAATTATCTTAATTATTTCGGTGAATTAATTCCTGGTGTACTGGCACCGAATTGCGAAAAAATATTGTTGCCGAACTTAGTGAATTGCTCATTTTTAGCCATTTCACGAACTTTTACAGGATCAAAATCTCCATTGAAATATAAAAATGAACCTGTTTGGTTGTCATTGTTATAAATTAATATCTCTTTAATAGAATTCTTTTTCTCACGAACAGATACTACGTTTCGTTTTAATTCATCATTTTTTCTAAAAACTTCAATGAATGAATTCCCTGTTATACCATTCATTTGTTGGTTAAGAAACTGCGTTCTACTTGAAGTAGCACTTGGAAACTGCATGTACCTTAAATCTTTCGTAGTACCAACCAAAGCCTGCATTTCAGGTGAAATTTCACTAATCATACTCAACATAAATTGAGGTACTCTAACTGCGGTAACTTGATTGTCGTTCTTATGTGCGTTATAAAACGTATCAATAGAATTGTAACTTCCGCAAGAACTAAGTGCGAACAAAAGGATCAAAGCAATAAAATATCTTAACATGGCTATAGTATTTAGTGTGTTTAAAAATAGGGAAATTAAAGACAAGCGTTCCAAATTGGGTCATTCGGTAATGGTGCTATAATTTCTAATGGTTCTTTCTTTACAGGATGCATCAACTTTAGTTTACGCGCATGCAAATGAATACTGCCATTCTCGTTGCTTCTATTAAATCCATATTTGAGATCACCTTTAATCGGACTGCCAATTGCTGTTAACTGAGAACGTATTTGATGATGTCTTCCTGTTTCTAGGTCTATTTCTAAGAGATAATAATTATCAAGTTTTTTTATCAATCTGTAACTTAATATAGCTTTTTTACTATCATTTACCTCCTTAATGTTCGCGTAAGATTTATTTTGTTTGGTATTACGCTTCATCCAATGAACCAATCTTTTTTCTGGTTCATCTGGTCTATTTTTTACAATGGCCCAATACGTTTTTTTAGCATCTTTCTCAGCGAACATTTTGTTTAATCTTGGCAAAGCTTTCGAAGTTTTTGCAAAGACTACAATACCAGAAGTTGGGCGATCTAGACGATGTACAACCCCTAGATATACATTACCAGGTTTGTTATACTTTCTCTTTATATAAGACTTTACGGTCTCGCTAAGCGGTTTGTCACCAGTTTTGTCACCTTGCACTATATCTCCAGGTCGCTTATTGATGACAATCAAATGATTATCTTCAAAAAGTACTTGTAAATTATCTATGGTTGAATGTTCTTTATTTGACAAATAAAATAGATTTTTATTAATTAATAAGATGAAATATTCTTTCTTAGAAAGCTATTTCTTTTCGTTTGACAATCAGGAAAATAAGAATAAGTACTCCTGTGGTTACAGCTACATCAGCGATATTAAAAATTCCTGTTCGTAAGAAACCGAATTTAATCAGAAAAAAATCAGTTACTGAACCGTGTGCTATTCGATCTATCAAATTACCCATTCCTCCACCAACGACTAGAGCAAAAGCTATCAGCATTAGAAAATTTAAATTGGGTTTTGATAAGATTCTGTATAGTAGAACCAATAATACAAGAAAAGATAAACCTTGTAAAAATAGACGTTTTACAATAGGGGGAAAGTTTTGTCCGAAACCTAACATTGCGCCCGTATTTTCTACATTGGTTAAAATAAAATGCTCCCCAATTATTGGGATATATGCGCTAGGTTTAACTTCTGTTCTTGTTAATTCTTTAGAAACTTGGTCGCATCCAACAGTTAACAATACGATAGCTAAAATCCAAAATTTAGAAAAGTATGTAGCGCCTCTCATAAATTGATCGATTAGTACTGCTCGTCATCATTAGGAAAATCTTGACTTTTAACATCACTAACGTAGTTCGAAATAGCATTTCCCATTTCTTCATATAAGTTCATGTACCTACGTAAAAAACGTGGATTAAATTCATGGGTCATACCTAAAAGGTCATGAACCACTAAAACTTGTCCGTCAGCATATTTTCCGCCACCAATACCTATCGTTGGAATGGTTAGGCTCTCAGATACTTTTTTGGTTAGTTTTGCAGGTATTTTTTCTAATACTAGTCCGAAACATCCTAATTTTTCTAATAATAGAGCATCATCCATCAATTGTTTAGCTTCTTCTTCTTCCTTAGCGCGAACAGTATAAGTGCCAAATTTATAGATCGATTGTGGCGTTAAGCCTAAATGACCCATTACAGGAATACCTGCTGCCAAAATTCGTTTTACTGATTCTTTTATTTCCGCACCACCTTCTAATTTAACCGCATGAGCCCCACTTTCTTTCATAATTCGAATTGCTGAGCGTAGAGCTTCCTTAGGGTCACTTTGGTAACTCCCAAAAGGTAAATCAACCACTACTAAAGCGCGTTCAACAGCTCTTATAACTGAAGAGGCATGGTATATCATTTGGTCCAAAGTAATTGGCAAGGTCGTTTCGTGGCCAGCCATTACGTTACTGGCAGAATCACCTACTAAGATGACATCTACCTTAGCGGCATCTACAATTTTCGCCATCGAGTAGTCATATGAGGTAAGCATAGAGATTTTCTCTCCATTTTTCTTCATATCTACCAATGATTTTACGGTAACTCTTTTATATTCTTTTTTAGCTGTGGACATAGTTGTTTTTTCGTTTAAGCGCCATAAAAGTAAGGAGTTTTAATGAGAATATAGTTGAATTACAATTAAGGGTTTATCTAGGTATAACGTCAAATTATATTATTTTAGGTTTGAATTTAAAGCAACTAACATGAAACGAACGGTGATTTTCATTTTTGGATTAATGCATATGGTCGTTTTATCGCAGACCAATGAAGAATTACAGGTTAAACAAGCTGTTATTGAATTCTTCGATGCATTTCATGCCCAAGATTCAATTGCATTAAATAAAATAGTGCATCCATCAATACGACTACAAACAATTGGAATCTCTAAAGAAGGGAAGTCTATTTTAAAAACAGAAAGTTATGATGACTTAGTAAAATCTATAGTAGGTATATCTGATTCCATTGACTTTCAGGAACGTATAACCAACTATTTTATTCAAATTGATGGAAATATGGCAAATGCTTGGACGCCCTATGAATTTTGGGTTAACAACCAATTTCAACATTGTGGAGTAAATTCCTTCCAACTTTTCAAAGAAGAAAATACTTGGAAAATAATCTACTTAATTGATACACGCAGAAAAATCAATTGCTCGCCTTTATCTGAATAGTATTAGAACCTAGGTTATTTCCAAACTCTAGATTTAGTGCTGTTTGGTGTAGGAAAATCTTTTGGTATTTCTTGAGTTACTGCTCCCGTTGCCGCCCATTCTGTTCCACGTTGCAGGGTAGTAATGAATCCTGCACATTCCATTGAATAATCAAAATGACCAAGAGTTGAATGAAAAACACGCCCTTTGCCATAATTAATCGCCATAAGTTGAGCAACATTTTGGCCAAGACCTGTAATATTTGGATCCCAAGGTGGAGCGTTCTTTTCTACGTCGGCAAAGGCAGTTGCCAAAATAGTGGCATTTTCAAAAGGTCCTCTCATACGTTCGTACAATTCATCTTGTGTATGTAACCATTTGCTAGGCAAACCTTTCATAATTGGGTGTTCTGGTGCTCTTGTCGTCAATTGAAATTCATATTCTGGTCCGTGAGAACCACAAACTCCCTCCGTCGAATCTTTTACAATTTCTCCAGCTTCGTTATAATAAACATATGGTCCTGTATTTTCATCACGGCCTCCCCAAGCCCCTAAACCAATCATTTTATTGAATTCGTCCCATTCGCCCCAAGCATTATTTGCTGCATGAATGACAACTAAACCACCACCATTATCCATATAAGTTTCAAAATCTTTTCTGGTTTTTTCTGGCCATAGAGGAGATTCTGCACCCAAATTTGATATAATTACATCATAGTCCTTAAAATTAAACGAGAAGTTAGATGTTTTTATAGGGCTGTCTGAAATACTATAGGTTTTATCTGTTAATGGATATGTTTCAATGAAATAGGTATACGCTTCAGGTCTTGTTTTATTATACTTTATTCCTAACCAAACAGAATCCATTCGTTGCACATCAACTGTAAAAAGATTTGTTTCCTCTAAATAATCTTTCATCATCATTGTAGTCTTAGGCCAAACATAGTGATTGTTTTGACCGTCGATAATTAATGCTTTTAATTTGGTCGGTGGTTGTTCTGTGATTTCCTTTTTCTTCTCTCCACAGGAAATTAGTACTAAACAGAATAAGGATATTGCCATTAGTTTTTTCATGAGAGTAATTTTATGGTTGAAAAGAATTAACATAAATTCTTGACTTTAAATGTACAAGAACTTACTAAGACGACAAAAACATCACTCAGGGATATATTATTGATATATAAAGGCAATACTTTTTGCTGATGATTAAAACTGGATATAAATTAGCAGTGTAACTAAGAATAATTATTATGAAAGTACTAGGAATAGGATCAAGAATTTTACATGCAGATTTAGGTAAGGGTGTGATTACCAATGTTTCTTCAAATCAATATTGGGTGACTTTCATGGATAAAGGTTTGGAAACTATAGATATAGATACTGATTTTGAAGTTATAGAAGCCGTTAATAATGAGGTAGATACAGTAAGTTTCTTTGATGTAGAAAGTTCTTTGGTAGCTATTCTTCAGAAATGGAGCGATGCAACACAACGCGTGGCAATTGCAGACAAATGGAAAGGTGGAAATCTGATATTAGAACCAGGTGAACCAGGTATGAGTAATAAGGAAATTCCTATTAATACTTTTTTTCATAAAATAGTGATGGTGAGGGACCGTATTCGAGTAATGGAACAGAAAATAAACTCAAGTAAAAATTTAGATGACCAGGAAAAAATTGATTTACAACAATATATAACCCGAATCTATGGAAGCTTGACAACATTTAATATTCTTTTTAAAAACAAGAGCGACAATTTTATAGGGGAGAAGGGTGAGAAATAAATTACCCAGCAAATAGAGTATACGAGTTACTTTTGAACTTGTAGTGATTTTATTATTTCGTATTGCTTCTTAATTATAGCTTCATTAAAACCATGGGCAGCATTTGAAACTAAGAAATATTCTTTTCTTGGCGCCTTTATATTTTCAAAATAGGGCTTAGTCAATTTTTTAGAAGTTAAAATGTCATCGGAGCCTTGTATCAGGAAAATAGGCAAATGAAAAATCAATCCGGTTTTCTCAAAATTTATATCAGATACCATTGATTTTACACCAATATTCTTATCACCAACAAGGTTTAGAAATGAATAATCATCGCCGTTATATCGGTCTTTACTGTCTTTAATATTATCGTAAGGTGAGGCTATTTTCCACCAGTTAGTTGGACTGGGAGTTGAATTCTCCTTTTCATATTCTTTGACTATTCGTAACAGCTGTCCGTAATTCTTAGCTTTGTTGTATGGTGGGAATCCTAAATTTTCTAGTTTTTCAATAATTAATTTATCTTCCTCTTTTTTTGCTATTTCATAGACTTCGGCATAAGCATTCTTAATATTGCTAGAAAAATTTACAAACTGAGCATGACCAACATAGGCATGAAATAATTTTGGTTGTTTTAATGCCATTTTAGTGGCCAAAATTGAGCCCCAAGAAGTTCCAACGACAATGACTTTTCTTTTATTTAAATACTTTAAAAGATATTGGGTAAGTTCAATACCATCATTGGCCATTTCTTCGACACTTAATGGATTGTTTACATAAAAATCTTCAGTTATTTCTTTAGGCGCATTGTTGCCAAACGTTTTGCCCGCTCCTCTTTGATCCCAATTTACCAATGTAAACTCTTTGGCCCAATCACCATAAATATCATCTTTATATTGGCTCATAGTACTACCAGGGCCGCCATGAATAAATAGAATAACAGGATTTTTAATATCCTCGCCTTTAATTGTAATCCATTGTTCAATGTCACCAATAGGTAAAAACCTTTCTTCTATAATTTTGGTTTGGCCAAATGATATATATAAGGTCAAAACAAAACATAAAAATAATATGGGTTTAATTTTCATAAGACTTTAATGGGGTCAATTATCTAATTTGATAAACTAGTAATGTACAAAGATATTTATCCATTTCAAATGATAGCCTCATATAAGCTATGTTAACATGGGTTTTAGATAATTTGTAATTTTAAAACAGTTTTATTCGCTAACTGAAAGCGTTTTAGAGCTTTCAATTTTTCTATTACTTTTTTTCTGAAATCAGAAATATATATTTCGCCAGAGATTTATACAAAGGCTTCCGTGGTATCAAAGATTTCTGATTCGGTTTAGAAACACTATCAATTGAATGTAGGTGTTCTTGTAGAGCTTAGTTATTTAAGCTCTAGTTGTAATCTACTTATTAAAAATCCGGGCTTATACTTTATGACAGTTAAATTTATATAATTCTAAATATCAATAGGTTAATTGTAAAATCTTTTTAAAAGAATAAGTATTTTAGGTTTAAAATAACGATATGGGTCAGATTATAACATTCGGTGAGGTTTTAATGCGTATTTCTCCCAGAGGGAATAAAAAATTTATTCAATCTAATATTGTTGAATTTTATTTTGGAGGAACGGAATTAAATGTTGG
The DNA here is from genome assembly GCF_963977385.1 of uncultured Maribacter sp. Lineage (GTDB taxonomy): Bacteria > Bacteroidota > Bacteroidia > Flavobacteriales > Flavobacteriaceae > Maribacter. The sequence continues at coordinate 233,944 of NZ_CAXBOU010000002.1, read as the reverse complement.
TATTTCAATTTCTAATTTTGGTGGTGAAGTTAAACACATAAGTGCCGTGTCGGAAGATTTTATAGGGGACACCGCCTTAACATACATTCGTAAGTTTGGTGTTGACACCTCTTCAATAATTCAATCTAAACGCCCTTTGGGAGTATATTTTTTAGAAGTTGGTGCGGTCATTAGACCTAGTATGATTTCATATAACCGTTCGCACTCAGCATTTTCAGAGATAGAACCCTCTAAAGTTAATTGGGAAAATGCTTTAGAAAATGGAGAATGGATGCATTGGACAGGAATTACGCCTGCACTATCACAAGGTGCTTTTGATACGCTAAAAGCAGGCTTGAAATTAGCAAGAGAAAAAGGATTAGCAGTATCTGCCGACCCAACCTATCGCAGCGGTCTATGGAGGTATGGTCAAGATCCAAAAGAAGCATTAATCGAACTACTTAACTATTCCACTATTTTTATAGGTGGTGTTAATGAAATAAATGAAGTCCTTGACACAGAATTTGGTTATGGCAATGATGATTTTATTGAAGCAAGTAAACAATTAATGATTGCTTTCCCTACTATTGAAAAGGTATTCGACAAAATTCGAACCTCATTAAATTCATCTTGGCACAAAATAAGGGCTAGAATGTGGAATGGTGAAGAATTTAGAGAAACAGAAGATTTAGATATTACCCATGTTGTCGACCGTATAGGAACTGGTGATGCATTCGCTGCTGGATTAATATACGGCCTACAGAAATTTGACGATTATAAAGCTATGGAGTTTGCTAGTGCTGCTTGTGCTTTAAAACACACGTATGAAGGTGACGTTAACTTAGCGACTGTCAATGAAGTAACTAATATTTTAGGAGGTAATATTACAGGTCGTCTAGTTCGGTAATAGAGAGTTTAAACTATAACACTAAATAAGTCTTATAATTAGACTTATTTAGTGTTAATTGTATCTTATGTACTTTTTAATGTATAAATGATTTTATTTTTTAAAGAATGCAGTTTCTATTATACTTCGTAGTGAACAATAATTTCATTATCTAAACTTACCTAAGTAGATATAGTAAATTCAGTGCAGGTTCTGTAAATTTTTTCTATAAAATTCATATAGGCCCTTATATTATTAACTCCAATTTGATCTTTTGAAAAGGTAGAGACATTTGGCTATCGAATAGTGTCAAAAATACTTGTTAAGGTGTTTGATAAATTTCCCAATAAATGCCATAAAAATCTGTTCCATCACCAACTCCATCAATACTAAACTTCGCAGATATATTTTGAGTAAAACAATTCACCGGTTATTCCACCAAATAAAAAGAAACATATAATCTTAATTTTAATGTCTCCTTGATTTTTTCAGTGTGTGGGTAAGATTTACGAAAGAATAGTTGAAATGGTTTAATTCTTAAATCGGTAAATAGTCCAGTTAAATGAGTTGTTCTTACGATATATCTAGAAATTTTAGAGATGAAATAATTTTGTAGACCCATGGCAAATAGAAGTAAAGAAACAATAACATAAGGATATCTTATTTCGGTAGCATTTACTTACGATTCAATAACTGTTGATAAAACAAAAGCGTTTAATTTCTTGTTTTCTCAAAACGTTTGGATAATAAAGCATGAAGCAAAAGAACCGTATAGGAAAGAAAAAATACAGAGTAAGTAAATTGTTCCTTTCCAAAACTCAAAATCATCACCATTGAACAAAGCAAAATGACTGTTACCATCAGTTGTTAACTGGGTAAAAGTTAAAAACCCTGTTAACATGCGCGATTCCAGCTACAAATGAGAAGATAGTTACAATTTGCAAATTATTTTTTTTCAGTCTTTAAATTTTAACTAATACCAAGTTGTATAGACCTATTAAACTTTTAAGAAGATAGCTTCATTAAAGTTCTATAAAGTCTTTGTTATTATGATAATTAAGATGTGGTTGTTCAAAGAAACTAAAATTATAAAAAGGAAAAATCATTATTTAAAGACTCTTATTAAATGTTTTATTATTAATTTTTTTTTAAGTTAAACTCATTGATTATGAGTAAATTAAATTTTACTTTTATATTAATGATAAATCTTTTAAAATGGCATTATTAAAACAAATAAAGGACAAGGGTTCACATACGTTAGTAACATTTACAATTGGGGAAAATGAGGCTCCTAGCTCATCAAATGTATTATTGCTTGGTGACTTTAACAATTGGCAAAGTAATGACAGTTCTTTTCAAATGGAAAAAAAAGGCAATACTTATGTGAAGAGTTTAAAACTAGAGAACGGAAAACGCTATGAGTTTCGCTATTTAAGTGATGATAAAGGATGGTTCAATGATCATGCGGCTGATGATTATGTGTCTTCACCATATTCAGGTATTGAAAATAGTGTTGTTGACTTAAGTGTAGTACCTCAAAAAAAGATAGTAGTAAAGAAAACCATTAAGATAACAACATCCAAAACGGTTAAGAAAGCTAAAAAGGATGATTTGAAAAAGATTGAGGGTATAGGTCCTAAAATAGCCTCTATACTAACTGAAAAAGGTATTGGTGATTTTGAAAAATTAAGTAAAGCATCTGTAAAAGTTCTAGAGGGAATTTTAAAAGAAGCAGGCCCACGATATTCAATACATAAACCAGGTTCTTGGCCAAAGCAAGCTAAATTGGCAAGTGCAGACAAATGGGATGAATTAAAAAAACTGCAAGATAAATTAGATGGCGGTAAGTAATTTCTAGAGTGATTAGGATGTATTGCAATTAAGTTAGTAACGATATATCAAATAATGTTATATTCTTGCTTTGAATTGTTTACCATCTTATGTACATCTTTTCAGTAAAATTTTACGGTTTATTAAAACTTATTTAGCGTAATTGTTTTATTTGTTAAATTTAGGTTTTAAACCGCTTCTTTTTTCTCTGAAAGATACTTCCAATACCTTTTTGGTACATGTTGCACATGTAGTTTTGTGTTTATACGTGATTTTATGGTTGTGCTTTTAAAGTAATTGTTCCAAAGATCTTGATATTCATATTCTGTATCGTTGAAAACATTACTCTTATCAACTTGATTTGTATGAACGTCAGTAAGGTCTAATGATATGATTTCAACTCTTTCCAAATCATAAAAAAGTCCATATTTACGTTTCACATCATAAATAATCCATTGTTGGTCAGCATAACGATTTCTAAAATGTTTGGATATTAACGGAAGAACATCAAAATCAGGTTCAATATTCGCAAAGTAAACATCATCTTTTGTTAATTGAAAACGAACAAATGCTTCCATTCGATGTTTCTCTCTGCCTACTTTATGAGCAAGCTGATTAATTTTTAAAACACAATCATCGCTAAAATCTGTAGTTCCCTTGTATGTACCTCCCATTAATTTTTGAACGTAATGGTAGAGTAGGGCTTCTACATTATTTTGTTCACTTAAGAATGCAAAGTAAATATTCTTTATGGCGCTATTGCTTTTTTTGTGAACACCATTCCAAACACGTTGTGCTTTTTCAACGTTAGTAAATATTATTTCTGTTTCGGCAAATAAACCACTTTGAATTTGTCCTTGCCGTTGTATGTCGGCTTGATGTAATTTTTGTTCAAAGCCTATAAAAATAGCTGTTAGAAATCCATTAAAGCTACCATCGTAAATTAGGGTTTTTATAGTATTCATAAGTACCATTTTAAAAATTAAATAATAACACACGGACTAAAATTTTTAATCGTTTTTTTAGCTTGCTTTTAAACATTACCACATGATACCCTAAAGCCAAAATTTGAATCTGACTTCGCTCTAAGAGTGAATAAGAAATAGCGTAATTCGATACGTGTAAAGTGTTATTCAGGTTTTTCATAGGTTTGGTTTTAGTAATAAAGTAAAACTTCAGTTAAATAGTGATAATTGATTATTATATTGATTTTTAAATTTTCCATTTTGTGATTGTAGAATCATTCCTTTTATCTTTGCAGCATCTAAATCTCTACGTTCCCAATCCTTAGAATTACAAACGATAAAAAACTTGGCACGATTAAGGGCTATGCCCATTTTCTTTAAATGGTCCCAGCTTAAATTTCTATATTTTCTTCCGCTTATAATCTTATGAACAGAGCCCATACCAATACCTGGTATACGAGCTAACATTCTGCTATCTGCTTTATTAATATCAACCGGAAAATGATTTAAGTTTCTAAGTGCCCACATCAATTTAGGGTCAATATCCATTTCTAGATTGGGGTTATCGGCATCTAAAATCTCATTTACGCTAAAGCCATAAAATCGAAGTAGCCAATCGGTCTGATACAATCTATTTTCTCGTAACATGGGTACTTCAGAACCCAAAGAGGGTAAGCGGCTATCGGTTGATATAGGGACATAACCAGAATAGTATACCCTTTTCATGTTAAAATTTTTGTAGTAATGGGTGGCAGAGTACATAATGTCCTTATCACTTTCACCGGTAGCACCAATAATCATTTGGGTACTTTGACCTGCAGGTGCATATTTTGCTGTACTACGTATTATTTTACGCTCTTCAGAATATCGTATAATTTCATTTTTAACCTTTAACATAGGTTTTATGAAGTCTTCATGTTTCTTATCTGGAGCTAATAATTTAAGGCCGGAGATTGTGGGAATTTCTATATTCACCGATAACCGGTCTGCATATAATCCGGCCTCATACATTAATTCATCACTAGCACCAGGTATTGATTTTAAATGAATATATCCATTAAAGTTTTCTTCTTCTCGAAGTTTTTTGGCTACTGCAATTAATCGCTCCATAGTATAATCGGCACTCTTGAATATGCCAGAGCTTAAAAAGAGTCCCTCTATATAATTTCTTCTATAAAAATTAATAGTCAAATCGACTACTTCCTGAATCTTAAAGGCAGCCCTTTTAACATCATTGCTTTTACGTGTAACACAATAGGCACAATCAAAAATGCAATGATTGGTCAGTAGAATTTTTAAAAGTGATACACAGCGCCCATCTTCTGTGTAGGTATGGCAAATACCATTACCAGTGTCACCAAGCCCATTATTTTTGTTTTTACGATTACTACCACTACTTGAACAGGATACATCGTACTTGGCTGCATCTGCTAAAATGTTCAGTTTTTCTTTAATTCGATTAAAATCCATAGCAATTTGTAATTAATCCAAAAATATGGATATATTCCTAATTATGGAAATAATCCAAATTATATTTTGGAAATAATCCATAATGACTATATTTGATGAAGATTGAGATATGGATTATCTCTTCAGAACCTCAAGAGACCATGGAAAACGAATTGACTTTAAAACGATTTACTGACTTACGAAGAGAGTTGGGGTATACTCAGGCAGATTTTGCGGCGCTAATTGGTGTTTCAAGCACTACTGCAGATATTGAACGTGGTCGTACCAAATTATCAGGTAAGGTGGTTTTGGAATTGTTGAAGCAATTTAAAATTAATCCGTTATGGCTTTTCGGTGAAAGTGAAGAACAGTATTTAGAAACATCGAAAACTAGTGTTATCCCAAAAGTGGTGACCGTTGATTCTGCCAATCGTGATAACATGGTGTTGGTTAATGCTAAAGCTGCAGCGGGGTATCCTCAAAATATTTCAGATACCAGTTGGTATAAACAACTACCTGCTTTTGATTTGCCTATACCAGAATTTAGAAATGCTACCTATCGTGGTTTTCAGGTAGAAGGGGATAGTATGTTGCCAAATTTGCATCCGGGTGAATGGGTTTTGGCTAGAGCGATTGAACATATAGATCATGTAAGTGCAAATAAAATGTATGTTGTGGTCTTGCAAGATTCTATTATGGTTAAGAAAATTGAGAAGCGGCCAAATTCAAATGATGTTACCTTAATTTCTCTGAATGAAACATACCCTCCTTACGATATTAAGCCTTTTCAGATACAGGAAATTTGGGAGGTAAGTAGTAAAATAACTTTTAATGTCGATGCTACTACCGATAATGGGCTACTACGTCAGTTGCAAGAGTCTATGAAGGAGTTAAAGAATCAATTACAGCACGTTAAGAAGGTTGATTAAAGTATTACTTTAATAATTTTTAACATACATTCCGCTTTCTTTTAATATGAAACCGAGGCTTTTATAAAGTGAAATTGCAGCCGTTCTATGGTGGCCGCTAAATAATAAAACATCATTTAATTTTTCAATCTCAGCTTGCTCTAAAAGTTTTTCCATAAGTTTTCTGCCTATACCTTTTCCTCTATAATTAGAAGAAACTACTACATCTTCAATCATTCCTTTGTGTCCTGATATGACTTTGTACTTTGCCATCATGGCTATTCCTACTAAAATATCATCATCCATACAAATAACAACGTCTGTAGTTTTATAATCAGATAAAACAGTGTTTAAATCAAGTTGAGTTAATTCAGCATTAAGTTGCTTATATAGAAGGGTAAGTTGAGATTGTAGGTTAGTGGTTACCTCATTCTTTGTAATTAATTTATACATCATAATAAGCGAATTTAGTTTTGATTAAAATTACTGTATTTTGATGGTTTTGTAGTGGAAGAGTATGCTTTCTAAAATGATTATATTTAAAAGAGTGTAATTTAAACAGATAAATGAAAAAGTTAGTATTGTTGATTTTACTTTTTGAATCCCTTTGTTTGAACAGTCAAACAAAAAACGATACACTATTGGTTGGTTATACTCAGGCAGCACCTTTTGTAGTTGATAATGGAAAGAATCTAGAAGGGCTCAATGTTTGGCTTTGGGAGAGGGTAGCAAATAGATTAAATATTAATTATACTATGGTACCCATGGAATTTTCGGCTATGTTAGACTCTGTTCGAACAGGTGGAATAGATTTAAGTATAAACCCTTTAACCATTACAAGTCAACGCAGTAAGGAAATGGAGTTTACACATTCGTTTTACGCATCAAATGCTACAATTGCTGTTTCTGAGGTATCTTCTTTTAATAAGTTTAAATCGTTCTTAGCAGGATTTTTTAATTTGGGTTTTCTTGGAGGATTAATGATTTTACTTTTCATCATTTTTATTTTTGGTGTTCTCGGATGGATTTTTGAACGTAAAAAAAACCCAGAAGTATTTAGACCAGGGTCAAGGGGTTTGTGGGATGGTGTTTGGTGGTCTGCCGTAACGCTAACTACTGTTGGCTATGGCGATAAGGCACCCGTAACTAAATTAGGGAAAGTTACAGCATTGTTATTAATGTTTGGTGGTTTGTTATTCATTTCAGGATTAACAGCAAGTATAGCTTCAAGTTTAACTGTGAATCAATTGACCAATAATCCTGACGGATTTTATGAATTTAAGGATAGGGCAGTAGGTACCATTGATAAATCTGGCACAGAGAATTTTTTATCAGAACATTTTTTTAAGAATATCCAAACTTATCAAAATGTTGGTCAGGGTCTATCTGATTTAGAAAAAGGTAAAATTGATGCTTTTCTATATGATGATCCAATTTTGAAATATGCCATTCAAAAAGACTCTACACTTAATAGTATAGAATTATTACCTATAAAGTTCGATATTCAATTTTACGCATTCGGATTACCAAAATCTCATACAGATTTAGAGCAACGTATTTCTCAAAGAATATTAGAGATTGTAGAAACCGAAGAATGGGATATGGTTTTAAATGAATACGGATTAGCGGAGTTTTAACCTTTACGACGTTCCAATAAAACCATCATCATTAATCCTAGAATAATGATATCATCATCACCATTTAATTTTTTAAGTTCACTGACTTTGAAACGTCTCCCGACTAAAGATTTTTCTTTTGCCAATCGAACCACGGTTTCATTATTACCATTAATAACAATATAGGCAGGGTTTAGAAAAAGACCGGTAAATAGATTGACTAAAGGTATTTGACCTACCAAGCCGTCTAATACTTTAACCCAAGCGTTTTCTTCACGAATGGTGTACTTTAGTTTTTTGTTCTTATCAAAAATCTCATAATGCGCTTTCCATAAAGACGCCCAGCCTTTACGTCCTATCTTTCCAAATTCTTGTCCTGATGGGTCTGAAAATGAATAACAGGCAGAAAAATCAATCCATCTATCTGCTTTTATATTGTAAAGTAGCTTGGTTTTATTTTCATTTTCATAGACACCAACATCTTCTTTAAACTTAAAAAGCTTTTGTTTTACATAGGCCACTGTTTTTTTATCAGCATCAACAGCGGTAAAATCATTGGATAAGGTGCCTATGTGAAATGTGAAATCTATTGGAAATTTATAATCTTGCATTTAGTGGTTGTTATATTGTTCAATGTATAACTCATGGTTCGTTTATTTATTTCATCAATTAAACCTGGTTCAAGTTTGAATATAAACTATAAAAATAATCAGGAAGGCTATTGTTTAGTTATATCCCTTAACATCTCCCATAGAGATTGACAAGGGGCCAAGTTTGTGATTTGTTGGTAAGAAAGCGCCACTATCGGTTTCTATCCAACCTTCCCAAGTAGCTTCTATGCCACCAATGGGGATAATTTTCGTCCAAAGTTTAAAACTCTTTGGTATACCACTGGGTTCAATAATCCATAAATAAGAATCTCCTGGGGTGTCCCCGCCTTTGGTATACGTAACTAAGAGTGCTTCAGAACCATCATTCAAATCTACTAAATAACGTTCTGTGCCACGGTCAAAAACTTTATAAGGAGCAACAAGCCAGAAAGAATCATTATTGAAATACCTTTGGGCATTTTCAATAAGACTTTGGGTTTTTTCATATGAAACTAATTCGTCGTTTACATAGCCCTTACTTGAATGAGGGGTTATTAAATCAAGGTTAACTTTATTGTCGTCCCAAGTGACGGTAACAATAGCTTTTTCTCTATCCCATTTATACGTGTGATCACCTCTAAAAGACCATTCAATAATCTTTGTGTTATTAAATTTTTTATAGTGTAAGGCATCAAGCATTCTATATGCTAAAGCATCAGCTTCTGGACCCGATTCACCAGTCGGTAATGGCTTGTTATAGAGGTAATACAGTATGCCAAAACCTATTGCGAAGAGCAAAACAAGAAATACTATAAATTTAAATAATTTCTTTAACATAAGATATTTAAGCAATTGATTTATAAATTTTTAGACTCTAAGTAAGAAGCGTGTTATTTAAATTTTAGATTCGTCTAAAACCCTACTGCAGCATCATCACCACGCTTATCTGCACCACCTTCTAATTTACCGTTTGATAAAACTCGAATGGCATCTACCTTACCTATTATTGGTGTGCGTTCTTCATTGATAATATATTCTTTTGACATTAAATTTTCCTTTAAAGTAGAGGTGAATCCATTTGGTTCAAAGATGACCATGTCGGGTAGCCATTGGTGGTGAAAACGAGGAGCATTAACTGCATCTTGCATGCTCATTTTAAATTCATATCCATTTAAAATGGTTTGCGCTACAGCAGTAATAATAGTAGAACCACCTGGCGTGCCAACAACCATCCAAAGTTGACCATCGCGCTCAACAATAGTCGGCGTCATACTACTAAGCATTCTTTTTTCTGCTGCAATACTATTAGCTTCAGCACCAACGAGTCCGAACATATTAGGCACACCGGCTTTGGAGCTGAAATCATCCATTTCATTATTTAAAAAGAAGCCTAATTCATCAGAATATAGTTTAGAGCCAAAATTACCATTTAAGGTTGTGGTTACAGAAACGGCATTCCCGTCTGCATCAACAATAGAGTAGTGGGTGGTTTCCATGCTTTCTACAATTTCCACTTCTCCGTGAGAAACATCATCTGACTTTGTAGCTTTCTCAAATGAAAAATTAGACATTCGTTCTTTCATATAGCCATCTTCAAGTAATACATCTAAAGGAATTTCAACAAAATCAGGATCACCTAAATAGTAATTCCTATCAGCATAAGCCCGGCGCGAAGCTTCCGTAAATAATTGAATGGTTTTCTCAGAATTATGACCGAATGAGGCAATATCATAGGGCTCAATCATTTTAAAAATCTGATTCATGGTCACGCCACCGCTACTTGGTGGGCCCATAGAAATGATATTTAAATCTCTATATTTAAAAGAAATTGGTTTTCTCCAAACAGCTTGGTAATTCGCTAAATCTTCTTCGGTTACAAATCCTCCATTTGCCTGTATAAAATTTGCTAGTTTTTGAGCAACTTCACCTTTGTAAAATCCATCTCTTCCTTTTTTAGCTATTGTTCGTAATGTTTGGGCGAGTTTTGGGTATTTAATAAGATCGCCCTCTTTATAAACGGACGCAAATTTTGTACTATCACTATTTACTTTAATAAAAACTTCTCGATAATTATCAAGTATTTCTGCTTGCATGGCAGTAACTGTAACACCATTTTCCGCCATTGCAATTACAGGTTCGAAAATATCTTTTAAAGGTAGCTTACCGAATTTTCTATGTACTTCAATAATTCCGGCCACAGAACCAGGTACACCAACAGACGTAGCGCCTAACGTACTCATATTAGGAATTACATTGCCCAAAGAATCTAAATACATATCTCTATGCGCTGATTTAGGTGCTTTCTCTCTGAAATCTAAAGAACCTACTTCGCCATTTGCATTTCTATATACCATGAATCCACCACCGCTAATATTTCCTGCTCGTGGGTATGCTACAGCAAGTGCTAATTGTGTGCCAATCATAGCATCAAAGGCATTGCCTCCTTTTTGCATGATATCACTACCTATTTTTGATGCTTCTTCACGTGCAGAAACCACCATGGCTTTATCGGTAACAGTACCCGTTGGGCTGGCAGGATTTTCTTTGCAGCTACCAAAACATACTAATGCAGTAAATATTAATGCTATTTTTAATTGGTTCATAATTGGTTAATTTAATAGTTTAGTTGAATTATCTTAATACTATGGTTAGTAGTAACATAGTTTCATTTTTTTTCTAATATCGAAATGAATTTTTGCTTTGAAAATGTGATTAATTGTTCGAAAAATTCCGTAAACTCTTCTTCAAAGGCATCATAGTGTTCTTCTAAGTCTAAAATCGCAAAATTCATTTTAGATTTATTTTTCGTTCTACGATTCATACCGTTTAGTACACGAGCAATACCATCCATTTTAGAATAATTATAAATCCAATTATCCGCAATCATATAGGGCATCATTCTTTTTACGCCATCTGGTAAAATTTCATAATTATCCTCTAAAAGGTCATAGAAATCATTCACAAAAACATCCAAAGGAATATCTGAATATTTAGACCAATTCTTTGCTAAAAAGTGGTCATAGTAAATATCTACAATTACCCTGCTGTAATGACTATAATTGGCATGTAAACGTTTACTACTAATTTTAGGTATAGCGTGGGTGTCGGTATAGGTGTCAATAAAACGATGAAGTTTTATTCCCTTTTTAACCTTCAATGGTAAATGTTCAAATTTATTACCACGAATACTGTCGGCAATAAAATTGCCTATGGTAATTTCTTTATCATTAAAAGATAGATATATGTGGGCTAAAAAGTTCATTTGCCTAAATTATGCTTCATAAATCGAATTTACAAAGAAGGACCATAGTGGTAAGTACTAACCCTTTATATTTGCAAAAACTTATTAAGAATATATGACACTAATAAAATCTATTTCAGGAATACGAGGAACAATAGGAGGAAAGCCAGGAGATAATCTTACACCCATTGATGCAGTAAAGTTTGCAGCATCTTATGGAATTTGGTTAAAAGACTATTCTAAAAAAGATAAATTGAAAGTAGTTATTGGTCGTGATGCACGTATATCTGGAGAGATGATTCAGAATCTTGTAGTTTCTACTTTGGTAGGTTTAGGTATAGATGTAGTAGATTTAGATTTGTCTACTACGCCAACTGTCGAGATTGCTGTTCCTATGGAAAAAGCTGATGGCGGAATTATTTTAACGGCTAGCCACAATCCTAAACAATGGAACGCCCTTAAATTATTAAATGAAAAAGGTGAGTTCTTAGATGCTGCACAAGGAGCAAAAATCTTGGAGATTGCAGAGAAAGAAGATTTTGATTTTTCTGATGTAGATGATTTAGGAGAGATTACTAAGAATGATAGTTATATTGATATTCACATTGATGAAGTATTAAACCTTTCTTTGGTTGATGCTGAAGTAGTGAAGAAAGCTAAATTTAAAGTAGTAGTAGATGGAGTGAATTCTACTGGCGGAATTGCAATTCCGAAGCTTTTAAAAGAATTTGGCGTTGAAGTTGTTGAGCTTTATTGTAAGCCAACCGGTCATTTTCCACATAACCCAGAACCTTTAAAAGAACACTTAAAGGACATTTGCGATTTAGTGGTAAAAGAAAAGGCTGATTTCGGAATTGTAGTGGATCCAGATGTAGACCGTTTAGCATTTATAAGTAATGATGGTGAAATGTTCGGTGAGGAATATACGTTGGTAGCTTGTGCGGACTATGTATTGGGTAAAACAAAAGGTAATACGGTTTCTAATCTTTCTTCTTCTCGTGCATTGCGTGATATTACCCAAAAACATGGCGGTACTTACGAAGCTGCAGCAGTTGGTGAAGTAAACGTTGTTACTAAAATGAAAGCTAATAAAGCCATTATTGGTGGTGAGGGTAATGGAGGAATCATTTATCCAGAAAGTCATTATGGGCGTGATTCTTTGGTAGGTACAGCATTGTTCTTAATGCTTATGGCTGAGAAAGGTGGTACAGTTGCAGAGCTTAAAGCAAGTTACCCAAGTTACTTTATGAGTAAAAAGAAAATTCAATTGACGCCCAGTTTAAACGTTGATGGTATCTTGAAAGCTATGGCTGAAAAATACGCAAACGAAGAATTGTCTACCATTGATGGAGTCAAAATAGATTTTGCTGAGAATTGGGTTCATCTAAGAAAATCGAATACAGAACCAATCATTAGAATTTATACGGAAGCTAAGAGTCAAGTAGAAGCTGATAGTCTAGCGGACCGAATTATTGGTGAAATAAAAACCATAGCTGGTTTATAAAATACTAAAAGCCGGAAGCAAATATTTGCTTTCGGCTTTTTTATACTTCAAAAATGTTATACTATTTCTGCGAAGGCAGCAGGCTTTTTATCTCTGTGTTTCCAACGTTTATGAGTCCATAAATAGTATTCAGGTTTTTCCCTAATTTGTTCTTCGGTCAATCGAAGAAACTTATTCGTGATTTCATGTTCTTCGGTTTCTTTTCCATTTACGGCTATAGGTATAAGCTCTGCTATATAATGGCCTCTCTTTACCTTACTCACTTTTAAAAAGACTGTTGCTAACCCTGTTTTACGTGCTAAGGCTTCACCGCCATTAAAAATAGGAACTTTTATACCCATAAAGTTGGTCCAGTAGTGTGCTCTATGTGCTTGTGGTGATTGATCACTAACCATACCATAGGTAGCACGAACATTATTTCTAAAATTTTGAATAACGGTCTTTGCTGTCTGACCTTGTGTAATTAAGGTAGTATTCCATCGCGCTCTTGTTTTTCTAATGAATTTATCAAAATAAGAATTATTCACTTGTTGGTAAACAGCATAACCTTTAGAGTTAACATAATTGTTGATGCTAACATTCCACTCCCAATTAGCGTAATGGGCACAAAGAATTATAATACTCCGTTCTTTTTCAATTTCAAGCAGTACTTCTGGATTTACCACGTGGTATTTTTTTGCGACCGCTTCTTTACTTAGATTCATAGTTTTCACCATTTCTAAAAAGGTATCGCAAAGGTGCTTGTAAAACTCTTTTTCAATCCGATTAATTTCTTCTTTTGACTTACTGGGAAATACCAAATTCAAGTTGTCCTGAACAACTTTACGTCGATAACCAAAAACATGGTACACGAAGAAAAAAGCAATATCAGAAAAACCATAAAATAATCGATGCGGAAAAATGGAAATCACCCATAGAAATGGGTAAATCAAAACAAAGGCCAATAGTTGCATTCTCAAAAAAATTATGGGCAAATATAGTTATATTTGACGCCAAATAAATAGCAGATAATGTACAACATTGATATAGCGACTATTGCAATAATTGCGGCAAACGTATTGGTTTCACTTAAAGGGTTTAATGACACCACTTTCTTTGAGCGCTATAAATTCAGTATTGGGGCTATAAAAGCAGGACAGAAAGAGCGTATGGCAACTTCTGGATTTTTACATGTAGATATTTCGCATTTATTGTTTAACATGCTTACACTTTATTTTTTCGCCGGTGTGGTGATCAATTGGTTTGGTGCGGTTCAATTTTTGATTATTTATGCGGTAAGTTTAATAGCGGGTAGCTTTTTAGCATTAAGTTTTCATAAAGATGAACCATATTATTCTGCAGTTGGTGCGAGTGGTGCGGTAACCGGTATTTTATATTCCGCCATTCTTTTGCAACCCACTATGCAATTAGGTATTATGTTTATTCCTATTCCAGTACCTGCCTATGTGGTTGGTATAGGTTATTTATTGTATTCTATCTACGGAATGAAGAAACGTTTGGGTAACATTGGCCATACCGCTCATTTCGGTGGTGCAATTGGGGGTTACGCTTGTACCTTGTTGTTTATGCCTAGTTTATTACAGACAGAAACCTTAATGGTGGGTCTGTTGGCATTACCTATAATTTTACTTTTCGCGCTAGAAAAAATGGGTAAGATTTAAGTTACTTTTTGTTTAAATAGATTCAAACTGTTTCATTAAGCTATAATGTGTTGTATTTCATCGGATTTCTCTGTGTATATACAACATTCGGGTGCGTCATGTCGTTATTGCACAAACCCGAATTAAACATGAATTCAACTTTATCTATTAAAAAAGTATGGCTTATGGCCATATCTGCTACCTTCTTTGTAACAAGTTGTAGTGATGAAACTACTATTTTCGAAAATCCTGAGGATAATTTAGTAAAGGAATCTAATCAGTTAAAACTAGACAATAGCGTAAGTTTCGACCGTGCTGGTGTTTTAGATATTTATGAGGATCCTATAACAAGTGCAAAAAGATATAATGCGACTGGCAAAGCTGAACAAGCTGGTGATTACCCGCTAACTTTGGTTGCGTCAATTACACCTCCTACATTCGAAAATGGAGAAAATTTAGCAGCAACCCACGTAGCATTGAATGGGGATTATGGCTATGTTTCCTATAATACCGTTGGGGAAGATTATGTAGGTGCTGTCGATGTTATAGATATTAGCGACCCTTACAACCCGGTAGTTACATCAAGAGTGTATTTTACAAATGCAGATTTGAACTCCATCGCTTATGATGGTGGTTATGTATATGTAGCTGGCGGTGTAGATTCTGAAAAATCAGTTACCGCGGCATCTAATTCACTGGTAGCAAAAATAGCAGTAAGTGGTGGTAGGCTGAATACCTCTGATATTACTTTCGGATTTCAAGAAGGTTTTAATGCTACAGATGTTAGTATCATGAACGATAATGTTATTGCAACTAGTGGTCAAGATGGTTTTGTTGTCATTTATGACAAGAATGATATGAGTATAGTGAATGAGGCTGCTTTTGCTGATTTACGTTCAGTAGCTTATAATGGTAGTGAAATAGCTGTGTTAGATGCTGCAGAAGGTGTTAGTTTTTTAGATCAAAGTCTTAATGTTATAAGAAATATAAGTATTGATTCTGATTTTGGAATTGATGCTAAACGTACATTGGATTTTTTTAATGATAATATCGTTGTTTCAGAAGGTTCTAAAGGCGCTGGTGTATATAATGCTGCTTCAGGTAGCTTTTTAGAGTATCTGCCTATATTAACTAATCCTGAAAGTGCTGAGCCTGGTGATATTGTGACAAATGGAGTTGCAGTGAATGAGGATGTGCTTTTAATGGCAAATGGTGCAGGCGGACTTAGTCTATCTGAAAATACTAATTCTACTACCGAAGGTGTTGGTGTTATCGAACTTACGGGTTCTATTAATTATGTAGCATCTAAAGGAGATTATATTTTTGCTGCTTCAGGAAAATCCGGATTTCAGATTATAAAATTGAACAGACCTAGTGAAAGTTTGGTGAGTAGTTGTGAAAATTTGGC
Source organism: uncultured Maribacter sp. (assembly GCF_963977385.1). GTDB lineage: Bacteria > Bacteroidota > Bacteroidia > Flavobacteriales > Flavobacteriaceae > Maribacter. Next base: position 217,928 of record NZ_CAXBOU010000002.1, on the reverse strand, counting down.
TTCATTCCATGGAAATTCGAACTATTCAGTTTCAGAAGGAGAGGAAGAAGCATATTCAGGGTCAAAACGTTTTAATTCAATAACAATTGACGGTTCTTTATTACTTTGTGGTTCTTGGGCGGTTAAAAATGATATTACAATTAATGAGAATGGCATTTTTGAAATGAATGGAGCCATTACAGTCGGTAAATCTAATAAAACTCGAGATATTGTTGTAAAAGCAGGAGCAACTCTTCGTATTGAAGGTAGTGTGGCTATTTACGGAGATTTAATACTTGAAGATGGTGCTGCCTTAGAATTTTTGGGAGATGATTCGGTTGCAGTAATATTAGGAGATGTAGTTAAAAGTGAAACAGCAACGGTAACTGGAAACTTTAACGATTATTACGATAAGTTCTAATAGTCTTTACTATATAAAAAAAGCCCTAAGGTTTTAACCTTGGGGCTTTTGCTTTTTAAAAGGGTAAACTCTAGTTTAGAAGTTCAGCTACCTTAGCTTCAAGTGCTGGTCCTCTTAAGTTTTTAGCTACGATTACTCCGTTTTCATCCAATAGAAATGCGGCAGGTATTGCATCTACATTATATAGTTTTGCAATTTTATCATCAAAATAAGCAATGTTAGAAATGTGATCCCATTCTAAACCGTCTTCTGCAATCGCTTTCTTCCAAGCCTCTTCTGTTCTATCCAATGAAACCCCTAGAACATTTAAACCTTTATCATGATATTTATTGTAGACGGCAACTATATTAGGATTTTCGGCTCTACATGGTCTGCACCATCCAGCCCAAAAATCGATTAAAGTAACCTTGCCCATAACATCTTTTAAAGCTATTTCTTTACCATCAGGGTTTGGTCCTGAAAAGTCAGGAGCCTTTGCGCCGATACTTGAATTCTTACCAGCTTCTTCAGATTTTTTTAAATTCTCTATACCTTCTAGTATCTTCTTACCGGGTTGTGAATTTTTAATTTCTTCAGACATGGTATCGTAAATACCTTCAATTTCTGATAGTGTAACTGCTTTTGTAGTAATAGCTCTATCGAGAACTAAAGCAGATATCAAAGCATTAGGGTTGGCTTTTACATAGTCTAATTCGAAAGTTTTATACTCTTCTTGTAGTTCTTTCATTTCATCTTGTAAAGCCATAGCAGATTCGCCAGAAGCGGCTTGCATATCTTTTTGTATAGATTGTGCTTGTAATGAAATTTCTCTTGACTGTTCCATATAATCAGAAAAAGCATCATTTTGAAAAGTGCCACTTATTTCGGCAAAGCCCATGCTATCTTTTTGTGCATTGAACTGTATATCTCCATTTTCCAATATCACAGCAGTATATCCAGGTAATTGTTCTACAAAAAGATAGTGCAGTTCAGGAATGTCAGATTTACCGGTAAACGTAAAGTCGCCATTGGTTGTAACTGCCGTGTCAACCTCCATTGGTTGGTTATTCTCACCAATCTTTTTAAGGTATACTTGCGTACCGTCAGGTATTTCGCCTCTTAAATTTCCGTTCAGGGTGAAACCTTCTGGTGTGGTGTTGCAACTGAACATTAAGATTCCAGTTAGTAAAATTACAATGCTATTTTTCATAAAATTCACTTAGTTTAAGTTGCAAATGTACTTATATATGAGATATAAAAAAAGACCGCTAACACATTGGTCAGCGGTCTTTAAATTAGTGTAATTCTAATGATTAGAACTGATAGCGAATACCAAGGCCTATATCAAAATCGAAATTATCTGAAAATCCGTCATAACCGACTACGCCCAATTCAGGTCTAAAATCCAAAGAAAGAATTAACGGAATATCGAAATTATATTCAATTCCGATATCACCTGCAGCAAAAACAAATAGGCCGCCATTGTCATTATTGTTTGGGCCACTTGGAAAATCAACACTTCCTAAGCCACCACCTACGCCATAATACCAATTAAAATCACCTTCAATTGGTCGTACCCATTGGTATAGACCCGCAATTTTAAAGGCGTCAAAGTTTCTGCTATCTCGCCAGCCTAAGTCAAATTCTAACCTATTATTTTGGGTTAGTGATTTTTGATAGCTGATTTCAGCTCCAAATCCGTCACTATCTCCTAAACGTAACCCTAATGCATGATCGGCTATTTCCTGTGCTGAAATAGAGCAGGTAGCCATAAATAATAATACCGAAATACCTTTTAAAATCTTCATAATGTTCTTAATTTTTGTGATGAAAAATGAGCTTATTTATAATGTAGCTCACACAATAAAACTTAATTTAGCAATCAAAATTGTGTTAAGTTGGATAATAATTTACTGTCAAAGTTACAACAAGATTTAGAAGGGGATTTACAATACGATAACCTTACGAAAGTACTCTACGCTACAGATGCTTCGGTGTACCGTAAGATACCTGTAGGTGTAGCTTTCCCTAAAACGGTTTCCGATATTAAAAAGATAGTACAATTTGCAAATGAAGCAAAAATCGGATTAATACCAAGAACAGCAGGTACCTCATTGGCAGGGCAGTGTGTTGGTGATGGTTTGGTAGTTGATGTTTCTAAACACTTTACAAAGATTATAAGTTTAGATAAAGTAAATAAACAAGTTACGGTACAGCCCGGTGTCATTCGAGATGAGTTGAATCAATATTTAAAACCTTTCGGTTTATTTTTTGGACCTAACACTTCTACATCAAATAGATGTATGATCGGTGGTATGGTTGGTAACAATTCTTCTGGTACTACATCTATACAATATGGTGTAACCAGAGATAAAGTTATTTCTCTTAAAACAATCTTGTCTGACGGTAGTGAGGCGGAATTTGGACGCATTACAGAAAAGCAATTTCAACAAAAAAAAGAAAAAAATACATTTGAAGCATCACTTTATAATAGCATACACAAAGAATTAATAAATAAGGAAATAGCATCAGAGATTATTGATAATTTTCCTAAACCTGAAATACATAGAAGAAATACTGGTTATGCGGTTGATGAATTATTGAAGGCAGATATATTTGGGGGTCAACTACCATATTTCAACATGGCAGAATTGCTGTGCGGTAGCGAAGGTACTTTAGCTTTTACCACAGAAATCACCATACAATTAGATGCGTTGCCACCTGCATATTCAGCGATGGTCGTGACGCATTATAACTCATTAGAAGATTGTTTGATGGATGTTGTACCTGTAATGGAGCATCCGCTACAATTGTGTGAAATGATGGATAAGGTTATTCTTGATTGTACTAAAAACAATCGAGCACAAATGGCCAATCGGTTCTTTGTAGAAGGTGATCCAGAAGCCTTATTAATGCTGCAAATTAACGCACATACCGAGGAGGAGCTAGAAAAGGCTATTGCTTCTTTAATAAAAACAATTGAGGATTCTGGCTTAAGTTATGCAAATGCCACATTAGTCGGAGATAATATTGCCAAAGCTATTGAACTTAGAAAAGCCGGACTAGGGCTTTTAGGCAATATTGTTGGTGACATGAAAGCAGTGGCTTGTATAGAAGATACGGCTGTGGCTTTGACAGATTTAAAGGAGTTTATTGCCGAATTTTCATTGATTATGAAAGGTTACGACCAGAAAGCCGTGTATTACGCACATGCTGGTGCTGGGGAATTACACTTGAGACCAATACTTAATCTAAAAAAATCTACCGATGTTGCTTTATTTAGAAATATAACTACCGATGTAGCAAAACTTACAAAAAAGTACAGAGGTTCCTTTAGTGGTGAACATGGTGATGGTATCGTACGGGCAGAATTTATTCCTTTGATGATAGGCGATAAAAATTACGAATTGCTAAGAAGGATAAAATCTTACTTTGACCCACAAGGTATCTTTAATCCTGGGAAAATTGTGGATGCTTATCCGATGGATAAGTCTTTTCGATATGATGTTGATCGTGTAGAGCCTGAGATTAAAACACTTTTAGATTTTTCTGATAGTGAAGGAATTTTAAAAGCAGCTGAAAAATGCAATGGTAGTGGTGATTGTAGAAAAACACACCATATGAGTGGTGGTATGTGTCCGAGTTACCATGCCACAAAAAACGAAAAAGATACCACGCGGGGTCGAGCGAATACATTGCGAGAATTTTTAACCAACCCAAAAAGTATCTCTAAAAACGGATTTGATAGTCCCGAAATAAAGGAGGCTTTTGATTTATGTCTTAGTTGTAAAGCTTGTGCTAGTGAATGCCCAAGTAATGTAGATATATCGACTTTAAAAGCGGAGTTTTTATACCAATATCAAGAAACAAATGGGTATCCGTTACGTGGTAAATTGTTTGCTTACAATACAAAGCTTAATGGTTTGGGAAGTAAAGTTGCAGGGCTAACTAATGCAGTGTATGAATCTAAGTTGTTAGGCGGTTTACTAAAGAAAACCAGTGGTGTGGCTAAAGAAAGAAGCTTGCCAAAAGTATATAGTTTTAATTTCAATAGGCATCTTCAATATATTAATAATCAAAATACTACAACTAAAAATAAGGTTATCTTGTTCATAGACGAATTTACAAGGTATTTAGATATTGAAGTAGGTAAAGATGCCATAGCTTTATTAGTGAAACTAGGGTATGAAGTCGAATTATATTTTGCAGAAAGTGGTCGTACCTTTCTTTCTAAAGGGTTTTTAAAACAAGCTCAAAAACTCGCTATAAAAAACACAAAAGATTTAAAGAAATTTGCAGACTTAGGCTTGCCAATTTTAGGATTAGAGCCCTCAGCAATTCTTTCTTTTAGGGATGAGTATAAACGTATGACTGCTGATAAAGAAACTGCTCAAAAAATTGCAGACCACTCTTTTTTAATCGAAGAGTTTTTGGCCAAGGAAATTTCGGAAGGACATTTGAATTCATCCAGTTTTACCGAAGAGGCTAAGGATATAAAAATTCATAATCACTGTCATCAAAAAGCATTGAGTAATCAGAAAGTAACTTTTGATGTTTTAAATCTTCCTGTTAATTATAAAGTTACCATAATAGCTTCAGGATGCTGTGGTATGGCCGGGTCTTTTGGCTATGAAAAAGAACATTATGAAACCAGTATGAAAATCGGTAGTTTAAAACTATTTCCTGCAGTAACTAAATCTGCTCTGACTACGATTATAGCGGCAAACGGAACAAGTTGTAGACATCAAATCTTCGATGGAACAAAAAGAATTGCGAAACACCCTGTAAGTATATTGAAAGAGGCCTTAATTAATTAAATGTCGTTGATTTCGTCTTTACCGTCGTTTTGTTTCTCTCTTAATTTTCGATGAGTAATAGTGGCTATGAGTTCATTAATATCCATAGACTTAAGTTCCTCATCCATATAAAAAGAAGCCAGCTTATCATTCTCGTAGCGGTAGAGTTTCCAGCGTTTAAAGGAATATTCTAAAGCGGTCATATGTTCTACCCAATCACCTGAGTTTAAATAAAGGCATTCACCTTTTGGTGTTTCAAAAATCTGTTTGTTTGGGAAATGGCTATGCCCGCAAACAACATGATCATAATTTTGATTGATGGCCATTTTGGCTACACTTCGTTCGAATAAAGAAATTAGGTCTGGGTCACGTTTCCCATATTTTAAGTCAGGATTCGAAAAAGGTTTATTTTTCTTCCCAAATAGTCCAAATATCTTTGTTTTGAGTATTGAAAGTTTTAACAATGTTTTAAACCCGGTGTTTCCAAAATTTAATAACCATTGGGAGTGTTTAAATGAAAAATCGAATATATCTCCGTGAAAGAATAAGGTGTTTTTTCCATTGAGTTTTAATGTTAAATGGTTTGATACCTTGATAAAACCCATATAAATAGCGTCTAATTTGCGAAATGACTCGTCGCGGTTGCCTGTTATGAAATGGACTTTGGTGCCTTTAGAAGCTAAAGAGAAAATTTTCTTGACCACTTTTAAATGAGAGGGAGGAAAATAATTGTTACTCATCTTCTTAGTATCTAGTATATCTCCATTTAGAATTAAAATCTTCGGGTCAATACTTGATAAGTACGTTAGCAGCTCTTCTGCGTGACAAGCATAAGAGCCTAAGTGGACATCTGAAAGTACAGCTATTTCAAGACGACGTTTTTTCAAAGATGAAATTTTAATAGTAAAATTAAATGTAACGATTGTTTAATCATCTATAATACAGGTCAATAATCCATCATGATTATGTTAATTAATTATTATCACAATTGTAGAAGGTTATCATCATATTAAGCACTTTTAAAATTTTTCTTTCAAGCATTTAACATTTACCTTTGAATCTTGCAATAGAGTTTGCTTTGCAATCAGTATCAACTAATTTAGATAGTACATATTATGGCCGGAAATACCTTTGGAACCATATTTAGGGTAAGCACTTTTGGGGAATCTCACGGAAAAGCAATAGGCGGAGTTATTGATGGGTGTCCATCCGGAATTGAATTGGATTTAAAAGCGATACAACACGATTTAAATCGTCGTAAGCCAGGCCAATCTGCAATAGTTACGCAACGGAAGGAGCCTGATGAAGTAGAATTTTTCTCTGGTATCTTCGAAGGTAAAACAACGGGTACACCTATTGGTTTTGCTATACATAATACCAATCATAAATCACAGGATTACGGTCATATTAAAGATTCTTATAGACCCTCTCATGCTGATTATGTTTACGATAAAAAATATGGCTTTAGAGATTATCGTGGTGGCGGTAGAAGTTCTGCAAGAGAAACAGCTAGTAGAGTAGTGGCAGGGGCCATTGCAAAGCAGTTTTTGAAAGGTATAGAAATACAGGCTTTTGTTTCTCAAGTGGGAGATATGAGGTTAGATAAAGACTATAAAGATTTAGATTTAAGCCTAACGGAATCTAATGTTGTTAGGTGTCCAGACCCAGAAATGGCAATGAAGATGGAAGAGTACATAAAATCCATTAAAAAAGAAGGGGATACCATTGGTGGTATTATAACCTGTGTGGCAAAAAATGTACCGATTGGTTTAGGAGAACCTGTATTTGATAAACTTCATGCAGAATTGGGTAAAGCTATGTTATCGATTAATGCAGTAAAGGGTTTTGAATATGGCAGTGGTTTCGAAGGAGTAAAGATGAAAGGTAGCGATCATAATGACCAATTTAATAGCGATGGTTCTACCAAAACCAATTATAGTGGAGGTATACAAGGTGGTATAAGTAATGGAATGGATATCTATTTTAATGTTGCATTTAAACCAGTAGCTACCGTAATACAAGGCTATGAAACTATAGATAAAGAAGGTAATAAAGTTCAGGCTCAAGGTAAGGGAAGACATGATCCTTGTGTTGTACCTAGAGCAGTGCCAATCGTTGAAGCAATGACCGCAATGGTTTTAGCGGATTATGCCTTACTCAATAGAACCATTAAATTATAAGGTTCCTTTCTAGTACTTTTCCTGTCAAAATACTATCTTACTTCCCTAAACTATATGTTATATGAGGAAGCTTGAGTTGCATTGGCAAATTCTAATAGGTATGTTGGCGGGTGTTCTATTTGCTTTGGCAATGGTTCAATTCGAATGGGGACCAAAACTTATTTCAGATTGGATAAAGCCTTTTGGTAATATTTTCATCAATTCCTTAAAACTTATTGCTGTACCTCTAATCTTAGCTTCATTGATAAAAGGAGTATCTGACCTTAAGGATATTTCCAAATTATCTCAAATGGGAGGTCGTACCATTGGTATTTACATAGCTACTACCGTAATTGCTGTTACTATAGGTTTAGGAGTTGTAAACATCGTAAAACCTGGTGCTTCAATTAGTGAGGCTACCCGTACCGAACTAGTGGATAATTATAAAAGTGATGCCGAAGCCATTAAATCCAAAGCTGATAAACAACAAGAAGCGGGCCCTTTACAGGCGTTAGAAGATTTAGTGCCTAGTAATATTTTTCAAGCGGCTTCAGATAACGGAAATATGTTGCAGGTCATCTTCTTCGCTATATTCTTCGGTATTGGTTTAATACTTATCCCTGAGGAACATTCAACTCCGGTTAAAAAGTTTTTTGATGGATTTAATGAAGTTATTCTAAAAATGATAGACCTTATAATGTTAGCGGCACCATTTGGTGTCTTTGCATTATTGGCTGCCTTAGTCGTAGAGTCACCTAGTTTAGATTTGTTTAAAGCTTTAGCATGGTATGCATTCTGTGTTGTACTAGGACTAACTTTAATGTTAGGGGTATATCTGCTATTGGTTTGGGTTTTTACGAAAACAACACCTAACACTTTTATGAAGGGAATGTCACCTGCTCAACTATTAGCGTTTTCAACAAGTTCGAGTGCGGCAACCTTACCAGTAACGATGGAAAGGGTAGAAGAGCATTTAGGAGTCGACGAGGAAGTAACTAGTTTTGTACTACCGATTGGGGCTACTATTAATATGGATGGTACTAGTTTATATCAAGCTATAGCGGCGGTTTTTATTGCTCAAGCCTTTGGTATGGATTTAAGCTTATCTGCTCAGTTAGGTATAATTGTAACGGCTACATTGGCATCTATTGGTAGTGCGGCAGTTCCTGGGGCAGGAATGGTTATGTTGGTGATTGTATTGGCACAAGCCGGAATTCCTGAAGCAGGCTTGGCTCTGATTTTTGCGGTAGATAGACCATTAGATATGTGCCGTACGGTTATAAACGTTTCGGGTGATGCAGCCGTCTCTATGATGGTGGCAAAATCGGTAGGTAAGTTAGGTAAGCCTAAAGTTAGAAATTGGGATGATAATTACCATAAGAAAGACTAGCACTGTGCTCTATAAGCTTTTCTAATTATTGTTAGACAATAAATTCTTACTTAAATTTAGGGTTCATTTATTAAATCATGTTATGTTAAATTAAAAATTTAAATAATTTTATTTAAATAACTGAATTTAAATATATTATATAATTTTTAAAAGTGAAATTTTTAAGGTTTAAAAATTTGATTTCTTTTTTGATTTGCTCTTTTTTGCATTTAGCGTATCCGCACCTTCAGTAGCGTCCTTAAAATTCAAATCATCATCAACAACTCCTTGATATGCTTTAATCCAGGCATTTCTAAAGATGCGAGAAACAGTTGGCCAAATTTTCGTCTTAACACTATTCAAATCACCTTCAATAGGGATTTTGGTAGCTAAGGTGTCTTGCTTATGATTTTTAAGTATGAATTTGAAAAAACCTACGAATCCTTCCCATAAGGTTTTTAAGAAACCATCATCTTTCCCGATGAGTCTGGCGTTTTCAAGAATTGGTTTAAAAGAACCTTTTAAATAACCGTCAGCAATAGCTAATTCACCAAATAGGTCAAATGAGCCTTCATCAAAATCGATTCCTGCATAATAATTTGTAAAATCATTAAGTGCTTTGGCTTCGGCGTTTTCCAAGCTAAATGATATATCCATATCCGGAATTTCCTTAACCAAATTCATATCTCCTTTAAGTACTACGTTACCATTACCAATTGAAGTGGCCGTTGCATGAATATTTGAAGGTAAGGTTCTGGTTTTCTCTATAACATTTCTAAGATTTGATGCCGCAAGATTGACATTTGATAAATTCAAATCAATATCAGGATCTGCTTGTAATTGTAAAAAAGCGAATTTACCTTTCTCAATAGTTAGTTGGTTAATATCAATAGGAACCAAATTAGTAAGCGCTTTAGACCAATCTTCGGTATTTGCTTGTCCAGTGGTGTCCTGTTGGTCTTCAAACACATAAATAATGGTTGGTTCGTGCATTTTGATTTCGCTAACTATTTTTCCATGAATCAAGGCTTTCCACTCAATAGAAATTTCCGTCTTTTTAAAATCTAAGAACGGTACTTCGCTGTTGGCATTGACAGTATTCAGATACATATCATTAATAGTGTATGCACCGCTAATGATTGATAAATCTATATCATCGACTTGGCCATAATAGCCAGGTATGTCGGCTAAAACATTGTTTACATAACTCTTAACGATGTAGGGTAGGGCAATGCGTATTAATATAAGTGAAGAAATAATTATAACAGGAAGTAAATATCTCTTTTTTTTATATCGTTTTCTTTTTACCTGGTCCATATTATTCAACATTGAGGAGTCAATAGTTGATAATATATACCAATAATTTTATGTTAAGAGGTGTGAAAATGGTTAGGGGTAAAAGTATTGTGCATTGTGTTAAAATGAATTCACATCTTCACAAAAATTCGAAACTTAGATGAATTTATTTTTTAATTCTTGGGTAGGAATCATGCAGGATTCTTTTTTTCCATACCATTTATAGCGATTCTTTGCAACAAAATCGTATACGATATTTCTAAAAGACTCTGGTAGCCATAGTAAAATAGAGGAAAGTGTTCGTAATCCTTTTAAATTTTTACCTATTTCTAGTGCAGCGGTAGATTTGGTGTAATAAGCGACATTGGGTTCTATGAAAATTATGGAATCAATATTTTCTGTATCGATATTTCTTTCAGTCAGTAACCTTTTACCAGCTTCACTTTGTAAGGCAGTAAATCTGAATAAATCATCTTTATCTTTTTTAATGACAAACTGAACGGTAGTGTTGCAAAGATTACAAACGCCATCAAAAAGAATTATTTTCTTGTTATTTTCCACGGATTAAAGATACAATGGGTATATATTAAAACTTGCAACTTTATAATGTATTTAAGAAAGTAGTCAAATCGGTATCCTTATCCAGATTAAGTTTCTTTTTTAAACGATACTTAGATTTTAAAATACTGTCTGGTAGAACGTTTAATGTAGCCGCAATCTCTTTAGTTGTGAGATTCATTCGTAGAAAAGCTGCCAACCGAATTTCCTTTTCCGTAATATCGGCATATATGGACTTTAACTTGTTGTCAAAATTATTATGCACATCAGCAAAATAACTTTTAAAGATTTCCCAATCTTTATCTTCAGCATGTTGTTTTTTAAGCAACATGACAATACGTCTAAACTCAACTTTAAACTTTTCAGGAGAACTACGTAAACCTTCTAAATTCTCCCTTAGTTCTTGAATGAAAGTATTCTTTTGTACTAAATGAAGCGTTTGCGAAGTGAGTTCCTTTTTTTTATGTGCAATTTCTTGTTTGTAAATTTCCTCTTGCTTCTCGCGTTCCACCTTATTTTTCTTCATACGTTGACGGAAACCAAATACTAGAAGTCCAGATAGTGCTAGGGCAGAGGTCATGCCGCCAGCATAGAGTCCTTTTTTTAGGTTATCAGCTCTTCCTTTTTCATTCAAGGCTTTAATTTCTTCTTCTTGAAGTGCAATTTCGACTTCCTTTTTTTCGGTTTCGAAAATAGTTCGCATCTCTTCTATTTGTTGAGATTTTTTAATAGTGTATATACTGTCCTTTAAGTTATTATAAAGTACAAAATCTTCTAAGGATTTTTTGTATTCCTTTAGTTCCTGAAAAGACTTTGACCGATGAAAATATGCATATGAAGCTTGTGGGATTGCCCCAATGCTATCTGAAATAATAATAGCTTTTTCAAAAAAGGGAATAGCACGATTGGGTTGGTTCGCCTTGTTATAGAAAACACCTAAACTAATATATGCTTCGTTAACTTCCGTCGGGTTTTCCATTTGACCATATACTTCAACCGCTTTATTAAGGCTTTGCAGCGCTTCTTGATTACGATTCAAGTTATTATAGGCATTACCCAATATATTATGTGCACTTGCTTCTGTTAATTGAAATTCATTTTCTTTTGCAATTTCAATACATCGCAAAAGATACTTTAAGGCCTCAGTTGGCTTGTTTTGCAATACCATATTTTCACCCATAATTTTTAGGACATCACTTTCCCAAAGTAAATCCTTAAACTCATTATAGACCTTTAAAGCTTGTTTTAGGTATACAAAGCTTTGTTCGTAGTTTTCCAACTTCATTTCTGTTTGGCCTAAGGCGTTGTATGCGTCAGCCTCAAACAGTGGGTCTTTAGTCTTTTCTTTATATAACTCAAGTGATCTTAACTGATTTTTCAATGCCAAATTGTATTGGCCTCTTTTCACCATAATATCTGAAAGTGCGTGATATGTAGACCCAATATATTTGAAGTCAATTTCCCTTGCGTTCTTAATTGTATCTCTATTTTTGAAAATAGCAATATTTTGATTTAAGTATTCTTCTGCTTTATTAAAATTATTTTTCTTGTTATATAATACCGCAAGACCCATATTTACGGTCAGAATGCCTCTTATATTTTGTAATCGGGTTGCTATGTCTAAGGATGCTTTTTTATAGTATAAGGCAGAATCTAGTTGGTCTTTATTTAAAAAATAAAAACTCAAATTATTGTAAGCTTGACCCAAGCCACGCTCATGCATAATTTGTTTAGATATAGAAACTGCTTCCTTGGCATATTTATAAGATTCCTCAGGATTAGTAAAACTTAAATTCTGATAGATTAATGAGCCTAGAGTTACTTTGGTAGTATCATTGACATGATTATTATATTCAGTAACTAAACTATCAAGGTTCTTATATTCTTGCGAGTGTAGATCGATGCATAGACAAAAACCAATTAATAAAAATATTTTGGAAACGGTTTTCATAAGATCTTTTGTTTAGATGAATTCATTTTCTAGCTTCTTATACCAAGATACCTATTATATCTTTTCCCTTAACAGTCAGCATTTTAGCGTTAAAATTTCTTGTCCATAGAAAACCTACGAATTAACAAAAGTTATTTCTTGAAAATATTCTGTTAAACGCCGTATGTGCTCATGTTGGCTGTTTTTCTTTAAACATCTAATATTAGGTATGTCCATATGCAAATCAAGTTAAATCCATTCAAGTTGTCCATACTTTGTCCATGCCTAAAATTAGTTAAGGGCTTGTTTTGATTCTAGTTTCGAAGTGTTGAATCTTTTAAATCAAAGAAATTATGAAAACAAAGCAATCAATTTTAAAGTATGTAGGTGTAATGGGGTTATGCCTATTATTGAGTATGAGTTGTAGTACAGAGGAGGATCCAATTAGCCCTGACCAACCAAACCCGGAAGAAACGGAAGGTTTCAATGCGCTACTATCCAATCTTAATGAGTTTTCACAAGATGAGGAATCGCCAAAAGAATTGTTAGATGAGGAAAACCCAGAACAAGATGACGTATCACCCAATCTTGAGTGTGTTGTAAAACGCTACAAAGCTTCTCCCGGCTACGATGAGATGTTGGCGTTAGATCCGACATCTGATGTAATTTATCCTGCAGGTATGTTGAAAGGAGAATCGATTCCTACTGGAGCGTATATTGGAATTAATGGAGGAAGGGCGCCGGTAACACTTTCTGTTTCTTTAGAGAATATAAATGGTAAGTCTTCCGTAACGATCGATGACCCTAAGCTTTCAACAGTGAGAGAAGGTATAAATTCAATTTTGCAACAGGGAGTAACTGGTTCAACACCCGCTAGATTGAATTTCGAAACGAAGGAAGTATATTCCGAAGAGCACTTAAATTTAGCATTAGGTGCTAATTACCGCGGGAAGAACGCTAATATCTCAGCTTCTTTTGATTTTAGTAGCTCTAGCTACAAATACAAGTACCTCATAAAATATATTCAGGTTTACTATACAATCGATATGGATTTACCCCCTAATGATAATCCTGGGTCACTTTTTACAGCGCTTCCTGAACTAAATGCTACTAGTCCGGTAATAGTTTCCTCAGTAAAATATGGTCGAATGGTATTATATACCGTGGAATCTAACTATAAAGAAACCGATATTCATTCTGCCTTTAGTGCTTCTTTTAATTCAGCTGACGCAGATGGTAATGCGGACTACCAAACGATGCTGAGTGAATCTAGTATTAAAGCTACTGTAATTGGTGGATCTGGAGCAGATGCTGCAAAAGTCGTTTCTGGTCCAAGCGGCATTCATGAATATATCACCAATGGCGGTGACTACACCGCTGATTCGCCTGCTGCTCCTTTATCATATACGTTACGCTATATAAAAAATGATTTTCCTATTTCAAAAGTGGTGTTGGCAAGTGAATATCCAATAAGAACCTGCGAAGAAGCGTATCAAAAGTATGCCTTTGAATTACATGGATTCAGAGGGGTGAGAAATGATAATGAAGGTGATTCTCAGTTAGAATTATTCGGGAAAATGACCGCAACGATTTTTCAAAACGGAGTTAATAAAGGAGACGAGAAGTGGGAAAAAACGGCAGGGCAAGATTTTAGTACGGAGAAGGATAAATTTTATGAGATTGATCAAACTATAGAAGTCGAATTAAAAAGTCCAAATACGAATGACGACTATATCAGGCTTTATGGAACTTTCACAGAAATAGATTTATTTAATGATGATTTTTATGGCGAGGAAACGAAGGATATCAAATTAAAAGATGTTAAGTGGAATAAAGATGATGGTTATACTAGAATTGACCTAGAGGATGATCCAGGTAGTGAAATGCGAATCTATTTTCATGTCTGGAGAATTTACTAGATGAATTAGAGTTAGTTAATGCAGTCGGTATCTAAAGTTGTAGGTTCAACAACTTGGGTATCGGCTGTTGTTTTATCAAAAACAAATATCTTATTTGACCTATTTAAGAAACGGCTGATACCCCCAAATAATCAAATCAATATTTTGAACACATTCAGATATTGCTATATGATTAAATGGTCTTTTTAGAGACGCTTACATAGCTTAAGGTGTTTATTTAAGCCTTGTATATCGTATACGATTTATTATAATAATCTGGTAACCAAAATAATAAGATATTATTTCTTTTTTTCTACCATTTCTAACTGATCCACACTAACATTGGTAGTGAAAATTCCATAATTAACTATTGCCTTGCCCTTTTCTAGATTATCAATACTACCAACAGCCTTCCCATCTAGCATTCGAACACGGTCACCAATGTTAAAAACAGGACGCGGTTTGTTCTTTTCTTTATGAATGGCTTTTTTCTTTTCTACTATCTTTTTCTCGCGAATGACTTTTACCTCCTGTTGCACCTCTTGGGTTACTTTAACCTTTTTAGCACGTTCGGCTTTAGCTTGATTAGCGGTTTTCTTCTTTCGCTTGCTGTTTTCAGTTTCTACAATACGAAGAAGTTCAGACACCAAAGGTCTTTTCTTATTATCCTGAAAGTACTTATCTGCCGCGATATTCACTTTATTGCCTAATAATATCATGCGCTGGTCATGATCATAGAGTTCTTGGTAATTCTCTAATTTAGACTTTACCTTGGCATTCAATTTTTCTAATCGCTCATTCTCTTCTCGTGCTTTTACCTCCTCCTCCTTCAATCTAGAGCCAGTTTCAGCCATTTTGCTACGTTCTTTCTGTAGCTTGGCTATGGTTGCATCAAAACGAACCTTGCCGCGCTCTATCTTCTTCTTAGCCTTGTTGATAAGCGAGTAAGGTATACCGTTCTTCTGAGCAACTTCAAACGTAAACGAACTACCGGCCTGACCCAATATCAATTGAAACGTGGGCTCTAATGTTTTACCATTAAAAAGCATATTAGCATTGGTTACATGTGGTAATTCATTAGCCAGTGCTTTTAGATTGGCGTAGTGGGTAGTAATAACCCCATAAGAACCTCTTTCATAGAAGACTTCCAAAAACGCTTCTGCCAAAGCACCTCCCAATTCAGGGTCACTACCGGTACCAAACTCATCAATCAGAAATAAAGTTTGAGCATCGCAGCGTTTTAAGAATTGGTTCATGTTCTTTAGTCGATAACTGTATGTACTTAAATGATTTTCAATACTTTGGTTGTCTCCTATATCTGTTAAAATCTTTTTGAAAAAACAAACTTCGCTGCGTTCGTGAACAGGAATTAAAAGTCCACTTTGCAACATCACTTGCAGCAATCCTATTGTTTTCAGTGTTATACTTTTACCACCAGCATTGGGTCCGGAAATAACAATTATTCTATTTTCTTGGTGTAATTCTATGGTCTGTGGAAATGTCTTTTCCCCTTTGCGTTTATTATTTAGAAAAAGTAATGGGTGAAAAGCATCTCGTAGATATAGACGATTGTTATGGTTTATTTTAGGTAATAGACCGTCTATATCTTCCGCGTATTTAGCTTTTGCCGCTATAACATCCACTTGAGTTAAATATTCTTGATAGTCTCTTAAAAGCGCTCTAAATGGTCTTATTTGGTTTGTAAGTTGCTTAAGAATACGTTGAACTTCTTCTTTTTCCTCAAATTCTAAATTATTGAGTTCACGACTATACTTGAGAGCTGCCTCTGGTTCAATATATACTATGCTGCCCGTCTTTGAAGTGCCCATGACAGCTCCTTTCACTTTTTTACGGTGCATTGCTTTAACTGCTAAAACTCTTCTGTTTTCTACAACAGATTCTCTAATTTCGTCTAAGTAGTCTGAAGCTTGATAGGTATTTAATGCGGAAGCGAAACTTTGAGTGATTTTGCCACGTACCTGGTTTATTTGCCTACGGATACTAAATAATGAATCGGAAGCATTGTCTTTAACCTCTCCGAAACGGTCAATAACGTTGTTGATTAAGTCTGGAATTTGTGTGTTAGGTTCCAGTCTAAAAACGAAATCATTAAAAAGTGGATAGTATTCTTTGAATTTTTTAAAGAATTTATGATGAAGTGCTACAGTGGTGCAAATACTGGCAATACGCTTAAAACCTTGTAGTTCTAATGTGGTATTTTCTATTTTTAAAAGTCTAAGGTCGGTATTTATACTATCAAAACCATGATTGGGTATACGGTTCTCACTAATAAGCGAAGAAAGGTATTCTGCGGTTTTACCGAGTTCTAATCTAATAACTTCATCTGTAGTAAAAGGTGCAATATCCAATGCAGCCTCTTTACCCAATTCTGTATGGCAACGAGCAGATACTTGTTTTAATACCGATGGAAATTCTAGATCTTGTAATGTTTTGGAATGTATGTTGGCCACGTTCTATTTTTATAAGCCGCAAAGGTACGGATTGAGGCTCATATGAGGAATATGGGATTACACCGAAAACTTCAAAAGATATCTCCTTATGAAAAATAGAATATTTAAATAATATTAGATTTCTAATCAACCAATTCAACTCAAAATTCAGTTTAACCATGATTAGAATATTTAAGAATGCTAATTTTGTTTAGCTCAATCATTAATTCTAGTATTTATGAACATAGCGATGCCGACAAATTGGAAAGAACTTTTAAAACCGGAATTTGAAAAGCCATATTTTCAAGAACTTTCTCAGTTTGTTAAGAAAGAATATGAGGTGCATACGTGTTACCCGGAAAGCGCTAATATATTTTCAGCTTTTGAGCATTGTTCGTTTGAAGAAGTTAAAGTGGTAATTATAGGCCAGGATCCTTATCATGGTCTAGATCAAGCTAACGGGTTGTGCTTTTCGGTCAAAGATGGTATAAAGCATCCGCCTTCACTTGTAAATATTTTTAAGGAAGTACATACAGATTTAGGAAAGCCTTATCCTGAAAGTGGCAATTTAGAAAGATGGGCAGAACAAGGAGTACTGTTGATGAATGCTACGCTTACAGTACGGGCACATGAACCAGGTAGCCATCAAAAACAAGGATGGGAAAAATTTACCGATGCAGTAATATCAAAATTGTCGGAGGAAAGAACTGATATTGTATTTATGTTGTGGGGTGGCTACGCTAAGAAAAAGGTAAAACTAATCAATTCAAAGAGGCATCATATTCTAACATCGGGACATCCTTCTCCTTTGAGCGCTAATCGAGGGTATTGGTTTGGGAACAAACATTTTTCAACTTGCAACAAAATATTGAACGATTTAGGCAATAAATCTATTATTTGGTAAGTTAGTTAGTTAGATTTTCTCTAATTTTAGAAGAGAATTTATTTGGGCAGTACAAATACACTCATAACTAACAAAAAATAAATGAGCAATTTAGATAGATTGAATTCGATATTATTAGTAGATGATGATGAGGCAAGCAACTTTTTGCATTCAATTTTCATTAACAAACTTGATTTAGATGTAGCAGTTAATTCTGCGCTGAATGGTCAAGAAGCATTAGATTTTATCTTGGGTAAAGGCCAAGATGAATTAGAATTGCCATGTATGGTGATGTTAGATTTAAGAATGCCTATTATGGACGGATGGCAGTTCATGAAAGCGTACGAAGAATTAGTTCCGAAAAAATTGAAAGAACAAATCACCATAGTTCTAGTTACTATTAGTGATAATCAAGAAGATAAGGATAGAGCGGTAACAAATGAATTCATTGCCGATTTCTCTCAAAAACCATTATCTGATGATACTTTTAAGCAGTTGATTCAAAAGCATTTCAGTCTAGCTACTATTTAAATCAATTTAAAATTTTAGATACAGGAATGGATTTATCAATTAAATCTAATTCTTTTAAAGTGTCTTGTACTTTTAGTAACATAGTTTCAGGAAGTTGTTTTTGACTCCATTCGGTAATATGTAGCCAATCTTGAATATCCTCTAGTTTTTGATGATACTTATTTGCTAACGTAGCATCTATTCGAGGTATCTGCTTAAATTCCGTGGTATAGGTATTGATGATTTCTTGAATATGTTTTACCAGGGTCATATTTTCTGATAAAAATTCATCGGTTCCTACTAAGACAAAACATGGCCAAGGAGTCGGACAATTACCTAGGTGTCTGAAAATACCGCTATCAACCAATGGTTTGGTGGTAAATCGTTCCCACATAAAATAGTCTGCTTTAGCAGTAGTTAAACTTTCTATTGCACCGTCTAAATTGTTGACTAAATTGAATTTTAGTTTTTCTGTTTCCCAGCCCATTTGTTTGGCTTGAACATAGGCCATAAGATGACTACCACTACCAAAACGACTAATTGCAGCTGTTGTTCCTTTTAATTCGTTCAGTGATTTATAAGTGCTATTGGCATCTACATGAATACCCCAAAGCAGGGGAGAGGCAATATATTCCTGAATAATCTTTACCTGATTACCCTCTGTAATGCTTTTCACAATACCCTCAGTTAGTATTATGGCTAAATCTGTTTCTTTTTGATTTAGAAGCTCACACATTTTACCGGTACCTTCAGGTATATCCGTCCAGCTTAACTTTATCCCTCTGTCTTCAAAAGCACCTTCATCAATGGCCAAGTGCCAAGGTAAATTGAAATGTTCGGGTACACCTATAATTTTAACGGTTTTCATTTAGTTTAGTTTTGAGATAGTCATAAATAGCGTATTGCGAACGTATAGGTTCATCTTGGTCACTAAAATCTACTTTCTTATTGGAATTTTCTAAGTCTAAAACTCTTGCTTTTTGATTATCATTGAGTTGAAGGTTTAAAATATGTTTTAATTCATTAAAAATATCGGTATCAAGTATTGGCACAAGCACTTCTATACGTCTGTCTAAATTTCGTGTCATCCAATCTGCAGAACCAATATACATTAACTCATCGCCACCGTTTTCAAAAAGATAGATTCTACCATGTTCTAAATAGCGGTCTATAATACTAGTGATGTAAATATTATCTTTCATTGATACATTAGGATCGTCGCTAGCTTTTAGATAGCAACAGAAACCCCTAACGATAAGTCGAACATCAACACCGGCATTTACAGCTCTATAAAGTGCATAAATCATATCAGCATCTTCTAGGCTATTCATTTTGGCAGTTATACCTGCTTTTTTACCGTTTACTGCTGCATTTATTTCATTTTGAATAAGATTTAGGAAAGTAATACGGGTAGTAAAAGGCGATACTAATAATCGCTTAAGTTTTGGTACAATTAGTTTTCGTTCTAATACTTCAAAGACCTGTTTTAAGTCTTTCGTTATTTTTTTGTTAGCTGTAAACAGTCCGTGATCACAATAAATGGTAGAAGTCTTTGCGTTAAAGTTGCCTGTGCCTATATAAGCATATCTTCTAATCTTGTCTTCTTCTTTTCTAAATACCATTGCAACTTTTGAATGGACTTTTACTTGAGGTATACTAAAAATAACCTTGGCGCCTTTCTCTTCAAAAATACGGCCCCACATAATATTGTTTGCTTCATCAAAACGAGCTTGCGCTTCAACGAATAGGGTAACTTTTTTCTTATTATTTAAGGCAGTTAAAAGTGCATCGGCTAAAGCAGATGACTTAGCAATGCGATAAATAGTCATTTTAATTTCAACTACCTTAGGGTCGGTAGCCGCACTTGTAAGAAAATTTTCAATTACATCGAACTTTTGATACGGAAAATGTACCAATTGGTCTTTTTTTGAAATTGATTCAAATATATTATTGGAATATGATAATTCAGGATGATTTAATGCCGGCTTTGGCTCGTATTGGAGCCGTTCTGTATTTTCAGGAAATGGAAATGTGAAAAAATCAGATAGGTTATGATACTTACCTCCAGGAGATAAATCTACATCCCCTAAATTAAGATCCTTTTTTAAACTAGACAATAACCATTTTGGCATTTGGTAATCATATAAAAGTCGAGTTGGTTGACCTGATTTTCTTTTACCTAATGATTTATATATTTTTTCGACAAGCTCTACATCAGAGTAATCATCTTCCAAATAAAGTTCAGCATCTCTCGAAATTTTTATGGAATAACAATCAATACTTTCTTTCTGCGGAAAAAGCTTATGTACTGATAAACGAACTACATCATCTAAATAACAATATTGATGGCCTTTACCGGGTATTCTAATAAATCGTTCTTTTTCATCTGTCGGTAACTTTACAATACTATAGCTTTTATCAGCATGGCTTGTTACCAAATATAAAGCGCTATCGGTTAGCTTAATATTATTTGTTTCAGGATATACTTGACAGTATTCTTTGATGTTAGTATCAAACCAATTACTAAGAAAAACCTTCTGTTCTTCGTTAAAATCAGCTACGCTTCTTATAAATATATTTTCTTTTTCTAATTCTACTAATATAGATGCAATGACTTTCCCAAACTGAACTTGTTGTTTGTCGACGGTCTTTAATATTTGTTTTAAGGTGCTATTGGCCTTGAACATTAACTTCTTACGAAGGTTTTTATCCAGCTGTTTTATTTGTCGTAGTCCAGAAACACGGACTTTAAAATATTCGTCTAAATTAGAAGAAAAAATAGCTAAGAATTTTAATCTTTCTAGTAGGGGAGTTTCTTTATTTTCTGCTTCTAATAATACACGTTCATTAAAGTAGAGCCAATTAATATCTCTATGCTTTAAATTGTTCTTTTTCATAATCAGCTTTCGGTAAAAATAAGAAGTACTATACTAAGATTGTTCTAAATGTATGTTAAGCCAATCGGCCTAAACAGAACAGAATAAGATTGTCTACTGATTTTGCCGGATTATTAGAAAATTCGCCAGTTGATCTATTTGCTAAAATGCAATTCATTGAAACAGCTTCATGACCCAATAGAAGAGAAAGGGCATAAATACCAGAAGTTTCCATTTCTAAATTGGTTAATGAGAGTCCATCATTCTTAAATGAAGATAATTTTTCCATCAATTCCATTTGACTTGGTTTAAGTCTCAATTGACGCTGTTGTGGCCCGTAGAAGCCTGTGTTTGTTGCTGTAAATCCTAATCGTATACGATTATCTCTAAATACTTCTCCTAGTTTTTCAGAATAGGAAAGTACATAGGGTCGTGCCTTGTTCTTATCCCAAGAAGTATACGCTATAAATGCATCCTCAATTTGAGAATGGTTGATATTCTCATGTTCGTAGAAATGTAAAAGTCCGTCGAAACCCATGGCATATTCACTCATTAAAAAAGAATCTACTGGAATATCTGGTTGAATGGATCCACTGGTACCAATTCGAATGATTCTTAATTGAGTATGATTTTTCTTTACCGTTCTGGTCTTAAAATCGATGTTAACAAGTGCATCTAATTCGTTGATGACAATATCTATATTGTCTGTTCCTATTCCGGTTGAAATCACAGAAATTCTTTTTCCGTTCTTATGACCAGTATGGGTAATAAACTCTCGTTTTCCTTTCTTTATTTCTACACTATCAAAATGACCAGATACTTGGCTAACCCTATCAGGGTCACCTACGGTTATTATGGTGGTGGCTAAATCTTCGGGAAGTAAATTAAGATGGTATATACTTCCATCCTCATTTATAATGAGTTCAGCAGGCTTTAATTGCATGCTATAACTTTAAAATTCGGTTAGATTCGGTGTTGTAAAGAAAATTGTATTTTAATGCACCTCCTAAATACACATCATTATCCTGAATACAGGAATAATAACTGGTTTTGCCTTCTAATATTTCTTTTCCCTTTTTGGATAAACGAACAGGGTTTAAACTTGTAATCAAAGGTTTTAGGCGGGTTATTGCTCTATCGTATTGTGTATCGGCAAAACCTAAGTTTCCTTGATTTTTAAGAATAACCTCCATAAATTCCTTTTTCGATTTAGGTTTTTCATTCAAAGCTAATCGTAGTATTGTATTTTCCATGTCATTAAGACCGTTAGAAATACTTGGAAACCTTTTTAAATGAGATTTGACGGCATCACCTAAATAATCAAACTGATAATCTTTAAAATCGGTTAAATTCTCTAAACGAATAGGGTTATTACTACAATATAACTGCCAAACATAGTCGGCATACTCAGCATCGTCTTGTGTTAATATTTTTTTCTTATTGTAAAGATTCAATAACTGTTCGTCCGTAAGCTCGTTAAGGCTATATAATTTATCCGAATCATCTTCTTTACCACTACAAACTAATGAAATTTGAGCGTATTTTCGATGTGTCAGTAACCAGCTAATTACCGCTAACATGTTCACTTGACAGAATAAGTCGTATTCAAACCATAATACGATATGGTCTTGTTGCTTGTGGCTACATAGAGATCGATATTCTTTCAAGGTTTTTTCAATAAACCAAGATTTTGAAACCTTATAGTTTTTATGTAAAAATTCGAACCTTGCCTTCCAGAACGATTCAGTTCCTACGGTGGGTAGAGTTTTGCCTTCACATAGCATCTCATTCCATGTGATAACATCGCCTTCGAGGTTTAATTTCTGGAGACGTTGGGTAAAATTATCCCCATTGGTAATGTGTAAAAGAGAACTCATACCAGCTTAATTTAGTTTGATTGGTTTAAAAATAATACTTATAACAACGTTATAAAATAATTTAACAGAAAACAAATGGAAGTTTAAATATAGAAGATTTGTTTGTCTTACCCTCCAACACGCTTAACCTTAAAGCCTTTATCCTGCAAAATAACCATGATTTTATCGCGATAATCGCCTTGAATTATGATTCTATCATCTTTAAAACTACCTCCAACACTTAGTTTAGTCTTTAATTCTTTGGCCAACTTCTTAAAATCTTCATCAGCACCAGTGTACCCTTCTAAAATAGTAATGGGTTTTCCCTTCCGTTTTTCATACTTGCATATGATAGGGTCATCTTGTAACCAAATTTTATTTTCAGGTTCTTTTTCTGATGGAATTTCCTTTGATTCATGATCAGGAAAAAGATTCTTTAGTTGGTCTTGTAGGTCCATGAGTTTAAATTAAAAAAGTGAATACCCTAAAATTAATGAAAACCCGCCAAATTCAGAAGATAAATCATCGTCAGTCACATTTGCGAATACTTCTCTTTTTCCAAGATATCGTGCCTCAATACTATATTTATTAGATATATCTATTCCAAATCCCAAAGCTGGGCTAATATTTAATCCAAATTCAATTCTAGGTTTAATTATATTAATATTTGGATAAGTAAGGCTAGAATTAAAGGGGAGATCTGCCAAAATCGAAGCATTTAAAAAAACTTTTACTGATTTAGATAAAAAAATATAATGTCTTATCCCAATAGGTAGTTCAATAGAAGAGTATTTTACCTCTGCATTATATGTTACACTATTAAAATTGGTTGTGGTTTGTGATGTGGTTTCATTTGAATACTTTTGATATGTTGGCTCAATTATAATTGACCATTTATTTTTATTGAAAGGTAAAATTGCTTCTATTTCAGTTCCAACACTTACACTGTTTTGTGCTCCGAAATTCGCATTAAATGCTTGAGCTCCGGTTGATTTAACTTCATAAGAAGTGTTGTTTAATCTAGGCCTAATCTTAAAATTTAATTTAATTTTATTTGTTGAGGCAGTCACAATATAGTTAGAGGGGTCATTACATGAATTATAATCATCAAATATTTTCTTCAATGATTTCTCGTCGTAAGATAAATTTTTTATACGACTATCTACGACATCATCACATATTAATAAATTCAATATTTGTTGCCTAAACTCATTGTTTTCCGCAACATGAATATTCTCTTTTTTATACCTTTTGTAAACTAATTGAAGAGGTTCTTCATTATTAATAGAATAAAAAAACCGATTTAAATTGCCATCTTCATAATGATATAAATTAGCCGATCCAAAAACGAGTTCTTTTAAAAATAATTGTTCTTTATCGAAATTAACATCTCTTGAGCCATCTAATTCTGAAACTTTGTTAGAAGACCTATTGATATTTACGTTTGCTCTAATATATTTAAAGCCTTTATCGACCCTAAATTCTTTAATACTTAAAATATTCCTTGTGCTAATTCCGCCTAAAGTTGTTGTTTTATATTGGAAAGAGGTTGGGTTGTTTTTCCAATCTATATTTTTAATAAGACAGTCGGTCTTTTGACCGCTATTGTCAATAAAATAGCCCTTTTCAAAGGTTATTTGTCCAAAAGTTGATGTACATGTGGAAATTAAAAACAGAAAGAAAATAGTGTAATTTAAGTAGGAATTTTTCATGAAGGATTTATTTAAAAGAAATAGAACGGAAAATTCCTACTTAAATTATTTAGGTTTCCGACTACTTTTTTATCAATCCTAATTCAATTAAGCGCTCATGCAGAAATTCGCCTGCAGTAATATCGGTATATAATTTAGGATGCTCCTCATCAATACAGTTTTCTAAACAATTAAGGGGCATTTCACTTACCGGATGCATGAAAAACGGAACAGAATATCTTGAAGTTCCCCAAAGCTCTTTTGGCGGGTTTACTACTTGATGTATGGTAGATAATAACTTGTTATTGGTTAAACGCGAAAGCATATCGCCTACATTAATCATCAATTGATCAGGCTTGGCAATAGCATCGACCCATTCCCCTTCATGATTTTTAACTTGTAGTCCTTTACCATGAGCGCCCATCAATAAGGTAATGAGGTTAATATCACCATGTGCTGCAGCTCTCACAGCGTTTTTAGGCTCTGAGGTAATCGGTGGGTAATGTATTGGGCGAAGAATTGAATTACCATTCTTAATGAAATCGTCGAAGTAGAATTCATCCAAATTTAAATGTAACGCCAACGCACGTAAGACATATTTTGCTGTTTTTTCTAGCATTTTATACGTCTCTTCGCCAACTGTGTTAAATTTTGGCAGTTCTTTTACAATAACATTATCTGGGTATTCTTTTTCTAATTCAGCATTGTCTTTTACATACTGTCCGAAATGCCAGAATTCTTTTAAATCACCTTCTTTTCTTCCTTTGGCATGTTCTTTTCCAAATGAAGTATATCCACGTTGACCTCCAATACCTTCTATTTGATAACCATCTTTTACATCTTCAGGTAAATCAAAGAACTCTTTAATTTCCGAGTATAAAGAATCAACCAATTCATCTGATAGAAAATGTCCGCCTAAGGCTACGAATCCAATTTCTTCAAAGGCTTTACCAATTTCATCAATAAACTTTTGTTTTCTTTTTGGATCATCCGAAATAAAATCTGACAAATCAACACTAGGTACCAAGCTCATAATATTATGGATTTTATGTAAAATTAATAATTATTACGGATTTACAAGCAGTGTTATAAATGTTACTTGATGAATGCATTTTTGTTACATTTATATTTTATTAGCAAAATACATCGCCTTTATGGATTATAATCAATTTCAAGTAACTGAGGATATTAAGGTAACCCTTTTTAGATCAATGCTAAAACCCCGTATGATAGAGGAAAAGATGTTGATTCTTTTACGACAGGGTAAAGTCTCTAAATGGTTTAGTGGTATTGGGCAAGAAGCTATTTCGGTAGGGGTAACCAGTGCTTTAAATAATGATGAGTATATTTTGCCAATGCATAGAAATTTAGGGGTATTCACCACTAGAGATATACCACTGTATCGCCTTTTTACACAATGGCAGGGCAAAGCAAGTGGTTTTACACAAGGGCGCGATCGAAGTTTTCACTTCGGTACGCAAGAATTCAAAATCATAGGAATGATTTCACACTTAGGACCGCAATTAGGCGTAGCAGATGGTATTGCCCTTGCTCATAAATTACGAAGTGAGAAAAGAGTAACCGCTGTGTTTACGGGTGAAGGAGCCACTAGTGAAGGTGATTTTCATGAAGCTTTAAATGTTGCTGCGGTTTGGGATTTGCCTGTTCTGTTTTGTATCGAAAATAATGGATATGGTTTATCTACTCCTACCAACGAACAATTTAAGTGTGAAAACCTGGTCGATAAAGGAAAGGGTTATGGTATGGAATCTCATATTATTGATGGTAATAATATTTTAGAGGTGTATACAAAGGTGTCTGAATTAATGGAGGATATGCGAAATAATCCACGACCGGTTTTACTAGAGTTTAAAACCTTTCGTATGCGCGGGCATGAGGAAGCAAGTGGAACTAAATATGTGCCACAGGAACTTTTAGAGGCTTGGGCAGAGAAGGATCCCTTGGAAAATTTCATCTCATTTTTAAAGGAAGAAAAAATACTTACAGACGATATCATTAATACGGTCAGAGCTGAAATTCAAGCTGAAATCGATGAACATTTACAAATAGCTTATTCAGAAGAGTCAATTATACCTAATGAAAGTAAAGAATTAAGTGAGGTATATCAAAAATTTGATTACAAAGAAGTTGCTCCGAGTATACATACTACAAATATAAGGTTAGTTGATGCCATTTCAGACGGTTTACGACTGTCGATGAAGAAATATAACAACCTTGTAATTATGGGTCAGGATGTTGCTGAGTATGGTGGAGTCTTTAAAATAACAGAAGGTTTTATTGACGACTTTGGTAAGGAACGTGTACGTAATACTCCAATATGTGAATCGGCAATTGTATCGGCTGCAATGGGGTTGTCAATAAATGGAATGAAAGCAGTCATGGAAATGCAATTTGCTGATTTTGCAAGTAGCGGCTTTAATCCTATAGTGAATTATTTGGCCAAAAGTTTTTACCGTTGGGGTGAAAAGGCAGATGTTGTTATACGTATGCCATGCGGCGGCGGGGTAGCGGCGGGTCCGTTTCATTCTCAAACTAATGAAGCTTGGTTTACCAAGACTCCTGGGTTAAAAGTGGTATACCCAGCTTTTCCTTACGATGCAAAGGGTTTATTAGCAACTGCAATAGAAGACCCTAACCCTGTACTATTTTTTGAGCATAAAGGATTGTATAGAAGTATGTATCAAGAAGTACCTGTTAATTATTATACATTACCCTTTGGTAAGGCAGGTCTTCTTCGTGAAGGTTCTATAGTTACCATAGTAACTTATGGAGCAGGTGTTCATTGGGCATTGGAAACATTGGACAATAATTCTAACATTAACGCCGATTTATTGGACTTGCGAACTTTGCAACCACTAGATATTGAAGCAATTTATGAATCTGTTAAAAAGACCGGTAAACTTATCATACTGCAAGAAGATAGTTTATTTGGAGGTATCGCCAGTGATATTTCAGCCTTAGTAATGGAAAATTGTTTTGAATATTTGGACGGACCTATTAGAAGAGTTGGTAGTTTGGAGACCCCAATACCGTTTAATTCACTATTAGAACAACAATATCTTTCTAAATCTAGATTTGAATCTTCCTTATTAGAACTAATTGCCTATTAGGTGTTTCCGTTAACATATTTGTTAAAAGAGCCAATAGCCCATATACTTTAAGCGCATCTTTGCGTTATAGATTGGAATGAAATGGATGTTAATCCATCCAAAAAGTAAGAATTAACGTATATAAAATCAAACCTAATAAATTTACTTATGAAAAAAATGATTTGGCTATTTAGTATTGTTCTTTTAGCATCCTCTTGTTCTGTGTCAAAAGATGCACGTGGAAAAAGAAACTTATTAAGCGGAACTTGGACATTGAACAATGTAGCTTTTGAAGGCAATACTGGTAATGTAAAAGCAGTTTTATTTAATGATGTAGAAGATATTTGCCTTGAAGGCAGTGAGTGGTTCTTTCGTGACAATAACAGTACGGGTAGATATACTATTAGTCCGTCAACCTTATGTAATGGTGGAGACCGTTTCATTAGATGGTCTGTTGTAGAGCGTGAAGAGAATTATACAAGTCAATTACAGTTTAAATTTATCAATGAAAAAAATCAGGATATTTCTGGTGGGGCGGGATACCGTTTAAATATTGAAACTTTAACTGAATACGCAATGATCTTGAAATCTAACGTTATGGTAGATGGTACTGCGGTAAACGTAGTATATGAATTCAGTAAAAAATAATAATCTACTTTAAAATTAAATTTAAGTTTATGAAAACAATGATAATACGTAAAACTAGTTACATAATCGCTCTTGCCATGGTAATGAGCTGTAGTACGGTTAAAAACGCAAATAAAACTCAAAAAGGTGCTGTTATAGGTGCTGCAGGTGGTGCCGTGATTGGTGGCGTTTTGGGTAATAACGTCGGTAGTGGTAATAATACTGCACTTGGTGCAATTTTAGGTGCTGCTATAGGTGGTGCCGCTGGTGGTTATATTGGTAATAAAATGGACCGTCAGGCTGAACGTATCGAAGAAGAAATTCCTGGTGCAGAAGTAAAAAGAGTTGGTGAAGGTATCAATGTTACGTTCAATGAAGATGCTGGTGTTTATTTCGCTACTAATAAATCGAATGTTCAAGGTACTTCTGCTACTACATTAGACAAATTGGCTGGTATATTTAAAGAATATCCAAATTCAAATGTTTTAGTTGAAGGTCATACTGATAGTGCAGGTGCCGATGAATACAATCTGAATTTATCAAAGCAAAGAGCGGAGTCGGTTACTAATTATTTAATTAGTAAAGGTATTGCTTCGAATCGTTTCGATACCAAATGGTATGGCGAAACGCAACCAGTAGGTGATAACACAACTACAGACGGTAAAGCAAAAAATAGAAGAGTTGAATTGGCAATTGTTGCTAGTGAGGCATTAAAACAAGAAGCACAGACACAGACTAATTAATAGAAACTATTTTTTGGTAATGAGTTAAATTAAAACCCTGCATTTGCAGGGTTTTTTTTGTAATTGATGTAACTTTCCGTAAGTGAAAGAACACGATGTACTTATTATAGGGGGTGGTTTAGCAGGTCTTACTGCGGCTATTCATTTAGCTCTGGAAGGTAAGGATATTGCAGTTTTTGAAATGAATGAATATCCTCATCATAAGGTGTGCGGTGAATATGTTTCTAAAGAGATAGAACCTTATTTAAATAGGTTGGGGGTGAACCCTAATGCTGTTGGTGCTACAAACATTTCACAATTTCAAATTTCTACGCATAAAGGATATTTGGTAGAAATCGAGTTACCCCTTGGCGGTTTTGGTATAAGCAGATACGCTTTAGATAATATGCTGTACCATCGCGCAAAGGAATTGGGAGTTATTTTTTATTTTGAAAAAGTAATTCGTACTGTGTTTAAAGACGGTGCCTTTATAATATCTACTATTACCCATAATTATACTTCTAAAATTGCTTTTGGGGCTTACGGTAAGCGTTCTATATTAGATAAAAACATGGAACGGAAATTCAGCCTTAAAAAGAACTCGTGGTTGGCAGTTAAGGCACATTATCAAATAGATGATTTTCCTGAGCAATTAGTGGGCTTACATAATTTTGATGGAGGATATGGCGGACTTTCTAAAACGGAAACGGGAGCTGTTAATTTCTGTTATCTCGCACATTATGAAACCTTTAAAAAATATAAGGACATTACCGCTTTTAACAACCAAGTAGTGGCAAAAAACCCATTTCTCCATACTTTTTTATCAAATGCAAAACCACTTTTTTCACAGCCCATGACCATCGCACAAATATCTTTTGATAAGAAAGATGCTGTTGTTGATCATATGTTGATGTGCGGTGATACAGCCGGCCTTATTCATCCTCTTTGTGGCAATGGTATGGCCATGGCTATACACAGTGCAAAAATTGCATCAGAATTAGTATTGCGATTCTTAAATGATTCTAATTATGAACGTCATCAATTAGAGGTGGAGTATAAAAAAAGATGGTCTAAAACATTTAGCAATAGATTGTGGTTCGGTAGAAAATTGCAGCGTATCTTATTGAATAAATCAATGGTTACTATGGGTATTCATACCATCGGAAAGTCAAAAACATTGCTGAAATATATTATTAGTAAAACACATGGAGAACTGATATCATAATGGTAGATTTTACACACCGAAGTACTGAAGTTGAGATTATGGATACCTATTCCGGGACTACTAAGGAATTGGATATCATACTTCAAGACATCAATAGGGTAAATAGGTTGTTAGGTGGTTATGAGATTACCTTAAATACTGTTTTTAAGCTACTTAAAATAGAAGATAAAGAATCGTATACGATTTTAGATATGGGTTGTGCTGAAGGAACCATGCTTAGAAAGTTGGCGACGGAGGCAAGAAAACGTAATATCAAGCTCAATTTGATAGGAGTAGACCTTAATAAGCAAGGACTAGAATTAGCGACATACTATTCTACTGAATATCCTGAAATAACCTTTTTAGAAGCTGACATTCTAACCACAGATTTTTCTAAATGGAATATTGATGTGGTAATGACCACATTGACCTTACATCATTTTTCAGATGAAGGAGTGGTTAAATTTGTAAATCAGTTTAATACCCTTGCCGCATTAGGAGTAGTAATAAATGATTTAGACCGTAATCCGCTTGCTTATTATTTGTTCAAGGCTTTTAGTTTCTTCTTTATAAAAACTGTCATCGCCAAGAAAGACGGATTATTATCCATTCAAAGGGCTTTTAAAAAGAAGGATTTATTAGAGTATGCGGCCCAAGTAAAAAGTGCATCACATGATATACAATGGAAATGGGCCTTTAGATATGTATGGGTTTTAAAAAAGAAGTAGTAGATTGAAGATTAAGAATAGTTATGAATCAAACAAGAATTGTTAGTGTCACCAAAGAGTTACCTGAATATTTTAGAGATACAAAGGATATACTGCCCTTGGTTGAATTTTGGTTAAGTGGACAAGAAGAACGATTTACCCGTAAGGTGATTAAGATTTTTGAAGGGGCAGCCGTAGATAAACGTTATTCTATAATGCCTCCAGAAGAAGTTTTTATAGCCACTACTTTTGAGGATAAAAATAATATTTACGTTAGGGAAGCAAAACGTATGGGCGCTAATGTGCTACGTAACGCACTTAAAAAAAGCAATTGGCAGGCTGATTCTATTGACTACATTATAACCGTAAGTTGTACGGGAATTATGATTCCCTCGTTAGATGCTTATTTAATTAATGAGCTTAATATGCGCCAAGATATAGTTCGGCTTCCCGTGACAGAAATGGGTTGTGCTGCAGGAGTATCTGGACTCATATATGCCCATAATTTTCTTAAGTCAAATCCGGGTAAGCGAATTGCGTTGGTTTCTGTTGAGAGTCCGACTGCCACATTTCAGCTTAATGATTATTCCATGGCTAATATGGTCAGCGCAGCGATTTTCGGTGATGGGGCTGCATGTGTTCTGTTGTCTTCTGAGGAAGATGCTGTAGGACCAAAGATTGTTGGAGAGGAAATGTATCATTTTAAAGATGCTACTGAAATGATGGGTTTCGATTTAACTAATCATGGTTTAAAGATGATTTTAGACCCAGCGGTTCCTGAAACCATATCCAATCATTTCTCCGATATTGTTCACCCATTTTTAGAAAAATACGGAAGTGATATTCATAAGGTCGATCATTTAATTTTTCATCCCGGAGGTAAAAAAATTGTACAAACAGTGGAGTCTCTATTTGGGGCTTTAGGTAAGAATATAGATGATACACGTGAAGTGCTACGGTTGTACGGAAATATGAGTAGCGCCACCGTTCTTTACGTTTTAGAGCGTTTTTTAGAAAAAGATATACCAACAGGAGAGCAAGGACTCATTTTAAGTTTTGGACCCGGTTTCTCAGCACAACGAGTTCTTATTGAATGGTAAATTTGAAAAATAACGAGATATATGGATGCTAATCATTGGGCTTTAATTTTAGGAGGTAGCAGCGGACTCGGTCTTGCGACAGCAAAGAAATTAGCCAGTCAAGGGTATCACATCATAATTGTTCATAGAGATAGACGTTCTAATATGGATGAGATAGAAACTTCATTCAATGAAATTCGCGCTTTTGGAAATCAATTTAGAGCATTGAATGCCGATGCCTTAAATGCAGAAAAGCGTTCAGTTATTATTTCTGATATAGAACACCAATTACCAGAAGGACATAAAATTAAAATATTGGTACATAGTGTCGCAAAAGGAACCTTAAAACCTATGTATTCTGAAAATAAACCAACCCTTACCGATACTGATTTCAGAATTACATTCGATGCCATGGCACTGAGTTTATATGATTGGACAAAGGCATTGGTCGAATCGGGGTTATTTGCCTCAGACACTCGAATAATTTCTTTTACAAGTGAGGGTAATACCAAGGCATTACCAAATTATAGTGCTGTTTCTGTGGCAAAAGTAGCTTTAGAAGCATTGACACGTAGTATTGCTTTGGAATTTGCGCCAATAGGTATAAAAGCGAATTGCATACAGGCAGGTATTACAATGACCAAGTCTTTATCCATGATTCCGGGTTATGAGCAAATTAAAGAGAATGCATTAAAAAGGAATCCGAATAATCGATTGACAACTCCTGAAGATGTTGCAAATGCGGTTTATTTACTGACAACTGAGGAAGCAAAATGGATTACTGGTACCGTAATCAAGGTAGATGGTGGAGAAAGTTTGATTTAAGCTATAATCTATGACAAAAAATACATTTCAGTGGATATTGAATAGATTGCCATACGCGGAGCCTTTTTTGTTTGTTGATGAGATTTTAAAGGTAAATGAGAAAAGTGCAGAAGGAACTTATGCGTTTAAACCTGATGCTGCATTTTATGATGGTCATTTTAAGAATAATCCAGTAACACCGGGAGTATTATTAACAGAGTGCTGTGCACAAATTGGTCTTGTCAGTTTAGGTATTTATCTTTTAGAAGAAGAAAGTAGATTAGAAAACCTCAAAATCGGAATGAGTAGTTCTCAAATGGAATTTTTGCTTCCTGTTTTTCCCGGAGAACGTGTTCGTGTAATATCTGAGCTGGTGTACTTCCGATTTCATAAATTAAAATGCGTCGTAAAAATGTATAACGAGGATAATAAACTAGTCTGCAAGGGTACATTGGCAGGCATGATTGGTATAAGCAATGAGTAGGCGCGTAGTAATAACTGGGTTGGGGGTGTGTGCACCCAATGGTGTTGGTCTTACCGATTTCACTCAATCCCTTTTAGAAGGTAAAAGTGGCATTCGTCACCAACCTATTTTAGAGAAATTAGGTTTTGGTTGTCAAATTGCTGGAGAACCTTTAGTGAAAGATAATCTGATAGACACTTATTTTACACCGCTTGAAAGAAGGGGGTTGAATGCCACGGGAATCGTATACGGAGTTATCGCGGGCATAGATGCATGGAAAGATGCAGGTTTAGAAAAGAACAGTACAGATGAACCTAGTTGGGACAGAGGTATCATTTTCGGTACAGGTATTTTAGGTGTAGATAAATTTAGAGAAGCTATTCATCTTATAGATGAGGGCAATGTACGAAGACTCGGTAGCACCTCGGTCATACAAACCATGGCCAGTGGTATAAGTGCCTATTTGGGCGGATTGTTGGGTTGCGGTAATCAAGTTACAACCAATTCTGCTGCGTGTACCACAGGTACAGAAGGTATTATTATGGCTTTTGAGCGTATTAGTCAAGGAAAAGCAGAGATTATGCTTACAGGAAGCTGTAGTGATAGCGGTCCGTATGTATGGGGCGGATTTGATGCCATGCGTATTTTACCAAGAGGATATAATGATAATCCTTCCCAAGCCAGTAGACCAATGAGTGCTACAGCTAATGGATTTATACCTGGAAGTGGGGCAGGGTCTTTAGTTCTTGAATCTTTGGAAAGTGCACAGAAGAGAGGTGCACATATCTATGCCGAAGTTTTAGGTGGAGAAATTAATAGTGGCGGACAGTTAGGAGAAGGATCAATGACGGCACCTAATAGTGTGGCAGTGCAACGTTGTATTCGCTATGCTGTACTCAATGCAGGAATTGAAGCTTCTGAGGTTGATGTTATAAATGGGCATTTGACCGCAACGGCGAAAGATGCCTTGGAGATAGAAAATTGGAGTAAAGCGTTAGACCGTAAAGGCGAGGATTTTCCATATATTAATTCCTTTAAAGGCTCTATTGGCCATTGTTTGGCTGCAGCAGGTAGTATTGAGAGCGTCGCAACCATATTGCAATTTAAAGAACAAGTGGTATTTAAGAATATAAATTGTGATGATATACACCCTGAAATACAGTCATTAATTTCAGATGAGCGTATTCCTAGAAAAACAGTTCCCCATAAACCTAAAATAATAGCTAAAGCAAGTTTCGGCTTTGGTGATGTGAATGCGTGTGTTATTTTTAAGGAGTATTCAGCGTAAGTACTAGGACAACCTTATCATAAATCCATATAATTATACCTTTCGGTATTAAAATTAAAATTAAATGCAAGAAGAAGAAAAATATAATAAACTAAAGGATATTATTAAGGTTTACCTTCCTGAAGATGTAACTGTTGCAGACATTGAGCAGAATAGTCATTTCATGAATGACTTAAATATTAATTCCGCTAACCTAGTTGACATCGTTCTAGATGTGGAAGATGCTTTTGATATTCGTTTAGAAAATGATGACATGGACCAAATGCAAACCGTAAATGATGCCATGGCGATTATTGATACCAAATTAGAAAACAAATAAACGGTTTCCTATGCTTTCTCTTTAATAAGAGTTGAAGCTAGAATACCAGAAACTAAGGCTATAGAGATAACGGCTAATGAAACCCATTCTGGTAATTCTAAATAATGTGAGAATAGCATTTTCAAACCTACAAAAGCCAATATGACTACTAGACTATAGTTGATGTATCTAAATTTTTCTAACATTCTAGAAATTAAAAAGTACATAGATCGCAAACCTAATATGGCTAAAATGTTAGAGCTAAAGACAATAAAAGGGTCTGCGGTAATCGCTAATATGGCAGGTATACTATCTAAAGCAAATAGAATATCGGTTAGTTCAATAATAATTAGGGCTACAAATAGTGGGGTAGCAGCATTGACTCCCATTCGTTTCACAAAAAAATCATGTCCGTGCATGGTTGATGTAACAGGGTATATTTTCTTGATTTGTTTAAAAACAAAAGAGTTCTTAGGGTCAAAATCATCATCATCACCTTTTAGCATTTTAAATGCAGTATACAATAAGAAGATACCGAAAATATAGATGATCCATTCAAATTTGGTGATTAAGGCAACTCCGAAGAAAATCATTAAGGCTCTAAAAACAATTGCTCCTAAAATTCCCCAAAATAATACGCGATGCTGGTAAATAGGCGGAATTTTAAAGGATCCGAATATTACAGCAATGACAAATACATTATCGACACTTAATGATAATTCGATAAGGTAACCGGTAATGTATTTTAAGACGGCATTGTTGGGTGTTAATCCGGTTGGGTTAGCAATAATATTGGAATTGAACAACCAATAAATCACGCCGCTAAAGCTAAATGCTACGGTGACCCAGATTGCAGTCCAGATTGCGGCCTCCTTCGATTTAATGACATGCTCATGCTTATGAAAGACACCTAGGTCTAAAGCAAGAAATATTAGTACAAAGGCAATGAAAACAATCCAGACTATCATATCATTATTTTGAAGAGGTAAAGGTATTGAATTTTGACATTTAGTATTTTATTTTATTGAAATGTTTATGTCTTGGAGCCAAAATATTTAAGACCCTGTATAATAGTAAATTTCACTTTTAAATTTTCAAATAATTAAAACTATAAAACTAAATGTTAGTGCTATCGAATTTGAAATAGTATAGATTGTTAATTATAATGTTATTAATGGTTGGTAGATGTTAGTTGTGTAGTTTAATTATAGTTTAAAACAATAATCAACAACGATTTAAATGAAGAATAATTTCATAAAAGTTGTAATTTCCTTAAAAGGATGAACAGTTTAGTTCTATCGATTAATAACCCTTTGATAACCTATTTATTGAGATTAGAAAATATAGTATTACATTTCTAGTAGAACAACTATTGAAATGAAAAAACTAACCTTTTTGGGTGGTGTTTTCGTATACTTTTTTTTGAGTATAAACACTACTATTGCACAAGATGCAGAAATAATAAATGCTAAAATTAACAAAAGAACACTTCTTACCCAGTTTGAGTCTGGTTATGTGCTTTCTGTCTCTGAACGTATTGCATTAAAACAAAGCAGAATAGCATTTCAATTTCGAACTAGAGAAATACTGGATTCACTTGATATATCCGATAAAAAAAGAAAGCGCTTAATTAAAGAATTAAAGCGCAATCCGTTTTCTAACCGAATTCAAGAGGTAATTGCTAATGAGACCAAATCAGAAGATAGTCTAAAAGAGCTTACACCAAATTGAAAATGTAATTTAATGCGATTGCATCTTAGCTTTTCGTTTCTCAAGCTGTCTTTGTAGGTCGTCTACCGATGAAGCTATCGAGGCTTCGAAACTTCCTGTGGAAGATTGAGCAAATAAGCGAGGTCCAGGGGCACTCAAGCGAATATTACATACCATGCCAGTATCTGGTGATGATGTATTTTCTGTTTTGAAAAAAACATCAGATCTCACTATAAAATCGAATTTATCCACTAATTTCTCTAATTTCTGAGCAGCCATAATCTCTAATCGATTGCTGGCTTTTACATCGTCGTATTCAAAATTGATATTCATAGGTTCAAAGTTTATATTAAGGTACTCATTTCAAAGCTTCCAACAACAAAAAAAAACTTAAAATAAATACTGATGTAAGTTAACAATTGCTAATCCTTTTGTTTCTATATCATTAACAAAAGTGCTGGTAAATTAAAGTTAAGTTAAACTACTACAAACATAGTTCAAATTCAAACTTCTTACCTTAATTTGAAATAAGTTTCCCACAATTTCATTTTAAAACCTAGCCCTATGGAAAATGAACTGAATAAATCTAAATATTTAGGTAAATTGGAACGCTGTTATAATACACTCCAATATTTTAAAACACGCATAGATTCATATTTATATGAACCTTCTACGCGAACACTTTTTGAGACCAAGGCTTATTTAAAAAATAAAATCGGGAAATTGGCAGATGCAAACGAAAGACTCCTAGATTATTTAAAAATAACCAATGAGCTTTTGCCTGATCAGTACCAATCAGTAAACTTTCACATTAAGGAAACGGCAGAATTGGAAAGTGATGTAATAGCGTATACCTATAAATCTAGAAAATCTATTGAAACGTCTATATAGCAAGTGAAGTTGTTCGTTGGCTTATCAGTTATTCCATTTGGTAAATAAAATACATGTCTTATTCTATTAATAGTTATTTTAGTGGTAGAACCCTAATACTATTTAAATGAAAAGTTTTTTTCGTTTTACCTTATGTTGCTTTATATTTTCTTCATGTATTGCCCATTCACAAAACGCTGAATTTAAAAAAGCTAAAGTTGCCACAGCGGAAGAAGAACCGATTATGTTTCAGTTCGAGCCTAATTATGAAACTACAAGGGTACAGCACCGAGAAATTTTGTTGAAACGAATTAAGGCTTTAGATTCACTTCCTATTTCTGATAAGAAAAGACTTCGTATGATCAAGGAAATCTATCGGAATTCACATACAGATAAATTTCAAAAAGCCATGTTGGTCAATGCGAAATCTGAAGATGATGATTATTAAGCATAATTGTAGCAGTTTGGCATAGATTTAGCTGATTTTAAGGTGTTTAATATAATATACTATGAAAACAGTTGTTGCTTCTTTATTGGTCTTTGGTTTATTATTTAGTTGTTCAACAACTAAAAAAAATATAAGCGATACCCATCCTATTCATGCACTTGTAACTTCAAAGTCTTTTGAATTTACGGCAGACTGGGCAAACCCTATGGTTACACAAAGTATGACTGCCGTAGCTAATTCAGGACTTATTCCACCTGGCAGCAATGTTTCCCGTATTAATTTAGCCGGAAATCCAAATTTTATTAAAATTGTTGACGATAGCGTTTCAGCTAGTTTACCCTATTACGGAGAGCGCCAATTTGGTGGTGGTTATGGTTCTGCTACAGGAATTGAATTTAATGGTATCCCAGAGGGTTATGATCAGACTTTCGATGCCGATAAAGGAAAATATACTATCAGTTTTAACATCAAGGATACGTCCGACCGTTATTACGTAACCATGGCCATCTTTCCAAGTAAATCGACAACTGTAGCTGTGAGTCTTAATAATCGAAATTCCATACGTTATGAAGGTGCTATCAAGGCATTGGAGAATAGCACCAAGCAGTAGCCATTATCTTCCTTAATAAATTTAGTAACGATCTGTATTGGTTACGAAAGCAATTCGTTTACTATCCGGAGACCAACTCGGTACATTTATAGTTCCTTGACCACCATAGATATGGGCTAGTACCTTAGGTTCTCCTCCTTTAAATGGCATAATGCGTAACATACAATGTTTGTAGAATGGATGTTCACTCGGATTTATATCCTTCGGAAAAGAAATAAAAACTATCCATTTTTGATCCGGACTCACATGTGGGAACCAATCGTTGTATTCATCAAATGTTAGTTGGGTCTGTTTCTTACCATTCGCTTTCATTCGATAAAGCTGCATGGTACCCGACCGTACCGAATTGAAGTAAATATATTTTCCGTTCTTACTATATTCAGGTCCGTCGTCTAGAGTTGGTAAATCGGTTAGTTGTTCTTCTTTCCCCGATTTAACATTGACTGCGAATATATTATAAGCTCCGTTCCTTTCGCCTGTAAACAACATTTCTTTATTGTTTGGCGACCAACCATGAAAGTAAGATGCACCAACCCCAGGTTTAGTAACCATTTTAGGCAATGAGTCACCCTTTGTAGGTAAATAATATAGGGCAGAAGAACCATTATCTTTCTGATTGTGATTACTGATGCCTAACAGACTACCATCAAAAGTGAGTACATGATCATTATTGTTATTTACAGCAAAACCTGTGTTCAGCGGAGTAATAGCATTGGTTTCTAGTTCATAATTATAAAGATGACCTTTAGAATTGTAAATTAATTTTTTACCATCGACCGTCCAGTTGGGAGCTTGAATAGAATGAGCGGAATGATGAATAATTTTTCTGTGTCCGGTTTCTACATCCATCAATTCTAAATTACTGCCCAAATAATCGCGATAGGGCGTGTTATCAGCACTTACCGGTTTTACTATTCGCACATTGCTAAAGGTGGCACTTTCCAAAACCTTAGGATTATGAGAGCATACATATACCCCAACATACACTTCGTTGTCAAGTTCCATATCGGTAAGCTCGACAGTGGTAAACTCTTCGCCAAATTTTGCAGTAGACATGATATAGGTAGTGCCACGTCTTTCTAGTTGAATAATAGTAGGGGACTGGTCATTAGATTTCAGCTCTTCGGTAAGTCCGCCAACCGTTTTCCGATATTGTAAAGAGGTAAGTCCGTCACCATGTATACTTGCATTTACATGTGCAGAATTTGTATCAAGACTATTTTTAATAATCCAACCCGTTTTGCGATGTGGGTCAGAACTACCCCCATTAAATTTTACGGTAGCTCGCAAAATAAAATCCCCTTGAATAGTCGTCCATAAATATTGAAACTCGTCGGTGCCGAACCACATATTGCTGCCAGCGCCTGTTAAAGTATAGGTTTGGTTT
This sequence comes from uncultured Maribacter sp., assembly GCF_963977385.1. Classification (GTDB taxonomy): domain Bacteria; phylum Bacteroidota; class Bacteroidia; order Flavobacteriales; family Flavobacteriaceae; genus Maribacter. The sequence goes on along the minus strand of NZ_CAXBOU010000002.1, from coordinate 177,950 downwards.
GTAGCATTAAAGGTTGCAGAGCCGGTAAGTTTTGGATTACCGATGGCGGTTTCACCATCAAATATTCCGATTTTATATTGTGCCTGAAAAGAGGTAGTAATCAATATGAATAAAAAGGTGAAGTAAAGAACTCGTAATTTCATGATTTATGGATGTTAATTGTTGAGTAGTTGATATTTAAATATACTCTTTAATTCTTTTCCTTTAATAATGAGCCGCTTATGAATTCCTCAAAAACGGACTGACTTCATTTTCGATATTCATTATCTATTGATGTTTTTATTTCGATTAACCGCTCTTTTACGTTAAAAGAAGCCTAAAAAAGGAAGGTTTTGCCATAATTTTCGTTATTAGCTATTGAGAACTTTACCTTTGCACTTCAATTAAGTTAAATAGTAGAATTTAATAGTATGAGCAAAGTAAAAGCAGACGACAGAGTATTATTACATTACACAGGTAAATTGAGTGATGGGCAAGTTTTTGATAGTTCGGTAGATAGAGAACCTTTAGAAGTGAAATTAGGAGAAGGTAGTTTGATACCTGGTTTCGAAAAGGGGTTGTTGGATATGGAACCTAAAGAGAAAAAGACCATCGTAATAGCTAAAGAAGAGGCATATGGTGAAAAACGCCAAGAGCTTTTTCAAGCCGTAAAAAAATCAGATTTGCCAGAAGATATGAAAGTAGAAGTAGATATGGCACTTATGGCTACAAATGCTGATGGTAGTGAAAAACAATTACGTGTTGCAGAAGTAAAGGAAGATGAAATTGTAGTAGATGCAAATCATCCTTTGGCAGGTGAAGATTTAACTTTCGAGTTAGAATTACTTGAGATAAAATAAATACTAGAGTTTATATAGTGTGAAACCGCCCTTAATAGGGGCGGTTTTTTTTGTTTTGATATCCGAATTAAAGTATGTTCGCATGATAATATAAATTAGAGAATAGTCTAAGATTATCCTATATTATATTTTACTAGATTTTATACTCCTTCAAAAGAATTGTAATATGACCAACCTGAAAATTGACACCTTTAAGTTTAATCGATTTATCTGTTCTACTGCAATGGTAGTCATGTTTCTACTTTGCCTATCCTGTGGGGAAAAGTCGGCAGAAATAGAGCAAGAAGAATGGGTAGCATTGTTTAATGGAGATAATTATGACGACTGGACACCAAAATTTGCGGGGTATGAACTTGGGGTCAACCATAATGATAGATTTGTTTACGAGGATAGTCTTTTAAGTGTTCGGTACGCTAAAACAGATACGTTTAATGGTAATTTTGGACATTTATATTATAAACAGAAATTCTCTCATTATAAACTAAGGGCAACCTATCGATTTGTAGGAGAGCAAATGACCAATGGTCCTGGTTGGGCTTTTCGAAATAACGGACTTATGTTACATTGCCAAGAACCTGCAACTTTAGGGCTAGAACAAGATTTTCCAATTTCTTTAGAGTTTCAACTTTTAGGCGGTGATGGCACCAATGAGCGTACTACAGCTAATTTGTGCACACCAGGTACCAATGTCGTTATGGGCGATAGTTTGTTTACGCCCCATTGTGTTAACTCAACCTCAAAGACGTATCATGGTGATCAATGGGTTACGGCAGAAGCCTTAGTGCTTGGTGATTCTCTTGTACAGCATATTATGGATGGGGAAGTGGTACTTGAATTCAAATCGCCCACCATTGGCGGCGGCGGTATATCTGGATATAATGAAAGTGCCTACCAAGAAGGCAAGCCATTAAAAGAAGGGTACATATCGATTCAGGCAGAGACGCATCCCATAGATTTTAAGAGTATTGAACTTTTAAACCTTTGTGGTTGTATGGATGAAACTGCCAAGAATTATAAATCTTATTACATAAAGGCAGATAATAAAACTTGTATTTACAATTAGAAAAATTAGAAAAACCTATGCAGTTACGAACAGTGCTTTTTATATTTTTAGGGGCAACTTTATTTAGTTGTAAAGATGTAAAAGAAGAAAAGAATAAGGATCCTGAACCTATTGAATTAGAGGCGGAAAAGGTTTCTACATCGTTGTATGAAGATTTAGATGGAAAACCCGTTGCTTTAGCCGATTATAAAGGAAAAAAGATACTCTTAAATTATTGGGCAACGTGGTGCCGTCCCTGTATTGAAGAAATGCCTGCTTTACTGAATTTACAAGAGATTTTAGAAGAAGAGAATTATGTGTTTTTATTTGCTTCAGACCAATCGGTGAAGAAAATATCTAAATTTAAAAAAGCACGCGGTTTCGATTTTAAATACATTAAATATAACGGGGCATATGCTGACCAAAAAATCAGTGCTATACCCGTAACATTCATATATAATGAAGTAGGGGAGCAGGTTTCTCGTTTTGATGGTAGTATGATTTGGGATAGCCCTGAAATGATTGAAAAACTAAGACAATTACACTAATGCGCTCAAAACCCTATTTTTATATACTCGCTTTAACGGTAACCGTTTTTGGTTGCAAACAAGAATCAAAACAAGTAATAAAACAAGAACAACCGGAAACCAAAATAACGGTGGTTCAAGAACTGGTTTCTCCAGCTTCGGCATCGAGTTCTTTACCACATTTAATGTCGAATAAAGATGTAACATTATTGTCTTGGGTAGAAACTGCAGGCGATACGTTAAATACGATGTTCTATGCAGAATTGGTAGATGGCAATTGGCAAAAGCCTCAAGCTATATTAAGAGGTAGTGACTGGTTCGTTAATTGGGCCGATTACCCTATGATTAGTGAGAATAATGGTAGTTTATGGTCACACGTATTAAAGAAATCTACCGTGGGCACGTATTCTTATGATATTAAGATGAATGTAAAGCCTAAGGGTGCAACGGAATGGAAAACTGATTTGTCGTTACATACCGATGGTACACCAACAGAACATGGTTTTGTGAGTATACAGCCTTATAACAATAACTTTTTTGTGAATTGGCTAGATGGTAGAAATACCGAAGAAAATGAAGCAGGGGAGCGGGGAGCTATGACCTTGCGGGCAGGCGTTGTATCGACTACCGGTGAAATGTTGCAAGAGTATGAATTAGATACGAGTACATGCGATTGTTGCCAGACTACTTCGGCAATAACAGATAACGGACCTATTGTGGTATATCGTGATCGCTCGGAAGATGAAATTCGTGATATAAGTATTGTACGCCTGATAGATGGAAACTGGACAATACCTAAAGTACTGCATGAAGATAATTGGCAAATTAAAGGTTGTCCTGTTAACGGACCAAAAGTTGCGGCATTGGGTAATGAAGTCGTAGTAGCTTGGTTTACAGGAGCTGAAAATAAACAAAAAGTTCAAATAGTTTTTTCTTCGGATGGTGGTGAGCAGTTTCAAGAACCTGTAGTAGTTGCAAAAGGTAATGTAATGGGCAGGGTAGATGTGCTTTGGATGGATGAAGATGCAGCTGTTGTAAGCTGGATGGAATCTGTCGATAAAAAGGCCGTATTCAATGCTATGATTGTTTCCAAAAATGGAAAAGTTTCTAACAAACAAGTGATTACTGAAATGGATGGTTCACGTAAATCAGGATTTCCTCAAATGGAAATAGTAGAAGAAACCCTTTATTTTGCTTGGACGGAGGAATCTAAGTCAGCCTCTAAAATAAGAACAGCTAAGATGTCGGTAGATGCTTTTTCGTTTAATTAACTGAAATAAGGCCGATATCAAAAACTAATACCGATCCTCCAGGTATCGTACTATAATCAAAACTTCCGTAGCCTAAGTGAGCAGGTACCAATAAGATTCCGTTACCTCCTTCATTAAAAAGGGGAATTCCTTCTGTCCAGCCTGCAATAACCTGATTAAGACCAATCGATAGTCCGTCAGTACTTTGGTCGAAAACAGACCCATCTAAAAAATATCCTTTGTAAGCTACCGTTACATTAGAAGAAGTGGTTGGTTTTGCTCCATCTCCTTGATTTTTAATGATATAATGTAATCCTGTGGATGTTTTTAATGAAACTAAATCATTGGCAGTCAAGTATTCATTGATTTCTACTTCATTGATTTCTGAAAAATCAATAGGTTCTTCAAGAGGTGTATTGTTATTAGAATTGCTTGAATTACATGAAACCATAATGGTTATAAGAAAAAGGACTGCAACGTATTTCATATGTGTTTTTTTTGTGAAGATAAGTTTTGCTAAAAAGCAATGAACTATTTTAAGTGGTATTTAACCATTTTAAGAAATGGTATACAATTATAGCTATTGAATGAAGGTGTTAACCGAGAACTTGATACTACAATTTTTATAAAGATACTTTTGAAACTTCACCGCCTGAATTTGAGAATCAAAGATGACGGCTTCAGTAATGCTATTTGCTAAAACGAGGTGTCCGATAAGATATTCTACGTAATACGTATTGTCTTCAGAAAGGAGAACAAAATTTTGGTCAGCAGTCAAATCGGTTATTTTATAGGACTAAAATAAAATATTTTTTTATGTGATCCTAATGAATGTGCTTTTAATTTGATGTGAGGATCATATAATCGGTAATGAACACAGATTAATAGTGCTAATGCCTCCCGTAAAACATAAAATTATTCATGTTTTCAATTTGTGGCATCATAATTGAAATGTGTATAGTAATTATTAATATTTAATTATAGTACAATGAGTAAAGGAACAGTAAAATTCTTCAACGATGCAAAAGGCTTCGGATTTATTACAGAAGAAGGTTCAACGGACGATCATTTCGTTCACATTTCAGGATTAGTAGATGAGATACGCGAAGGCGATGAAGTCGAATTCGAATTAACCCAAGGAAAAAAAGGATTAAACGCAGTAAACGTAACAGTTATAGATTAAGACGCTTAAACTTTAAATGCAATGCCCATCAGCAATGATGGGCATTTTTTTTGTGAATAAACCTCAATTATTTATTTAAGTATATATAAGGAATATTAAAGTGAACAATGCCATCGCATCAGCTCGCTCAAAATTTAAGAAATACTTAATTTCTGAAATTTCTGACGTATTTTACATACGCGAGTATTTATAACTATCCAGTAGATGATTATAAATATCGACGAGATGAAGCAGATGGCATTATGTATTCAATGTTTCAAAATTCGAAGTAGGGAATGTAGATGTTATTGTAGTGATAGGCTCCTTAATAATTTCTATTTTACATAATATAAATTATAGTACAAAGTATAGCATTTGAACCACACAAAAGAATATACGTTTGTAAGCTATAATTCTATATTATATAAAATATCCCTCAAGCTCTGAGAATCGATTAAAACTTACAACAGGGTCATTAAACTTTTTTAAGCGGTGTCTGCGACGCATATTTTCATTTGTACCATAATTTGCCGTTATGTAAAATAGCCGCTGCCAAACGCTCGATTGCTTTTTAAAATCAAATTGCTCAGGCAATTTATTTTAAACACAATTTGCCACCGCTTGCCAACGCCATTTAAAAGCTAGCATTTTAGATTCTTTCAAAATTTGAGTATTCGAGGAAATGTGTGCAAATTTTTTTTCTACGACATTCTCGTCAGCTTGCCGCAACAGCTAAAAATTACTCTGCGAGATAATTTCTTAGCCCTTGCTACTTCTCGTCTTGTTTGAAGTTTTTTTGAATGTGTTCCTAACATTATGTAAAATAGACTTTTCAGCATTGTACGCGTAAGCGTTTTTATTTATCTTTTTTTCTTGATAAAAAAAGAAACAAAAAAATCAAGGCTTACAGATAATTTTAGAAACAATGTACGGCTAAGTCGCTATATTCTAGAAATCATTTTAACTCTTAAGACCACTTTGAACTCTTTGAAACATTAAGATGGTCAACAAACCTTATAACCAGCCATCTAGAATATGGCCGCTCCCCTCGCCTATTGTTTAGCTAAAATTCTCTTAGGCCATAACGTTTACTTCAATAACCAACATTTTAGAAACTACTTTTGAATAGAAAATTATTCAGATACCATTATATTCTTCGTCTAAAACCGGTTTAAACCACTGCGCGGGTCCTTTATCGCGACTTGAAATTGCTATATGTGCAAACTCGGAATTTGGAGCGGCACCATGCCAATGTTTAATATTTGGTAAACACTTTATCGTCTCTCCAATGCGTAATATACGTTTGGGTTTTCCTTCTTCTTGATAGTAACCTTCACCTTGGGTTACGATTAATATTTGCCCTGCCGGATGTGAATGCCAATTGGTACGTGCAGCGGGTTCAAAAGTAACCAAACCGGCATACATGGTATTTAAACTGTCCGGTGCTGCCAACATATTTAACCATGCGGTACCTGTAAAATTCGAATTTTCTATTTTAGTCCCTTTCTCGAAAAGTTGAACTTCCTTTTTACTTTCCTTTGGCGTGTTACATGCTGTCAAAAGTATCAGTAAAATGGCAATAGTATAGTATCCAGTATTTTTCATGGTTGTTTTATTCAGTTCGTCTTTTCAATACTTCTGTAAGGACTGTTTTTGTTGCAAAAACATTGTCTTCAGTTGTAGTAATCACTAAGGTTTCAGTAAACTCTTTCAATTGTTCGGCTTGCCAGCCAACGTTCAATGAAAGGTTTAAGTGGCTTCTTAGCATAGGCTCTAAACTTCCCAAACTTGCAACGACGGAAATGGTCACCAGTTCACGTTGTTTAAAGGTAAGCACATCTCGCTCAAAAATATCCGCAAATAAATGCTCTTTAAGAAACCTGTCCATTTCGGGTGAAAACTTTTGGTATTCTGGTTTTCCATCTAACGGTCGTCCAACAAGTTCTTCCAAAATAGTCTTTCCTCGTTCATATTTGCTTCTAGAATCGTCAATAGTTGTGCCTTCTGGGCCCCATCCATCTTCTATACCTTTAGCCGTCCTTTCTTCCAGTACTACTAAAAGTGTTTGCAAACCGCGTATACTTCTTGGGAACCCGGCATAGGCGTACAAATGAACCAATACCTCTTTGGCTTCATTCACGGTTAGCTTATGATCTAATCCTTCATGGAGAACATCCTTGAGCTGAGATAAATTGCCTTGGGCAGTGTGACTTGCAATTTTGATCATACTTTTCTCTTGGTTGGATAAAGCATTGTCTGATGTTGCTTGTTGCGCTATTGATTGACAGCTGATAAATAATACTAACCCGAAGAATATATTCGCCGTGCGAAAGATATTTTTTAAACGCATGATAGGTACTGGTCTTGATGACGTTACTTTCATTAGTGGTGAATTAGTCGTTCAGTTGATCGGCAACACTATCATAATATTCTTGTGTTACCACTTCGGTCCATGTGGTGGGTTGTCCTCCTCCATAAATTGCTAAATAGGTAACATCACTATCTTTAGTGGAAGCATGCCAGTGCTCTGTTTCTTTATCACATTTGATCACATCACCTGCTTTAAGTATCACAGGGTCTTTTCCTCTTTCTTGATAATAACCTTCACCGTCTACGTAAATAAGAACTTGAGAGGTTGAATGTTTATGCCAGTCTAACGTAGAATTAGCCTTAAAAGTGGCTTTGGTAATATTAAAGTCGGTTTCATCATCAGCCTGTAATACACCGTTCAACCAAGCTTCGCCAATATAATGCGTATTGGGTGCCTTGAAGCCCTCGTCTTTGTATGAAGACACTTTGTAGTCCGTATTCTGGGCAAAAATGCAAATAGGAAGCATAAACAGTACTGTTGTAATTAGATTTTTCATTTCTTTTTTTTTTAGTTTAATTTCTTTTCTTCTAGCCAATTGTACATCACATCGGCTATTTCTTGATTATTTAAATCGGACATGGGAAAGTGTGTATTTCCTTTGATTCCTATTTCTGGTAACACTACTAAAGTAACGTCACCACCAGCGTCATTTACGGTTTTTTTCCATTTACGAGCCATAGAAAGAGCGGCACGCCATTGGTCTTGACCAGGGTTTTCAACCTCAGTTTCAGGGATGTAATCCCCATAATAAATTACAATAGGAATCTTGGTCAGTTTTTGAAACTCTTCCATAGAAACACCTTTAGCACGTAATGTTCCGCCCACATAAGAAATGGGCTCAGGAATGTTATCTTCCGGAAAAACAAAATTACTACCAGGTTCGTACGCTACTATAGCTTTTATTCGATTGGTCTTTAGAGCGGCACTCCAACCTTGTCCGCCACTATGGGAATGGGTAACAAGGATTCCGTCACCAATTTTTCCGAATAATTGAGAAACCGCTTCAATATTAAGATTGATGTTTAAAGGTCCCGTATCTGGAGTACTACTACGGAAGAATTGATTTAAAGCTTCAGGGTCCTTAGAAAATTGAACGTTCGGATAAAAACGTTTACCCTCGCCCATTCTGAATATGCCGAACCACAGTTGGTCTTCAGTTTTAGCTTCCAATGTTTTTGGTTCTAAGCTTTGTCCTGCCAATCCCCTTCTGGGTTGATCTAATAAATAGACAGGATACCGTTTTTTAAGGAATATACTTTGAAATCCTTCCCTGCCATCTGGAGTGCTTTGCCAAGTTCGCATGGACTGACCGTAGCCGTGCCAAAACACTAGAGGAAGCTTACGCGGTTCCGTAGGAATTTGATAAAATACCGATGCGTGGTCACCATGCAAGGTCTGCCCTTCGGTACTTTGATTTGTGGGATTAAAAGCACCATGGGCAATGGGGTCAAAAGAGCCTGGACTTTGCTTAACCGAACCACCAACGGCAAAAGTCCCCTGTTTTTGAATAGAAATAATATCATTTGATTCAACAGGAGTATCTGCTATTTGCTTGTTTTGTTCATTACAGCCAATACATAAAAGTATGCTTGTAAGTACTAATGTATATTTTAGCTTTATCATGTATTACTTTGTTTTTGTAGTCATTTTAATAAGGGTATGCCTTTTCTTAAATCTTTCTCTTTGTTGGAAAGCTATAGTTCAATAGCACGCTCCAAGTGAAATCATCATCGGGCAATATTTGGGTGCTTATGCCTTTATTTACAACACCTGTCAACGAAAATGGACATTGTTCTTTACCAATGGTCAAGAACGCTGAGGTATAATATCCGGTGAGATCGTCAGAGGTAAGATAGTAAACTTGTGGTGTAAAATTCATATAAAACGATTCTGAAATGGGAATTTGACTAAAGGTAGCATTAAGCACCAAAAAATTAGTTTCTTTTACCCCTTCATCAAAACCGCGGGCATACAGGTAATACATACCAATACTAGTATGCTTTGATAATTTATAGCTGGGTACCACTTCGGCACCTAAATATCTTCTAGATTCTAAAAGTTCTTCGGTATTTCCGTTTCTAATAACATTTACAGTTCTAAAATTCAGTCCGGGATGCGCCCCTACCCTCAGTGAAAACTTTTCTTTTTCAATCGCCTTATAGCGAAACCAAAAAAGCATCGTCCACGGTTTGGCATCGAGAGAAAAACGCATGTCAGGCTCAAAACTTAACTTTTTTTTGGTGAATTTTAAATCGAACAGCAAAGCGGGATCATCTAAAGAAAAAGAAGGAACTAATGAAACGCCATTATGGGTTATACTTGCACTTCCTCTAAAGTCATCTAAAAACCTATAGTTTTTATCTTTTGCATTTTCCTGCGCATTAGCAGTACTGAATAACAGCAATAACATTAAAATTCCTATCTTCTTCATTGTACGTGATTACAATGTCAAAATTAGCGGAAGAACTTAGGTGCGGTACTACCCAAATAACGGATGTTTATACCATAATTACAGATAATACATATGTAGCTTGATGATGTAATCGGCAATAGGTTATCTTTATTTTAAATACAATGAGTTGTGAAGAATATTTTAGAAATTAAAACCATTGCAGACTACTTTAAATTAAGAAATTACGAAGTTCTGCATCCTTTGGTAGGTATTGTCGATTTTAAAAAGGTAAACCAAACCGGATATACCAACAAATCGTACGACGGATTTCATTACAGCTGTTATGCTATTTTTTTGAAAGATGCAGTGGGTTGTAAACTTAAGTATGGCGGTAACTCATATGACTATGACGAAGGTACTTTGGTTTTTATGGCGCCCAACCAGACTATTGAACTTGGCGGTTATGAACCGGGTTTTGTACCCAAAGGCTATGCTTTGCTTTTTCACCCAGACCTATTGCTGGGTACAAGTTTGGCAAAAAAGATTCACGAATTTAATTTCTTTGCGTACTCAAGTAATGAGGCTTTGCATTTATCCGCTAAAGAGCGAAAGCTAATCTTGAGTTTATTGGAAAAAATTCAGTTTGAATTGGAACAGCCCATTGATAAACATAGCAAGAAACTGATTGTGACCAATATTGAGCTATTTTTAGACTATTGCCTTCGTTTTTATGACAGGCAATTCATTACACGTGAAGTAGTGAATAAGGGTACTTTAGAGAAGTTTGATCATCTACTTTCTCAATATTTTTCATCGGAAAAGCCAAAAATTAATGGTTTACCTTCAGTAGCATATTTTGCGGATCAGCTTCATTTATCTTCCAATTATTTTGGTGATCTGGTTAAAAAGGAAACCGGTAAATCTGCCCAAGAATTTATTCAAGCGAAATTGATAGATGTAGCTAAGGAAAAAGTATTCGACCCTAACAAATCAGTGAGTGAAATCGCATATGAACTAGGTTTTAAATATCCGCAACACTTTAGTCGGTTGTTCAAACAAAAAGTAGGGCGTTCCCCTAAGGAGTTTAGGACCTCTATTAATTAATTGAGGTTAAAACCATTTCACACACATTACACTCGCCTCCTACCGTCGGCTCGTATAATAAGTGTTCCATTACCTTTAGAAGAAAGTTTTTAGAAAGAAAAAACAAGGAAAAAAGTAGAAACTTTCGCTTTTAACCAAAGCTCAAGTTACATAACGCGGAACATTATAGTACATTTTGCATTATTGGTTTAGCCAGTGGCTGAAGCTATAATCAAGAAGGTTGGCGTGCTGGCGAAATTCAACAGAAGTTTAATCCAAGTAGCTATAATTCTATTATGTAAAATATCCCTGACGTTTATAGCTTTTAAGAGAATTACCAACAGGGTCATCAGCCTGTTTAATTTACGTAGCTTCAATATTCGTTTACAGAAAAAACTTTTTAGAAAATTTCAAATTCTCAAAAACCAACGACAAACCTTGTAGCTGTATCTATAATTAGCCGTTATGTCAAATTGCCGCTAGCCAAACGCTCAATTGCTTTTTAAAAATTTAAATGCCTTATATGGCATTTATTTTTAAACACAATTTTCCAGCGCTTGCCAATGCCAAAAAAAGCAAAACTTTTAGATTCTTTTGAAAAACACGATTTATGATAAACTTTCTGCCAGTAAATTTTTCAGGAGATTCTCGGCAACCTGCCGCAACAGCTCAAAATTTTGAAATCGACTTTTTAGGAGATTCACGAACACCTTTAAATTCAACAACTAAATAAACTTGTGAGTAAAATAAAATTTCTGAGCACTTGCTACCTCTTGTCTTTGATTGAAGCTTTTCTTTAGGTGTTCCCAATATTATGTAAAATAGACTTTCAACATTGTAACCAGTAACCGTAATGTTTTATCTTTTTTTCTTGATACGGCAAAGTATACTTTGAGCGAGATGATGCGACGGCGAAACAAAAAAATAAAGGCTTACAGATAACTTTGGAAACAATGTACGGCTCAGTCGCTATATTCTAGAAAGTATTCTAACTCTTAAGACTTCTCAGAACTTACTGAAACATTAAGTTGGTCAATAAACTGTATAACTAGAAGTCTAGAATATGGCCGCTCCCCTCGCCTATTGTTTTGCCAAAATTCTCTTAGGCCGTTTTAACTTATTTAAAAATTTAAACAGACAGGTATTTATTCAACTCTTCAACTAATAAATATACAAGTGTTATTGGGTTTTGTATGTGTGGACTAACTCCTTCATGTTGCTCAACAAGCTTTTTAGACCTTTTTATGGCATCAGTTTGATTCGCTTTGCTATTATTTTCCAAAGCAGTATATAGTTTTAGAACAAACTTTCTTTTCTTTCCATCCTTCCTGTAGTTGATTCCGAAAATATTTCCCAACTGCTCATTATAAAAATCACGATGGTTTTTTTGGTCAGTAAATTGAAAATGTAGGTAAAGCCATAGTTCAAATGAATCATTAGAATACGCACATTTCACTCCGTTGGCACGACACTTTTGTATGGCAGAATTGAAGTCATCAGCTTGGCCTACAACATCTGGCTTGACATCCATGTCGAAAATGCACCAAACTTCATCATAATTACTATCTTTCGCTAAATCAATAGTGCAATCGGCTAGTGTGGTATGAGAACATCCCATTCCATATGTTTTAACTTCAGCTGATATAGTAGGGAATGATTCAAAATACAAAGCTTCAGTTTGACCTTCACATACTATTAAAAAAGTTTTGTTAGGTTCTTTAGTTTCTTCTTTATAAGAAGTTAATCCTACTTTTTTCAACCAAGGTTTGTTGCCTCGTATATCTGTTTCTTTAATTGCTTTAGTTTTCTTACCCATTGTCTTCTAAGAAAAGTTCCTCAAAATCATTTAAAGATGGAATAGCTCCAAATTTACCGTGGATGTAGTCATTTTCGTATGACTTTGAACTTCTTACGCCTTTAAACTCTGCTAAAGAATAAAAATGACTAGCCCCGAACTTATCTCTACTTGCAAAAGAGATTTGGTCTCTTCTTAGTAACTCTGATGAAAGTAAGTTCGTGTCGTGTGTAATAAATACTAATTGCCCTTTTTTATTAGATTCCGAATTAAATAGTTCTACAATTTTTTTTGTCAATAAGCTATGAAATCGAGAATCGAATTCGTCAATGAACAATACTCCACCATTATTCATACAATTGATAATATAAGGGGCTAACTCAAACATTTTTTGTGTGCCTTTTGATTCTTCACCACTCATACTCATTATTTCAATGCCAGACTTTTTATTGTCTTCATTGAAAGATTGTTTTACCGCGAAAACATAAATTTCTTTCTCATCCTTTTTATTTAATTTCTCATTCTTTTTATCCTCATTAAAATCGATGTAATCTACATCACTAATACCCATATCTGCAGCTTTGACCAGGTCAACAAGAATTTTTTTATTTTCCTCATTCTCAATAAAATCCTCTGCATTTTTCTTGTTTCTTTCACTATCAAGCCCTGAAACTAAGACGAAATTCTTAGTGATAAAATCTACTAATTCATTTGAAATTTTACCTTTCATAACTTTAGCAATAAAAGTCAGTAATAGGTATGATGTCAAAGTCTTATTCTCGTTTGATTCTTTAAGAATCTCACTAATAATACCACCTTCGGCAAACTGAGTTTTATTGTATTCAAATTCTTCTTCTACTCTTGTAAATAAAAGTGTTTCTCTTTCAACTTTTTTAAAAAGCCATTCCGAATGAATACTTTCGCTATCGGCAACAAAGCCATATCGATAAGTAATATCGTCTTTCAAAAATTGAATTTGAAAAAAGGTGGGCTCACTTTGAGTGGCTTTGTTTAATCTAAATGGAATAATTTCCCATCTCAAAATCTTCTCTCTATTTACACTATTGGCAACAATTTTTATAAATGTTTCCAAAGCTTTGTAAATATTGGACTTCCCACTAGCATTTGCTCCGTAAATAGCTTTCGATTTTAAGAGTCTTAAATCATCTTTTCCCAAAAACAAATTATCTTGTTCAAGATGGGGGTACTTAGCTTGTAAATTCGATGCATGCATAGTTAAAGTTTCTAAATCCTTAATAGACTTATAATTCCCTACGCTAAATTCGATTAACATTAAATTGGTTTTATTTTATACGCAAATAACGAAATTTAATGAAGCAAATTACATCTTAGCCGTTAAATATGTGTGAATATTACAAATTTACCACTTAAGAAGCTATTAAGTTCTATTTCATTCCACACACATTACACTCCCCTCCTACCGTCGGCTCGTATAATAAGTGTTCCATTGCCCTTTGAGAAGAAACTGTTTAGAAGAAAAAAATAAAAGAAGATTGGAGAAAATAACTTCGCTTTTACCAAAGCAAAGTTTCATAACGCAAGACATTATAGAACATTTATAGCAAATAAGCGAATAGCGCATTTCAGCGCTATTTTACATAGTTATGTTATAAGCCCTGTAAGAGGATTATAACATGGTAATTATGTAAAAGTTAATTTGCGGAACGCACAAGCAATCGTAATTAAAATGCCGCTGCATCATCTCGCCAACAAATAAAATCAGCCACTGGCTAATCTTATTTGTCACGGGTTATGTAAAATAGCCACTAGCAAACGCTCGATTGTTTTGTACAAATAAAATGCTCTGGCATTTTTTTCTACACACAATTTCCAGCCGCTTGCCAACGCCATTTAAAAGCTAACCTTTTAGATTCGTTTAAAATTCGTGTATTCGAGGAAATATGTGCAAGATTTTTTTTCACGACATTCTCGTCAGTTTGCCGCAACAGCTAAAATTTGCAGCCGCATCAACTCGCAGCTTTTTTAATTGATATTTAATCAATCAAAAAAATCTCGTGAGCAAAATTCTTAGCCCTTGCTAACCTCTTGTCTTGATTGAAGTTTTTATTTAGATACTCATAACATTATGTCAAATAGAAGTTTGGCTTCTGGACTCGTTAAACAAATCAATCATCGTCTGTAAATGATTTGAGTTATATCCTTTTTTTCTTATCTCGATAATTTGTTCATTTAAACTATCATATAAACCAAACTCTGTTGTCATTGTTTTTAACACCTCAATGAATTTTATTCGTTCAGATTCAAATTTGTTATAATCTGGATTTAAAGGAAGTAGTATAGAACGAAATGCATATCTAACTTTTTTACAGTTCTCATAATTCCTTTTAAAATCTTGTTGAGTAATAAAATGTGGCAATATTACCCCTTCATCTTTAATATTCGAATACAATAAATCCTCTCTTAATTTATGAAGATTAGCATACCAGCTTAAATTTGAATTAGCTGCAAAGAATTTCCTAAAAAGCAAAACTCCTTTTCTAATAGCACCTTTTTCTTTTCTCATTAATGTAGGGAGTTCAAGACTCGAAACCATAAAATGAAAAAGATAAAGTACTGGATATCTTAAAGAGTGATTTTCAAACATGCCCTTTATCCCTTTTATTTCTCTAAATTTAAAATTGTTACCATCTAATGATAAAATTAAAGCCTTTAGATATTCCTCTAATGCAGTTACCATTAGAAAATTAGACGATGAAAAGTCTTCACTTCTTGATAATAGCAATGCAGATTTCCACTTTGCTTCTGCACTTAAATAAATCTGCGGGAAAATTTCTAGACACTCCTTTCTTGAAAGAGTTATGAATGACTTCTTCGATATCTGATTATCCTTATTTGAATTACTCATTCGCTTATTTTGGTAAATTACTTTTCTTTTTTTCTTGATTAAAAAAGAAACAAAAAAATCAAGGCTTACAGATAATTTTGGAAACAATCACGGCTCAGTCGCTATATTCTAGAAAGTATTCTAACTCTTAAGACTGCTTTGAACTCTTTGTAGTATTTTATCCGTCAACAAACCGTATTGCGAGCCCTCTAGAATATGGCCGCTCTCCTCGCCTATTGTTTTTCCAAAATTCTCTTAGGCCGTCTTGCCGTGATTTATTATCCAAGAGAAATATTCTGGCTTTATTCATCATCATCCTTTCTTCCTTTTCCCATAAAATAAACAAATAATACACTTACAAATGAAAGGCACATGATAAAATAAAGTGCACCATTGTTATTGCCATAAGTTATTGCTGTGTATGCCCACATTAAAATCCAAGAAACAAATATTAAGAAACTTACTGTTATGTTAATGCGAGATACTGAAAAGTTACCGGCATTAAATGCACTTGTTTTAACTTTAGGTCTTAAACTATATAAAGGTTTATTGAGCTTACTTTCAATTTCATTTATAATATTCTCCCAATGTTCTTGCCATCTTTTGCTACCTCTATTAACAAGATACCAAGCAAAAGAAAAAATACAGCCAATAGAACATATTATTAGTATGAACTCGATTTCAATTTTATTTCCTTTACTTGCTGCTATTAACGAAGCGAAAAAGCCTGCATATACTACAGCCAGGAACCCCCAAAAATATTGTGCTCTTTTCCAATAATGTGTAATTTCAAAATCGCGAAGTTCATATGCTCTTTTTAATTGTTCTTCAAGCTTAACATCAGTCATTTCTTTTTTTTTTTGAGTTGAGTCAATTAACTCCTTAATCTCTATTAAACTCCTTAAGTTAGTATTATCCTCTGTATAATAAGAGTCACAATATTTCTTCACGTCATTTGCATAATTTTTAGCAAATACTTCTAATTGGTCTATCTTAATTACAATAGCGCCTAAATCCTCAGTAAGTTTTTCCACACCTCCAACTTCAAATGGAACGCGACTTTTTTGTAATGATAGTAACTCGTTAAATAATGGTTTAAAATATGTAGTTTTTAAATCTGACAAATCAGAATCAACTACTGAACTGTTGCGAACATAATTAATGTAGTTGCTATAATCTAACCAAAAGTCGGTTAATGATTTGAAATATTGAAAGTTAAATAAGTTATAGGGCGGTATGGGATATGTTAGAATATAATTATTCCTGATGTTGAGTAAATCCGTTAGAAAGGCTTGAATGCTTGATTGAATAGAATATTTTAGCTTTACTTTTTCATCCATTTGAGAAGAATATTTTTCTCTAAGATGAGGAGTGATTTTCAAGTAAAAATCAATATTTCTATAAAAATTGAGAAATTTCTTTTCCCAATCCTTTTCATCTTTAAAAAAATGCCTAAATGACCTATAGACGGTCATGTAATCCATTTCAACTATTCTATTGAAATTCTCATTTACTGTAAAATAAGTTTGATTTGAAAAAGTTGGGTACAATAATTCTTTTTCGTAGAATATTTTTAGGTCTTTACCTTGATGTTTTATGTCTCCAATTATTGAACCTAAAAAGCTACTGATTAGCTTTAAAAAGTCTTTCTGCTCTTCAATTTTTTCTATTTTCGAATTCTCTTTTTCCTGAATTATCTGTTCTCGTTGTTCTAAAACTTGATAAATAACGAACAGAATGGAAAGGAAAGCTAAAATGCCTCCAATCAAAGCACCATAGGCAGAGATAACATGATTTCTTTTGTCAAAATCCACATTAAACCATTTCCAATCCTCTGTTTCATAAATTGCATCAATAGTTAAGAATAGTACTATCGTTATAAAAATTATAGAAACTACAATTATTGTTAATTTATATTTCTTAATTTCTTTAATCATACAATATGCTAGTCACTTCTATCACAAATTATTTTTATATCAACTTCTAGGATTGATTCATAAAGTTCCTAACCTCTTTTAACCCCCTTTTATACATATTGACATATTTTCTTATTTCGAATTCTGAAATATCCATATAACCAGATTTTTGAAAAGCTAATCTTATTTTATCTTTTTTAGAATATCTCTTAATTGCAATCTTGAATGCATTAAAATCATCATACTTATGATTTGAGCCAATAACATTCTTGACATAATTTTTAGCATCATCTTTATTTATTAAATACATAGAAGACCTTCTAATTATACACGGTACGCAATGACCACATTGTCTTTCTTTTTCACCTTTCCATTGTTGGTAGTATCCTGGCTTTGAACAAGAAAGTGTTTTATTAATGTTTTCAGAAACAAATTTTGGCATTTTAGTTTTTGCAAACATCTCTCCTTTGGTCATAAACCTATAAGGATTAATGATCCTATTATTGATTCCTACTATTTCAAATATTTCATTTAGAGAAGATATATATTTTGGATGCGTAGTTTTTGTGCTGTGACTACCTCCTCTTGCTGGAGTTAAAGGTAAATTCAATGAAATTAATCCGTTTTCGGGGATAATCACTTCTGTATTATCACTTGAGGAGTTCGCTACAAGAAGAGCTAAAGAAAGAAATAGTATTGAGCGCGCTCTTTGAGTTCTTTCTCCTAAAAGAACATCATTTTTGCGAGCTTGTACAAAGAAATAATAAGGTAAAATTTCTTTATCTGCTACTTCATTCTGTAATAAATTAACCAGCTCTTTTTGGGTAGTTAATTCTCCTGAATTTCCTCCTTTATGATGTGATATAGTCGCTAAGCTATTTTTATTTGACATTATATCAGAAATACCAATAAATGAGTCCATTCCTCCAGAAAATAAACAAACTTTATCAGTACGAAATTCTGATATTGTAAAACTTGGAAATGGCTTTTTACACTTTCTAAAATTTAATATCCATTTATCTCCACTTAAAAAAGAAAGCGTTCTTTCAAACTGCTGTTTAGAACTATTCCATTTTTCTAGATTATAGACGGGAATATTCAATTCGATATATCTACTCCAACCATAATGCCCAAATTTTTCTCTATTGGCAGCTTGGTCTATTGCATAGGCAGCCATTGAGATATTAGCAAAATCAATTGCCAAACTATTTGGACATAATTTAAAATTTTCTTTACTGGAAAGAAAATTAAAAATATTATGTCTAACAATAGATTTCTTTAGTTTTGAATCTTTCGGATTAGTAATAATAGAATCTAGATAAAAACAATGTTCATTAGCAATTGAATATTTATCTGATTTATTTTCTTTTAAAATAACTGATACTTTCATATTTAGATAAGGGAATAAGCGTCTTCAAATATTTTGTTAATAATCCTGTTTTTTTCCTTTAAATTCATATTTGAAAAATTTGATTCTGAGAACTTCAAATTTACTTCAGCATCGATAAAATATTCAATTTGTGTCTCAATTCCTTTAACTTCATTAGATGATAAATCTTTTTCTTCTAAAGCCGTTGTAATTTCTATTGAAATCCTTTCAAAAATATATTTGGAAATATAAAATTCTAAATATTCAGAAATCTTATTGTTATCCAAAGCATTTATTTCATCTGGATTATCGGTGTAATCATTATATAGCTTATTTATTGTTTCAACAGCAGCATAAGATGCAGCACTTCCTTCGTCCGTACCATCTAAATCAATAAAAATCTCAGTAAGCTTATTTATTGAACCCTCAGCATTTAATGAAGATATATCACCGATATTATATTTTTCTAAAGTCTCTTCAAACCCTTTTTTCGAAATAGATTCAAGAAAATCTACTAAAATTATAGCTCCTTTTTTTCCATTTTGAGCAGATTTAGCTAAGCTTTTTATTCCTCCCGAGGCCTTTCGATATTTTGATGTGAATTTTTTAAAATTACTTTTACTTGTTTCTTTTGTAAAGGCAGTAAAGCTTCGTCTGACATCACTCCAATTCATATTATCTGAGTGCTCCTCATCTTTTCCATTTTCGTCACCATTATCCTCCTGGTCATTATTATCAGAATCTGCTGCTGGAGATGGTCCATCAGAATTAGAATCACTTACCCAATCTGGAATTGGATTTGGAGTCCCTTTCGGCCCTCTATTTGGTTTGGATGTTCCCATATATTATAATTTTGACTTGGCTATTTTGGACAACATAGAAATGTTAGAATTTGACCATTTGAAAATAATTTTCTTTGCAGTCGGCTCAAATGGAGTTCCATCAGTTAATAAAAGTAAATTTGGCACATTAGCAGGCATAATTATACTTTCAGAGGCATTATCCATAAAAGCACAATATTCTGATATTAATATTGGATGTTTTTGACAAAACTTTAAAAGAAGTATGTTAAGTTTTCCTCTTTCTTTGATTACCTCTTCAATACTAATTCTATTCGATATTTCTGAAAAAATTGACGTTATATCAGTTGATGACAAGTTTAAGCTACCCTTTAATGCTTTAGTTTGCAACGCACCTCCTTTTAGTAAGTTTTCAAGTATTTCTCTAGCTTCTAATGAGATTCTTTTATTGGATAATAATTCAAAATTCGAATTTCCTCTTGTAAAATAAAAGTAGTTTTTAAGGTCAATCTCACCGAGCTTTGGTTCTGTGCTAATCCATTTTTTCAACCACGTATCACTCATCCAGACATCAAATGAACTATCAATATTTTCACTTGCTTCATCAATATTTTCAACACTTTTAAGGACATTTTGATCTTTCTCATATGAAGCCTTCACAAGTTGGTTAAAAGATTCTGTTTTAAAATATTCCAGTAACATCAATTTCGCAAGAACATTCTTCTTCAAATCTATCCCTTTTGATTTAGCCATATTTAGTCTAATCATCAACATATTCAAAAATCGCTTGCATTGTCTTGGATTGCCGCTTAATATTGAAACTAATATTGAATTTATTTGTTTAGAAAGAATTAAATCTAGTTTTAAACCTTCAGGCACAATACTTAAGTAATCGGAAATATTTTCTGAATTTAATTTTGAAGTAATAATATCATCCGATGAATTATTAAATGCTTTATAGATTAATTCTTCGAATTCGGTAGATTTAAGATGTAATTTTGAGAAAAGAAAATTTGTATAAGTTTCGAATTCTGGCTCACTCATCGACGGAATTCGAATAGGGAAATGAATCAATTTTTCAATATAATCCTTACTTACATCATAATCAGTTGAAGGTAATTCAGGAAACTTCTTTTTGACAGCGTAATTAATTAGGCGCTCATCTGCAGATATTATAAAAATACTTTTGTCTACAAAAAGAAATAATTTAATAGCTTCAAGTGTGGATATTATTGTGTCCGGATTGCATCTGTCTAAATCATCAATTAATACTATTACTCTGTTTATATTCGTTTCTTCTATCAAAGTCTCAAAATCATTATGAAAGTCTCTTATTCCTTTTTCAATTATATCTTGATTTTCATCTTGTATTTCTTTAACATAATCTTCTATATTCAAATCAGATATCTCTTTTAATGCATTTGCATAGTCAAAATCCGTATTACTTGCCATATAAGTATTAAAACCTATTTGACCTGTTTTTGTCAATACCTTAAGCCATTTAACTTTTTTAACTAAACGTCCAATATACTTTAAGGCTTTATTGTCCCAAGTTCTACTCTTAATTAATTCATCGACAAGAGTACTTAATAATGCTATTTTTGCATCTTCATAACCTTCAAATAGCCAACCATTAAATTTTATTATTAAGTTGTCCTTCTTTGTGTTTTCAAGTTCAATCATCTTCATCAAACTTGATTTTCCACTTCCCCAATCTCCATACACTCCTATAGTCGAAGGGACTAAATTGTCATTATTAATTATAAGATTAATTGAATCAGTTAAATATTTGTAATCAATTAAGTCTTGATTAGTTTCGTTATCGTTCCACATAATTTGGAATACTAATTATAAAGGGTTAGGCACAAGGTGTAGGTTAAACCTTGTTGCTATATTTCTAAAAGAATGAGGAGTTCTAAAAGTAATAAAATTTAACAAGTAACCAATTACGGAAAACCGTAATAGAGTTAATTATTGTAGTAAAATGCCATTCCACACACATTACACTCCCCTCCTATCGTCGGCTCGCATAATAAGTGTTTATTCATTGCTAGTTTATTGTTTTTTAAAGGTATTCATGAACCTCGCGTTCCTCGGTTTCATTACCTTTTGAGAAGAAACTTTTTAGAAGAAAAATTTTAAAGAAGATGTAGTACCAAGTACGCAAACGCTTCGACCCGCTCAAAAAATAAAAAGTCTACTAGACCTTTTATTTTTATGCCGTACCAAAGCAAAGTGTCATAACGCAAGACGTTATAGAGTGGAAGTAACAGATTAGCAATTACGCCAGCTCACCAACCCGCTCAAAAATATAATGATTCTTAATCTTTATATCTTATGCCGTATATCAAATAGCGAAAAGTTATAGGTAATATCCTTGAATTCCTAAATTATTAATGGTTGCGCTTATAATCCATACGTTGACTTAGAACTCTAAGAATAAAAATTCTGCTCTTCAATATATTCAGATACATCTCTGTCTAAGTCTGCATTTTCATTAAGTACTTGAAAAACATCGTGCATTTCTAGAAAGTACTTTTGAGCTTGAAGCAAACCAACCTGGTTCGTCTTGTCCGGTCAAAACTTCACCTTGCTCATTAATATTTCACCATCCTGATTTATAACAATCAGTGTTTGCAATGTAAAATTGTCTAATTATCTATCATGCTCAACATAACCTGAATAATCTGTTTGGGTTGCTGTTTTACTAATAATTTTCCATCCTGCTCCATCGATATTTTTCAGTAAAAAAAGATCTATATATCTTGATTTTCGTTCTGGGATGACGATTTCGGCTCTGGCCGTTGCAATATCTTTTTCAATTTCAATTTTCAGTATTTTTCCAACACGACCATTGAATTTTCCAGGAGTACGATTTTTAAAAAATCCGGTGTATTCTTGAGGTGTATAAATCTTAAACTCCCCTTCTTTATTAGTAAGGTATAAGGTGGCGTTATGTGCAAAGGCTTTTTTTATTTGGTCAATCTTGGTATACGAACTACCTTCAATATAGTCATTCAATGTAATTCGAATTTCTTCTGCATCAGTAGACTGACTATACAATACAGAAGCGAATAGTACAGCGATTAAGGCAAGTAGTGTCTTTTTCATAGTTTATGGTTTTTTGGTACGTATAAATTTATGTTTCTATATTCCTTTTGATATCTACAGCGTATTATTTGGCATAGGTATTTGGTTCAATCAATATCATTTTACCCTCGGTTTCATCAGTAAGTAAATACAGCTTTCCGTCGGGACTCTGTACAACTTTTCGTGTACGTACTCTATCATTTACAAAGAGTTCTTCTAAACTTATAATGGTTTCGTTTTCAAGAACAACACGCCAAAGACTGCCCCTTGAGAGACCTGAAACAAATAGATTGTCTTTCCATTGAGGAAATTCATCACCGGTATAAAATGTTAGACCAGTAGGTGCTACTGTTTGTAGCCAATACCACTTTGGGTCTGTAAAAACTCGATTTTCTAGAGAAGGAGGTTCATAACCCTGTCCTCGGTATCCTCCAGTAGTTTTGATTGGCCAACCGTAGTTGGCTCCAAATTTCAAAAGATTAATTTCATCTCCTTGATTCGTTCCATGCTCGGTAAACCATATTGCCCCAGTTTTTTTGTTCAATGTGATTCCTTGAGAAGCTCGAATACCAAGCGCGTACAGCCCAAGGACTGCCTCCTTTCCGAAATCAGGATTATCATCAGGAATGCTACCATCTGCATTTAACCTATAGATTTTTCCCCTCTTATCCGCTAGATTTTGAGCGATTGGAATGGCTGGCTGGTTAATTTCGGAAAATAGTCGTTCGCCAACCGTGATATATAGTTTGCTATCAGCACC
This sequence comes from uncultured Maribacter sp., assembly GCF_963977385.1. Taxonomy (GTDB): domain Bacteria; phylum Bacteroidota; class Bacteroidia; order Flavobacteriales; family Flavobacteriaceae; genus Maribacter. The sequence goes on along the minus strand of NZ_CAXBOU010000002.1, from coordinate 154,688 downwards.
AAAGGTCATGCCTCCACCATAATGAAATAGGCCTTCGGTATAAGGTTCTGCCACCAAAATAGAACGTACTTGTGTTAACGAGTCGTTTTCTAGAACTGCACTAATGACTTTGGTGGTTGATAATGGCCCTTTTTGTGTAGCATAGGAAAGGTAAAGGGTGTGGTTTGTATCAAAATTAGGATGCAGTACCACATCAAAAATACCCGCATTATATTTTATTCGCTTACCATGAGCACTCCTGGGGAAGCTACCGGGAGCATAGGCCTTGGTATTTATGGTAATGGTATCCATTAAATCTGAAGGAAATCCTTTAATCTTTATTTTTTCTTTGGTCTCAAGATTGACCTTTAATAGATGACCATCTTTTTCTGAAATCAAAGCCACTTCATTTGAAAGAAAAGCAGCACTCCAAGGACGTTTAAGTCCTTCCAAAACAATTCTCTTTTGTGGTTGAATATTATCTACAGCGACATCTTTCTTTATGGGAGTACATGCTATAAAAACCAATCCGAGCAATACCAATATTCTTTTCATATCAATGTATACTTATCGATACAAGAATAGTGTCAATACAGATGTTTTCCTACCAAAATCAAGATTCTGGCACACAAAAGGAAGTTTTTCTGGACTTATTATAAAGAATGTGATTGGCGATATTCAATTGCCGTTATTTGAGTCAGTTTCTTAAACGTAGCGTTGAAAGATGATATGCTATTAAATCCGCTGTCATATGCAATAGCTGATATCTTATAGTTGGCATATTCTTCTAAAAGTAAAAGTCTTTTCGCCTCTTCTACTCTATGCGTTGCGATGTATTGCGAATAATTTTTTTTATGCACTTGGTTAATCGCCTGCGATACTTGTTTGGTAGAAATACCTAAGCGAGCACTTGTTTTGGCTAATGTCAATTCAGGATCCAGAAACAATTTTTCATCTTCCATTAAGACATCCAATTGGTTTACACTGTAAACGGACTTAGCATAGTTTAAAGAAGAATTGGAATATTTTTCTCTATTGATTTTAAATAAAAAAGGGTTTTTTAGAGCCCATATTCCAAAGAAAATAATGACCACCGAAAACAAAAAGGCCGTCCCTAAATAATAAGGAATGATAGTATTGCTGATTAAAAAATAAATGACCAACATGAATAACGTAACACTTATAAAATAAAACAGCCACTTTTTTATTGATTCGTTTTGTACCACATCTTTTGGCTGCTTGTATAACCATATTAGCGAAATCACGGTATACACTGCCATATGCAAAATAAGGAAGGTATAGAACAACCGTGCGATGGTAGAATGATTATTGGGTATGGCCCAGCAAAACATAACATAAAGCAAAGCTGGCACATAATGAATAAAGATTTTAGAGCGATTTATAGAAGTATCGGGTTTAGAGAGATAGTTTGTGTAAAACCAGATAGAAGGTCCGATAGTTAATAAAAAGCCAAGGAAAACATTTCTGATTACTGGATTTATAGGAAAATAATTAAAGAATAGCGACTTGCCTATTCGCAGGCTAAACGCTAGCAGATAAATGGTCAAAAAAATGTTCGCTTTTGGTTGTTTCTTATAGGTTATGATGAGAAAGGTTGCAAAAAAAAGACTTAGCATTACTCCGATACTACCGAACAACAATTCTATGTGCTTAAATAGCTGTGCATTAGCTTCCATACTTACAAAGGAACAAATTTCTTGGCTTTCTCCTAGATTTGGCTAGCGCTATTTTTATCAAGAGTTTAAAATGCTAACGCTCAACTAATAAATGTGTAATGAAAACCATAATAAAGTAAAATATCATGCTACACACATTACACTCCCCTCCTACTATTGGCTCGTATAATTTGTGTTTATTCACAAGATATTTATTGTTTTTAAAGGAGTTCATGAACCTAGAATGTGATTTGGCTAGCGCCTAATCTCATTCTTCGATTTCATTAACTTTTATAAGAAAGTTTTTAGAAAGAAAAAAAAGAAATAGTAACAACTTTGCCCGCAAACCATCTCGCTCAAAAAATAAAGATTCTTAATCTTTATTTTTATTCCGTAACCAAAGCAAAGTGACATAACGCAGAACATTATTGTATAAACTTGATTATTAGTTTAGCCACTGGCTGAAGCAATAATTAAGAAGGCTGGAACGCTGGCATAATTCCATAAAAGTTTAATCGATGTAAGCCACAATTCCATATTTGGTAACCTCTCAATTGATATTACTGGTTTTCTTAAAAAACTTAATGCCAACTAGTACTAAGATCATTATTAGAGCAACAAAAAATATACTGGTTGAAATACTTTTTATAACCGAAAACATACTTGTAATATTAACTGTTGTTTCTGTAAAATCTGGATAACTATTAAGCATTGTAATGATTCCGATATTTTCTGAATAATCTGCAATTCCTGTAATAATGGGTAAAAGACATAAATAAATAAATGGTGTTTTAAGTTTGTTTATTTTCTTTAGAAAATATGCCATTACAAGACAATAGGAAATACCAAAGAGCAATGGATAAATCATATCTACTGGGATATGGCTGGTTAGATACGTTTCACGCCCGATGTCGCCAAGAGAACTGAACAATTTGTTTACATAATTGAAATCATAGCCTGTAGGCATCATATCTAACAATTTCATTCCATTCGCGAATTCCATTGTTTTAGGAATGGTAACCATTAGCATAAAAGCATACACTAGATTGGTTATAATGAAAAGCCCTAAAACTTTTTTCCCCGATATATTTTTCTCAATAATTTTATTCAAAATCATCACGTATAAGATTTACAATTCGTTTATTATCAACATCATTTTGAACATGTTTTGACTGTTCTAAAACTATCGTTTTCTTTAATGAGGGAAATATTTTATTGGCCCGTTTAATCATTTTTTCGCCAGGAAACATCAAGTCATTTTTAGCAGCTATAAGGGTAATAGGCGTTTTTATAGATTTTGCAGCTTGCGATTTAATAACAGGTACTGGCGAAAAATCCATTTTAAAATGTAAAAACACTTTGGAAAGAAATTGTATTGCAAATTCATCTTTTTCTGTGAAAAGCTCCTTTAAAAAACGTTCTACATACTTTATGTTTTTAGTTTTTATATAGCGTTTCATGGGAATGAAGACTTTAAATAATGCTTTTAAAGGGTTGCCGTTTACAATGTATGCGGGTGCTGTTAAAAACACTTCTTTAATGTTAATATCCTTAAACTCTAAGGCTTTTAAAATAACCAGACCACCAAACGAAAACCCTGCAAGAGTTACATTTTTTAGATTTAAATGATCCATAACCTCATGTAACCACTTTCCGTAATCATCATTTTTCATGGATAATCGTGTTTCTGCGCTTTTGTTTGGTTGCGCTAATACATCAACTGCAAAAACTTGAAAATGCGATTCTAATCCTGAATAGGTTTCTAATGCTATTGGTGCACAACCATTTGAACCATGAACAAGCAGTATTGGTGGTTTTGAGGCATCACCAGTAATAATCAAATTAGTTTTACCAAAAGAGGTATTTACTTCTTTATAATGATATTTGATATTTATATCCTTTAATTTTTGATCATAAAGGTTTAAAATTTCTGTTTTTCCTTTTTCTGACTTGTATAGTGATTCCATTTTAATCCTGGTGTGATTTACTGTAAATTACGGGCATTTGTCCCTCCCATCTAGCCCATAAGTCGTCGTCATTAATTAAACTAGCCATAAAGTGACCCACATTTATACGGCTCACTTTGCCGGCATTAAATATAGCACTTCGTGTAGGTGAAGGGTGTATCTCATAATCGCTAACTTCTTCTTCGTTAATTAAGCCATCTGGTCTCACAGCAACCCATTCAATAGTAGTATTGTTTTGCCCAATTTGAATTCGTAAATAATCAGCAGCTTTTTCGTTATCTACATGAGGCGGTAATAACAAACGAAGAAGCCCAATAACACATTTTTGAGCAAAAGAAATAGGTTCGTTTAAGTCGCGATTACGATTACCGGTAGTGTTCATTAAAACAAACTTTGTTGGTCTTTGATGATTGTTTAATTTTACCGCATTACATAAACGACGAGTCGCATCAGTCACCAATTTTCTAGGTTGCCCGTAAACACCTTTCCAAGTTAAATTATGACCTAAGCAAGAAGCAATAACATTACAATCGCTTACAATCTCACTCATTTTGTTATCACTTAACTCTAATAGACTCGCAGAGATGATTTGTATATTAGTATTGGTTTTCCATGATTCTGGTAACTTTTCAGGAGACCGCACAATTACTTTTACATAATGTTTTTCAATTAGAAGTTGCTCCACTAATTGACTACCCGTTGCTCCACTTGCGCCTACTACTAAAATTGTCATACTGATTTTTTTTGATTGAATGATGTGTCTTTAAGACGTTATATTCATACAATTGTTACACTTATTAATTATATGTATAGTTTGTTATTGAGACTTTGCCTTACGTAAGATTTTAACAATTCGGGTATGTGTTATTTGCAGCAAATTCCATTGGTAACCATCAAAATCAGTGGTATTCATAAATTGAACAACAACTGCATCAATATCTTTATGGTATTCTGCCATACTCTGGTAACCTGGAATCAACCCACCATGATTAAACTCATAAATGGACGCATAGATTTCCATTTCGTTCTCATTAAGCAAAGAACCATCGTTTAAAGCTCTTAAAAAGATACCAACATCTTCAGCCGTAGCAATCATATTACCATAGTCTGTCGTTTTTGTATCCTCTTCAAATCCGACATAATAACCACTCATTAAGTCGTCCATATTTACGTCCTTAAGTGAACCATACGTGTTTTTAAGCCCAAGAGGATTTAATATGACCTCTTTTATAAACTGAAAATTAGGTTGCTCTGTAATCTTTTCAATAAGCATATGAAGCAACAAATAGTTGGTGTTTGAATATTCGTAGTCTTCATTCGGGTTAAAGTTTGCTGGTAAATCAAGGACGAGGTCTAAAGCAGCTTCGCTTGATTCTGGTGGATCATTCCAAAAATTTGGAGTATTAGTAAAATTAGGAATCCCACTTCTATGTTGTACCATCATTCTTAAAGTGATACTTTCAGCATTTTCAATTCTTCCTTTTAATTCTGGAAAGTAATCCGCAAGTGTTCTATCTAAAGACAAACGCTTGTCATGTACTAATTTAGTTATCGCTACAGCTTCATATAACTTAGTTATACTTGCAATTTTGAATAAAGCTTTAGGATTGGCTGGAATTTTAAGTTCTCGGTTATGATAACCAGCCCCATAGAATGCTGGTGGTTTGCCAGATTCATCTACATATACAAGGACACCATCAAAACCATAACTTAAGGATTGGTCAACTTGCTTCTGAACAGTATCTGGTAATGGCACTATCCATGCTTTTACTAAAATCCAAGGCACAAACCATAAGGAGATAAAAGTACCAACAAGTAATACTATCCTAAAAATTTGTTTGCCTTTATTGGTCTTTCGTTTAGTAGTTTCCATTATTCTTTACTATTGTTTTTAATTTATAGTACAAGTATATTTCAGATTGGAATAAAAGTAAATTATGAATTACCGAACTGTAAAATATTATGGATGAATTGGATCTTGTATGCTTAATCGTATATATAATTCACAAACCATTGTTATTTCTAATTGTAGTGAATTCCTAGTTACAAAATATGATGATTTTAACTATATCGAAATTTTCATATGATGTATTACCCTTAGCAAACTTGAATTATTTCCAGTATTTAAAAAGTAAACCACTAAGGCCAAAAATCGGGTTTTTTTTGGAATTGGAATTTGACGAATTCTTTCCACAGCGGCTACATGTTTGTCTTTTTCATCAAAAATCATATCCCATTCTGCGCCATTCGGATAGCCGCCAATGGCTTCATAAAAAATTTCATTGCTAAGAGAGTAATGACCAACGCCCGCTGGAATTAATATAACATCACCCGTTTTTATTGAAACAATACTACCATATTTTCCTCCAATTTTCAAACTTACTTGGCCTTTATTTATGCCAATTACCTCATGTGTAGTACTATGGTAATGGTTTTTGGTCATAATAATATCTGCCCAATTATTCGACCAATTGTTTGATTCAAAAACAGCCCTTATTGAAGTGCCAGACTTCATTTCAACACTTTTCAAAACATCTCTATAAACGATTACTGGTAATTTGCTATTTGGTGTTATACCATCATCTTTAAAAAATAAAACTTCTGGTTTTATCATGATTTGGAAGCGGGTTTTAATTTAAAGTAAGTTAATGCAATCGACCAGGCAATCAAAATTGCTAAAAACACATAACCTATTAGAAGACTAGAGATATTTGATATAAAACCTATAATAACTGGTCCGACTAGAAAGCCGAGAAACCCTACCCCTGAAACAAAGGAAATCGAAACTGATGTAGGTATGTTTTTTGTTCTACCTGCTAATCTAAATAACTCAGGAATGATTACGGAAAGACCTAAGCCCAATATGCCAAAACCAAGCACAGAAACGTATAAAGTTGATGTTAATATTAGTACATAAGAACCTAAGGAGATTATGCATCCATAAATAATTACTTTAATAGGTCCGTATTTTTGACTAACACCATCCCCTAAAAATCTTCCTAAAGTCATACATAGCGAAAAAGCTATGAAACCTAAACCAGCAACACTCTCCGAAACTTTTACTATATCATAAAGAAATAGATTGCTCCAGTGTTCTACGGCACCTTCATTACACATAATTATAAAAGCAACAAAAGCAAGCACTACTAATGGACGTAGTTTTTTTAATCCCCCTATTTTTTCTTTTGATGCAATCGGGGCGTCTTTTATATGAGAATAGTTTTTAGCTAACAACAAATTAGTGAATACAACAAAACCAAATATGATTAACATATGCCAAAAGGGTGTGGCGATTATGCCTATGAGTATACTGCCTATTCCTGCCCCCAGAAAACCACCCAGGCTAAAAAAACCATGCGCTGCTGACATGAAATTTGTCTTGTCTCTATTTTCAATGGTAACGACTAAAGCATTCATGGCAACATCAGTAAAGCCCGAAAAAATACCGGCAAAAAATAAGCTTACACCTAACAAAGTAAAACTAGGTACTAGCAGAGGTATATTAAAAAGTAAGGCGTACATAAGTATACCCAAAAATGTGGATTTACCTACCCCAATTTTTTTAGTAATTATAGGAACTAAAGGTATAGCCACTAAAATACCTAATGCTAAGCAAAAGAGCGCTAACCCGATTTGACCATCATTTAGTGCAAATTTGGTCTTTATATACGGTAAATAGAGTACCCATGTACCTGTTACCATATTTAGTGAGGCAAACACCCATACAGGTGCGAAGTATTTTAAATTGGTTAAAATAAGTTTTAAAGATTTCATTAAAATGGGTTGACATAATTGATATGCAAAGAAAAGGGCATGCGTAGCAAAAAGATATCAGGATTTATTCTGATATAAACACAATTTATTCCCTTATGTCTATCTATTCACAAATAGTTACTAATATTGTGTTGATGAAAGCCACTTATGAGCATATTGATTTTCCGATAAAGAATTCGTATCACATACAGCGGTTTGATAAAGCCAAGCCATGTGAGCACAATGGATTGCATTTACACCATGGTTATGAAATTGTATATGTGAAAAACGGAAAAGGAACTATTAAGGTTCAAGGAAAGGAAGTTAAATATACTGACGGCGCACTTATTTTTATAGGCCCATCTATTCCCATTTTGGTTTTTCAAATGCTACTTATGATGATAATTTTGAAGTGGTTATACATCTAGATGATACTTTCGTTAAGAATCGTATTAGCATGTTTCCAGAATTTTCGGGTATTTTAAAACTATTTGAAAGTTCAAAGAAGGTTTTGGTATTTGATAACCAAACGAAGAAAAACCAAGCTGCATTATTTAAGCGTATAACTCGATTGGATGCAGCAGAACAATTAATAGCTATATTTAATTTACTCGCTGGGCTATCTAAAGAGAACACGCCCCAAAGTTTATTGGGAAAAAACCTTGGGGAACACTATGCTCAGAACAAGCAGATAAAAAAAGTGTTTGATTATATTAATGATAATTTTCACAATCGAATTAGCACCCAAGATATAGCGAGTGAGATAGGTTTGACTACAAATTCATTTTGCAGGATGTTTAAAAAATTAACTGGAGAATCTTTTATAGGATACTTAAAGGACTATAGAATACATAGAGCTGCAATTCTATTAGAGGATACTGACGATAACACTTCAAAAATCATGCAGGAGTGCGGGTTCGAAAACCCATCCTATTTTGCTAAAGTTTTTGTACAAATAAAGAATCTGCAACCTGTGGAATATAGAAAGAACTTTCGAAAGTTAAATTTACAATTAAGTACTTGATGATTTAACTAATGTTCATTTTGCACACTTACCTGGCCGACAAGAAGACATTTTTTAATAGCTAGTAATTTTATAGCAAAGATTTCATGTATCTCACTAAAGGTTCAGTGTCATTACCCTCCTACTGTCGGTCAACAGATTTGTCTTAATTTTCTTAGGCTCTAGTTACATAACACGGAACATTATTGAACATAAATATTCTATAATCCCAACATTAGATCAAATAGCGAATAGTTATCAAAAATATTTCAGAATTGCATACTGTCGACAGCTGTGAATTTAATATTAAAGGTCGTAGTCTATTAACAATCAAGAGTCTATAATATAGTTGTACTAAGTGTGAAGTTGACTTTATAAACCACCCGATCTTCCCCGAATACTGCGTAAAAATATGAAAATGCAGAATTATTATGCCTAAATCAAATTCAAAAGAAATTTACTTTTAACAGGGGTTAATAAAAATTTGCAACTTGCGTAAGTCGTTCAATATTTAGTAACTGAATTTTACGGCCATCTGTTGAAATAAGTTTATCATGTTTAAAATCATGAAGAACACGAGCCAAGGTTTCAACCACAGTGCCAGCCATATTTGCTAAATCGGATCGAGAAAGCATGATATAGGTTTTTGCACTATCATCAACTTTATACTTATCATGTAGAATAAGCAAATTAAGAGCCACTCGCTCCCTTACCGTACGTTGAGACAAGACCGCCATTAGATTTGCTAGCACACTAAATTCGTGACTTAAGCTTTTCAATAATAAACGTGAAAATGATGAAGAATCGTTAAGTATCTCATTAAAGTCTTTTATGGTTATAAATGAGATTATAGAGTTTTCGATGGTGACCGTTGTATCGCCATAGGTACTTTCACTTAAAACTGAAGAATAACCAAAGAATTCACCAGCATTATAAATATATATAATCTGTTCTCTCCCATCATTGTCCATTTTATATTTTTTCACTTTACCACTTTGTAAGTAAAAAATACCCGATGGCAATGTGCCTTCAGTGAATATAGGCTGGTTTTTTCGATACTTTTTATCAACCATTATATTTTTAAGAAAATCCCTATCATTCGAGGGTAATTCGCTTAAAATATTTTGGCTATTGAACGTGAATTTCGCTATCATAAATGGGCTACAATTTTAAATCTTAATTGACTTTTTAGTCTAAAATTTGATTTAGGTCAAGTTTTACCAAGATTTCAATCAATCTGTTTTGTTTTTAAGTATTCTACTTTTGTACGCAACAATTAAGCTATGGTATCAATCTTTTGTAAACTACAAATTCCGCACTGGATTACCGCAAATATTTACAAAAATGAATTAGTATAAAAGAATGCCGAAAATTAAAACAGATGCTATGATGAGCTGCCCAAATTGCGGCTCTAAATACAAGCAAAAGATGCCAAGGATAGGGAAGCATATTAATAATAAATGTGTTTTTTGTCATACCGTCTTTGGAATAAATAATACGAATGATTGTTGTGTTTACTGCACATATAGCGATGCATCATGTCCGAAAGCACAAAGGGAAAATAAGTAAACAACCTTGGGGCAAGTCCATATGGTATTTATAAGAAAGTAACTTTAAAAATTCGGGGCAAGCCTCTGCGCATTTAAATCTCGATTATCGAGTAAATACAGTATCATAGGTTTTGAAGTCTTATATTAAAAGCAAAAGTTTATGTTCTATTAATTAGATATAGAACAAATAGTTAAAAAAATATAGTCATTAATATGATGCAGGTTCCTAAAAATATCTATTATACCGAACAACATTTATGGTTACAGAAAATAGGGCTATATGACTTTTGTGTAGGAATAACTGATTTTGGACAAAAGGAAATAGGCGTAATCGATTTAATTGAGCTAAGCATTAATGAAAGCTTACTGAAAAATGGATCCACGTGGGGTATCGTGTATGGAACCAATATTACTTTTCATTTAATTGCTCCGTTCGATTGTGAAATTATAGAGAAGAATAGAGATCTGCAGAAGCATATTGCATATATAAATACTGCGCCATACAAATACTGGTTTGCAATTTTAACCGCAAAAATTGAGACAGCTTCTTTATTGAATTTTCAAGAATATAGAAAGTTAACACAATGATATTTAAAAACTTACAATTAAATAAAGGCATTGAGGATAAGCTTTTTAATACCCTTTATTCGCTGAGCATCAAAAAGCTTTCTGAACACCATTGGACACCTGTTGAAGTTGCTAAACTAGCTGCTGACTATTTAGTGGATAAACCAAAATGCAAAGTTTTGGATATTGGATCTGGGGTAGGAAAATTTTGTTTGATAGGAGCGACTTCAACAAAAGGCCGTTTTTATGGTGTTGAGCAACGTAGTAGACTTGTGAAGTTATCTCAAAAAATAGCTAATACACATAAGATAAAAAATGTAGAATTTATTCATTCCAATATTACTCAAGTTTCTTTTTCCAAGTATAATTCATTTTATTTTTATAATTCTTTTTATGAAAATATTGGACGTTTTCAAGCAATCGATACTACGATACCTCTGGAAGAAAAATTATATTATTCGTATTCTCAATACGTAGAAAATCAATTAAAAAAAACACCTATTGGTACACGTTTAGTTACATATTGGAGCGAATGGTTAGAAATACCAGAGGGCTTTGATTTAGAATTTACAGCTTACGATGGTAAACTCAATTTTTGGGAAAAGAAATTTTGATTGCTAAGCGTATAAATTTTAGACTTCATTAAAAATCGAAACAATCACTACTATTTTAAAATAAGAAACGTTGAAATCTATGATTTTATTAAATGACTACGCATTTTATCTTAATCGATGAAATTTCCCTTCTTTACTTTTTATGCACCTAAATAGCATGTTTAATCTTAAAAACAATGATAGGACTATTGTGATAAATGAGCTAAAAGAATGATCAACCACCTACTTAAAATCTAATAAGAACATTCCAATTAATTTTAAACATAATTCATGAATATACTTGATAAACTACAAACACGACTTGGACCATTAGGTGAGCATGCACACTATGCTCATGGGTATTATGCTTACCCAAGACTTGAAGGAGAAATTAGTAATAAAATGATGTTCAATGGTGAAGAGAAATTAGTATGGAGCCTAAATAACTATTTAGGCTTAGCAAACCATCCTGAAGTTAGAGCGGCCGATAGAGAAGGAACAAGACGTTATGGGCTGGCATATCCAATGGGAGCACGAATGATGAGCGGCAATACAGAGCTCCATGAACAATTTGAAACCGAAATTGCAGATTATGTATCTAAAGAGGATGCCTTTTTATTGAACTATGGCTATCAAGGCATGGTATCTATTATTGATAGTTTGGTCGATAGAAATGATGTTATCGTTTATGATGCGGAGTCTCACGCTTGTATTCTTGACGGAGCCCGATTACATATGGGACAACGCTTTGTTTTTAAGCATAATGATATTGAAGATTGTGAAAAACAATTACGGCGTGCTCAAAAAATAACACAAAAAACCAAAGGAGCAATATTAGTAATTACCGAAGGTGTTTTTGGTATGCGTGGTGATCAAGGTAAACTTAAAGAAATTGTCTCTTTAAAAGAAAGATATAGCTTTTCATTATTAGTCGATGATGCACATGGTATTGGCTGCATGGGTAAAACTGGGGCAGGGACAGGTGAAGAACAGGGCATACAAGACGGTATTGATTTTTACTTTGGCACCTTTGCAAAATCATTTGCAGGAATAGGAGCCTTCATCGCAAGTACCAAAGAAGCCATTATGTTTTTCAAATATAATATGCGGTCTCAAATCTTCGCAAAAGCATTACCAATGCCCATGGTTTTTGGAGCTTTAAAGCGACTTGAATTGATGCGTACACGACCGCTATTAAGAGAAAGATTATGGAAAATCACAGAAACTTTACAAAATGGATTAACTGATGCAGGTTTTGATATAGGCAACACAAACTCGCCTATTACTCCGATATATTTAAATGGAACTATTGAGGAAGCTACAGCATTGGTAAGTGATTTACGTGAAAATCACCAAATTTTTTGTTCCATGGTAGTATATCCTGTGGTACCAAAAGGAATGATTATTTTAAGATTAATTCCAACCGCAGAGCATAAATTAGAGGATGTAAAAAGAACCATTACCGCTTTTAGTGACATCAGATCAAAACTTTTAGATGGCCATTACAAACAGGAGGCTGAGATGACCGTTCAATAAACTATATTAAAATAGAATTAAGATGAAACGAGTAGTAATAACGGGTATAGGAGCTATAACTCCTATAGGAAATGATGTTGAAAACTATTGGGATAATTTACTAAATGGAGTATCGGGAGCTGATAAAATTTCTCGTTTTGATACGACAAAGTTTAAAACAGATTTTGCCTGTGAAATAAAGAATTATGATGCTTTAAATTATTTCGATAGAAAGGAAAGCAGAAAATTGGACCGATTTAATCAATATGGACTTATAGCTGCCGATGAAGCTATTAGAGATGCTGGTTTGAATTTTGATAGATTGGATACCGATAGAATCGGGGTTATTTTTTCTAGCGGTATAGGTGGTTTTGAAACAATAGAAAAAGAAATCATAGAATTCAGTCAAAACCAATTTAATCCAAGATTTAGTCCATTTTTTATTACCAAAATCATTGCAAATAGTTTGGCTGGCTATCTATCAATTAAATACGGTTTACGAGGTGTAAATACTTGTACAGTTACTGCTTGTTCCTCTTCTACCAATGGTCTAATTCAAGCATTTAACTATATTAAATGGGGAAAAGCAGATATTATTATTTCAGGTGGTTCTGAAGCGCCTATAATTCAGTCAGCAGTTGGCGGGTTTAACGCAATGAAAGCTTTATCGACTAACAATGAAAATTATAAAACGGCATCTAGACCATTTGATAATTCTAGAGATGGTTTTGTGCTTGGTGAAGGTGCAGGTGCATTGGTTGTAGAGAGTCTAGAAAGTGCGATAAAACGAAATGCTAAAATATATGCTGAAATTATTGGTGGCGGAGAAACGGCAGATGCCTATCATATTACCAATACTCATCCGGAAGGGAAAGGTGCTTACCTTGCCATGAAAGAAGCAATTAGAGAAGGTGGTGTTTTACCAAAACAGGTAAATTATATCAATGCACACGCCACTTCTACAGGTCCAGGAGATGTATCGGAATCCAAAGCTATGGAAGCATTATTTAAAGACAATTTGAAAAATATTAGTGTTAGTGGTACAAAATCTATGACAGGGCATCTTTTGGGCGGTACAGGCGCAATTGAAGCGATTGCGACATGCTTATCGGTACATACAGATTTGATTCCACCAACTATAAATACAGCTATAATCGATACCGCTATTTCTTCAGATTTGAACGTGACCCTTGGGGGAAAACTGACCAAAAAAGTTGATTATGCATTGAGCAATAATTTCGGATTTGGAGGTCATTGTGCCGCGGTATTATTTAAAAAATATAATGGATAAATAAGACAGGAAGACTATAAAATTCAATTTAGAGTCTTCCTGCTTTTTAATTTTTAAGTGTATTATTATAAATTTTCTTCGGCTCTTTTAATGGCCGTGTGTATGTCTTTAACAACAAATTGACTTTCTATACATAAGAACATCTCATTTTTTTCAAAATCTTTCCGCAATGGTTTTCCTATACCTGAAATTATTACTTTTATTTTTCGCGACTTATAGGTTTTAATTATTTCTTTAATGCTCTGATATCCTGTAGCATCGATTAATGGTACATAGCGCATTCTTATAATAATAACTTTAGGCTGAAATTGCGTATTCGTTATGGTTTCCTGAAATTGTCTTGCCGCTCCAAAAAATAGAGGTCCATTAATTTCATATAAAATAACTCCTTTAGGTATATCTAATAATTCCTCATCAAAAAGATGCTCGCCATCGCCATTTTCAGATGAAAAGCCTTGAATATTGACAGATTCACTCATTCTTTTCATAAAAATAAAACTAGATAATACGATTCCAATTTCTATGGCAATTACCAAATCAAAGAAAACAGTAAGAAAAAAGGTGGTCAATAAAATAATAATATCCATTCTATTGCCTTTTAGAATAGATCTGAATTGTTTCCATTCACTCATATGATACGCAACAACGATTAAAATACCTGCTAGACACGGCATAGGTATTAATTTGGCATACGGCGCAAATAATAGCATGATAGCCAATAAGACCAAAGCATGAACAATACCGGCAATAGGTGTTCGTCCGCCATTTTTTACATTGGTTGCAGTTCTTGCGATGGCTCCTGTAGCGGGTATACCACCAAAGAGCGATGACATGATGTTTGCTGCCCCTTGTGCTACCAATTCCATATTTGAACGGTGTTTACCTCCAATCATTGAATCTGAAACTACAGCCGATAGTAGCGATTCGATACTTCCTAATATAGCAATAGCAAATGCGGGCTGAATAAGGGCTTTAATAGTATCAAAATTTACATTCGGAATGTGTGGAAGCCCTAACTTATTTGGAATAGTACCAAAATTACTTTCTATGGTATCTACAGGAATGTCAAATAGCAATACCACTGCGGTGGATACTAGAATGGCTATAATAGACCCTGGAATTTTTTTCACTAGTTTTTGAAAGTAAAGTGTAATAAATATGGTTGCCACCGCAATACCAACAGCATAACAATTGACTTTGTGAAAATTAGCAAAGTACACTGACCATTTATCTATAAAATCGGCAGGGACTTTAGTAATATGTAGTCCAAAAAAGTCATTAATTTGAGTTGAAAAAATAATGAGGGCAATACCACTTGTAAAGCCCACAATTAGCGAATAGGGAATGTATTTTAATAAATTTCCAAGCCGTGCCATTCCAAATCCGATAATGATAAAACCAGCCATAAATGTAGCGATGGTTAACCCATCTGCCCCATATTGTTGAACAATACCATAAACTATTATAATGAAAGCACCTGTGGGTCCTCCAATTTGAACCCGACTACCACCAAAAGTCGATATGATTATACCTGCAATAATTGCGGTCAAGATTCCTTTTTCAGGTGAAACGCCAGAAGCTATTGCAAAAGCGATGGCCAATGGTAAAGCAACAATTCCTACTATTAATCCTGAAAGAATATCTTTTGTTAAAGTTTCTTTTGATATGCCCTGTTTTAAAAGAGAAAATAATTTTGGTATAAATTCTTTACCCATTGGTTTACTAATTAATAATATAAAATATTGCGTTTACACGTTTATTATGAGTTACCACTTTGTTGAGTAATCGATGGTCATATTAAGTAAAATAGCTCTTGCAAAACGCATTAACGGAATCTGAAGCATAAAACTTAAGAGGATTATAAAGGGATACATAATTTTAAAAAAACCGCTTATGCTATTCAAAGAAAACCCTAGTATTATTAATGGTATAAAAATTAGTAGTACAATAGGATAGCTAATCCATAAGGCAGCGGTGTAAAAGCCTGGTTCTAGTTTAAAATTCTGCTTACAATGTGGGCATCTATCAGGCATTTTCAATATATCTGTAAATACAAATAGTCCTTGATTACTGAATAAATTTCCAATTTGACAACGGGGGCACTTTAATTTTAAAATGCTGTAGCGTTTGGTTCCCTTTTTCATCTACTATCTTCTAATTGATAATGAACACCTTTTTGTTCTGATGGGTTTACATATTGCTAACAATAGCTTTTCCAAATTCTGAACATTTAAGTAGTGTGGCTTCTTTCATTAACCGTTCAAAATCATAGGTTACCGTTTTCTTCTGAATGGCACCTTTCAATCCTTTAACGATAAGGTCTGCTGCTTCTTGCCATCCTAAATATTCTAACATCATAACTCCAGAAAGTATTTCGGAAGAAGGATTCACTTTATCTAGATCTTTGTATTTGGGTGCTGTACCATGTGTTGCTTCAAATATAGAAACACCCGTTTGGTAATTAATATTTGCTCCTGGTGCAATACCTATTCCCCCTACGATAGCAGCCAAAGCATCAGAAATATAATCGCCATTTAAGTTCAATGTTGCAATAACATCGTATTGTTCAGGTCTTAAAATAATTTGTTGCAAAAATGCATCGGCGATAACATCTTTGATGATTATTTGATGTCCGTTTTTAGTAATAACCTGCCAAGGACCACCCTCATAATCTTTCGCACCAAACTCATCTATAGCCAATTGATAACTCCATTCTTTGAATTTACCCTCGGTAAATTTCATGATATTACCTTTATGTACAATAGTGACCGAATCTTTTTTATGGTCTATAGCATATTTAATGGCTGCTCTCATTAAACGCTCTGTTCCTTCTTTTGAAACGGGTTTAATTCCAATAGACACGGAATCAGGAAACCGAATTGCAGTAACGTCCATTTCATTGATTAGAAAGTTTTTTATCTTTTCAAGTTCGGGAGTACCGTTTAACCATTCTATTCCAGCATAAATATCTTCCGTATTTTCCCTAAAAATAACCATGTCTACTTTTTCAGGATGCTTTACTGGTGAAGGCACGCCTTCATACCATTTTACGGGTCTTACACAGGCATATAAATCGAGTTGTTGACGTAATGCCACATTAAGTGATCGCATACCGCCACCTATGGGTGTTGTTAATGGACCTTTAATAGCGACAAGATATTTCTCAATACTATTTATAGTGTCTTTAGGTAACCATTCTCCTGTTTTCTCAAAAGCCTTCTCACCTGCATATACTTCTTTCCATTTAATTTCTCTGTAATCACCATACGCTTTTGTAACAGCAGCATCGATTACTAGTTTAGTGGCTTTCCAAATATCCGGACCAGTCCCGTCACCTTCAATAAAAGGAATTATTGGTTTATTTGGAACATGAAGCTTTCCGTTAACAAGACTAATTTTACTTTCATTCATAATTCATTGTACATTCGATTCAATACAAAAATACGATAATTGTTATCTATAAACATAACATATGTTATGTTTTTATGCGATATTAATTATATATTTGACTGATGAAAAATTTCTATTCCCAATTTGATTTTCAAAGTGACCAGCTTTTTGAAGCATTAACTTCCGATGAAAAAAAGATAGTACGTGATTCTATGGAGCCTTTGATTATTAAGAAAGGGGGTCTCTTGTTTTATGAAGAAGGAGTACCTACCGGCATCTTTCAAATTAAGAAAGGGAAAGCAAAAAAATTTAAGCGCGGTTTTTCTGGAGTAGAACAAATTTTTTACATCTACACGACAGGTGATGTACTAGGATATCATGCGTTATTTGGAGAAGAGCGTTATCAAGATTCCTGTGAAGCCTTGGAAGATCTGGAAGTGAATTTCATAGCTAAAGATGTTTTTTTTCAATTATTACTTGATATTCCTGCTTTGCAACGAACTTTTATAAAAAATATAGGGCATGAGTTCGGGGTACTTGCCAATATTATTGCTGTGCTAGCTCAAAAAAATCTAAATGCAAGATTGGCTATTAATTTGCTCATTTTAAAAAATAGATTCAGAAAACATGATAAAGAAAGCGGTATTGATTTAACACGAGAAGATTTGGCAAACATTATTGGCACTTCACCTGAAAGTTTGGGAAGGAGCCTCAAACAGTTTAAGGATGAAGGGATTATTGCCGTAGATAAAAGAGTTATCTATATAAAGAATACAGAACAGATATTTCAATTATTAAATATTGAGAACGGTCTAAATGAATAAGGAGCATCATCTATTTTTATGATTAACAATAACCATAATGAATCTTTATCATAATATTAGTATGCTGATTTAGTGTTTCCATTCCTGACTCACACATTACACTGCCCTACTACTGTTAGTCAGATAAGATGTTTGAAACCTTTCTAATTACGCTTAACAATCTTTTCCATATAAACCGCATCAGAACCCATAATCTGTACTGAGATTACATACATGCCAGTAGATAGATTACTCATGTCCAATTCGAGCGTAGCTTCGTCGGTTTCCACCATTTTGATGCTTTTTCCACTCATATCAGTGATTTGAACGATTGAATTTGATACTATTCCTTCAATATAAAGCTTATCAGAGGTCGGGTTGGGATATATTATAATATTGATACCGGCTATAGGCTCATTTTCCGTAAGTACGTCACCATTGATATTATAAATAACAATTACAGGAGGTCTTGCATAGGTACCTTGTTCGGTATCCCCTTTTTTAACGGATACGTAAAGATTTCCAGTGCTGGCATCGAAACTGGCACCACCAATACTTTTTGAACCATTGGACTGGAACGGTGTTTCAAAATTTCCGTAATCATATGGTCTTACTTCATGTGCTGGTAGGGTACCGTTTTTTACGGCAACCAAATCATTCATGTCCCAAAGCCAGTAGTATTGGTAATTGTCATTGGCCTGAGGAGTACAATAGCCACCGCATAAGTTGCCATTATCTTGAGTACATTTATAACAAATACCACTTTCGTGCCCGCCACTTTGGCCCAGGGTCAGGTATGTTCTTGTACCTGGCACGATAAAACCATAGGTTGCTCTCGAAAGATGTGTCCAGAGATCATTTGTTTTTGAATCATTACTAAGATCTTCGTGTAAAGGGGTTGATAAACTAAAATCTAACAAGGTGTTTGTTCGTATTGAATTTTCGGCATTGAGCGCAGCGTTCATTTCAAAGGAAAAGGCAGAAGGGCCGACACTTAACCGCGAAATAATTGGTATACCGCTAGACTGACCGGTAATATGTGAACCTTCCAAAATTTCTTGCCAAGCTTCAGGAATTGGAGATATCCAACCAGAAGTATGTCCGGCACCTCCTTCAAAACTAAAATAACCGGTTACTTGGGAGTTTTCTATAGCATTCGCGTCATTTACAATAAGTGTCGAAACCGTGTTATCGCCAGGAGCATCATAATACTCATAACCGTTGACAATCAATTTACCTTGTCCGCCATGATTTATATAATAAAGGCCTCCCACCCTATCGATACCTTCTGGATTCCCATCCGTAGTTTTGGATAGTACTTGGCTAAAAACCTGTATAGGGTCAGCGACCATATTCAATTCAGACAGCACTTCACTTTTTACGATTTCAGGAATAGCATATTCCGCAATGGCCTGTTGGTGGGCATGTCCGACTATAAATAGTGAGTTATTATCATAATTGTAGGCAATGGGACCTTCTGAATAGTTTATGTCAGATACACCATTCTCACTTGCCGCTATACGGAAAGCACCTTCATAGGTTAATTGCGATATATCGAATAGTGGCAGTTCTTCAACACTTTGGGCATGTATAAGGTTTAGGCATGTTGTTAGGATTATAAAAAAATAAATTCCTTTTTTCATGATGCGAAGTTTTAATAAAATAGGCGTATAAAATGCTATCCACCCAGAGGGTTCCATATTCATAACGCACACATAAACAGTATGTTGTTTCAAATGACTTTGGAGTAATCGTACTTATGCAACCATAAATATTGACGACACCTTCTCCTGAAAATATGCGATTAGAAAAATTCTAGCACAATCTCCTAGTCTCTTAATTAAATTTGGTTTTTTAAATGCGTAACATGCCTCATTTCCTCTAAATATCAAAATAAGGAAACATTACCGGAATATTTTTTCTTCAAACAAAAACCTTTTTAAAGCGCACTTTTTTTAATATGGGTGAAGAATAAAAGAGTGGTAAACTCAACCTCTTGTTCAATTATACATTCTAAAATATGACCTATAACTATCTCTAGTTTAAATTATACAGATGAACATTATGAAATCAATTTTAAAAAGAAGTGTCTTGATTTTCTACTATCCTTTACAGCACAGTACCATTGTCTAACCAACGCTGCAAAAGAGTATCGTTATGTGAAATAGCTACAAGATGAAATTTAGTGAAACGCTTAAAAACGCGTGATTCTTTAAGTGTTTCCATACAAACGGACACTGGATTAAGATAATTGGAATGGATTAGGAATAGTTCGCCTTCACGTTTTAAAAGATAGCCCACATGACCTTCATCAAAACCTATAAAATAGAGTCCTTCTTGGGTTAAGGTATCAATCTCTTCAAAGGCTTTTTCTGGATCATCCTGTTCAACCTTGTTGATTTCCGAGCCACAACTAATCATTTTAGCCTCATCAATAGGTGATTTTTGAGCCAACTTATACCGGTTGATATTTACACCCATATCGCGCAAAGTTGTTGATATAAAGTAACCACATGCGATTTTACCTTCATTTGGTATCGCTGTATGACCGCCAAAACTCCAGGGAGTGCCGTACCAGTGCGGTATAATCTTATCTACTAATTGATTGGCAAAAGCTGTTTTAATGTTGTCAAAAGAAATAGTGCCTAACCGAAGGCCTTCTTTTAAACGCAAACGAAGTTGACCTGCATTTTCTTTGGTGCTGGCATAAGAATCAACAAGACTATCTGAAGATGTATTAAACGCAACCGTTACCCCTTCCTTAAAATTCCTTATTTCCGTTAAAGGCAAAGGTCTTTCGGTAGCAATGCGATAGGTATCCACCTTGTCTGTTTTGGGTGGAATTTCGTTAATAAAGCCTAAAGAAAGTAATAGCGAAAAAAATAACATAGGTTTTTATTGATTTAGGAATCGGACTCTTTATTTGGAACGTATTAGTTATGAGTAAATTACATTAGAAAAGTTAAAGTTTTATTATACTTTATACTTGCCCCTTAAATACTAAGGTTCACTGCCCACCAAACATCATAATCTCTTGGGACCAATGGTCTATAACTTTGAAAACCTTGATCGGCTATTTTTAGTCCAGTAATAGTTTCATTTTCATCGCGTACATAGCCTATAAAGATAAATGAATGTCCGTACGGATCTAGTTTTTTGACATTTGCACCTTGTACTACCTGTTTATAATCTTCTTTATAACGCCAAACTTGCATGAGTGCTCCGGGATTTAATTGTCCGTTCCAAATACCTGTTGAATCAACCAAGGTACCCATACCGGCATAAGCAATAGCACCAGCATTGCCCTTACCCCTATATTCTACAGGAAGACTTCGCCATCCTTCGTCTGTATCTGAGGCGGTAGCATAAAGTAAATTAAACACCTGTTTGGGGGTATATAATTTGGTGGCCATGCTATTCGGTAAATCTTGATAAGGCAAATGACCGTGAACTTCTTTATACGCCTTTTCAAAACGACCTTTACTTACCGAAAGGCAATGACCGCCCGGCTCTTTAATTTCGCTGTTTAGATAGTTTTCTACTATCTTATCGGCTACCGGACTCTTACTATCTACACTAGACTCTAAAACACTTTCGTTTTCACCTGTACCAGTATCGCTTTGTACCAATGAATCTTTAGCATTAGACGGCATTGCTGTGGTTAGTGCTGGTCTTATATTAATATATGAATGATCATCAAAGCCATAACTTCGAATAACAGTTACTGTTTTACCTGTACTGCTATGCGCTTGTGTAGCATTTTGACCAGCATTCGAAACGTTTGTGTTCTGTTTATTTTGTTTGGTGGACGTACAACCCAATAGCATTAAAACTATAAATGCGGAGTACGTAATAGACTTCTTTAGCAACATTTTTAATGGGATGTGCCTCATTTCTTAAGCTTGTATTCACGTTTATTTAAATCGGTTTGACTAAACCTTGTAGCTGCTTAGCGCTGTGCTTTCAACAGGACTAGCACAACTCAAAGGTAACAAAATTACTCCCTTGTTTCAAGTTGAATGATTTCGAAAAACGATAAATTGGAATACTATAACACGCTTACTTTAGACCAAGTATACGCTTAAAAGTACGCAGTTCACATTTGTAAAATTTAATAAGGATTTTCTGAATTTTTTGTTCTTTAGATATTTTATTCATCATGATATAAATGTTTTGTTTACGCTATTAGTATCTAATTCTTGAACATTGTCACACAAAAGACAAATTAAATTATTTAGAATGCGCAGCTATTACGGCTGCACTTCACCTGGGTTAAAAAAATAATCACGCTACGTAACCACTAATTTGTATTGTCCTAAGCTAGATTATATATGTAACTGTATCGTATCATATGATAAAATATGCCTTAGAACATATCTTTCTTTGTCATCATGATGTGCAACTTATATAATTAAAGATAAAGACTAAACTATATTATAAAGCCCAAGGAAACTCTCTGAAAGAGCTTCTTGAAAATATTAAAAAATGGTATAGATCTCGCATTGAATTGGTGTAATTAGGATTCAGTACTTGCCTATTATTTTTTAAAAGTGTTTCTGAAATCTTCTACCCTGGTTTCCAAATCCATTTCTTTTAAGGTCCTGTTCTCTATTCTAAAAATTAGAATTAGACATCTACGGCAATAATTATATTGAATGGGGCAATAATTAGGGTATACTTCCAATAGCTTGCACCCTAAGAGATTATATTTTCAAATCATAATACTTTTTTGTAAAAACACAATCTAAAAATATACTTTCGAGGTATTAAAACATCGATTTCAATACTTAAAACCACAAGCATCATGAACAATCAGATTACAAAGTATGTATTAGCAGGAGTTTTGGGAACAATAATTATGACCCTCATAATGATGGTAGCTCCCCAAATGGGTATGCCCGAAATGGCTCCTTGGAAATTACTATCAGGTGCGATGGATGTTTCTATCGCAATAGGTTGGATTATGCATTTTATGATAGGGATTCTCTTTGCTTTGGGCTACGGCTATGTTTTTGCACCTAATGTGAATATCCCCAATATATGGTTAAAAGGTATCGCCTTTGGTATCGTTGCTTTGATTGCCGCCCAAATAGGAATGAAAATTATGGGTATGATTTTCGAAATGCCACCGATGGACGGTTCTATGCCAATGCGATTATTGGCCATGCTTATTGGTCATATCGTTTTCGGTGTGGTGACAGCTAAAGTAATTGGAAAATAGTAGCTGGTTTATAAAGGTAAAACACTTACCGTTAACCCACTGATTGGATCAATTTATGGTGTGACTTTTATAAAATACTAAGCGTTCAAACAAATATATACAGTAATAATCGTATACAAAAATCATGAAAAAAATAGACTTCAGTACTTTGAAAGCGATATTTGTCAATTGTACCTTAAAAAAATCTCCATCAAAAAGTCACACGCGTAACCTAATGGGTGTATCAATGGAAATTATGAAATCTGAAGGCGTAAGTGTTGAGGCAATACGCTTAACAGATTACGACATTCCTGTAGGTGTGCAACCCGATATGACTAAAGAAGGGTATGATAAAGATGATTGGCCTGCGATTTACGAAAAGATAATGGCTGCCGATATTCTTATAATAGGTACTCCTATTTGGTTAGGCGAGCGTTCATCTGTTGCTTCCAAATTGATTGAGCGTTTATATGCCATGAGCGGATACCAGAATGATAAAGGCCAATATGTCTATTATGGCAAAGCTGGTGGATGTATTGTTACTGGTAATGAAGATGGTGTAAAGCATTGTGCTATGGGCATTTTATATGCGCTTCAGCATTTGGGGTACAGTATACCCCCACAAGCCGATGCTGGTTGGATTGGAAAAGTAGGGCCCGGACCTAGTTATGGTGATACTGAATGGAAAGGGGAAAGTAAAAATCCGCCTGTAGGTTTTGATTCAGAATTTACAAACCGTAATACAACATTCATGACTTATAACGTAATGCATTTAGCTAAAATGTTAAAAGATAATGGTGGATACCCAGCTTACGGAAATTCAAGGAAAAAATGGGATGACGGAACTCGATGGAATTTTGAAAACCCTGAGTATAGATAGATAAATATAAAAGTATAAACACTTAATTCCTAACGTTGATTTGAGCAAAGTGTATTTGGTACTAGGTATAAGAACGTTTTTAAAAATAAAAATACCATTTAGTATATTTTAAAATCTAACTACTCTTCAACTAACGTCTCAAGATGTAATGTTTTTAAATACGCCCACAGTTCTTTTGGTGTTATATTGGTAGCATCTGCTTTCACTAAAAACCGATTATTAGTATTATAGGTGACTACTGTTTTAGCTTCCATCTCATTATAATCTACGATTACCCGTGTATCATCCATTTTTGAGGCACTTCTATATCCTGTATTGGTTTTATCATTCCAATCTCTGCTTGCCATATCTTTCATTGAGGTAAACGTATTTGCCGCTTCTTGACTATTAGCACAATCGACTATAGTAATATCTATTAGTTTAGCACCTTTTTCAAAAACAAGTGATACATTATTGGTGTTAGGCATACGCTCTATAGTTTTCCCAATTTCATAACTAGTTCGTTTTAATTCTCCTAAATTTTTTGGCACCCAATTTTCGTAGACTTCATTTTTTATTGGCGTTAACATCGCCAATTGATGTTCTATTTCTAAAAGTTCATCATTTGCCCAATATTTTAATTGCCAATGAATGGTATCGGGTATTTCTGTTATCGATGTTTTGGTGATTGATTTTGGTAAACTTCCTTTTTCTGTTCCATCTACCCAATCTTCTTTTTCTAGTAAGGTGTTTAGAATCATATTCCATCCTTTTTTTAATTGAAAATTATAGGCTGTAGTTTCATTGAAATTATACACGTCTTCCCATTCAACCCCTTTACTGCAATTTGCCTTCGCAGTTGTCTCACCATCGCTATAGACCCAATATATTGTACTACCCAACTCCTTATCATTATGTTCTTGACCTTTTTGTGTAGAGGGTATTAAGGCACCTACCTGTTGGCCATATTTGTATAAAAAAAGTGTTTCAACAAGTATGGTTTTTATATTTTCATTGGTTATCGTTGCGCTAGCGTCTTTACAAAAAGTACCACCTGTTAACTCCTGAATGGTTGATACATAGTTATCACTTCCTTCGATTTTGCTTAAATTAATTGCTGACCAGTTGAAATTAATGGTTCCGTTAGCTGTTATTTTACCCGCAAAGACAGGATCATCATATCCGAAGGGAATAGCCTTAATTTCAATTTCACCCTTAGTATAGTCTTCAATTTTAAGGGATGAATTTTGAGCTATGCTTGATTGAAATAATATACATACGAACAGAAAGAATACACTAGTTTTACTTTTCATTTTTTTAGTTTATAGGGTGTTAGTGAGACATTATAAGTATTTGAAAATTAGTTATGTAAAAGAAATATTCTCAAAAAAATACTAAGTGCTTTTAAGTTAGTCTATCTATTTTTGGTATCGTTAACATGAGATTAAATTATTTTTTGAAATTGAAGTGTATTGTACTTCCTCCTACCTTAAACCCTCATCAAAGAATTCTAATTCTTATAGTTCATTATAACATTTTTATTTCCCTAGCGACCTTTGCCTTACTTGCTTAAATTCTTATCGCACAAAATTTGTATCAACAATAACTATTGTAAGGGTTTCAATATCCAAATGCGGATATGTTGCCTTTTTTCAGTCTAAAAAAAACGTACCTTACCAATTGTTATGCATGCATAACAAAAATTAATAAAACGTACAGATCAATGACCAAGTATACCCATATTTTCGAACCCTTAGATTTAGGATTTACAACTCTTAAGAATAGAATCGTAATGGGTTCGATGCATACCGGATTAGAAGAAGAAAAAGATGGGGTCGATAAAATTGCTACCTATTATGCAGAACGAGCAAAAGGTGGTGTAGGTTTAATAATAACCGGTGGTATTGCACCTAATGTACAGGGTTGGACGGGACCTTTTTCTGCACGAATGAGCACAAAAAAACATGCACGACATCATAAAATAATTACCGATGCGGTGCATAAAGAAGATGGTAAAATATGTATGCAGATTTTACATTCAGGTCGTTACGGGTATCATCCTTTTGCGGTTGCTCCTTCGTCTATAAAATCACCAATTTCTCCTTTCAAACCTTTTAAGCTAAAACAGTCGGGCATAAAACGTACGATTCGTGACTTTGTAAATTCTGCGAAACTTGCAAAATTAGCGGGTTATGATGGTGTAGAAATCATGGGTTCTGAAGGGTATCTAATCAATGAATTTATTGCAGAAAGGACCAATAAACGGACCGATAATTATGGTGGTAGCTATGAAAACAGAATGCGTTTACCTATAGCATTAGTGCAAAAAACGCGTGAAGTCGTTGGAACCGATTTTATCATCATCTATCGGTTATCGATGTTAGATTTAGTAGAGAAAGGAAGCTCTTGGCAAGAAATTGTAGCCTTAGGTAAAGAGATTGAAAAAGCGGGTGCCACTATTATAAATACAGGAATTGGTTGGCACGAATCACGCATACCCACCATTGCAACATCAGTACCAAGAGCAGCATTTACTTGGGTGACAAAAAAAATGAAAGAAGAACTTTCGATTCCCTTAGTAACTTCAAACAGGATAAATATGCCCGAAACTGCCGAAAAGGTATTGGCAGAGGGTCATGCAGATATGATTTCGATGGCACGACCATTTTTAGCAGATCCAGAATGGGTCAATAAAGCTGCAGTAAACAAATCGGACGAAATAAATACCTGTATTGCTTGCAATCAAGCATGTTTAGACCATGTTTTTGCACGAAAAGTAGCCAGTTGTTTGGTGAATCCGAGAGCATGTCATGAAACGGAGCTAAATTATCTTCCGACGGCAACAAAGAAAAAAATTGCTGTTGTAGGCGCTGGTCCCGCAGGTTTAGCCGCCTCAATCGTTGCAGCACAACGCGGGCATGACGTCACACTTTTTGATGCGGATAAAGAAACAGGTGGCCAATTTAATATGGCAAAGCAAATACCGGGGAAAGAAGAATTCTACGAAACCATTCGCTATTTTAATAAACAACTAGAATTACATAAGGTAACTGTAAAACTAAATACGCGAGTTACCGCCGAAGATTTAAAAAATGGACATTTTGACGAAGTTATAATTGCAACAGGAATCGTACCGCGCAAACCCAAGATTGAAGGGATTGAACATGCGAAAGTACTTAACTATATTGATGTTTTAAAGTTGAAAAAACCAGTAGGTAAACGCGTTGCCGTTATTGGTGCTGGAGGTATTGGTTTTGATGTTTCAGAATACATAGCGCACGAAGGTGAAAGCACTTCATTGCAAATTGACGCGTGGCTAAAAGAATGGGGAATTGATAAAACATTGGAGGCACGAAGTGGCATTGAAGGCGTAAAAGCAGAAGTTCATCCATCTCCACGGGAAATATTTATGTTCAAGCGTAGCAAAGGAAAATTCGGTGGAAAACTAGGTAAAACTACCGGTTGGATTCATCGGTCTTCATTAAAAAAGAAAAAAGTACAGTTTATAAATAATGTGCAGTACACAAAAATTGATGATGAAGGGTTACATTATGTTCAAGATGAAGAACAGAAAGTTTTGGTCGTAGATACGGTAATCATTTGTGCAGGTCAGGTACCATTTGCCACTTTAGTAGCACCATTAGAAGCAAAGGGTATAAAAGTGCATGTCGTTGGTGGTGCAGATGTTGCCGCCGAATTAGATGCAAAACGCGCCATAAATCAAGCCAGTAGATTAGCTGCTTCTATTTAGTGTGAATACAATAATAAGATTTCAATCTTTATTTCTTGTGCACTACATAACTTGATCTTACATAAGATGTAGAAATTAACTTTTTTTAAGAAAAGTAGATGGTTTTATACACTATTTTTGCCGCCTTAAAATAATTATCAAGAATCTCAAAAAAGGAGATAGCAACCTGCAATAACGAGCAAGGTGCTAAATAGATAAGCCAATTAATTGGAACAAATGTTAATTCATATTTCTATTTTTTTGCAACTATTTCCTTTTTGAAATGAAGAAAAAGAAATGGCAAGTACTAAAAATATTACCCCAAAATTTTCAGCTTTAATTCCCTTATTTGCATTCGTATTTACGTTTTTAGGTGTTGGTATTTATCAAAACGATTTCTATGCGTTACCTGCACCTATTGCGGTTATAGTAGGCATTATAGTCGCATTTATTCTATTTAAACAATCTATTACATCAAAAATAAATACCTTATTAAAAGGCTGTGGTGATGATAAAATATTGACCATGTGCTTAATTTATTTACTAGCTGGCGCATTTGCGGCAATTACGAATGAAACTGGTAGTGTAGATTCGATTGTAAATCTTGGTTTAGATTATATTGCCATTCAATATATTTATGTTGGTATCTTTATTATTGCCGGCTTTTTATCTGTTTCTACAGGAACTTCGGTTGGTGCAATCGTCGCGTTAGCTCCTATTGTTGTCGGATTTGCAGATGAAAGCAGTGCAGATCTGGCCATCTTATGTGGTTCCTTATTGGGTGGCAGTATGTTCGGAGATAATTTATCGGTTATTTCAGATACTACTATTGCTGCAACCCAATCTCTGGGTTGTAAAATGAGTGATAAGTTCAAGCAGAATATTAAAATTGCCGTACCTGCTGCCCTATTTACTATTGCCATATTAATCTTTCAAGGTTTGGGATTGAAGTCCGTCGAAACAGAAACAGTAGTCTATACCTATTCTATTATAAAAATTATGCCGTATGTTTTGGTTATCATCTTGTCAATTATGGGAGTAAATGTTTTTGTTACTCTTCTTTTAGGTTCTATTTCTGCTGGTCTTTTAGGAATTGTTTACGGTGATTTCACCCTAATAGAATCTACCAAAATTGCCTACATCGGTTTTACAAACATGACAGAAATATTCCTATTGTCTTTACTTACAGGTGGGTTAGCAGCTTTAGTCGAAAGGAATGGTGGAATTGATTTTATCTTAGTCAAGATAAAAAAGCTTATCAGAAACGAGAAAACAGCGCAGTTTGGTATTGCGACATTAGTGAGTACAATTAATATGGCCATTGCAAATAATACCGTATCCATTATTATTGCCGGACCAATTGCTAAAACTATAAATGATGAGTATCATTTAGATAATAAAAAGACAGCTTCCATCTTAGACATTTTTGCGTGTATTTCTCAAGGTTTTTTACCGTATGGAGCACAAGTTTTAATGATTTTGAGCTTTTCAAAAGGAAGAATAGATTATCTAGATTTAGTGTTTAATACCTGGTACTTAGTACTGTTGCTTATTTACACACTATTATTTATAAGCGTTAAACCTTTGAGAGTTCGCTAACTTTGTGTATCATAACAATGTCATAGTGTGTACTATATTACGCTTTGTAATTCTTAATAAATTACACTTCCCTCCTATTTTTTGTGTATTGAAACAACTAATTAGTAGTCTAGAAGACTTTATTTATGAGAAAGCTCAATTAGAGTGTTAAAACGCATCCGTAGTTACAAGAAATTTCTTTAAAAAATTAACTTTGATATGCCAATTTAAATTGGCGATGAACGGGCAAAGAAATGCTTTGCTAGGAAGAAATAATGTTCTGGTTATTAGCGAAAAATGTTTCTAAGAATCGCCGCATAGAATTAAAATATTTAATCGTTTTCCAAAATTTTAAATCGATAATTATGAAACAAATATTAGTAGTAATTACAGCTGTTCTAATTAGCTCAATAACTTATGGGCAGATGCAAGTTTCAGTGAGTTCTGGATATGCATTAGGCAGTGCCACAATGAAATTAGGGGAAAGAGTAAACGTGTCTGAAACTGAAAATTCTTATGGAAGTTATGGTGAAGGCGTTAATTTTCAAATAAGAGGAACGTACTTCTTTGACGAGTCGTTTGGTGTAGATTTAGGTATTGGTTACTTACGAGGTACAGATCAAGACATATCTGTAGTGAATTTACCAAGTACAGAAGTAGAGGCAGTTGCTAGAGCCCGCGCTTTCGGAGCTTCAGCTTCTGTGGTATACAAGTTCACTAATAATATTTATGGTCGTTTTGGTGCGTTACTTAAATTAGGAGGAAAAACGGAAGGTGTCATTTATCAAAAATCTGTCTTCTCGGAAACCGAAGCTGAAGCTTTTGGTGTGCCAAATGGTTCCTATTCTGAGACTAATTACAAGGAGGATTTTCACGGACAATTTCCTTTAGGCTTCGTTGGTGCCCTTGGGTATAAGTATGACTTAGATTCTAATTTTAGTGTTTTCGCTGAAGCTGAATATTACGGAATCAGTTTAAAGAGAAAAGACTCCGAAATTTCAGAATTCCATACCGATGTTAAACTTCCTGATGGTACTGTTGCCGTAAATGGATTGTATACCATAGACAATTTGCCTGAAGGAATAAACAGTAAAACAACGTATGTTGACAATCTATCGAATACCAATACAGATACTTCTAAAGAGTTATCTCAGAAAGTACCGTATTCTTCGTTTGGGATTAATTTTGGTATAACGTATAAATTTGAACGTTCGAATAAAGAATAATTAGTCAAGAGATTTACCCTTTTATTATTAATTTGTTCTAATGTCCTTACCAACTTCTTGTCATAATCCTTCACGTATAGCTGTCACAGAAAATTTAGTTCCGTTATACACCGCTCCATCTGGACCTACTTTTAATCCGGAAATAGAAGCAAGGTTTATAAAATGAACTGATTTGTGTTTTTTGAATTCTGATAATGTTACTATAATAACTTATTAGCGCCTAAAACTACTTTTGCGTTTTTTCCTGCTAAATAACGTACTGTAGCTTCTTCTAATCTACTACTTCCTCTTGTAATTGCTGCTATTTTACCTTCTATTTTGTTTTTCATTGTATTTGATTTTTCATTTTCTATTAATTGAATTTTGAAAGTTTTAAAGAAACTATTAAATATAAAAATTGAAAGAAAGTGAAGTGTAATGACACCAATGGATGTGTATGTAAGCACCATTATTCATATTAAAATGGCATAAGAATATTTTAATTTTGAACATATAAATCAATCAGGATATTTTATTGGGTACCTAAAATATTCAGTTCGAAGTACTATGTAGTTTAACGTGCAATATAGTTGAGCACCATTTTATAAAGTAATTAAATGTCAATTGTCATCATTTTACTTAGGTTTCTTCCTTATTTTCATAACTTAATAAAAGCCAATGATTGATAGTACATTACTTGCCAAACTAAAAACCAAGGCACATTTGTTAGAATATCTCGAACAATCTAAAAATGATGTGCCTCTCTATAAAGACGTATTAGATAAATATTATTATGAAAAACTTCTATTACAACTACAAGCTGAACTCGTAGATTTTCAAAAATGGGTTCAAAAAGAGGAGAAGAAAATAGCCATCGTCTTTGAAGGTCGAGATGCTTCTGGTAAAGGGGGAACTATACGCCGTTTTGCAGAGCATTTGAATCCGCGTGCGATGCGTATTGTTGCTCTAAATAAACCTACAGAAATCGAACGGAAACAATGGTATTTTAATCGGTACATTAAAGAACTTCCAAATGCGGGTGAAATCGTATTTTTTGACCGTAGTTGGTACAACCGCGCCGTTGTAGAACCTGTCATGGATTTTTGTACACCAGAACAATATGAACGCTTTATGGCACAGGTGCCGGAGTTTGAGCATATGCTCTATGAATCTGACACCAAGATTATTAAATTTTGGTTTTCTGTTACTATTGACGAACAGAAAACAAGATTCGATAATCGACTGGGGAATCCTTTGAAGAAATGGAAATTCAGTCCGGTAGATCAAAAAGGTCAGGACCTTTGGGAAGACTATACTTATTATAAAAATCAAATGTTTGCTCGTACCCACCACGCATTCTGTCCTTGGATTATTGTAAAAAGCAATGATAAAAGATTGGCCCGTATAGAAAGCATCAAATTTGTTCTATCTCAATTTGATTACGAAGGAAAAGGTTCTAATTGCCCAGACCTACTACCCGACCCTAATATTGTTCATCGGTTTTTTAGACAACAGATAAAAATATAGGCCTAACTATTTTAAGCAAAACGATTAACAAATGAGCAAAGTAAAAGAGCCTTTGAAAAACAAAGAACTGCTTTCAATCAATTCTAAGAAGGGATTGTTAGCCTTATTGGGACAATCGTCCTTAGATGGCAAAAAAGCCATACAGACACTGAAGTATGACAAACGCTTGGGTAAACTACAGGAAGAATTATTAGTCTTGCAACAATGGGTCGTCAAAAACAAAAAAAAGGTGGTTATTATTTTTGAAGGTCGTGATGCTGCTGGAAAAGGTGGCGCCATTAGGCGTTTTACAGAACATTTACCACCGAGGGAAGTACGGGTAGTCGCACTGCCAAAACCAGATGAGATAGAAGAAGGACAATGGTATTTTCAGCGGTACATTAATCGTTTTCCCCGAGAAGGTGAAATCGTATTTTTTGACAGAAGTTGGTATAACCGTGCTGTGGTTGAACCTGTAAATGATTTTTGTACAAAAAAACAGTATCTAAATTTTATGGATTCGGTAAATGAAGTGGAACGCATGATGTTACTCTCTGATATTCTGTTAGTGAAACTTTACTTTTCTATTTCTAAAAATGAACAAGAGCGTCGCTTTAAGGATATCACATCGAGTCCACTTAAAAAATGGAAATATAGCGATGTGGACAAAAAGGCTTTAGCGTTATGGGATGAATATACATCATATAAAGAGTTGATGTTTAAGAACACTCAAAAATATGTGCCTTGGAAAATTATTAAAGCGAACAGGAAAACATCTGCTAGAATTGCGGCTTTAGAGCATGTATTGAAGAAAATTCCCTATGAAGTTAAAGACAAGGAAAATATACGACACAAAGCTATATTAAAAGATACAGAAGACCCTACATAGGTTTTTGATATCCTTTTATGAGTCATTTCTAGATAGAATGTTATTAAAGACCTAAAGATTGGTTTCTTCTCATCCTGCCCTCCGATGACTATATTAATTTAAGTGAGAAGAATCATCAACTAGTTATATTTAAGGTAAATAACTTAGAATCAGATATGCTTGCAAAGGTTTTGAAAAATTAAGTTCTATTGTTTAATATGAAAACAAGATTCATAATTAAAAAAATCCAGAGCCAAACCTATTTAGATTCAACTCTGGCAAACATCAAACAATGCTTTAAAAAAACTAGATAGTCAAATTTAACTATCGGCTTAATTCAATGGAGAATGATGTTCATGAACCATTTTCCATCCGTCATCGGTATTTACAAACAACAAGGTAATTTGGTCATTGACAACAACTAAGTCTTGACCAAATTTCAATTCAAAATCAGAGTGAAAGGTTAAATTGGCCACGTCGCCATAAACGGCAATTTGTAAATCTTTGGCATCGAATTTAATCACTTCAGTTACCGAACCAAAAACAGTTCGTTCATGCTCTTCATTCGCAACATCGCCATTACGTGGTGCCCCATTTTTGAACTCTGTAAACTTCGGGCTGTAAGCATGAAAAGAAATTAGCTTGTCCATATCTCCATCTTTAATACTTTGAGCAATGGCGCCAAAGGTTTCCATAACTTCTTGTTGTTCATCTAAAAACTCTTCGTTTACTAAATCTATAGGAATCTCTATTACAGCATCATCATCTTCTGAACACCCAATAGTTAAAACACAAAGTATCATAAGTACTGTTATTGTCAATTTTGTTTTCATAATAATCTATTTATTAAGTTTATAGTTGTCGTTACAACACTCTGAACTTAAGTGTAATAATAACTTTAAAGAATAAATGGGGAAAGTAGTATTTCAGCTATTTTAAAGGAGAATGGTGTTCATGAACCATTTTCCATCCATCGGTAGTTTTCACAAATAATAGGGTAATTTGGTCATTGACCACAACTAAGTCTTCACCGAACTTGAGTTGAAAATCGGAGTGAAATGTTAAGTTGGCTACATCACCATAAACAGCAATTTGTAAATCTTGGGCGTCGAACTTTACGACTTCGGTTACAGCACCAAAAACAGTTCGTTCGTGTTCTTCGTTGGCTACACCACCATTACGTGGTTCTCCATTTTTAAATTCGGTAAATTTTGGACCATAGGCGTGAAAGGAAATGAGCTTATCCATATCACCATCTTTAATGCTTTGAGCAATGGCTCCAAAAGTTTCCAATACTTCTTGTTTTGCTTCAGGGAACTCATCATTGATTAAATCGATTTTTACTACATGAGGCTCAGTTTTTACAGTGAATCCTGTTAATAAAATTCCGAAAATCATTACTAGTGCTAATGTCAATTTTGTTTTCATAATTAAAATATTTATT
Organism: uncultured Maribacter sp.; assembly: GCF_963977385.1. GTDB lineage: Bacteria > Bacteroidota > Bacteroidia > Flavobacteriales > Flavobacteriaceae > Maribacter. The sequence continues at coordinate 120,211 of NZ_CAXBOU010000002.1, read as the reverse complement.
TGGTTCTTAGCAAAATTAGAATAGAAGAATTCTATATAATTCTACATTTAGACCAAATAAAAGTAATTTTAGACCAGAAAACATTTAAGTGTAACAAGTTGTAATTCAGTGTTTTATTTATTTAAAGTAAGATTTGATGGTTGTATGCCATATCTTTTAAGGAAGCATTTAGAGAAGTAAGCGGGACTATTAAACCCTGTTTGATATGCTATTTCAGAAATGTTAGAAGTTTGTTTTTCTAGTAATGTTAAAGCTTTATGTAAGCGATAATCTCTTAAAAAAGTATTTGGAGATTTGCCCACCAAATTTATCATAGTGCGATATAATTTTGACTTACTATATCCTAAATTTTCTTCAAAATCATTAACGTTAGTGGTTGAATGAAACCAAATTTTCTCTGTAATGTTCATTAAGAGCATTAAAAAATCTTCATCTTTAGTTTTTATAACACTAATTGATTGATGGTCAATGGACTTGTTTTGATTTTCACTTTCATAAAGGTCTTTTACTGCTGAGGTAATAGAGAAATTATCTTTGGCAACATCACTTAAATAATCCGATGTTTTGATAGTGTCTTCAAAAATTCCGTCTTTATCCGTTACAGGTATACCGGCACTCATACCTATTTTAAATTCTAAATCGGGTGTAATAAGATTGTTGAAGCTATTTAGAATTTCCAAAGCACAATGAACAGCATCGCTCACGGAAGCAAATGACATCAAAAAGGTTTTTGCTTCATGGCGAACCAAACCTCCGTTATGATTAGTGGTTAATGTCTTTATAGCTGTAGTATATCCTCTTATCGCAGCTTGAAGGGTGTTTTTTTCGCTTGTTCTTAAGCTCTTGTTTCTTATTTTAACCACCATAAGCGTTCTAAAAGCTGGGTCGTTTACAATATTTAAACTTGAATCTTTTGATTTTTCAGGGTCTTCGATTCTACCTAAAAAAGATTCAACAATAGTATCGTTAACCTCAATAATACGAGTAGGTACAGCACCATGAGCATTCTCATGTAATTCTATGAGTGCTTCTTTACTTGGTGCATCTATTAAGCAAAAGGCAGTTTTCCTTTTTTCATCACACCAATACGTAAGACCGCGGCAATTATATTTATGCTCAATATCCAAATCGGCTTTATGCATTTCTGCTACATGTGCAGCAGTAACACCATCGGGAAGGTCATGTAAATCTAGAAATAATGGCATCCTCGTTCTTTTTTACGTAATTATGATTCTTTTGGAAAACAAAAACAATGTACACAGTTTTGTTCCTTGGTATACTAATACTGTAATTGAGGGGGGAGTTTGAAATTACATAATATTCTATAAAGTTGGGGTAATTAGAAGTGTAAATATTTGTTTATGGTTTATCATACAGCTTATAATATTTAGCAAGTAAAGACTTTACTCGTACTACTCTCGTTATAAAACAACAAATCCCCATTAAACTAATGAGGATTTGTATACTTGTAAATCTGCGAATATTGCTTTTAATCTTCTTATGCCATTGCCAATTCTTGTAATTTCTTGGCTGCTTGTGCAGGATCTTCTGCACCGTAGATAGCTGCACCAGCAACTGCAACTATAACTCCAGAGTTTTTAACAGCGGTAATACTGCTCAAATTAACACCTCCGGCAATCGAGACGGAAACTCCTGCTCTAGTAGCTTCGTCTATCAATACTTGAATTGAGTAACCGTCTTCAGCTTGCTCATCTAAACCGGCATGTAATTCAACAAATTCGGCTCCCATTGCAATAGCTTCTTGTGCTCGTTTTACCCTATCTTTTACTCCGATAGTATCAACCACCACACCTTTACCATGTGCTTTTGCAGCTTTTACCGCTCCTAAAATAGTAGAATCTCCTGTTGCTCCTAATACTGTAACATAATCTGCACCTGCACCAAAAGCCATATTCGCTTCCAATTCACCTGCATCAGCTGTTTTAAAATCTGCTAAAACCAATTTGTCAGGAAAAGCATCTTTCATTTTTCTAATTCCGGCTAGGCCTTCACTTTTAATAAGCGGTGTACCTAATTCTATAATGTCTATATACGGAGCCACTTTTGTTGCTAATGCAATAGCGTCATCAATATTTAATAAATCTATTGCTACTTGTAATTTTGCCATAATCTTTTATTTTAAATGTTCTTATTTAATAACTGTTTTGTCTAATTTTTTATTCCATGTTAGCGTGACGTTTCCAAAGTTCAGATGTCGAACTACTATCTATATCCCAGAGTGATTGTATTAAAGCATCGAAGACTAAGAGCAATGATTGCTCGAAAAGACTACCTGCATATTGTTTAGAAATTGCCTCATCACGCTCTTGTTTTTGCGCCGCAGGGATTATCACACTTTGTATTGCTAATTCGGCTAAAGGAGACTCTGAATTTGTAGTAAAACAAACAATATCAGCACCTACCTTCTTAGCGGTTTCAGCAGCCCTCACTATTCCGCTAGTTGTACCAGAACCAGAACCTGCAATAAGCAAATCTCCTTTCGCAATTGCTGGTACCGTGGTTTCACCTACCACATGAACATTGAATCCTAAATGCATTAAACGCATGGCAGCAGCTTTCATCATTAGACCCGTTCTACCTGCTCCCATTATAAATAGGTGTTTAGCATTCGTGATAATAGGAATCAACGCTGCTATTTCGTCATACTTTATGGTGTGTATTAGTTCTATGTGCTCATCAATAATCATATTCATTGCACTTTCAACCAATTGGCTGTCCTTATTTTTATGTATTTGTTCCATAACTAAATCGACATAATTTCGTTGTTCATTATTTCGAGTACAAAGTTATATAGGCTTTTTAGGTTTATAGTTACACAATTTGATAGTTGTGTGGTACAATTTGCCTATACCAATAATATGTATAGTGCTTTTTGCTATTTTTGTGGTACATTTTGGAAATTGATGGTTTTTTGGTCGAAAATAGACTTAAGGTTAAATGATGAGAAAAGTAGTAAAAAGGTAGATTTATGCTAAGTGATAAAGTTTTATATATTCGAGATTTAGGGAACTGTCCGCCAGCCTATTTAAATGATCCAGCAAGAAGAGATTTCTTTGAGATTGTTTGGTTACGTAATGAAGATGCTCTTCATGTACCGCAACATGACTTTCAAACATTAAGAGGAGATTGGATTTATCTGATTCCACCTTATCGTGTTCACCAATTAAATAAAGCTGGAAAGAACGGGGTTTTGATTTCTTTTAAGCAGGAATTGTTAGAAGGTGATTTAAAAGAGTTTTTAATGGATGTTTTTCGAATATTTAATATTCAAGGAGAATTTTCATGTTTGCAGGTAAACGAAGAAACGTCAAAAGGATTGACTTCAGTGCTTCAACTTTTAAAAGATGATTATAACAAACCGACTGTTAACCTAATTATGATAAAAGCTCTTTTAAAGGTGTTTTTATTGAAGTTGATACATTTAAAAGAACAGCACTTTACACTGCAAGATATTAATGAAAAACGAGTTTATGAGTTTATGCTTTTACTTGAAAACAATTATCAGGAGGAACGAAATGCAAATTTTTATGCAGAACAAATTGGAATTAGTGCTAAACGGCTTAACCAAATTTTAAAAGATAAATTAGATAAAACAGGAGTTCAATTAATACATGACCGTTTAATTCTAGAGGCAAAACGTCAAATAATTCACAGTGAGAAAACGATTAAGGAGATAGCATATAATTTAAATTTTAAAGACCATTCTTACTTCAGTCGCTTCTTTAAACAGCATGCAGAACAAACACCTCAGGAATTTCAGAATAAGGTGAAAGAACACGTGATTTCACATGACAACACTCTTTATAGTTAGTTCAATAAGTTTCTGTTATAAAACAACTTTTGAGCGAAATCAGAATAATAACTATTTTTTGATTTCAAATTATTCTAATGACCTTTAGAACTTATAATTTATTCATATAACCAATTATCTGGCATTACCATAATGGAGTCTGCTAAGCGTTTCATTTCTTTATAATGACCTTTCTTTTCTGGTGTAATGTTAACATGATTGTAATTCTGATGTCTCCAAAATGCTGTGGCTGTGGCAGCATAAACAGTAAATGCTTTAAGTGACTTTTTCTCTATGGGTAATAAATTTATTTCATTTTGGTAACCTTCCAATAAACTAGCCACTTTATCTAAATTGATGATTTCCTTATCTCTACAAGTACCAACAATCATCATACCTATATCAAATATGCGATAATAATAGCATGCCTCTTCAAAATCCATAATAGACCCTCTCAATCCGTCTTCATGAATAATAATATTGTTATAAAAGATATCGGTATGTATCAAAGCTTTAGGTAAATCAATGGTAATATGATTTTCTATATAGTTTTGCGTATGCTTTAACCATTTGTAAAAAGTAGAATCGGACGCATAAGTCTTAACTTCATCAAAATGGTTAATACCAAAAGCTACCTTACGCGGAAGATAATCTGGTGCTTTTATTTGGTGTAATTTCCCCAATTCTTTACCTAAATAGATTAGTATGCTTTTAGATAGATTTTGAACTATTTTTCCTTTGATAAATTCTTTTAATAAAATGGGTTTATTATTCCATACCGAAGTTAATTCTTGGTTTATAGTTGATATCAGCTTGGAAGTAGGAAAATTATTTTCACCTAAATGCATTAACAAATTAGCAAGCTCTGTAGTTTCCTTTTGTGATTTTTCTTCGCAAATGGTTAACACAAAAAACTTGTTATTAGTCGTTACCAAGTAGTTTGTGTTTGCCGAACCACCACTTAAAATTTTATGAGATACAATGTCTTTAACTCCATAAGGTGTTAGAATAGTTCGTATTTCTGGACTTGTTAAATTTGTAAACCGCCCCATCTTATTTGCCTTTTGTTAAGTCCCAGTTCGTTTCCATTGCATGAATAAGCGCTTTTTCTAAATATTTATAATCACACAAATAAACTTTTTCGCAAAGTTGTTTTGCGTTTTCTATATTACTATGTTTAGCAGCTTTAGGCAATACAGCTGTATGCAATGCTTGTTTTACAACTTCAGGAAATTTTGAGGGATGCGCGGTAGCGAAGCATATTAATTTTTCATTACCCAATGTGTTTTTTAACTTATCTGCAGCTACTAGAGATACGGCTCCATGGGGGTCTAAAAGATAGTTTTCATTTTTATATATTTCATTAATTACCTCTAAAGTTTCTTGGTCTGATGCACTATTTGATAAAAACCCTTTACTATATAAGTTAAAAGTTTCTTTATCAAATGTTACCTGACCGGTGGATTCAAATTCATTAATCCATTTTTTAATTTTTTCAGCATCTCTACCTATTCTAAAATACAAAAACCTCCAAAAGTTAGATGGTATTAATATGTCTATCGCAGAGGAAACAGTTTCAACAATTTCTTCTTTTGAAAAGCGACCTTCTGAAAAGATTCGATGTAAACATGCATTTTTGTTATTAGCTGCAATCAAATATTTAATAGGTAATCCCATTTCCCGTGCTAATCCCCCAGCACATAAATTACCGAAAGCGCCAGAAGGTACCGACATATTTATTTGTTCGCCAACGGTATCGACTACCTGTAAATAACCATAGAAATAATGAACGGTTTGCATCATTACACGCCCCCAATTAATGGAGTTAACACTCGACAGGTTTAGTTTTTCTTTGAAAGATTGATTAGCATATAATTTGGCAATAATAACATCTAAATCATCGCTACCTTCCTTGCAATTCGATACCCCTACCGGATGAATATTAGCATGTTGTAAGGTGGTCATTTGACGTTCCTGTTCCTCTGTTATCCATCCTTTAGGATATAAAACCCACGCATCTAAATTTGATTTACCAGCGGCATAATATGCTGCGGCAGGGCCGGTATCACCAGAAGTCGCTACTATTATAGTTAGGTGTTTCTTTTTTCGTTCTAGAAAGAAATTAACCAGATTAACCAAAAATGCGAGTCCTACATCTTTGAATGAAAGGGTTGGACCATGAAACAACTCCATGATGTAGGTTTTCTTTTTAGACTGTAACGGATATATTGGAATAATCTCTTTATTCTCGAATGGCGCATAGGCCGTTAGCAGAATATTTTTTAGATCGAGTTCTGAAACTACCGAGCGTTCTATAAATAAAGAAAGCACTTCGAAAGCCAATTCTATATATGATAAACCTTTCCATTTCTTTAATTGCTTCGTTGTAATATTTGGCAACGTTTCAGGTACATATAAACCGCCATCTATAGCGAAACCATCTAATATTGCGGTTTCAAAATCTACCGGCTTCCCTCCTCCTGTGTTACTAACAAATTGCATCATATTTTTATGCTATAAATGCGTTATAAACTGCTTTAGTAATCATAATATCTTGTACAGCTACACCCGTTAAATCTACAATAGTAACTTGTTCATTGTTTGTTCGTTGTAATTTTTGATTCTGAATGGCCGTACCCAATTCAATTACTTTATCTTCTAATAGTTCCCCATCCTTGACAGCTCTGTAAATTTCACCCCTACTTTTACTTTGCGGAATACTATCAGCAATTACTATATCTGCAAGTTGTAGCAATTTACTTTCCAATTCTTGTTTGTGTTCCGTGTCTGAACCTACTGCGGTTATATGAGTTCCTTTTTGAATGTCTTCTGCTTTTAATAAGGCCAGTTCTGAAGGCGTGGTAGTAACAATTAGATTACAATGTTTAGCAAGTTCGGATGGACTTTTCGCAATATGAATATCAAAATCAGATCCGAGTTCATCCGTAAATTTTTCAACGTTATCTTTTGTTCGGCCCCAAACCCAAACTGATTTACAGGGAGTATATTTTTGAAGATATTGCAATTGTAATTTCGCTTGAATTCCAGTACCTATAATTCCAATAGCACTTATTTCTTTTGGTGCGAAATATTTAGCTGCTAGTGCACCAGCAGCTGCAGTACGTATATCTGTTAAATACCCTTCATCTAAAAGTATAGCTTTTGGAACTCCTGTTTTTTGGTCAAACAATAACATTAAACCTTGACTAGAAGGAATCCCTATTTTGGAGTTTTCATAAAAACCAGAAGCAATTTTAATCACATAATAATCATCATTTTTAATATAGCCATATTTGATATGTGCATCTCCTTTAGGGTTTTCAAATAGTAATTCTCCCACCGGAGGCACCACTGTATTGCCATTGCTATATTGAATGAATCCTTCTTCCATAGCAGCTACCACATCTATGTTTTGTAGTATAGATTGTATTTCTTTTAAATTAATAACTGTCGCCATACTTAGTGTTTATTTCTATTAAAAAGTAATCTATTTTTTTCTTTTTGCATTTTCAAACTTGGCATAAAAAAAATCTCCGTATACCAAATTAGCTATTAACTAATTAAGGTATACAGAGATTATCTGTAAGAAGTGAGTTTATTTTTCCAATTTCTTCCTTATGATGAAAAATAAACATGTAACAAAAAGCTACTATAACTTCTTCAATAACAAATGTATAAAAAAAAGGTCTAAAATTAAACTGGGTATTTTATAATGTATTTGTCCTTCTAAAACAGTTATGGCTCATTAAATACCGAATGAGATAGCTTTAGTTTACTAGTATTAACCTTTCATTAAAGCCTCTAAAGCCTCAGGTGTTCTTGGTAAATCACTACTTAGAACTTCACAACCATTTTTGGTAATCAAAATCATATCTTCTGTGAAAACTGATATATTTTCATCGTGATTATAATACCATGGTTCTACTGTAAATATCATACCTGGTTGTAGTTGTGCATCTGAGAGACTAGGGTCACCTGTAGAAAGGCCTAAGTGATGTCCAAAGAATAAACCTACTTGCATATATTTTTTTGCATCTTCAGGGATGATACTATTCGTAAGTGTTTGAATATCTTTAAATGTAATACCGGGTTTTAAAAATTTAATGATTTCGTCTGCTATTTTGGTTTCCATAACAAGAATATCCCTTTGACGATCTGTAAATTTTCCAGAAACCGGAAAGGTTCTACCTATGTCGCTAACGTACTGTTCGTATTCACAACCTACATCGAATATGACCAAATCTCCATTTTCCATTATTCTATTTCTACGATTGTAATGCGTGGCCAAAATTCTCCAAGGCCAGTGTGAGTTTGGGCCTGATTTAATAATTGAACCAAATGCCAGTCTTTGTGAACCGTTTACTTTATAGTTGCCCTCCAATATTCCTTCTAAATATCGTTCGTCTACTCCTGCCTTAATCTTCTTAGCTGATTGCTTTATACCTTCAACGGTAATCGCCGCTGCCTTTCGCATGATTTCAATTTCACCAGGTGATTTTATCATACGTACATTGGCGATCGACTCAAATATATTTTCATAGTTCAATCCTGCATGTTTTTGCTGTAAGGCTTTCAATAGAACCTGTATAGGTGAATATGAAGCTATGTAATCGTTAGAAGCAAATGAGATGAGCCCTTGTCTTCCATTATTTATTAGAATGGTGCTGCCCTTTAAAGCTTCCTTATTCATTCTAGTAGTGAATTCAGCAATAGAAGTCAAGGTTACACCCGAGCGCTCAGATATCGCTTTATCGTTCAGCAAAAGCATACCTGGAAAATCATTGACCCTTGAGCCATTTTCAAATCTCAAATCTCGTTCAGGAGTATAAATAATGGAAGATTGATCACTTAAGTCTAAAACTAATAATGAATTTGGTAATTCTAACCCGGTAAAGTAATAGAAGTCATCAGATTGCCGAAATGTTTCACCGAATGAAAATCCATCATTTGCAGGTATAACCACAAGTCCATTTTTTTGTTGCTCTAACAAAATTGACATTAGTTTTTGTCTACGTTCATGTAGTTCCTCCATAGAGAAAGGTAGATCCGTCCATTCAAAATAGGATTGAACCGGAGTTTGGGCAAAAAGCAAGGTTGTTGAAAAGAGGAGGGTAAAGATGGTCGTAGTTATTTTCATTATTGGTTTGTTTGCGTAGTATCGAATTTCTAATTTTTTTTAGACTAAAAAGAATTTCTATTTAATTTTATGGAGATTATTAGAAAATTAAGCATCATAATTACTTTAAATCTTAATCTAAGATTATATTTCTACCAAACATCATTTGGTTCCTAACGCTCAACTGTACTAAGCGGTAACAATAAATTTATGCCTGCTTATCGGTAATTAGAATCATCTTCATTATGGGTTAAAATTCTGTTTATTAGTATTTTAAATATAATTTTTACAGAATAATCAGTTGGCTAATAGTATTTTTTTGTAGTTTTGTTAACCAAATGGTTAAACCGTTTAGTTAGTAATGAAAAAAGCCAAAGACGAAAATACCGAAGAACAAATACTTGAAGCTGCAAAGAATGTATTCCAGGCCAAAGGAATGGATGGCGCACGCATGCAAGAAATAGCTGATAAAGCAGGAATTAATAAAGCTATGCTTCATTATTATTATAGAAGTAAACAACTTCTTTTTGAAGCCGTTTTCAAAAATGTCTTTTCTTTATTGGCTCCTCAGTTAAATGCTATTTTAAATGACGACTCTACTATTGAAGAGAAAGTAAAAAACTTCACTTTTAACTATATCTCTTTTATAAGCAAGCATCCTTATTTGCCCAATTTTATCATTCAAGAATTGAATAGGAATCCGGATTTTATTCTAAAAATGAAGGACAACAAAGGTTTTCCTAACCTGGCTAAATTTAAGAGGCAAGTAGATAAAGAAGTAGAAGACGGAATTATAAAACCCATAAGCGCAGAGCAGTTGTTTATCAATATTCTGGCACTTAATATATTTCCTTTCGTTGCCAAACCCTTAATCATGGCATTTTCTAATGTTGATAGCAAAGCATATAAACAACTCATGGAAGACCGTAAAACTGAAGTTGCTAATTTCATAATTAATTCTATAAAGAACACCTAGTATGAAACGTATACTACTCATTATTATACTACTAACCTCGCTCTCGGCTATTGCTCAGCAAAGCATTACGTTAGAAGAGTGTTATAATTCTGTGACCCAAAATTACCCTTTGGCAAAAAAGTCATCACTCTTAGAAGCGCAAAACACACTAGAGGCTGCAGTAATATCTACAGCTAAATTGCCTCAATTGAGTCTGGATGCGCAAGCCACTTATCAATCTGATGTAATTGAAATTCCTATTGCCAATGCCAATATTGATCCCTTAAATAAAGACCAATACCGTGCTACATTTTCGGTGAATCAACTTATTTATAATGGAGGAGCAACGGCCGCTTCATTGGCCATTAAATCTGCTGAGTTAAAATCGAAACAAAAACAGGTAGAAGTTAGTCTGTATCAATTAAGACAGCAAATTAATCAACTCTACTTTTCTATTCTATTGGCACAGGAAAGCAATCTATTATTAAAATCTAAACAAACACAGTTACAGGCTAAACTAAAGGAGGTTAGTTCTGGCGTAAAAAACGGTATACTCCTACCCTCTTCCGATAAAGTACTGGAAGCTGAATTATTAAAACTAGGCCAACAGTTTAAAGAAATAGAAAGTAATAAGATAACACTAATAGAAACCCTCTCTAGTTTAATAAAACAACCTTTAGGAGATGATACCGAATTTAATAATCCCCTTATAGAAATTCATGTACAGAATGAATTAATTAGACCTGAACTGGAATTATTTCAGTATAAAAAAGATGAAATAGAAAATTCAGAATATTTGATTTCCAAACAGAACGTACCCAAACTATTGGGCTTTGCAACAGGTGGTTATGGAAACCCAGGATTGAACATGCTAGATAATTCATTTCAACCTTTTTATACAGCAGGTGTAAAATTGCATTGGAATGTTTTTGATTGGAACGCTAATCAAAAACAACGGGAATCATTAGCTATCAATAAAGACATTGTAGATAATGAAACAGAAATTTTTAAACTCAACACGACTATTGAGCTCAACAAACAGCAAAGAGAAATAGAAAAGATAGAAGCTATTATAACTTCAGATGAAGCTATAATCAACCTTAGAAAAGAAGTGTTGCAAATGGCAGATTCACAACTTAAAAACGGTGTGATTACATCTTCGGCATATATCACAGAACTCACCAATTTGTATGAAGACGAAAACACCTTAATTAGACATGAGATTCAGTTACAACTAGCAAAAGCAAATTACAATGTCATTAAAGGGTAAAACATATATAAAAATGAAAAAGTACAACTATATATTAGGGTTGAGTATTATTGCCACTATCCTATTTTCCTGTGGTGATTCAAACGGAAAAGCAGATGGTTACGGCAATTTTGAAGCTACTGAAATCACTATTTCAGCTGAAAATAATGGAAAGCTAATGCAGTTTGATGTTGATGAAGGCGACGTGCTTCAGAAAGAACAATTTATAGGGTATATCGATACCATTCCGCTAACCTTAAAACGAGAACAATTAGAAGTTTCTAAAGCTGTTGTTAGTTCTAAGTCTAGAGGTGTGCTGTCTCAGATAAATGTGTTGAATTCCAAATTGAAAAATGGAAATATCAACAAAGATAGAATTGAGAATTTAATAAAAGATAATGCTGGTACACAGAAACAATTAGATGATATTGAAGGTGAAATAGATGTTTTAAAAAGTCAAATTAGAAGTGTGGAAATACAGAATGCACCTGTCGTTAATGAACTTAAATCTATTGATGTTCAGCTTAGGCAGATTGATGATCAAATACAAAAAAGCAAAATCATTAATCCTGTAGCGGGAACGGTTTTAACCAAGTACGCGGAACCTAATGAGATTACAAGCTTTGGGAAACCGCTTTATAAAATAGCAGATTTAAAAACCATGCAATTACGCGTGTATGTTAGTGAAACACAATTACCCAATTTGAAAATAGGTCAGGAAGTGACCGTGAAAATTGATGATGACACCACTATGAAATCTTATAAAGGGACAATCAGCTGGATTGCCTCAGAAGCAGAATTCACACCTAAAATCATTCAAACAAAAGAAGAGCGCGTTGCTTTGGTCTATGCCCTAAAAATAGATGTAGCCAACGAGGGAAGCCTTAAGATTGGTATGCCGGCAGAACTATGGTTAAATCAAGAATAATGGGCATCTCCGTTTCTAACATATCAAAATCATACAAAACTGTAAAGGCCTTGCAGAACATTTCATTTGAGGTAAAACCTGGTGAGTTATTTGGTTTAATTGGTCCTGATGGAGCTGGTAAAACAAGCTTATTTCGGATTTTAACTACGCTTTTATTGGCTAATGAAGGTACGGCAACGGTTGCTGGCTTTGATGTGGTTTCCGATTATAAAGAGATTAGGAAAAGTGTTGGGTATATGCCCGGAAAATTTTCGCTTTATCAAGATTTGACCGTGGAAGAAAACCTGACTTTTTTCGCAACTATTTTTGGAACGACTATCCAAGAAAATTACGATTTAATACAAGAAATATACGTTCAGATAGAACCGTTTAAAAACCGTAGAGCCGGTAAACTTTCTGGGGGAATGAAACAAAAGCTGGCTTTGTGCTGTGCCCTTATTCATAAACCAAAAGTGTTGTTCTTAGATGAACCTACTACTGGTGTTGACCCAGTTTCCAGAAAAGAGTTCTGGGAGATGCTTAAACGATTGCAGCAAAAAGGCATTACTATTCTAGTATCCACTCCTTATATGGACGAAGCTGCTTTATGCGATAGAATTGCATTGATACAAGACGGCAAAATTTTGCAGATTGATACGCCTGAAGCAATTGTAAAACACTACCCAAAAGAGATTTACAATGTTAGGACAAATAATACATATCAACTCATAAATGATTTAAAGGCCTATGAATACAGTCATAGTGTTTACCCTTTTGGTGAATTTGTACATTACACGGATCAAAGGTCAGATTTCAATCCCAACGAATTAAAAAGGTATTTAGAATCTAAAAACCTATCTAACATTGTAATAGAAAAAACCAAGGTTACCATTGAGGATACCTTTATGGAACTCGCAAAATAATGAACAACGATAAAGTCATACAAGTAGAAGGGTTGACCAAAATGTTTGGTGATTTTACGGCAGTAGATGCTATTACTTTTGACGTAAAAAAGGGAGAAATATTTGGTTTTTTAGGAGCTAATGGTGCAGGAAAAACCACTGCAATGAAAATGCTGATCGGTATTTCCATTCCAACTTCTGGCGCAGCAATCGTAGCTGGTTTTGATGTATTTACACAGGCAGAAGACATTAAAAAGAACATTGGTTACATGAGCCAAAAGTTTGCTTTGTATGATGATTTAACGGTTAAAGAGAACATTACTTTTTTTGGAGGTATCTATGGTTTGTCCAGAAAAATAATAAAAGAGAAATCTGATGTATTAATTACGGAGTTAGGACTTGAAAAAGTAGCCAACCAATTAGTAGGTTCATTGCCTTTGGGTTGGAAACAAAAACTATCCTTTTCTGTGGCTTTGATACATGACCCTAAAATTGTGTTTTTAGATGAACCCACAGGAGGTGTTGATCCTATTACAAGACGACAGTTTTGGGAGATGATCTATAAGGCAGCTGATAATGGAACCACTGTTTTTGTAACCACACACTATATGGATGAAGCGGAATATTGTGATCGCGTATCTATTATGGTCAATGGAAAAATAGAGGCTTTAGATACGCCCAAGAAGCTCAAAGAACAGTTTAACGCAGATACTATGAATGACGTATTTCTAAAACTGGCACGAGGATGAAACGGTTTATAGGCTTCGTAAAAAAAGAATTCTACCACATCTTTAGGGATAGGCGCTCGTTGTTTATCCTTTTTGGAATGCCTATTGCCCAAATTTTGCTTTTTGGTTTCGCTATAACCAATGAAATCAATAACGTAGATATTGCTGTTTTAGACCATTCAAAAGATGCTACTACCAAAGAAATTATCAATAAAATATCTGCTTCAAAATATTTCAGCATTAAGCAGATGATTACTCACGAAGCGGACATTGCTTCCGTTTTTGAAAAAGGACAGGTTAAGGCGGTTTTAAATTTTGAAAATAACTTCAGTAAGAACCTGATTAACGACCACAAGGCAACAATACAAATTGTTACGGATGCCACAGATCCAAATACGGCAAATACCATAAGTAATTATGTAAATGCTATTCTGCAGCAATATCAAACAGAATTGAACAAAGGCACCATTACCCCTTATCAAATCATCTCTCAGACGCGTATGGTATACAATCCAGAGCTAAAAAGTGTCTATATGTTCGTTCCTGGTGTAATGACCATTATTCTCATGCTGGTTTCGGCAATGATGACTTCAATTTCTATCACAAAAGAAAAAGAATTGGGTACTATGGAGATACTTTTGGTATCGCCAATTAACCCTTTTCAAGTGATAATAGGAAAGGTGGTTCCTTATATTTTTCTATCTGTTATTAACGCTATAGTTATAGTGTTACTGAGTATATTTATCTTTCATATGCCAGTTCAAGGCAGCCTGTTTTTACTAGGTATAGAGAGTGTGCTATTTATAGTAAGTGCTTTGGCATTGGGAATTTTAATCTCCACCATTTCAAAAACACAACAAACGGCTATGATGGTTTCTTTAATGGGACTCATGCTACCAGTAATTCTACTGTCCGGCTTTATTTTTCCTATTTCCAGTATGCCGGTACCTCTTCAAATTATCAGTAATATCATTCCGGCAAAATGGTTTATCATCATCATAAAAGGCATTATGCTCAAAGGCGTAGGCTTACAATACATATGGAAAGAAACGCTAATTCTATTGGGGATGACCGTATTCTTTATTGCATTAAGCGTTAAGAAATATAAAATAAGATTGGAGTAATGAAAACCATTTTATACATCATACAAAAAGAGTTTAAACAAATCTTTAGGAATAAAGGAATGCTTCCTATCATTTTTGTGTTGCCGGTTCTACAACTTATCATTCTATCCAATGCGGCCACTTTTGAAGTAAAGAACATCAAATTCGGGTATATAGATAATGACCACACCTCTACTTCTAGGGCTTTAGTGGAAAAATTTAATGCCTCTGATTATTTTAATGTGTTGACGGATTTTTCATCAGAATCAACGGCCAGTGCAGAGATGTTATTAGGTAATGTAGATGTGGTGTTAGACATTCCGCAATATTTTGAACGGGATTTGCAAAAGGAAAAATACATCAATTTAGGAGTCACCATTAATGCTATTGATGGTGCAGCCGCAGGAGTTGAAAATGTATACATAACCCAGATTATAAAACGTTTTAATCAACACTTAAAAGTTGATTTACTACAAGTTTCTGACAACCAAATACTACCTGTTAATATAGAAACTATACCCTTGTTTTGGTACAATGAAACCCTGAATTATAAAACTTTTATGGTACCCGGGATATTGGTATTGTTGGTTACCATGATTACGTTGTTCCTTTCTGGAATGAATATCGTACGTGAAAAAGAGATTGGAACTTTAGAGCAAATAAACGTGACACCTATAAAAAAGAGTCAGTTTATTATTGGAAAACTCTTTCCGTTTTGGGTCATAGGAATGGGATTATTGACCATAGGGCTACTACTATCAAAGTTAATATTTCAAGTCCCCATGGTGGGGAGTTTGGCGCTCTTGTATTTGTACACCTCCATTTATATTTTGGTGATTTTAGGAATAGGGTTGTTCATCTCAAATTTTACAGATACGCAGCAACAAGCCATGTTTATTGCTTGGTTTTTTACTGTTATTTTTATTTTAATGAGTGGTTTATTTACACCTATTGAAAGCATGCCTAAATGGGCCCAAATTGTTACCGAGTTCAACCCTATAAAATATTTTGTAGAAGTGATGCGCATGGTAATGCTTAAGGGTTCTGGCTTTATGGATATTCTCCCGCACTTATTAAAAACGTTGCTCTATGCCTTTATCATGAATGGATTAGCGGTGTGGAGTTATAAAAAAACAATCTAAAGATTTCACATATGAAAACTGCTGAAAAAATAAAGCTATCTAAAGATGAATCTTTGTTTGTTCGTGGTCCTTTATCGCGTTTTAAGGAATTATCATTTGCTTTTAAGGTATTTTTCAGTTTTATAAAAGCTTTTAGAAAAATGCATTTTATTGGCCCTTGCGTAACGGTTTTTGGTTCAGCGAGGTTTACAAAAAGTTCAGAGCATTATAAAAATGCTGAAAAAATTGGAGCTGCTTTAGCAAAAACTGGATTTACCGTAATGACAGGTGGTGGTCCAGGTGTTATGGAGGCTGCCAATAAAGGTGCTTTTGAAGCTGGAGGAAATTCGGTTGGTTGCAATATTATACTTCCTTTCGAACAAAATCCAAATCCGTATTTAGATAAATGGATTAACATTCCATACTTCTTTTTACGTAGAGTTATTCTTGTAAAATACTCGTACGCTTTTGTAGTGATGCCTGGTGGTATTGGCACTTTAGATGAACTGTTTGAAGCATTAACTTTAATTCAAACCAAAGTAATTCAAGATTTTCCTGTTGTAATCTTCGATTCGGAATATCACAAGGAACTATGCGAACATATTCAATTAATGGCAGAAAATGAAAGCATCAGTCCAGAAGATATGAAATTGCTTTTTGTAACCGATTCTGTGGAAGATGTAATAAAACATATAGAAACATATTCCATTAAAAAATTCGGTTTAGTTCCCAAACAGAGCAAACCAAAATGGTGGCTTGGTGAATCGTCTAATAATTCTTTATCAAATGAAAAATAAAAAGATTATTAACACTGTAAGTGCTACTATTTTAGCACTGTTTGCATTGCTCACTTTATTTTTAAGTAGCTCTGTAATTTTCGATTGGTTTGGCATTAGAGCCAAAGAAGGAAACTATGTCTTGTTTATTGTTTGCGCAAACTTTATCTGTAGTATAATATACATATTCGCTATTTACGGATTTTTAAAAAGCAAAAAGTGGACGTTTTGGGTGTTAATTGTTGCTTTAGGTATCTTAATTATTGCTTTTATAGCTTTACTACTTTATGTTAATAATGGCGGAATTTACGAAGCTAAAACTATAAAGGCAATGGTTTTTAGAATGTTGGTGACGTTAAGTTTCTCGCTAATAGCATTTTTCAGTATAAAACAAAATAGTGCAATAAATTAAAAATAAACATCATGGCACAAACAAAATATTCTAAAATTTATCGCATAATTCATTGGGCAATAGCTGTTTCATTTATACTGTTGTTAATCACTATTTTTTTACGATTAACATGGATGAATAAATATAATATGGCTGCTATCATAAAGGATTACCTGATTAGTGCCGAACAGAGTTTATCTCAAGATCAACTCATTGTTTTAGCGAAAAAAATAAGACAGCCAATGTGGAATTGGCATATTTACATTGGTTATGTATTAGTTGGATTATTTAGTATTCGTTTCATACTTCCTGGATTCGGACAAATGAAAATTCAAAATCCTTTTGGTAAAAATCTATCTACAAAAAAGAGAATTCAAAAATGGACATACCTCATTTTTTATGTCTGTGTTAATGTTTCGCTGGTAACTGGACTTATCATAGAATTAGGACCAAAAGAATTAAAAAAGCCGATGGAAGAAATCCATGTACTTGGTATTTACTATCTAATTGCATTTATAGTTATCCATTTGGCAGGTGTATTAATTGCAGAATTTACAGACCAAAAAGGAATTATTTCAAGAATTGTTAGTGGCTCAAAAGACAAAGATTAACAAGCAAATAAGCACAACAAAGGTTATAAGTGTTTAAACCAATACCATTATTGAAACTTAAATAAATGAAAACAAAAGTTTACATCTTATTTCTGTGTTTTGCGCATTTTGTTTTTTCACAAAAAGAAGTCGATACCATTCCACAACTGGATTTGTACAAAATAGCGTTAATCAACCAAACCGATAGTTATATCACATTCCCAACCGATATTGGAAATATTGAACGCTTGATGTTTGAGGCCAATATAAATCCATCATTCATTATCAGGGAACGCAATGATTCAAAATTAATGGCTGTTCTAACACCACAAATCATAATCAGGATGTATAATGAAGAATCGTATCCTGTTCGTACCCCTAGTTATATACCACAGGTTACATTTTATTATCTAGCCCATAAAAAAGAAGCACTTAACAACTTGGTTTTATTCGGAAAAATAGCTCATCATTCTAATGGTCAAGATGGAAATTTTTATAATGAAAACCACACAATCAACCTACAATCCGGAAATTTTGCCACTAATTTTTTTGAACTCGGATTGCTTAAAACAGCATATAGCAAAAGACTAAAAGCCATTAAAACCATAAAAAGCTCATTAGAAATACATCCGAAAAGTTGGATACTTGAAGAATTACAAGGTAGTTATAGTGGTTTAAGATGGCATAATTCGTTTACATCTTTTAAGTTTCCTTTAAAAGATGTAAAAAACCAAAGAGCTAAATTTTCCTTAAAAGCTGAAGCAACTCTAATGCTTGATAATTATAATGATTTAGATGTTTTTGATTTAGATAGATTCAATGCCAGTCTTACCTTTTATTACCATCCAAAATTTTTACAAGATATAGGACTGTTTGTGCAGTTTTATCATGGAATGGATTATTATAATATTTATTTTGAGAATCAATTATCTATTATCCGTTTTGGAATTATGACAGAAATTTTAAGATTTTAAGACAAAAATGTGGTATGGGAAAGCAAGTTTATATTAAAAAAAGTAATGATGAGATTGAACTTTTTTCATTTAAAAAATTAAAACAATCGCTTCGATCAGCAGGAGCGTCTAAAGATGTAGTTGAAACAATAGTAAATAGAATTCAACCCGTTATTTATGACGGTATGTCATCAAACGAAATTTACAAAAAATCCTTTTCCTTATTAAAAAAATACAATAAGGTATCTGCTTCACGCTACAGTTTAAAACGTGCGTTGTTAGAATTAGGTCCTACTGGTTATCCTTTTGAGCGTTTGGTTGGTGCTTTATTAAAAGAAAAAGGATATAAAACACAGGTAAGTGTTATTTTAAATGGTGAGTGTGTAACTCATGAAATTGACGTATTGGCTGAAAAAGATGGGAATGTATATGCTATAGAATGTAAATTTCATTCAGATGTTAAAGCGACAAGTAATGTCAAAGTTCCACTATACATTAATTCTAGATTTTTGGATATTCAAATACAATGGAATATAAATTCAAACCATACAACACATTTAAAACAAGGTTGGTTGGTAACCAATACCAGATTTACAGAAGATGCTATAAATTATGCAAAATGTGTAGGTTTAACTTTGTTAAGTTGGGATTACCCTAAAAATAATGGATTAAAAGCCAACATTGATACCTTAGACCTATATCCAGTTACTGCCTTAACTACATTAAATAAAAAAGAAAAGCATCAACTTATAGACAATGATGTTGTTTTAGTCAAAGAATTGCTAAATGCTTCTGAGAAAATGAAAAATATCGGATTATCAGATATAAGAATTCAGCGGGTTCTGAATGAAGTAAAACAATTATGTGAAATTTAATAAATAAAATAATGGAAGATAATTCTAGTGAAGACAGAGGGTTTGATTTACATCAAAAAAAATTAGAAAAATACGATTCACGAGGTGTGCAAACGCTTTTTAAAACACTCTCCAGTAACCATTATAGTCTTTTAAAAATGGTAGACAATAAAGCAAGAATTATTTTAACAGTTAACTCTATTATTACCTCTCTGCTCTTTGGCAAGCATTTTATAGATTCCAGTAGTAATACATTAAATATAAATATTGGAACTAAAGCATTAGTAATAAGTAGTATGCTATCTATGGTATTTGCTTTGTTTAGTATGCTTCCACACCGTTATTTGGGAAAAAGTTTTAAAATGAGTGGATATAAAGGGACGTTATATGCAGGTAATTTTTCAAAACAAACATTAACTGAATTCAAGAAGGAGTTCGAACGGATAATAAGTAATGGCAATACTATTTATAATGAATTGATAGACGATCTTTATTTTTTAGGTTTAGTGATCTCAAAAAAACAACGTCTTTTGTATTATTCTGTATTCGTATTTCTTACTGGTTTAATTTTCACCATTAGTTACACCCTTTTAAGCTTTTAAAAAGAATTCATGGTCATAAGAAACTACGCTCCAATTTTTTTAATGGGTTGGTCGTTTGGAGGTATAAAAAAAACTACTTAGTTATTTTTCTCTTATTTAGAGATTACATTATCCTTTTATCGATAGATTAACTAATGACCCCTTACCCAAGATAAAAGCCAAATCCAAGGAGAAGTGCTACCTAAAAATTAATGATTTGATAAAATTATATTGAAATCTATCCAAAAACTAGATATTATTAATTCATTTTCAATTTTATTTAAAATAAATTCAAGAAATATTGAATTTTACTAGGATATCATCAAAAAAAGGTTAAATTATAATAACGATAAAAACAATATAATATATGAGGCAACTTAAGATCACTAAACAAATTACAAACAGAGACACTAAATCCTTAGAAAAATATTTTCAAGAAATATCAAAAATTGATTTGATTACCGCAGACGAGGAAGTGGAGCTTACTAGAAGAATACGTGAAGGAGATCAGATTGCCCTTAATAAATTAGTCAATGCCAACTTACGTTTTGTAGTTTCTACAGCAAAACAATATCAAGGAAGTGGATTACGACTTTCAGATTTAATCAACGAAGGAAATATCGGTTTGGTAAAAGCGGCGAAACGTTTTGACGAAACTCGAGGCTTTAAGTTTATTTCTTATGCCGTATGGTGGATTAGACAATCCATTTTATCATCGATTTCAGAACAATCACGAATGGTACGTATTCCTCTGAATAAAATTGGAGAAATAAGTAAAATTAAAAAGGTATACTCAACTTTAGAGCAATCTTATCAAAGACCTCCAAGTACAATTGAGATTGCTAGAGAACTTGATATGAGTAGCACGCAAGTAAAGCTTGCAATGAAAAATTCAGGTAAGCATTTATCAATGGATGCGCCTTTTCAAGAAGGAGAATCTTCTAATTTATATGATGTAGTAACTTCAAAAGATTCACAAAGTCCTGATTCTAATATGATGATAGATTCCCTTAGAACCGACATCGGTCAAGCATTAAATACATTGGCAAGTAGAGAAAGTGAAATAGTAAAGCTTTATTATGGTATTGGTGAAAGTCACCCTAGAAGTTTGAGTGAAATAGGTGAACTTTTCGATATTACGCGAGAACGTGTAAGACAAATTAGGGAAAAGGCTGTACGTAAACTACGGAACAAATCTCATAACGAAATACTAAAAGCATATTTGTAGGCCAATATTAGCTACATATATTTATAAAATAAAGCCGACTCCTAAAAGTCGGCTTTCGTATGTGGTAAATAATAGTATAGATTTAATAGTAAATGTTAAACGAGATTCGCTGAATTTGTAATACTATTTTTTTCTTTGTACTTCCTCCGGGTTTAAATTTGAGGAACCTGCTTGTGAAAGATAATTTGCCAATATCTTTTCTACCAACTCCTCTTTGGTTAAATGGTGAAATATCGTTTTTACTTTTATCTTAAAATCTTCAGATACTTCGCGGTTAGGTTTAGTTTTAAAGATTTTTTTAGCCCATAATAAGGCATTATTTTCTATAATACTTTGAGCATCGGCTTTTTTGAACTTTTTAAAGATGATACCCAATTCTTTTTCAAAATCAGCGATTTCTGCAACTTCTTCTTTTTGTAGTATAGTTAACGAAAGCCCCTTTGCCCCTGCTCTTGCGGTACGTCCACTTCTATGCACATAGGCGTCATAAGTATCAGGTAAATGATAATTGACAACATAGGCAATTTCCTTTACGTCAATACCCCGAGCAGCTAAATCTGTCGCTACCAAAATATCAATATGGCCTTCTCTAAACTGCCCCATAATACGATCACGAATACCTTGTGATAAACTACCATGTATAGCACCAGATGAAAATTTATTAATGGCTAAGTTCTTTGCCAGTTTATTTACAGCTGCTTTAGTCTTACAAAAAATAATACCGCGCTGACCTTCTTTCGTATTTAAAAAATGAAGTAATACGTCTAGTTTTTCAATAGGTTCTACAACTACATATTGATGGTCAATACCTTGATGACCCAATGTCGACATATCTGCTTCTACGTGTACCACGTGTTTAGACATGTAATTTTGAACCAGCTGCTTTATAGTACCTGGCATAGTCGCCGTAAATAATAATGTTCGTCTCGATTTTGGGATACCTTCGATTATGGTGTCTAAATCTTCTTTTAGGGCACTTACCATTTCATCGGCTTCATCAAGGATTAAAAACTTTATATTTTTAATGTTAATGGCCTCACGTTTTACTAAATCTACCAAACGCCCGGGAGTTGCAACCACTACGTGCGTTGGTGTTTTCAAACGCTCAATTTGAGGTTTTATAGGAATACCACCACATAAGGCAGCCACAGAAATAGAGGGACTATGAGCGGTAAAAGACATCAAATTGGCATGAATTTGTTGTGCCAACTCTCTTGTAGGCGCCAAAATAACCGCTTGTACAGCAGTGTTTTCAGTATTAATAAGCTGTAGAAGAGGCAAGCCGAAAGCTACCGTTTTACCTGTACCAGTCTTTGCTAAAGCAACCAAATCATCTTTTTTGTTAAGAATAACCGGAATACTTTTTTTCTGAATATCTGTGGGAACAGAGATGTTTAAATCTAATAAGCTCTGTTGTAATTGTTCATTAATCCCTAAATCTGAAAATTGCTTCGACATGAAATATTTTTCTGCAAAGATAACTACACTTTTACAGGGAGTAACATCAATCTGTTTTATTAGTGAGTTATAAAAATTACAATATAAATTTGTTCAAGTTTGATCCAGTTACTTTTAAAGCACTCGTTTTGAATACTACAGTAGATTTTATTAGCTTTTTTTGGTACGATTGAGATTATTAATCAACCCAACCCCATGGCGCATCCGGTTCTGCAATAGGCTTGGTAAGATCCATCACAACTTTAAAAATACGATCTGTACCTAATCTTTTTAAATTATAAGAGAAAGTTTTATCATCTAAAGTAATCCACCAGACATTTGTAGCTGCACCAGGTATCATTTGTTGCGTTTGTACATCCGCAGGGAAAAATTGAATATCCTCTTTACCAGCATTACTCGCAGTTCCGCCATAAAAATTGACATCATCTTCAGTTCCATCTTCGTGGCGATGGTCATGCTTTAAAGTAAGTATGCCTTTATTTTTGGTTAAAATCCATGTTCTCGATTTATCATTACCTACATAGAATGGAATCTTTATTTCATTGTCGCTACATGCTCTTACGTGCATAACTAGTTTCTTGCCTCCAAAGCTATCATCTTCTTCTGGCAGAACAAGGCTGCCTTCGTATGCTTTATCGCAATGAGATTTTAAGGAATTCCAAAAGGTTTCTGAAGGGTTTGTTTCTTGAGATATTATTGGTGATGCAATTAAAATTGCAAGAAGATAAATCGTTTGCCTTAATGTCATGATGTTTCATTTACGAGCTTCTCAAAAATAAGGAAAAAAGACAAATTAATTTAGCTTCTTAAGAATCTCAACAAGTAATTTATAAAAATGAATGCTGCCTTTCTTTTAATGAATAGAAATGAAGCTAATAAGTCTGTGGGCTTTAATATGCTGTATTGGTTTTTTTACTCTTTATTATTTGAGAAACATAGCCTACTTATATAGGTGCAACAACATCTTTTTCACCCAACATACGAAGCATTTTAGTGTGATCCCAAATTGCATGACCAATAGATTTTTTTACATTATAAGGCATGCCAAATTCAAGTGCAGTTTCTGATACAATCTTTGTGAGAACTTTATAATGTACGTGACATACATCAGGCAGTACATGATGTTCTACCTGGAAATTAAGACCCCCTATGAGCCAGAACAAAAGCTTACTGTCCGGAGAAAAATTACTAGTAGTAGCAAATTGATGTCCGTACCAATCGTCTTTCATCATACCCTTTTCGTTGGGTAGCGGAAATTCAGTCAAGGGCATTATATGTGCTATCTGAAAAACAATGCTCACAAGCATACCAGTAACAAAATGCATGGATAGAAATGCCAATAAGATGACCCACCATGAAAACGGTAGCATAACCATAGGGAGGATGAGCGCATATGAATAATACAATAGTTTCCATGCCGCCATACTAACTAAAGTTTTTTCGTATTCATGTTTTTTATCTAAAAACCCCATATCTCGAAATCGTTTTAAACGCACAAAATCTTTGGTGGTGATCCATGAAAGTGTAGATATCATATAAAAAAACCAGATATAAATGTGTTGGTACTGGTGTACCCAATAATGTTTGGCGTGGGGAGAAAACCGTAAGAAAAAGGGAGAGTTCAAATCATCGTCAGCATGATCGATATTGGTAAATGTATGATGCAAAACATTATGCTGTATTCTCCAAATCGTTGAATTTGCTCCGATAAGATTGAAAGAATAGCCTAAGAGCGTGTTGATTTTCTTGTTTTTAGAGTACGAGCCATGTATGGCATCATGCATAACGCCCATACCTATACCTGCCATACCCAGACCACTTAAAATATATAATGTAAAAAGTAATGGCACAGATGTTACAATACCTGTAGAAAGAAGTATTAAAGGAACAAAAAAGAGAGTCAACATAATTATAGTTTTTATAACCATAGTTGCATTGGCATTACGACTCTTATTATGGGTTTTAAAATAGGTGTTTACCCTTTTTCTTAATGTTTTTGAAAAATCGGGATTTATGTCTCTTGAAAATTTCGGATTTGCGATACTGTTTTTTTTAAGGGGATTTTTGTACTTCAATAGCAGTTTATTCTTAACGTGCAAAAATATTACAAGGAAGAAGCATTGTAAGTTAAGATAAATTAAACTAGTGTTGAGCAGATCGTTTAAATAATTGATTTGTAAATCAATATAGCATGTATTTATTTAAGTACACATAAAACCTAAAGGAGTAAATTATATTAAGGATTAAGATAGAAAAAATGAATCTATCAATTTAAGTTATATTAATTATCAGTTAGTTCGGAATCTTCCCAACTAATCCATCTATCCATTCCGTCTTGGTACCACTTATCCCCTTGTTGAAATAATAAATCATTATTTCGTTCTACTTTAAACTCTATAGGTTGATTATAAAGATACCCTTTTTTCCAAGCACTAAAGCATTCAATGAGCAATTCGATTTCCTCATCTTTCGTTAAATCCATATCCAACAAATACAAATTTTGAATAAGGGGTATTATTTCTTTAGGTGTATTCGTATCATAATGAATTAATGGAGATAATCGAATAGTAGAGTCATTAAGAGTGTTGCCGACTGCAGCTTTTAAAAACATCATGGCAATGTAATTGGCGGTATCGGGTGGCTGGTAAAGAATGGTCTTCGCCTGATGCAATACAGTCTCTTTGAAAAAATTAAACTGCGGTTTCCATTTTGAAAAGGCGAATTTTTTTCTTCTAAATAGCAATGCGATTTGTTTCCAATCCCAAAAGTTTTCCTTGGCATCTGCGGACATTAAAGAGTTGCTGGTTCCGAGGGATACAATTTTAATTTCTTTGAGGTCTATACCTATTTTATAAGCCTCAATGATTCCGGCTAAAATAGGATTGTTGAATCCGCCGAGAGCACCATCCCATAATTCATAAAAGATATCGCTTTCTTTTGCTTTAAATCGAGCAGGGAAATCAAAATATTGAACAGGAGCGTTTGATGAGCCGTGTATAGCCTGTGTAAGTTTTACTGAATCATAGCCATTATCACAAGTAGTATACGATTTAAAAAATTTTGCACGATTGTTAAGAGCATCGTAGGTGCAGACAACTATTTTTAGCGATTCTTTACCAATGAGCTTTGGAAGTTCATTCATCTGAATTTTGTCAATTTCAGGGAAAAGCTTCTCAAAAGCTTCCTTTTTCTTAGTGGCACTATATTTTGGTCCGAAACCTGCATTAAATAAACCTAGATAGTCTACTGGGAAATAGCGGTCTTTAAAAGTATTTTTATGAAATATTTTTTCTCTATTCTTTTTGTCTTCAAATAATGTTATTGCTTTATCAATAGAATAATTCTCGGCTAATGCCGCTAAAACAATACTACCGCCAGAATTAGCAATAACAAGGTCGAATTTTTTAAGTATTTCGTGACCTTTAATATTGCCATAACGGTCTTTTAAAGTGAGTAGCTGAATAATAGCCCAACTCCCGCCGCCATCAAGTGATAGAATTTTATACATTATTCCAAATTAATTATGGTACCTAATAGCTAGGTATGCGTTTTAAATTAAAAAGGACGAGGGAACTACCTTTATTGGAATTACTAAATATAAAGAATGATTATGGTATTCAATTATAGGAATCCCTTACAATTTATGAGGATATCTTAAGATTTCGATGATTAACATGTTATTTTATTATTTCTAGCTTAAAAGTAATATGTAAATCATATCAACCTATGTTCAGTTCATTATTGAATAATTGTATTACAATTTAACATTCCTTTATAATCCCGGTTAAAAAATGTACCACGCTAAACTAGTTTTGAGATAAAATTAAAGTTGTGTTAATAAAAAAGAATGAACGTTCATTTTTTGTAATTTTGTACTTCAATATTAAAATTATGGCAGCACTTCAAAAAAGTATAGATAAAAGAAACGCATTAATAAATGCCACTATAGAGTTGGTAAACAATGATGGTTTTCATGCTACACCGATGAGTAAGATTGCAAAAATGGCGTGTGTATCACCTGCTACCATTTATTTATACTTTGATAATAAACAAGACTTAGTAAACAAAACCTATATAGAAGTTAAGGCTTGTTATACGACATATGCTTTTGAAACATATAAAGAGACTATGCCTGTAGAAGTAGGTTTTGAAGTGATTTGGAAGCGTATTGCAGATTTTAAAATTAAAGAAAGCGCAAATGCCTTGTTTTTGGCACAATGTGATAATACGCCTATGATTGATGAACTGAGCAGACAAGAGGGTATTAAGCATTTACAGCCTCTACTCGACCTGTGGGCACGAGGTAAAAAGGAAGGTATTATTAAACCACTCTCAGATTACTTATTGTACGCTTATGCGATAAATCCGCTGTCCTTTTTAATGATGGCGCAAAATCGTGGATCGGTTCAATTAACTAAACTAGAATTAGACCAAGCCTATGAGGCAGCTTGGAGTAGTATTAAAGTTTGTAAATAAAATGAATAAGACAGCGATTATATTAGGAGCATCGGGATTAACAGGTGGTATTTTACTTCGAAAATTGTTGGAAGACAATAGGTATAGTGTCATTAAGTTGTTTTCAAGAACCCGAATTGAAGGCTTACCCAATAAAGTTAAACAATTTATTGGCGACCTATTAGAATTGGAAAAATTCAAATCAGATTTTACAGCCGATGAAGTGTACTGCTGTATTGGTACTACTGCAAGGAAAACACCAAACAAAGAGTTTTATAAGAAAATAGATTATGGAATTCCTGTAATGGCTGCCAAGCTCTCAAAAGAAAATGGTATATCAACTTTTTTAGTCATTTCAGCCATGGGTGCCAATAGAAAAAGTAATGTATTCTATAATAGAACAAAAGGTGAAATGGAGCATGATGTTTTACAAGAGAACATACAACGCACCTCAATTTTAAGACCTTCACTTATTGGAGGTGAACGAAATGAACGTAGAATTCTAGAAAAAATAGGTTTGGCTGTTTTTAAAATAATTCAACCCTTGTTTGTTGGTCCATTAAACAAATATAAAATAATAAGCGCCGAATGTATCGCACAAGCGATGGTGAATTTAGCCAATAATACGAGTAATGCAGAAGTTATTATTTCTTCAAACGATATAAAAAAATTAGCAAAAAACAATTAAAAAATAGAGTGACTATATGGAATTATTAGACAAATTGAATTGGAGATATGCTGCAAAAGCAATGAATGGTGAAAAAGTAGCTGAAGATAAAATTGAACGGATTTTAGAAGCGGCAAGGTTAGCTCCAACTTCAAGTGGATTACAACCTTTTGAAATTTTCGTAGTAAAAAATCAGGACATTAAAGAGAAAATTAAACCTGTAGCTTGGAACCAAACTGTAATAACAGACTGCTCTCACCTACTAGTTTTCGCTGCTTGGGATACGTATACCGTAGAGCGAATTAACTATATGTTCGATTTAACGAATGAGATACGTGGATTTAAGAATGAAAGATGGGAAAATTACCGTCAAATGTTATTAGGTCTATATCCACAAAAAAGTGCAGAAGAAAACTTCAATCACGCTGCTAAACAAGCCTATATCGCTTTTAGTATGGCGATTACCGCAGCAGCTTTTGAGGGGGTCGACACCACTCCCCTAGAAGGTTTTGAACCAGATGCTGTTGATGAAATTTTAGGATTACGCGAAAAAGGATTGCGAAGCGCTGTATTACTTCCAATTGGGTATAGAAAAGAAAATGAAGATTGGTTAGTAAACCTTAAAAAGGTTAGAAAACCTATGAAAGATTTGGTAACCGTTATTGAATAATTGATTGATAATAAAATTGCAAAATAATTAATAAAAGGAAAAGAGAAAATGAACAATTTTGAATTTAAGAATCCGACCAAAATTATCTTTGGAAAGAATACGATAGAAAAATTAGAAAGTGAAATTCCATCCGATGCAAAAGTATTATTGCTTTATGGAGGAGGGAGTATTAAAAAGAACGGAATTTACGAACAAGTAAAAAAAGCTTTATCAAAAATAGAGGTTATAGAGTTTGGGGGTATTCCTGCTAATCCTGAGTATGCCGTGCTAATGGAAGCTTTACAGGTGATTAAGGACGAAAATATCACATATTTATTAGCTGTAGGTGGTGGTTCTGTTATTGATGGCACAAAGTTCTTGTCAGCGGCTGCCGTATATGATGGAGACACCCCTTGGGATATTCTGACCAAAACTATTAAAACACAAAAAGGAATGCCCTTTGGTACGGTACTGACATTACCTGCGACGGGTTCTGAAATGAATTCTGGTGCTGTTATAACTAGAGCGGAAACGAAATAAAAATTAGCCATGGGCGGACCAGGTTTATTTCCTGAATTCTCAATACTAGACCCACAGGTAATTAGTTCTATTCCAGAACGTCAATTGGCAAACGGAATTACTGACGCTTTTACACATGTGCTAGAGCAATATATGACGTATCCGATAGGTGCGTCATTACAAGATAGATTTGCAGAAAGCATTTTGCAAACCCTTATTGAAGTAGCACCTAAGGTATTAAAAGATCCTACGGACTATAAGCCAGCTGCCGATTTTATGTGGAGCTGTACTATGGCGCTCAATGGTTTAATTCAAAAAGGGGTGCCTGGAGATTGGGCAGTGCACATGATGGGTCATGAGCTAACAGCTTTATTTGGTATAGATCACGCACGTACCCTAGCAGTAATAGCTCCGAGCCACTACAAGTATAATTTTGAAGCCAAAAAAGAAAAACTGGCTCAGTACGGTGAGCGTGTTTGGAATATCACTGAAGGTAGTATTGATGATAAGGCCTATGCCGCTATTGAAAGAACGGAAGCTTTTTTCCATGAATTAGGAATTGACACCAAATTATCAGATTATACGAAGGAATATGAAGGTACTGCAGAAGAAATTTCAAAACGATTTACTGATCGTGGATGGAAAGGATTAGGTGAGCATCAAAATCTTTCACCAGACAAAGTGGAGAAGATTGTGAAAATGGCTTATTAGTCTTATTTCTACAAATAAAAAAAGGGTATCCATTATATGGATACCCTTTTTTTATTTTTCAGGTTATGGTTGCAATAATTAAAGAAGAATAGTTCATTGGTGGCCATAAACCAAACTGTAGTTTAGAAAACCAATATCTTCGCGCGCATTATGTGGATGTACCTCGGACTTTTAGCGGCATTATTTTTAGGATTACACAACTTATGTAAGAAACATGCCGTACAAGGCAATGAAGTTTTTCCTGTTTTATTGGGTACCATATCTTCCGGGTTTTTGTTGCTTCTCCCCTTTTATATTGGTTCTCAGTTTTTTAAAGAGTACATGATTGATATACAATTTTATATCAATGACATTCCATTAAAAACACATGGTTTTATAGCTATAAAATCTGCGATAATGGCTGCTTCATGGGTGCTGGCGTATCAGGCGTTAAAACATTTACCAATAACGATAGTGACACCTATACGTTCGGCAGGACCCTTCTTTACTTTTATTGGCGCAATAACTATTTATCAAGAAAAACCAAATTTCTGGCAGTGGATAGGCTTTTTTCTCATCATCTTTTCCGTATTACTATATTCTAAGATTGGTAAGAAAGAAGGCATTCATTTTAAACGTAACAAATGGATATTCGCCATAATTGGAGCAACGTTTTTAGGTGCCTCTAGTGGATTATATGATAAGTTTTTAATTCAAAGTCTATTGTTAAATCCTCAGACATTACAATTTTGGTTTTGCTTTTACACAGTTTTAATTTTATTAATTATTCTTTCGATTACGTGGTTTCCTAACGCAGAAAAAAGAAAAGCTTTCAAATGGCGATGGTCAATACCCTTAGTTGGAATTTTATTGCAAATAGCCGACTATTTTTATTTCAAAGCTTTACAAGATCCAGAAGCTTTAATAATGTTGCTTTCCGCAATAAAACGTAGTCAGATTTTAATCGCGGTAGTAGTAGGTGGTTTATTGTTTAAGGAGCAGAATAAACGACAGAAGCTAGTACCCTTAGGGGGAATTATGGCAGGTGTTTTTCTAATTCTTTATTCTTAGGTATTGACCATATTTAAAAACAGTTATATAAAATAAGATACTTCACTCGGTTTTCCCCATTCGTTGGCTGTATATTTGTTGAATTAAAGGCCTTTAATAGGGTAGATATTGCCACCAATTGTAGAAAGTTATGTCGTTTAAAAAATTGAACCCTTATTTACTTGAGATGTTAGAGAGTTTTTC
Organism: uncultured Maribacter sp.; assembly: GCF_963977385.1. Lineage (GTDB taxonomy): Bacteria > Bacteroidota > Bacteroidia > Flavobacteriales > Flavobacteriaceae > Maribacter. The sequence goes on along the minus strand of NZ_CAXBOU010000002.1, from coordinate 89,254 downwards.
AATTGAAGAACCTACACCTTTTCAAAAAAATAGTATTCCTATTATAAAAAGTGGGTCAAATGTATATTGTACGGCTCCAAAGGAAAGTGGGAAAACAACAACCTTAATTCTTACCACATTACAAAAGCTAAAATGTGAAGCAATTGGTAATGCACCAAGAGCGGTTGTGGTTGTTGAAAATAAAGAAAAGGTTCTGGAACTTTATGATGAGTTTTTAAAGTACACCAAGTATTCTACACTAAGAGTATACGCAAGTTATAAAGAGTTACATGTCGATATTCAAAAATCAGAAATATTTGAAGGTATTGATATATTAATAACAACCCCTACGACCCTTCACAAATTGTTTCTACTAAATGGAGTAAGTACTTCGCAATTAAAGATATGTAGTATTGATGATGGAGATTTTCTGGTACAAAAGTCAGACTATACTGCTATGATAACGGTTGCACAAAGTATTATGAAATGTCAGTATGTTTTGTATTCAGAAAAATTGAATCCGAAATTAAAACGCTTCGAAGAGTTCTTTATGGAACGTGCGTCGCATGTGAAAATTTAGTTCGCGAATAGTGGAATCTAATTAGAGTTGGTGTTTTATATACTACTAGTATACCCATTATCCTTTAATATTTTGATAGTGCTTTTGTAACCGATTTCAAAAATATCATCAATATACCTCATATCGAAAGTAGCAAATTCACATAGTTCTTCAGGTGAAATAACTAAATCACAATCTGCAAATTTTGCTATGGAATCTGAAACTGACTTTATTTTATAGGCTCTATCGATAACATTATATGAATGTTTTAAGTCTTTAACTTTAATGTTTTTTAGGGGATTAACATAACTGCCGATGATTTTATCGCAACGTGGTAAAAGTGGTTCAGTAGGAAAATTATTAAGTACTCCCCCATCAATATAAAATGACCCGTCGATAGAAATTGGTGAAAAGACTCCAGGAAAAGTAGCTGAGGCCAATACAGGTTTTATTAGTTCACCTTCTTCAAAAATCATTAATTCCCCTTTAATAATATCTGTAGCTGTAATGTACAGAGTTTTAGGTAATGACTCAAAGCTATCTTTGGGGAAGAACTTTTTAAACTCATCATAAAATTTTTCAGTATCTAGAAATCCTGGTTTTTTAAGCGCAAATCTATTCGCATGAAATATGGGTATAACTTTGAAGAATTCCAGAATATCGGACCATTTTACACCTCCAGCATATAAAGCTCCAACAATTGCGCCTGCACTTGTACCAGCAATATGTGTTGGATAGATATTATGTTCTTCCAATGCTTTAATAACTCCTATATGGGCCACACCTCTTATGCCTCCTCCTGATAATACTAAGCCAATATTCATATTATATGTTTTCTATTGCATGATATTCGAAAGAAATAATCATTTTTGAGCAACTAATTTAAACTTAATCAATCCGCCATCAATCTCTGCACTTTCTAATATTCCATTCTGATAGTAATAGGTATTCTCATTATTATTAGAGTTAATTTTTTTATAAGTATGGTTGCCTAAAGCTAGAATTTGATTAAAACTACCATCTTGTTCAGAGTAGCAACTATCCACATTTTTAGGTTCTTCAAAGTATAGTAGTATGGTAGCGTAATCGATATTATCTTCAACCACCAATTCCTTTTTACCATTTTTCGTAATCTGATAATAACTATTTTCCCAATTAGTAAGAATGTCGGCGTATGGTTTATCATTTACATCGATAGCTACATTGGCTTTTTTTAAAATGCTATTTTCATAAATAACATCATACTGATAATTGACCTCAATATCTTTTATAACCTTAGTATTTATACAGGTTATACTTTGATAATGGATTTTAGAATCTTTAATAGTTTTAGTAGCTTTTAAACTACCTATGATTTTGTCTTTATGAACTACTTTGAAGTTTAAAGAGGTTCTGACGCTATTTGTAGTTGTATATTTTTCCGATATTGTACTAAAAAGAAGTAAAGAAAAAATTAATAGAAACTGGCTAATTGATGGCATTTTGGTAAATTTTGTGTGATTTTTAATAAACTATACCTATTCAAAATTGAATTTGGTCAAGTACATTCATAAACCCTTTGTAAAACTATGATATAAGGTTTTTAAAAAACCTGACGGTTGTCATATTCTATTTTTAGACACTTATCAATTGCATCGTAGAAATAGGAAATAAATGTATGCTTCTTAATAAACGTAATGCAATAAAAAAGCGCTTACGTTTTTAAACATAAGCGCTTTTTCATAGAACACTACTTTCATTATTCCATATCGATTACACCAACTACTTCATAGGCTCTAGTGCCATTAATTTGAATTTTTTCGTAAAGCGTATTAGCATATTCGTAATAGGTTAATCCGTCTATAGTCACTTTTTCATAACCATCAGGTAGGTCATCAACTATAGTTCCAATTTCTGGTTCTACAACTTCATAATATGAATTTGATTCTCTATAAAATGTTCCTCCAACGTTAAAATAGATATGATTATTAAATTGAACTCTGTGGTAATTCGGTGGTAAGCTTTTTATTCTAAAACCAATTTTGGGTGCAATGGCAATATATCGTCCTCTTGAAGAGGTATAGAATTTATTATTGGAATAATAATAATCTTGTTCGTTATGTTTTATAACAGTTCTATTAGGCACTGTTCTAACAGACACCACTTTCTTAGTAGGTGTTCTATAAACTACTTTTTTGCTAGATACTCGACCAGGAATTTTTTTAACTACTGTTCTAGTCGTTGTAGTTTTAGTACGATTACGTACTTGTGCCGAACTTGGTATAGCAAATGCAGTTAAGAATAAGGCTAATGCTAAGTATGTTTTAATATTTGTTTTCATCGTTTTAATATTTAAAAGGTTAAACGTTCATTATTATTTTCAATACTTTGACAAGTATTTACTACAGTGGTTTAATCGTTTAATACACTAAATGATGAAAACTAGACGAGAGTAAGAATTCTGTCTATTAATTGAGCTATTTTATAGACGTAATATGTATAAAATTTTATGGCAGGAATTTTGAAATTCTAGTTTATGAAAAAAAATCGAATATAAGAATCGTGTTAAGACGGGTTATTACCTTGCTTTTCTAAGGTCTTTCTTATTTCTTCGCTATCCCAATGAGTATCATATTCAACCACTCCCCTTTTAAAATCTTCGTTGAGTAATTTTTCTTGTTCCTCTAATTCTTTTCGAGCTTTAAAAATATAGTTTTCGCCTTGTTTTGGTTCTGATGCCAAACGTCTTAAACTTTCCTCATCATACTTAATAAAGTTTTGAACTTGCCTAGTAAGGGTGTATTTTCTAAAGCCCAATTTACTAAGTACATCCTTGGCTAGAGAAAGTGAAGTATCAAGAGTTTCTCTGTAAATGTTTTCAATACCCAAATTCAATAGGTCATAAGCATCGTACCTGTTTTTAGCACGAATCATCAACTCTACATGTGGATATTTCTCTTTCACCAGTTTGGTCACCTGCATGGTTATATTCGGATTGTTAATAGCACATATTAATATTTTTGCTTCTGCAATACCAGCAGATTCCAATAAATCGATTCTTGTCGCATCACCATAATATACCTCAAATCCCATTTTTCGGAGAAAATCTACACGATTAGAATCTTGGTCTAAAATAGTCGCTTCAATACCATGTGATCTTAAAAAACGACCTACAGTACTACCGAAATGGCCAAAGCCAACCAAAATAACCTTTTGTGATTTTGCAATATGGTCCATTGGTCTTTTTATATACTCTTTGGTGCCGATTCTTGGTAGAATTAATCGTTCATTAATAATACTAGCAATGGGCGTAATAGACATTGTTAGGGCTGTAATTACCAACATGATATCCATTTGTTCTTGGTCAAGTATATTAAGTCCAAAGGCAAAAGATAATAAGACAAAAGCAAATTCCCCTATTTGCGCCAAGCTGAAAGTCAACAATAGTTTTTGGTCCAACTTTAAACCAAAAACACGACCGGTTATAAACAATACCAATGCTTTCAGAAGTATAACAGCAATTAAAATTCCACCAATAGTAAACGGAATTTTACCAATAACCACGAAATTAATAGAGGCACCCACGGCAATAAAGAACAAGCCTAATAATAAGTTTTTAAAAGGTTCTAAAGTACTTTCAAGCTCATGTTTAAATTCACTGTTCGATAGCACCACACCTCCTAAAAAAGCACCTAAAGCAGGTGAGAGGCCTACATATTCCATTAAAAATGAAATACTAAAAACAATTAATAATGCAGAAGCAATAAGAAGTTCTCTCACTCCTGTTTTTGCTACTTTACGTAGCATAGGAACAATTAAATATTGACCAGCACCAATAATTAATGCTACTGACAAAATAATGGCAAGGGTCTGATACCCTAGAGGTAAACCATTTAAAAGATTACCAGTCGCTTCCGGATTATCAGTCCCTGCTGTGCTATCTGAGTTTGAAAGCAACGGGATAGCACCCAACATAAAAATTACAATGATATCTTGAAAAAGTAAAATGGAAAAAGCCGAAGTACCAAAAGTGGTATCCATTAATCCTTTTTCTTTAATGGTCTGCATGGCAATGGCTGTTGATGACAAAGCTACTGCCATGGAAATTACGAGCGAAACCTTCCATTCAAAACCTAAAGCGATAAATAATAAAAAAGATAGAACCATTGTTCCGCCAACCTGTAAACCACCCATACCCGCAATAGTCTTACGCATGTTCCAGAAATTTTTTGGCTCAATTTCCAATCCTATTAAAAATAACATCACTACTACACCGAATTCTGCAAAATGAAGAATGTCTTCTCCTTCTTCACCAATAAAACCAAGCACATAGGGCCCAATAAGTACACCGGCCATTAAATATCCCAAAACAGAACTTAGACCTAAACGCTTTGCTATAGAAACACAGATGATGGCGCCTGTTAAGAAAACTATTGCATCAAAAAGTAAGCTGCCGGTCATAATTGGTTTGGTTTAAGGTTGAATTATTGTAAACGATACTAAAGGTGTAATTGTAAGGTACTTATTAGTTTTGAAGTGTGTCAATTAAAGCACTGTATTTAGAGCCATACCCTTTTAAATCATCGTCTGTTAGTTGGTGAGTGCCCATAACTGAAAATGGAGGATGATACGTCATTAAGCATAGATTTGCCGTTTGTTCAAAAGGGCGTAAAAATTCATTTATAGTAAAACTGTTACTGCCTTTAGAACAATAAAGCTCTTTTGAACCACCGGTGGTAATAACATTTAAACAGGTTTTTGATTGCAAGGCTTTTCCATTTGGTCCGTAGGCCCAATTAAATTCTAAAACCATGTCTATCCATTGTTTCATCAATGGTGGGCAACTATACCAGTAAAGAGGATGATGCCAAATAATGACATCATGTTGAATTAATAGTTCTTTTTCAAAAGGTACATTTATATTGAAATCGGGATAAAGTTCATATAAATCATGAATTGTAACCCCTTCTTTGTCTTTTATATAATTTAAAAGAGAAGCATTGGCTCGAGACTTTTCAAATTTAGGATGTGAAAACAGAATCAATATTTTTTTCATGGTGTACCGTGCATTAAAATAAATTCTGTTGACTGAATAAAATGAATCGAATTGATAACAATAATCTTTTTTAGGATATTACTTTAAACCTCCTGAAATTATTAGGGTAGTAAGTCAAAAGAAATTTTAATTCCTTGTATAATCATACCTGTACCTATTATGGCGATAATTAATCCCATTATTTTCCCAATTACAGAGATAACGTTATTACCGACAATTTTTACAATAAGATCGCTTATTCTAAAAGTAAAATAGGTTAATAAGCTCATAGAACCAAAAATTGCAATTACTAAGAATATTTGTAAAGCAACGGCATTAGCCACAAAATTCATAGCCGTTACAATAGTTCCAGGACCAGCCAAAATCGGAATGGCAAGTGGCGAGACAGCAATATTCTCATCAATATCTACTTTCTTTAAGTTCTTAACATCAGATACTTTAGACTGTAACATTTCAAAACCGATATAAAATATTAAGATACCACCTGTTATTTTAAATGCAGGAATACTAATATTAAACAACTCGAAAATATATTTTCCTAAAATAATAAAAAGGGTCACGATTACAAAAGCAATCATATTAGCTCTTTTATTTATATCGTGCTTCGTCTTTTTATCAGCCCCCTGCGTAAGCGATAGAAAAACAGTCATATTTGAAATTGGATTAGTAATAGCAAAAAAGGCTGTAAAAACAGTAATAGAAAAAGTAAGTAAGTTATCCATTTGTCATGATAATTTTAACCCAGCAATAAATTTAATTACTCGATTATCGTTAAAGTAATTTTGAAGTTTTAATATCGTAAAAAAAAATGCAAATTTAATACGTTTTATAGTATAAGAAATGCGAAGGTTAATAAAAATTAAACTCCGCATTTAAAATAAAGAAAAACTAGTTAACTATTGAAAATCAGTAGCTCTAAATGGATGTGTTCTTGGTTATTTTTGAATGGTAATCCAATTTATAACAGAAAATGATTGGTTCGATGAAAGTATTAGGGTTATTCATATCTATCATCTTTAATATCTTCATCTTTTCCATGAATTTTTCAGTTAATTAGTTAAAAACGAAGTATGTTACCTGTAAAAGAGAGTTGGTTTTATTGAACTATTAAATTAGGGTATCTCATTTCAAATTCATGTTTAAAATTATAGGGAATTGTTTTGTGCAAACGGATGCCGTTGCAATCATTGAATTGTAAAAATGACTGTAGTTCTTTGTTCAAAGAATCAGCAAACGCATCAATTTTCTTCAAGTTAGGTTCTAATATTAATTGGTGAATATGTAATACCTTTTCTTTTCTATCGGCTTTGCTGTCCATTCGGGCAACCAGTTTTCCATCCCATAAAATTGGTAAGGTAAAGTACCCAAATTTCCTTTTTTGCTGTGGCACATAGCATTCTAAAAGGTAATCAAAATTGAAGATCTCAGATGTTCGTTTTCTTTGAATCAGTAGATTATCAAAAGGAGATAAAATGCTAAGTTTCTTTCGTGCCAGTGGTTTGTTCAACAGTTCAAATGATTCGGACAATATATAATAATAACTATCCACAACACGTATTTGTTTTATTTCTCCATCTGCAAGCATATGTTCTAGAGCAATAGCAACCATTGGTTTTCTGTTCTTTAGGAGATAGGTCATTTCCGTTAATTTCCCTAGCCCATTTGCTCGTAAATATTTCTTCACCAAAAATCGACCATATTCATTATCTGTTGGAGTATTGGTATTTATGGTGTCTGGCAAAACCCGTTCGGTAAGATCATATACTTTATGAAAATTTACCCGTTTCGAAATCATTAATTTGCCTTGCATAAACAAATTTTCCAAAGACTGTTTGGTGGGCGCGGTCTTCCATTCACCAAATTTGATTCCCTTTTTATCAAAATCTTTAGCCATCAAAGGTCCTTCACCTTTTATACGTTCTAAAACGTATTTCATTTGCTTTTCATCACGTTTGAACCAATGTTTTTGTTTACCGGAAGCAATGGCCTGTTTGCGAGGCAAGCTAAAGCGGTAATCTACCATTGGAAGGTAGGAAGCCGCATGTGCCCAATATTCAAAAACTTTCTTATCCGATATTAATTCTTGTATGTGAGCTGATTTATATCTGGAATTACGATTGTACAGCGTATGATGATGCGCTCGTTCAATAACTGAAATAGTATCTATTTGAACATAACCCAAATGCTCAATTGCGGAAAGGGTAGCATTTGCAGCAGAACCTATCACTTTTGGAGACGGTAAACGTTGTGATAATAACACCAATTTTTGGGCTTCGCGAAGTGAAAGGCTTTCTTTTATTGTACTCATGTATAAATGCGGTTCTTGAACCAAATTTGTTATAATTATAAAACTATTCTTTTAAACCGTTTATATAATAGAGTAAAAAATATATTCTGTCATTACAATTTACTCGATAATCGAGTTTTAAATGCTCAAAGGCTTGCCTCGAAATCAAAATGTTCTTTCTCATGAATGCCTGTGGGCTTGCCCCGATGTTGTTTACTACTTTCTAACAAGCTCAATTAGACAACAAATCATTTGTCTCATCTATTAAAGTGCTAATTTTAAAGGTATCATAAGCATCTGGGTGCGCATCAGAATATAAGCCTTTATCGTTATCAAAATATTTACCTGTTTCTACCAAATCCGTCATCGCTAAATCGTACAAAATATCGACTCCCTTTTCCGCTGGAGACCAATGTTGACCGTAAGCTTCTTTTGCCATTTTAGTATCTAAAAGCGAACCAGGATTTACTGCTACTACAAAAATTGACGGCTCTTGTTTTGCTAAATAAAAACTCCACATAGTTAAGGCTAGCTTACTTTGTGCATAAGCATCATTCGCTCCTAAACTAATACCGCCTTGTAATGCATTTAAAGAAACTGGAGATTGGGCTGCAGAACTAAGATTTACTATTCTAGGTGCATCTGCTTTTTTCAATAGCGGTAATACCGCATTTGTAAATTGATACGGCGCTAAATAATTCACTACTAAACGAACATCTACTCCATTCGCAGCAGTATCAATTTTAGCTTTAAAAATACCTGCATTGTTGACCAAAACATCAATTTTCGGCATTTTCTCGGTGACTTCTTTTTCCATTTTTCTTACGTCTGACAAGTTTGAGTAATCGGCTAAAAAACCTACCACATTATTATTCTTTGATTCTGCTTTGATTTCTGTTACAGTGGCATTTAACTTAGCTTCAGTTCTACCATGAACGCCAACAAAATGACCTTCTTTTGCTAAACGCAAGGCTAATAATTTACCGATTCCGTCAGTACTTCCTGTAATTAATATATGTTTCATTTTTGTTTTTTAATGTTGATGAAATACGAGCAGAACTTTCTCTGCTATTTTCTCTAAAATTGTATCTATTTTACCTGTGGACTTTTTAAAAAGGTGCAAAGGTGTCTTTAGGACTGTCTGGTACACTCCAACGCTCACGAGCATTAATACTTTCTGTTGTAACAACTTTAGATGCTGTATTATTTGCACTACCATAGCTACTTACACTGCCTCGTGGAATTTGCATGTGGTCTCCGTATAACCAAACTACCAAGTTACTGCGCTGCCCACTGGTTATTGGGTGCGTAGCATGTGCAACATCGCCTCTGTGAATTATTGCTTTGCCTGATTCAAAAGTAGTTTGTACCGTTTTTCCTGTGGTCTTATCATAGAAATCAACTTGTGAACCAGTAAAAGCTTCATCGGGTAAATTTATATTGATATTCAAGGTAGCAGCTGAGGCATCAGTATGCCCATTTAAATCTTTATCTTTATCTGGGTTGTACTGAATAGAAAAACCAAATGTTTGGTTATCATAGCCATAAGTACCCAATAATAAACGCGCTATCGGACGCATATATCGGTCCATAATGTCGTTGTAAAATGTCTGAAAATTAGGTGCTGCTAGATACCCTTCTGAACGTGGATCAAGCATAATCCCATAACGATTCAATTGTATTCCATACGGTGCTCGTTTCGGAATTTGTGAATTTACTACAGCTTCTAAATAATTACGGAATTCAGCTAAGCGTTCAGGGTTAAAAAATTGCGCAACATAAACACCAGGAATAATTTCTTCCCATAAATCAGCAACAGCATTCTCTTTTTCTGGATTTTCCCATGCTTCTTTAATTGTCTTTTGCAAGCGTGGATCCAGCAATGTTTCGTCAGGAATTAGTAAATTATCCTTATTTTCAATTTCCCATTCTGCCCATGCATTTTCGAGTAAATTTCGGTTACTATTCCAAAAATGAGAGACAGAGGCTTCACGGTTTAGCGAGGCTTCACGAGAAGGTAAAGTAAGTGTACGAGCTTGCTCGAGTATATTTTTATTTGTCATTGTATTTATTTTTTTTACCAAAAACTACCTCAATAAGATATTTTGGTTTAGTAAACCTAGTTGTTTGTTTTTCTATTAATTGATTGGCTTATGTAAAATTTAAGGACAATTAATCTGGTACAAAGTTAGTCTTAGACAGCAGTAATTTTTTGGTAGTAAAAATGGTTGTTTAGGTATATTTCAAGGTTTTGTTTCATTAAAATTATTTAACAAATCCGCCGTAACGACTCATAATGCTATTTGCACCAGCTACTGCGCTTTTTAATTCTGGAGTTACATCCCCATAAACTTTAAAACTATCCATTGTTGCACCTTCTAAAAACAGAGCTGCAAACTGAGACCATACTTTTAAATGTGCCAAAGCGGCATCGGAGTCTTGGTATCGTTCATAAATATGAATAGTTTCCTGGTCTTCTGCAACATACCACTCGTGATTGAGCGAACCATCTTCGTTAAATGTAGCTGCTGTTATTTTTTTCATGGCTTCATTGTATTTGGCTTTGTTTATTATTTTGCCATCTACCGTCCAAGCTATGTTCTTATTCAGTTTCATATTGTGATATTAAATTAAAAAGAATGCCTCCTATAAAAGAGGCATTCATACTAGATTCTATTAATCTACAAATATGGATTTTACGTGTAACGTGTCCATATATTCTTTTATATACACGATTTTACCTTCAGAAAACTGAAACAAAAAGTGGTATGGATTGTTGTAAATTCTACCGTTAGTTAACTCTCCGTAAGAAATGAACTCTGCCGCTACCCTATCGCCTTCGGCTGTCCAGCCTACTGGCGTTAATTCTAATCCTTTTGGTATGGCAGTTTTTACCATTTTTATAAGGTCTGCTATTCCATTTTTATCCATTTTACCAGAAACAGGAGGATTACCTTTAATTCCCATAGATTGCCAAATAACATCTTCACCTAAATAAGTAAGTGCATTTGTTGCATCGCCAGCTGAAAAACGTTCAAAAAAGTCAAGAACCATTTGTTTATTTTGTTGTGTGCTCATAATTCTAATTCTTAAAATTTTTAGTTAACGCCTTGTAATCCCATTAAAAGTGTTTCAAAATTTCTTTGATTCTCTATATCATTCTGAAAACTAGTATCATCTGCTAACGTAAAACGTTTAATTGCGGGAGATTTGCTTGTTGCTTGGTACAACCAATATGCCTCTTCTTTTAAAGCTTCTTCAATTGGTAAATCTATAGACGCATAAATTGTACGTTTAGCAGCTTCAATAGCATCTGAGTTAAACTGCGACATTCTATTGACTAAATCTTCAACAAAAACACCAATTTTATCCGCATCTAAAGCTCTATTTATTAGTCCGTATGCCTCTGCCTGGTCTGCATCAAAATCTTTTGCAGATAAAATAACTTCCAAAGCTCTACCTAAACCAATTTGACGCGCCATACGAGAAGAGCCACCGCCACAAGGCAAAATTCCCATACCCACTTCCATTTGCATAAATACTGCCTTACCACGTGCTGCAAAACGCATATCTGTTGCCAAAGCAAACTCGTGTCCGCCTCCTCTTGCAAACCCCTCTATTTTAGAAACTGTTATTTGTGGTAATTTGCTAATACGTTGCAACACTTTTTGTAAGTCTAACAACGCTATATCTTCTCTAGCAACTGCTTTTGTAGACATCTCTTTTAAGAAGTTAGTGTCTGCATGTGCTATAAAAATTTCTGGATGGGCAGATTGAAAAACTACTACCTTAATAGTACGGTCATTCTCTAAATCTTCAGCTAAAATATTTAGCTCGTTGATCATTGGAATATCCTGAATATTTACTGGTGGATTATCAAAAGTTACCCAGGCTTGTCCTTCTTTTTCTTCTACTCTAAATGTTTTAAATACCTTGTTTTTCATGTCTAGTTATTTATAAATTTGTATCTGTTGTATTTTAATTACAGTACAAATCTACTTTAGACACCTACCTTTAAATTGGTACAAAACAATGTGTTATAGGTAAAAAATAAGGTTACTTGTATTTTTTTAGGACAAACTGGCTTTATAGGCGCCAATAGTTACCCCTTTATAGGTTTGAATGGTTTTATTAAGGTGGCTAGAATCTGTAAAACCCAATTCCATAGCAATTTCAGAAAACTGCAAATCGGTATATTTTAACCTGGTTTCTACTAGCTTTAATTTGTAGTTAAGAATGTATTTTTTTAAGGATACATCCGTATGTTTTTTAAAGTACTCGCTAATGTAATTATCTGCCATATGATACTCGTCTGCCAAACTTTTAGTAGATAGCACATCTGAGTTATAAATGTTGGTATGTATATAATTTATGATTTGCTGAATTTTTGAAGACTCCACTACTTTGGTAGTCATATCTGCATTTAAAAACTGAATGTTTCTGGCAATAAGATGAAGAATTACGGAAAGTGAATTTTGAATGATAAAAATATCAAAAGATTGCTTTTTTTCATTCTCTGTAGCTACCATATTAATCAAAGAAGTTAAATGCAATTTATCAGAATTGTTCTCAAATTGCATTTCACGTAGCTGATGACTTTCACTATTTAAAACACCTTCAATCTTACGGAACCAATCGTTCACCGGAAGATTTGCATTTTGTGAAACATCACCTCTAAAAAAACTTTTTAAAAATTTAATGGCTATGGTAGAGGTTGCTGATTCTGGATTAACAATATATATGTCATCCGGAACAAAAACGAAAATACTATTGGAGGTGTAATTTATAGTATTGCCATTGATTTTAATAGTGCCTTCTCCCTTTTCAAAATACACAATTTCAAAAAAACGTATGGTGGTATACTTACAAAAATCGAAAAAGGTTTGATCCTTGTATTGTGCAATTACTATGTTATCTATTATGGTACGTGGCATTGGTGTGGTTGTTTAATTTTTGGTGCTCACAGCTTCTAATTGCGCAAGAGATTTATGAATATCACTAACCACAATAGACCCCTCTCCTACTGCAGAAGCCACCCGTTTAACGGAACCAGAGCGTACATCGCCAACAGCGAAAAGACCTGGTGAGCTGGTTTCAAAAGTATATGGTTTTCGTTTGCTAAATTCAGATTTGTTGTTTAATGCATTATCGCAAATATTGAGTCCGGTGTGTACAAAACCTTTTTCATCGGTATCGATAATATTATTTAGCCACTCAGTACAAGGTTTAGCACCTACAAAAGTAAAGAGGTACATAATATTATTTTCTACAAGCGAATCGTTTCTTTGAATTTCTACCTTTTCTAAATTTGTGTCTCCTTTAACTTTCACGACATTGCTATTGGTCAATACTTCTATGTTTTCGCATGCAATTATTCGTTGTACCAAATAATCACTCATTTTAGCACCTAAGTCTTCGTTTCTAATAATTACATAGACTTTTTTAGCATAATTTGCTAAAAATAAGGCAGCCTGACCTACAGAGTTTCCACCACCTACAATTCTTATCTAAAAGAAACGCCTTCTACTATAGGTTTAAATCTGAAAATATAAAAAGGTTTAGTCGCAATGCTTTTGCCATTGTTAAAAGCGGCACCTCTGTTCACCTGTGCAGCAGATACATACATATACCCATCTGCATGGTTGTAACTTACACCATCGGGCCAGACCAAATTATCATCTTTTACCATCGTGTGAACACTTCGGTCTTTTGCTAAAACCACAGCTACACTCTTAGTTTCCAAAGCCGTTAAATATAGATTGCCATCTTTATCAATAGACATTCCTCCATTGTTGGGTTTTTCAGAATAGGTTTCAATTTTGCTGTCCAACACAGCTTCAGTCAAAGTTTCGTCTACAAGATCTAATGTTTTAACTCTGTAGATTTTGGTTCCGTTTAATGGACCGTAATAAATATATTCAAAATTAGCATCTGCAGTAATTCCATCATTACCAATCAATAAATCTTTACCGTTTACAGCCAAATGCTTTCCATCAATCACCGTTGGTGTGTTTTCTGGTAAGGTGGTACGCGTACCTTCTAAAACACGACGTGTTTTACCAGTTTTCATATCAACAATAATAAAAGCCGCTTTACTACCATCACCTCCATTACCAATACCTTCATCCGCTATAATAAAATAACCGTTTTTGGTATCTACCACCATATCATTAGGTTGTGAGATTGCTGGAACGACTGATTTTGGCAAGTAATAAATACGCTCCAATGTATTGGTATTGGTGTTCCAGCCTACAATTTTTGGTGTTACATTATCACGTTGTGCCATGTCTAGCATCCAGATAATTCCGTTTTCATCATTACGGATTCCCAATACATTGCTCAAATAATTATCATCTGTAGCTCTTAGCGTATTCCATTCTAAATTAGGAAACGGTGTGGTTGTATTTGTTTTTTCATCAAACTTGACCACTCTAATTTCTGGACCAAAAAAAGGATGATGACTGTATATCAAATCTCCTTCGTTAGTAAACGTAATATTACCCACAGCTTGATCTACTGTTGCAAAAACTTCTGCTTTGGCTATTGTTTTCTGAGCGTTTATAGTCATAGCTGAAAGTAGTATACTAAGTGTAATTAATTGCTTTTTCATCTTATTCGCTTTTCTTTAAATAATCTGGCAATTCTTTAGACAACCAATCTTGACGAACAGGAACATGTACATCTAAATCTACCGTTTTTTCCAAAGCCCAAAACTCATGAGGTATGTTTTCTGGAAACACAATTACTTCGCCACCAGAAACAATAACAAACTCCTCTTTGCCATCAATAATGGTTTTGATTTTAACCTTACCGGACATGATATAGGTAATCTGCTCATTGGGATGTTGGTGCCATGGAATATGTGCCCCTTTTTCCAAATTAAAAATAGTCATTTGACCTTTTTCTCCATGAAACCATTTACGCTGAATACCTTCGCCAATAGTTTCTGATTCCATTTCATCAAAATTGAAATGCTGCACTTTTGAGGTCGCCACGGAATCAATAGTATTAACCTGTGCATTAGCCGTAGTACCAGCAAAGATTGCTGCTATAAGAAATAATTTAAGTGTAGTTTTCATTTTCTATTTTAATTATTTGACTCATTGCGTCTAAAATCCTTCTAAAACAATTTTACCTTTGGCTTTTCCTGTCTCTAAGAAAGCATGGGCTTTACGCATATTCTCTGCGTTGATAGTTCCAAAGTTTTCTCCTAAAGTAGTTTTAATAGTTCCGTTGTCTATCAGTTTAGAAACCTCATTTAAGATGTTGTGTTGCTCAATCATATCTTCCGTTTGAAACATAGAACGAGTGAACATCAACTCAATATGAGTAGACACAGCCTTACCTTTAAAAGGCATGACATTAAATGACTTTGGATCATCAATAAAACCGAATTTACCTTGTGGTTTAATTACTTTTACAATCTCGTCTGCATGTTGCTCGGTAGCATTTAAACTCACGATATAATCAGGAGCAGGGAGCTTGTATTTTTCAAATTCCTCACTCAATTTATTTCTGTGGTTAATAACCGAGTCAGCACCCAATTCTTTTAACCAATTTGTAGTTTCTTCACGGGAAGCCGTTCCAATAATGTTCAGTTTTGTAAGCTTCTTAGCTAATTGTACTAAAATTGAACCAACACCACCAGCTGCACCAATTACTAGAATAGATTTACTGGCATCATCAGTTGCAACTTCTAATCTATCAAACAACATTTCCCAAGCCGTAAGAGAAGTTAATGGCAAAGCCGCAGCTTCCGCATAAGATAAGCTAGATGGTTTCTTGCCCACTATACGCTCATCTACCACTTGATACTGCGCATAGCTTCCTTGTCTTGTGAAATCACCCGCATACCAAACTTCGTCACCAACTTTAAACAGCGTAACATCTTCACCAACTTCTTTTACAATCCCGGTAGCATCCCAACCAATAATTTTCCAATCATCGCCTTCAACAGGCATTCCTGCTCTTACTTTATAATCTGCTGGGTTTACAGAAATAGCTTTTATCTCAACTAGAATGTCTCTACCTATTGCTTTTGGCATTGCTAATTCTAAATCTTGTAGTGATTTAACATCCTCTATGGGGAGATTCTCTTTATATCCTATTGCTTTCATTTTATGTTGTTTTTTAGAATGATATGATTACTTCCAAGTAACGATATCATCAAAGTTTCTTCTAGATTTACCAAATTCTGGATCTGCTTTTCTGTAACCGAAAGCAGTCATAAACGATAGACCATATTTATCTGTATCTACACCAAATTTCTCCTTCAATAAAGCTTCTGCATTTTCTTGATGAAAACCTTCAATAGGACAAGAATCAATTCCTGTTAAAGCGCCAGCTGTCATCATGTTTCCTAAAGCGATGTACGTTTGCTTTGATGACCAGTCAAACAATTTTTTGTCCGTGTCCAAGTCAAAATCACGCTCTTGAAATTCTCTGTAAAATTTAGAATACATTTCAATTACTTCAGTAGGTAGTTGCTTTACGTCTTTCATCATATGCATGATATATTCCGAATCATGTTTTACCATTGGCGCTTTCATACTTAAACCTAATACAAAATGGCTAGCAGTATCTAATTTTAGTGGTGCTCCCCAAGCTACAGGTTTTAATAACTCACGTAATTCTTTATCCTGAACTACTATAAAATGCCATGGTTCAAAACCAAATGAACTAGGTGATAAATGTGCTGCTTCTAAGATGAATTTCATGTCATCATCAGATATAGTTTTGGTAGCGTCAAATTCCTTTGTTGCGTGTCTAAAGTTAAAAGCGTTGATAATCTCTTCTTTTGCGATGTTTGGTGTGCTCATTATTATATTTTGAAATGTTGTTTTATTAATTTGATACAAATGTAAAACCAGTACACACCTTTATTACAGTATAAAAAAAGGAGATATATGTATAAATAGAGGTTTTTAAAAGGGTTTTTATAGAAACATGACCAAAAAGGGGTTTGTACCAGAATTTAAAGTGGATATTAAGCTTTTAAAAACTATTTTACCCTTTAATAATACCAACAAAAGATTAATTGAGCCATCTGAAAGTCAAGTTGATTCTAGGTTGAATTTCCTTAGCCGTTTTTGGTATTTTATGCTTCCAGTTATCTTGGGTATCGCCTTCCATAATAAGCAGGCTTCCGTGAGCTAAAGGAATATCTACACGTTTTAAATCTTTTCGGGTAGTATGTTTTAATTGAAAAGGTCTGGTTTCTCCAAAAGTTACCGAAGCAATAACTGTGTTTTTACGTTGGTCTCCTTTATAGTCTTGGTGCCAATCTACACTGTCTTTACCATCTCTATAATAATTAAGCAAACAACGTGTAAATTTTATGTTGACCTCCTGCTCTATTCGCTCTTTGATAAAAAGTAAATCTGCATTCCATAAATGCATTTTACTTTTTGTATTCGTGTATTTTATATCCTTAGTAACATCTCCATACCAAGCGGTTAATCTAGGGTAGTCTACATCTTTACCGTGAATGGTAATTTGCTCTTGCTGCCAAGGCGTATTTTTAATTAAGCTATTATATAACCTATTGCTTTCTTCTAAACTGAAGAAATTCTCGAATAAAGTAACATCAGCTCCTGGTAGATCAAATTCTATTTTACGGACATCTTCTGAAGAAAATAAATCTGTTTGACTAAATAAATCCATTTGTTATTCCTCCTCTTTATGTTGTACTAGTTCGTCGGAAATTCAGCCCTAAACTTACCTAAAAGCAAATGCTAATTAGGATTGATTTTGCAACCAGTTTTTGGTCACTTCGTCAATATCTTTTCCTTCACGAGAAACCTTATAATCTAGTTCTGCAATAATATCATTTGTAAAATGTAAACCATCTAGTTTTTTCAATTGCGCATCGGTAAATAAATCCTTTTTATCTTCACGAAGTAATAAAACCGCTTTGTCTACAATACCTAATAATCCTTTAGGCTCTTTTAACTCTCTAATGTTGTATTTGTAATGTAGAAATTGTGGTTTCCAAAGAGGTACCACCATCCATTGTTTATGGGCAACTGCATTTTCAAAAGCGCTAAAACAATCGTCTTCTGTACCTGTGTGAAATTTATAACCCGCAGCACTTAATCCGTAGGCTTCCATAATTTCAATAGAAAAACGCGTTATACCTGCTCCAGGGTTTATACCCTGAATATCCTTTTTCATTTTAGAAAGTACCTCTGGCTTTAGTAAATCTGAAATCTCAGTAACTTCTTCAGAAATATAATCTGTAACTCCCCAAAGCGCATACGGTTTGTAGTGCAAACCCAATTCTAGCAACGGAACTTCCTTCTCTACATCACTTTTGTAAATACCGTGACTTGATGGCAACCAAGCCGAAGCTAGCATATCTACTTGTCCAGATTTTAATCGCTCAAAATTCTCTTGATGTGGTGCATATTCGCGTTCCACATTAAAACCCATTTCTAATAACGTATTAGCAACCAAAGAAGCTGCAATACGATGAAATGATAAATTGGTAACCCCTATTTTTAGTATTGTTTTCATCTTAATTTTTATAATATTGAACGAATTAATCCACCATCAACTCTAATAGCAGCACCATTTGTAGCCGAAGCTAAATCACTAGAATAATAAACTATAGTATTAGCAATTTCATCAACTGAAGCAAAGCGTTCTATTAACGAAGTCGGACGCATATTTTTGAAGAAATTTTCTTCGACTACATCTTCAGAAACATTATCCGCTTTAGCTAAATCTTGAATAAAACCACTAACTCCTTTAGACTTTGTTGGTCCTGGTAGAATAGAATTTACTGTAACATTGGTGCCTTTTGTTAATTCTGCCAATCCTCTACTTACAGCTAATTGAGCCGTTTTTGTCATTCCATAATGAATCATTTCATCTGGAATAAAAACTGCAGATTCACTAGATATAAAAATGATTCTTCCCCAATTTTTCTTCAACATTTTAGGGAAATAATGTCTTGCCAAACGAATGCCACTAAGCACATTCACTTCAAAAAATCGAAACCAATCTTCATCTGGAATGTCAGCAAAAGCTTTAGGCTCAAAAATACCCGTATTGTTTACCAAAATATCTACCTCTGGAACTTCTTTTAATAGTTTCTCGATATCTTCAACTTTAGAAAAATCTGCGGCAACACCAGAAACATTAGTATTGTTGGTACTTGCTTTTAGTTTTTCTACTGCAGCATCTACCGTTACTTGTTTTCTTCCGTTAATTATTACGATTGCACCTTCATTTAAGAACCGTTCTGCAGTGGCATATCCAATACCTGCAGTAGAACCGCTTATAAAAACGATTTTATCATTAATTTTTAAATCCATTTATTATTAATTTTAAAACAAGAAACGCACCTTAATAAAAAGATGCGTTTCTAAAAATTAGTTTACTGTTTCAGTCATTTCATTTAAAATAAACTCATCAACCATACCATCGGTTACCTTTAAATAATGTGCTAAATGTTCGTTAGCCATATGTTTTTGCCATAGCTCGCGATTTACCCATTTTTCAAAAAAGATAAAGAAGTTAGGGTTTTCATTATCTTGTTGAAGATCGTAACTAATATTACCTTCTTCAGCTCTTGTTACATCTAACAAGCTTAATAATTCAGCCTTTACAAATTCTCTATGCTCTTCTTTTACTAAAATTCTTGCTACTACTGTTAAATATGATTTTTTCATAATTCAATATTTTAAATATTTGTTCTATTAATCTATTTTACCAATTCAGTCTTGATTACTAAATATGGACCAATACTTTCTTCTTTACCATTGTTTAGGGCTGCAGTTTTATTTAACTGGTCCACTGTTCCGTAAAGGAAACCGTCATTTGCTACATATAAACCATCAGGCCAGGTTTGTCCTTCAGGAATTTTAGCAAATGTTTTGTACTCATTTTTTGTAGATAATCCTATTTCGCCATCCACAACATTAGTTACATAAACGTTTCCGTTTGCATCAACTTCCATTCCGTCAGAAAATGATTTTACTCCGAATTTCTCAATAGTGCTCAATAATTTCTCATCCGATTCAAAGCTACTTGCAGGTGCTCTGTACATTGTTTTACTGTGTAATGCTCCGTAATAAACCCAATCATTCTGTGGGTCAATTGCTATTGGGTTTAATGCGAATCCGCCTTCCATTTCTGGCATCATTGATACGTGACTTTGTGCCATTCTTTTTGCTTCTCCATTTTCGGTATTAATAACGATAAAAGCAGGCTCAGGAGCACTTTTTAAATCGCCTTGGGTCATATCTGCAATAATGACACGATTGTGTTTTTCGTCAATTACAAAATCTTGTAAAAAGCTAGCAGGTTTTACAACAGCATCAGGAATAGCAATGGTTTTTACTAATTTTTCATTTTTAGTATCCCAAATCACAAATTGCTTGATTCCCATATCTAACATCCAAAGATTGTCTTTACTGTCTGCTCTAATTCCTATAACAGCTTTGAAAATAGAATTTTCACCCGTTGCATATTTGGCATTTGGGTAAGCTACATTTTCGCCATCTTTATTCAGTTCAAAAACTTTAGTTGTTGGTGATACTAAAGGATTTATAGTAACAAATAATCTTCCGTTACTTGTAAGTGCTAAATTACCAGGTCTAATATCTTGACTTGAAAATACGGTTTCTACTGTTTTAATTTCCTTTGAAACCATTTCTGTTGCATCTTCTTTATGAGCTTGTTTTTTCTCATTTGCAGATTTACACATCACTAATACAGATGCCAATACCGATACTAATAGTACTCTTTTCATTTCTTTATTTTTTAAGTTTAGATTCAAGTATATATTTAATACAAGGCAAAATTACCCTAGCTAGCGTGCTTTAATGATGTACGTAAAATGGTAATTAGTGTATAAATAAAGGTTTATTCTTTCTATTTCATGAGAGGTTGAAGTAAATAAGTTAGTTTTGCACTGTAATTAGATGAATATGGAAGTTTTAGAAGCCTATAGACCTTTTGAAATACAAGAAGTTGAGTTAACAGATTGGAAACAGCGCCCAGTTAAGAACAACTTTTTTGAACTGGTTTTAATTAAAGATGGTAAAGGCACACAGTGTATAAACTATAATGATTATACTTTTAACAAAGGCAGTATATTTTTATTGCCACCTTTAAAATGTCATTCTTTTGCATTGGAGGAACCAACTAAATTTGTTTTTTTAAAATTCACTGATTCTTTCTTTAAAAGTGTAAATAAACTACATATTGATAGAAATGAATGGTTTAGGGAAGCTTCATTTATACTATCGAATTACAATCAATTACCAGGTGATATTATTAAGTCCGATGTAGACAGGTCGTATTTAAATAGTTTGGTAGATATGATTTTATTGGAAACTAGAAATTATGGTGAAGATTCTATTAATCTAATTACCAGTTTAATGACCAGTATTTTAGAAATTCTAATTCGTAATATAAAAAGGACTAGTTATTTTGATTTTGACACTAAAAACTCTGAAGAAAGAATTATCAAAATGCTTATGTTTATCAATGAAAATATTGATAAATCAGAGCTTTTGAAAGTTGAAAATTTAGCAGTTGTTTTTATGATGTCACCTACCTATGTGAGCGAATATTTTAAAAAACAGGTGCAAATGCCCTTGAGAGAATATATAATAAAAGCCAAGTTAAAGCTTGTTGAAATTAGGTTGTTGAATTCTGATTTTACGCTAACACAAATTGCGGATGACTTGGACTTTACAGACATAAGCCATCTATCAAAAACATTTAAACGGTATACTGGTACATCTATTCGTGACTTTAAGAACAAGGGTGAATATATGTTGTTAAAACGAAGTGCTTGTACTTCCTAATTACAGTTTTTGTATAATTTAATATACAAAAGTCCATTTTTTAAACTTAACAAATCCCCTAGTTGTATATATAAAGAATTTCTATGAGAATTTATAAACCTTTGTTAAAAAATGAATGTTCATTCTTTTTTGTAATACCTTTGATTAGCAATATAGAATTATATCCAAAGGCTTAAGTTTAACTACGTAGTATAAAGGTAAAGTCCTTAACTATTAAAAATTTAAGTTGATGAATTATTAATAAGGTAAATATATTAGTTATGATTAAGTCAATAAATTTAAAACAACGTCCAATTGGTACCCCTACCCTAGCAGATTTCGAATTTAAAGAACAGGAAAATAACCTTATATTATCTGACGGTGAAATTCTCTTACAATCCACATATATCTCAGTAGACCCCTATTTACGTGGTCGAATGAGCGAAGCTAAATCTTATATACCCCCTTTCGAAGTAGGTCAGCCGATTAGCTCTGGCGCGGTTGCGGAGGTTTTAGAATCTAAGAATGACAACTTTAAAAAAGGTGATTTTGTAGCTGGAATGTTGCCATGGAAAACGCAACAAGTTTCTAACGGTGAAGGTTTTCAGAAAGTAGATAAAGAAAAAGCTCCATTAAGTGCCTATTTAGGTATTATTGGTATGACCGGATTGACGGCCTTTTTAGGGCTGCATGAAATTGGAAAACCTAAAAAAGGAGAAACGTTGGTCGTGTCTGGTGCAGCAGGTGCCGTTGGTAGTGTAGTTGGTCAGATAGGTAAAATACTTGGCCTCAATGTTATTGGTATTGCTGGTTCTGATGAGAAAGTAAATATGTTGACTTCAGAACTTGGTTTTGACCACGGTATTAATTACAAAACCACAAAAGATATGAAGTCTGCTATTCAAAAAGCAGCTCCCAATGGTGTAGATATCTATTTTGATAATGTTGGCGGTCCAATTTCTGATGCTGTATTGTTCAGTATAAACAGATTTGCACGTATGATTATTTGTGGTGCAATATCGGTTTACAATAACACCGAATTACCAACAGGCCTAAGTGTGCAGCCATTCTTAGTGAAGAATAGTGCCTTAATGCAAGGGTTTATTGTTTCAAATTATGCGGATAAATTCCCAGAAGCCATGAAACATTTAGCTACTTGGTTGGCGGAAGGAAAACTAACATATAAAGAAACAATTGTTGAAGGTTTTGAAAATACTCCCCAAGCGTTTTTAGATATGATGGCAGGAAAAAATAAAGGAAAAATGATAGTTAAGGCTTAACAAAGCCATTAGTTATAAATCAAAAGTTTAAAAAAAAGAAAATGAAAATATTATTCGTATTGACCTCTCATGATACTTTGGGAGACACAGGAAAGAAAACAGGATTTTGGATTGAAGAATTCGCTGCTCCGTATTATGCTTTATTAGACAAAGGTGCTGCTATTACAGTGGCTACTCCAAAAGGAGGTCAAGCACCTATTGATCCTAGTAGTGATACCGAAGATGCCCAAACGAAAGACACAAAACGTTTTAAAGACGATAAGGTAGCTCAAGGTATTATAGCGAACACCAAAGTTTTGGCCGATATTAATGCTTCAGATTTTGATGCCGTATTCTACCCAGGTGGACACGGACCTTTATGGGATTTAGCAAATGATGCTACATCTATTAAATTGATTGAAACTTTTAATGCTCAAGAGAAACCTGTAGCTTTTGTATGTCACGCTCCAGCAGCTCTAAAAGGAGTTAAAGGAAAAGATGGAAGTCCGTTAGTGAAAGGCAAAAAAGTTACCGGATTCACTAATACTGAAGAAGCAGCTGTTCAATTAACGAACGTAGTTCCTTTCTTAGTAGAAGATATGCTAAAAGAAAATGGTGGAATCTATTCTAAGAAAGAAGACTGGGCTGCTTATGCAATTCAAGATGGAAATTTGATTACCGGACAGAATCCTGCATCATCAGAACTAGTTGCTGAAAAACTTTTAGCTTCTTTAAAATAAGACATTAAGTTTTAAATAGTAAAAAGCCTGTAAATATATGTTTACAGGCTTTTTTGGTTTGAAATGGTTGTTAAACCTTTAAACTATTTATATAAAATATTATAGGTGTTAAAAACTAACCCTCCGTCATATGAATGGGTATCCGTAAGATTCAGTTTATAACCTTGTTTTGAATCGCCGAATAAACGAATACCATCTCCTAGTAGCAAAGGATTCAATTTGACCTTAAGTACATCAATGAGCTTATGCTCTAGAAGCCAACCCGCAAAAATACCACCACCGCATAAATAGATGTCAGTATTAGAACTCTTTTTTAACTTATTGATTGTTTCAGTTTCGTATTCAGTTACTAAATGTACTTTTTCGTGCATATTATCAAAACTCATGGACTTAGAGCATATATAATGTTCCATATGAGGATATGCGGGTTGCCCTGGTTTTAATCCGTAAGCATAGCCAAACTCATAGGTATTTCGTCCCATGATTACGGTTTCAAATTCTTTTAAATCGACCAAATATTGTGTTACACCATTTCCTTCTCCGACAAATCCGCTTATATCAGCATCGAGTCCGCATATAAATCCATCAATTGAAATCGCTACATAATACACAACTTTCTTCATCATACCCTTTTTAGATATCCTTAAGTTACGATTTTGGAATAATATTCTGATTCACTCTAAAAAAGTTGTTAGGATCATATTGGTGTTTGATAGTTGCTAATCGTTTATAATTCTGCTTGTAGCTCGCTTGAACCCGTTCTTGACCTTCATCCATCATAAAATTAGAATAAGCGCCACCGGCAGAATAAGGATGTAAGGCTTCATAATACCCTTTACACCACTCTGTAATTTTACTAGCATTCTTTGGGTCGGGATCAACACCAATGTACACGCCACAATATTCTGCGTCACGGTATGCCCAAGGCGTATCAGAAGCCCCAACTCTACTTGCTGCACCTGTAATTGGGTATAAGTGCATTTGAGATAAAGGGGTCGGTATCGCTGAACCGAACTTTAAATGTTGTGCACGTATATCTGCATTTAGTGAATTGAAGAAATCGGCACGCCAGTACCATTGCATTCCCGTAGGTAATAAGCCATCGAACATAGTCTGAATTGCCGGATAAGGCATTTCTCCTACATGAGCAAAAATTGGATTTTTAGCTAAAATTGGGGCAAAAGCCTCGTCTGCCTTTTCCATATCACCAACATAACACCAAACAATACCACAGAATTTTTTATTATGTAAATGGGCTGGAAATGGAGATTCTGGAATAACCATTGTAGCAATAAATCCGTTGATATCGTCTGAAGCTGTACGTATAAATCCATCAAACCATTCCATAATTTCTTCAACCTGTTCTATAGGCCATAAGGTTGGTCCGCCAAACACTGTTTTAAGTTTATGTGCCTGAAAAGTAAACTCGGTAACGACACCAAAATTACCACCACCACCACGAATCGCCCAGAACAAATCTGAATGTTCATTTTTATTGGCAGTAACTATTGAGCCATCCGCTAAAACCATTTCAGCTTCCAATAGATTATCAATAGTAAGTCCATATTTACGAGCAAGGTATCCAACCCCACCACCAAGTGTTAGTCCGCCAACACCAGTCGAAGAAACCATCCCAGAAGGTATGGCTAGATTGTGTTCATGGGTAGCGTTATCCACTTCGTTCCATATACAACCACCACCAACTTTTACAGTATTATTTACAGTATTCACAGAAATAGACTTTAGTCCACATAGGTCAATGACTAATCCGCCGTCACATAATCCTAATCCGCCACCATTATGACCTCCTCCTCTAATTGCAACGAGTAAATTATTATTTCTACCAAAATCAACTGCAATTTTAACATCATTTACATTCGTACACATAGCAATAGCACCAGGATGTTTATCAATCATGGCGTTATATATTTTTCGTGCTTCATCATACGAAGTGTCGTTAGTTGTTATTAGTTTACCTTTTAATTGCTTTCGTAGGCTTTCTATATGTTTTTCTGTGATTGGTTGTTCAAGGTTTTTCATGGTTTTGTTTCGTTTTATGTACTTGTTGTATTGTTTTTATTTTGATATCATCATTCCTTTTAAGGACCACAATATGGCAAGGACATCTTTTTTGGATTCCTCGTCAATACCGTTTTGATCTAAGGCTTTGAAAATATCATCCATTACATGCATATATTCTCCAGGACTTATATTCATTCCTGTATGGGCAGTGACCATATCCTTGCCTGTATAGGTTACTGGTCCGCCACTACCAGCACTAAAAAAGTCGATGGTATGACTTTTAATTATAGCCAGACGTTGTGGTTGATTTTTTAAAGGCAAGAATCTAGCGTTAACAGCTGGGTTATCCATATGATTGGTAACCGTGTTATCAACTATAGTGGAGATTCCTACTCTTCCTCCTAGACGTTCAAATAGCGATTTGTTCATAATTTATAGGTTTTAAAATGATTTTTGTTTTGATAATTTGGTAAATGGAATAAGCATCGGCACCTTTTTTTGATAGGAAACATAGGTTTCACCTAATGCTTTCTTTAGGTCTCTTTCTTCTAAGAACTTTATTGCTACCAAAATATAAACAGTAGTCACTGCAGAAAATAGTAAGTGCCCTTTAGTCATGGTTGGGGTTGCCCAAAATGCGATTAAAAAACCCAACATTATTGGATGCCGAACCAATCCGTAGAAATAGTTGATTTGGAAAGATGGAGATTTCGAAACTCTATTTTTAAGATTGTCTACAATTTGTGTAAGACCAAAGAGTTCGAAATGACTTATCATAAAAGTGGATAATAATACAATTAACCATCCTATAAAATAAAGAACTTGTATACCCATCGCGATGGTACTATTTTCAACCGTCCAAACCGTATCAGTCATAGGTTGCCATTTCCAAAAAATAAGTAACAATGCTAGGCTAGTCAGTAGAATATACGTGCTTCTTTCAGCAGGTTTACCAATTATTTTAACCCACCAATTTTTAAAAGCTGGTCTAGCCATAACGCTATGTTGAATTGCAAATAAGCTCAATAAGCTGATATTGGTCAAAAGAGCTGTCATCATATCAATTTCAGTACCTGTGTCTATACCTTTAAGCACCCAAAAATTATTGACGAAGCCAATAGAATAGAGAAAAGAAACCAGAAAAATAATGTAGGCTAAAATTCCGTAAATGAGTATTAAAATATTTTTCATGACTTGAAGTGTTTTGGTTGTCTATACCAAAGCTAATCATGCTTTTTCATAATAAATTCTACATTTCAACCAAACACTATAACAATTCGTTCAAGGTGTAATTCCTTTTATTTCTATTTGTTAAGCATTTTTTATAAAGGAGGATGGTGAAACTCCGTACTTTTTATGAAAACACTTTGTAAAATAGGCAGCACTATTGAAGCCTGTTTCAAAAGCAATTTCAGAGATAGTTTTATTCTTTCTACGCAAAAATTCTAATGCCTTTTCTAATCTATGTTCTTGAATTAAATTATTTGTGGATGTATGTAATATGCTTTTCGTTTTTCGATACAGTTGAGAAGTGCTCAAACCTAAATGTGAACAAAACTTCTCGACACCTAAATCAGTATTTTGCCATTCACTATCCAAGTAATTCATTACACTATTTAAAAACTGTTCTTCTTGAAATGGAAGTGTTTTTATTTCATTAGTTGATAATCGTGAATTCTGATTTTCACTTTCAAATAAATCCTTTACTTCAGACGTAATGACTATTTGGTTTTTAGAGATATTTGATAATCGCATGGCAGTTTTCATGGTTTCTTCGAAAAAACCATGTTCCTTAGTTACAGGAACACCTGCACTTACACCAATACATAATTGTTTAGTTTTTGTTTTAGAATCGGAAAATACTTTTTTGATAGCCAATGAAGCATTAATGGCCTTTGTAGTAGAGGTAAATGAAATTAATAGGTAGTTACTGTTATTTTTAATCAAACGACCTTCATTTTTTTCTGTAATCGTTTTAATCAAAGTGAACAGTTTGTTGTCAGGAACAGTCGTAAGTTCGTTTTCAAAAAGTTGAAGTACCACTAGAATTCTAAAAGCAGGATCATTAACAATATTCAATTCTGTTTTTTGAGATTTTGCAGGATCCTCTATTCGACCTAAAAATGATTCAACAATACTGGCATCTACTTCAATAATTGTATTTGGCACCTCACCATGTGCTTGGGCGTGCATTTCTGTAATAGCTTCTTTATTAGGTGCCTCTACCAAGCAAAAAGCTGTTTTTCTAATATCGTCATACCAATAGGTAAGACCCTTGCAGCAATATTGGTGTTGAATTCGAAGATCTTCCTTATGTATAGTGGCAACAATTTCAGCAGTAACCTCTTCTGCCACATCGTGGCGATCCATATATATGGGCATGTCATTTGTTTTAAAATGTTGATGCTCTTATAAACCGGGGAAGTATGTTTGTAAGCCTTATAAAAGTAGGGAATTATTATTAAGGACTCGATTATGCTTTTATCTTAAAATCAGTATGATTAGATTTCCTTTAACAAAGCCTCGGTATCAGTAATCAATTGTGCTATTGAAGCCCGGTTGAGTCCGTTATAGATACCACGTATGTGCTTGTTTTTATCTATGAGCAAGAAGTTTTCTGTGTGCAGAAAGTCATTGATATCCTTTGGAATACCTAAATCATTTTCTACAAAATATTCGTTTCTACCTAAGTTGTAAATTTCAGTTTTATCACCTGTAACCAAGTGCCATTTAGAATCTAAAACTCCATTCTTTTCAGCATATGTTTTAAGGACAGAAACTGAATCTATTGAAGGGGTAACGGAATGTGAAAGAATAGCTACTTCAGGATTATCTAAAAAAGCTTCTTGCACCTTCGTCATATTATTGGTCATCTTCAAACAAATACCTGGGCAACTCGTAAAAAAGAAGTCCGTAATGTAAATTTGATTCTCAAATGATTTTTGAGTCAATGTATCGCCTAACTGATCCACCAATTCAAAATCAGGAATTTTGTGAAATTGTTTTTCTTCTTCAGTATTTGGAGTTATCCAATGTGGTGTAAATGACTCATCGTTATAAAACGGCAAGTGCTCTACCCTACTGGTTTCAGTTACCTGAATATTTTCTTTTTTTACCGTTTGTTTACAAGCAGCGAAAAGTAATATAGCAACTATAGAAAGTACTGTCTTGTTCATAATAATTCGTTTTCTGATCTAATTACAACTTCATCTTCTAATTGATAACATGAATTTGCTCTACGTAACCCAAAAATACGTCCGTTTTTAGCTTCATAGTTTACATACAAAGTTCCATTTTGCAACCATGCCTTTTGTAAACCTTCTTCCCTACCTTTTAATAATTGTCTTTCTTTTGCCAATTGCCCGCCTGGATACCATTTCTTTTCTATTCCGTTCATGTTACCATTAACGTAATTAGCATCTTGTGCCAATTGCCCATTTTCCCACCAACTTTTATAAGAACCTTCTAGACGGTTATTTTTATAATGATATTCTACTCGTAAAACTCCTGCTTCTGACCATTTTTGGGCTTCACCTTCTCTTTTACCTTTTATAAAACCCACCTTTTCTGCCAATGTACCATTTTCATGTAAGGCTATTGAATAACCATCATAAGGTGAGTTTTTATAATACCAAGTTCCTTCCAATTGATTTAATGTCAATTCTTCTTTAAATTTAGTTTCTTGCTTAACTTCTATAGGTTTGTCAACCAAAGCTTTGGGCTCAACTGTGTTTTTACAACCAACTTGAAAAATCAGTATAAAACAAATGATATGGAAGTGAACTATTCTCATTTTTAATATCCTTGGTAAGGACCAGCAAATGCTAGATATGAACCTGTTGTTGAATAAATTTCATTAATAATGTGATAGTGATATTCTTCTGCTCCATCGGTATATTGAGTAGCAGTTGTATGTCCACCAGAAGAATCAAGATCTGAAGGATAATCACCAGTTGAATTACATTTACGGCCATAAAGAAAAACACCGTCTAATAAAACACCAATTAAATTTTCATCATCATCAGAAAATGCTTTTGGCTCTAAATGATAGTGATATACCCCTGGACCAATATGTGCACCTGTCCAATCTAAACTACCAGCAGCGGCATCTAATGCGCCACCACCTTCTTGATCGTTAAAAATAGAAGAGCCACTTACAGCGATACCAATAGTATTAAAATCTGTAGCAACAGAACTACCTGATAAATCCGGGGTTGCATCTACACGTATGGTGGTTGCATTATTGTTGCTAGACATTATACTTGGAGTAATATCAACATCTGGCTCTTCTCTGTATAGAGAATTGCCTTCTCCCCAATATACTGTTTCGTGATTTGGCAAGCCTGTTGTTTCAATTACAACTTCAGAACCATCTAAATAGACAGTTACTGCATCTGAATTAAAGGCGGCATAGGCAGCATGTAATTCTGTTACAACCTCTTCAGAATCATCATTGTTGGCAATTTCTTCTGTAATATCATCATCAACACTATCGCTACTACATGCAACTAAGGTCATGAATGATAATGCCAAAACAAATGACACTTGGGGAATTCTTTTTAGACTATTTTTTTTCATAATATGATATTAAAGCATTTATATTAATTGTTATTTGAGTACAATATAGGGATAAATACAACGTCAAAAATCAATCTTCAGTAAAATGGGGATAGTTTTAAGTGAATCACTTTAACTATCTGGTAAAGCTTATTGAGTTCGTTGTGCTCAGGTTGTTTTTAGTGAATCTGACATATAAAAAAAACATTTTTTAGTGTCACTTTTATTGCTGGAATACTATTATTTAGAGTTGATTTTAACTTCTATTTTTAATTATGATTATTGCGAGCAAAATTCTTTTTTAAGCGATAGACATTTCGAATTATGAATCCAATCCCCATAATGCCTATCAAAGCAAAAACTATTTGATATGACATTAAACCAGCTTCATTTTTTCCTACTTCAATAAATCCATTACCATTAACCTCTAGATTTAAAGTGTGACTATTAGCATCATTCAGTACAAAATGTTCCTTACTAAAGTCTTTTTTGAAAAGCATTAGTGCGCTTTGATTTTTATGGATGTCTTTAAAGGCGCTATTCTTGAAAATGACCGAATTAATTTCTGATGGAATACCGAAGACTTCAAAAACTACCTTAGTTTCATGACCTAGAATTACTACGCCATCACTTAGCGATACACTCTCATTACCATTGAAACTGATATGTAAGTTCTTTTTTAAATGCGCTAACACCATTTGTTTAAACTCTTCTGGAGTTTGATAGGGCGTTTCGGAATAATGCGTTCGAATTTCATGTTGAAACGCGGTTAATGAACAACTAATCTGCAAAATCCAACTATTGTTTTCTTTTTCTACAAGCATCGTAGTCGATACATCAGCTTGATGTGCATGTATTTGAATGACAAAGAAAACGAATGCGATAACGATAATTTTTTTGAACATAATATCTAGTCTTTAGTGAAGCTTAAATCCTGATTTTATTAAATTAGAATAGCCTATTTAATTAGCGTAAGCACCATTTAAACAATTAATAAAGCTATTGGTACCAGGAGCTGCTACATGATAGTGGTATCCCCTAGAATCATCTTCGTGACCTCTGCAATCATCTAAATCTGTTGGTTCGTTACCATCGGCATCTAGCTGTGCATAAAGACCAAATCCGTCCATCGCATAACCAATCATTGCAGCATGATCATCGGTCTGTGTTATTTGAGTCGAAACCCCCGTTGCTGCGTGATAATGGTACCCGGCATTCAAATTAATATGTCCGCCAGCGTCATCAAATGGAGCTAACGTATAGGCACCTAAAATAGCATCTGTGGGTGCAGGAGCATCAAATACGACACCATTGAAAGCAAGACCACGTTGAGAAGGTCCGTTTCCACCAACTCCCGGAGGTCCGAAACCACCAAAATCTGTAGAAGTCGATTGTTTAATTGGTGTAATAGGTATTTGATATGTTTGGGTTAAATCTGTTACATATGACGGTAAGCATTCTACACAGTAATTCTCATATTCTACTCCAACATTAGGGTTGGCAGCGTTTGCACAATCATCTTCAGTTTCTGTCGTATAGATATCACCGTTGGCATCATACATTTTCCATGTACTATCATTGTAAAAGCTAGCCATATTTTCAATGAATGCACCATCAACATCGTATACCTCTCCGTTTTCAAGCCATATACCACCTTTGTCAGCACCATCAGTAATGTTATCAGGACACCAAGGTCCCATTTCATGGTCTGCAGGATTGCTGGTCGCTACAATTTGATAACAATCGGTAGAAGTGCCATCAGAAAGTGTACAGGGCACAGTAGTAACTGTAACTGAACCATTGCTAGTAAGGAATAAGGATGCATCAACATTAATTACGTTTAGGTCATCCATTGAACTATCAATCACAACATCAGATTCTGATGAAATATCATCACTGCTACAACCGCCACAGCTTGCAGCTATGAGTCCAAAAAATGAGAATACTAAAAAGGTATATTTTATTCGATTAATCATAGTGTCATTTTTATTATTTATTTAAAAATTTTAATTTTTTTATACTTGTGTTTTTTTCAAGAAGTAATCTGTTATGGTGTATATAATTCTTGATTTAATTTCGTAACAATTTTTTTCGTTTTTTGCCTTAAGTTTTTTGCAATGGACAATTGGCCTTTTGTATTCAACAACCTATCGATTACGCCATTTTGGTATTCTCTGCTGACCAGTAATTCAGCATAATTAGATTGCTCACCAAATGTTTTAATCCTATTGTAGTTGTAACTATTTTGTGGAAGAATCTCCATCAATGAAATATGTTTTTCTATAATTGGCTTAAGACGATATGTAATAATACTTTCAATTTTTGCTTGTTGATTGTTAAAACTATCTAGTTCATTAGGGTAGGCAGCTATAAGTTGTTTAAGTGAATCACTTTCAATAAATTCAAACTTGTTAGTTACATTTATTGAGTTAATTGCCTCGTTACGAAAAATTGTTTTTTCATAATTTAAATTGACAATTAATGTTTTTGCCTCTTGGGTTAACTCTTCTGGTTTCATACCTATATAATTGAGCGTATTCTGAAGTTTCTGAATACTAGTAGTGTAATCGACGATTGCACTATCTAAAACAATTAAATTAGTATCGAGTTCTTGACTTAAACTTTTATAAATCTTTAATTCTACAATCCTATTTTTTTTAATTTCATTTAGGTTGTTAATTTTCCAAGCAATCAACAAACCCACTACAATCAATAAAACTTCGCCAAGCGCATAAATGAAGTAACTTTTGAATTTATCTAAGCGCAATAAATTTCTTCTAACTTTTCTAAATAAAACCATCATAAGAATGTTTAATGCCCAGGAATTTAAAATAAAGCTCCATGATTTCTCACGAAGCTTTGAGCTAACTTCAACAACAATTATTATCTATTTAAGTAACTATTTACTGCCGCAGTTCTACTTGTGGCATGTGCATTTAGTTCATTTACTGCATTTTGAAAATCTGCACTAGAATTTAAAAATGTATATCCTTCAATTTCAGAAGTTGCATAAGGTTCTACTAGTGCAGAATAACTAGCATACAATGCTTGTACCGTTGCTTCGTTAAAAGGACCTTCAATAACTTCTTGAACATACGCATCGTACTTAGCTTGATAAACATCATCACTATATAAGTATGATATTAATGGCCATTGAGATGCTGTTACGTTTGAGAAATCTAACTCTGCAGAACCTTGTTGTTTACCATATTGTAAAGCTTCGTTATTGTCCCAAGGTATCCAGGTTAATTTGCTGTTATCAGGGTTGTTATATAGAAAGTAGTTATGGGACATTCTACCATAAGTATCCCAATTTTGAATAATAGTATTGGTTGCCAAGTATTTCAAGAATACATCTGTATCAAGTGTAGCATCTAAATTTGTTCTCCATGCTACAGCGTCTGTTGTTCTTGATGCGTCATGTAAAATATTTAAAAGACTTTCTACATCAGAAAAATCGGCATCATCTTCATTCGTCTTTTTAACATATTCGTCTTCATCATAAGTACTCGAAGCAAAAGTTGCGGCATCACCATCTGGCTTATACAAATTTCCATCATCGTCAGAAAATTGTTCATCGATTACGGTATCATCAACTTCTTCAACAAGTGTGTACAATCCGAAATAAATAGGACCATCTCCATGGTCAACATAAACCGTATAAAAAGCAGTGTTTGAAACTGCTAAACCAGCATTTCGAAATACATCTGCAGCTACTTTTTCACGTAGCATTGATTTATCGTCAAAGTTATTTTTAAGACTTAACTTCTTAAATCCATAAAAACGTTGATTGTCTATTTGGGGATAATCATCTTCATACTCATCAAAATCTAGTTTAAAGGAAAGTTTTAAATTCCCTGCTTGCCAAGTAGATTGTAAGCTAGAGTTTCCCTTAAATCGAACACCTACTCTATACCATTCTATGCCTTCATAGAATACTTCTGCTGGAACAAATATTGGATCTTCATCAGTTGATGTGGTGCTAACTGGTCCGCCTCCACCACCTTGGCTAGATCCGCCAAAAGAACCATAAAGAGATGTCATGCTATCTAACATACTATCCCAACGATCTTCGGTTATAACGATATCAAGGCGTTTTACCGCATTATCTTCAAATACCTCTTCAAAATCTGGGTCGGCATCTTTACTGTGTGTTGCCGTGGTCCAATCTGTAGCTTCAAAATCGGTATCGTCAACAGTTGTACTAACTTCTTCCTCTTCTACAATTTCTTCATCATCGTCAGTACTTGTTATCGTGTCATCATCGCTACAAGCAATAAAAACAGAAATAAATAAGAAAAATAAAATTTTTTCAATCGGAAAAACAGACTTGATATCTTTATAACTCATGTGTAAAATTTTAAGGATTAATGTGAATTAGTTTCTAGACCTTCCTTTTGGTTTAGGAGCATTATCTAATTCTTCCTTAGAAAGAAAACCATCTTCATTCGCATCAATCTTATCAAAATCATCTTTTAAAGGTCCTTTTACTTCTTCTTTAGAAAGTTGACCGTCTTCATCTTTATCCATTTTTTTTAATAGTTCAGTAAATGTTGGCGGTTCTTTTCTATCTCCTTTAGACTGTGCATTTGCGGTAACGGTTCCAAAAGCAACCAACATGGCAAATAATAATCCAGTTTTTAATGTAATACGTTTCATATGTTTTAATTTTAATAATTAATATTCGAGAACAAAGATGTGAGAAACTTCAATGTAATATGAGCGCATTAAGTGTTTGCCGTTTACTTTTAAGTGAATGCCATATTATAAACAGCGAACTCTTTAGTATCACCTGTTTATAGCCTTGTTTACGGGGTTTGTTTGAATTATTATTCCTTTTATTTGCAACATGAACAGACATAAGAATTTTATATTTCACGTAGCGCTATGGTTACTGATTTGGTCAACTGCTTGGATTTTTAGTGGCAGTGATATTCAATTTGCAGCGGAAAACGGAATGGCGCTCGTATTTCAGATTTTAGTAATTGCCATATTAATCTACTATACGGTTCCTCAATTATTACTTAAGAAAAAATATATAGCATTTACTATAGTCTCTATAATTACGGTTTTTGTGGTCACCCTAATTTTAACCAATGTTGTTCCGGATCAGATTCTAAGTCTGGATAATGTAGGACAGGTACCAGGACCTAGATTTGGACCAGGACCTGGACAAGGACCCAGATTTGAAGATGGACCACCGTTAGATGTTAACCGTAGACCGCCATCACGTTTTTTTATTAATCTATTATTGATTGCCATAGCCTATGTGATAGCTACGCTTGTAGAAATATTTCTACTTGCTCAGCGAAAAGAAGAGGAAATAGTCATCAATAAAAATGAAGCTTTACAAACAGAGTTGAAGCTATTGAAATCGCAGATTAATCCACATTTTTTATTCAATGCGCTAAACAATATATATGCACTATCTGCTATTGATTCCGGTAAAACTCAAAAGAGTATCAGTTACTTGTCAGATATGCTTAGGTATGTTTTATACGAGTGTGAGCAAGAGATTGTACCGCTGTATAAAGAGATAGATTATATTGAAAATTATATAAAATTATTTTCTCTTAAAAGCAGTAAAACATATCCTATAACGACTACATTTTCTATAGAAAATCAGAACATACAGATTGTACCCATGTTATTGATTCCTTTTTTGGAAAATGCCTTAAAGCATAGTAATATTGAAAAAGTAACTGGCACATTTATTAATCTGAAAATTAATGCTACCGAAAATAGTATTGATTTTGAATTAGAGAATAGTAAACCTGAATTTAAGATCGTAAAGGATGATGTTGGTGGCATCGGGATAGAAAATGTAAAGAAACGTTTGGCAATTCTATATCCAAACCGACATGAATTGGTTATAAACGAAACTTCGCAGGCATTTAAAGTAAATTTAAAACTACAACTGCATGAATAGTATAAATTGTATAGTCGTAGATGACGAAGAATTGGCACGTGCTCTACTAATATCTTATATAGAAAAGTTAGATTTTTTGAATTTGGTAGGTGAGGCTGAGAATCCGTTAGTGGCTTTACAATTAATGAAAGAATATGATGTAGATGTTTTGTTTCTGGATATTCAAATGCCCGAGATAAAGGGGACGGATTTTGCAAAAATGGTAGATTCCAACACCAAGATAATTTTCACCACAGCTTACTCACAATATGCTTTAGAAGGCTATGAACTAAATGCTGTAGATTATCTGTTAAAACCAATTACGTTCGAACGTTTTGTTACTGCGGTAAATAAAGTGAAATCGAATAAAACGCTCGAAAAATCCAATGCTATAACTATAAAATCAGGCTATGATTTGCATAAGGTAAAATATGAAGATATTCTTTATGTAGTTAGTGATAGTGAGTATGTCACGTTCCATTTAAGTGATAAGAAGATAATTAGCAATCAACGCTTAAAAGTTTTAGAGCAAGAGTTACCAAGTTCTATGTTCATGAGAGTGCATAGGTCTTATATCATTAATAAGAGTAGCGTAACAGGGTTAAAAGGTAGAGATTTACTTCTTTCTGATGTTATTATACCGGTAAGCGATTCGTATTATGAACATGTAAAGCAAGAATTGTTTTAACTAATTTTCTAAGAAATTTTTTATTCTTTGCAGAGTCTTTATCTGCAATCTTTTGAGTTTTATATAAGTGTCTTATTTGTAGGTAATTATATTATCACTAAATAATTTGTGAATATCTATTCTCAATTTTACCTGTACCAACAATAGCTAAAACTTATATTTGACACCCCTAAAACAATGTGAAAAATGAGTGCAACGTGGTACGAGTGTAAAGTAAAATATAGAAAGCTTGATGAAGCTTCAGGAATGCAAAAGGTAAAAACCGAACCTTTTTTGGTTGATGCAATTTCATATACCGAAGCAGAAAGTAGAATTACAGAAGAAATGTCTGCCTATTTAAGCGATAGTGAAGAAATTAAGATTACCAATATTAAGGTCGCTAATTTTGCCGAAATTCACCCTTTTGAAAATTCGGACCGTTGGTTTAAATCTAGAGTATCTTTAATCGCTTTTGATGAAGAAAGCGGAAAAGAACGTAAGACAAACATGTATTTATTGATTCAGGCAAATGATGTCAAAGAAGCCTATGACAATACCATCAGTATAATGAAAGATACTATGGGTGAATATACTGTACCTGCCATATCAGAATCTCCAATTATGGATGTATTTCCATATTTTTCTGGTGAAGAAGATGATATGAAACGCGTAGAAAAATTCAATATATTGAAAGATTCAGTACCTGCAGTTTCAGAAGTTATTGAAGAAGAACCAATTGAAGCGGAAACTGAGGCAGAAGTTTAAGTCCTAAAATCTCTGGGACTCTTCCCTTTTAATTTTTTAAAGGTTCGGTTAAAATGAGATAGGCTTTCAAAACCACAATCAAAAGCAATGGCCTGTATTTGTTTATCTGTAGTTGATAAATACATACAGGCCTTTTCTATTCTTGATAAGTTTAAAAATGTAATAAATGAATGTCCCACGGCATTTTTAAACCATCTGCAAAAAGATTGTTCTACCATATTCGTTTTATTAGCCATTTCTTTTACGGTAAGTTTTTTATCTAAATTTTCAAGGATGAAGGTGGTTATAGTTTTTATCTTTCCCTGAGATTTAGCAGTTGTAATTTGATGATGAAACGTCGAAGATGAAAGATATTTCCTATGGTTATCCTGATATAATCGATGAACTATTTGAAGTAAACTCGCCAGTTGTTCTGCTTTCGGTAATGTTTCAAAATCACGCAATAATTGAAATATTTTTTCATCCGGTTTAATAAACTGAATCCCTTTATCTGCTTCTTTGTATAACGTATGTAACATTTCACATTCCGAGAATGTATTGAAAATATCTGAAGGAAATTGAAGAACAATAGCTTCATGTTTATTTTCCTCGCTATGAATAAGAGAAGTATAATTATGTGGCAAATTTGCTCCCAAAAGCACTAAATCCTTTTCTGCAAAAGGCAATATACTATTCCCAACAAAACGGGTACCACTGCCTTTTATAATCAAGGTAAGTTCTAATTCAGGATGGTAATGCCAAAAGGGTTTAAAATAGTCGACTTCAAGTTTAAAAAAGTGAAATGATTTTTTAGTTTTTTGCAATCCAATTTTTTCAACTACAAGCTTCATATAACTTATATAAACAATGAATAAGTTAAAATTTAATCATTTATGTTTAGATATGCATGGTTTTGGTTAAAATTGAAAAACTTTATGACTATTGTTCTAACTAATTTTATAGAACAAATTTGGAGTTATGAAAAAACAAGACATACTTAGTAATCCTTATACTCTTACAAAAGAGCAAATTAATTTTTACTACAAAAACCGTTTTATAAAATTAAAGGATGTATTGGATTCCGAGACACTTTCACATTACAATAGTATAATTTCCCAAAAAGTAAATGAATTAAATGCAGAACCAAAACCGTTAGATAAGCGGGATACTTATGGTAAAGCCTTTGTACAGTTATTCAATTTATGGAAAGAAGACGAAGCTATAAAACCATTTATATTCTCAAAAAGATTGGCACAAATAGCCGCAGAACTTATGCAAGTTGAAGGTGTGCGACTGTACCATGATCAAGCCTTATTTAAAGAAGCGGGTGGCGGTATTACTCCTTGGCATGCTGATCAGTATTATTGGCCATTACAAACAGATAAAACTGTTACAGCTTGGATTCCTTTACAAGAAACACCATTAAGCATGGGACCATTAGAGTTTAGTGCCGGAAGTCATGAAATTATGGACGGTAGAGACCTTTCTATAAGTGATGAAAGCGAAAAAGAAATACAGAAAAGATTGAAAGTAACCGGTTTTGAACATGTTATAGAGTCCTTTGATATTGGTGAGATCAGTTTCCATTCTGGTTGGGTTTTTCACCGTGCTGGTGCTAATACGACAGATGAAATACGTAAAGTAATGACCGTAATTTATATGGACAAGGACATGAAATTGAAAGAGCCTAGTAATGATGGTCAACAGAACGATTGGGACACCTGGTGCCCAGGTGCACAAATTGGAGAAACGATTAATTCACCCTTGAACCCTGTATTGTACTAAATGAAGAATGTCAACTATTTATATCCTTTTTGGGGTAGTGAACATTTATCACCTAGCGAGTTTCTATTACTTGCTAAAGACCAAGGTTTTCAAGGTGTTGAAATTAATGTTCCAGAAGACAAAGCTTTTGAACAACAATTTTTAGAAGTCTTAAATACGACCAGAAAAAGTGACCCAAATTTTGTTTGTGTACTTCAACAAGTTTTAGAGATAAAGCAAGAATCCGTTTCTAATTATACTTCCAATGTGATTAAACGATTGGAGTGCATGTTGCCATTTGCCCCAGACTTTATCAATTCCCATACAGGGAAAGACCACTACTCATTTGACGATAACTGCAAAATCATAGATGCCATAGAAACTTTTTCTGAAATACATAACATTCCAGTTTACCATGAAATTCATAGGGGCCGATTTACTTTTCATTCTGCCACTACCCTAACCTATTTAGAAAAATTTCCACAATTGAAATTGGTGGGTGACTTATCGCATTGGTGTGTTGTTTCAGAAAGCATGTTACAAGATCAAGAACATATTCTTAATAAGATTATTCCGCATATTAAACATATTCATGCACGAGTAGGTTTTGAACAGACACCACAGGTAAATCATCCTTTTGCGCCAGAATGGAAAAACTATGTAAATCAATATCTAGTTTGGTGGCAAGCTATAATCAATGAACAAAAAGTCATGGACGATATTACAATAACTCCGGAATTTGGTCCTTACCCTTATATGCCACAAACTCCATTTAACAAAAGACCATTAGCGAATCAACAAGAAATAAATATCGCTATGAAATTGTATTTAGAAAAGAACTTGATTCTTTCTTAAGACTAAGTTTATTAAACTTAGTCTTAATCGTTTCTATCCCCTATCATAAAAATATAGCTAACTAACCAGTATAAATATTAACGTATATTATAAAGTCTTGTTAATAGCTAATTATCATATAAGTAAGAAAATACATACAATTTATGATGTTTTACAACATAAATAGTGATGTGTCATAAGTAGATTATATATTTAGATTTTAATTCCTAATTTGTAAAATGAGAAATAAATTTAGTACCGGTAGTACTCTTCTGGCTCTGATAGTATTTTTCATGAGTCTTATCTGCTCTTTAAATTTATCTGCACAATCAGAAAAAAAGAACTTAGCCAAAATAAAGGAACTAAAGTCAAAACAAGATTTTAATCCTGAAAGCCCTGTATACATTGATTTATTAATAGAATTGTCTAATAATCTACTTTATACAAATAAAGATAGTACTCTGCTCTTGGTTAATGAAGGTTTAGCATTAAGTCTGAAAACAAATTATATAAAAGGAGAAGGGTTTGCTTATTTGCGTTTAGGTGACTATTACGCTAGAATGGCTGATAAGGAAAATTATAAGTATTACTATAATAAAGCTATTGCGCTTTCTAAAGACAATGATTTTAAGAAACTTGAAGGATATGTTCTCAATAATTATGGTAACATTCTTTCTGAAACAGGTGATTATAACGGTGCACTTAGGTTTTATTTAGAAGGTATTGAATTAGGTAAGGTCATAAATGAACCTAAATTTTTAGGTTTTTTATATGATAACATTGGCGTTATATATAACAAACTTAATGATTACGAAACTTCTTTAATTTTTCATAAGAAAGCTTACACAATCAATAAGGAAATTGGGGATAAATTTCTAATAGCAAGTACATTAAGTACAATGGCATCAGTATATGCCAATATGCATAATTTTAATGAAGCTTATGATGCCTTGAGTATTGCCATACCAATTTTTACTGAAGAAGAAAGTTTGGATTGGTTATCATTTTGCTATGAGGTGAAAGGAATAATAGCTTTAGAACAAAAGAATTATGAGAATGCCTTAAAATGGTATTTGGAAAGTAATAAAATATGCGAGAATCTAAACTATTTTACAGGTACATTAAATACGTATAGTGGTTTGGCAGACGCATATTTAGGTTTAGGTCAAATAGATTCTGCCGAACATTATGCATTAAGAGCTCATAAAGAAGCACTCCCTATCAATTTTTCTGAAGTACTAAAAAAAACTACCAGAACACTTTCTTCTATTAATAGAGTTAATGGAGATTATAAGATTGCCTTAGAATATCAAGACGATTATCTAAAACTGATTGCTGAAGTTGATTCGGAAAACTTCAAGAAAAGTATGTCGATGTTAAGAAGCCATCAAGAATATGAGGTTCAAAAGAATCTCCTACTTGAGAAAAAAAATAAAGAAATAGCAAATCAACAAACATTTACCTTTATCGCTTTATGCGGGTTATTCGTGCTTATTGTATTTCTTATTTTGATTTATAGGGACTATAAAATTCAAGGGAAATTCAATACTTCTTTACAAAAGAACCAACAAGTATTAAAACAAAGAGAGTTAGAATTAAATGAAAGTAATAATACCAAGGATAAACTCTTTTCCCTTATAGCACATGATTTAAGAGGTCCCATTAATTCTTTTTATGGGATAATGGAACTATATGTAGACGGTCAAATGTCAAAAGAACAATCTGACCAATTCTTACCTGTAGCCTTAGAAGATTTACGTTCTATCACCGATATGCTAGATAATCTTCTGGTATGGGGACAAACACAAATTAGCGGTATAACACATAATCCAAAAAATATAAATATTCAAGTTTTAGTTCAGGAAAATATTAGATTATTAAGGCCTTTAGCCATTAAAAAAGGAATAACCATTACCAATAAACTTAATGAAGAAACGATTAGCTATAGTGATAATAGTCATATTAATATTGTCTTAAGAAACTTACTTAGTAATTCTATAAAATTCACAAATGCTAAAGGAAACATTACAATCTCGGCTATAGAGAAAGATAGTAAAGTACAAATATCCATAGTAGATGATGGAATAGGAATGGATTCGCAGACAACAAATAATATTTTCAAAGAGAACAATTACAAGTCTACCTACGGTACAAATAATGAAAAAGGAACTGGGTTAGGTTTATCTATTTGTCAGGAAATGGTAGAAAAGAACGGAGGTCAAATTTGGGTAGAAAGTACTTTAAATAAAGGAACTACATTTTATTTTACGCTTCCTTCCAAGAAAATTCTTAAAAAGATAATTTAAATATTGAAGGTTGGTTACCCCTAAAAAAACATGTCTA
Source organism: uncultured Maribacter sp. (assembly GCF_963977385.1). Lineage (GTDB taxonomy): Bacteria > Bacteroidota > Bacteroidia > Flavobacteriales > Flavobacteriaceae > Maribacter. The sequence goes on along the minus strand of NZ_CAXBOU010000002.1, from coordinate 46,757 downwards.
ATTTAAAAAGACATAAGTGACAAACTGTTTAGATTATAGGTTACTAAGGATACTTAATTTCTTTAATTTTAAATACCCGTTCTTCCTTGCCAAGATTTAATACAACTGTATCCCCTACTCTTTTTGAAATTAAAACTTTGGCTATTGGTGATAGAAATGATATCTTTTGTTTTGAAATATTAGCTTCATCTACTCCCACAATTTGATATTCTTGTATATTCTTAGAATCTCCGATTAATAAAGATATTTTTGCCCCAAAACGAATTTCATTTTCAGGTTGCTCCTTTAAGTTCACAACCTTGGCTATAGAAATTCTTTCATTTAATAATTGCAATTTAGCGTTGATAAGATTAACAGCAATACGACGTTCCTTTTCGTTTTCTTGTGATATCAGGTCTTTATTAATATTTAATGCCTTTTTTTCTTCCAATAATTGGTACAAGCCTAGTGGTGTAACATAATTGATTATCCCTACAGGTAAATCAGCTCTAGGTGGCACCATTGGTATTTCTTCTTGATCTTCTTCTTTTACAAATCCCCTGCTCATGTATTTAATTTTATATCAAAATTACCTATACGGTTCTATTTTAAATAATCGTATCCATCCTATTTTTATCACTTTTAGTAATATAAAACCTAAACCAATCCGTTAACTAAGTTATGGTCATTGCGAACATTACGTATTTAGATTTCTTATATTTAGATAAGAAAAATTCAACCAAACATAATTAACTATGACTTCGAGAAGAAAATTTTTGGAAAAACTATCAGTAACTTCGGTTGCAATACCCCTATTATATAGTCCGGTTAACTTATTTGCAGCTGGCTCTGAACCGTATGATGGCCCAATATTAAAAGTGGCGATAATGGGTTTAGGTAGTTACGGTACGCGTGTAGCAGAAGCAATGCAATCTTGCAAACGAGCAAAATTAGTTGGTGTCATTAGTGGAACACCTTCCAAGATTAAAAAATGGCAATCGAAATATAGCATTCCAGATAAGAACTGCTATAACTATGAAAATTTCGATGCAATAAAAAACAATCCGGATATTGATGCAGTCTATATTATAACTCCTAATGGATTGCACAAGGAACAGACATTTAGGGTTGCTAAAGCTGGTAAACATGTAATTTCTGAAAAGCCAATGGGTGTAAATGCAGAAGAAGGTCAACAAATGGTTGATGCCTGTAAAGCCGCAAATGTGAAATTATTGATTGGTTATAGAATGCATTTTGAACCTAAAACCGTTGCAGTTATTCAAATGCGTAAAGACGGAGTTTTCGGTGATACTAAATTTTTTCAAGGACAATCTGGGTTTACAATAGGCGACCCAACACAATGGCGTTTAAATAAAAAACTTTCAGGTGGTGGTGCTATGATGGATATTGGTATCTATTCTATCAATGGCGCTCGATATATGTTGGGCGAAGAGCCTACTTGGGTAACAGCACAAGAAACTAAGACAGATCCGGTAAAATTCAAGGAAGGTATCGACGAAACTATACAATTTCAAATGGGATTCTCTAGCGGTGCTGTGGCCAATTGCCTTTCTACGTACAGCATGAACAATTTAGACCGATTTTATATGACTGGTTCTAAAGGATTTGTAGAAATGCAGCCGTCAACAGGTTATGGCCCTATAGAAGGAAGAACGCATAAAGAGCCCTTGGCCCAACCTCACGTTACCCATCAAACGTTACAGATGGATGGTATGGCCGCATTAATTTTTGATGGTGTACACCCAATAGTACCGGTTGACGGCGAAGAGGGTGTTAAGGATATGAAAATTATAGATGCTATTTTTTTAGCGGCAAAAACCGGAGAAAAAGTAACATTGTAATTTATGTATTTTGAATCTATCGAATTAATATTCCATAAGTTCAATAGTACGAAAATCAATAGGGTGGCTGTTTGACTGTAAAGAGATAAAGCCACCTTTTACTTTTGTATCCTCATCGGTCATTAACATTTTGGCAGTAGCGTTTTCGGTATTATAAGTTGGATTGGAATATCTTAAAATTTCTTCACCATTAACATAGTGTGTAATTACACCATCTTTAATATCAATCTCAGCGGTAACCCACTGATCGCCATGAAATGTTTTGGAGACATCGGCAGCAATACAAGTCGTCTTATTCTGTACACCACTATGTTCTATAAACATTCCGTTGGTGCAAGCAGCTCCTAATGGGCGTTCATCAGTGCCATTACCACCATGAAAATTATATTCCAAACAAACAGGAAAAGCCTGATCTATTTTTTGTGTTGCCGGAGGTTGTCCATGAAATTGAATTCCGCTATCACGATATCCCCAAGTTGGTGCACCTGGTGCCGTTTCTCCAACAAATCTATACACAACTTTCAATCTATAATTGCTAAGATATTTGTCAAAATATACCGTACCAAAACGGTCATTAAATTCCGGTCCGTATTCATCATACCTAATTTTTAGAATACCATCTTCTACCCTTAAAGTATTGCCAAAATTTTCACCTAAGTTATGCCCAGGAATTTTAATGGTCCATCCGGTTAAATCCTTACCATTAAAAATAGACACCCATTTTGTTTCAGTTCTGGTATCATCTAGATTAATTGCAGAATCTGAGTTATTACTGACTTTTTTACTTCCACAAGAAATTGATAAAATTAATGTAAAGACAAAAAAGACTTTGATAAATGTGGAATGTAAATTCATTTTCAAACAGGTTTAAAAATCAAATTTAAATGTACTGAAAAATAAGTATGATTATTTAAATCTACTTGTTGTAATCTACTTCTATTATGAAATACTAAGAATTCAATGAATTATCGTTTATATAATCTAAAAACCGTGACTTGTATTGCTCAGAAACGGTGATGCGTTGTTTATTGATTATGATTTGACTACGTTCAACTACTTCAACATATTTTAAGGATACAATGAATGATCTATGTACTCGCATAAAATTTGAACTAGGTAATTCTTCTTCTAAACTTTTAAGACTCATTAATGTTAGAATAGGCTTAGGATTATCTTTTAACCAAATTTTGATGTAGTCTTTTAATCCTTCAAAATAAAGAACATCGGCAAGTTTAATTCGCAATTGCTTGTATTCTGATTTTACAAAAAGAAATTCTTTTTCGTCGGATACCGTAGAGGAATGTGTATTTCCTTTTACCAAAGAGAACCACTCTAAGGCTTTATTAGCAGCGGTTAAGAACTCGGCATAATCAAAAGGTTTAAGTAGATAATCTAAAGCCTCAACTTTAAAACCTTCTAATGCATATTGGTCAAAAGCGGTCGTAAAAATGACTCGCGAATGTTTTGGAAGCATTTTAGAAAATTCCAGTCCGGTTAAATCTGGCATCTGAATATCTAGAAATAAAAGGTCTACTTGTTCAGTATTTAAAAACTGCATGGCTTCTATAGCGCTATTGCATTTCTTTTTCAACGTTAAATACGGAGTTTTCTCTACATAGCTCTCAACTAGGTTAACAGCCATAGGCTCATCGTCAACAATCATGCAAGTAATTTGTACGCTTTCCATATCAGGTTTCTAATTTTAATAGTCTAAAGAAATATTTCTATATCTATTTTACGGTATATCTAACTAATACTTCGTTATCTAAAATTACATTTGTTGACCATATAAATTGAGCATCTGCGGTACTATCATCAAAAATATTTGTAAAATTGGTGTAAGATGGTTTATTATCTACACCTATAGTATTGTTTGTAAACTCTGTTGCGTTAGGCCATTGGCTATCATCAAAAGCAGCCGATTGCCAGTTTGATGGTGTTTTCCAGTGTAAAGCGTAATATGACGTTCCGTCATTAGAATCTTCCGTACTACACGTTTCACTTAATCTTAAAGTGCCTTCTTCGCTAGCACAAGATAAATCTCTTATAGGCGCTGTATAAAAGGTTTGCGCTTTCCAATTAGCATCTGTTGTTGCAATTATCTCATCTTTAGCATTTTTAAAAACAGCTACCATACCTCCATCTCCAGGATGAAATGCTTGTCCTCTATTCGCCTCAGATCCTAAACCACTATTTTCTTCCCAATCTACCAATTTCATGGCTATTGTAAAAGGCGTGCTTACCTTAAACCTAACAATATTAGAATTGAATTGCGTAAAAGGCACATTATCTTTCCCAACAGGAATTCCATTAATGTACATTTCAAAATAGTTGTCAGCAAATACATACGCTGTAATTATTTCACCATCGGCATCTACTTCTATAATATCTGTTCCGTCTAAAGCTGCTAGAGCTTCGTCTGCATTTTTATATTCTACCTTTGTACAAGGATTAAACAAATCGGATGCAAAAGGAAAACTGTCATCCGTAAAATTAACGGCTGCAGGAACCGTCCATGTACTGCCGTCTGTTGCAGTAGAAGTACCAATTGGCGCTTCTCTACCTTTATCGCATTCCAATATATTTTCAGTTACAACTGTTGCTTGCCCTTGCGATACAGATGCTGTGCCTTTATAAACTTCTGAATTCTGAGGAGTAGTCTTTGGACTGTTTTTACAAGCTGTAATCGTTAAAGAAGCGAAAACAAAGAGTAATATAATGTTCTTTAAGTGTATCATTATTATGTTTTTTTTAATTGGAGTCTATAAATGTTAATGTTGTTCTATCTATAATTTTTACGGTATTCATTGCATTCATAAATACATTATAATCTACATGTAAACTGTGTTCTTTAGGTAAAGTGGTAGGTGTTTCGGATAAGGCATAAAGCGCTATGGTATATTCGTGTTTACCTTTACCACGAGAACATGGCGACGTATAGGATATCGCTGTACCATCTTTATTAGATCCCATAAACCAATTCCCTTTAGCCGCCATTTTGTATGGTATTTCTGTTGTTTTCGGATTAATATCCCATAATAACAGGTATGAATTAATTTCTGTTTTATTATCCTTTTTCGGGTAATGATAAATTACAACTGCTAAAGATTTAGTGCCTTCTGGCACATTTTCCCACGACAATGGAATGGAGTTTTCGAGATCATTGACCTTCTCTTCGCACTTGTAAGCATCCAATAAAATAGCATCCTCTATTGCAATACTGGTTAGTTTAAAATCTGAATGTATAGTTTTGAAATTATCATGATTCACTTCTGTAGTTCCTTTTTTATTATTTTTACAAGACATCAACCCAATAAAAAGAATGGGTATTATTAATTTTGAATATTTCATTTTACTCTTAATTTATAGGTTTCAACGGTTGCTGTACCATCAGGATTTATAAATTGATAGCTGTAATTGTCTTCATTGTCCCATTTGTAATTTATAATATATTCTTCTGAATCTAAACTGTACGTTAACGCATATGAATTTTCTCCTAAAGTTTTAAAACCAATAATCTCAGCACCTCGTAGTGGTCTTAAAGCAGGTCTTAATTCTTGTGTTCTAGGTTGCGGAGACACTTGATTCTCTGGTGCCTCTGTTTTTGGGTCCAATATGACTTCACCTCTCATACCTGCAATGAAATAAGGATATTCTTTAATAGTATGATATTGATAAGAACCATCTGCGTTTGTTTTTCCTAAATATTCATCTAATGCATCTGTTGTTTCGCCATATACGGGAAAACCATCTACAGCGTAAGCAACAGGATTACCTGTACCTACTTGATCTTGTAAATGCAATGGTGGTAAATGATAATGATAATCGTCTGCACGACCACAATGTCCGCCCCAGTTGTCTAATTCTCCAATAGCATTCGCATCTTCACCTCTATTGTTTAAAGGGTTAAATATGGGGATTCCATTTACTGCAACAGCTATCGCACCTTTTAGTAAATTGGTTTTTGTAGATAATGGGTATTCTGCCATTTTTGGATGCGTAGGTATTGCCCAACTATTGTCACCGGTATAATTTTACTTGATAGGAACTTGTTGTTGCCAGTTTGTTATACCAACCATCATGTAATGATTTGGTAAGCCATTTGATGAAACATACAGGTACTTAGCGTCTGAATGTGTTGTAACACCGTCAAATTTTTCAAAAAAGATTTGCATCAAAGAAACATTATTTGCTGGTACTTGCGTAGTACTTGTTTTAGTTGCACTGGTATTTTTACACGATACTATTAAAATTACACCTAAACCGAGTACTCCGTGAGTTAAGTACACTACTTTTTTTTGTTTTATCAGTTTAAAAATAGAAAAGGACAAAAGAAGAATACCTAAACCAATAAGAACCCAATTAAAAATTGAAAGTGATTGAGAATCAGCTTCAATAGCTGTGCTGTTATTTAAAGAATGAATAAATTTATTTTTTGTTTTAATATAGTTTTGATCAGCTTGTGCGAAGTCTGTTATTTGAAAAGTTTGAATAGTATGATTGCCATCCATGAGCCAAACTTCACCGTTTTCGTATGAAATAAAATCAGCCTTGATTATTCTATCAGTGGTTGTTAATTCCCATTGTTTGGATGGAACTCCATGTCCACCTTCATGGGCGGAAATAGAACCAAAAGATAAGACGACGAGGATAATTAAAATTGAATATTTCATAGTCTTTCGCTTTATTATTTATAGTTCTAATTTTATAAATAAAATCAGAAATTTATTCTTTTAACGTGTTTTTAATTTTATCAATATTTAAGCTATTTGCCATAGCATTAAAAATTTTATAATAGGCACTCTCATTGTTATACAATGCCACATGAGTACCCTGTTCGATAACTTTTCCTTTTTCTAAAACAATGACATTTTCGGCGTCAATTATTTGAGAAATACTATGAGAAATAACGATTACTGTCCGCCCTTTTTTTATGGCGTCTAAACTTTTCTTGATTTTTTCTGTTGCTATAGCATCTAAACTTGCCGTAGGTTCATCAAGAAAAATAATAGGAGGATTTTTTAGAAATAATCTTGCTATAGAAACCCGCTGTTGTTGCCCTCCAGATAGTAATGTTGCTTTTGAATTATATCCCTCTGGTAATTGAATAATTTGCTCATGGATATAGGCTTGTTTTGCTGCTGCTACAACCTCTTCCTCTGTAGCATTTTCTTTTCCGTAAAGGATGTTTTCTTTAATGCTACCATTAAATATATGGTTCTTTTGTAATACCAATCCGATGTTATCTCTTAGCCAATGCGTATCATACTCTTGTAAATCAACACCATCTAAAAGTATTTTACCTAAAGTGGGTGCGTAGAACTTATCTAACAAATTAATCACCGTGCTTTTTCCAGCACCACTTAAACCAACTAGAGCATTTATCGTATTGGGTTTAATAACCATGGAAACATCATAAAGGGCTTTTGTTCCATTAGGATATGCAAAATCTACATTTTTAATTTCAAAAGTACCGGTGAATTTTTCAGGAATGTAAGTGCCACTTAATTCTGTTTCTTCATCTGCGTCCATAATTTCAAAAAACGCATCCGAATATATTATCGCATCTTGTACTTCATCATAAATGCGATGTAGCTGTTGTATAGGTGCCGATACATTGTTAAATAGTAAAATATGAAACATTATGGCGCCGATAGTCATGCTGCCATTTAAAACAAAATAAGCGGTTAATATGATAATAATTACGACTCCAAATTGTTCTGTGAATTTCTTCAATCCGTCAAATAAGAAACTTAATTTTCTTGTTTGTAATTGATTTTCAGTCATGTCTATCTGAATGGCTTCGTGCTTTTTACTTTCAAAACTTTCTCTTGTAAAAGATTTTATAACGGTAATAGAATTTATTAAACCAATAATGCCATTATTTTTTGTTTCTCTATATTTCCTCATGGTGCGTCTAAAACCTTTCAGTTTTTTAGCTTGTAAACTGCTTATGTAGAAGAAAAGTGGAATAATTGAAAGACTCACTAACCCCACATATACGTTGGCGTTAAACATGATAATTAAAGCTACAAAAGCATTAAAAAATAAAGGTAATATGTCAATAAAAAAGTTTTTTACTAACTGTGTAAGGCTGGAGACGCCTAAATCTATTCTGGTTTGTAATTTGCCACTTTCATTAGTTGGAGAACTATAAAAAGCCATTTTGTAAGTCAATATGCGTTCTACAATATTTTGAGCAAAGTCTTTTGAAATGTAAATTTTCATTTTTTCTCCGTAGAACTTTTGACCAAATTGTACTAATGCATAAAAACCTTCCTTTAAAAGAAGAATAATGCTAATTGTTGCTAATAGCGAAAACCCTTCTTTTACGGTTTTATTAGCGTCACTTAAGGTTGTTAATTCATCAACGGTGTAGCGTAATACTAACGCATTAACCTGCGCCAATAATGAGCCGATTATGGTTAAGATTAAAGACGCAATGACCAAGTTTTTATAAGGTTTTACGTAATCCCAAAGTTTTTTAAAAAGCGCTACAAGCGTTTGCTTAGAGGCATCTTTCATATATTAAAGTTTAAACGAATTATATTTTTGAAATAAGATAACTTGAGTAGCGATATTGTTTTATTTGATAACACTCAAAAAAATTTTTCTATACATAGTAATTATTGAATTAGAGTATTCAGTTTATCACTATTCAAAAAAATAAGAGCCCTATGATGTTTAGTTAGTCTCTATTTTTAAATTAACCCTGTAAACACCACCTTTAAGTTCCTTTTTAAAAGTGTGTTTATTTGGATATAATAACTGTAAGCGTTTTTCTAGATTAGCCAACCCAATTCCAGAACCACTTTTATCATTGTCCTGTTTAGGGAAATTATGGTTTTCAATTGTGAAATCCACTATGTTTTCCTTAATGGTCATATCAATTGAAATGATACTATTTTTGTTCGCAGAAACCCCATGTTTAAAAGCATTTTCAATTAGAGAGATGAACAGTAATGGAGCAATTTTAGTCTGTGGTTCACTAATTGGAAAGCTAGATTCTACGGTTGTTTTATCTGTTAAACGAAGATTCATTAAGTCAATATACTTTCTCATGAATTCAATTTCCTTTGAAAGAGGAACTAATTCAGTGCTTGTTTCATATAATAAATAGCGCATTAATTTGCCTAAACTATGAATGGTAGATTTTGCTTTATCCGGCGATATATCTACAAGAGAATATATATTATTCAAAGAATTGAAAAAGAAATGTGGTTGTAACTGATATCTAAGATGTTGCAGTTCCGTTTGTAATTTAAAGTTATCCGCTTCCTTTTTCTCTGCTTCAGTTCTAACCCATCTTTTAGTGGTCTTAATGGCTATTGAAAAAAGTAAAGGAGCAGCATAGGATAACATTTGTACATATAAGAACAGTTTAAATCGAGGTCCTTCCCTATTATCCTCTGGCGGTCGTTTCTTTATGAGTTCGGCAAAATAATTATCCTCAATAAATTCTTTCATCAAAATAAAAAAACCGATAATCACTAAATTGATAAGAATAAATACTACCGTTTTATTCGAGAAAAGGAATTTGTCAATTAGTATGAGAAAATTCAGATAAAATATGATTGCATAGAATAACATGGGTATTAAGAAATGGGCAATTAATCTATTATTATCCAATTCTTGACCGTATGATAAAACAAAAGGTATGCTCAACAGCACTAACCAAATGAGTAGATGCTGAACTATGATTATTTTTTTATTCTTGTACATAATTTCTTATTCATAACGTAAAGCGGTTATTGGGTCTAAAGACGATGCTTTTCTTGCAGGATACCATCCAAAGAAAATACCTGTTACCGCACAGACAGCAAATGATATTATTATTGAATACAATGTTACGCTGGTAGGCCAATGTAAGAACTTTTCAATAAAAACGGTAGCACTTAGTCCTATGAATACCCCAAGGAGTCCACCAGTAATACTTATTAATATTGCTTCAATAAGAAATTGCATCAAAATATCTGAGCCTTTGCCGCCTACTGCCATACGAAGTCCTATTTCTTTTGTTCGTTCTTTTACCGATACGTACATGATATTCATAATGCCTATACCGCCTATCAATAATGAAATACTTGAAACTGCAACCAAAAGAATAGTAAGCATATCGCTGGTAGAACTAAAGGTAGAAATTAACTCTTCCATAGACCGAACTGTAAAATCATCATCTTCGGTACCCATTAATTTATGTTCTGCGCGTAGAATATCCGTCACTTCTATAACAGCATCGGCTGCATCATCTTCACTAATAGCAGAAGCCATGATTTGATTTAAATAATCAATAGCCAAAATGCGTTTTTGTACCGTGGTATAAGGAGCAATAACCACATCGTCTTGATCTTGCCCAAATGTGTTTTCTCCTTTTTCTTCTAAAACTCCTATGACTTTAAACGGAATATTATCAAATCGAATCATTTGACCTACAGGATCTTGACCATCAGGGAATACATTCTCTACAACAGTTTGTCCAAGAACAACAACTTTAGAAGCGGATTTTACTTCGGCATCGGTGAACATACTCCCGCTTTGAAGCCCCACAACTTTAATCTCCAAATATTCTGGGTTAACACCATAGATGGTACTTGGCCAGTTATTGGCACCGTTTATTACTTGTCCGCCGCCATTTACAATAGGTGTTATATAACTTAGAAGTGTAGATTGATTTTTTATCGTTTCATAGTTAGCAAGCGTTAGAGTTTGCACATCACCCCCACTACCCCTTGCAGGACCTCTATCATCTGCCCCAGGACGTATAGTAATCATATTGGATCCCATACTTGAAATGGTACTTCTAATACTCTCTTTAGAACCTTCACCTATAGCTAACATGGTAATTACCGAAGCTACGCCAATGATAATCCCTAACATGGTCAACAATGTTCTTGTTTTGTTAAGAATTATAGCTTTGAAAGCGATTTTGAATAGATTTAATAGTCTCATAATTAATCGTCTTGTTTAGGCAATTTTGCCAATTCTGCTGCTGCGGATTGTATTTTATGATTTTGATAATCTTGCATGATATCCCCATCTTTTAATACAATTGTTCTACTACTAAAAGTAGCTATATCTGGCTCGTGAGTAACAAAGGTGATGGTGATGCCTTTTTTGTTCAAATCTTGAAATAAAGACATAATTTCATAAGAAGTACGTGTATCTAAATTACCCGTTGCCTCATCTGCTAAAATCATTACTGGGTTGTTTACTAGTGATCTAGCAATGGCAACACGTTGTTGTTGACCACCAGAAAGTTGAGAAGGTGTATGATGTAATCTATCTCCCAAACCAACCATTTCTAAAGCTTTAATAGCGCGTTCTCTTCGCTCCTCTGTAGATACCTTGCTGTTATATAACAATGGTAACTCTACATTTTCTATTGCAGATGTTCTAGCTAAAAGGTTATAAGATTGAAAAATGAATCCTATTTTCTCATTTCTAATTGTAGCCAGTTCATTTCTACTTAAATCTTTCATGCTTACACCATCAATCTCGTAAGTACCAGATGTGGGTTGATCTAAGCAGCCCAATATGTTAAGCATAGTACTTTTACCAGAGCCACTAGACCCCATAATAGTTACAAATTCCCCTTCTTTTATAGAAAATGATATTCCACGTAGTGCATGAACAGTTTCTGTGCCCATGACGAACTCACGTTTTAAGTTTTCTATTTTTATGATTTCTTTACTCATGCTTATTTCTTTTTACCTCCTGGGCGTTGTGGCATAAATGGACTCTCTTCTGTACCACCTGCTGATACACCAGACTGGGTAGTTTCGGATTTTAAACTATATACCAATTTGTCACCTTCATTAATACCACTTAAAATTTGAACGTTTACTCCGTCACTTGCACCTAATTTCACTTCTTTCGGAGTAATAGCTCCATTAGATTCTAAAACCCAAACTTTGGTAACATCTTCTATATCGGTTGTTCTTGGTCCATTATTGGGACGCTCTATCGTTAACTTCTCCTGCTCGTTATATGCCATCATTTCTGGTGGGGTAGGTTTAAAATTGATCGCTTTTGCTTCTACCGATAATACATCTTTTAGTTCTAGGGTGTAAATCGAAATAGTTGCCGTTAAACCTGGTTTAAGTTTCAAATCAGGATTATCAGCTTTGATAACGACTGTATAGGTTACTACATTTGAAGTAATGGTTGGATCTAATCTTACCTGTGTTACTTCACCTTCAAACTCTTGACCTTGGTAAGCATCAACAGTAAAACTTACTCGTTGTCCTTCTTTTACAACTCCTATATCTGCCTCATCAACATCGGCCTCTACCTGCATTTCTTGTAAATCTTGTGCAATGGTAAAAAGTGTTGGTGTACTGTAGCTTGCGGCTACTGTTTGCCCCTCATCAATATCTCTTGATAGTACCACACCATCTATAGGAGAATAGATATTTGCATAGCCTAAGTTTGTTTTGGCCTGTTGCAAGTCAGACAAACGTTGTGTAACTGTGCCTTTTGCAGTTTCGTAATTGTAAACAGCATCGTCAAAATCAGATTTGCTGATTACTTGATTATCGTACAACGATTTCTGTCTTTCATAAATGGTTTGCAAATAGTTTCTTTGACTAATAGCATTGTCATAAGAAGCTTGAGCTTGTGTAGTGGAAGCTTTAAGATTCGTTTTATCTAATTCCGCAATTAATTGCCCCTCTTTAACCACGCTATTGTAATCAACATATACTTTCTCCACAACTCCCGAGACTTGCGTACCAACATCAACTTGGTTTATAGGCTCAATAGTACCTGTTGCAGTTACCATAGTGGTAACGTCACCTTTTTTAGCTGCTATGGTTTTAGCTTCAATAGCAACGCTGTCATCACCTTTTATAAAGCTATATGCTACAAAAGCTAAGACTATCAGCGCTATTCCTCCTATTATGATTTTTGTTTTATTTTTCATTTTGATTAAAGTTTAATATCGTTTCCTTGGTAGAACTGTAATAATTGATGATATAAAATATTTAGGTATTTTGATTGTAAATAGTTCTGTTGGGCATTAGTAAAGGTATTTTGACTAATAACCAAATCGGTAGTACTTAAGTCGCCCAACTCGTATTTTTTCTGTGCTAGATTATAAGATTGTTCTGCAGCATTTTGGGATACTTCTGCCGCGAATAACTGCTCTTGTGATGAAAGCGCATTTTGGTAGGCAGTTTCCACCTTTTTAATTACTTCTTTCTCAATAGTTTGTTTTTGAATTTCAGCTTTTTCTATATTAAATGAAGCGGTCTGAATAGCAGATTTTGTCTGATTTCTATTGAAGATTGGTATGTTTAAACTAAGCCCTAACCTTTGATTAAAATTGACATCTAATTGATCCGTAAAAGTATTGTCACGTATACTAGTGTAACCAGAACCAAGGCTTCCTGTTAATGCAAGGGTTGGTAAATAACCACCTTTAGCTATTTCTAATTCTTTTTCATTAACTAGAATGTTTGTTTTACTAGCTTCAACCTCAGGTAAATAAGATAAGGCATTGGTGTAAATAGCTTCTTTGTTAAGTTCTAGATTGATTAAGTCTTGATTCTCTTCAACCGTTTCTATAGTTAAATCCTCTAAAGGGGATAATTCTAGTAATTGTTTTAGGTTGATGATGTTTAGCTCATAATCGTTCTTTGCAGCAATTACATTGTATTTATTAGTTGCTGCTTGGCTTTGAGCTTCGGTATAATCACTTAATGCAATAGTACCAGCATCTAATCTAGATTTTGCTCTTAGCACCTCTTTTTCTGAAGCACTTAAATTGTTTTTGGCAATACTAATACCCTCTTTACTGTACAAGGTTTGTAAATAAGATTCTAGAATGCTTATTACAATGTTGTTTTTGGCTTCTTGTGCCAATAAACTATTCTGTTCTACTAATAGTTGATTTTGCTTAACCTGATTGTTTAACTGATTTCCTTGAAAAAGTGTTACAGAGCTATTAATACCAAGATTGGTACTATGTATTTGATCAGAAACATAATCGCTAGTAATTGGATCAATAGAAGTACCGCTAGAGAAGTTTTGTGAGGCACTACCATATAGATTTGGAAGCTTAGCCGATTTTGCTTTATTATAACTTACTTCAGAAATACTGGTGTTTAAATCAGCATCTTTTACGGTAATGTTATTTTCAATTGCGTAAGAAATACAATCTTCTAAAGACCATATTTTAGAGGCAGTATCAGTTTCTACATCTTGTGCAAAAGCAAAGTGAGCAAATAAAGTGCTTGCTATGATTATATATTGTTTCATTTAAAGCGTGTTTTTAATTAACACTCCAAAAATGAAACTTTATACTTTTCTGGTAGAATGGAATAGAAGTCTAGCCCTTTTGTTTATACGGAAACCTTTATTCTATCGACGAGATTTTTTGGCAATTGTTATTATTCGTAGCAATTACCCATTAAATATTTAGTTAAGTTTTACTTTGTTTTTAACAGAATTAAACTGTTGCTGTAGGTCTTTAAGACGTTCTACTTCTTCATTACCAGGTACTTTATCTGCACCCCCAACGATATAAGATAAATAGGATATCTGAGCAACTAGCATTTGTTGAGGATAAGCACCTTCTTCATTTTTAAGTTCTTTTAATACCTTTTCCAGTTCAGTCTTTTTGTCAGCGTTCTTACTTGTTTTAATCTCAGATTCTACCTTCGCTTGAAACTTTCTAGCCTCTGTTAATAAGCTAATAACCTTATTTTCAAAAACAAGTTGTTCTTGAATTGTAACAGTATTAACTCCTTCTTTTTCGAGCCTAGGATCTACTAATACTTCAAATGTTTGCTCTAAAGTTTCCTTACCTGCTGTTAATCTAACGGTATAAAGACCAGGAAGTACCAAAGGTCCGTTTTTGAAAGATCTTGATTTCTTATCGTTCCAAGCTCCTTTTTGTTTTAAATCCCAAGCAAAACGATTCAATCCTTTTTTAGTTTCAAGTTTGGCATCCGCATATTTAAAAGTCATGCTTAAATTCATATCCTCTACTTCCTCAGAGGTAGATTTTAATAATGTAGAATCACTAACAATGGTGACAATAGATTTCTTATTTGAATCTAATATTTCTAGTTGAACATTATTTTTAAATTCTTTAGGCAGGTAATAATCTACTAATACACCTGTAGAAGGATAATTAGGAAAGTCAGAAGACCTTCTTGGCGTTCTATATCGAATTGTATTGTCAGGTTTAAACAGTATTGCCTTATCTTTTAATTCAACTAATTCAGGGTTTCTTAGAGAAGTAATATTGTCTAGTATCCAAAATCCACGACCCATCGTACTTAGTATCAAATCTCCTCTATGGATGATTACATCGGTAATTGGCGTAACAGGTAGGTTCTGTTGAAATGCTTTCCAGTTTATTCCATCATTAAATGAAACGAACATTCCATATTCGGTACCAGCATATAAAAGGCCCTCTTTTACAGGATCTTCACGTAATACTTTAGCTGTGTAATCGGCAGGTATTCCATTAGTAGATGTACTTATCAGTTCCCAATTTTTACCGAAATCCTTAGTCATATAGAAATATGGAGTGTTATCACCTAAAAGATGTCTATCTACCGAAATGTATGCTTTAGCTGGGTCAAATTGTGATGGTTCTACTGATTCTATCCTACCACCTTTAGGCATTTTTTTAGGAGTAACGTTTTCCCAAGTCTGCCCTCCATCTTTGGTTAAGGAAATAATACCATCATTTGAACCTGTCCAGATAAGATCTTTTTGAATCTTAGATTCTCGAATAGAATACAATGTACTGTAATACTCTTCCCCTGTTATATCACGTGTTATCGGATTACCTGAGACAACCTGTTTATCAGCTTCAAAAGCAGTCAAATCTGGAGAAATTGTTTCCCAAATAACTCCGTCATTTCTAGTTTTATGAACATACTGAGATCCCATGTAAACTACATCTGGGTCGTGTGGAGAAACGTGAATCGGAGCCACACGCTGAAATCTATATTTTAAATCCTTAGGATTATGACCATAAATATTCGAAGCGCCAATTGAATACTCACGATTGGCTCCTGTTATTTTATTATAAACACTAAAACGGCCTTTACAATTATTATAAACGATATCTGAGTTACCTGGTTTAGGTATGGATGGTCCAGTTTCACAGCCTCCTACTTCTATCATTACTTGAGTGCCTTGTGGTGAAGAACCACTTGGTGAAGAACTCGGTATCGCAATTGTTGTATTATCTTGTTGAGCACCATACACCCAATAAGGATATTGGTCATCTACAGCTACTTGATATATTTCTGCAGTCGGTTGATTAAACTGAGAAGACCATGTTTTCCCTCCATTATGTGAAATATTAGCACCACCATCATTACTTTGTATCAATAAATCAGGGTTATTCGGGTTTAACCAAATATCATGATTATCACCATGTGGCACAGCCATAATGGTCCAAGTTTTACCACCATCTTTTGATTTTAATAACGGATTGGCATTTGAATATACAATATCAGGATTGGTAGGGTCAACTTCAATATTCGTATAATAGAAAGGTCTATTTACAAGACCCTTTTCACTAGAAGTCTGTTCAAAACTTTTACCTTGATCTATAGATTTATAAACGCCGCCTTCATCACCAGGAGCTTCTATAACTGCGTATACGATTTTCGAATCAGACGCAGCAACAGCTAAATCTATTTTACCAATTAAGCCCTTTGGCAAACCATCTTCTAACTTCGTCCAATCTTTACCCCCATTAACCGATTTATAAATACCACCTTCTTTATTCTCTCCACCAGAATCAATTGTCCATGGTGTACGTTGTGCTTTCCAGGCCGCTGCAAAAACCACATTTGGATTTCCTGGTAACAACTCTATATCTGCAAAGCCTGTTTTATTCGAAACGAATAATACCTTCTCCCAAGTTACACCACCATCAATGGTTTTATATACTCCCCGTTCTTCATTTTGTTTAAAAGCATTTCCTATAGCTGCAACCCAAACAATATTACTATTGGTAGGGTCAATTTCAACAGCTCCTATTTGTCCTACATTATCAAGCCCAATATGGGTCCAAGTGACACCGGCATCGATAGACTTGTAAACACCTTTTCCATTGATAATATTACTTCGGAGTCCGTCAGAACCAGTACCCACATAAATAATATTTGGGTCATTAACAGCTACCTCAATAGCACCTATTGAGGGAGTTTCAAAAAATCCGTCAGAGATATTGTTCCATGTGGTTCCGTAATCTTCAGTTTTCCATACTCCTGCCCCAGTCGCGCCTAAATAAAAAGTTCCTGGTTGCATGGCAGTACCAGTTACCGTAGTTACCCGACCGCCTCTTGAAGGACCAATTGTACGATATTCAAAAGCTGAAAAATCTTGAGATAAAAGTGTTGTTGAAATAAATAAACAAGTAAAGAAAGCAAGGTTTCGTAGTAAGGTCTTCATCGGTTATGTATAATTGGTTGGTCAAAACCTAAAGTTAGTTAAACCAATAATTATAACATAGCCTTCGCTACATTTTTGCGATTATCTTATTTTCATGATTATTGATTACGTATTTATTATAAAGAGGTTCAATTTGAACCTATCCATAATAATACGAATTCACCGATAAGTGATATCTGTATTAAAGTTAAATACGCTTACCAATCAATAGGAAAGTAATCTTTTAAGAATTTACCACACCAGTGTTTTCCGGTATTGATTCCGTCGAACAACGGATCCATTACTCTAGCAGCACCATCAACAATATCTAAAGGGGGTTGAAAATCGTGAACTTCTTGTTTCTTCTTAGCTAATTCTGCAGGATCTTCATCCGTAACCCAACCGGTATCAACTGCATTCATGAAAATTCCGTCTTTTGCCAATTCACCAGAAGCAGTATGCGTTAGCATATTTAAAGCAGCCTTCGCCATATTGGTATGTGGGTGACGCGATTCTTTGAAGAAACGGTGAAATTTACCTTCCATCGCCGTAACATTAATAATATGTTTTTGACCCGTATTTTCTTTCTTCATTAATTCTGCCAAGCGGTTGCATAATACAAATGGAGCTACTGAGTTAACTAATTGTACCTCAATCATTTCTGTGGTTTCAATTTCACCTAATTTTAACCTCCAACTATTGGTTTTACGTAAATCTACTTGTTGTAAATCTGCATCCAATTCTCCTGTTGGGAAAACCTCTTGGGCAACCAATGCATTATCAAAACTATAGGGTATCTGAGACAGTTTAGCAGATGCTCGCAAACCAATACCAGGTTCTGGTCCGTGCCAAGTAACTGGCATATTTTGATTTGGAGAAGCTTTAGAACTAAAAGTTTTTAATTCTTCTAAACAACTTTCATGGTCACTTAAAACCATTTGAGCAAACTTTGGTAATGAAGAAAACTCACGTTCTTCATTTTCCATTAAGTGATGGTAAAAACCTGCAGGTCTACGTACGGTTTGTGCCGCGTTATTTATTAAAATATCAAGTTTGTCATATTGCTGCTCGATAAAATTGCAGAATATCTCAACACTTGGAATATGACGTAAATCTAGTCCGTGAATTTTAAGACGATGTCCCCATTCCATAAAATCTTCCTCCTTAGAAAAACGAAGGGCAGAATCTACAGGAAAACGAGTTGTTGCAATAACAGTCGCACCACCACGTAAAAGCATTAAGGTTATATGGTAACCAATTTTTAAACGAGATCCAGTTATGACCGCGACTTGACCTTTTACATTGGCATTCTGGAACCGTTTGGCATAATTGAAATCGCCACAATCGGAACACATAGTATCATAAAAATGATGCAGTTTCGTAAATTCAGTCTTACATACATAACAGTTGCGAGGAGTAGTAAGTTCTGGTAAATCTTTACTTTCTAATTCAGCTGCTGGTAATAATTTAGGAGCAACAAAAACATGTGCTTCGCGAGCACTTCTTATACCAGTTTCTTTTCTAGCATGCTTATCACGAACAGCCTGTTTTCTCTTTTCATTTCTTTTAGCATCCTTTACCCTTTTGGCAAATTCTTGTTTGCTAGGGCGTGATAGCTGACCTGCTACTTTAATCAGGGCAATTCTTCTATCTTCTGGAATTTCGAAAATTTGGTTCGTGTCTGTAACCAAACGATTTAATATTTCAATACAATTTTCAATCTCCAATAAATCGATATCGGACTCGTTTTCGTGTTGCTTCTCCTTCATTTTTAACTATAAAAACGCTAAAATACTAACAATGATTAAAGTACGGTAATGCGCACTTTTTTCTTTTTTAATCTAGAATTATTCAATTGTGCCGACAATTCATTTGCCTTGGTTCTTGGTACTGCTACAAATGCACAATCTTGTTTCAATTCTATAGCACCTAATTGCTCTTTGTTCAATCCGCCTTGTTTAAAGAAGAGACCTGCAATATCACCTTTCGAGATTTTATCTTTTCGACCGCCAGATATGAACAATGTATCCCAAAAAGGCTCACCTAGAACAGATGATTTTCTAATATCAATTCCCTTAGACTTTGAGATAAAATCTGGTAGACTTTCTTTCTCCCATTGTAAAACATAAGCTGTACCTGATTCATTAACACGAGCAGTTCTACCATTACGATGCGTAAATTCTTCTATACGATGTGGAAGTTCATAATGAATAATGAATTTAAGTTCAGGGATGTCAATACCTCTCGCAGCTAGGTCAGTCGCTACTAAAATTCGGCTACTACCGTTTCTGAATTTTAGTAGAGCACGTTCTCTGTCTTTTTGCTCCATACCACCAGAAAAACACTCATGTTGAATATGCTGATGACTTAAATAGGAGCTAACGCTTTCAATACTGTCCTTATAGTTACAAAAGATGATACCTGGTTCTTCCCCAATAAATCTTAACAATTGAGCCAAAGATTTGAGTTTGTCTTTATCTTGAGCTAGTACAATTTTAATGGTTAATTTGGCGGGAGTTGCTTCTTCAAGAAAATTAATTCTTTTAGGGTTTACCATCCCTACAAATTTAGGAATCTTGACACCTTCTGTAGCAGAAGTTAATATACGTCTTTTAAGATTGGTTAAATCGCTGAGTATTTCACTCATTTCCTCTTCAAAACCAACTTCTAATGACTTATCAAACTCGTCAAGTATCAAAGTAGTAATACTGTCTTTTGTAAAACGGTCCGCAATAAAATGGTCTAAAATTCTACCGGGAGTACCAACAAGAATTGCAGGAGTGTGCTTTAACTCAATCTTATCTTTCGACATTGGTCTACCACCGTAAATAGCATTTACCTTGAAACCAGTGCCCATATTTCGAATAACCTGTTCAATTTGAATAGCTAATTCTCTAGAAGGTACTAATATTAAAACTTGAACCTCAGGATTATCATGGTCGAGTACATCTAAAACCGGCAACAAAAAAGCCAACGTTTTTCCAGTACCAGTTGGAGATAATAGAATTGTGTTGGCTGTTGATGAAATCACAGTAATCGCCTCCTCTTGCATAGGATTTAACGCATCAATATTCAATTTGGATAAAATCTCTTCTTGATTCTTCATGCGATATCTGTGACTCGTTTATTTTTAATCAAATTTTAAGCCTCTTGAAGGTCTCTTTTCGATTTTCTAAATATGTAATTTGGATAGATGCTTCTCTTTGCAAATCTGTTCAATTTGTTAGAGTTGATCATCTTTTGAAAAATAGGTTTTGTAACTCCGAAATACTCGTAAGTAGAACCATCTAAAAAAGTAATCTCTAATACAAGACCATTATGTTGGTAGTCAGATATACCAGAATTATTGATGGTTTCTTGGTAAACATCATTGTTAGCCTCTAAAGTTTCAGGAGCTATACTAACCAAAAAATGGTACCCGTCTATAATACGACGACTCTGTACTTCTGCTTCTTCACGTTTTTCATCACCTTCTTGAAACTTGTCTGGATGCCATTCCTTAACCAAGTTTCTATACGTAGACTTTAGTGTTTTAAGTTCAATTTCTTTTTCAACTCCAAAGAGTTTTTTGTAATCATTGATACGCTTCATAGTATGCCTTTTTTGCGGCTGCGAAATTACGTCTTTATTTTGACGTAGAAGGTTGAAAATGAGTAATAAAAAAGCCCTTCACGATGGAAGGGCTTTTTCTTAAACTTGAAAGTATATATGTTTTAGATAACTTTTACGTTCACTGCGTTTAATCCTTTGTTACCTTCTTTTAGTTCAAACTCAACTTCATCACCTTCGCGAATTTCGTCGATTAAACCAGAAATGTGTACAAAGTGGTCTTTTTCAACACCTTCTTCAGTGATAAAACCGAAACCTTTTGTGTCGTTGAAAAATTTTACTGTTCCTTTACTCATTGTAATGTAATTTAATTTATTATACTATTTAGTTTGCAAAGATGACGCCAAAACTTGACATAAAAGGTTTTATGTTCATTTAAATGTATTTTTTGGGAATCATTTAAGAGTTTTCAGCCTTATAAACCGATTTAAAGATGATTCCCACCCTATTTAAACAGATAATCTCTTTAATAAATTTATTATTTATGCTTATTTATTTGATAATAAATTAAAACTAGCTATCAGGATTATCCAAAAAATACTGATACTGAAGTAAAATATTATTTAATACATTAGTATTTACAAGAAAAATCGTCAAATTTTATCCTTAAAAATGAAAAATACGTTCTCAATAAAAAATATAGTTTCAGCTTTATTATTGGCTATGGTCTTTACGGTGGTTGTGCAAGCTCAAAAATCCGAGTTTAATATGTCTAAAGATTTATTATTGGTTCAGTTAGACTGTAAAACCGATATTGATGATTTACATACTGCTGCAGGTTTTGCAACTTTATTGAATCACCCAGATTATCAAAACTTACATTATTTTGTAATTGCAGGAACGTATGGCATTCAAGAAGGATTATATGTGCCACCTAATGAATTAATGAAATTGGCTTTTAATAACAATTGGTCGGATGCTCATAGCAAATGGGCTAAATCGGTTGAAAAGGTGGCTGAAAGGGCACAGAAAACCATTAATAATGGAGGTGCTGTTTGGGTTGCCGAAGCAGGTCAATCTGATTTCACTGCAGATTGGGTACAGAACTTAATAGAAAAGAATCCGACACTTAATCTAAAAGAGAAAATTCATGTGGTTCAACATAGCGATTGGAATGAATCTGTAACCGAACCTACAAAACTTAAGTATGCCCAAACTAAAACAGATTATCATAAAATAGCAGATGGTAATGCCGTAGGTAATGGTACTCCAGGCTTAAAGTCTGATGGAAAAGTAAATTGGGAAGACAAGATAAATGATGCGCATTTATCGCTAGTCTGGAATACTGCTATTCGACTAGGAAATACTTACAACGGAAAAGAGGGTAGATACTTAAATAAAAGTGTTGCCGAAGGCGGATTAGATTTTTCTGATTTATCAGAAGTCTGCTATATTTTAAATCTTATGGAAATTAAAGATGCTGAGGAGTTTTTTACCTATTTTAAAGTAGATTAGTTTTCTTTTTTAAGTTTTAAAAAAGCTTCTTGCAATGTTTGGGTTACCACACCTATTTTATCATCGGTATAAAGAATGTGATTATTTATTTTTTGAATAGCTGCTATTTGGGTGCTTGTACCGGTTAAAAAAGCTTCATCTATTCCGTCAAAATCATTTATTGATATTGGCGTCTCTCTTATTTCAATTTGTAAAGATTCGCATAGTTCAAAAATTATTTGCCTTGTTATACCATCTAAAATAAGTTCATTGGCAGGGTGGGTAAATACAATACCGTCTTTTACAAAGAATACATTACAATGAGAAGCTTCAGTAATGCATCCATCACGATATAAAATGGTTTCGAAACATTCATGCTGCATGGCTTCTTCATTCAGCATAACATTACCCAAAAGTGAAGTCATTTTAATATCGCATCGAGACCATCTAAAATCATTCCTTGAAATTACCTTAGCATTTACTTTATTTATATCTGGCAAAATTTTAGGTACCGCATACATCATTACCGTAGGTTTAATATCATCAGGATACGAATGTTGTCGTGGAGCTACACCTCGGGTAATTTGAATGTAAAGCAAACAGTCCTTTCCGGTTAATTCCGTAGCGCTTAATAGTTGCTCGATTGCTGGTGATAATTCATTGGCATTAAACGTTATATTTATTTTACTAAGACCTTCTTGCAATCGGTTTAAATGTGCTTCTTCATAAAAGAATTTGCCGTCAATTTGAACCATTACTTCATAAATACCATCACCGAAGATAAAACCGCGATCAAATACTGAAATTTTGGCATCCTCAGGATTTACAATTTCACCATTTAGATAAACTTTGTCTGGGTACTTCATAATTTAAAGATATCGTTGAAGGTGTTTTTTAAAGTACGTGGCACTATCAGTAATACTCTTCATTGAATTTTCAGCAAAATTACCACCTTGCTCTATATAATAATATTGAAGTGCATCTTCATCAATCGTTGAAAGTAAACTCACATAGTCTATAGAACCATTACCCATTTCCGAATAATCACGAGTAACCCTATCCATATCTTTTATATGCCACATTACATATCGACCAGGGTTTTCTGCAATCAATTGATTAATATTTTTCTCAGAAGAATGCTCCACCCAATACATATCCATTTGTAATTTCACAAAATTGGGATCTGTACCTGCCAAAATAATAGTATAGCCCTGTTCACCATTATGATTTGTAAATTCAAAATCATGATTATGATAGGCAAATTCTAATCCGGCTTTAGTAACCTGCTCTCCTATTTTATTCAGCTTATCGGTTAGTAGTTTAAAATTTTCAATATCTCGGAATTCGGGAGCTAGCCACGGCCATGTAATATATTTGCTTCCGATGGAATGAGAACCTTCAATACATTGATCCACGTAACGTTCAAGAATTTCCATAGGTTCATTAAAACGACTTGAAAAATCATAGTGCCCACTTGATATAGTAAAATCTAAATCAATTAAGTTTTTTTTAAACTCTTTAGATTTAATTCCATAATACGTATCATTTTCTCCATCATACCCATATATTTCCCCATCTTCATATCCTAAACTTCTAGCATATTTTATACTTCCTAATGGATCTTTGGCCATTGCATCACGAATAGTGAATAATTGTAAACCCATTTTAAAACGTGGATCAAGAGGTAATACTGACAAAGGTAACATTGAACTTACAGAAAGCACGCCCGTCTGTTTTAAAAATGTTCTTCTTGTTGTTGAATTATACATGATACTTCGATATTGAATTGAAATTTCTGAATTATAAATATAAGGCTTGGAAACTGAAAAAGCAGCTCAAGCGAGCTGCTTTTTTAATCAAATATTTTATTCCTAATTAATTATTTGCAAGTGCAGTATCACTATATGAAACACGATAGATTGCATCACCATAATCATCAGAAATCAACATTGAACCATCTTTTAACCATAATATATCAACAGGTCTGCCAGAAGCTTTTTGTGTAGATTCATTTAACCAACCGTCAATAAAAGGTTCAGTGTCGACTACTTCACCATTTTCAATATCAACCATCATAATTCTATAGCCGACTTTTTTACTTCTATTCCAAGAACCATGTTCTGCTATAAATGCTTTGCCCTTATAAATTTCAGGAAACATTTCACCTGTATAAAATTTGATAGCTAAAGGAGCAACATGCGCGCCTAATTGTAATGCCGGAGAAACAAAATCTGAACAAGGGTGTTCTTCCCCAAACTCAGGATCTTTTACAATACCACCATGGCAGAATGGATAACCGAAATGTTGACCTGCTTCCGTAATATGATTTAATTCACAAGGAGGAATATCATCCCCAAGCATATCGCGACCATTGTCTGTGAACCACATGTCTCCAGTTTCTGGATGCCAAGTAAAACCTACGGTGTTTCGAACACCTCTGGCATAAATTTCGCGATTACTACCATCTGGGTCCATTCTAGAAATTGTTGAAAAACGTTCATCCTCATTGGTACGGTTACAAATATTACAAGGAGCACCGACCGGTACATATAATTTATCATCAGGTCCGAATGCTATATATTTCCAACCATGATGAAACTCTGTCGGAAAATCATCATAAATCAACTCCTTATTTAGCGTACCTCCCAATTGTTCTTCAATATTAGAATACTTCCATAAGCTACCCACTTGGGCAACATATAAATCACCATTTCTCATAGCAATTCCGTTGGGCACTTCCATCGTATCTAATACCATCACATTATCGGCCTTAAAATCACCATTAGTATCTTGAATGGCATAAACAGTGTTCTCAGTTCTGGTACCTACAAATAGAGTTCCGTTATCCCCCATGGCCATTGAACGAGCACCATCTACTCCCCTTGCATATACTTCTATTTTAAATCCTTCAGGAAGATCAAGTTCCAATAATGCTAAATCTGTACTGTCCAATGGAACTTTTTCTGCTATGTTTTCAGCTCCCTTTTTCTGAGTTTCTTTACAAGATATTATAGATATGACCATAGCGAGTATCATGGACAATTTTAGGAATGAAATTTTCATATTCAATAGATTTAGTTTTTCACGAAGATACACAAGAACAGGTAGTTTTAAAACTACTTAAAAAGGACAAAAATCAAAAAAAGCCAAATTTGATGAATATCTTATTTGGCTTTTAATCATAAGATTTTTAATAGCTTAAACTGAAAGTTCTCCTTGCTCTCCAAGATCAGCTTTCTTTCCAGTGATTGCACCAATACCCATTTTTAGCATGCTCACCAATATATTATTTTTGGTATCCCAATAATGTGCGTCTTTAGGCGTCACCTTAATAGCCGTAATGTTTGGGTCATCTTTACCCTTAAACCAATTATCATCACTTTTTTGATACAAATCTTCGATAATACCCTTATCGATTACAATTTCTGCTTTCCCGTAAAGATTCATAAACTCCATACTCATAGCTTTTGAGTAAAATAAATGTACATCATTACTTTTTTGAATATTGGCATTATGCTCACTATTCTTATTGCTTAAAAACCAAATTTGACCCAAATCGTCTACTCTTTTGGTACTCATTGGTATAGCATGTATAGGTAAGCTAAACAAGTCGGTGGCTAGCATTGTAAAGTCAATCGACTCTGCCAATTCCTTTATTTTGTTTTGTGCTTCTTTATTAAATAAGTTCTTTGTTGCCATGTTTTTTTTAATCTAAAATAAATACAATCTGGCAATTGTAATTATACTGAGCCTATTGTTATTACTTCAAAAAATAGTAATGTTGACCCAAATAAAAAGACCCTTACTATAGGGTCTTTCATATACTATAATCTATATTAAAACGCATTTATGCAATATTATCCATAGCTTTATCAATAAGTGTGTCGCCCTGAATTATCTCAAAAGTTTGATTTATTGCTGCATCATCATGCAGTGAACTAACTAAGGTTTGTGCAACATCATCTCGTGTAATAGATCCTTGTTCTTCCATTTTAGATTTTAGCTTTATTTTTCCAGTACCGCCATCATTTGTCAAAGATCCAGGACGTACAATAGAATATGTCAAATCTGATGATTTTAAATACTCATCTGCATTATGTTTCGCTTCTAAATATTCCTGTAATTTTTCTGAAGCTTTTGGGTTATCTGCACCCATTGAACTCAGCATTACAAATTTTTTAATATTTGCTTTTTTAGAAGCATTCATTAAATTTTTAGCTCCCTCTTGATCTACAGCTATAACTTTTTTACCGCCTGAACCAGCTGCGAAAATCACCTTATCTATATTCTCTACGGTGTGAGATAAATCTTTTTCAAGGTCACCTAAGACTGTAGTTATATTCTCTTTTATAAACTGTTCTTGTTGCTCCTCTTTACGAACCATTGCTACTGGGTTGAAGTACTGGGAGGCTTTTAATAAGTTTACTATTTTTTTTCCTGTGGTACCATTTGCACCAGCTACTAATACATTTTCCATAGTCTTCCTGTTTTATTGAAAGTTCTTAATTAAGTAGGTTTTAACTTAGTTCTAATACAATAATTATTAACGCGAAACCAACTACTAGTACTATGTGGTATAATGGTTGACAGATTTCTATATGTTATCGCCTTAAAAACGATTCTAAAATAGAAAAGCCGCCTAATAAGACAGCTTTTCTATAATGCAAGTTATTCGTCTAAATTTATGAAAGACTAGCATTTAATTCAATCTCTGCGTTCAATAATTTTGAAATCGGGCAAATCTTTTTAGCCTTTTCAGCAATATTTTTAAACTCCTCGGCTTCTATATTAGGGACATCCCCAATTAAGTCTAAGGTAACCTTTACAATTTCACCATCTTTAAAATCAACCTTTGCATTAACATCTAAAATCGTAGGGGTGAAACCTGCTTCACCTAATAAAAAACTAAGCTGCATAGAAAAACAACCAGCATGTGCTGCTCCTATTAACTCTTCAGGGTTTGTACCTTTACCATCCTCAAATCTCGTATTAAAAGAATATTGAGCATCTTGTAAAACAGTGCTCTCAGTTGAGATAGTTCCTTTTCCTTCTTTACCACTACCCTTCCACTGTGCTTTTGCGCTTCTTGTAAAATTCATGTGTCTATAATTTTATAATTATTATTACTATTATTGAACTTAATTAGTATTCTCTGAAAACCTCAAATAACCTTAAGCAAGTTGTTCTTTTTCTTTGTAAGAAGGATAGTCAATATACCCTTCTTTACCAGGAGTATAAAAAGTATCATTGTCCCATTCGGCCAACTCATAATTATGTTCAAATCGTTCAACCAAATCTGGATTAGAGATATACAACTTACCAAACGCAACTAAATCTGCATCACCCGATTCAATAACCTTATTACCTGATTCTTGATTAAATCCAGCATTTATCATTAAAGTACCATTATAAAGAGGTCTGAAGTGTTTTGCAATGTGTTCTACCGCAAAAGAGATTTCAGAGACATCCGTAAATGGTTCAGATAAATGAACGTAAGCCAAGTCATAATCATTCAACTTTTTAATGATGTACTCAAACGTAGGGATGGTATCTTTATCCATAGTAATTCCAAAAAGACCATTTAATGAAGGATTGAATCGTGCTCCAATTTTCTCCTGTGGAATAACTTCTTTCATGGCATCTAAAACTTCAAAAAAGAAGCGAGTTCTATTTTCTATACTTCCACCATACTCATCTGTTCTCGTATTTGAAGTACTATTAAAAAATTGGTGAAACAAATACCCGTTAGATGAATGTATTTCCACTCCATCGAATCCTGCCTCAACAGCATTTTTAGATGCATTTACAAAATCCGCTATTGTTTGCTTGATATCTTCCTTTGTCATTGCTTTAGGCGTTACCGTATCCTTAAACCCTTCTGGAGTGTATGACTGCGCATTCGGATTAATGGCGGATGGGGCTAATGGTAATTCGCCGTTATGAAAATCTGGATGAGACATTCTACCAACATGCCAAAGTTGAATAAAAATCTTTCCCCCTTTATCATGTACTTCTTTGGTAACCTTTTTCCATCCTTCCACTTGCGCTTTAGAATAAATTCCGGCTGTATTTATATAACCCACAGCATCTATAGACACTTGCGAACCTTCGGTAATAATAAGTCCTGCCGAAGCCCTTTGTCCATAATATTTAACATGAAGCTCTTCAACTGGTTTGTGCTCTACGTTTGCTGCACGACTTCGTGTCATTGGTGCCATAACAACACGATTCTTTAATTGTAAATTTTTATGAAACGGAGTTAACAATGCCTGTTTGCTCATATCTAGTATTAATTATTTTTTTTAAATCTGATTACAAAGTTCAAACATTTAATGATCACTAATTAACTCATCTCGTTAAAACATTGTTATAAAAGCCAATATCCATATGTGAGGAACAACGAAAATTTCAACCCAAACTCAATTAATGACTGAGCGTTAATTCACATAAAATTAAGACAAATATTTAGTTAAGAATAAGGGTGATTTTCTATGTTTGATGTTTTTTAAAATTCTTTAAAACCTTCACTGTTTTTTCTCGTAGGTACTGCTAAAGACAAACTTTAATTTAATTTTTAACTTATGAATTATAGCTGCAATTGGACATTAAAGCTGTTTACTTTTACAATAGTATCATTATTCACTGTATTTGTAAATGCACAAAATTTAAAAGGTGTCATAACAGATGAAAATTCTATTCCTTTAGAAAATGTGGGTATTTTTAATCAGACTACGGGGCAACATAGCCATACCAATCTATCAGGCATATTTTCACTTCCGATCACACACGCAAATGACTCCATATATTTCTCGAATTTAGGGTTTAAAACTTTTGTCTTAGTTGTTCAGGAATCACACCTCATAGAGGGTGTGAAAATAACTTTAAAAGAATCTAGCATTAATCTAGATCAAGTTGTAGTTGTATCTAAAGTAGATGCTATGAGCAAAATTGTGAACATAGACGTGCAAAACGACCCTGTAAAATCTTCCCAAGAAATACTTCGTAAAGTACCTGGGCTTTTAATAGGTCAACATGCAGGTGGAGGTAAAGCCGAGCAGATATTTCTAAGAGGATTCGATATTGATCATGGTACAGATGTTTCCATTAGTGTTGATGGTATGCCCGTAAATATGGTTTCTCATGCCCATGGCCAAGGTTATGCAGATTTACATTTTGTTATTCCTGAGACCATAGATAATATAAACTTTGGTAAAGGTCCGTATTATGCAGATAAAGGTGATTTCAATACCGCAGGATATGTTGATTTAAGTCTCAAAAAAAATATTGACAAGAATATGGTTTCTTATGAAACGGGCCAATTCAATACCAATAGGTTTGTTGGCCTTTTTAATGTTTTAGAAACCAGTAAAAGTGATGCCTATATTGCTTCTGAACTTTATTTAACCGATGGTTCATTTGATTCTCCTCAAAACTTCAACCGACTTAATCTACTTGGACGTTATCATTATAAGGATATTGGAAAAGAAGAATTAACCTTTACCGCATCTCATTTTCAAAGTAAATGGGATGCTTCTGGTCAAATACCACAGCGAGCAATAGACCAAAATATCATTGGTCGTTTTGGTGCTATTGATGATACTGAAGGAGGCCAGACAAGCAGAACTAATTTAATGGTTAACCATACCGCATTTTTAGGTAGTGATCAATTTCTTAAAACACGGGCCTTTCTAAGCAAGTATGATTTTGAATTGTTCTCAAACTTCACCTTCTTTTTGGAAGATCCAATAAATGGAGATCAAATACGACAGTATGAAGATAGAACCGTTATGGGTGCTGAAACAGTTTTTGAACAGATTAATATTTCAATAGGTGAAGACAACCGATTCAAATATTCTGGTGGATTCGGATTTAGACATGATAACATAGATGATGTTTCATTGGCGCATACCTTGAATCGAAAAACTATTTTAGAGCAGTATGCTTTTGGTGATATTGACGAAACAAATATTTATGGTTTTGTTGATACGGAATATAAAACTAGCAACTGGACTTTTAACCCATCCGTTCGTTTAGATTATTTTAAATTCGATTATGAAAATAAATTATCGGAAACCTATGATAATAAAAGTGAAAGTAAAGCTACTATTAGTCCTAAACTAAATACACTTTATGCACTAAATAGAAACTGGCAGTTGTTTTTGAAAACAGGTATAGGGTTTCATTCCAATGACTCTCGTGTAGTTACCGCAAATGAAGGTCGAGATATTTTACCGAAAGCTTATGGTGTAGATTTTGGCACCATTGTAAAACCTATTGATAAGATGGTTTTAAACGCAACGTTATGGGGGTTATTTTTAGATCAAGAATTTGTTTATGTTGGCGATGCGGGTATCGTAGAACCAAGTGGTAAAACTAGAAGATTAGGCGCAGAACTAGGTGCTCGCTATCAAGTATTGGATTGGCTGTACCTAAATACTGATGTCAACTATACCTATGGTAGAAGTACAGATGAACCGGATGGTCAAGATTACATACCGTTAGCGCCAGATTTTACAGCCGTAGGTGGACTATCAGTTACCGATATCAGGAACTTTTCTGGAGCTTTAAATTATAGATACCTTGGTGATAGAGCTGCAAATGAAGATAATAGTATTGTTGCAGCGGGTTATTTTGTTACGGATTTCAACATCAATTATAAGTATGAAAACTGGACTGTTGGTATTATTGTAGAGAATTTATTTGATACAGAATGGAATGAAACACAATTTGCCACCGAAAGTAGATTGTTCAATGAAGCTTCATCAGTAGAAGAAATTCATTTTACGCCTGGTACTCCTTTTTACTTGAGAGGTAAGATATCTGTTCTTTTTTAATTGTTCTATTTGTGTAATTTGGAGTAAATTATATACTATATATTATTCTTTGAATTAAAGTGTAGTCTGTGATTGTTATCAATTTGTTTTTTAACTAAGTTGCGTGAATCAATCAACCACCATGAAATTCTATTCGCGACTATCTATATTACTTTTGCTATTAGCGATTAAAGTAAATTCACAAAAAAAGAATCAAGATTATAGGTTACATATTCATAAAGCCACGGGTTCAATTATAATTGACGGTATTGGTGATGACAAGGCTTGGTTAGAAGCAGAAGAAGCCAAAGATTTCTTTATGGTATTACCGATGGATGACCGTAAAGCTACCGAGCCTACGACCATAAAAATGACCTATGATGATACTAGCTTATACCTTTTAGCAACGTTTTTTAATGCAACTAAAGCCAATTACTTTGTTGAGTCTTTACGGCGTGATTTTTCATTTGGTAAGAATGATAATTTTCTACTTTTCTTAGACCCTTTTAATAATCAAACTACCGGTTTTTCATTTGGTTCGAATGCATACGGTGCACAATGGGACGGCACCATGTATGATGGTTCTAAAATTGATTTGAATTGGGATAGCAAATGGATATCTAAAGTTACCCGTGATGATGAGAAATGGATTTTTGAAATGGCAGTACCTTTTAAATCTATTAGATATGAAGAGGGAGTAAAAGAATGGGGAATAAATTTCAGTCGTTTAGATTTAAAATCGAGTGAAAAATCTAGTTGGACACCCATTCCTCGTCAATTTCCAACAGCATCCCTCGCTTATTCAGGCACTTTGGTATGGGATGCACCACCACCTGCTCCAGGAACAAATTTCTCTATTATTCCATATGTATTAGGAGACGTTAAGCGTAACTTAGAAGTTAATGGAGACGTAAAGACTAACGGAAAAATTGGTGGTGATATAAAGTTTAGCCTTACCTCTTCTTTAAATCTTGATTTAACCGTAAATCCCGATTTTTCACAGGTTGAAGTTGATCGTCAAGTAACCAATCTAGACCGGTTCGAATTATTTTTTCCAGAGCGTAGACAGTTCTTTTTAGAGAACGGCGATTTGTTTGCCAATTTCGGATATGAGACCATTAGACCATTTTTCTCACGTAGAATTGGACTAAATGTCCCAATCCAAGCAGGTGCTCGAATTAGTGGGAATTTAAATGATAAATGGCGATTGGGGGTAATGGATATGCAAACAGCAAGTATAGAAGAATCTGGTCAACCTAGTCAAAACTTTGGGGTAATGTCATTACAGCGAAAAATATTTGGCCGTAGTAGTATAGGTATGATGTTCGTAAATAAACAATCGATTAACTACCCACAAGAAAATGATTCTATTGTTGATATATATTCTAAATACAATAGAAACTTAGGTTTAGAATACAACTTGGCCTCTGCCAATAATGCATGGAATGGTAAGGCATTTTTTCTAAAATCGTTTGCACCTACAGATGAAGATAGCGGGTTTACTCAAGGTGCCCATTTAGAGTATACCAGTCGTAAATGGAATTTACGTTTGCAAGAAGAATGGGTTAGTAAAGATTACTCTGCAGAGGTTGGTTTTGTACGACGAAGAGGCTATAGAAATATATCTGGAAAAATAGGGCATTTATTTTTCCCGAAAGCAGGACCAATACTTAGCCACGGACCGGAATTAAACGGTTTCTATTATTTCAATGAACAATTTAAAGAGACGGATCATACAACATATCTTGCTTATACATTAGATTTTAGAAATAGAAGTAGTCTAATGTTCTTTTTGGCCGATGATTATGTAGAGTTGCTTTCCCCGTTCGACCCTAGCGGACTTAATATTTCGAATTTAGCAACAGGGACTAAGCATAACTGGAATGCATTTGGTTGGGAATATCTTTCAAAACCCCAAAGTTTAATTACCTATGCGTTTGACGGTCGATTAGGAGGGTATTATCAAGATGGTAATAGAACAAGTTTAACCGGCGAAGTAGGTTATAGATTTCAACCATATGTCAGTTTAAAAGCTAACCTTAATTACAATCACATCAATTTACCTGCACCATGGAATACAAATGAATTTTGGTTGATAGGTGCCGAGGCAGATATCACATTTACCAATAAACTCTTTTTTGCCAACTTGCTACAGTACAATGAACAAAGCAATAATTTTAATATCAACTCACGTTTTCAATGGCGCTATAGTCCCGCTTCCGATTTGTTTATCGTCTACACCAACAATTATTTCATAGAGCCATACCAAAGTCGTAATTGGGGACTTACTTTAAAATTCACCTATTGGCTAAATAATTAATATACTATGATTTTTCTATCGTTTGAATTACCCCAATAGCCGCCATTTCACCGGAAATCATGGCAGCATTCAAAGACCCGTTTAGCAAATAATCGCCGGCTAAAAATAAACGTTCTGTAAGTCTAGTTTCAGAAGGCATTAAACTATATCGAAGATTATTCAATTTTGGCAACGCCATTTTAATGGGGTAATGCTTTAAATAGCGTTCAGTAGTAATACCACAGAATATTTTTAAATCTTCTTTTACTTTTTGTATGAGTTCATACTCACTTAACTCGTGTTCTTTTACCACAGTAACGGATAAAAGTTCTTCATATCCTCTTAGTTCGGTGTCAATAGAAGTATGATAAAAGATATTATTAATTAGTGCCTCCTTATCTGAAATTAAACCAATTAAGGGTTTTTCGATTTTCCGTGTTTTACAAGTAAAGTATAAAGTATCTGATGAATACCAATTTAACTGCTGCTTTCGTAAGTTAGGTACTAACGGGGAAGCATCTGTAGCAATAATAACATAGTCTGGCTTTATCTCCTGACCACCAGCAAATATAATTCCGTTATCTGTCACACTTTCAACAGCAGTATTTAATTTAATGGTAGTCCGTTTAAGTTGTTGTTCCAATTGCTTCGGAATTGCCTCAATACCAGATTTTGGTAGTACGGCATTTCCAGTTCCGAACATTTTATATACAAATTGAAACATTCTAGAAGAGGTTTCTAAGTTAGGTTCTAGGAAGATACCCGAAAAAAAAGGTCTGAAAAACTGCTCAATTATTTCATTAGAAAACCCTTTAGATTTTAGGAAAGAAAGCGTCGTAGTTTCTTCTTCATTAAAAATTTCCTCTACTGTTTTGTTCTTAATAGCGGTATTTAATTTGAGAATCTTGATTTTATCGGAAAAACTACCTATGGCAGAAAACAATGTAGGAATCAAAAGTTGCAGACCTCTTAAAGGATCACCAAGCACTGAGCTTTTTCCTTTGTTGAAAATTTGTGCTCCCGGTAAAAATTCCTGAAGTTCTAAAGAATTATAATCAAGATATTCTTTCGCCTTTGGGTAAGAATCCAAAAGCACTTGAAATCCGTGGTCCAATTGATAACCATCAACAATATCCGTTTTTACACGGCCTCCTGCCCTATCACTTTTTTCATAAATTATGGGTGAATACCCATCTTTTTCTAACCTTAAAGCAGCAATCAATCCGCTGATTCCTGCTCCAATTATTGCAATTTCAGTAGTCTTCTTTTCCATTCGCATAAAAATAGGAAAAGTAGTTGGCTTAATTCGCTAAGATATTTTAGGAATCTATTCAGGAGAATTTATAGTTACTTCTGATACTGAAAAATTACCTGTACCGTCTTTAGAGACAATGTTTATGTTATAACTGGTATCATCAGTATATCCAATTCCGGATATATATGTATTTATAAAGTCTGTTTCTTCCAAAATTATAGTTTCATTTTCAGTAATTAGTACATCATAAGTCAAATCATCGCCATCTTCATCGGTACCTATCCAACTTACATTTAGAAATTTATTTACGGTTTCGAACTCAGTTGTGATTTCAGCAGCGTATGGGGCATAATTGCCTTCTGAAAGACCAGGTGTAGTAAAAGAATAAGTATCACTTACAGTATTTCCGGCTTCATTTTTAGAAGTTACGCTCCATGTATAGGTTTTTCCTCTATCCAAAGTAACCGTAGCTTCATGTGCACCTATTGTAGTTGTCGCTGCTTGCTCATTGCCTAACAAAACCTTCAGTTCATAATTAACGGCATTCTGAGCAGCATCCCATTTAAATAAGATGGAAACTTTAGTGTCATCATTTGGTATAGGTTCAAATTCCGAGCAAGGTTCTCCGTTAGCAGGTAAAGTACCTGTTGCTTTAGTAGGAACTGGCTTTTCAACCTGTTTTTCTGTTTCTGTCGAAGTACTTTTATCGCAAGAATTTAGGCATACTAAAACCAATGTAATCCCGGTAAAATATTTTAATGCTTTATATATCATTTCTTTATAATCTTAAATGTTTTTGAATTTCCCTTTGATTGAATTACCGTAGGATACATACCATTTTCCAATACTTGCAAGTCGATTAAATTTGAGCCTTGTTCTGAAAGTGTTTGGCATAATATAAGTCGACCCGATAAATCATAAACCAACACGGTACTTGATTCATCGAAGCCCTCAACAAATACTTTACCAGTAGTAATCGTTGGATACATAATTACTCCATCTGAAAAGGCAAATGAATCGGTAACCATCCCCTGACAGTCACTTTCTCCAGTAATAGAAATTGCATTGAATTCTGCTAAATCTGATAATTGAATTTCATTCTTTCCGTTAGATGTAAAGTTGTAGTTTTTCAATTCTCCGTTTACATCAACGGTATATCTATTACTACCTTCTACAAAGTAGGTAGCCGTTTTAGCGGTTGTATTGAAACTTTCTCGTTTACCTGAGATAGTGCCAACTTCATTGATTTGAATGCCGTAAGTTTGAGAATACGAAATATCTGGAATAGAAATAATAACCGTATACAGACCAGTTGCAAGATTTGCTACTTCTAAATTCTCATTTAATGAAACCTCATTATAGTCAGTTGAAATTGGACCTTCCACAGATATATTAAAGTTATAATCAGTTAGAGCACTTGAAATTGAAATACTTCCATTTGCTTCTCCCGGGCATGTTGGTGTAACACCATAAACTAAAATGGCATCTGATGCTATTATTTCGCAACCATTGTCGTTTACAGTTACATTAGGTCTTGTCTCTAAACAATCATCTAAATGGTCTAATACACCGTCTAAATCATTGTCTTCATTGCAAAAGAGTACTTTTCCTGCATCAGTAATAGCCCAACCATACGTGTCTATGATAAATTGACGTGCTTCCTCAGATTCGCAGTATTGGCTAGAGCCAGCATCAAAATTCACATTGTTTTGTAATGTAGTTAGGATGGACCAACCAATAAGTGTATTGTCATAGTTTTCTAAAGACAAACCTGAGCCATTGAACATTCCCTGGACATTTCTGGCATTTATAATGTTCCATCTACCAATATTCTGGTCAAATGATTCTGCATTACTGAACATTAATAGAAAGTCTACCACATTCGTAACTTCCCAATCTTCCAAATTTTGATTGAATGATTTTGCATCCATAAACATTGAATCCATCCTTTGACCCTTAGAAACATTCCATGAGCCAATATTCTGATTGAAATTTGTAGCACCGGCAAACATTGAACCAAAATGTTCAACATTACTAACGTTCCAATTGCCTAAGTCCTGATTAAAGGACGAAGCACCTGAAAACATTCCATTCATATTGTCAATATTGCCGACATCCCAATTACCTATATCTTGGTTAAATAATGGTGTATCTAAAAACATTAAAACAGTATTTGTTACATTTCTGACGTCCCATTTTCCCATACTAATATTTCCGACTAAGGAAGGGCAGCGAGCGAACATAAAATTTAGCCCTGAAACATTATACAAATCAGGTACGTCTACTGCTGTTATATCAAGATTATCACATCCAGAAAATGCATTTGACATTGATGTCCAAGCGATATCGCCCCATTGATCAATAGATTCTAATTTATCCCCATCGGATGATTTGTTATTGAATGGGTTTGCAAAATAAATTCTAGGAAAAGTTCCACTTATAGATACTTGATATGTTCCTGGCTTTTCATATGTATGAATTATATTGCCGGTGATGCTGTTGTCCATAACACCATCACCCCAATCCACCGTATAATTATATATTTCTTCTGGGAAAGTTGGAATAGTAATTTGATTGTCACCTGACGCACCTGGATTATCGGTTTTCCAAGTGGTAATAAAATATGTGCTGGTGCAATCATTTCCGGCATCCATAATTTCCCAACCATAGTTGTCTATAAGGAATTGTCTGCCCTCAACACTATTACAATAGTTAATATTGACAGCTTCTAATTTTACATTGTTCAGTAACAGAGGAAGATCACTCCAAGCGTTAAGCGTTTTGTCATAATTTGTTGTGGACAAGCCAGAGCCATTAAATATAGCCTCCATATTCTCTACTTTTTCTATTTTCCAATTTTCTAAATTTTGATTGAAATCGATAGCATCATTAAACATATGGGACATATTAGTAATCTTTCTTACATCCCACCCGTTAATGTCACGGTTAAAATATGATGAAGAAAACATACTTTCCATATTCACAACATTACTTACGTTCCAATTTCTAATAGCATGATTAAAAAACTTGGTATTATAAAAGAGGTAGGACATATCCGTTACATTACTCACATCCCAAAAGGATATATCTTGACCAAATGCAGATTTATCGAACATATGAGACATATCAGTAATTGTACTAACATCCCAATAATTAAAATTTTCTATGCCATTAAAACTGGTATATTCCCGAGTTTTTGAATTTTCAGACGCGTAGTCACAACGATAAAACATTTTTTTTAGACTCGTCACATTTGACAAATTGGGAGGGTCAGTTGCGGCTACTGACAGATTAGAACAATAAGCAAATCCCGATTCCATGGAAGTCCACTGATTTGTGCCCCATTGTTTAATTGTCAAAATTTTATCTTTATCCCCACTTTCATTGAAATAAATTCTCGGAAATATACCGGTAATAGAAACATAATAGGTGCCTGTGGTATTGTAAGTATGTGTGATGTTACCAGTAATATTACTATCAACATTTCCATCGCCCCAATCTACGGTATAATCATAAGTTTCCCCAGGGAATGTTGGAATGGTTATTTGATTATTTTCTGAAGTACCTAGATTATCCGTTTTCCATTTAGTAACAAATTGATTAGGTGAAAAACAAACCTCTCCTCCATCAGTTATGGTCCAACCATTGTTGTATATCAAAGTTTCCTTACCTAACCTACCATCACAATATTCGCTGTATCCCGCATTGAAAACAACCCTTTCCTGAATTTGAGGCAATGATGACCAAGAGGTCAAAATGTTGTCATATATAATCTTAGACATTCTAATTTCCAGAAACATATCTTCCATACTGGTGACATTAGCAATGTTCCATGAAGAAATATCTTGTTTAAAGCCATCAGCACGGTGGAACATATTATCCATTAAGGTTACATTACTAACATTCCAATTACTCAAATCTTGATTAAAAGAATATGCATATTGGAACATTCTGGTCATATCCGTTACGGCAGATACATCCCAGCTGTTAATAGGACGGTTGAAAGCAGTAGCACCGTTAAACATGCCGGACATATCAGTTACATTACTTACATCCCAAGAAGAAATATCTTGTCTAAAACCAAAAGCATAATAGAACATGTTTGAAGTATTCGTAACATTAGACATGTCCCAAGTATTCAAAGGTTGATTAAAAGTTTCGGCATTTCGGAACATTGACCCCATATTGGACACGGAGCTTACATCCCAGTCTACAACGGGTTGATTAAAGGATTTTGCATTTTTAAACATATATCCCATGTTCGTAACATTGCTAACATCCCAGCTAGATATATTTTGATTAAAAGCCAATGCATTATCGAACATTAGGTCCATGCCTATGGCTTTAGAAACATCCCAACTACCTAAAGGTTGATTAAAAGCTCTCGCGTTTGTAAACATCCAGCCCATGCTTGTAACATTTGAAACATCCCAATTGTCAATATTTTGATTAAAAGAATGGCTTCCGGCAAACATGGCCCACATTATTTTCACGTTACTTACATCCCAATTTCTAATATCTTTATTGAATAAAGTTGCATTAAAAAACATTGCTGGCATATTTTCAACATTACTCACATCCCAGTTTCCAATTGGAGAATTAAAACTGGAACATGAATTGAACATGCTGTCCATATTTGTAATCGTTGAAACATCCCAATTATTAAATGCTGGAGTTCCTACTAATGAATAGCAGCCGCTAAACATTTGGTTTGTTGAAGTGACTTTGGAAAGGTTGGGACTATCATTTGCCAAGACATCTAAATTTTCACAACCACTAAATGCCTCTTGAGCCGCTACCCATTCAATATCTCCCCATTGATCAACTGAGATTATTTTCTGGTTATCACCCCAATCCTTGAAATAAAAGCCTGGAAAATTGCCTGTAATCTCTACACTATACGTACCTGGGTTTACATAAGTATGAATTAAATTATAACTATTGGAATAAGTATCAATAGTACCATCACCCCACGATATAGTAATTTCTCCATAATTTCCAGAATATGAAGGAATTGTAATCTGATTATCTTCAGAAACTCCCGGGTTATCGGTTTTCCAAGTAGTAATAAATTCAGATTGTGCGTATGATAACGAAAGGAATAAACAGAAAATACTGGTAAGTAGGTATCTCATTAAAAAATTCTTAAGGTTGGCACCCTAAAACTAACATATTTGTTTATTTTTTGTAGCTTTTCTCGTCCAATTGTAGTTTAATTCCTTCTTATGATTATTATGAACCTTTAATTTTTGTAATGATTGAGATATTTCTAAGACAAATATTTCATGAAAGAAATTTTCAAGGATTTTAATACCGATGGATTACTTAATATTGGAAATGAATCACTTTTAGAATTTTATAAAAAGCCAAAACAATTAACGCTGTATACCTTTATAAGAACTACTAGATATCCTTCAGAAATAGTAGTAGATGGTATACCCTATACTATAGCACCTAATAGTTTACTTGCATTAACCATAGTACAGTTTTTACAATTTATTAATGGGAGAGATTTAATAGTTTATCAATTTAATAGAGAGTTCTATTGTATTAAAGACCATGACCAAGAAGTAAGTTGCGCAGGGTTATTATTCTTTGGCCATGCACATATACCAGTAATTGATTTAGGTAAAGAAGAACAGCGAAAATTTGATACGCTGCACGAAGTATTTATAGATGAATTACAAACGGCAGATACCATACAAGCTGAAATGCTGCGTATGCTAATGGCACGATTTATTATAATAAGCACGCGGTTATTAAAAGCCAAAGAAGGCTTTAGTACGGCGCCAAAAAATTTAAAGATTGATTTACTACGGAATTTTAATATGTTGGTTGAAGCTCATTACAAATCTGAACACTCGGTTTCTTTCTATGCCGACAAACTTTTTAAGTCCCCGAAAACACTTTCAAATACATTTGCTAAATTAAATACGAGTCCGCTGTTGTTAATTCACGAACGTATTACTCTTGAAGTAAAACGACTGTTGACCTACTCTGATAAAACAGCAAAAGAAATTGCTTATGAAATTGGTTTCGACGATGCATCACATTTAAGTCGCTTATTTAAAAAACAGACCAAGGTTTCACCTTCCGAATTTAAGAAACAGTTAAAATAACCCAATTAGGGAAAAATTGACAACACCTCGGGTAATCTAACCCCTTCTAAGACTCTCTTTAATTTCATCTTTGTACCTAACAATAAATACAACAAAGACATGAATTTAAAGCACAAATCTATTTTTAATTTGATAGAAATATTCTCCGCTAAAAGAGCCGTTATAGAAAATGCCATTAGCCATAAAGAACATTGTGATAAAAATCAATTATCTGATTTCTATTGTAGAACTGAAATTAAAAATGATATCACAGAAACAGTCGGTTTATATCTATAAGGGAAATATTGACATGCCAAAAGGAATAAACTTCATGAAACAAGGCTTGTAATGCCAATACCTTTGTACAAGAAATAACAATTAAAATATTTACTAATAAATAGAAAATTATGAGCACATTTAATGTACCTACAAGAAGTGAAGTAAGCGAAAAGAATCAAGCTATTTTCGATAATTTAGAAAAAGCAGTTGGTTTTGTTCCAAATTTATATGCAACCTATGCGAACAGTAATACAGCTTTAGAAAATTATTTAAATTTTGCTAATGCCAAAACGTCATTATCTGCAAAAGAGAAAGAAGTAGTAAACTTAGCAGTGAGTCAAGTAAATGAATGTATTTATTGTTTGTCTGCACATACTGCCATTGGTAAAATGAATGGTTTTACAGACGAACAAATTTTAGAATTAAGAGCTGGTGAAGCTTCTTTCGATTCAAAATTAGATGCTTTGGCAAGATTAGCAAAGAACATTACAGAGAATAGAGGTAGAACTAATGAATCTGTTTTAGAAAATTACTTCGACCAAGGCTACACAAAAGCTAATTTAATTGATACCATTTCTTTAGTTGGCGATAAAACAATATCCAATTATGTGCATAGCACAACTCAAGTACCAGTTGATTTTCCAGTAGCACAACCTTTACAACCAACAGCAGTTTAATTCAAATAATCAATTCTAATAATTAGAGCCTAAGGCTCATAAAATTTAATAAAAATGAAAAAAATAATATCAATTTTAGTAATCGTATTGGCATTCACGTTTAATTCCAATGCACAAGATAAAAAAATGAAGCAACCTGTTAAAAAAATTGCCCTTGAGCAGACAACAGGGGAATTTACACAGAAGTCACTAACGGTGAGTGAAGGAACTTATATTTTTGAAGTTTCAAATAACGAAGTTGGTAAAGATGTTGGTTTGGTTTTAGTACCAAAGGGTAAAGATGCTTCAAAGCCAGAGAATCATATTCAAACGGCCTATGTAACAACTACTGTTAAAAATAATAGCGTTGAACCATCTAAAGAAACTAAATTAACCAAAGGAGAGTATGTATATTTTTGCCCATTAAACCCTACTCCTCAATATTCATTAACTGTTGAATAGTATATAAGTATGCTATTATTATAGAAAAAGGCTTGTTCATATGATGAACAAGCCTTTTTTATGTAACAAACTTTTCGTTAAAAATAACCCTGTAAATGAGATTATAACCTATTTAGATTAGTCAATTATTAATTAATCTTCTGGTGGGTGTCCATGAATATCCTCAAAAACGGTATCAAAATTTTCACGGAGATAAGTATTCAGTTTCTTTTGGTAATCATCTTTTAACCAACTTAAGAAATTGTAAGTGCTCTTGCTGATACATTTACCGTAAACATGAATACGATTATCAATATCTTCTTTTAATAATTTAGCTAATGCAAGAGCATCATAAACATCTTCACTGTTCTCTATACACATATAAGCATGATGCGCAATAGAGCGTTCTAATACTACTTTCGAAGATTCACCTGCGAAAGTTGCGGTCTCGTAGGTTTCTTTAATATCAAAAAATGTTTCTTTTGAATTTTTAAATTCCTCTTTTACCTCTTCAGACAAATCAAGTTTAAAATCACTTTCAATATCTTCATCATCACGAATACGATCCATGTAGAAATTAGGAGACTTAAAAATGGCTCCCCAATCTAAATCAGCGCCCCAAGGCCCAAACCTATAAAGATTGTTACCTAAATCGATAACTGTAAATTTAGATTTGTTATTCAAAACCCTTGAACCCCTACCAATCATTTGATAATAAAGTGTAAGTGATTTTGTTGCTCTATTTAGAATAATAGTATCTATAGTAGGTTCATCGAAACCAGTTGTTAAGATACTAACCGAAGTTAATATAGCATCTGGCGTTTCTCTAAACCATTTTAATATTTGCTTACGCTGTTTTTTAGTTGCAGTATTATCAAGGTGCATTATAGGTAAACCCACTGCTTGAAATGTATGATAAACTTGTATAGATGTCTCAATTCCATTATTGAAAATCAACGTTTTTTTACCCTTAGAATGCTTTGTATACGCATCCAAAAGTTTATTCAGCATGGCAGGACTGGTATACAGATCTGCGGATGATTTTACGGTATAATCGCCATTAGAACCAATTTCAAGGGAAGTAAGGCCCATATCATATTGAAAAACTTCTGCCCTAGCCAAGAAATCGTTGGCGATCAAATTTTCTATAGTTTCACCTGGTATAAGCTCACTATAGTTTTTGTTCATTGGCAAATCTTTGTTAGAGCTCAACGGAGTAGCCGTTACACCTAATACAAATGAGTTTTCAAAAAACTTAAAAAGTTTAGTAAATGAATTGTAATGCGCCTCATCAATAATTACTAAACCAACATCAGAAATATCTAATTGACCATCGTTCAACCTATTATTTAAGGTTTCTACCATGGCTACATAACAACTATAACGTTCTTGATCGTCTAAGTTTGCTTTACTATTAACAACCTTATTTACAACCCCGAAGCTAGTTAGCATTTTTGAAGTTTGGTTGCAAAGTTCAATACGGTGAGTCATCACCAAAACCTTTTTGTTGTGATTTTTCAGGTATTGCCGTACCATTTCAGAAAAAATAACTGTTTTACCACCACCTGTTGGTAATTGGTATAATAGGTGATAATCATCATTTTCAGAATCGAACTTGTCAAAAATTTGTTGAATGGCTCCTTGTTGGTAGCTGTA
This sequence comes from uncultured Maribacter sp., assembly GCF_963977385.1. Taxonomy (GTDB): domain Bacteria; phylum Bacteroidota; class Bacteroidia; order Flavobacteriales; family Flavobacteriaceae; genus Maribacter. The sequence goes on along the minus strand of NZ_CAXBOU010000002.1, from coordinate 2,974 downwards.
AAGTTCTTTATCGGTCTTCCTATCCTGTAATTCAAAAACAGTCTCTTGCATAAAATCTTTTCTGGAGGCTACAAAGGTAACATTCTCTAAAGTAGATTACTAATTCAAGGGTTAAAAAGGGTATCTTTTGCGACCATTGGTAATCGATTATTGACAGTTTATAGTATAAAAATGAAACATCACCATTTTATTGTAAATAAACCATTCGGAATATTGAGTCAATTGACCTCAGGAGAAGATCGGCAATTAAGAAAAAAACGATTTCTTAGTGAGCTTTATAATTTTCCAGATAGAATAATGCCTATAGGTAGATTAGATGAAAAATCTGAAGGTCTTTTGTTGATGACCACCGATGGTAAATTGAGTGATACAATAAATAGTTCGGGTATTGAAAAGGAATATCTAGCACAATTGGATGGATTAATAACTAACGTAGGGTTAGAGAAATTATCTGAAGGTATTAGCATTGGTATCTTTGGAGAAAAATATACTACTAAACCTTGTATCGTGAAATTATTGAAGATAACCCCTACCCTACCAGATGCTCATTCATCTTTGCGAATAGGCAGACATCGGCCAACTTCTTGGATAAGTATTATAATTAAGGAAGGGAAGTTTAGACAGATTCGTAAAATGACCGCAGCGGTTGGTTTCCCAACTGTACGCTTAGTTAGAATTCGTATTGGAAAAATAAATTTAGGTACAATGAAACCTGGTGAAGTAAAATCAACACAATTGATCTTTGAATCTATTTAGGAATTCTTTTTCCTGAGAATCGTGAAAATATCGTTAAGCTCTTTTTCGTATTAATGAAGTAGACTCCGGTAAGTAAAACTATAGATGCTATAACCGATTGCAAGGTTATTGTTTCATTTAAAAAGTACCATCCCAAAATCATTGCGATAATCGGATTTACGTAAGAAGAAGTGGCTACTTTTTCTGGAGATACTATTCGTAACAAATAGTTGAAAGCAGTGAAGGTTACAATACTGCCAAAAATGATTAATAAGAGCATAGACCAAATAACCCGTGTACTCCATTCTGCAGGTGAGGACCAACTTTCGCCAAATAAGGTACTTATGAAAAGTAAAGATAAGCCACTACTGAGCATTTGGTAACCCGTATTTACAAAGAAGTTTTTAGGTAAGTCTGCCTTACCAACAAATAGACTCCCATAAGACCAGCTTAACATGCAAATAAAAATTAGAACCATGCCGAGGATAGCACCATCTTGAGCAATGATTTCTTGTTGGCCAATCAAAAGAAAAATACCAGATATACCTAATATTACTCCTATAATAGACATAGGTTTTATTTTTTTTCCTTGTAATACGCGCATCATTATCAACACAACTAACGGTTGTGCTGAAATTTCAAGTGCCGCAAAGCTACTATCTACATATTTTAAAGCCCAAACCACAACTCCGTTTCCGAAAGTCAGAAATAGAAATCCAGCAATAAAAGTATTCTTAAATTGTTTCTTAGTAATTTTCAAGGGTAACCTTAAAAATCTTGATATTACAAAAATTAAACTACCGGCAGCTACAAAACGAATACCTGCCAACATAAAGGCAGGTAATTCAGTTACCGCAATTTTATTCCATAAATACGTAGATCCCCAAATGAAGTAAATGGCAAAAAATGACAATACGACCAAAATGGTGTTGCGTTGCATTTTTGCCATTGGAAATCTTTAAATACTAAATCTTCTTAACACGAACAGCATTCATGCCTTTCATGCCTCTCTCTAGTTCATAAGCAACTTTGTCATTTTCCATAATCTCATCGATAAGACCACTAACGTGAACAAAATATTTCTCGTTGTTTTCTGAATCAATAATGAATCCAAAGCCTTTTGAAGTATCGAAAAATGAAACTTTACCGTTTCTTACTGGATCAAACTCTTCTACATCTCCTTCTTCCTTTTTAGGAATACCAAGAATAATATCTTCAGCTTCTACTTCAACTTTCATTGAAGGATCTGGCGGAGTGTCTACCAAATTTCCATTGTAATCAACATAAGCAAGTGGAATACCTGAAGTACCACTTTCTTTTGCTGCAGCTTTACGAGCAAGCATTTTTTTCTTTTTCTCTTCACGCTTTTTTAAGCGTTTTTTTTCTTTTTCAGTTTTATTAAATGTCTGTTGTGATTTTGCCATTCGAAATTTTAATGATAATACTTTATTTTACTATAAAGGAATTGAAATACGTGGTGACGTGTATAACGAATGGTAGGTTTTTTGAGTAAACTCTATGACACCATTCGCTGTAAGGTCATTGCAAGAATCATCTGCACCCCTTTAAAAGTTCTACAAAGATATGATTTGTATTCGGAATATGAAGTATATCACCATATCAAACTATCAATCTTATGCCTGAATTATTTATTTCTTTAGTCTTACTTTATATATAGGACTATTCTAAGCTTAAAAATCAAGCTGTTTTTAGTTTCATCAATTGAATATCTCTTCTATTTCTACACTCTAATTTTGATTTTTGTTTTAAATCTATTGAATTATAGTTAAAATGAGAATTTTTCACTTATTTCATAAGCAACTGAAAATCAACTATATAATAACAAGTTACATTATTTTATAATATAAATATGTTAAAAATAGTACCTTTTTATGCATAGTACTGTAACAAAAGACATTTACCATCGTCTAGTTAGTATAAGAAAATTATTAATCATCAATTAAAAATCAAATATCATGAGAACTTTTATCAGAAACACGCCGACAGAGTCAAGAAGAAATACATTCTTTTCTAATTTCAAGAATAGCAAAAGGGTACAATGGGCATCATCAAGAAATCACACCCATTAAGAACATCAGTCTAAATCAATCATTAATCATTCGACTAATCACCGAAAAAAAAACGAACATTATGGGAACTTTTATCAGAAACACGCCGACAGAATCAAGAAGAAATACATTCTTTTCTAATTTCAAGAATAGCAAAAGGGTACAATGGG
>NZ_CAXBOU010000001.1:0-771887 GCF_963977385.1 uncultured Maribacter sp. | reverse complement strand
ATATGCCGCTTAAAACTAATATTAATCTGTAGCCGTATTTTAGGACGTGACATTAAAATAACGACATTCAGAACATTTACTTATATGATTAATAAAATTAAGGAATTAGAAAAATTATCAAAGCTTCTAGATCCAAAAGAGAATCAAAGAGAGAAATGGAATTCTGAGGTTTTAGACTATTCTAACAAATTCATAAACAACCTAGATACTTCCAAAGCCTATATCAAGTCTGAAGATAATGGTAAGGGTATCTATAATTTAGGTATTGAAGAAGAAGCAATTGAATTAACGCCATTATTAGATAACGTAACAAAAAATATTGACGGAACAGGTATTAACCCTGCTTCAGGTGGTCACATGGGCTATATTCCGGGTGGTGGGCTCTACCCTTCTGCACTAGGCGATTATATTGCAGCGGTTAGCAATCGTTATGCTGGAGTGTTTTATGCTGCACCAGGAGCAGTTCGCTTAGAAAACATGCTTATTAGATGGATGTGCAGGTTAATGGGATATTCAGATGATGCTTTTGGCAATTTAACCTCTGGTGGATCTATTGCTAATCTAATGGCTTTGGTAACTGCTCGGGAAGTCCATAATCTCAAAGCTAGAGATTTTGATAAAGCTGTGATATATCTTTCAGAGCAAGCGCATCATTCGATATTAAAAGCTATCCGTATTTCAGGATTATCTGAAGCTCAGCTACGATATATACCCTTAGATGAAAACCTAAAACTTTCTTCGAGTCATTTAGAAGAAGTTATTATAGAAGACAAAAAAAATGGTTTAATACCCTTATATATCAATGCGTCTTTTGGAACAACAAATACCGGAACAATTGACCCTCTAGAATCAATTGCAGTTATCGCTAAAAAACACAACTTATGGTTTCATGTAGATGCCGCCTATGGAGGTTTCTTCAAATTAGTAGACAAGTTAGATTCTAAATTTAAAGGCATAAAAGAAGCCGATTCCATTACTTTAGACCCTCATAAAACTCTTTTTCTTCCTTACGGAACTGGCGCTATTCTCATTAAAAACAAAGAAAATCTATTAAAAGCTTACCAGTGTCTGGCTGACTATATGCAAGATATCATTGGCAAAGAAGATGAGATTTCACCTGCAGATATTTCTGTTGAGCAGACAAAACACTTTCGAGGAATGAGAGTATGGTTGCCCTTAAAATTATTTGGTTTAAAGCCTTTTAGAGCCGCTTTAGAAGAAAAACTTTACCTAACTAAGTATTTCTATGATGAAATACAAAAAATACCGGGATTTGAAGTAGGACCGGAACCTGAACTCTCTGTTGCTATTTTCAGGTACGTTCCCAAAGATAAAAACGCAGACTTATTCAATATAGAATTGATTGAAGCAATTCAAAATGATGGACGAATATTTCTTTCATCAACTAACATTAATAATGTGTTTTGGATACGCATAGCGGTAGTACAGTTCAGAACTCATCTAGAACAAATAGACCTTTTGCTAGATATTATCAAAGAGCACGTAAATGGAACCTTAAATAAATAAAATTAAAACACACTATTATCTATATACTTAACCGTTAAGGACAAGTAAATAATTTGTGCTTATTCAAGAAATAAAACGCTAAACCTATAATAACGTATCGAGATCAAACGAATAAATATTTCCTAAATCATCAGAGAAAAATATAAGCTTAGCTTCATCTGGTAAAAAACTGGACTTACTCGAAGTAGCATCACCATTTTTTCCATTTATTTTGGTCTTTAATTGAATCAGTTCTCTAAACTCCCAGCCATCTTTATTTTCTGCTATTTCATTGACAGAAATATAATATCTATTATTCTCTCGATCTTTTACGGTATGTACTTCAAATATTTTTCCCGATTCAACATGATTTATAATAGGACGACTAGGACTTTTTCCTGCAGAGAGGGTTTCGTAAGGAATGTTTGCCCATTTGCCCTTCTTATCTCTTATTCGCAATACAAACTGAGCTTCATTGATATTATCCACACTATTCTTGGTGGCCATAGCCATTCTCCCATTCTTAAACACCGTAGCATTCAAATGATCGTCAGCATTATTATCACCCTCCTGAACAATTACTACATCTGACCAGTCATTGGGAGCATCGCCATTATAATGTATTCGTTCATTAATAGATTGGGTATTTTGGTTGGACCAGATAACTGAAACTTGATTATTTAGCTTGGCAATTAATGAAATATCGTCTTTATTAATATCATCTGCCAGCGCATAAGGTTCTGACCAATCTCTACCATTGGAGGAATGCCAGACCATAATTTTTTCATTCATATCTGCACAAACCCAAAATTGATTTTTAGAGTCTTGAACAATAGTAGCCGTTTCAATGGAATTACAGTTCAGAGGAATGGAAAGTGAACTCTTCCATCGCTGTTCATATTGCTTGCTACTTTGAGAATAAGTGATTTGAACTACATTCAAAACACATTCCCCAACTAAGACTATATGTGCCTCATTGCCTTTACTAAATACGTCGGCTCTGCTAGGTAAAGTAAGCCATGATTGATTAATCTCTGTTTGACTAGTCCATCCCGAGGTTTCCTTTTTCAAAAGTTTAGGACCGTCCTCATCACCTACTATTAACCATTGCCCATGATCAATTGTCCATGACTTTGATTGCGGTTTATCTGCGGTAGCGTCGCCATAATTTACCTTGTATATAGGCTCTAAATAAAGTTCAGGTGTATTGGTTTTTTGGGAGAATGCTACATATCCACACACCAATAAGCATAAAAAATGCGGGAATAGAAGTAAAATACTTTTTAGTTTCATTGTGTTGGTGGTTTGGTAGCTAAATTAATCTTTTATACTTATAAGTCTGAGGATAGAAAGGTTATCATTACCAGGTAGATAAAGCTGGAAACAAGAACCTTATTGATGCCCTACGCAATTGGTTACCGAAATAATCGAACCACCATAAACGGTACACACTATTCTATTAAGCGTGATTTATTTAAAGACATACATAAAACCAATGGTAAGCGGTTTGTTGTCTTATTTCTTTGGAAAGAGAAAAACAGATTATAAATAAAAACAGCTACAAGTTTTATGCATCGACCTATCTCTAACGACCTTTGCAAATTACTTGTAACTGTTTCAATAACAGACGACCATTATAATCACTGTTATTATTAAATTTAGTTCTTATCTCTTATTTAAAAAAATGAACATAAGATTCCTTAAGATTTAAGTTCGCTGGTTGTGGAAATTCAGCATGTACAATTAGTGTATTCTCATGGTGCTGTTCTAGATTATTCAAAACCTTTCTGTTCAATAATAAAATAGTTGAGTGACCATGGTTATCCAATTTATCTAAAACTGTCTTTCCATTAAACTCACATATCCAATGAGTTTCAGCCATATTTTCTTCGTAAAATAATTCTATCGTCGGGGTTTGGTAATACTTGAAATCCTCTATTGCTTCAAAATCAAAAACTAAACGAAGTAAACCGCCATCAACATTTACATCTTCAACTTTAATTCCTAATTCAGCAAATGATAATTTACCAGAATTTGACTCATTAAACTTCACTTTTATCTCTCCTTGGTTTATCTCTACCTTGCTCATGTAATTTTATTTTTATTATATAATCAAAACTAAGCAAGCGATATAAGTTATAATATGATAAATATCAGATAGACCAATTTGTTATTCTTAAAATTCTAGATTATAAATTACGCCGTTAAAAAAGTCGGTACATCGTAGTGACAATAATTCCTTTGTTTTGTTCTAAATTGACGTATAATAATTGTTTTTGCTCCTTGACCTTAAAATTGAATGGAGGAGCTAAAAGGTCTACTCCGCTTTGCTTTTTTAGCCGAATTCCCTGTCCTGAAATAATATCCTTATTGGGTATAAAATCACCTTCAGGCAGATGTTCTGTTAGAATTACATATTCAAAAACAGGTAGCTTATGTACAATACTTTCAATTTCTGTATTCGACAAGTGTTGTAACACCTGTCTCAATAAAATACAATCGGCAGATGGCAAATCACCGACTGCAATATCTAAACAATGAAACTCTAGATTATCCTGTTTAAACTTTTTCTTGTTATACGCTATTAGACCTTCTACAATATCTACAGCAACATAATTCGCTGAATACTTTACCAGCTCTTTTCCAACGTTAAAATCTCCACACCCTAAATCGCAAACCGTTATAGGTTTTTCAAAGGAGGTTAAAAATGAGGTAACAACGTCGATATAAGGGTTCACAATTTCAGGTTGATGTGATCCATCGCCAGAATAAAAATCAGCGTCATTATTCCCCCACAATTTCATGGTATACACCTGTTCCATAGCATCTTTTGTCGGCCACGGTTTTTTTACACTTTTCAATTCATTCCCTTTCTTCTTCACATCAACTAAATTGATTCGTACGAACACGCTTAAATACAAAAGTGCAGCAAGATAAATATACCCCTACTGCACTTTAATATCAATCTATAGTATTTACTTCTGTGTACTTATCCACGCTTTTACTCTACGTTCCAATAATTCTAAAGGTAATGCACCACCACCTAGAATAGTATCATGAAATCCTTTTATATCAAACTTGTCGCCCAATTCCGTTTCGGCCATTTTGCGTAATTCTTGAATCTTAAGCATTCCTATTTTATACGAAGTCGCCTGACCGGGCATTACCATATAACGTTGTACTTCTGCTTTTATAGCCCCTTGAGATATAGATGAGTTTTCGGTGAAATAATTAATAGCATCTGCTTCTGTCCATCCTTTAGCATGTAAGCCTGTATCGACTACCAATCGAATAGCTCTCCAAATTTCGTTCACCAAACGACCAAAATCATAGTATGGGTTTTGGTAACCACCCATTTCTTTTGCTAAAGCTTCGGAATATAACCCCCAACCTTCGCTGTATACACTAAAACCTGCTTGTGTTCTAAACTTAGGTACAGACTCTAACTCTTGTGCAATAGAAATTTGCATGTGATGCCCAGGGTTGCCTTCATGATATGCTACACCTTCCATCGTAGTTTTTGGCATCGCATTCATATCTGATAAATGCACATAATACGTTCCTTTTCTAGAACCGTCTGGTGTACCGGCAGAATAATGTTGCGGTGCGCCATCTTGCTCACGAAAAGCTTCCACTCTTTTTACTTGTAATTTTGCTTTTGGCAAAATCCCAAAATAGTCAGGCAATTTCTTAGTCAGATCATCCAAATACTTCGTTGATTCATCTAAATACCCTTGTCTACCTTCATCCGTATTCGGAAAGAAAAACTGTTTATCGGTATTCACAAATTTGAAAAATGCATTTAAATCACCATCAAAAGCTACTTTCTCTTTAATGGCCATCATCTCGCCCTTAATTCTAGCAACTTCCTTTAATCCTATTTCATGAACCTCATCGGCAGTAAGTCCGGTCGTTGTAAATACCTTTAATCGATAATTGTAAAAATCTTTTCCATTCTCATGGCGACTAACGCCAGTTGGTGTCGCTTCAGCATTATCCACTTCACTCTCTAACCAAGTTAACAGATTCGCATAAGCGGGTTTAAAATAATCGTTTATTGCTTTTTCAGACTGCTCTTTAAGGGATGCGGCATCATCAGAAGTTATTTTTTCGGAAGTTACCAGTGCATCAATTTTTCCGTTCATATCATTTAGTACCGGCGTACCATCTTTCAATCCTTTTGTTTGGATAATAACGGTTTCAAAAGCAAATTTTGGAGGCAATATACCGGCAGCAGCCTGCTCCTTTGCTCTTACTATCAATTGGTCTATACCCCTAGCTGTTTCCTTAATTCTAGATATATATGCATTCATATCTGAAAGGCTATCTACCTTATGAAAATTGATCAAGTAACTTGGCAGTCGCGTATGTAATCCACGCATTTGATCAAACACATAATCCATATTTTCGAAAGCTGTACCTTCTTTCATGATTTCGTACTGATACACCCATAAATCATAAGAAGTTTGGTCTGCATCATTTAGTTTATCATAGTCAAATTTTTCTTTTAACTCTTTTGTGCTTTCTGCATACCATGCCAATTCTTTCTCCTCTGCGGCCTTACTTAAATCATCAATTTTATCATACTGGTCTTTGCGTCCTTGGGCAGTAAGACCTAATGGACTCATTTGTAGTTGTTCTTCGTATTTTTCATCGAACCATTTGTTCAATTCTGCAGTTTGGTCTATGACCAGTTTTGGTTCTTCTTTACAGGAAGAAAGCACTAAAAAAGCAATTGCAATACTGGTAGTTACAAGTTTTTTCATGTGTAATGATTTTGATTTAGTCAATAATTAAAGTGTTAGTTTGGGGGAAATTAAAAATATCATTTGGCGGATGTTTTAAAGATATAGCAATTTGTTTAATTCCCTATAGTACACTGAAGATTTATTGCTGACCAATACCAGTAAAAAAGAGCCTTGTCAAGAGGTTACAGACTAATAAAAACACTGCTCTTAGATGAAAATTAAAACCGTTAAAGGATTAAATGAAGGAAAAAAGAGATTAATCTTTATAAAAAATATAAATCCAAATAGATCTTGATATTCTAAAATTAACTGTGCTCAACAAAATAGATATTGCCGCTATAATTGCAAATACGCGAAGTGGCGATAAATCAATAAAATGCCAAAACAATACTAAGCTCACTATCATTTGTGCCACAGTTAAAGCATAGCTTACAAACATTGCCCCAAAAAAGAAACCTGTTTCCTTTTCAAATTTAAAATCACACTCGGTACATCTTTTATTCATTTTAGGCATTCTAAACATTAGAATATTGCCTTGATCACTAAAAACCTTTCCTTTTTTACAATTAGGACATTTACATTTTAATACATCCAAAACTTTGCTCATTGCTACAATTTATAATACTGCAAAATTAAGACACAAAGTTGCCGATTCATTTATATAATTAGCTCCAATATTTGTACTTTTAGGACATTACTATGAAAATACCTGCTTTAAATATTCATCAGTTTTTAGATAATAAGCCTTTAGACAGCTTATACGTAAATTCATTTGCCTCCCATATTATACACAACCAAGGCCTAATTAATAAACCACATAGCCATAATTTCTACTTATGTGTTGTATTTACAAAAGGTACTGGCACGCACGAAATCGACTTTAACACCTATACTATTGAACCCGGAATGGTATTTTTTCTAAAACCAGGACAAACTCATTTTTGGAAATTCGACTCCCAACCGGAAGGGTACATTTTTTTTCACTCTCAAGAATTTTATGAAAAAAAGTATTTGGACCATACCCTTAGTACATTTCCATTTTATTATTCAAATCAGAATCCACCATTTCTAAAATTGCCCCATGAAAAGCTTGGGAATTTATCAATACACTTTAAAGAGCTTTTTACTGAATACCAAGAAAACAATGTATTACGAGAAGCTAAAATTACCAACCTCATCAATTATATTTATATTGAATTGACCCGTGTTTATACGGCAGATGTTACTATAGAAAAATTAGGTTCCACCAACTATTCTCAAATACTAGAGCAATTAGAAAGCTTAATCAACATTCATTTTTATACGCAAAAATTACCTAAATTTTATGCTTCGCAGCTTCATATCACCACAAAACACTTGAATAGAGTAGTTCAAAAAACAATTAATAAAACTACGAGTCAATTAATATCTGAGCGAATATTACTTGAAGCTAAAAGACTAATTGTACATTCTAAAGATAATCTCGCCGGTATTGCAAATACCCTTGAGTTTTCTGATTATGCATATTTTTCAAAATTCTTTAAATCCAAAATAGGAATGACCCCTATGGAATTTAGAAAAACGTATTTTCACTAAAACAATCACCTTAAAAATAGCATTTTTATGAACCTAGAGAGAAACAAAAAGAATGCCATTGCATTTTACAAAACAGCTTATTTAGGACAACCAAAATTGGCTATAGAAAAATATGTAGGTAACGAATACATTCAACATAACCCAGATGTTGCCAATGGCACACAAGATTTTATTGATTATTTTGAACGCATGAAGAAAGAATACCCCGAAAAGTCGATTGAGTTTGTACGCTGTATAGCCGAAGATGATTTAATTGCATTACATACCCACCAAATATGGCCAGGCAATGACCAGTATGTTACGATGGATTTTTTTAGATTTGACTCAAATGGAAAAATTTGTGAGCATTGGGATTCCATCCAACAGATACCAGAAAAATCTGAAAACCCGAATACCATGTACTAACTCTTTTTAAAAATCTAACATTTAAACCAGATGAAAAATATAATAATACAAGGTATTAATTGGGATGCCAAATCTTCGTTTCAAAAGGGTCCAGCAAAAGCACCAGACCTAATTAGGAAAGCACTTTATAGCGATTCAATGAATTTGTGTGCTGAAAATGGAATTTCCATTGAACAAGATGCTGTGACTGATAAAGGGGATTTTAAAATTAAAGACTACTTTGATATAACAACAACAACCAGCCAACATTTAGGTAATGATTCAAAAGTACTTACTTTAGGCGGTGATCATTCCATTACGTTTCCTATCATAAAAGCCTATCATGACCACTACCCGAAACTCGATATTTTACATATAGATGCACATGCCGATTTATATCATGATTATGAAGGCGACCCCTATTCTCATGCTTGCCCCTTTGCACGAATTATGGAAAATGGTTTTGCAGTGAAATTAGTTCAAGTAGGTATTAGAACATTAAATCCGCATCAAGCGGCACAGGCAAAAAAATACAAGGTTGAAATACATGAGATGCGTAATTTAAATTTAGACAACATTCCTAAATTCGAAAATCCACTTTATATTTCTTTAGATATGGATGGTTTTGACCCTGCCTTTGCGCCCGGCGTATCGCACCATGAACCAGGCGGACTTTCATCACGCCAGGTTATCAATTTAATTCAAAGTATTGATACGGAAGTGGTCGGTGCAGATATTGTAGAATATAATCCGGATCGTGATTTTCAAGATATGACGGCTTATTTAGCTGCCAAGATGATGAAAGAGCTTTTAGGTAAAATGATGGAGCGCTAAACGTATATTCCGTTAAAACCTTATATTGAGCTATCCCAAAACCAAACCAACGATGTCCAATACCCTAAGTACATTTTTGAAACTACATAAGATTTCATTGATATTAGCGGTATTGAGTTTGGTTTTCTACTATACTTTTGCATATCACCTAGAGCGAACGGACTTTATAAAACTACTCACCTTATTTGTAGCTTTATTTTTTTTCTGCTTCAAATTAATTCAATTTCAAAAACTAAACTTCAAATTCCTCTTAGGGTTAGGTGTTATTTTCAGATTTGTATTTTTATTTACAGAACCCAATCTATCACAAGATTTTTATCGCTTTATTTGGGATGGGCACTTAGTAGCCAATACCATTAACCCTTACTTACACACGCCCAATGAGCTGATTAAAAATATGGCAACCATAATACCCAATGCCAATCAGCTTTACGAAGGCATGGGTAGTTTAAGCGCAAAACACTATAGTAATTACCCCCCATTAAATCAACTTATATTCGGCTTGGCAGCCCTAATTGGTGGTAAAAGTATATTTGGCTCATTAGTAGTAATGAGACTTACTATTATTTTAGCTGACCTCGGTATCTTCTATTTCGGAAGAAAACTATTGAAAAACCTCAACAAATCGCCCCAATTAATTTTCTGGTACTTTATAAATCCGTTAGTAATTATTGAACTTACGGGCAACCTTCATTTCGAAGGTGTCATGCTATTCTTCTTCATTTCTTCAATGTTTCTTTTATCTATAGAGAAATGGAAATGGGCTGCGGTAATATTGGCATGTTCTATTTCTATAAAGCTAGTACCTTTATTATTCTTACCGCTCTTTTTAAGATATTTAGGGTGGAAGAAAAGTATCGTGTTCTATGTAATAATAGGAATAACATCCTTACTATTATTTCTGCCCTTCTATACACCTGAGTTTATAGATAATTACACTAAGACCTTAAGCTTATGGTTTTCAAATTTTGAATTTAATGCAAGTATTTATAATGTAGTAAAACGTATAGCGGTTCAATTTGATGCTAAACCATGGGAATTGATAAAGGTTTACGGTAAAATAACTCCCATTTTAACCATATTGATGGTTATGTTTTTTACATTTCTCCCTAAACGAAAAGATTTAAATAGGGTGTTGGCTTCCATGATGTGGGTATTGACAATTTATTACTTTATATCTACTACAGTACACCCTTGGTACTGTATTTTCTTAGTGTTACTAGCTATTTTCACTTCCTATCGATATGCAATACTATGGTCAGCCGCCATTGTATTAAGTTATTTCGCTTATTCACAAACCGATTTCAAAGAAAACCTTTGGTTACTTACCCTTGAATATTGTTCAGTATATGGCTTTTTATTTTACGAATTAATTGCACATAATAACAAAAAGTGAGGTTTTTGTAAAAATTATACCATCGATTAGGTCGGTTGAATTTTATTTGTACATTTACCCTGTAATGAACGAAGAAATCTACTTTTTATATAGTACCGTGAGCCCAGTTGCTCTTGCGCGTCCGTTCACATCTCGCCGTCGTCGCCCGTAAGGGTAAGATATATTTATGGAATTAGGTGAGTCCATTTCCGCACAGACAATCAAAATTATTTTTTACACTTTAAATCTATTTGGCAATGAACTTAATTGTTGCTAACGAATCACATTTTAAATACGCCCAAGATATATGTGACACGATTGCAGATTCTGCAAAAATTCGTGGAACAGGTATTGCAAAACGTACTCCTGAATATATTCAGAGAAAACTATCTAACGGTAATGCCATATTGGCTTTAGACGGAGATAAATTTGCGGGCTTTTGCTACATAGAAATCTGGGGGCATGAGAAATTTGTCGCAAATTCGGGATTAATAGTCCACCCTGATTACAGAGGCCAAGGTCTTGCGAAAAGGATAAAAGCAAGGATATTCGAACTCAGTAGAAACAAGTTTCCCGATGCTAAAATATTTGGTATTACTACGGGGCTGGCGGTTATGAAAATCAACTATGAGTTGGGTTATAAACCTGTGACTTTTTCTGAACTAACCGATGATCCTGAATTCTGGAAAGGTTGTCAAACCTGTAAGAACTTCGATATTCTTACACGTACAGAGCAAAAAATGTGCTTATGTACTGGTATGCTCTATGACGCTAAAAACAAGAAAAAAACTGAAGAAGTTAAAGAGGTGAACAGCAAGGCTTTTACAAGATTAAAGAGCATAAAGGAAAGTTTGTTCCTAAAAAAGAAAAGTAAGTAATTGTTAGAAGGATGTTTGAAATAATCACTCACATTCCATAACAAGCAAATACAGTAAAACACATTACAATGAAATTAGTTTTAGCCTATAGCGGTGGATTGGATACATCTTACTGCGCAAAATATTTATCAAAAGACAAAGGATTTGAAGTACACGCGGTAAGTGTAAATACCGGTGGATTTTCACCTGAAGAAATAAAGGAAATTGAGCGTAAAGCACTTCAATTAGGAGCAACATCATATACTTCTATAGATGCCGTACAGACGTTCTATGATAAAGTTGTTAAGTACCTCATTTTCGGAAATGTACTTAAAAACAATACTTATCCTTTATCGGTAAGTGCAGAACGAATAGTACAAGCCATAGAAATTGTAAACTACGCCAAGAAAGTAGGCGCTAAATATATTGCTCACGGTAGTACAGGTGCTGGTAACGACCAAGTTAGGTTTGATATGATTTTTCAAATCATTGCACCAGAGATTGAAATCATTACCCCTATTCGTGACAACAAATTGGCAAGAGAAGCAGAAATAGCCTATTTAAAAGAAAATGGAGTTGACTATCCTTGGGAAAAAGCTAAATACTCTATAAATAGAGGACTATGGGGAACTTCAGTTGGAGGTGAAGAAACCTTAACTTCTGATAAGGCATTACCAGATAGTGCTTACCCAAGCCAGCTTCAAGAAAAAAATCCGACAGATATGACCTTAACTTTTGAAAAAGGAGAATTGGTCGCTGTGAACGGAGAAAAAGATTCGCCAGTTAGTAATATTGAAAAGGTTGAAGCTATTGCATCTAAATATGCCATTGGTAGAGACATTCATGTTGGTGATACTATTATTGGGATTAAAGGGCGAGTTGGTTTCGAAGCCTCCGCCGCACTACTAATTATAAAAGCGCATCATTTGTTAGAGAAGCATACGCTTACCAAATGGCAACAATTTCAAAAAGAGCAGCAAGGTAATTTCTACGGAATGTTGCTGCATGAAGGAAATTATTTAGATGCCGTTATGCGAAACATAGAAGTCTTTTTAACCGATACTCAAAAAACGGTTTCGGGTGATGTTTTTGTCAGCTTATACCCATTTCAATTTAGATTGAACGGTATTTCTTCTAAACACGATTTAATGAATGCTTCTTTTGGTAGTTATGGAGAAATGAATAAAGGGTGGACTGCAGATGAAGCCAAAGGATTTATCAAAATTCAATCTAACGCGAGTAAAATATACAATCACGTAAATAAATAGCACCGAATAAAATAGGTTTTAGAGTATATAAAGGAATACTATTTAATAGGCACTAGACAACAAATTAATTAAAAAATGATTAAAGCAGGTATCATAGGTGGTTCAGGATATACGGGTGGCGAGCTTATTCGCATCCTATTAAATCATCCAGCTACAGAAATTGATTTCGTATATAGTACCACTAGAGCGGGTAAAAAAATAACTACTGCACACCCAGATTTATTAGGGGTTACCGATTTAGAATTTACAGGAGATGTGAACCTTAGCGTTGATATCGTTTTTCTATGTTTGGGTCATGGTAATTCTACCGCTTTTATAAAAGATAATAATTTTTCTTCAGATACTAAGATCATTGATTTAAGTAATGATTTTAGGTTACATGCCGATGTGAATTTCGATGGAAAACAATTTGTATACGGATTACCTGAAGTGAATAAAACGAAAATTGAGCAAGCTCAATATATCGCTAACCCAGGCTGTTTTGCTACAGCAATTCAATTAGCACTGCTACCCTTAGCAAAAGCAAATTTATTAGAAAACGATGTCCACATCAATGCAGTAACAGGTAGTACAGGAGCAGGTGTTAGTCCGTCTGCAACATCTCATTTTTCATGGCGAAACAATAATGCAAGTTGGTACAAGCCATTTACCCATCAGCATTTAGGCGAAATAAAGGAAAGCTTACATGGCTTACAGGAAAATACTGGGAATTTATTTTTTATGCCAAATAGAGGAAATTTTACTCGTGGCATTTTAGCAACATCCTATACTAAATTTGAAGGGAGTTTAGCCGAGGCAGAAAAAATCTATCAAGATTTCTATAAAAATGCTGTCTTCACTCAAATTTCGGAGGAACCTATCAATTTAAAACAAGTGGTGAACACTAATCAGTGTCATGTGCATTTACATAAACATGATAATATTCTATTAATCACTTCGGCTATTGATAATTTATTAAAAGGAGCATCGGGACAAGCGGTACAGAATATGAATTTAATATTCGGACTAGAAGAAGATTTAGGCTTGAATTTGAAAGCGGGTGTTTTTTAGGAAAATTTCAAATAAAAAGTAGTTAGTAATGAGTACAAAGTTTTGAAATAAAATACACTTAGTACTAAAAATTAAAATTATGAAAATAGCTATCATAGGTGCTGGTAACTTAGGTCTTTCCATAGCAAAAGGCATTCTAAATAGTAATGGGGCAACTAGCATGTACCTTACCAAAAGAAATACAAAATCGATTGCCGACTTTCAAAAGTATGGTAATGTAACTGTAACGGAAGACAATCGCGAGGCTGTTTCAAAATCAGATATTTTAATCTTTGCCGTGCAACCTGTTCACTTTGCAGAAATTCTGAATAGCGTTAAAGATTTATTGAATGATAATCATGTGATAATTTCTACAATTACCGGTTTCGGCATCGAAAAAATAGAAGATGTTATTGGAGAAGAACGTTACATTATTAGAAGCATGCCGAATACAGCTATTTCTGTCGGTAAATCTATGACCTGCCTTTGTAGTAATGTAAAAGGTAAAAAACGAATTGATTTAGCCAAGGCTATTTTCAACAGAATGGGGCATTCTATGGAAATCCCTGAAAGTCAAATGCAGGCTGCCACAGTTATATGTGCCAGCGGTATCGCCTTCTGGATGCGTTTAATACGTGCAACTACCCAAGGTGCCATACAATTAGGCTTCGATGCTCAAGAGGCTCAAGAATTAGCGATGCACACCTGTAGTGGAGCTGCTAGTTTACTAATAGAATCTGGCAATCATCCAGAAGAAGAAATAGACAGGGTTACCACACCAATGGGCTGTACGATTACTGGACTGAACGAGATGGAACACCAAGGCCTAAGCTCATCTTTAATTCGGGGTATTATCGCATCTTATGATAAGATTACTGAATTTAAAACAAAGTAAAATACCGTTACCGAATCAGTTCTAATTTGAACTTGAATTTTTTAAACTATGAAATTATTCGATGTTTACCCATTATATAATGTTACTCCGGTTTCCGCTAAAGGTATAGTTGTAACCGATAACAAAGGACAAGATTATTTAGATTTTTATGGTGGACATGCCGTAATTTCTATTGGCCATTCACACCCACATTATGTAAAACGCTTAAAAGACCAATTAGACAAAATCGGCTTTTACAGTAATGCCGTTCAAAATCCTTTGCAAGACGAGTTGGCCGAAAAATTAGGTCGACAATCTGATTGTGAAGATTACAACTTATTTTTGTGTAATTCTGGTGCCGAAGCCAATGAAAATGCACTTAAAATAGCTTCGTTTGTAACAGGGAAGTCTGAAGTTATTGCATTCAAAAACGGTTTTCATGGCCGTACATCAGCTGCTGTTGCCGCCACTGACAATCCTGCTATTAATGCACCTATCAATCAACAGCAAAAGGTTAACTTTCTAGAACTCAATGATATCATTGGTTTTGAACATGAGATTGTTAAAAAAAATGTTTGTGCCGTAATTATAGAATCTATACAAGGCGTTGGTGGTTTAGATGAGCCGACCACAGAGTTTTATCAAAAAGTAGCATCACTTTGTAAAGAGAATGGTGTTTTATTAATTGCCGATGAAGTACAATGCGGATTTGGAAGAAGCGGTAAGTTTTTCGGATTTCAGCATCACGAAATAAAACCAGATATCATAACTATCGCAAAAGGAATGGGAAATGGTTTTCCTGTTGGTGGCGTTTTAATACACGAAAGCATTAGTGCTAAATTTGGAATGCTAGGAACTACTTTTGGTGGTAACCATTTGGCATGTGTGGCAACCTTGGCTGTTCTAGAAGTATTAGAAAAAGAAAATTTAATACAAAATGCCGAAGAACTAGGCCAGTACTTTAATGAAAAGGCAAAGGAAATTCCGCAAGTAAAACGCGTAAAAGGTCGTGGACTTATGCTTGGGTTAGAATTTGACTTTCAAGTAGCTGATTTACGCAAAAATCTAATTTACGACCATCACCTTTTTACAGGTGGTGCCAAAGACAAAACTGTACTTCGAATATTACCAGCTTTGAATATTACAAAACAAGATTTAGATATTTTCTTTAAAGCTTTAAAGACTGCTCTAGCATGAAAAAAATCCTGAGTTTAGAAAAAAGAAATGCGGTACTATTACGCATGGCTGATTTGGTGCGACAAGAAGAGTCCATATTAATTTCTGCCAATGATAAAGATTTGAATTCTTTTGAGTCGGATGATATCGCAATGGTCGACCGTTTAAAAGTGAATAAAAAAAAGGTGGGCGAAATGGTCTATTCTTTAAAACAATTGGCCTCACTAAATGACCCTTTACATGTAGAACGATTTCAATTTACACATGACAACGGACTTGAAATAAGTAATAAAACAGCACCATTCGGTACAATAATGATTATTTATGAATCAAGACCTGATGTTACTATTGAAGCTGCAGGTATTGCTTTTAAATCTGGAAATAAAATTTTATTAAAAGGCGGAAAAGAATCATTGAACTCAAATTTAGTTCTTGTCAATTTATGGCACAAGGCATTAGAATCTTGTGATTGTTCCAAAGATTGGATAACCTACCTCAATTATTCAAGAGAAGAAACCCAGAAATTTTTAGAAAAGCCGACTGAAAAGTTAGACTTAATTGTACCTAGAGGTGGTGAACGATTAATTGCTTTTGTAAAGCAACACGCGCAATGCCCAGTAATTGTTAGTGGACGAGGCAATAATTTTGTATACGTATCTCATGAAGCTGATTTACAAATGGCATTAGATGTTATTATCAATGCGAAAACAACCAAAATATCAGCCTGTAATGCTGTAGATAAAGTTATTATTTCTCGGGATTTACCACGTAAAATGGAATTCTTAAATCTTTTACTACAGTCCTTAAAAAAGCACAATGTAGAGATTTTAACTGACGCCAAATTAGCTGGATTAGAAGGCACTTCAGAAATGGCCGATGATTCGGTTTGGTACGAAGAGTTTTTAGATTATAAAATTGTAATTGGTCAAGTACCTGATGTAGAAGAGGCTATTGAACACATTAATACATATGGTGGTGGTCATTCAGCTGTGATCATCACTATGAATGAAGAAGAAGCAAATACATTTATGCAGTCTGTAGATACTGCTGCTGTATATCATAATGCATCAACACGTTTTACTGATGGTGGACAATTTGGTCTTGGTGGTGAATTAGCCATAAGTACAGATAAACTACATCAGCGCGGTCCTATTGGTTTACAACATTTAGTAACCAATAAGTGGTATGTAAAAGGAAATGG
Organism: uncultured Maribacter sp.; assembly: GCF_963977385.1. Taxonomy (GTDB): domain Bacteria; phylum Bacteroidota; class Bacteroidia; order Flavobacteriales; family Flavobacteriaceae; genus Maribacter. The sequence continues at coordinate 755,060 of NZ_CAXBOU010000001.1, read as the reverse complement.
GCAGTTAAGGTAATAGTTAAACACATCTTCTTTATTCAACAAAACTGTTGATGGGATAGAACAGGAAAAGAGGCAGCAATGTTAAAAAAAAGAATTTTATTAAAAATAGGATCCAACACTTTAACCAAGGATACCGACCATATTTCTCGAGGTAAGATTGAGGATATCGGCAGACAAATAGCAGCCCTTAAAGATAAATACGAATTCATTATTGTTAGTTCTGGGGCAATAGCCGCAGCAAGACAATTCGTAAAATTAGAACATAACGGTGAGGAAATTAATATAAAACAAGCTTTAGCTTCTATTGGTCAGCCACACCTAATGCGAATTTTTCAAGAAAATTTTAGGGAACTAGGTCTTTTCACTTCGCAATGCCTATTATCCTATTCCGATTTTGAAAAGGAACAATCTCAAGTGAATATTAAAAACACCATCAATGTGTTGGTCGCCAATAATTTTATTCCCATCATCAATGAGAATGATACGGTAGCCACCGATGAAATCAAGTTTGGTGATAATGATAAATTAGCAGGGTTAACGGCTTCCCTTTTATCCGCGGATATTTTAATCATCGCTACAAATACAGATGGTATTTACACCAAGGCATCTTTATCGACATCATCACCAAAAACCATTGAAATTGTATCAGATTTAAGTGAATTACAACACGAAATTGGCGATTTAAAATCTACCCATGGCACAGGTGGCATGCAATCGAAAATCGATGCTGCAACGATAGCCCAACAAGCTGGTATTGAAACTTGGATTACCAATGGCCTAAAAGATAATTTCATTACCGATGCTATTGAAAACAAGAGCATTTTTACAAAAATTAAAGCATGAAAAACTACCTTTCTATAAATGATATCGATTCTTTATCCACTTGGGTTAAAGAGGCCATTTCACTTAAAAAACAGCCTAGAAAATTTAAAGATTTAGGTAGCGACAAAACTATAGGGCTTCTATTTTTTAACAACTCGCTTCGTACTCGATTAAGTACCCAAAAGGCAGCAATGAATTTGGGTATGGAAGTAATTGTTATGAACTTTGGAAGTGAAGGCTGGGCTTTGGAATATGCAGATGGTACTATTATGGACCAAGGAACCTCTGAACATATAAAAGAGGCAGCACAGGTGATTTCTCAATATTGTGATATAATCGCTATACGTGCCTTTGCCGGTCTGGTAGACAAAAAACTAGACGAGGCCGAAGAAGTTCTTATCGGATTCGAACAATATGCCACCGTACCAATCGTAAATATGGAAAGTTCAGTAGGTCATCCTTTACAAGCACTTACGGATGCTATTACGATAGAGGAACAAAATTTCAAAAACAACCCGAAAGTGGTTTTGTCTTGGGCACCACACCCAAAAGCCTTGCCACATGCCGTCGCAAATTCTTTTGTCCAGATGATGCAAAAGCAGCATGCAGAATTCGTGATTACCCATCCGAAAGGCTATGAGCTTGACCCAAGTATCACTAAAGATTCTAAAATTGAGCATGATCAAGAGAAAGCTTTAGAAAATGCTGATTTTGTATATGTAAAAAATTGGAGCAGTTATTCAGATTATGGTCAAGTAAAATCACAAGACAAAAACTGGCAAATGACCTTACAAAAATTAGGTCATGCCAAATTCATGCACTGTCTTCCCGTTCGTAGAAATGTGGTCGTAGCAGATGAAGTTTTAGATAGCAAACAATCCTTAGTTATTGAGCAGGCTAATAATAGAACCTATGCTGCACAATTGGTATTAAAAAAAATTCTTGAAAATTTAAAATAAACAGATGTCCAATAAACTCGAAAATAAGGTAGCAATAATTACAGGGGCAACAAGTGGTATGGGGAAAGCCATAGCGCTAACTTTTGTTGCAAATGGAGCTAAGGTCATTTTATCAGGTAGAAATGAAGAACGTGGTAAGGCATTAGAAAAAGAATTAGGTGAAAACACTATTTTTATCGGTGGAGATATTAGAAATTCAGCCTATAATGAACAACTGGTCACTGCTGCAATTAAACATTTCGGCAAGCTGGATATTCTTTCAATGAATGCTGGTATTTTAGGTTTAGGAAGTGTTACCCAATTACCCGAAGAATTATGGAAAAATACGATGGAGACAAACTTATCTTCCATTTTCTATCTTTCAAAATATGCTATTCCAGAACTTCAGAAAAACGATGGAGCTTCCATATTAATTAATGCATCAATAGCTGCTTTTAAAAGTTTTCCAAATCACCCTGCTTATTGCGCATCAAAAGCAGGTGCATTAGCTTTAATGCGCCAAATGGCTGTTGAATATGCTCCGCAAATAAGAGTAAATGCTATGTGTCCAGGGCCTGTAGACACACCCTTACTATGGAATTCTGCAAAGGCTTTTGACAATCCGAACGAGGCTGTTGAAAATGCAGCAAACAAAACATTATTAAAACGATTAGGCAAACCGAACGATATAGCAAAACTCGCATTATTTCTAGTCTCAGAAGATGCCTCTTGGATTACTGGAACAGCAATGACCATAGACGGCGGAATTTTAAATGCATAAAATGAAAGACAAACTTTCCATAGTAAAAATTGGCGGTAATGTCATTGAAGACGAAAAGGCTCTAGATGTTTTTCTTACTGCATTTTCTAAAGTAGAAGGCCTAAAAATACTGGTACATGGAGGCGGAAAATTGGCCACTCAATTGGCCACAAAGCTTGGTATAGCATCTAAATTGATAGACGGTAGGCGCATCACTGATAAAGATACAGTCGACATCATAACTATGGTATATGGTGGCTTGGTAAATAAAAAAATTGTTGCACAACTTCAAGCAAAAAAAATAAATGCAATTGGCTTAAGCGGCGCTGATGGCAATAGCATACAAGCACATAAAAGACCCATAAAAGATATTGATTACGGATTCGTTGGTGATATTGATGGTGTAAATTCCGAATTACTAAAGAACCTTTTATCCATAAATCTAACTCCTATTTTTTGCGCAATTACCCATGATAGCAACGGACAATTATTGAATACAAATGCAGATACAATCGCTTCAGAAATTGCAATCGCTATGGCTTCCGTTTTCGAAACAACACTTTACTATTGCTTTGAGAAAAAAGGTGTATTAAGAGATATTAATGATGACCAGAGTGTCGTTAAGCACATAAATACTGCCGCATACGAAACGTTATTATCTGAAGGAATTATTGCTGACGGTATGTTACCGAAGCTCCATAATTGCTTTCACGCATTACAAAACGATGTGGCAAAAGTATGCCTAGGAGATGTCACCATGCTAGATAAAAATACAGAACTGTTCACTACATTAACCTTATAGAATGAATCAAACAGAACTTACAGAAAGTGCAGTAGAATTATTGAAAAAGTTAATTTCAATAGAATCTTTTTCGAGAGAAGAAGATAAAACTGCGGATGCCATTCAAGCTTGGTTGACAAAATACAATATACCAACAGAACGGGACCTTAATAATATAATCGCTAAGAATAAGTATTGGGATGACAGTAAACCCACCCTACTTTTAAATTCACATCATGATACAGTAAAACCGAATACAGCATACACAAAAGACCCTTATCTTCCTCATATTGAAGATGGAAAATTATTCGGATTAGGAAGTAATGATGCCGGCGGACCATTAGTGTCGTTACTAGCAACATTTGTCAATTTCTACGATTCAAAAGACCTGAATCATAATATTTTAATGGTAGCATCTGCTGAAGAAGAAAATGCCGGAGAAAATAGTTTACGAGGATTATTACCAAAGCTACCACATATCGATGTTGCTATAGTTGGTGAACCTACCTTGATGCAACTTGCCATCGCAGAGAAAGGACTCGTCGTATTTGATGCAGTAGTAAAAGGCACACCATCTCATGCAGCGCATCCAAATACAGATAATTCCATTTATAATTCTATTGCAGTTTTAGAATGGTTCAAAAATTACACGTTTGAAAAAACTTCTGAGGCATTAGGGAATGTAAAAATGACTATAACTCAAATTAGTGCAGGCACGCAACATAATGTAGTGCCAGCACACGTAGATATTGTAGTTGATGTACGAGTAAACGATTCGTACTCAAATAAAGAAATTGCAGATTTACTGAAGAAGGATGCCCCATGCGAATTAAAGGAGCGATCTTTACGTCTCAATTCATCCAAAATAAATAAAGACCATCCGTTAGTAAAATCGGGTATTGCATTAGGTAGAACAACCTACGGTTCACCCACCCTTTCAGATCAAGCAGCTTTAAGTTGCCAATCACTAAAACTAGGTCCTGGTGATAGTACACGATCACATTCTGCCAACGAATTTATTTATGTTCATGAAATTGAAGAAGGTATAGATTTGTATATTAAAATATTAATGGGATTTTTGCACTAAGAATACAGCAAATAATTAAAATGATACATTTTAATTACTAATTCAACGATTATGAAACTTTGGGATAAAGGATTTAGCACTGATAAAAAGATTGACCATTTTACCGTAGGTAATGATAGAGAATTGGATTTACTTTTGGCAAAATACGATGTAATCGCTTCAAAAGCACACGCTAAAATGTTAGGTGAAATAGGGTTGTTAACCCCTAAAGAAACAAAAGAGCTTGTTAATGAGTTGAACAACATCGCTGCTAGAATAGAAAAAGGAACCTTTTCTATTGAAAAATCTTTTGAAGACATGCATTCAAAAATTGAATACATGCTTACCCTTAGTTTAGGAGATACTGGAAAAAAAATACATACTGCCCGTTCTAGAAACGACCAGGTTTTAGTAGCAATGCACCTTTATTTAAAAGATGAGCTAACAGAAATAAAATCGATGACAAAATCGCTTTTTAACCTTCTGTTACTAAAAGCACAGGAGCATAAAGATGTTATGTTGCCCGGGTATACTCACTTACAAATTGCGATGCCATCTTCTTTCGGGTTGTGGTTTTCGGCTTATGCCGAAAGCTTAATCGATGATTTATATTTTATTGATGCTGCATATAAAGTAGTAGACCAAAACCCTTTAGGTAGTGCTGCCGGTTATGGTAGCTCATTTGCCATCGACCGTAGGTTTACTACAAAAGAAATGGGCTTTAGTACTTTAAAATATAACGTAGTAGCTGCGCAAATGAGTCGTGGTAAAGCAGAGAAAGCAACCGCATTCGGTATTGCGAATATTGCTGCAACGCTTTCAAAAATGGCGATGGATATTTGTTTGTACATGAGCCAAAACTTCAACTTTATTTCTTTTCCAGATGAGCTGACAACAGGTTCGAGCATTATGCCACACAAGAAAAATCCGGATGTATTTGAGCTTGTTCGTGGTAAGTGTAATAAGCTACAGTCTATACCTAACCAGCTCACATTAATCATCAATAATCTACCGAGTGGTTACCACAGAGATTTACAGTTGGTAAAAGAAATTATAGTTCCAGCTATACAAGACATGAAGGCGTGTTTAGAAATACTGACTTTTAGTCTTAAGGAAATTAGAGTGAACGAAAATATTTTAGATGACCCTAAATACGATTATTTATTTAGTGTAGATACGCTAAATGAGCTAGTACAAAACGGTATGCCGTTTAGAGATGCTTATAAAAAAATGGGGCAAGAAATTAATGATGGCACTTTTACTCCTAAAAGAGATATTCATCACACTCACGAAGGCAGTTTAGGGAATCTTTGTTTGAAAGAAATTAATGATAAAATGAATAAAATATTCTAATTATTTTTTAAGTATTTATCTGAATAAATCTTGGTAAACTGTGCCCCAAAAGTCACTATCAAACTCGAATAAGAAACCCATAACATTACTAAAATAATGCTTCCTGCAGCACCGTAGGTGGAACCAGGTTCAGCTTTTCCAAAGTAAAAAGCCAAAGCATATTTACCTATTAAAAAAAGTAATGCAGTAAGTGCAGCTCCCACTTTTACGGCCTTCCATCGAACATGCGTACTAGGCAGGTATTTGAACATGGCACCGAATAATAGGTAGATAAAGCTAAGTGACAGAACGATATCCAATGCAAAACCCAGTTCTAACATACCATCAGGTAATAGTCGAGACAGTTGCTTTGAGAATGCAGATAAAAAAGAAGTCAATACAAAGCTAATCAACAATAAGAAGCCAAAAATTAAAATAAATCCAAACCCTTTTAAACGCATAAAAAGTGTAGACAATATTTCATTTGAATATTTTGGTTTCGCATTCCATATATCATTTAGTGAATTCTGTAATTGATAAAAAACGCCGGTAGCACCATATATCAATACTCCAACACCCAATATAGTGGCTACTATTGACGTGTTCTCGCTTCCCCTATCCGCAATCATTTCTTGTATAGATTGAGCTGTTTCTGGACCCATGGCCGATGAAATTTCTGAAAATAATTCTCCACGTACTATTTCACGCCCCCAAATACCACCAACTATTTCCAAAATTATAATCAACAGTCCAGGAAGAGAAAGTATGGCATAATACGCTATGACTGCACTTATTTGAAAGGGGTCTTTTTCCATCCAAACATGATACGTTTTTACCAATAATTTGGGTAAATGAAGCAATCTGAACTTAGCATCTTGTTTGTAATTTGGTTCTTCTATAGTCATACTTATTCAATATGATATAAAAATATAACCTGAAGCTTTACATTAGTAATTCTATCGCGTAAAATACTACCTCCGAAATTCTTTTAAAGAACATTTAATATTAGCTAAGAATGAAGAATCTTAACCTTATTCCTCTGAAATATTTCCAGAATTTAAAAATATAAGATAATTCAAAATCAGCTCATCATCACGAATTAACTGACCCCAGTAATAATGACCAGTTTAATACCTAAAACAAGCCAAAAGGTTCTATACCGTTCAGACATCTATTTCTTAATCTTCTCTCTAATATCAGGTTCTGCTTCTTAAATCAATAAGGTTATCACACCATTTACATGACCTGCTTTAATGTCTCTTGATGATTTAGAAAGGTCATCTTTTGCCGAAAAATAAAAACATAGACCATTTTGATTATTTTACTAATGATTGGCATCCTAAACTGTGATAGTTGATATTCTAAAATAAGTTTAGCCAGTTCACTATACTTCCATTTTTCTAGATTTTCCTTATCCAATAATTGAGGAATAGTCCTATTTAAAGAACAGGTCAAGCAAAATTCTGATTTTTGAGAAGTTTCAACCTACCAATTGCAAACATCAGGTTTATAGTTATTACAATAAGTAAATGTCTTATTCTCCAAATCTGGCAACTGCCACTGAGAATCATTGGTGTTTAATGATAGGATTGTATTAGAAAAATGTTCCCTAAAAAATAACTACAATTAACATAGGTATGATTTTCAAAAACAACCGTATTCTTGAAGTTAGTGCATTGAAATAGTTTCATATATCCTTTTACCATTAATTAGACAAGGACTATGTTTTATTTAATCATTTTAAGGTTTATAACCTCTTGATCCGTCAAATATCTCCAGTGTCCTCTAGGTAAATCCTTTTTTGTAAGACCACCGAATACAACTCTATCTAATTTTTGAACGGTATAACCTAACGTATCGAATAGGCGTTCTACGATTTTATTTCTAGAACTATAGATTTCAATACCTACTTCACGTTTAGGTGAATCAGCGATAAAACTGATGTCTTGAACTCTAACTACTTTTTCATCGACCATTACACCTTCTTGAATTTTCTTCATGTCGGCGCTTCTCAATTCTTGTTCCAATACTAAATGATATATTTTACGCATCCCATTTATTGGACTTTTCAATGTCTTGGTCATGGCACCATCATTGGTAAACAAAAGCAAACCAGTATGTTCTTTCTCCAATTTATCAACCGGCAATAATTTTGACTTTGACGCGCTAGATATTAATCCAGAAACATGTCTTCGCCCCTTTTCATCACGAATTGTGGTCACAAAATCTTTAGGCTTATTAAGCAATACATATTCCTTTTTTACGGGATTCAATAATTGACCATCGAACTTTACCTCATCGGTCAATTTAACTTTATAACCCATTTCAATAATAGGCTTACCATTTACGGTTACATTACCGGCTGCAATATATATATCAGCATCTCTACGTGAACATACGCCAGAGTTAGCAACATATTTATTAAGTCGAATAGAATTTGGGTCTGATGGCTTACTTGGAGTTACATTTTTCTTGATAGGAGCATTGCCACGTGCATAGCTCTTCTTTTTGAAATTACCACCTTGTCTACCTGAAGCATTTTTCCCCCTACTAGAATCGTCCCTACTCATAACTGTACCAATTTTGCACAAAGGTAGCAAATTGCATTGCCGTTCAAATAGTTATATTGAACATATTCGTAAGAACTATAGTATTCTATTTAATACCAAGTGTACATCAATTAGTAAAATACTGAATACACCTACTACAATAATCAGTTTTAAAATATTGTGAAGCCATACATAGTCTTTTTTGGTTTCAGCTTTAATTAACAAGAATATGAACAGCACCAATAACAAAATGCAGATGACGAAATAAAAATTCATGTAGCCTACATCGAACCTGAAAATAAGGAGTAGTGATGGTAAAAGTGTTAACAGTATAAGTAGTGATACTATAACCTTAGAAGTCTTTGCTCCGTAAATAATTGGAATGGTTCTATAATTCTGAGCAATATCTCCTGAAAGATTCTCTAAATCTTTAATCATTTCGCGTGCTAAAATCAAAAGAAATAGAAAGACTGCATGTACAAAAATGACAGTTTCAAAATTTTTATAATACACGAACACTACAAAAAATGGAGTAATGGCCAATGTTCCCGAAACGAAATTTCCTAAAAACGGAATTCTCTTCAACTTATGGGAATAGAGCCATATACCAAAAATATAAGAAGAGAAAAAGAATACCGCCCTAAACGACACATAACTGGCTGCAATTACTGCCATAAAGTTTAATACAAAATATGTGGTGAGTTTAAATCGTTGACTAACCAAGCGATCTAACATACTTTTTCTAGGCTTATTGATTAAATCTTTTTCGGCATCGTAGAAATTATTGATAATGTAGCCGCCAGCGATTACCATTGCAGAAGCGATAACGATAACGAATAGATTAATGTCAAAAATAACTTGCCGTAATGGTAGATTTGGCGCTAAAATATAAATAGATGCCAAATATTGCGCCAGAGCAATAACAAGAATATTGTACCCTCTAACCACCGAAAAAAGACTCAATACCTTTAAAAGTAAGAGTTTGTTTTTTCTATTAAGCATTTTGGAAATTTCCTAAAAATTATAAACTACTTCAAGTTTGTAGTCTTTCAGCGAAGTCTTAGCTTTTTCTAAATCTTCTGTAAAACCTAAAATATAACCACCACCACCTGAGCCACAAAGCTTTAGATAATAATCATTAGTATCGATACCCTTTTTCCATAAGTCATGGAATTTTACTGGTATCATTGGCTTAAAATTATCTAGAACTACGTGAGATAGTTGTTTTAAATTACCGAATAAAGATTGAATATTACCGTTAACAAAATCTTCAACGCAAGCGTCGGTATGCTTTATGAACTGATTCTTAAGCATCTTTCGAAAACCATCATTCTTCATCTGCTCCATAAAAATCTGAACCATAGGTGCAGTTTCACCGACCGTGCCGCTATCTAATAAAAATACAGCACCTTTACCTTCTGCATTTTGAGACGGAATACTTGTAGATTCTATATTATCCTTAGAATTAATAAGAATAGGTAAACTTAAATAACTATTTAAAGGATCCAGACCAGACGATTTGCCATGAAAAAAAGATTCCATTTTACCGAAAATCAATTTCAACTTCAATAACTTCTCTCTTGTCAGATTCTCTAAAACCGTAATTTTATCCTGTGCATATTTATCATAAATCGCCGCTACTAGGGCTCCGCTACTACCAACTCCATAACCTTGTGGTATTGAGCTATCAAAATACATACCGGCTGCAACATCAGCTTTCAGAATATCTAAATCAAATGAAACCAAACTAGGCTCCTTTTTGGTAAGTTTTTCAAGATACAATGTGAAAGCTTCTAAACTCTCATTGGACTTCATTGCTTCTTTTGAAGTATGTGCATCTGATTTTAGAGCGCCTTTATAGAAATTGTAAGGTATGGATAATCCTTTGGAATCTTTAATGATACCGTACTCTCCGAAGAGAAGAATTTTGGAATAAAACAGTGGTCCTTTCATTTTAAAATCTAGGCAATTATCAAATGTTACTTATAAATATAGACAAAGATATATACAAAGTTGAACGTTTTCCTATTACTTGTTAAACAAAATAGATGATTCGCTCAATTATTAACGCAATTTCAGTCAAAATCGTACTTCGTTAACTTACAACTTCTTAGCACCTAGACCTATTCGGTCACAAATATACTGCCCATTTTGACAAAAAGGAACCAACTTCTCTTTTATGAATGGAAAAACTTTATCTTTTTCACTCTCAGGGTAAAGCACATGTACGTTTGCACCTGCATCTAAGGTAAAACAAATATGGGTTTTAGATTCCTCTCTAAATTTCCAGATACTGTTTATTATAGAAAGTGTATTGGGCTTCATCAAAATAAAATAAGGACTACTTGTCATCATCATAGCATGTAAAGTAAGTGCCTCACTTTCAACAATACTGATAAAATCTTCTAAATTACCGTTAGAAAAAATCGTCTTTAGTTTATCTAGATTCGTATCTGCTTGAGCAAATCTATTATCTGCATATGGATGGCAATGCATAAGTTCATGACCAATAGTGCTACTTACTTGCTTTTCTCCTTTGTCAACCAATAAAATCGTATCATGATAGTTATTGAATATAGGATGCACATCGTATGGGTATTTAATTCCAAAAAGATTTGAACTACCCTCAATCACCTGACTTTCTCCCCATTGCACCAATGGTCCTTCAATACTACGACATGCACTACCAGAACCTAATCGTGATAAAAAAGAAACTTTTCTATTGAAATGTTCTGCTGTGATATTTTCTACAAACGACTTTTCCATTTCCATAAAACATAGCGCCAGTGCAGACATACCACTTGCTGATGATGCGATACCGCTACTATGCGGAAAAGTATTCGACGTGCTTATGACAAAATGATAATCCTTCAAAAAAGGTAAATACACCTCTATTCTCTTTAAAAATGTATTAATTTTTGGCTTAAAATCCTCCTTTTCTTCTCCTTCGAATAGAAAATCAAAAGAAAAGTTGTCATTCTTATTTTGCCTCTTTTTATAATGAATTTTAGTTTTTGTGGTACAGGCGGCTAGCGTAAAACTAATAGAAGGATTAGCCGGAATTTGATTTTCCCTTTTCCCCCAATACTTCACTAATGCAATATTACTAGGTGAAGAATAAGCAACCACCCCTTCTTCTTTCAATGTTGTATAGGAAGCTGGAATAAAATCTTTTTCTGTCATTGAAATTTCAATTTGTGCAAAGATAGTTTTTAGGGCTATCAATTAAAATAAATCCTTATTTTAGAGGTAAACGCCAACCAATTGAAAAGAAAACTCACTTATATCATTATCGGAATTGTTATCTGTTCTACCATTGGGTTTCTAAACAGCGTAGTGACTCAAAGTTCTGTGAATGGTTGGTATATGACTTTGAACAAGCCAAGTTTTAATCCGCCAAATTGGATTTTTGCTCCTGTCTGGACAGCACTTTATATTTTAATGGGTATTTCCGTTGGATGGGTCTGGGCAAAAGGATTTCATCATAAATGGGTGAAAACCGGATTATACCATTTTGGTTTTCAACTGTTATTAAATGGCCTGTGGAGTATCGTTTTCTTTGGCCTAAAACAACCATTTTGGGGACTTTTAGTCATTCTATCCTTATTAATAGTACTTATATTAACTATTAAATGGTTTAAAGTGGTGAGTAAAGTAGCTGCAATTTTATTAATCCCCTATTTACTATGGGTATGTTTTGCTACGGTATTAAACTACAAAATTTGGGAGTTAAATTAATTTTACTACAAAGTGCTAATTACATAATTCAATTAGCTTATTCATAGTCCTATAATTTCTAGTAGTTGCTAGAACCTTCAATTTACGTTCAATTAAATTATTATTCAATTTGGCTTTTCCATACCCCAATGCACATTTCAAATAAACACGGGTATCCACTATTGAACATTCTTCATTCTTAAATGTTTCTGTGTTAAATTTCACAAGTAATTCATTGGCCGGAATTTTATTAAGAAGTACAAAATATACCTTATTTGCTTCAATATCTTCTTGCGAAATAAATGGATTTTGGTTTATTATTTCATTAAGATCATCAACGGTTTTAATAATTACTGGCACCTCAAACCCAAAGTACTTTTCAATTTCATTCGATAGCAAATCTTCTAATTCTTCTGTTTGGACAAGTGAGCTTTTGAATACAATATTGCCACTTTGAATATAGGTTTTAACATCTTGCAACTTCAATCTTTCACATAAGATCCTAAGTTCAACCATAGGAACCTTTCTTTTTCCACTAACATTTATACCTCTTAAGAATGCGATATAAGTATTCATTATGATCCTAGGTTAGTATTCAAAGCTTCCACAACGCCTTTTGCAGCAATATAACCACCTGTCCATGCATTTTGAAAATTGAAGCCTCCAGTAATCGCATCAATATTTATAATTTCACCCGCAAAATAAAGGCTTGGCGAAATTTTACTCTGATAGGTCTTAAAATTTATTTCTTTCAAATCAACACCTCCTGCAGTTACGAATTCCTCCTTAAATGTACTTTTACCATTCACTTGAAAAACACCTGCTGTTAATTGTTCTGCCAATGACAGTAATTGTTGCTTAGAAACTTCTGGCCAAGTGGTAGTATCTTCTATATTCGAAGCTTTAACCAAATTTGCCCAAAGCCTTTTGGGAATATCCAATACCTTGGTTCGAAGAACAGTCTTTTTTTCAACTTGCTTTACTTTCAAAAACAATTCTAAAAGTCCGGTTTTGTGATATTCAGGCACCCAATTCACCTGAATTTTAAATTGATAATTATATTGTTCCAAAACTCTAGCGCCCCATGCAGAAAGTTTCAATATTGCAGGACCACTCATGCCCCAATGTGTAATTAACAAAGGGCCCTCTGAGGTAAGACTAGTAGTATCTAATTTTAGTTTTGAAGATTTTTGATTATATTTTTTCTTAGGAACAACCACAACTTCAGCATGGGTTGCCAAGCCAGGTATTCCCGAAATACGTTCATCTTTAATATTAAAAGTAAAAAGTGAAGGTACGGGGGGTACAATGGTATGACCTAAATCTTGAATATACTTCCAGATTTTTGGATTGCTTCCCGTTGCTAACAGTAACTTTTTAGCTAAAAGTAAATTCTCACCCACTTTAACGTTCCATACTGTATCACCGTCATGCTCAATTTGCTCTATTCCGCTAACGGGACAAAGTGTCTTTATCTGTATCCCTAAACGTTCAGCTTCAGATATAAAACAGTCAATAATAGTTTGTGAAGAATTACTGACAGGAAACATTCTACCATCCTCTTCAATTTTTAATGAAACACCTCGTTCTTCAAAAAAACCTACTGTATCTCCACTAGCATAGGTATGAAACGGACCTAAAAGCTCTTTTTCGCCCCTAGGATAGTTCTTACTTAATTCATTAGGGTCGAATTCGGCGTGGGTTACGTTACAACGACCACCACCAGACACTTTTACCTTGGTAAGCACTTCTTTACCTCTTTCTAAAATAGCAATTTTGGTGTTCGGCCTAGCCTCTGCAATATGAATCGCCGCATAAAAACCTGCCGCACCACCACCAATTACTAAAACATCATACATTAGTTGACCCGTTCTGGAAAATTAGTAATGATACCGTCAACACCAATTTTTTTCATTGCTTCAATATCTTCAGGCTCATTTACTGTCCAAGTATAAATTTTAAATCCGGCATCACGTATTTCATTGGCTGCCGCCGAACTTAACTCCCCAAAATATGGGTTTATAGCAACTGCATTCAATTCCTTAGCTATCGGAATGGCATCGACGGGATTTTTCCCGATTAAAATCGCTATTGCCACATTTGGGTTTATCCTTCTCATTTCTTTTAATTCATCCCAATTAAAACTGGAAATGATAAAATTATCTGGCGACCAATTTTTATTATTTATGTAATAGTCCATTATAAAATTGACCCTATCTGCAGTGCCGGCACCTTTTAACTCTATATTCAAAGCTACCTTATTATCAATAACTTTTAATACATCTTGCAACATTGGTATTTGATGACCTCCATCTACTATTAGCTTTTTCAACTCAAAAATATTGTATCCTTCAATACTTCCAGGACCATTGGTAAGTCTATCGACAGTATCATCATGAAATACTACAATTTCTCCACTTTTAATTTTAAATACATCAATTTCAATCATGTCGACGCCTAAATCCATCGCTTTTTGAATTGATGGTAAAGTGTTCTCAGTTTCATGCCCCATGGCACCTCTATGACCAATAACTAATGGTTTTTTCATATTGCAGGATAATAAGGAGAGACAAATAAATAATAGTGTGATTCTACTAAACATGTATTAAGATTTTAATTCAAAAATAAAGGATTCTAACGGATTTAATTGAATTGATATATGACCTTCGCCATTATCTATTCTCAATGAATTTGAATGACCGTATAGCACATCCTTCAAAATATACGAACCTTCTTTTAATTGCCAATTGTCAATTAAATCGACAGGCAGCTTTAAGTCGAAAGAAAAATGGTCGTTACTGTCAAAATTCGAAACAATTATCAATTTTTGATTCTCTGACCATCGAACAAATGATAATACTCTATGATTATAATTCTCTGTAATTTCTTTATTGTAAAAATGAATTTCACGATAGGCACCCATTAAAGCTTCACTACCCACTGTAAAAGTTAAAAGCCTTTTATAAAAATCGCGCAATGATGATTCTTCTGGCTTTAATTGCCCCCCATCAAATTTCTTGTTATTTACCCATCGCTGATGATGTGGAACCCCTACATAATCAAATATAGATGTTCGCGAAGCACTACCAAAACCCGGATTCTCTGCTGCTGGCTCACCTACTTCTTGTCCAAAATAAATCATTGTAGGCGATGTGCTTATCGTAGCAGAAACTACCATGGCAGGTTTTCCTATTTCAGGGTTACCTACGAATTCTGGACTAGCAATTCGCTGTTCATCATGGTTCTCTAAAAAGTGAAGCATATTATGTTCAATATCTTGCAATCCATTTTGCACCACTGGCAAATGGTCTGACCAGCCGTAGCCTTTCATAATATGCTTTAGTCCGTCATAGAAATCTACCTTGTCATATAAATAATCCATTTTACCCTTATGGATGTATGTTCTATACAAATCTGGATTGTAAACCTCGGCCATAATAAAGGCATCAGGATTCTTCATTTTAATCGAAGAATTCATAAAACTCCAAAATTCGACCGGCACCATTTCGGCCATGTCATACCTGAATCCGTCTACTCCCAATTTCAACCAATACAGTGCTATATCTCTAAATTTTCTCCAAGAGCTTGGTACCACTCTCTTTTTCCAGTAATTATAATGTTCTTTATAATCGCGTTCACCAAAGTCATTGGGTAGCATGTCAAAATCTAATCCACCATCTGGTCTAACTCCATAATTAATACGAACAGTCTCATACCAATCATTCATATCGGGCTGTGGACTACGAGACCCATTACCTGTCCATTTTGCTGGAATTTCGACCAATTTGGCATTAGATAAATTAGGTGTATCGCCCCCAAGTGGAACATATCCATTTCGCCATACAGGAGTTTGAAATTCAGTACCAGGGATATAATAAAAATTATTATCTTTTTGATATTCTACCGATGTATCATCACCAAAACCAAAATCAGAAATCCCTTTTGGGTTGGTCTTACTTTCGTACCGTCTTGCAACATGATTAGGAACAATATCAATTATAACCTTCATACCAGCTTTGTGGGTACGTTCAATTAGTGATTTGAACTCATTTAACCTTTTAGCAGGATTTTTTGCTAAATCTGGGTTAACATTGTAATAATCTTTAACTGCATAAGGAGATCCTGCCCTACCTTTTACCACATCTGGGTCGTCATTAGAAATATCATACGCCGTATAATCGTTTATAACAGCATGATGCGGAATGCCAGTATACCAGATATGTGTTACACCTAAATCTTTTATTGCAGTAAGTGCCTTTTTTGTAAAATCGGAAAACTTACCAACTCCGTTTTCCTCAATAGTACCCCAAGGTTTATTATTGGTATTGGTATTTCCAAAAAGTCTAGTGAATACATGATAAATAACTATTTTCTTATTCATTCGCCTATTTTGGTATTCTAATATTTACTTCGGATAAAATTATCATGACTATACGGTAACCAACTCATCTGGAAATAGTGCTACTTTTTCACCATTAACCCGAATGGAAACTTCTTTAGAACCTGACAATTCAAATGATGTTGATTCGGAAGTTACCTTTACTTTTATAATTCGGTTACGGAAATTTACTTTAAATGAATAAGCTTTCCATTGGTTCGGTATCTGAGGTTTAAAAGAAAGTTTATCGTCGATAACTCGCATACCACCAAAACCTTCGACAATACTCATCCATGTACCAGCCATTGACGTAATATGCAAGCCTTCTTCAACTTCCTTATTATAGTCATCTAAATCTAACCTAGATGTTCTTAAATAGAAATTATAAGCTTGATCCATTCTTCCCAGTTTTGCTGCCTGAATACTATGTACACATGGTGATAATGAGGATTCATGAACGGTAAACGGTTCGTAAAAATCAAAATGCTTTTCCAAATCTTCTAATGAAAAATCTTCTTCGAAAAAGTAAAAACCCTGTAAAACATCGGCCTGTTTTATATATGGTGATCTTAGAATTCTATCCCAACTCCATTTTTGATTTATAGGTCTATCAGTTTTTGGCAAATCTTTCACCTTCACCAAATCTTTATCTAAAAAGCCGTCTTGTTGTAAAAACACCCCAATCTCTTTTGAATATGGAAAATACATGTGATCGGCAACCTTCTTCCATTTTTCACATTCCCTATCCGTTAATTTGGTCTTACCTATAATTCTATGATAATCATCTGGATAGCCGCTTTTCACCTTATCCAATTGTATCAACGTATAATTAATGCACCATTTGGCTAAGTAATTCGTGTACCAATTATTATTTACATTATTTTCATATTCATTTGGACCCGTGACACCCAGCATCACGTACTTATTCTTGTCTTTTGAAAAGTTAACTCGTTGGTGCCAAAACCTAGCGATGCCTATCAATACCTCTAATCCCATTTCGGGTATGTAACTGTAATCGCCCGTATATCTATAGTAGTTATGTATCGCGAAAGCAATGGCACCGTTTCTATGAATTTCTTCAAAAGTAATTTCCCACTCATTATGACATTCTTCACCATTCATTGTCACCATAGGGTATAATGCTGCACCATTAGAAAACCCAAGTTTTGTAGCATTTGCTATGGCTTTTTCTAAATGATTGTATCGATATTTCAATAATTTCCTAGCTACTTTATCATCTTTGGTAGCCATGTAAAAAGGAATACAATATGCTTCGGTATCCCAATAAGTACTACCTCCATATTTTTCTCCTGTAAATCCTTTTGGCCCAATATTTAATCTCGAATCTGTACCTAAGTAGGTTTGGTTCAATTGAAAAATATTGAATCGGATACCTTGTTGCGCCTTTACATCACCTTCAATGACTATATCACTCATTTCCCAAATTGAAGCCCAAGCTTCTTTTTGTTTTTGTAATAGACCATCAAATCCTAATGAAGAAGCTTTATCCAAAGTATCATTGGCTACACTTACCAATTCTTTTGCATCATGATTTCTTGTTACGGTATAACCTCCAAATTTGGTTAACGTCAAGTTTTCACCTGCTTTTGCAATTTGCTCAAATTTTAATGAAACATATTTCTCAGACTTTTCACCTTGCGAAGCAGACACTTCTTTACCATTATTATTAAGAGATGCCTGCATAAATGTACAGGTCTCAAAATTTGTCTTCATGGTATGCGCTTTTATAAAAGCACGATTTTCAGAAGTATCGATATTGGTTGTATTCCAGAATTTATCGTCCCAATTACTGTCTTCATTAGTAATACCGCTATCTAAATAGGGTTCGAAAACAATTTTAGCATCAGTCTTTAGAACTTTTACTGAATATGAAATAGCACCTACTTCATCAATATCTAAACTCAAAAAACGTTTAACGTTTACGTCTATTTCTACATTATTAGAAGTAACTGCCTGAAAGGTTCTGGTATAAATACCTTCTTTCATATTCAGTTCTCTTTTGAAGTCAGACACTTTTTTACACGTCGCTAAATCTAGCTCGGCATCATTTATATATATTTTAATGCCAATCCAGTTCGGAGCATTCAATACTTTTGCAAAATATTCTGGATAGCCATTTTTCCACCAACCGACGCGGGTTTTATCAGGATAGTAAACACCAGCGATATAACTACCTTGAAAAGTTTCATCAGAATAACTTTCTTCAAAATTAGCTCTCTGACCCATTGCGCCATTACCAATACTAAAGATACTTTCAGATGATTTTACATTTTCTTTATCAAAACCTTCCTCAATGATGCACCACCTATCCGCTTTTATATAATCTTGATTCATTATTTACTGTTGAAATTAACTGAACTATGAATAAATAGCCAGATTTATTTTTTATAATTTTTATTTAAAATCGATGCCAAAAAACTATCACTTATCTCTGTAAAATCTTTGAAATTATAATCGGCCTCATTAAGAATATTTGAGTCTCCAATTCCAATACTTGTCATTTTCGCACTATTAGCAGCCTGTATTCCTGCAACGGCATCCTCAAAAACAACACAAGAACTAGCGGCTACCCCTAAATTATTAGCCGCAATCAAAAACACCTCAGGATCAGGTTTTGCCTTAGTCACACTATTGCCATCTACGATACTGTCAAAATAGGACACCAAATTAACCTTCTCTAGAATTGGTTTAGCATTCTTACTTGCAGAACCCAACGCAATAGGAATATTCTCTTTCTTTAAATAGTCAAGCACCCTTGGCACATCGGGCAATATTTCACTTGCATTCATATCCTCAATATAGTTCAAATAGTCTACATTTTTCTCCACCATCCAAGTATCGAACTGCGCTTGAGTAGCTTTCACCTTCCCTATATCTAATAAAATCTCCAAGCACCTTTTTCTACTCACCCCTTTAAATAGTTCGTTTTGTTCTTTAGAAAATTCAAACCCTAATTCATTGGCTAATTTCTTCCAGGCCAGATAATGATACTTTGCCGTATCTACGATTACCCCATCTAAATCAAAAATAAATCCTACTTTTCCCATAATCACAAAAGTATTAATTGATTGTAGAACCTCGTTTAATTAATGTTGCATTTATTATTTCTGTTCTAAAAGGCTCATCAACTTCCTCAACCGACTCCATCCGATCAATAAGTAATTGAGCTGCTTGTTCACCCATTTTTTCACCATGTTGAGCAACCGTACTTAATCTTGGTACCGAAAACCTTGACAATATTCCATCAGTAAAACCAATAACCGAAATATCATTTGGTACATTAAAACCTAATTCTTGTATAATACTGAGACACTGAATGCCAAAAATTTCATTGACACATAACACTGCATCTATCTTATTATTTTGAAAAAACGCTGTTATAGCCCTATCATTTTCCATATCATGAGGTAAGATCAAAATCAAATTTTCATCACCCTTTATATCATGGTTTTTTAAAGCCTCTTCATAACCTTTACGCCTATTTTCACTAACATTGAAATGTTTTTCCGTGGTTACTAAGGCGATATTCTTTGATCCTGCTTTAATAAAATGCTCAACGGCTTCACGTGCTATTTCCTTGTCATTCAAAATAACCTTGTCACATTCTATCTCAGAGGCTACACGATCAAAAAGAACAATAGGAATACCTTGATCCAGTAATTCCTTTAAATGCGTAAAGTCATTTTTCAATTGAGTTTCTGCACTTAAGGAGAGTATAAAGCCGTCTATACTGCCATTTGCTAACATCTCCATATTGACAACTTCCTTCTCCATAGATTCGTCTGAAATACAAACGATAACATTATAACCTTTTTCATTCGCATATTTTTCTATACCCCTAAAAACGGTAGTAAAAAAATGATGTACAATATCTGGAATGATTACCCCAATATTCTTTGATCTCTTATTTTTTAGACTGAGCGCTATATTATTGGGACGATAATTATAGAACTTGGCGAATGCCTTTATTTTATCTTTTGTGTCTTTACTTATTTCTTTACTATTCTTTAAAGCCTTGGAAACCGTTGAAATGGACACATCCAATTCCCTAGCAATATCTTTTAATTTGATTTTTCGTTTCAATGGATAGGGTTTTAAAATTTTAAGATAAGAACTTAAAATTTTCTAAAAGCTTAAGACCTAATTAAGTTCACAATAATCCTGTTAAGATACACAAAAGTATTTTTCATATATTTGATGTTGCTTATATATTCTCAGTAATGTAGGTTTAAATTTACCGATATTATAAATCTGAGTATTTACATTCACTATACTCGTAAAAAACAAAAGTTATTAACACGAAACCGTTTTCGTAATATTTTAACTTTCACTATATTCTAATCCACTCGTCATTTTACATATTTTTAACAATTGAAATCAAATTAACTCAACTTAAATTAACAATTTATGAAGATTACATTCCTAAAAAGCTTGTTAGTGCTAAGTACATTTTTGTGCTTTGGACTTTCTCAGGCACAAGAAGTATCTGGAACTGTTTCAGATGCAAGTGGACCTTTACCAGGAGCTAGTGTTCTTGAGAAAGGCACGACTAACGGTACGCAAACCGATTTTGACGGTAATTATACTTTGACCGCTGAAGATGGTGCAATACTTATCGTAAGCTATATCGGTTATAAAACACAAGAGGTAGCTATTAACGGAAGAAGCACTATCAACTTTACTTTGGACGAAGATGCTGAAGCTCTTGATGAAGTTGTAATCATCGGTTACGGTACTACTACTGTAAAAGATGCTACTGGATCTGTTTCTTCCGTTTCATCGGAAGACTTTAACGGTGGTATTATTTCATCTCCAGAACAACTAATACAAGGTAAAACTGCCGGTGTTCAAATATCACAAGGTAGTGGTGAGCCAGGTGCAGGAATCACTTTAAGAATTAGAGGTGCAGGCTCTGTCCGAGGTAATAACAGTCCATTATTCGTTATTGATGGTGTTCCAGTTTCCAATGAAAGTGTTTCTGCATCAGGTGGTGATTTAGGTGCTGGTAGTAGTGGCGCTAAAAATCCATTAAACTTTTTGAACCCTAATGATATTGAAAGCATGAGTGTTCTTAAAGATGCTTCCGCAACTGCAATATACGGTTCTAGAGGTGCGAACGGTGTAGTAGTAATAACAACCAAATCTGGAAAAGGTGGAGGAACTCAAGGTCAATGGGGTTTCTCAAGCAATTTAAACATTGCTACGGTAGCGAACAAATACGACCTTTTATCTACTGATGAGTTTGTAGAAAGAGGTGGTGGTAATCTTGGAGGATCTACGGACTGGCAAGAATATCTTTTTAGAACTACTGCATCTACCGATAATAACCTTTCCTATTCACAAAACTACGGTTCTGGAAATATTAGGGCTACACTTGGTTATTCCAAACAATTTGGTGTTATTGAAAATACAGATTTAGAGCGTCTTACAGGTAGAGTAAATTTAACTCAACGTTTTTTTGATAATAAGTTAACATTGAATGCACAAGGAACTGTATCTAGAATTAATGATAGAGCACCGTTTATTAGTAGAACTTCAGGTAGTACTGGAGATTTATTGGCAGCTACCTATTACTCTAACCCTACCCTAGCTGCTAATCCTAATATTGGGGCTGATCCAGATAGAAACCCTGCAAATCTTTTAGCATTTTATGACGATAATACAGGTACAGACAGGTTTCTTGGAAGTGTATCTCTAAACTATGATTTTACTGACGAACTTTCAGCCAAAGTGAATTTTGGTCTTGACACCTCAGAATCTACAAGAGGTCAAGTAGTAAGCCCAAACATTCTTGGGTTTACCAATGGTGCTGTTGGTAATGGACTTGGAATCGTTAGTAACCTAAACACAGAGAGCAAATTAATGGAACTAACAATAAACTATAATAAAGAATTTGAAAGTTCTAAATTTGATGCGCTTGTTGGTTATTCTTTCCAAGATTTTAATAGAAACGGTCAAAACCTATTGGGTCAAGGGTACAGTACATCAGACATGAATCAAATAGTCTCAAGTACTCAACAAGCTTATCAAGACACTCGTAATCTTGCAAGTAATTATCAAGGTTATGGCATCGGTACATTTAACGATCTTCCTGGGGACGGTAATCAATATCGAATTTTGGGATTATCACCGAATATAAATTCAACTACAAGTAGTAGTTTGCCTGGCATTCCAATTAATGCGTTCTCAGTTGATACTTTTGATTTTACTGATGAATTACAGTCTTTCTTTGGAAGATTAAATTACACCCTAAATAATAAATATTTATTTACTGGTACGGTAAGAGCAGATGGTTCTTCTAAATTTGGTGGAAACAATAAGTATGGTATTTTCCCTTCAGCAGCTTTTGCCTGGAAATTAAATGAAGAAGACTTTATTAATGAAGAAACTTTTTCTACCCTTAAATTAAGAGTAAGTTGGGGTATTACAGGTAATCAAGACGGACTTGGATATGGAGCCTATTTAAATAGAACAAGATGGGATGCTTTGGAAATAGGAAGCAATTCACAATTATCATCACCAGCGACGAAAGAAGTTGCATTTGCAAACCCTGATCTTAAGTGGGAATCAACAACACAATATGGTTTGGGTTTTGATTTTGGATTCAACAATGACCGTTTGACTGCTACTATTGATTTGTATAGAAAAGAGACAAATGATATTCTATTAAATTTACCAGCGGTACAGCCAGCAACTTCACCTTTTGTTTTTCAAAATATTGATGGTACTATCATAAATCAAGGTGTAGAATTAGGACTGGATTATGACCTAGTTGCCTCTGAAGATTTTAATTGGAATACCAATTTCAATATTTCTTACAACCAAAATGAGCTAACAGATTACAATGGCCCTAACATTCAGGCAGGTAACTTATATGGCCAAGGTCTTACAGGTACTACTTCACAAGTTTTAACTGATGGAAAACCTTTATATACCTATGAATTACGTGAAGTAGACGAAAATTTTCAAGTTGATACAGACCCAACTATTCAGGACAAGTCTGCTTTACCTAAAATTGTATCTGGTTTATCAACTAGTTTAAATTATAAAAACTGGGATGCATCTTTATTCTTTTCAGGTCAATTTGGGTTTTACGTTTATAACAACACGGCAAATGCACTATTTGCTGCACCACAAATTGGAAGTAGAAATAATTTAAGAAGTGTTCTAGACGATAATATAACTTTATCCGCAACCAATCCAAGTACGTTCTTTTTAGAAAAAGGAGACTTTGTTAGACTTCAAACTGCATCCATTGGATACAATGTACCTTTAAGTGGAGATGGCATGTTTAAAAGTATGCGCTTGAGTGCTGTTGGTCAGAATTTATTTTTGCTAACAGGATATAGTGGTTTAGATCCTGAAGTTAGTACTACGGATATACCAGATAATGGTTTTCCGTCTGCTTCCATAGATTATCTTTCATATCCAAGACCAGTTACTTTTAGTTTAGGATTTAACGTTACATTTTAAAAATAAAAAAATAGGATTATGAAAAAAATAGTAAATTATTTATGTTTCGCACTCCCAATAGCGCTGGCTTTTTCTTGTACAGACTTAGAGATAGAGCCTACAGATTCATTAATATCAGAAGGTTTTGCAGGAGTTGCAAACGTGCAAGGTGAAGTTGCAAATATTTCCAATATTATAACTGCGGGTAATTTAGGAAACCAAGATGGTCTATACGCCTTAAACGAAGTTACTACTGATGAATATGTAGTAGCTACAAGGGGAACGGATTGGGGAGACAATGGTAGATGGTTAGCAATGCATCAACATTCTTGGAATGCAGATTTACAAGATATACGATTATCTTGGCAGGCTCTTAATAGCATTACAATAAATGCTACACGTGTAATCGACCCAGGAAGTGTTACTACTGCCGGAGGAGATGTTACAGAACTAAAAGCAGAAGCACGTTTCTATAGAGCTTGGGCAATGAGTTGGATTCTAGATATGTGGAGACAGGTACCTTACAGAGATGTTAATGCACCAAATAGTGAAATTCCAACCGTATTGACAGGGCAAGTTGCCATTGACAGTATTGTAGCAGATCTTACAATTGCATTAAGAGATCTTCCAGAAGTAACTGCGGGTAGTGGAATTGAATTAAAGCAAACACCTACTAAGGCTGCTGCCAACCATTTAATGGCGAAATTACACTTGAATAAGCATGTTTACCTAGGGACTGCACCTGATAATGCAGACATGCAGATTGTTGTTGATGCCGTTGATGCAATTGAGGCAGATGGTTACACATTGGCAGCCTCTGGTGATTTCTTTGATATTTTTAGACCTAGTAATGACGTAGAGACAATATGGTGGTCACCAGCAGCTACGGGCCCAAGAATTTGGAACACTTTGCATTATAATTTAAACTTTCCGGGATCCAACGACGGTGGTGGCTGGAATGGTTTTGCTACCCTATCTGAATTCTATCAATTATTTGAAGGTGATCCAGACACCAATTACGTAGGTGATGGCCAAGAAGAACGTAGAGGTTGGGTTCCAGATGCAGAAACTGCAAATGCGGACAATCTTGGAATAGGTTATGGTTTCTTAATCGGACAACAGTACGAACAAGACGGCACTCCGTTAACGGCAAGAGCTGGAGTAGGTAGTGTACCTTTGGTATTTACCAAAGAAGTAACTAAAGCAGAATATACATCTCCTGCCGATAACGCAGTGTTAGAAACTGATGGAACAAGAATGTTAAAGTATCATCCTAATGAAGAAGGTGGTGACCAAAGAGCACATACCGTTCGCTATAGATTTGCAGATGACTATCTAATGAAAGCAGAAGCAATGTTTAGAATGGGTACCGATGTCACAGGTATGATTAATGCCTTAAGAGTAATAAGAGGAGCTTCTGTTTTAGGCTCTGTGGCTGAATCTGATCTTCTAGCAGAACGCGGAAGAGAAATGTATGCAGAATTAACAAGAAGACAAGATTTGATTAGATTTGATCAATATTTAAGAGCATGGAATCTTAAAGATGCAACAGAAGCAAGATCAATAATCTTTCCTATTCCTTTTGCAGATGTATTAGCTAATCCTAATATTGTTCAAAATCCAGGATACTAAACAATAAATTAAGTTTAAGTTTAAAAAGGCCTCCAATTAGTGGAGGCCTTTTTGTTTTTATGATGTAGATTAAAAAAATACAAATCTTAGTAGATTTTAGCTATGGTAAAGACAAGTGTATGGTATTATATATTCGTTATAAGTGAATAGTTAATTCTGAATAAATGTGTATCGAAAAGAATAACTATTATACTTCAGTTGACTAACTAATGTGAATTCACCTTCTACAACACACAACTATACCTAATTGATGTTCCATAAACCGAATTATTAAGAAACAACAATACAAACATGCCTTGAAAGCAATAATCTAAAAATTGACCCTACAACTCTTTTAAGGTTGATAATAATAGAAATAAAACACCCCTAAATTATTTAAGATAACTTAGGGGTGTTTAATTGTTTAATAGGTCAACTTATTTAGTAGAACCAACAATCATAAATGATTAGAAAAACTACTACTTAGCAAAATAGACATAAATTCCTATTACTATACAGCAAATGGCTATACCAACCTGATTTACATATTTATAAGGTGTAATGGAAACTTGTTTCGTATACTCCAAAACAAAGGGTTCTTTACGTGGTTTAATTGCTCCAATAATTAGCATTATAATAATATTGGTGGCAAATAAAATAGCCATAATGTGTAAATAATGTGGATATGCTTCTGCTTCAATCAACTTAAGCATACTAGGGTCTGTAATACCAGAAGCATTTGCATCTGCCAAAGCCTCATCAACGAACTTATTCTTAAGCCAAAACTGACTAATTATATATAATACTGAACCAGAAAGGATACCGATTTTCGCAGCAATTGCAGGAACCCTTTTCGTCAAGTATCCAACTACTATAATTGTAAAAATAGGAATACTGTATATTCCATTTATTTCTTGCAAGTAATTGAATAAACTACCTGCATTTGCAATTAATGGTGCTATAAACATTGCTGCCAACGCTAAACATATCCCAAAAATCTTCCCATACTTTACTACCGTTGTTTCTGATGCATTTTTATTGATATGCTCCTTGTATATATCAATACCAAATAGGGTAACAGAACTATTCAACACACTGTTAAATGAACTTAATATAGCACCAAACAATACCGCTGCGAAAAAACCAACCAATGGTTTAGGTAATACGGCACGTACTAACTCTGGGTAGGCTAAATCACTTGTTTCTAGGTTACCATCAAAATAATGATACGCTATCATACCAGGTAAAACCAATATTAACGGACCCAATATTTTTAAGAATGACGCTAGTAATAAACCCTTCTGACCTTCTGCTAAATTTTTAGCTCCCAAAGCCCTTTGAATAATCTGTTGATTAGTACCCCAATAAAACAATTGAACTAACATCATACCTGTAAATATGGTGCTAAAAGGAACCTCTTGACCGGCATTTCCTGTAGAATCAAATCGTTCAGGATTAGTATTAATTAAAGTTTCAAGTCCCGTAAATACGCTACCATCACCAATTGCCATTAATCCAAAAATTGGAATAAGTAACCCACCAATCAATAAACCTATCGCGTTTATAGAATCAGAAACCGCTACTGCTTTCAACCCACCAAATACGGCATAAATGGAACCTATTATTCCAATTCCCCAAATACAAATAACCAATGCCGTGCTATCCGATACACCTAAAAGAGTCGGTACGTCAAACATTCCGCTAATCGCTACTGAACCTGAATACAATATAACAGGAAGTAAAACCACCACATAACCAGTCAGAAATAATCCGGAAGTAAGCGTTTTAGTAGCTACATCAAATCGTTTGGCTAAAAACTGAGGTACCGTGGTAAGTCCTCCTTTTAAATATCTTGGCAATAAGAATATTGCAGTTACAACTATTGCTATTGCAGCTAAGGTTTCCCAAGCCATAACAGATAATCCGTCTGTATATGCACTTCCATTAAGACCTACAATTTGTTCAGTTGATAAATTGGTAAGTAATAATGATCCTGCGATTACACCAGCCGTTAAACTTCTTCCACCTAGAAAATAACCATCGGAAGTTTGCTCATTTGTACTTCTTGTTGCAAAATATGAAATCACCGCTACTAAAATCGTAAAGCCTAAAAAAGATAAAATCCCTATCATATGGTTGGTTGTTTGTTACTTAGTCAAGCCTAAATATATTGGATTATTTTCATTACTTCTAAATTCAAGCTATGAAAAAGCAATTATTCATATTTTTCAACATCATCTATAACGATTTCGATAAATATTAACACCGACTTTTGCAAATTAAACCTAGCAAATAGTAGGTATTTGGCTATCTTGCAATCTAATTTTTTAGATACTATTTTACGAGTGATTCATTCAATTTTAGTAGTTTATAAAAAATTTGAGAAACAAAAGTAGAGTGCTTATTAAATCCTAATAAACGAATTACGTTTAAAGGATTATTGCTCAAAATTTTCCTTTTATTAATGTGCTATTTCCAAATTCTGTATCATACCGAATTGTTATTACAAAAATATTTAAGAATGAAATCGATTTTACTTAAGCTTGTCTGTATTAGCTTACTTTTTCCACTTTTTTACTCCTGCAACTCTAAAGAAGATTCTAACAAATTAGTTGAAAAGTCGGAACCAACACTATTCACACTTTTACCTTCAGAAGAAACTGGCATTTCCTTTATAAACAAAGTTCAAAACTCAAAGGAATTCAACATTTTTAAATATAGAAACTTTTATAACGGCGGTGGCGTTGCAATTGGCGACATCAACAATGACGGACTTTCTGATGTTTTTCTTACCGGAAACATGGAGCCAAACAAACTTTACATCAATAAGGGAGATTTAAAATTTGAAGATGTTTCTGAAACTGCTGGGATTGCAGGTAACAAACCATGGTCTACTGGTGTAGTCATGGCTGATATCAATAATGACGGTTTACTTGACATTTACGTCAGTAATGCCGGAAATATGGAAGGCAACAATCATGATAATGACCTTTTTATCAATAATGGAGATAACACATTTACTGAAAGGGCACATGAATATAATTTAGCAGAAACAGGTTTTTCTACACATGCTTCTTTCTTTGATTACGACAAGGATGGTGATTTAGACGCCTATATTTTAAATAATAGTAATATACCCGTAAGTAGCCTTGGCTATGCAGAGCAACGAGATGTGAGGGCGCAGGATTGGGAAGGCGTACCTAAAATCTTTAGAGGCGTTGGTGACATGCTATTAAGAAATGATAATGGAAAATTTGTAGATGTAAGTGAAAAAGCAGGTATTTATGGTAGTCTAATTGGTTTTGGACTAGGTGTTATGGTAATTGATATCAATAATGATTTATATCCTGACATATACGTTTCAAATGATTTTTACGAAAGAGATTATTTATATATCAACAACCAAGACGGCACTTTTAGCGAGGAGGTTCAAAAATGGACCAATCACCTTAGCCTATCGGCTATGGGCGTTGACATGGCTGATATTAATAACGACGGCCTAACTGACATATTCATTACCGATATGCTGCCCGAACCTGACCAACGTGTAAAATCGGTCATGGAATTCGAAGGATACAATGTATTCAAATTAAAGCAAAGCAAAGGCTTTCACCAGCAGTACATTCAAAATACATTGCAGCTAAATAATGGCAATGGTTCATTTTCTGAAATTGCCTACTATAGCGGTGTTGAAGCAACGGATTGGAGCTGGTCCGGCTTATTGTTCGATATGGATAATGATGGTCTAAAAGATATATACATCACTAACGGTATTAATCATGATTTAACCGATTTGGATTTTGTCGATTTCTTTGCCAATGAGATAATTCAGAAAATGGCATTAACAGGAAGAAAAGAATCTATAGATTCAATCATCAACAAAATGCCAGTAACACCTTTACCTAATTATGCTTATCGAAACAATGGCGACATCACTTTTAGCAATCACAACAAACAGTGGGGTTTTGAAATTCCAAGTCGTTCTAATGGTTCTGCATATGGAGATTTAGATAATGACGGCGATTTAGATTTGGTAGTAAACAATGTAAACATGGAGACCTTTGTTTATAGAAATAATTCAGAGACTGAGACTAGCAATAATTATATTAAATTAAAATTTGAAGGCTCTGATGGCAATAGATTTGGAATCGGTACCGTAGCACGTTTATATTACCCTAACAATATCATTGATCAAACGTTAATGCCTTCAAGAGGTTTTCAATCTTCGGTAGATTACCCAATGACAATTGGTCTTGGCACAACAAAAACATTAGATTCTATTAGAATTATATGGCCTAATGACGCCACCGAAAAGCTGACGAATGTAAAAGCGAATCAATCCATAACATTTGTTCAAAATGAAGCTAAAGAAATCTTTAAAAGTAAAAAAGAAATTAAACCTACCCTTTTAAATCAAATAGAAAATAACACCTTATTAACCCATAAGGAAAACAACTATATGGATTTTGACAATGAAGGATTAATTTCAAGGTCATTGGCAGAAGAAGGCCCAGGTTTAACGGTGGGCGATGTAAATGGTGATGGTAACGATGATATTTTTATAGGTGGTGGTAAAGACCAATCAGGTGCTCTGTATTTGCATTATGGTAATGGTTCCCTATCTAAACCAATTGTAAAATATTTCGATATGGAAGCATCACTTGAAGATACCGCAGCATCTTTTTTCGATTCGGACAATGATGGGGATTTAGATCTTATGGTGGGCACCGGAGGTAATGAACTAGGCATGCAAGGTACTTATGGTATTCGTCTTTATATAAATGACGGCAAAGGAAATTTCACATTAAATACCGATAAATTACCAACAACCAATAAGAATGTTGCGGTTATTGCCCCTTCAGATTTTGACGGCGACGGTGATATAGATGTATTTATAGGCTCAAGAAGTGTTGTCGGTACCTATGGTATAAATCCTGACCACTTATTTTTACTTAATAATGGGGATGGTACTTTCTCAGACGTTACAGAACGTTCTGCTTATGACTTAAAAGATGCCGGCATGATTACTGACGCCAAATGGCTAGACATGGATGGTGATGGCAAAAAAGATTTGGTAACCGTTTCTGATTGGGGAAGTCCAAAAATCTATAAAAACTCTGGCAGAAGACTAAGTGATTCTCAAAGTTCTCTTGATAGTCTTAATGGTTGGTGGGGAGCCATTGAAGGATATGATTTAGATAATGACGGCGATCAAGATTTAATATTAGGTAACATGGGCAGCAATCTTCATTACAAACCTGAACCAGGTAAACCAATGAAGATGTGGGTAAATGATTTTGATAACGATGGTACTATTGAACAGATTACCACACAAAATTATAATGGTGGAGATTATCCTTTACATCAAAAAAAGGAGTTGACTTCTCAAATGTTGGCATTGAAGAAAAAAAACTTAAAGGCTTCCGATTATGCAAAAAGAACTATTCACGAGCTATTTCCTAAAAATGTCTTAGACAACACAATACTGAAACAAGCAAATATTTCAGAGTCTGTAATTGCTATAAATGATGGCAATGGTAATTTTACAATTAAAATATTACCTCCTCAGGTTCAATTCTCTTGTATTTGTGGTATTCAATGTTTAGATGTCAACAGAGATGGAAATTTAGACTTAGTAATGGCCGGTAACAATTTCGAGTTTAAACCACAATACTCACGATTAGATGCCAATTATGGGAATGTTCTACTTGGCGATGGTAAACTAGGGTTTGAATGGCAAAACTATTCAGATAGTGGTTTCTTTATACGAAACGAAGTAAAGCATATAGAGATAATAAAGGATAAGAAAGGAAATCAATTTATCATTACAGCAATCAATAATGAAACTCCAAAACTTTATCGATTAAATGAAAAATAACTTACTTTTTCTATGTTTACTGGTCTTTGCAATTGGTTGTAAACAAAATTCAGGTGAGCTTTTTATAAAACACTCCCCTAGCGACACTGGCATAACCTTTGAAAACAAACTGACCGAATCTAAAGATCTTAGCATTTTAGACTATCTCTATTTTTATAATGGTGGTGGGGTAGCTATTGGTGATATAAATAATGACAGTCTACCAGATATTTACTTTTCAGGAAATCAAGTAAAGAACAAACTATACCTCAACAAAGGAAACTTACAGTTTGAAGATATTACTGCTAAAGCTGGTGTCGAAGGAAATAGTTCCTGGAATACAGGAGCAATCATGGGTGATGTAAACGGAGATGGTCTTTTAGATATTTATGTTTGTGCCGTGGTAGGTCTTAATGGGTTTAATGGCCACAACGAGCTTTTTATAAATCAAGGTGATGCAACCTTTAAAGAGAGTGCCTCAGATTATGGACTTGATTTTGAATCATATAGTTCATCAGCTGCTTTCTTAGATTATGACTTAGATGGTGATCTTGATATTTACTTATTAAATCATGCCGTACATACGCAAGATTCTTATGGTAACGCAACCATTCGCCTTAAAAGAAACTACGAAACCGGAGATAAATTACTCAGGAATGATAATGGCAAATTTATTGATGTAAGCGAAGAAGCTGGTATTTACGGGGGAATAAACGGATATGGTTTAGGTATAGCTGTTTCAGATTTTAACCAAGATGGATATCCAGATTTATATATCGGTAATGATTTTCATGAAGATGATTATTATTATTTAAATAATGGAGACGGAACTTTTAAAGAAAGTCTAAAAGAATATTTCGGACATACTTCAAGGTTTTCAATGGGCAGTGATGTTGCAGATATAAATCATGATGGCTTGCCTGATTTAATATCCTTAGATATGTTAGCACAAGATGAAATCGTCTTAAAAACTTCTGAAGGTGATGATGATGTTCAAATTCAAAAACTAAAAACACAAACCCTTGGTTACCATAATCAGTATACTAGAAATATGCTTTTTATAAATCAACCAAATGGCATGTTTTTAGAATCTGCTTTATTAAGTGGTGTAGCAGCCACAGATTGGAGCTGGAGTGCATTATTCGGTGATTATAACCAAGATGGCGAGCAAGATCTTTATATCAGTAATGGTATTCCGAAACGGCCTAACGATCTTGATTATATCAATTATATTTCAAACGAAAATATAAAGCAAAAAATAAACAGTACTAATCTTGTAGACCAAAAGGCACTGACACTGATGCCAACAGGTTTTGTAGGCAATAAAATTTTCAAAGGCACTAAGAATCTTAAATTTATCGATGAATCTAAATCTTGGATTGCTCAAGATACTATTATCTCTGGCGCAACAGCTTACGGAGATTTAGACAATGATGGAGATTTAGATTTAGTGACCAACAATCTTTTTAGTCCAGCTATCATACAAGAGAATACCACCGATAGCAATCGCAACTGGTTAAAAATTAAACTGGACTTTAAAAAGGAAAATAAATTCGGAATCGGCACCAAAGTTTTTTCCTTTGCAAATGGCATACAACAGTTCAAAGAGATGTATACTGTACGTGGTTTTCAAGCTTCTTCAGAGCCTATAATACATTTTGGTTATGATGACCTTAAAACAGTTGATTCTCTAAAAATTATTTGGCCAGATAAAAGTTTTCAGATAATCAAAAACATACCCACCAACCAAACACTTTTTCTAAAACCAAAGCAAGTAAAGCCGTTTGATTATAGTAGCTTACGCCCGACACTAAAAGTGCTTTTTGAAAAAGACTCGAATAATCTTGGGATAAACTACACGCATATTGAAGATGCTTATAGCGATTATTTGCGTCAAAAGTTAATACCATATCAAATGTCGGACAGAGGCCCAGCCGTAAGCGTTGGTGACTTAAATGAAGATGGCAAAGAAGATATATTCTTTGGTGGCTCAAAGTATATTCCTTCTAAGATATACATTCAGGGTGATTCTACTTTTCAATTAAAAATATATCCTGA
The DNA here is from genome assembly GCF_963977385.1 of uncultured Maribacter sp. Lineage (GTDB taxonomy): Bacteria > Bacteroidota > Bacteroidia > Flavobacteriales > Flavobacteriaceae > Maribacter. The sequence goes on along the minus strand of NZ_CAXBOU010000001.1, from coordinate 721,718 downwards.
AATTCAGAACGATAGCATTAAGGAAGATATCGCTTCGCTTATTGGAGATTTTAATTCTGACGGGAAGAATGATTTGATAATAGGTACTGGTGGCGCTGATTTTTTTAATGAAATGAAACCGTTGACAGATTCCTATTACTCTGCAAGTGATAAATCATTTATTAGAAAAGATTTTCCACAGTTTTATGAAAATGCATCTGTCCTACTAAAATTAGATTATGACCATGATAATGATTTAGATGTATTGATTTGCAATCAATCTATAAGTGCAGATTATGGTAATAAACCAAATAGTTATTTATTAGAAAATAAAAACGGTGAATTTACGGTGGCTAATAATCCTTTTGAAAAAGTGGGAATGATTACCGATGCGCTAGTTACAGATTTCAATAATGATGGCTGGGAAGACATACTTGTTGTTGGCGAATGGATGTCACCACGATTTTTTCAAAATAATAAAGGCATTTTTACTGAAATACACCCATTAGCAGATGAAAACGCAAATGGATTGTGGCAAGCGGTTACCAGTTTTGATATTGATGGTGATGGTGATCAAGATTATTTGTTAGGCAACTGGGGGCTGAATACAAAATTCACAGCATCAAGCCAGCACCCTATGAAAATGTACTACGGTGACCTTGATAAAAATGGAGCAACAGAGACTATTGTTAGTACATATAAAAATGGCAAAAACTATCCTGTCGATGGACTAAGAGAATTATCTAGCCAATTGGTCTCTCTCCGTAAAAAATTCACTAATTACACTTCATTTGCCGGTAAATCGATGGAAGAAATTTTAGGTGAAGACCTACTACCAAATGCTGAAATTCTAGAAATACACACCTTAAGTTCGGGATTCTTACGAAATGATGATGGTAAATTCTACTTTGTACCTTTTAATTTCGATTTACAATTAGCTCCTATAATGGCCTTTTTAGAATATGATTTTAATGGTGATGATAAAACTGAAATTTTGGCGACAGGAAACTATTTCGGAGTAAAACCATACCACGGACGTTTTGATTCTTTTCCCGGTGCTTTGATAAATGATGTCAACAACATTACCTTAGCTAATCGAATTGGTCTTGACCTCATGGGCAAATCCATTAGAAACACGAATATTATTCATTCAAACAATCAAAATTACTTATTGCTCACATTTAATAATGAAGCAGCACAAGTATATAAAATATTAAAACAATAGAGTATGAAAAGGTATATTACGATACTAATGGTTACACTTTTTCTTAGTAGCTGTACTAAGAAAGAAGAACCTATAACCATATCACCACAAGATTTGCACAATTCTATAGATAAGATAATAGATATTATGATTCATGATATTTTTTCACCCCCCGTAGCTAGTAGAATATTTGCTTATCCGAATATTGCTGCGTATGAAATTATAGCTCAAGTAAATCCTGATTATCAATCATTATCGGGTCAAATTACAGATTTGAAACCCATTCCAAAAATGGATACTATTTCAGGAATAAATCCGCAATTATCGGCTTTAATTGCACATATGAATATCAGCCGCCAATTAATTTTCTCAGAAGATAAATTTGATGTGTTGCAAGACAGCCTTTTTAATCAATGGAGAAATGTAAATGAGACTGAATTTGAAGCTTCTAAAGCTTACGGATTAAAAGTAGCAGACCATATTAAAGATTGGATGAACAAGGATAATTATAGTCAAACTCGTACCATGCCTAAATTTACGGTAAATACGGATGAAGCCTCGAGATGGCAACCTACTCCACCTGCTTACATGGATGGTATTGAACCACACTGGAGTAAAATACGTCCTTTTGTATTAGATTCTGCATCACAATTTAAACCCGTACCTCCACCAGCATTTTCGATGGAAAAAGATTCAGACTTTTATAAAGAATTGATAGAAGTTTATGACATCAGTAATAAAATCACTGAAAACGGTGATGAATCTGAAGAAGTAGCGATTGCAAAATTTTGGGATTGTAACCCGTATGTATCGGTTACAAGGGGCCACTTAATGTTTGCTACCAAAAAAATAACTCCTGGTGCGCATTGGATAGGTATTACCAAAATAGCTAGTATAAGCACCAACAGTAATTTTGACGATACGGTTTTCGCTTACACTAAAACTTCATTGGCCATTGCAGATGCTTTCATAAGTTGTTGGGAAGAAAAATATAGAAGTAATTTAATTAGACCCGAAACTTTAATTAATCAACATATTGATGAAAACTGGAAGCCTATTCTACAAACACCGCCATTTCCTGAATACACAAGTGGCCATAGCGTAGTATCAGGTGCTGCCGCTACTGCGCTTACCAGTATCTTTGGTGAAGATTTCAATTTTTTAGATGATACCGAAACACCATACGGACTACCAATTAGAAAGTATACTTCTTTTAATGAAGCTGCAGATGAAGCAGCTATTAGCAGAATGTACGGTGGTATTCATTACAGATCTGCTGTTGAAGTTGGTGTTAGCCAAGGCAGACAAATAGGAGCGCTATTGGACTCTAAAATTAAAATGAAGAAAAACTCGAATATCGCACAGAATTAAATAAAATGAGAAAAGGATTAATCATTGCAACAATAATAATAGTAATTGGATTACTCTGGTACTTTTTCATTAAGCCACAAGATTATCAGATTCGTGTAGAAGCCAAAACATTTCCAGGAACTATCAATCAATCTCTAAAAGCTTGGAACAACTCATTAAATGATGCTTCAATTGTTCAACTTGAAGATATAAAACATCTAAAACAAACCGTAATATTTGGAGATTCCACCCATATTTATACATGGAATATTTCTGTCATAAATGATTCCACCTCACAATTAAAAGTAGATGTAAAAGATCCGGACCATAGTTTAAAAAATAGATTATATATTCCTTTTACAGACACCAATTTTGAGAAGGGTTCTAGAAAATTTGTCACTGATTTTATAAAGAATCTTAATCAACATAGAAAAGAATTTAAAGTTACCATTTTAGAAGAGGAAGAATTACCCTCTACCTACTGTGCATGTGTGAAACACAAAACAAGTCAGGCAAAAAAAGCAATAGGAATGAAGGACAGTTATCCTTTTCTAAATTCTGTACTTGTAAGCAATGGTCTACAATTGAATGGCGTTCCTTTTATCGAAACCACAGATTGGGACATGGCTAATGATAGCATTGCATTTAATTTTTGTTATCCTATCATTAAAACGGATTCACTACCAACTATAAAGGACATTATCTACAAGGAATTTGACGGTCCAAAATCTCTGAAGGCTATATATAATGGAAACTATATTACCTCAGATAGAGCATGGTATGCTCTATTAGATTATGCTGCGAAAAATAATATTAAAGTAGATGCAAAACCTATTGAATTCTTTTTCAACAACCCTAATATGGGCGGAGATGCACTTCTTTGGAAGACCGAAGTATTCATGCCAATATCAGAATCAAATGAATAAATTAGTAGTAACCACATTCATCATTGTCACCACACTGACTTCGTGTACAAATTATGGTCAATTAAAGATTATAACAGATTTTCCTAGCAGTTTAAAAGAAAATTCTGGCTTGGTTACTTATGGTGATTCTACAGTTTGGACAGTTGAAGATAATGGCAATAAAGATGAAATTTATCAAGTAGATTTTTATGGTGAAATTAAAAATACCTTAGAAGTTAAAAATGGTAAAAATGATGATTGGGAAGATTTAGCCAAAGATGTATCTGGTAACCTATACATTGCAAATATTGGCAATAATGATAACTCTCGTAAAAATTTAGTCATTTATAAATTACCAAATCCAAACAACGAACCCGGCGATAAGATTGATGCCGAACAAATTGAGTTTTATTATCCTGATCAAAAGGAATTTCCTCCTAAAAAAAATAGACTTTTCTATGATGCTGAAGCCCTATTTCATCATGGGAGCTCACTTTATATTGTTACAAAAAATAGGTCTAAACCATTTAACGGTGAGGCTCACATATATTCCATTCCAGACACTAAAGGCAAGTATGAGGCAACATTCGTAGGGTCATTTACACCTTGTACGGATTGGAAAATATGTCAAATCACATCAATTGACATTTCACCAAAAGGAGATAAAATAGTCGCGCTTAGTTATGGTAAACTTTTTGTCTTTACTGAATTTACTTTGGATGATTTCTCTAAAGGTAAATTACAAGAAATTGATTTAGGCGCACGTACCCAATTAGAATCTGTTGGTTTTCTAAATGACGATACTCTACTAATTTCTGATGAACGCTCTCATGGTACTGGTGGCAATCTCTACTCCTACTCTTTAAAGTAATGGTTACTTTTAGAAACCAAAACCTAACCCAAACGTAAATCTCGGACCATCTTCACTAGCAAATAGTGCGGTATTGATAGATATAATATCAGAGGCATTCAAAAAGAAACCACCACCATAAGAGGTATGCCATCTTTCAGAACTCATGCCTGGGTACCAAACTCTACCATAGTCAAAGCCTCCAAAAATCCCCATGGCCATTGGTAATAAACGCGTACGTTTTTTATTGAGGCTAAATCTAATATCCGTATTTTGATAATATGAAGTCTTACCTGTAAATCTTTGGTTTCTAAAACCTCTTAAACCATCTAAGCCTCCGATACTAGCTGCCTGATAAAATTCATACCCATTACCCATATTAAAATGAGCTTTCCATTTCGTTGCTAATACTAAGCGGCCACTTGGTATTAATTTGTAATCGAAACTTATCGATGGAATAATATAGCCAAAATCACCTCCGTCAATGGATATATTATCTTTGTAACCTACTTGTAAAGCTGTTTCCATACCTAAAGTCGGGAAAGCTTCATTATCCCTATTCTCAAATGAATACCCAACATGAGCTCCTATAAAATCGCTATTGGTCTCTTCGCCATTTTGTTGGTAAAAAGTATTAATAAATCTATTGTCGGTTTCTTCAACACTAATATTTTGGTACGAAGCGCCAATCTTTACTTTTGCCCCCAATTCTCCTCGCCAAACCAATGAAGGTGAAAACTCTACCTGCCTTAGTTTTACTCTATTATAATCGAGCTCTAGATCGTCATCTAAATTCACTGAATTATTTCCATAACCGAAAAAGTTAACAGCAAAATTAGGACTAGTAAATCGAGCCGTTAATTCACCGTTCCAATTCTCGAACAAATGTGCAAATTCCCCTTGATATTTAAAATCAAAACCACTGGTAGCAAAATAATATGATGCTCCAAAAGTGTGCTGTTGAGTAAATGGATTTTGTCTAAATCCGTTATACGTGTAAGTATTTAAAAACCCGATACGTACACCATCATCAGGATTAAAACCTATGGTTGGGATTATTTGATTATAGCTATTTCTAAGTTTAAGAGGTTGATAGGTGTTTAGCTCATAATCATCAGACAATTTAACTTTTGCCCCACCCGTTTCTTTAAATGTATTTTTCTTGCTTTTATAATCATAAAGAGCAATATTCTTACCGTTATCAACCCTATAGATATCATTATTATGGCCACCAATAATTCTAACTTTTACTCCATTATAATTTGATGGATTTTTAACCTCAAAAATATCATCATCATCCAAACCGAAAACCCATATTTCTTTGGTATCCTCTTTTGAGAAAATTTTATAATAGAATAAATTGTCTTTCTTATCATCGATATTTCGATATACTTTTACTTCTGTTTCTTTATCGTTAAGCCTGTTAATCTCAAACCAATCATCTTTGTCAGTACCAGCAACAACTGCATACTTATTTATTATCTGATAGTATTCTTCTGCAGTTTCTTGAATATGACTTAAACGTGCCAATAAAATTCTCTTAATCTCTACTACAGTTTCATCACGCACTTCTTTAGGAAACGCTTCAAAAGCCTTGTCAACAGCACTAGGTGTTAAATTTTCTTGCAAATATTTTGCTTGAGCCAACCATTGGCTTTTCTCGGTTTCACCTAATAAAGTCATATCTAAAACATAAGTCATCGGTGAAGAATTGAAACCTTTTACACTCCTAATATCTTCGGTAAAACCTTCCATAAGTCTTAAACCAGGAATAATTCGTGTCGCAATATTCATTAATGCACCATCGCCCATTTTGGAAAACACTTGATCACGATCTCTTGGTACTGGTCTATAAACAATTTTGCCTTTCTCAAGATCTTTAAATTCTGCCCATCGCCATTGGTCTACATGTCTGTCCCAATCTCCTAATACCATATCAAGAAGTCTAGACCTTAGATATAAGTCTTTATCGACTTCATACTTTTCATCATCACGCAAATCTTCAAGCATACTATCCGTGCTTTTCAATTCATTTGAGTAACCAAAACTCTTCAAATCGCCATGACCGTCTCCCGTATGCTCTTCAATCATATATAATTCATCTCCAAAAGAATCATTATATCCTTTTAGCGCAGGCTGCTTTGGCACGTAATACAAAACAGGGTTTGTATGGTAAATACCAACCGCATCTGAAAGTATACCAGTTGTAAACGGACCATATGGGTGTGATCCCGTATAAAAATCTTGTAGCAGCTCTTGGGTATAAGTCTCTTTTAAATCATCAAGTACATATTGATCTTGAAAAGCCATAGATTGCAAATAAAGCTCAGCACTCTTCCGCAAAGCTCGCATCACATATTCTCTACCATCTTTTCTCTGAAGACGCAATGATTTGGATTGGTGTCCTCCACCCTTTTTAACGGGTACCAAACCACCCATTAAAGTATCAAGATTTACGGTTGGCACCTTTACCTCTGTACCATAATATTTACGGTAACGTTCTCCCCAAATCCCTTTAAAAAAACCACTTTTATCAATCTCTTTTTGAGTATAGACGGACGCCTTTACAGAATCAGGAAAATTGATTGCAAATTCTCCAACATATTCATTTTGGGTAGGTGGCAAAACCTCATTAGTGAATAAAAACTCTTCCTTTTTATCTTCATCCACACCATAGAATCTTACTCTTGAAGACCCATCGGCATATACTTCTAAGGTGGAATATCCCATTTTACCTGTATTGAATTGTGAGCCATTCAATAACTTTGTAGTACCTTCTTTAGACCCTGAACCACTTACAATCTGTGGTGTATTATTTTCAACTATATACTGCAATGTATGCTCATGACCAGATGCAAATATTACTCGTTCAGAAAATTGAGCCAAGGTGGTCACCCTATTCATTAATTCTCTGTATCGCTTATTATTTAAATCTTCGATAGATGCACCAGATGTATTTCTTAAAACATTAATGAACGTTCCTAAAACTGGGATTGGAATTGGTAATTCTTTGGGGTAAAATTGTTTTCTTAATGAATACTGACCCCCATGTTCACCATAACTAATTGTAGGGTGGTGCATAGCAATTACAGTTGTTCTATCACGGTAATCTTTAATAGCATCTTCAAGTTCTAGCAAAAACTTTTCCCTGCTTTTTATATCGCACTTATCATTGATATCTGGCCGCTTATCCCAATTCGTAAGGTACCATTCTGTATCTATGATAATAATAGCCACATCATCACCTATTTCTACCACATCTATAGGACATCCATTTTCAGGAAGAAATGGGTCTTTATGCTTTAATGCGCTTTTTATATAATCTTCTTCGCGTTCTAAACCGATTAGGCCTTCGGTATACCAATCGTGATTTCCTGGAATAAATAATGGTCTACCCTTAAAAGCATCAAGCGATTTCAATTGCGCATCTAAATGATTTTTGGCGGTTAAATATGCTGCCGTAGAATCTATAGGGTCTGGCAAACCGGCAGGATATATATTGTCACCCAAAAAAATAGCTGTGCTATTCTTACCTGCCTTATCTAATTTATCTTTAAAAATTTTGAGGGCAGGGTTCATTCCTCCCATAGGAGATAATCCGGCATCCCCTATCAAATAAAAGGTATGAGAAATTTCCTTAGACTCGTTTACATCTATTGCATATTTTTCGTCCACATATTTTGTACTATAGGAAGCACAACCTGTAATGAACAGAAAAACCAATAGATAAGCGTAATATTTTTTCATAGTACTATAACCCTCTTTAAATTTTCGTAATTTGGGTAATTCTAACCAATTTTTTCCATGTCAGATATCTTAGATAAAACACAACAGTTTGTAGTAGAATTACTTACCAATCACTTGGATAAGAGATTTTTGTACCACAACCTAAGACATACACAAAGAGTCGTTAAAAGTACTAAACAATTACTGGATTCATGTTCTCTATCCGATCAGGAAATGGAGATTTTAGAGTTAGTAGCCTGGTTACATGATACTGGCTACACAAAAGGCATTAATGAACACGAAGAAAGTAGTTGTAAAATAGCAGAAGAATTTTTATCAAAAGAAGGGTATAATAGTGATGGAATAGAGAAAATAAAATCGTGTATTCGGGCCACGAAATGGAATGCCAAACCTGCTAATTTAATGGATAAAATTATTAGAGACGCCGATTCCTCACATTTTGCTCAAAGTAGCTACGTAGAAACCTCAGAGTTACTCCGTGAAGAGCTGAAACTTTTAGGTGTTAAAGATTACAGCCAAAGAGAATGGTTAGATGGAAATATTCAGGTGTTTAGAACCGACCATCAATATTATACAGATTATGCAAAAGAGCATTGGCTGGAAAAGAAAGATAAAAACCTTAGAAAATTAATTAAGGATAAAAAATCTGAAAAGAAAATAGCCAAGAAGGAAAGACTAAAAGTTAAGTTCAAAAGTGAAAGTCCAGATCGAGGCATACAAACCTTATATCGGGTAACCTTAAAGAACCATATCGCCCTTAGTGATATTGCAGACACTAAAGCAAATATTTTATTATCTGTTAATGCCATTATAATCTCATTGGCACTATCTAATCTTATTCCCAAATTAGACAACCCATCTAATGACTACCTGATTTACCCAACAGTAATATTTGTATTGTTTGCGGTTATCTCAATGATACTAGCCGTATTAGCAACCAGACCTAATGTAACTAGTGGTGAATTCACCAAAGAAGACGTTGAAAACAAAAATGTTAACCTATTATTCTTTGGTAACTTTCATAAAATGAATTTGGCAGAATATGAATGGGCGATACAAGAAATGCTAAAAGACAAAGATTATATCTACAACTCTTTAACCAAAGACCTTTACTTTCTTGGTTTAGTTTTAAATAGAAAATATAATCTTCTACGTTGGACGTATACTATTTTCATGATTGGCATGATCTTATCGGTTATCGCATTTGCAATATCCTTTAAATTCTATGGCCCAGATCGCAGTTTAGAACTATTAAGCGAGGTATTATTCCTTTAGGGCGTCCATCAAATCTTGGTACGTGTATGTCTTTTCAGGCTCTTTATCTCTTTTGTATAGAATTTCGGCTCTTATAGCTTTTAAACCAGAAACTCCTTGCAACCCTTCTAATTCTACGATTTCAACCTTATCGGTGAAATAGCCTTTTGCCTTTAGGAATTTAATATACCTTAAATATTCCAATTCATCTTTTTTCTGAGAATACACAATGGAAAGCATTCCTTTTTGGGTCAAGCGTTCATTTGTACCCTTTAAATATGACTTATCAATTCTCTTTTTTATAACCTCGTAACGCGCATTATATGTGCCGTCAACATCAAATTGCTTTTCATCCATTCTAAAACGGATAGACAATGAGGTATTATATACCAATATCAATGATGTAGCATCTAATGGTACAGGTAATTTCGGCTTTAGCGCATAATGAACATTCTCCATTTCACACATCACCTGCAATTGCCACAACCTAAGATTGTTGAGGTACAATTTATTGTATTCCGTATTTTCTGAAATAGATGCACCGATATACATATTATGTTCAACGCCATCGGTTTTATATCGTTCATAGTAATGAGGATACATTGCTTGGGCACTTTCCTGTCTTTTGTCTATAACTGCGGAAAGTTTCTTATTAATCAGTGTAACACTTTCATCATAATTCTTTCTATGATCATAATACGAATCTGTACCCATGTCTATTTTAGACTCGTAAGTCAAAATATGTTTTTCTAAAACAACATCCGACTTTTTAAGATGCTCAAAAATTGGAAAAATTTCATCTTTTACAAAATCAAAAATAGCTTGCTCACTATTTGTGTAGAGCATTTCTTTAATACTTTCAAGATGATTGTTCACCCTGAAAATTAACTCTTCATAAATAGGTAAATGCCATTTTTTCAACGCAATAACCAAAACATCATTAATTTCAGAAAGTTGAATCATCAAATCTCGCTGAATGGCCAAATTACGTGCCTTAGAAGAATCTTTAATATCTATCTGACCAAATAGCGGATACACATCCTTAAAAACGATTTCTTTAAAAGTAGGCGTTTTACCTTCCAATTCATCACCTATAAACCTTTTGGCTTCTTCCTGAAATTTCCAATAGACTGAAGAATGTACAGAAGTACATTCATTTTGAATTATAGCATCTATTCTATTATTTTCTTCATTTTTAGTACGCACAACGGCAGATACTATAAATGGCATAACGTCATCTAGCTTTTGGGCATTAACACCATTAAGCACTCCTTTTCTTTCTGATACAACTTCTAAAACTCCTAAAAGTTTACCATTATAAGCGATTGGAGCAAAAATCGCACTTTTGATATTCTGATCTTTTAAAGCTGAATAAGGCTCCATACCACCGCTCATTTCAGTATAACGATCAACGTCGGTAATGGTGAAGTAAGAATTATCCTTAATTAATTTATTATAAGATTCTTGACATAAAGCGGTCGTACAACTCAAATGATTCTGCCCATGCAATAGAAAACTATTAAAACTCATGCCAACAATTTCTTCAAACTTATCACTTCTAGAATCATAGGAAGCAAAACCAACTTGAATGTTCGGTAGTTTGAAAAATGATTTGAACGTTTCTTGCAATTCTTCCATGAAATTTACCGGACGCAAATTATCTTTCGAAATCAATTTTGATTTAATATCAGAAATTGCCTGTTCGGCAGTAACATCGAACAAGTTTGCAATCACAAACCCTTTAGAAATAAAACTTTCAGGTGGAATTTTTGACATCCAAAGTTGAACATCATTTGGACTCTCTAATAACTCATCTACATCTGCCTGCGTAATTTCCTTTGCCTCATCAGTCGGAATTATATCCATAAAATCAGCATTATATAAAATTCGATAATGACGCATAACCCCTTGAGCATCAGGAATATCATAAAAATAAGGACGGCTAAAATCAAATTCAAAGCCGTAATGAAAATTCAATATTACCACACAGCTCATAATATAATCCATACCCTCACCAAGAGTTCTCATTTCTGGCTTATATTTTTCGCCAGCTTCGCTAATCATTTTCTGAAAGCGTTTGGTAGATTTGATGATAACATCCCTATAGGGCAAAGTAGCCACCTTAATCTCATTGGTACTCAAAGCCTCAGTAAACGTATCTTGTAAAATATGGTCAATTACATCCTTATACTTATCCAACAAGGTAAAATCGGAAAAACCATCTCGTAATTCAGGATACCCTTTTTGAGCATTCAAAATTCGTTTGGCCGTAGCAGCCAAAAATGGATCATCACCCGTCAATTGTTTCTCGTACTTCTTTAGAAGTTTGTCAAAACTAACGAGATGCTTTATAGGCATTGCACTATGATTGAGCTGGCTCATGAAATATTAGTCTACTAATTTGCTGTAAAGTTACAAAAGTTAACAGGTTATTTTAGTTAAACTACCCCCTGTGGTTAACGGGATTTTCGGATATTTAACGAAAAATAGACCATGTCATCGGATAGTAGACTTTCTAGAGCTTATAAAAATGCCAAAGTCATACCTTTTGACAACACTTCGAAATTCATACTTTTTAGCGATTGTCACAGGGGAGACAACAGTTTCGCCGATGAGTTCGCCAACAACCGAAACATCTATTTTCACGCACTTAAATTTTACTATTCAGAAGGATTTCAATATTGTGAACTTGGCGATGGGGACGAACTGTGGGAGAATATTCATTTTGATTCTATTTTTGAAGCACATAAGAATATTTTCAAACTCTTAAAACAGTTTCACCTAGAGTATAGACTTCATATGATTTGGGGCAATCATGACATGGTCTACAAAGATGAAGACTATGTAAAGAAGCACCTTTCAAGCTATTTTGAACCTATAGATGACAAGGACAAATCACTTTTTGAAGGCATAAAATATCATGAAGCTATAATACTAAAGCATACAAATACACAACAAGAAATATTTCTTACCCATGGTCACCAAGCCGATTGGTGGAATTACACCTTCTGGCGTTGGGGAAGATTTTTGGTTAGAGTTCTTTGGAAACCCTTACAAGTTTGGGGCATAGCCGACCCAACTTCTCCTGCAAAAAATTACACCGAACTAATAAAAGTAGAACGGCGAACAAAAAAATGGATACTTAAAAACAATCTGAAAGTAACCGTTGTTGGCCATACACACAGACCACGTTTTCCTGAGCCAGGTGACATTCCACTTTTCAACGATGGTAGTTGTGTTCATCCTAGAAGTATTACTGGAATAGAAATTGAAGAAGGCAATATTTCGTTAATAAAATGGCAAATAAATACGACCGATGATGGCACACTCCGAGTAGTACGTATTTTATTAGAAGGACCCCAAAAACTGGATGACTACATAGAGAAAAAATAACATGCAAACGCTTAATGAGCTTATTGAACAAATTCCTCTAAGACATAATCTTACATCAAGTCTTATGCTCATTGGGGTAGTTCAAAATCTATTTTTAAGCTTTGTTCTTTTTACTAAAAGCAAAGGAAATCTGCCGTTAAAATATTTAGCCCTTTTATTTCTTTCTGGAGCTCTCGTGTTTTTAGACACATACTTGTGCTATACCGGTTTAATCAAGTACATTTTATTTCTGAATGATTCTACTGAAGCATTCGTTTTAATGATTGGTCCGCTATTGTACTTTTCTATTTTCGGTTTCTTAAAAAGAAAGTCGATACCCATTAAAAGCGCATGGTGGCATTTTGTATTACCTATCGGATATTTCATAACACAAATACCATTTTACCTTGCTCCCATTTCAGTAAAATTAAACGCTTACTTAGGTGCTTATTACAGAGAAATGACCACGGCATCTGTTGACGAATCTTTTAGTTATAGTTATCATTTTATAAAAGATTCTTTTGATTGGCTTATTCTTTTTAGTTTACTCTTCTACACTATTATGTCTTTAAAACTTGTTAGAGAAGAATGGTTTAGAACAACTGAAAATCATTCTCAAAAAAACTCTCCAAAATATATTTTTACAAGAAACTCTGTTATTATTCTTTGTTCCTTCTTTTTACTAGTGTTTTTGGTTTTTTATCTTTTTGATGATGATGGTGGCGACCATTACATTTCTTTCTTTCAAAGTATGGCAGCTTTTAGTACCACATATATCATAATTTCAGAATCACGCTTTTTTGAAAAATCTTGGGTAGCTGATAAATATGAAACATTAGGCAAACCGAATAAAGAAATAGTATTTAAAGAAATTGATGACTACGTGGAAGAACACGAATATTTCACCTCTAAAAATGCAAGCTTAAAAGATTTGGCAAGCCATCTGAATTTTCATCCTAATCAAATATCAAAGGCCATTAACCTTGATTTTGGGGCTAATTTCAACCTCTATATTAACTCAAAAAGATTGCTTATAGCCAAGCAAAGACTGGTTGACCCCAAGTTTAGCCAACTAACTATAGAGGCAATTGGTGATTCTGTTGGTTTCAAATCTAAGTCAGCTTTTTACAACGCTTTTAAGAAACAAACAGGTCAATCTCCTTCGCAGTTTGTAAAATCAATTTCTCCAAAATTGTAATTGTGGACAGATTCTAAAGCCTGAAATTGAATTATCCTTTCAAATTCTTTCAACTTTGAACGAAACAAAAAGGGCCATGGATACAAAATTTAGAAGGTATGATATCGATTGGTTACGGGTAGTAGTGTTTTCGTTATTAATTTTTTATCATGTAGGTATGTTCTTTGTTCCATGGGGGTGGCACCTTAAGAACAATGTTACCTATGATTGGATAAAGTGGCCCATGCTTTTTCTAAATCAATGGCGTTTACCAATTTTGTTCCTTATTTCGGGAATGGGAACATTCTATGCCCTATCTAAAAGAAATATTTGGCAATTTAATAAAGAGCGTGTGTTGCGTTTAGGCATTCCTTTACTCTTCGGAATGTTGGTTATAGTTCCTCCTCAAGTATATTTCGAACGAATGACAGAGGGTCAATTTATCGGCACCTATTTAGAATACCTCACCTCGGTTGCCTACGAAGGTATTTATCCAGAAGGGAATATAAGCTGGCACCACCTCTGGTTTTTACCTTATCTACTTATATTCTCAGTACTACTATCACCAATATTCGTCTATATAAAGAAAAGAAACACTAGAATAATTACTTGGATACGCAGGGTCATTCAAAAACCATTAGGTCTGTATATTTTCATAATACCCTTATACCTATTAGAATCTTTAATGGAACCCTTTTTCGACATTACTCATGACTTAATTACTGACTGGTTTAATTTCAGTTCGTCTATCACATTATTTTTCTTTGGCTTTTTAGTGGTTGCTTCAGGAAAAAGTTTTTGGTCTGCTTTGGAAAAAATTAGAAAAAAAGCTTTAATTCTTGGTCTTTTAGGGTTTATAGGATTAGTAATTATTTGGCAATTTGAAGATGGATATGTGGTTCATTTTACTGAAGCCTTGTTTAAGATTGTCAATTTATGGTCCTGGATTTTAGTTTTGCTGGGCTATGCAAGTAAACATAAAAACAAACCAAGTAAACTTCTAAGCTATGCGAATAGAGCAGTTTATCCTTTTTATATTCTTCACCAAACGGTAACAGTTGCGATAGCCTACTATTTAAAGGATTTAGATTGGGGACTACTACCCAAAGCTATTATCTTGATTGTTAGTACGTTCGGTATAAGTTGGATAATTTATCACTTCATCATTCTAAAAATTAGGATACTGCAACCACTATTTGGACTTAAAACCATAACCTAGCACCTATTAAAAACTCTTATTGAAGAGTAAACTATCACGTATTTCAAATTTTTGATTTAATCGATAATTCCATATGAAAAAACGCAATCAGTTAAATATTTCTTAATAAAAAGCATTAAAACTTGTGACTTATTAGGGTTTTATGTTTCTAAATAGATAGAAACAATTAAACCTTTAAAATGAAAAAATTAATAGCAGAATTTATTGGCACCTTGTGGTTGGTGCTCGGGGGATGCGGTAGTGCCGTACTAGCAGCAGGATTTCCAGAATTGGGAATTGGCTTTGTCGGGGTAGCATTGGCTTTCGGTTTAACAGTAGTAACAATGGCATACAGTATTGGCCACATATCTGGATGTCATCTTAATCCAGCAGTTTCAATTGGTCTATGGGTAGGTGGGCGTTTTGAAGGAAAAAATGTACTTCCGTATGTAATAGCCCAAATTATTGGCGGTATCGCTGGTGCAGCAATACTTTTTTTAATTGCTTCAGGCAAGTCAGATTTTGTGATGGGCGATTTTGCAGCCAACGGTTACGGTGAACATTCCCCGGGTGGTTACAGTTTATCCTCAGCGTTAATGATTGAGGTAGCAATGACTTTCATTTTCCTTTTCGTTATTTTGGGATCTACATATACTAAAGCACCAAGAGGTTTTGGTGGCTTAGCAATAGGGCTATGTTTAACCCTTATACATTTAATAAGCATCCCTGTCACAAATACATCTGTCAACCCTGCAAGAAGTACCAGTCAAGCACTATTTGCTGGTGACTGGGCAATAGACCAACTTTGGTTGTTTTGGTTAGCACCAATTATTGGAGCAATTCTAGCAGGTCTACTTTATAAAATTATTTCTCCAGAAATAACTGATCGTTAATAGATTATTATCGATTAGGCTCTTCGTATTTAGATAAAATACGAAGAGCCTATTTTTTATGGTATATTTAGATATTCAACGTATCCAAACTAAATTATAATATGCCATTATTCATTGTTATTATAGGAATTCTACTCCTATTCATACTCATTGCCAAATTCAAATTAAATGCTTTTATCACCTTCATCATCGTATCCTTATTCGTTGGTATTGCCGAAGGTATGGATCCCATTTCCGTAGTTGATTCCATCCAAAAAGGAATAGGAAATATTTTAGGATTTCTTGTTATTATTTTAGGCCTCGGTGCCATGCTAGGTAAATTGGTTGCCGATAGTGGCGCAGCACAACGTATTACTACTAAACTGGTTGCAAAATTTGGTAAAAAAAATATTCAGTGGGCTGTTGTTCTTACTGGTTTCATTGTAGGTATACCCATGTTCTACTCCGTAGGGTTTGTTATTCTAGTACCATTGGTTTTTACCATTGCGGCGGCAACCGGGCTACCACTTTTATATGTAGGCTTGCCTATGTTAGCTTCCTTATCTGTGACACACGGTTATTTACCACCACATCCTGCCCCAACAGCTATAGCATCTATATTTAATGCAGATATAGGTAAAACATTATTATACGGTATAGCCGTAGCAATACCTGCCATCATTGTTGCAGGACCGCTACTTTCTAGAACGCTTAAAGGAATTAATGCTACTCCGCTAAAAGAATTTTTAAATCCGGTTATCCTAAAGGAGGAAGAAATGCCTAGTATGGCTAATAGTATTATCAGTGCACTTTTACCTGTTATCCTAATTGCAGTTGCTGCAATAGCAGAATTTGCATTACCAGATACTTTTTTCTTAAAGAAGACTTTAATTTTTATAGGAAATCCGGCGATAGCAATGCTTATTTCAGTTTTAGTTGCTATTTATACATTAGGTTTAGGTCGTGGAAAAAGCATGAAAGAGGTAATGGACTCCGTAGGTAGTGCTATTACGGGTATTACAATGGTGCTTTTAATCATTGCTGGTTCTGGTGCTTTGAAACAAGTTCTTATCGATAGTGGTGTAAGTGAATATATTGGCGCTATGCTACAAGGGTCTTCTATCTCCCCGTTAATATTAGCATGGCTGATTGCTACAGTTATTCGGGTATGCGTAGGATCTGCTACGGTCGCTGGTTTAACTGCTGCCGGTATCGTATTACCACTTACTCAAGGAACGGGAGTTAGTCCAGAATTAATGGTATTAGCCATAGGTTCCGGCAGTTTAATGTTGTCTCATGTAAACGACAGCGGATTTTGGTTATTCAAAGAATATTTCAATCTTTCGGTCAAGGACACGCTTAAAAGCTGGACGGTGATGGAAACTACCGTTGGTGTAATGGGCTTAATTGGTGTTCTAGTAATTAATACATTTATTTAAAATTAAAGAATATGCAAAAGAAACCTTCTGAAAGAATTAAAGAGTTGGGTTTAATTTTACCACCAGCACCACCTCCTGCAGGCCTATATAAACCTGTTTTAGTTGTTGACCATTTTTTATACATATCTGGTCAGGGTCCTATGCAAAACGACGGTTCTTTAATCGTTGGTCGAGTAGGTCATGATATGACAACGGAAGAGGCTAAAATAGCAGCACGACAAGTTGCCTTGACTATGTTATCTACCATACAAACTCATTTTGGCGATATAGATAGAATTAAACGAATTGTCAAAACATTGGGTATGGTTAATTCAACACCCGATTTTGGTCAACAGCCATTGGTCATTAATGGTTTCAGTGAATTAATGTCCGATATTTTTGGTCCTGAAAATGGCGTTGGCGTACGTAGTGCCGTTGGTATGATTTTACCTGGCGGAATTCCTGTTGAAATTGAAGCTCATTTTGAACTACATCATTAATACCTATGCAAAACAATAATTGGTATATTTTAAAAAATCCAGAGGGTGTAATATCTCCTTCTTTATTGGTCTATCCCAATAGAATTCAACAGAATATTGAATTGATGATTTCTATGATTGGCGATGTAAATCGTTTAAGACCTCATGTAAAAACATATAAGAACGCGAATATCATTAACATGCAAATGGAGCGTGGAATTACCAAATTCAAATGCGCAACCATTGCTGAGGCAGAACTACTTGGAAATTGCAACGCTCCTGATATATTGCTGGCCATGCAACCAATTGGACCAAATGCTCAAAGGTTTGTAGAACTGACGAAAAAATATCCGAATTCAAAATTCTCTACACTCGTAGATAATTCAACGACGCTTACTATTTTTGGAGATTTAGCGAAAGCCGAAGACACCAACATTAATCTTTGGGTAGATATAAATAATGGTATGAACAGAACTGGTATTATACCAGATCAGGCAGCATTAAAACTATATATTCAATTACATCAACACCCTAATTTAATAGCAGAGGGTCTTCATGCTTACGATGGTCATTTGAGAAATACCGACCCGAAAATTCGTGAAAAAAATTGTAATGTCTCTTTTGAAGCTGTCGTTTCATTGAAGAAAAAAATTGAGGACCAACAAATTCCAAGTCCCAAAATTGTGGCCGGCGGATCGCCTACTTTTCCTTTTCATTGTAAACGAAAAGACGTGGAATCGAGTCCAGGAACAACATTACTGTGGGATGCAGGTTATGGCAAACAATTCCCTGAAATGGGGTTTTTACCAGCTGCTGTTCTATTTACCAGAATACTTAGCAAACCTACCACAGGTATTCTATGTTTCGATTTAGGTCATAAATCGGTAGCACCCGAAATGCCTTTTCCACGGATTGAATTTTTAAACCTTGAGCATAGTAAACAAATTAGTCAATCCGAAGAACATTTAGTTGTAGAATACGATGATTTGACGATACCAGAGGTTGGTGATGTTCATTATGCCATACCAAAACATATTTGCCCGACTGTTGCGAAATACGATACCTTAACGGTTATTACAGATGGAGATGTCATCGACCATTGGAAAGTAACCACTAGAAACCATAAATTAACTGTTTAGTTATGTTCATATTTGATGCCCATTTAGATCTTTCCATGAACGCTATGGAATGGAATCGAGACCTTACATGGTCTATAGAAGAAATAAGAAAAAGTGAACAAGGATTAACCGATAAACCAGGCCGTGGTAACAACACTGTTACCTTAGATGCGATGCGAAAAGGTAATATAGGACTCTGCATGGCTACCCAAATTGCACGTTATGTGCATAAGGACAATACCCTCCCGGGATGGAAATCACCACAACAAGCTTGGGCACAAACCCAAGGGCAATTGGCTTGGTATAAGAGCATGGAAGATGCTGGTGAAATGGTACAAATTACAAATAAAACCCAACTAGATGCTCACCTAGAACTTTGGGAGTCTGATGAAGAAAAAAAGCCAATTGGCTTTCTACTAAGTCTAGAAGGTGCCGATTCTATAGTTGATATCTCCTATTTGCAAAAGTCTTACGACCTCGGTCTTCGTGCAATTGGTCCTGCCCATTACGGACCAGGAACTTATGCTCACGGCACAAATTCTGTAGGTGGTATCGGTACTAAAGGAAGAGAACTTCTAAAGGAAATTCAACGACTAGGTATTATACTAGATGTGACTCATTTATGCGACCTCAGCTTTTGGGAAACGATGGTAAATTATGACGGACCACTATGGGCGAGCCATAATAACTGCAGGACACTAGTCGATCATCATAGACAATTTACAGATGAACAGTTGAAGGAAATTATCGCTCGAAAAGGAGTTGTTGGTGTTGTTCTAGATGCTTGGATGATGACACCAACTTGGGAAAGAGGCGTTTCTACCCCCGAATCTGCTAACGTTAGCTTACAACAAATTCTTGATAATATTGACCACATTTGTCAATTGGCTGGTAACGCGGATCATGTTGGCATAGGCTCTGATCTCGATGGCGGATTTGGAAAAGAACAAGGACCTGCAGATTTAGATACTATCGCCGACCTACAGAAAATATCCGGTTTATTAAAATCCAGAGGATACGCTGAAGTGGATATTGAAAAGATAATGAATGGTAATTTCATCAACTTTTTACGAAGAAATCTTAAGTAATAGCACTTCGTTTATCGAATAAACCTATTATCGAAATTATTTTAACGAAGCCTTAAGTACGCATGGCAGGGTATTTGTTATCTTTATTTCATCATATTGATGACCTAATGAAGAAACTTTTTTTTCTTTTTATTGTTTTGTTCTGTAGTAGTGTAGTTATCGTTTCTGCTCAATCAGATTTACCTACGGCTAAACCACTTAAAATTGAGAGTGCAAACCCTATTGATCCTTTGGGAAAACCAAGTACAGGTCCTGTTCTAAACATGCCTTCTTTAATTAAAGAACAGCCAAATGTAAATATGAGAGACCCAAATACCGTAAAAATGTTACGTGATGAGGAATTAGTTCAAGCTGGCACAGGTTTGAAAATTGATCCTCGTATTGGACCCGGAGAACGCTTGGGGGGTTCAGGACAGTTTTTTGCTGATCAATACTTAGGTGATGTAAAAAGTAGCGGAAAGTTTATAGGTATCGTTTGTAGAGATCATGAATATGTAGATGGAGATCGTGTTAAGATTTATATGAACGATATGGTCGTTGAACCCAATATGTTATTGACAGGCGCATTTAAAGGAGTTAATGTTGATTTGCAAGATGGTTTCAACCGCCTAGATTTTGAAGCTCTTAATCATGGGTCTTCTGCGCCGAACACTGCACAAATTGATGTATATAATGACAAAGGAGAATTAATTTATTCAAACAAATGGCTTTTATCTGCAGGATCGAAAGCTACACTGATTGTTACCAAAGAGTCAATGTAGGTCAACACCATCGGTTTTCCTACCAAACTCTACTATTCAAAAATATCAATATTCTTGTTTTATTTTCTTTTCCCTGGACTATACGTTTCTTGTGCCCTTTTTAAAACATCCTCTCTATAAAAAGCCGCATCTTTCCAATCGATATTCAAATACTTTTCCGTCTGATCATTAAAATGCGATGAAGTTGGGTCTCCACTTTGCCCACCTGCTAAAATTGTTTTTGCTTTTACCTTATCCCCAAATTCTACTGCAGCCACAAAACTATTACCTCGCGTACCGTAGATTTTCTTAGCACCAGGCGCAGTATATCTAGCACCATAAGCGGCTAATGCACCCCAAGTTCCTGATGCGAAACCTACACCTACACTTGGCAAACTATCATTAAAAGCTTGCTTTACATCACCATTTAGACGCTGGTATCGGTTGACTTCACCCCATGGTATTTTCCATGTTCCAAAATCATCATTTAACGTTTTAGTAGTTTCTTCAAATACCGCTAGCTTTTCTGTATTAGGAGAATTACTTCCCCAATATTCTACCAACTCCATACTATTAAGTCCCGTTGGTCGAACTGCTTTTTGGTAACTTAACGTGCCATAAAAATGTGCTAACGTCATCGCTACAGATTCTTTTGAAGTTTTATAGTCCCAATTGCGAAACACCTCAATCGCTTCTTTTAATTCTTTTTTTGGACTAGCATCATATGCTTTTACCAACCCAGGAATTAACGCCTTAAAAGCTGGCAAAAATGGGTCATGAGCCAATTGAATTAAACTATCAATTGTATATCCTTTTCTATCCGTCAATAATTCAATGGCATGCACTCCTCTAAAATTCTCTTGGTCTTTAGACATATAATTGGGATAGTCTTCCTTTTTCGGACTAAACTCCAACGCCGAAGTATAAGGTGTTGAGTTACAATTCTGAATCCATCCATTTTCTGGATTCAATACCAAAATATTTTCATCTACTGTATGCAACCCTTGCCAATCTGTTTGAGGGTTACTACCATCTACAGGCTCTTCATAATTAAACGACACATCTCTTTTAGGAACAAAATTCCCATGGAAATAAGCAATATTACCTTCTGCATCGGCGTACACCGTATTGTTACTTGAATTCGTGCGGATATCCATCATTTCACGAAACCCTTTATACCCACTTTGCTTGGTTCTAATAAAAGACTGCTCTAAAGCTTTCACCGGCTCCCACATCATGGCAGAAGCGGTCCATTGACCATCCGCAACATGAGTAATAGGTCCATGGTGAGTTCTATAAGCTGGGTACGATTTTTCTTTTATTTGGTCTCCAACCAAATATTTTAAACTAATCGTATCAGACTCCACCGCTCTTAGCGCTTCTCCATATTGATAAAACAAATTCTCATCATTCTTAACAATCGATTCCTTGAATTCATCCATCACATCGGTATAGGTTGATGTATGCATCCACCCAGTTTTTTCATTAAACCCTTGATATACGAAAAATTGCCCCCAAGTTACCGCACCATAAGCATTTAAACCTTCCTCCGAAACCACATGTACTTCTCCCCTAAAATAAAATGAGGTATGCGGATTAATCAATAACATCGAATTCCCAGACTGGGTTAATTTTCCGGAGATAGCAATACCATTCGAACCTTGTGGCTCCTCAGCTTCTTTTTCCCTTTTTAATTGTAGTTCTTCCAATTCTGGAAGCGCCATATCACTTTCATAAAATGCAGCAATCTTCTTTGTAGAAATTCGCTCAATATCACCGCCAATAGAACCTTCACTAAAGTACATAGGCATCCAAGGCTCAAAATGCGTAAGTAATTTTGGTTTTACTTCAGGATGGGTATACAGGTAATAGTTTACTCCGTC
The DNA here is from genome assembly GCF_963977385.1 of uncultured Maribacter sp. Taxonomy (GTDB): domain Bacteria; phylum Bacteroidota; class Bacteroidia; order Flavobacteriales; family Flavobacteriaceae; genus Maribacter. The sequence goes on along the minus strand of NZ_CAXBOU010000001.1, from coordinate 699,084 downwards.
AGCAAAAGCATCACACAGTTTCTTTAACCAATCGGGACTCTTCTCATAATTTGCCTTTGCTTCTTCTTCACTCATGAACAGTTTAGCTCGTAAATCACTATATAAAGCCTCTTCACCTTCCAATTCTGCCAACCGACCAATAGCCCAAATATAATTTTGCTCTACCCGATTAAAATCATCTTCACATTGTGCATATAGCAACCCAAATACTGCATCAGCATCAGTTTTACCATAAATATGTGGCACTCCGTAATCATCTCTTATAATTTCAATATTTGCAGCTTGCGTTTCCCATTTCTCAACCACGGGGGCTTTTGTGTTCTCAGCCTTACAGGCCATTATCAATACAAAAGCTAACAAGTAAATAATTCTGTTCATAATATGTTCTATTATCGATTTTTTGAAGGTATATAAAAGTAATTGAATTTTACCAGCTTCCACTAGATCCACCACCTCCAGAACTTCCACCTCCGCCAGAAAACGAACTCGAACTACCACCAGAAGAGTTACTGCCTGAACCAAATGAATGTGTACCCGAAGAAGAGAAGGTTTTGCTATAATACGTCATATCATTCTTAATCCAAGAGATATTTAAATCTTCTTTACCCAACACTTTAAGTTTTATAAAAGCTATGATTGCAGCAATACCAAAAAAAGGTAATAACAGCCACAGCAGAATGGATGGACCTTCAACAATCTTCTCCATCAGAAAATGATTTGATGCATATATACTATACGCCACTGTAACCGGACCCATCATAAATACAAGTCCAACCACAGTAGAAATAGAACCACCGAGAAGCATAAAAATACCAGGCAAAACTCCAAGTTTACCCATAAAAACTCCTCTAAAAACTTCAATGATATTCCTGTAACTCTTAAAAAAGGCAAAGCCACCTACGACTACAAAAATCAATACGAACAGACCTAAGAAGCCATAGCCAATCATATCATCTTTTCGTTCACTTTCTTCAATTTCTTGTTTGAATTCTGCCAGTGCCTCAGGGTTATTTAAAAATTCAATAACTTGCTCAGCACCTTCATTTATCCCTTCATAGTAACGCTCTTCCTTAAAGTTGGGAATCATTGTATTTCTAATAATTCTCGAAGCAACAGCGTCTGTTATATAAGGCTCTAAACCATAGCCCACCTCTATTCTCACCTCTCTATCTAATTCAGAGAATAAAATTAATAAGCCGTTGTCCTTTCCCTCATGACCAATACCGTTTTGATTAAATATACCATTGGCATAGCTTTCTATTGTATCAAAACCTAGCTCATCTATGGTTACAACCAAAACTTGATTACTAGTTTGCTGTTCAAAATCTACCAGTCTCTGATTTAAAGTTTCAACTTGATTTTTATCAAAAATATGCGCGCTATCGGTTACAAAATTCTTTAGCTCATAGTATTGTTGCTGTGCATTCGTAGTAATTGTGAAAACCAATAAAATAAGTAGGAGTATAGAATTGCGCATAAATTGCATAGTATTGATATTCAAATATAAAAACCTTTATCCATACTCTGCATCAATTTCAAAATCGTATTACGAAACCATCATATCCTTAGATTTAAAGTAACTTGCAGACTTTTAAAATCAACTTTTCATGTCCGAAAAAAAAGTAACTATACTTTCCGCATTTAAAACAATTATTTGGCCAAGGCGAAAGCTAGTATTTATAGGTCTTCTACTAATCGTTATCAGTAAAGCTGCGAGTTTTGTGGCACCTCTATCCCTTAAATATTTAATGGATGATATTATCCCGAACAAAAATGTTGAACTTCTGAAAATCTTAGTACTTTCTGTTGGCTTGGCAATTTTAGTACAATCTGTTACTTCCTTTTTACTAACAAAAATTTTAAGTGTTCAGGCACAATATTTAATATCAGAACTTAGGGCTCAGGTACAAAAGAAAGTTCTTTCATTACCTATTCGATTTTTCGACAATACTAAATCTGGGGCATTGGTTTCTCGTATTATGAGTGATGTTGAAGGTGTTCGCAATTTAATTGGCACAGGATTAGTGCAATTAGTTGGAGGTACCATTACTGCAGTTGTGTCCTTGATTTTATTGCTTCGTATTAGCTGGACTATGACTATTTTCACCTTGATACCCTTGGCTGTTTTTGCTTTAATAGCCTTAAAGGCATTTAAAGTTATACGCCCTATTTTTAGAAATAGAGGTAAAATAAATGCCGAAGTAACCGGTAGATTAACCGAAACTTTAGGCGGTGTTCGAGTTATTAAAGGTTTTAATGCCGAAGAGCAAGAAAATAAAATCTTTGAAGAAGGAGTTGATCGATTATTTCAAAATGTAAAGAAGAGTTTAACGGCAACTGCTTTCATGACAAGTTCATCTACTTTTTTATTGGGATTAGCAACTACTGGGATTATGGGAATCGGAGGATATAAAATAATGATGGGCGAATTAACCATTGGTGATTTCTTGACCTTCACATTCTTATTAGGCCTTATGGTAGCACCTATAGTTCAGATGAGCAATATTGGAAGTCAATTGACAGAGGCTTTAGCGGGACTAGACCGTACCGAAGAGTTAATGAATATGACTCCTGAATCTGACGAAGAAAACCGTACCGAAATTCTTAAAAATTTAGAAGGCAATATTATTTTTAACGATGTGTCCTTTGCCTATGAAGAAGACAAAGAAGTTCTACATAACATAAGTTTTGAAGCGAAATCGGGCGAAGTTGTTGCGCTAGTTGGTAGTTCTGGTTCAGGAAAAAGTACGATTGCCGGTTTGGCCGCTACTTTCTTGAATCCGCAATCAGGAAGCATAACTGTTGATGGCGAAGATATAGCCAAAGTAAACCTGAGTAGTTTCAGAAAACATTTAGGTGTTGTTTTACAAGACGAATTTCTTTTTGAAGGTACAATTCGCCAAAACATTCTTTTCCCTAGACCAGATGCTACTGAAGAAGAATTGACTGCCGCTGTAAAAGCAGCTTATGTAAATGAATTTACAGACCGTTTTGAAGATGGATTGGAAACTTTGATTGGTGAACGAGGCGTTAAATTATCTGGCGGACAACGACAACGAATTGCAATTGCCAGAGCGGTATTGGCTAACCCTAGAATTTTAATATTGGATGAAGCCACTTCTAACTTAGACACAGAAAGTGAAGCACTGATTCAAAAAAGTTTGGCAGAACTTACTAAAGGCCGAACCACTTTTGTAATTGCGCACCGTTTAAGTACCATTAGAAAAGCTGACCAAATATTAGTGATCGAAAACGGTAAAATTGCAGAACAAGGCACGCATGACGAACTTATTGCTACTGAAGGCAGATACTATAATCTGTTTACGTATCAGGCGAGAATTTAATTTGGTTGATGGTAAAATTAAAAATCTATCTTCTCAATCCATTATTGGAACAGTCAATAATAACCATAACAAAAACAATCCCCATATTAAGCCAATCCCATTAATTACAAGCAGCAAGAAACTCTTACTGAACCTATATTTAAATATAAGGAAGGCACTAATCAATAAAACATTAATTGAAAGAGAGAGTGGAATAATTGAAAGTCCATATCATTGGGCCTCCAAGATTTTTAATAGTAAATGGCAAAAAATAAAAGTTGATAAGAATAATTAAAATCGACAAAACCTTATTTGCAATTTTCATTTCTTAACACATGCAACTATTAAATTATATTTAGAAAACTATACTTGCAGTCTTTCCAATATTTAAGGCGACTATCTTTAAGCATATTAACTTCTTCACTAAAAACTCCTCATAATGACGTATTAAGCTTCTTCTGGAGCTAATTCCACCTCTAAACCATCCATATCTTCAGAGATGTGTAGTTGGCAGCCTAAACGTGAATTATCCTTCACATTAAACGCTTCAGAAAGCATTGCTTCCTCATCATCAGACATTTCTGGCAGCTCATGATCAGACTTTATATAACATTGGCAAGAAGCACACATTGCCATACCGCCACAAATACCAATTGTACCTTCTGGTGCTAATTCGTAAGAACGAACCACTTCCATAAGATTCATATTCATATCGGTTGGGGCATCAATTTCATGGGTGACACCTTCTCTATCTGTAATTTTTAATTTTATATCTGTCATTTTAGTTAATCGCTTTAATCACCGCTTTTGGTGCTTCTTTTACACTTCCATCAAAACCACTAACACCCCCAACGGTAGTATACTTTAATACGTATTTTTTATCCGGAAATATTTTTTGGTAGGCACTTTGGCACATTAATGTTGCTTCATGAAAGCCACATAGAATAAGTTTTAATTTGCCAGGATATGTATTTACATCACCAATTGCGTAAATACCAGGTATATTGGTTTGATAATCGAAGGTATCTACCTTAATAGCATTCTTCTCTATTTCTAAGCCCCAGTCTCCAATAGGTCCTAATTTAGGGGAGAGTCCGAATAATGGAATAAAATTATCCACTTCCAAAACAATATTTTCCTTGGCGTCAGAAATTTTTCTAATCAAAACCGACTCTAATTTATCAACACCACTAAGACCGATTATCTCTGCAGGAGTAATCAAATTAATTTTACCTCGATTCTTTAATTCCTGAACTTTTTCAACCGAATCTAAAGCACCTCTAAACTCATTTCTTCTATGGACCAAGGTTACTTGCGATGCAACATCGGCCAAGAAAATACTCCAGTCTAAAGCAGAATCTCCACCGCCGGCAATAACTACTTTCTTGTCACGATACACTTCAGGATCCTTAATCATATAAGCAACCCCATTATCTTCGAATTTTGATAAATTCTCCAATAGCGGTTTTCTAGGCTCAAAACTACCCAACCCACCAGCAATAGCTACTATGGGTGCATTATGTTCCGTTCCTTTATTTGTGGTGACGACAAACGAACCATCATCTAATTTTTTGATTGTCTCAGCTCGTTCTCCCAAAGTAAAGCCTGGCTGAAATGGTTTAATCTGTTCCATAAGATTATCTACCAAATCGCCTGCAAGAACTTCTGGAAAACCAGGAATGTCGTATATGGGTTTTTTAGGATATATTTCAGAACACTGTCCACCTGCTTGAGGAAGCGCATCGATAAGATGGCATTTTAATTTTAATAATCCTGCTTCAAAAACGGCAAAAAGACCCGTAGGTCCCGCACCAATTATTAGTATATCGGTCTTAATCATTAAAAAATCTATTTTTAAAACCCTCCAAAATTATCAATCAATAGGGTTAAAAATCATGATATATATCAGGTTATACACCCACTACATTAATTACCTCTTCAATTTGTGGCGCGTATTTTTTGATAGTCATTTCCACACCACTTTTCAATGTCATTTGATTGACGCTACACCCTACACAGGCTCCTTCCAATCTTACTTTTACGGAATTTTCTTCAACAGAAATCAATGTAATATCACCTCCATCACTTTGTAAAAAAGGTCTGATTTCCTCTAATGCTTTTTCAACATTCAATGTTAGTTCTTCCGTCGTCATATCTATTTTTTCTTAACAGCGGAACATCCCGCCATTGTTGTAATTTTTATTGCTTCAGTTGGTGGTAGTGACTTATTTCTTCCCACAACCTCACTTACTACCTGTTTGGTAATCTCTTCAAAAGCAGCCTCTACAAGGGTACCACTTTGTAATGCTGCAGGTCTACCCACATCGCCCGCCTCACGTATACTTTGCACTAGCGGTATTTCACCAAGGAAAGGAACATTCAAATCTTCTGCAAGATGTTTCGCCCCTTCTTTACCAAATATATAATATTTATTATCGGGTAATTCTTCTGGTGTAAAATAGGCCATATTCTCAATGATACCTAACACTGGCACATTTATAGAATCTTGTTGAAACATTGCTACTCCTTTTCTCGCATCTGCAAGAGCAACTTCTTGTGGTGTACTAACCACAACTGCTCCTGTGATAGGTAAAGCTTGCATTATACTTAAATGTATATCGCCTGTACCTGGTGGCAAATCAATCAACATAAAGTCTAAATCGCCCCAATGCGCATCGAATATCATTTGATTTAGTGCTTTAGAAGCCATTGGCCCTCTCCAAATCACCGCTTGATCTCTTTGTGTAAAAAAGCCTATTGATAATAGTTTTACCCCGTAACTTTCAACAGGTTTCATTTTAGATTTACCGGCTACATTTACAGCAAGTGGCTTTTCATTAGCCACATCGAACATAATTGGCATCGATGGGCCATAAATATCGGCATCTAACAAACCGACCTTAAAACCCATTTTAGACAAAGTAACTGCCAAGTTAGCTGTAACAGTTGATTTACCTACCCCACCTTTACCTGAAGCTACCGCTATAATATTAGAAATACCGGGTATAACCTTACCTTTTATCTCATTCACTTTCGGCTTTACAGCAGGGGCATCGACCTTAACATTGATTTTAATTTTTGCCTTTTCATAAACTTCTTTATGAATAATCTTTAAAATCTCTACCTCTGTCTTTTTACGCGCCTGTAAACTCGGGTTTGTAATGGTAATGTCGACCTCAACCTCATCGCCAAAAATCTGGATATTGGTAACTGCACCACTCTCAACCATATTCTGACCCTCACCAGGAACCGTAATATGTTCCAAAGCCTTCAAAATGTCCTTTTTATCTATCTTCATTATATAAATTCATTCTAAACAACAAAGATAATCCTTAGATGGGAGATTAGGAAGTTCATGTATTGAAAATGAAGATGCCATTATAAACAGAACCTGTTATTACTATAAATTCATTTCTTATTAATTTATGCAATAGACAAGAATAGAAACTAGACAAAAACCGTAATTTAGAACACTATTAAAAATTCTACCTTTCATGTACCTACCTACAAAAAAAACAATTCAATTTTTCGCATTAAGCTCTATTATAGTATTAATGTCCGTTGCCTGCTCTAGTTCAAAATCTGAATTTTCTAAAAAAGATGTAATACGATCGCAAAAAATATTAGGCCTCGATTTTGATAAAAAATATGTCGATACCCTTTATCCATACTTAAAACGCAATAAAGAAGGGTTTGATTCTTTACGAAAATATACACTAAGTAATGATGTTTTTCCTGCTATCCGGTTCAACCCTTTACCATTAAACTTCTCACCGAAACCACAAGCTGGATTTCCAGATTGGGAAATTCCAGAAAATGTTCAGCTACCTGAAAATGTGAATGATTTAGCTTTTTACACCATTCCACAGCTAGCTTCATTAATCAAAAGTAAAAAAATAAGTTCTTTAGAATTAACCGAATTTTTCATAGCACGATTAAAAAAATATGACCCTGTTTTACAATGCACCATTACTATTACCGAGGAAATGGCATTGGAGCAAGCTAAGAAATTAGATGCCGAATTAGCTGGTGGTAATTACCGTGGAATTTTACACGGCATACCATACGGAGTTAAAGATTTAATGGCCGTTGAGGGGTATAAAACTACTTGGGGCGCTGAACCTTACCGAGACCAACAAATTGAAATGACAGCAACCGTCGTCGAAAAATTACAAAATGCCGGTGGAATATTAATTGCCAAACTCGTTTCTGGGTCTCTTGCTCGTGGTGATGTTTGGTTCGATGGAAAAACAAAAAATCCTTGGGACACCGAGCAAGGAGCAACAGGTTCATCTGCAGGTTCTGGTTCTGCCACCTCTGCAGGTTTAGTCCCTTTTGCATTGGGTACTGAAACATTAGGATCTATTACTTCACCCAGTAATCGCAATGGTATTACTGGCTTACGACCAACCTATGGAAGAGTTAGTAGACATGGTGTAATGAGTTTGAGTTGGTCTATGGATAAGGTGGGACCAATGGCAAGAAGTGCTGAAGATTGTGCTATTGTATATAGTGTAATCACAGGCAAAGACCCTAAAGATGGTTCTACAACTGATTACCCTGACGGATTTGAACCTAACAAAGATTATAAATCTCTTCGTATTGGGTACCTCAAAAAAGATATTGAAAAAGATACTTCACTAAGTAAAGTCAATTTGGAAAAAGCTTTGGAAACATTCAAAGAAATGGGACTCACTCTAAACGCAGTTGAATTACCAGAAGACTTACCTTATAAAAGTTTTGATGTGATTTTAAGGGCTGAAGCAGGTGCATTTTTTGATGATTTAGTTCGCTCAGGTGATGTTGATAAAATGGTTGAACAAGATCAACGCTCAAGGGCAAATTCATTACGCCAAGCTCGCTTTATACCTGCAGTAGAATATTTACAAGCCAATAGACACCGACAGGTTCTAATAGAAAAAATGGAAGTGATCATGAAAGATTATGACATTCTTATTTCCCCTACTTTTGGAAATAGGCAATTAATAATTACAAACCTTACCGGACATCCTGTTATAGCTATTCCTACAGGATTAGACAAAGAAAAACACCCTACAAGCATTACCCTTGTCGGTAATTTGTATGATGAAGCTAGTGTGCTTTTATTGGCGAAAGCTTTTCAAGACCATACAGCGTTTGATGAAATGCATCCTAAAGGGTATACGGATTAGATTCGATATTCTAGTAAACTTATTAGTTCGAGTGCTAGTTTTCCAATCTTTTTATTAGAAAACTAGTGTATCGAGAACCTATTATGACTGAGAGGTTCTCGATACTATTTGTCTTCAATTAAAATTGAAATCAAATCACTCGAACTGACATTTAGCCATATTTAACCTTAAATCAAATCTTTCTTCCATCTAAAAGGTTGATGATTCTTGAACCATATTCGGCATTTTTTTCTGAATGGGTAACTTGAATTATGGTGACTCCGTCTTCTCTATTCAGTTTTTGAAAAAGTTCCATGATTTCCTCACTCTGTTGAGAGTTTAGGTTTCCGGTAGGTTCATCTGCCAAAATCAACTTTGGCTTTCCTATCAATGCACGAGCCACACCAACTAATTGTTGCTGGCCACCACTTAATTGGGTAGGAAACAAATCCTTTTTACCAACAATATTAAATCGGTCTAACATATCTGCAACCAACGCTTTACGTTCCGAGCCCTTAACTTTTTTATATAACAGGGGCATTTCTAAATTTTCTTCTACGGTAAGCTCATCCAGTAAATGATAGGATTGAAATACAAACCCTATATATTCTTTGTACAAATTAGAACGGTATTTCTCTTTTAAGGTATGTACTGATTCACTTAAAAAATCATACTCACCTTCATCAAAAGTATCTAACATGCCAATTACATTAAGCAATGTTGATTTCCCCGAACCCGAGGGCCCCATAATGGAAATAAACTCTCCTTCTTCTACTTCAAGATTTACATCTTTCAGCAAGAATATACGCTGACCGCCTTGCTGCACCCATTTGAAAATATTGTTTAGTTGTAGTAACATTCTTTATAGTTTTTGCTTGTTCGTTAAAATTTGAGCCATTACTCCGTTCGTAAACTTTTCACCGGGTTGGCCCTTGCTGCCGTTATGGTTCGCGAACCAATTGTCAGCATAGCTATAAGCACGGCAATAGTACCTGCACCTACAAAATACCAAATACTTAGTTCAATTCTATAAGCATAGTTTTGTAGCCATTCGCGCATTGCCCACCAAGCAATTGGTGAAGCAATTACAAAGGCAACCAACACCAATTTTAAAAAATCTTTGGTTAAGATATAAGCAATTGAAGTTACACTTGCCCCTACCACCTTTCTAATGCCTATTTCTTTGGTACGCTGTGAAACAATTAGCAAAGACATTGCGAAGAGCCCCATACAACTTAACAAAATTGCTATTATAGAACCACTTGCAATCATTTTGGCCGTTGTTTCTTCTTGTTTAAATGTTCTGTCGATGTTCTCATCAATAAAGGAGCCTAAGAATTCTGCATTAGGTTCTAGTTTGTTCCACACTGTTTCTAAAACAGCAAAAGAATTGGGCATATTGGTTGGGGAAACTTTTACAAAACCATACGAAAGGTCTTGTTGCCTACTCATAAAAAAGGTCATGGGTGCAATGGCCCTATCCAAATTGTTAAAATTATAATCTTTTACTACCCCCAGGACCGGATAGAAAACGCCGTCCTCAATTTCCAATTGTGATGTTAACGGGTCTTGTTCCCCTAATTCTTTTGCCATTGATTCGTTGATGACCACACCAAGACTATCGGCGGCACTCTCAAAATTTCGTCCAGCAGCGATTTTCAATCCTAACGTTTGAATATATTCATGATCTACCACTAAAAAATTTGTCATCACGATACGACCTTTATATTCAAATCCGATTCCGCTAGAAGATCTACCGCCATCTTTTCCCAAGCCCAAATTACTATCGGCTCCACTAACGGAGAGAATATCTGGATTACCATTCAGCTCATCACGTAACAATTCTACCATATCGTGACTATTACGCTTACCGTTTAATGGAAAGGAGACCACCTGTTCTTTATCAAAACCTAAATCCTTATTCCGCATATAATCAATTTGACCCCATAAAACCAAAGTCCCAACAATCATAAGAATCGCTATACCAAATTGAAACACCATAAGTACATTTCTAACCTGATTACTACCTGAAGATTCCAACTTTCCTTTTAAAGACTGAATCGTACCTAAACGGCTCATTAATAGTGCAGGGTATCCACCAACCACCATGGTAATTACAAGAACCGTTAGTAAAAGTCCTATTAAAAACATAGACGATAAAAGCATTTCTGAAGATATCTGTGCGTTGAAGATTGATTTAAAATCATTTAAAAAGACAAAACTCAACACCACACCTATACTAATGGATATTAGAAAAACAAACAGACTTTCGCTCCAAAATTGAAAAAATAGTTGCTGCTTTTGTGCCCCTAAGGTTTTGCGCATCCCTATTTCTTTAAGGCGTTTCGTTGTCTTAGCTATACTCATATTTATATAGTTGACACAGGCGATGAACAAGATTAATAAGGCAATACCAAAAATGAGGTATGGCCTACTTCTACTCACCTCAACAAGTCCGTTTTTAAAACTAGCAAAATGCACATCTTTTAGCGGAACCAGTTTAAGATTTATAAAGCGTCCGTTTTCATCTGCCGTTGCGCCATCCCTCTTTAAACGATCTATACCTTCACCATAATGAAGATCAATAAAGGGTTCGCTGCTTTTTTCGAAAACCGATGCCGTGATGCCTTCTTCAAGCTCTACATACACCGCATGATATTGTCTATCCCACTCCTCTTTACCCTCATTATACTCTCTATGACTTTCAAAACGAGCAGCTATTTGAAAATCTAAATTGCTTTGTGGTACAATATCTTTCGCGACAGCGCTTACCGTAAATGGTTTTTCTATTCCATTTACCAACATGTTAAACGTTTTTCCAATAACATCGGTTGACCCAAATAATTTCTTTGCTCCGTCTTGCGTAACCACTACCGAATTTAAATCTGCCAAAGGCTTATTTTCATTACCAGTAAGAATAGGGAAGCTGAACATGGAAAAGAATTCTTGGTCTACCCAAATGATATCCATACTTATCTCTTTGTCATTATAAAGCGCAAGCGTGCCATCTTCTACACATCGAGTTATGCGCTTCACCCCAGGCACCTCAGTATTTAATGCCGGAGCTAAAGGTGCTGGTTGAGCAGTACCTGCTTTTGGCCCTTTAGGAGTTTGTTCTGTACGTACAACTTTATAAATAGCATCTCCATTGGTATGAAAACCATCATACGAAAGTTGATACATTGCTGCCATTCCTAATAATATGGCAACCGCAAAAGCAACAGATAAACCAATTACATTTAAACTAGTATTCGTTTTATCTTTTATTAAATTTCGCCAAGCAATTATTAGATAGTTCTTAAACATTTTAATGATTTTTTGATTGATGATTTATTCTGTTCTCAAGCTTTTTACAGGATTGGCGGTTGCTGATTTTATTGCTTGAATGCCCAATGTGAATGCTGTTATGCAGAATGCAATACATCCTGCCAAAGCAAACATCCACCATTGAATTGAAATACTATATGCAAAACTACCCAACCATGCCCTCATCATATACCAAGCAATTGGGAAAGCGATTAAAGCTCCAATACCTACAAGTATTATATAGTCCTTCGAAAGCAATACCACTATTTTAAATACGCCTGCTCCTAAAACTTTACGTATACCTATTTCTTTAATCCTTCTTTTTGCCATAAATGATATAAGCCCGAACATGCCTAAACAGGATATAAAAATTGTCAATAATGCAACCACGTTTACAGTTTTCAACATGCCGTCGATTAGGCGGTATTGTCCGCTTACTTTTTCACTTAAGTCGCTTTGGGCATAATTTTTCCTGGAATCTATTTTAGCAAAGGCATTGGCTATTATACTTTTTATTGCTTTTTCCTGACCATCAATAACCCGAACAGAGAGGTAACGATGTGCTGCTAAATTCTCTTCATCTCTATAATAATGTACTAAAGGTTCTACAGTATTCTGCAAATCTTGATAGTGAAAATCTTCCATTACACCAACAATTGGGTTGCCTATAAAATCGCTGTTCTTGGACTTCAAACGTTTTCCTTCTATGGATGTCCAACCAAAAGCTTCCATTGCACTACGGTTGATAATGACCGGTTGCTCATCCCCATTGTCAATATCACTATTAAAATCCCTGCCTTCTATAAGCGGAATTTTAAGTGTTTTAAGGTAGCCTGCATCTGTATAGGAGCGTCGAAGACGTACATCGGTGTCTGTATTTGGGTCGAAAAATCTGGTATAATTGAAATAATAGTCAGACGGAATTGACTGACTAGTACTAACATTCGTTACATACGGATTGGCCTCTAAATCATTTAACAGCGCTTTAAAGCTAGAGTTGGCGGCATCCATGTTCTTATAATCGAGGTCGATGTTGCCCACAACCACATTATCTCGCTCAAAACCCAAATCAGCCTTTTTCATAAACCCAATTTGACTATTTAAAATAATAGCAACACAGATAAAAAGGATGGCAATAGAAAACTGAAGAATGATAAATGAATTTCGTAAAATAAAACTCCCCTTGGCACTATCTATTTTTCCTTTAATGCCCTGTGAAACCGGTAATGAAGTAAACCGTAATGTAGGTAATATACCTACCACTAACGTAACCAAAACACCTAAAACAATAGCCCCTAATACTACAGGGTAGTCATTTGCAAGGCTGAAATTAATCTCACCAAAATCGGCTCCAAAAACATCGTTCATTTTTGGCAATAAGACCCCGAAAAAGAGCGCACCAGAAATTATTATGGATAACAATACCAAAATTCCATTTTCTAAACAAAACTGGGTGATTACTCCTTTACTGCTACCTCCCAATATTTTTCGAACTGCAATATCTTTCGTTCTACGAAACATAGTAGAGGTATTTAAGTTAAGAAGGTTAACGAGAACAAGAAGTAACACAAAAAAAGATGTTGCAATATTACCAGCAATAATTATTTCGACTACAGGTATAGAATCCATCCGAACTTCTGAATGCGGAATAACTTCCATTCTTGAAATTACGGTTGGGTCTGCATAATTCTCCTTTACCAATTTGCCCACTTTCTTTTCAAATAATGCAATATCTGTTTCTGGGGCAAGTTTTAAGAATATTGGTGAAAAACTATTATCCCAATTGGTCTGTTCTTTAAAATTAGGATTATCCTTTAAGAGTGTATTCGGCAGCAAAACACCCAATCTAAATGAGGAATACGGACTTATTGGCTCTAATACACCTGTAATGGTAAGATTTAATGTGTCTGCCGCCTTTAAGTTTCTACCTACCGGGTTTTCTTCTCCGAAAAGTTGCTTACTTACCTTATCAGTTAAAACGATAGAATACTTTTCTTTAAGGGCGGTATTATGATCACCATATTTTAAAGGCAATCTAAAAACTTCAAAAAATTCAGGGTCGCCATAAGTCGTTGTATTTTGAAATTCCCTATCCCCAACTTCTAACCATATATTACCCCAGCCATGTAGGTGGGTACCCGCTACTACCTCTGGCGATGTGCTCTTTATCTTATCCAATAAAGGATATACGGCTTCATTATAATCATTGCCATCGTTCAAATGTGTTTTTAGGTAATAGATATACTCTTGTTCTGGAATAATGTTATCTGCCACATAATAGGCATACACAGAAAACATGAGTGTTAATACACTACCAACACCTATACTTAGCCCTAAAAGATTAAGAAAGGAAAGCGTTCTGTTTTTCCAGAGATTCCGTAGCGATAGTTTTAGGTGGTTCAGTAGCATCAGTATCTTTTTTGGTCATTTCCTTGAAAAAGGAAATCTGTTAATTATAACAAAAAAAACTACGGTCTTCAAAAATTATCCGCTTGTTCACGGCTAACTGAAATCGATTTTCATGCCATAATTACAACCTATTGTAAATCTGATAGTTATACTAAATTTTTGATGAGACGAAACTCAGTAATGTAAAATTTTTGGACAGTTTTTGTATAATAATTTTACAGTGTATTATTAGTCTTGTTGGTAGACTTAATAGTACTATTACTAAAAATTTGCACCTTCAACCACCTCAAGACAAACAATTGAATCACCTTATTTATTTTAACAATACTAGCTAAAAATTCTAATTATTATTATTCCTCCCTATTGAGCGGAGAAGCAGTAGTTTGTAATTCTCGACTTGACAAAAGTTTAAAGCAGTATTTCATATTAAACGGCCTTTCCTCTAAGTTTAGTCCAGTTATTCCGTTCTCAAACTTTTCACTGGATTGACCCTTGCTGCATTATAACTTTGCCAGCTTACCGTAAGCAAAGCTATTGTCAAGGCAATAATCCCTGCCAAAGCAAAAATCCACCAATTCATAGTTGTTCTATATGCAAAACCTTCTAGCCAGATGTTCATTACATACCAAGAAATAGGAATTGCTATTGCAAAGGCCAAAACCACCCATTTAAGAAAATCTTTGTTTAAAAGTGTAAGGATTTGCCCAATTTTTGCTCCATTTACCTTTCGTATTCCGATTTCTTTTTTACGTTGTTGCATGTAAAATGTAGACATACCCAAAATTCCCATAGCAGAAATAATAAATGAAAGGACGGTGAAATAACCAATGATTTTACCGGTTCGTTCGTCTTTCTCATACCATTGATTAATGGTGTCATCAATAAACTGTACATCAAATTCTGCGTTATCAATCAAACTTGCGTACATCGCCTTAATCTTATCTGCAGTTTCAAAGCTGTTGTTCCTGTTGACCTTTATGAATATATCGCCTGCCTGAAAATCTTTCGTTTGTTGTCTAAGCATCAATGGACCAATTCGGCTTCGCAACTCTTTAAAATTAAAATCATTGACAATCCCTAGAATGGGGATTTCGTTTTCTTCCATTTTAAAAGATACCGCATCCTTGGTAAGACTCAACTCTTTTAGTGCTGTTTCATTTAGATACATACCCTTTTCAGAATAAGCCACATTAGTAGCTTTTACTTTAATATCAAAAACTTTGAAAAAAGAGGAGTCTACCGCAAATTCCTGAAAGCTCAAAGATTTTCCATCATTCTCAAAAGTTTGGTTGCTTCCTCCACTTAATGGACTTTGCCAAGTTATAGAAACATCATCTACTCCTGGTATCTGTAAAAGGGCATTTTTTATATCAGTCTTTTTATCGGTTGAACTCAAATAATCTAAATGAACGATATTATTTTTCTGAAAGCCTAAATCTTGATTGCGTAAAAAATGTGTTTGTTTTAAAATAATCCAACTACAAGCCAAAAGAGCAATAGTTACCGTATACTGAAAGGTGATAAACACTTTGCCATAAATACTTTTAGCTTTAGTTCTTAAACTTCCTTTAACTACTTCAATAGGTTTAAAACTGGAAATTTTAAAAGCTGGCACTATACCCGATAAAAGCCCTATCAAACCAAAAACACCAATCAAGATAATCAAGTTAGCTAAGTTCAAATTATCATTAAGATGTAAGTGGGTATGCAATAACGAATCAAAATATGGCTCCACCACTTTTGCCAGTAATAGTGATAATATTACCGCAACAAAACACAGAAAAACTGATTCCCCTATAAATTGAAAAATCAATTGTCTCTTGGAGCTTCCTAATAACTTTTTAATGGCTACTTCTTTCCCACGAAAGGTAGATTGGGCCATGGTAAGGTTAATATAATTGCCTACTGCTAGTAATAAAATAAGCAGCACAATTACTGACAATACCGAAATTAAGGTTTTGCTAGTACTTTTAGTTCCACTCCCTTCTTTTGAGCTAAAATATATATCCTTTAATGGTGTAAATTCTACCGTAGTAGCCCAGCCCTCTGTATACAACCAAAAATCTTTTTTAAATTTTTTTAGTATTTCCGGTGCTTTTGCAGGTAAATCTGAATTTAGTTTTTCCAAAAAATAGATGCTTATAGAACACCAACCATATTCTTTCATAATTGTTTCAAAACCCCATAAATCTTTAAACGCTTTTAAATTGACTAGGGCATCCTGTGGGGCAAAATGAGTATTTTCTGGGATATCTTCCATAATACCCGTAACCATAAACGCCGTATTTGTATCTATAAAAACGGTCTTTCCAATTACATCTACAGAACCAAATAGTTTTAGTGCAATTGCCTTAGACAATACAATACCGTTGGCTGTTTGGAGAACATCATTAGCCTCTCCTTTTAAAAGAGGAAAAGAAAAAATATTGAAAAACGAAGCATCTACGCCTAGATAATCAAACTTTACTTTTTGACCATCATTTGCCGATATCCTTCCTGATTCATTATATACCCTTGTAAAATCTTCAACCTCGGGAATACTATTCTTGAGATCTTCTGCTATAGGAGGAGAAAAATCGACGGTTTCATTCTCCAATCGATATATTCTATCTTTATTTACATGAAAATCATCAACTGAAAGCTCATTTTGAATATAGACGCTTAAGAGCAAAACGAATGTCAGTGAAATAGCAAAACCTAAAACCGTGATGCCCGTGTATAATTTATTCTTTAAAAGGTGCCGCAGATAAGTTTTTACTGAATTCATTATTATTTTTGATTTGATTGATGTCTTAACATTCCCATTTTACTCCGTTCTCAAACTTTTCACTGGGTTAGCCTTGGCTGCCTTAATTGCTTGGAAGCTTACGGTTAAAACGGTTACCAACATAGCTCCCACTATGGCCAATGCAAAAATCCACCATTGTAATATAACTCTATACGGATATTCTTGCAGCCATCCGTTCATTACATAATATGATATCGGTATGGCGATAAAACATGAAATAATCACCAATTTTAAAAAGTCTTTAGACAGCATATTCCAAACATTAAAAATACTAGCCCCCAATACTTTTCTTACCCCTATCTCTTTCTTTCGTTGTTCAGCCACGAATGATGTGAGGCCGAAAAGACCCAAGCAACTAATCAATATGGCAAGCGCAGTAAAAACTCCTGAAAGTGTACCGATACGCTCTTCTGATGCAAATTTTTCACCGTACTGACCATCTATAAATTCATATTCGAAAGGTATATCTGGAAAATGCTCTTTAAAAACTCTTTCAATTTCGACAATATTCTGGGTTGCACTTTGATTTGGGTTCAGCCTAAGATTATAATAACTGGCATTGTTGAACCTATCATAAACATAAACGCCCTGCTTTACAGGTTCATAAGGAGATTGGGTAATCATATCTTGTACTACACCAATAATTTTTAGTGGCGGTCCTGGATCTTCGTCATCGTCATCTCGTAAAAGCTGACCTATCGGATTCTCCATACCCAAATACTTTTTTGCGGTTTCGTTGATTAATACGCCCAACGAATCAGTGGCAAAGTCCCTTGAAAAATCTCGCCCTTCTACTATTTTGAGATTAAGAGATTTAGCATACTCAGATGAAACTTCTGTCCAAGCTAAATCTTCTTGAAATCCTTCTGGTTTACCATCCCATGTAAATCCTCCCCTATTAGACCATATTTGTGTAGTAGGACTGCTAGATGTAGACATTTCTACAACGGAGCCCGAGCCTATAAACTCCGACCGCATTAAATCATATTTTCCAACGAAATCTTGACTGAACGTTGGTATCTGTATAAGTCCTTCCTTATCATACCCAACTGGGCGGTTCTTTGCGTGGTTTATTTGCTGCATTACTATTACCGTACCAATGATAAAGGCTACAGAGACTGTAAACTGAACCACAACCAATATCTTTCTAGGCAAACCAGCATATTTACCGGACTTAAACGTGCCTTTTAAAACATCGACGGGCTTAAAAGAAGATAGATATAAAGCTGGATAGCTACCTGCCAATAAGGATGTAAATAAAATGAATACTAAAGACACTAACCAAAAAATACCATTATCCCATGGAAAAGAAATTTCCTTTTTTGATAAATCATTAAATCCATTTAGGGACAACATAACAAGTAACATGGCTAAGAAAAAAGCAAATAAAACAACCAAAAAAGACTCACTTAAAAACTGATAAATTAATTGTCCTCGTTGTGACCCAATCGATTTTCTAATACCCACTTCTTTACCTCGTTTCTCAGATCTTGCCGTACTTAAATTCATAAAATTGATACAAGCTAAAAGCAACACAAAAGCTCCAATAATACCAAAAAGCCAAACATACTTTATGCGACCACCAACTTGTTTACCATTCTCAAAATTGCCTCTTAGGTACCAATCTTTCATTGGAAAAAGAAAAATCTGTGGATTGAACTGAGCAGTATCTTCATTAAGGTCTTTCTTTACGTTTTTGATGCTATTCGTAACCTGTTCAAAAGTGGTGTTATCCGCTAATTGACCAAACATTTGAAAAGAATTGTTTCCCCATTGGTCTTCCGCATTTCGTATCCATTCATTGTTCGCTAAATACTTTTCCCAAGGGATAATGAATTCAGTATCATTAAAAGTATTGTTGACCGGAATATCATTATAAATAGAGCTCACATTTAACTTGTGCTCGTTACTTACCGTTACCGTTTTGCCAATCGGATCTTCGTTACCAAAAAGTGCTTCGGCAGTAGATGAAGATAACATGATGGAATTGATTTCTCGTAGTCCGTCTTTATCCCCTTTAATAATTTCTAGACCAAAAAGTTCTGGCCCTTCTTGTTGCATATAATTACCTGGTCTCGATATACTCTTATCTCCGTATTTTAAATAGTGATCATTGGTCCAAGAACACATAATCAAATGTTTAAAATTGTCCGAATAGCCATCGCGCAATGCTTTTTCTAATGGTCTAGGTATCGCAGGACCTGTTCCTGTTTCTCCATTAAAAGTTTGTGATTGAAAGACCTGGGCAATTTTATCCTTATTCTTAAAATAATCATTGTACGATTGTTCATCTAATATCCAAAGCCCGATAATTAACGTAACGGCCATACCCAAAGCAAGACCGCCAACATTTATAAAGGTATACCCTTTGTTTTTCCAAAGATTTCGCCAGGCAATTTTTAAATAGTTTTTGAACATGATTAGTGTTTTTTGATGATTGATTTTATTTCATTTTTATATAAAGAGTCAATTTATACTTAAATGTTTCACTCTGACCGTAAACTTTTAACCGGATTCATTAATGCAGCTCGTATCGATTGAAAACTAACTGTAAAGAGTGCTATTAGCAAAGCTGATAAACCCGCAATCAAAAATGTTCCAACACTTATATTTATACGATATGCGAATTTTTGAAGCCATTCATTCATTAACCAATATGCAATAGGAAAACCAACCGTAAGCGCAATTAATACTAATTTCACGAAATCTTTAGAAAGCATTTGGGTTATATTCATAACAGTCGCTCCTAAGACCTTTCTCACCCCAATCTCTTTTTTACGTTGCTCTGCAGTAAATGCCGCAAGACCAAAAAGTCCTAAACAGGCAATAAAAATAGCCAGCCCACAAAATATAAGTCCCATCGTAGCTGTTTTTCGTTCTTGAGCATATAGCCGTTCTAAATTTTTATCTAAAAAAACATACTCAAAGGAAGATTCGGGAGCGACTTTTTTGAATTTTGATTCTAGTTGACCTATAATGCTCGCCAACGATGCACTGTTAAAACGAACTAAGGCAAAAGACTTTGATTCGGTTTTAGCATTATGAAAGGCATAACCTCCTATGGGTTGGTGTAGCGATTCAAAATTAAAATCATCAACAACACCTATAATACTAGTATCACTACTAAAACCTCCTATAGACACCTTTTTACCAATGGCCTCTTCTGGTGTATACCCTAAATAATCAATTGCCTTTTTGTTAAGAACTACATCAATCAGTGTGTCGCCTTCTTGCTTCACTTTAGGCAAATTCTTTCCTGCCAGTAATTTCAATTTCAATATATCAATAACCTCAGCATCTACACGGTTCGTTCTAAGTTGCATACCATTCTCATCATTTTCACTTTTAAACAACATTCGCCCGCTTACCGTATTACCTGGGAAACCCTGTGCTAAAGAGGATTCAGAAACACTACTCAATGTTTTAAATTCTTGCACTAAGGCCGTTGTTTTTTCTTTTGCCTGAATGCCTGTAGTAGAAATAGCAACCGTATTTTCGGGTTCATAGCCCAACTTTTGGTTCTGCATATATTGTATTTGCTGATAAATAACGATAACCCCAACAATAAGAATTACAGATGCCGCAAATTGTAATATCACCAAGCCCTTTCTAATATTTAGAATTCCACCGCCGCTTTTAAAGTCTGGATTCAAAGCTTCCTTTGCCGATGATCTCGACAGATAAAATGCAGGGTACGAACCCGCAAAGAGTGTAGTTACCACCCAAAAAATAAGTAAGCCCATATATAGTTCAGTTTTTAAAAGCAAGGCCATATTCAACTGCTGCTCTGTAATAAGATTAAAAACAGGAATGAATGCAATTGCGACTAAAACACCTAAAACAAGTGCGATTAATGTAACTAGACCTGTTTCAGCATAAAAACGAAACACCAAACTTTTTGTAGTTGCTCCCAAAGTCTTATTGATTCCAACATCTTTTGCCCTTTTACGAGAACGCGCTGTCATTAAATTCATATAATTTACACAGGCAATCACCAAAATTAAAAGCGCCAAAAAGGATAAGTTTTGTATTTCTTTAATATCACCAATACGATTAGAATAGCCATTTACAAAACTTGCGGAATATAAATGTACTTTCTTTAAAGGTTGCAATGCTAAAGAGTACCACTGACCTTCTTTATCTACATTTTTATCTAAAACTGCTTGAATTTGAAGTTCTGTGGCGGCGGCCGATGCATTTTTATTGAGTTGAATATAGGTTTCAAAACTTGAATTTCCCCAACTGGGTTTTTTTGCTGCCCAGGTAGAACTAAACGATGCAATGACATTGCAATGCAGTGTACTATTCTCAGGAAAGTCTTCAAAAACCCCAGTCACTTCTAATTCTTTGTCATTATCTACTGTTATAATTTTACCGATAGGGTCCTCATTGCCAAAGTACTTTTTAGCTGTGCTTTGTGATAAGGTCACTGTATTTGGTCGGTTCAAAGCTGTTGTAGATTCTCCTTTTAAAAAAGGGACACTAAATATATTAAACAACTCTGGATCACACCAATACAATTCTTTTTCTAAAAAATTGGTTTCTTCTATTCCAATAAAAGCAGTTTCACCAAAACCATGTTTTAACATCCTAGCTGCGTACTTAACTTCTGGAATATCTTGTTTTAATGCAGGCGCCAAGGCTGCGGGAGAGGTACATAATACTTGATTATCATAAGACGTATCAGTCTTAACTAAAGTTCTATAAATATCATCACTATTGGCATAGTTATTATCATAACTACGTTCATACGTGATAAACAAAAAAAGAAGAATGGTAATGGCAAGCCCAAGAGAAAGTCCCAAAATATTAATTACTGAAAACATAGGGTTTGCTTTCAAGTTTCTCCAAGCTAATTTAATATGATTTTGTACCATGATTGCGATTTTTTTTGATGATGATTGTAATTAACCAATTATACTATAAAGAGTTATTTTATACTTAAATGTTTCATTCTGAACGTAAACTATTTACAGGATTTGACTTGGCAGCTTTTAGAGCCTGAAAGCCCATAGTTAGCATTGCAATACCTAAAGCCAATACACCCGATAACGCAAAGACCCACAACGGAATCTCAATTTTATAGACAAAATCTTGTAACCATTTACTCATAAAATACCAAGCAACTGGCGAAGCAATCAACAGAGCAATGAGTATTACCTTCACAAATTCTATAGCAAGCAATCTTATAATTTCGCCAATACTAGCACCCAAGACTTTTCTAATTCCTATTTCTTTTGTTTTCTGTTGAGCGGTAAACGCAATCAACCCCAACAAACCCATACAGGCTATAAAAATGGTTAAAAAGGAGAAAATCCCGAACAAACTTGCTTGTCGTTGATCCGATATATAAGCTGCATTTAAATCATCATCCAAAAAAGAATATTCAAAAGGAACATTTGGCTGATAGTTTTCCCATTTTTTTTGAATAACCTCCAAAATATCCTTTGTGTTTTTTGCTTTCAATTTTATGGTTATATAGGAAATTCCGGTATCATAGCTTTTTGATTTATTAGAAAATAATGCAAATGGCTCTATGTGACTATGCAATGATTCCAAATTAAAATCCTTTAAAATCCCAACTACCTTGTACGATTCCATTCTACCACCTGGATAACGAATCATGCTTCCAATCGGATTTTTCCAACCAATTTGTTTGGCGGCAGCTTCATTAATGACTACAGATAAAGAATCGTTAAACTGTTTATTAAAACCTCTACCATCTTTTAATTTCAAATCAAGTGTCGATATAAAATATTCATCTACTAAATAAGATTGTAAGGAGATATCTTTTGCAATAGTTTCATCTGTATTAATGGTTTCTGGAACATAGAAATCTCCAAAATTACCTTTTGTAAGCATCCCTGATGAGATTGCCGCACTCTTAACTTCTGACAGGGATTCCAATTCTTGCCGAAAGGTTTCTTCACTACCTTCTAGTTTCTCGGTATTTTGTAGCACCACCAAATTCTCCTTATCATATCCCAAATCACGATTCTGAGTATATCTTAATTGTAGGTATACAATACTTGTTGCGATGATCATGATAATAGCAATGGTAAATTGAAAGACCACTAAACCATTTCGGATAAAGCCATTGTTATTTTTCGATACACCACTTGAACCCTTGAGAATATTTACAGGCTTAATAGAAGTAAGATATAGTGCAGGGTATATACCGGCTAAGAGTGCGGTTAAAATGCTCAGGCACAGAATAAACAGCCAAATACCATCTTTGAAGATAGATTGAAAAGGTAGGTTTTTACCACTTATCTGGTTAAAAAGTGGCAATAATAGCCAAACTAATAAGACCGCCAAAATAGTTGAGATTAGGGTATAAAAGACGGCCTCAGCAAGAAATTGTTTTATAAGTTGAATTCTATATGAACCCAAAACTTTACGAATACCTATTTCCTTACTTCTTTTTGAAGCCTGAGCGGTAGCTAAATTGACAAAATTAACACAGGCCAACACAATTATGAAAAAGGCAATTATACCAAAAATATATAAATTCTTAATATCGTTTTGTTCAGAAATTACAGATTCTATATCACCTGAATGTAAATGAATGTCAGCTAAGGGCTGTAAATGAAAATCCCATTTATTGCCATTCTTCAAAAATTCATCATAGGGCTGCCCAATTCTATTAAATGCATCAGCAGCATGCACCTTTACCATTGCTGGAAATTGCGATTCTAAATGGCTTACAATTTCCGGATTCGTAGCTGCCTTTTCCGAAAGTTTTACATAGGTCGCCATTTGTAGCCACACCCAACTCCAGTTAAAACGGGTAACATTTTCAAAATTCTTCACGGGAACCAAAAGGTCAAACTTTACGGATGCTGACAAATCGGTCATATCATGCAACACACCAGTAACTGTTAAAGGCTTTCTTTCCTTACCATAAAAAAGAATTTTTCCTATTGGGTCAACATTTCCAAAATATTTCTTTGCAAGACTATTGGTAACAACTACACTATTCGTTTCCGTAAGACAAGTCTTGGGATCTCCTTTTTGCATAGGGTAACTAAGAACTTCGAGGAAATTTGAATCCACAGCATAAACATTACTTTCATTAAAGGACTTTTTATCATTGCCACTTTTATATTCAATAACATCTGCACCAGGTATATATATTCTAGTATAACTTTCTATTTCAGGGAAATTATCTACAAGAGTTTTCCCCGTTGGAGGAGGGGTATTGGCTGCAAAGAACTCCCCATCGCCCATTTTACCATTAATATTAACCCGATACACTTGGTTGGCATCTTTAAAGAAACGATCATAACTTAATTCATCGGATACAAATAAGGCTATTAAGATTACACAGGTTAGACCAATAGCAAGACCTGTAATATTAATTATGCTATTACTCTTATACCTAAGTGCATTCCTAAATGCAATTTTGAAATAATTTTTAAACATAATTTATTTTTTTAATGCATTGACTACGTTTTTAAATACGCTCGGCATAATCTCTAAAACTCTATTCTGAACGTAAACTTTTTACAGGATTGACTATAGCCGCTTTAATACTTTGATAACTAACGGTAACAACAGCCACTACAATCGCAAGCACAGCCGCAAGGGCGAAAATGCCAATTCCGATTTCAATTCGATATGAAAAATCTTCAAGCCATTTATTCATTACAAACCAACCTAAAGGCAAGGAAACGAGGATAGCAATCCCAACTAACTTTAGAAAATCTACCGTAAGCCTATATGAAATTTGACTTACAGTAGCTCCTAATACTTTTCTAACGCCGATTTCTTTCGTACGCTTTTCGGCATTAAAGGCAGCTAATCCAAATAATCCCAAGCAAGCAATGAAAATGGATAGAATAGTAAAAATGAAAAATATTTGACTCAGCTTTTGTTCGCTTTCGTAAGTAGTATTAAAAGCCTCATCCATAAAGCGATAATTGAACGGTTGGCCTGGTGCCATTTCATTCCATTTATTTTCAATTGCAGCGATTGTATTTGAATAATTACCCGCATTTAATCTTACCGCCATGTTCTCTGTACCGTGTTCTATAAATAAACCAAGAGCACCTATGTTCTCACGTAATGATTCGAAATGAAAATCTTTAACAACACCGATTACAGTATAAAACGATGGATTCTCTAATTCTATATCCTCAGAAATACGTACACCTAGAGCCTCTTCTGCCGTAAGATTTAGTATATCTAACGTAGCTTCATTAATAATTACCGATGATGAATCTGTCGGAATTTTTTTATTGAAATCTCTACCAGCAACAAGCTTCATCTGCAATGTTTTTATATAATCGGTATCAACATCCCAAGTTTGCATTTGAATAGCATGCTCTTGTTCCCTAGCACCTTCTTGAAAATATGAACTATCGGAGCGCCATGACGGAGTAGGGTAAAAATTACTAATTGTAACGTTTTCAACATTACCTTGTTTTAGTATTTCGGCTTTAAATGCTTCGGCTTTATTACCCAAAGGAAATGTATCATTTAATAACAGTACTTGGTCTTTACTAAACCCAAGGTCTTTACCCTGCATGTAATTCAATTGTTGAAAAACAACTAGCGTACTTACAATTAAAAACACTGAAATAGAAAATTGAAAAACTACCAAGGCGTTTCTTATTCTTCCACCACCTACACTTTCAGTAGCTCCGCCTTTTAAAGATTTTACTGGAGAAAACCTCGACATAAAAAATGCAGGATAACTGCCTGACAAGAGCCCCAGCAAAACTGTTGTTAGTAACAAAACAATCCAGAATAATGGCTGTGCGTAGGGTATAGCAATCGACTTGCCCGAAAATTCATTAAAAAAAGGCAAAATTACCACTGTAATTAAAAGGGCTGCAATTAGTGAAACGAATGCTATTAACCCAGATTCTGTTAAAAATTGAAATACTAAATGCCCTTTATTAGACCCCAATGTTTTACGAACACCAACTTCTTTTGCTCTTTTAAGAGAATGTGCCGTTGATAAATTCATGAAATTGACACATGCCAGAATGATTAAGAACATTCCTATAAATGAAAGTATATATACATCTTGTATACTGCTGGTCGCACTCATTTCTGAGTGTCTGTCAGAATACAAATGTATGTCGGTTAATGCCATTGTATGATACCGAATGTAATTACCAGATGCCGCAAAAGATTCTGCGGTCATACCCGGAAAGTATTTTTGAGCCCAGGGCAACATATATTTTTCCAACATACCTTGTAACGGTACCTGAAATTCAGCAACGGAGGCTTCAGGTATCAACTTTACAAATGTAAAATAGTTATTGCTGCCCCAAAGTTCTTCTCGAGATGCAACATTGCCAGACATTGCCAAGAATACCGTATAATCATTTAAAAAAGAATTCTTCGGTAGGTCATCAATTACGCCAGTTACAGTATAGACTTTGTCATTATCCAAAATCATGTTTTGACCCAGCGCATCCTCAGCACCATAGTGCTTTTCAGCAGTTGCTTTTGTGAGTACTAAAGAATTTGTACCAGTTAAAGCAGTCTTGGGATTACCTACTAACATATTGATTCCGAAAAAATCAAATAAAGTAGAATCAGCATAGGTTACTTGTAATTCTTTAGTATTTGTATCACTACCTGTTTTCTTTAGATACATACTACCTAAAGTTCTAAACCTAACGGTAGATTCTACTTGTGTATAATCTCTTTTTAAGGCCGCTGCCATTGGTGGTGCAGCTTGTGCAGCCTTAATTTCCGCTCCTCCGAATTTAATATCGGCATCTATTCTATAAATACGATCGGCATCGACAAACATTTTATCATAACTCAATTCATCATAGATATATAATGAAATAAGTAGTGCACCAGCCATACCAATAGCAAGGCCAAATGTATTTAGAAATGTAAAAAAGGCTTGCTTTTTTAAACTTCTCCAAGCGATTTTAAGATAGTTTTTGAACATGATTCTCGTTTTTTGATGCTTCGACTTCGCTCAGCAGAGGTTGATGATGGTTGGCGGTAATTATTGCCATCTATTTAACAAGCTCTAATTTCATGCCACACCTTCAACTTATTGATTTATAGATATTTAAGTGTTTAATGATTTTCGAAACTGTAAAATAATTGGACAAAAGATGTATAATATATTTACAAATACAGATGTAAAAACAAATTATTAAAGTTGTCCGCCCCGCACATAATTAGAATTTTCTATTGGACATGTTATAAAGCTATATTTTATTCTGTGCGCAAGCTTTTAACTGGATTCGTTAAGGCTGCCTTAAGTGTCTGATAGCTAATAGTTAATATAGTAACCATCATTATACCAAGTATTGCCAATGCAAAATACCACCAATGCACTTCGGTCCTATACGCATATCCCTGCAACCAACTTTCCATAACATACCATGTTATTGGTGTAGCTATGATACCGGCAATCAAAATGAGTTTTAGAAAATCAATCGAAAACAAGGCAAGAATTTCAGTTACATTACTCCCCAAGACTTTTCTGATACCTATTTCCTTTGTACGTTGTCCAACAAAAAATAAAATAAGACCATAAAGACCTAGACAACCAATGACTATTGCAAGCCCCGAAAATGTTTTCGAGAGAGACAAATACCGCTGTTCATTCTGATATTGTTCTGCCACACGCGCATCTAAAAAACGGTATTCAAAAATGTAATCTTTAAACACTTCTGACCACGTATCATTCACTTTAGCAAGTGTATTTTTAGTAGTTAAGTGATTTATTTTGACTGCTATTTCACTATAGTTATTGCTTACAGGGGCAATAAAAACAGGACTAATCGCCTCTGAAAAGTTATTGCTGTGAAAATCTTTAACAACCCCAACAATAGTTGCCTTCATAGTTTCACCGTTGAGTGAAATCTGCTTACCTATCATTTCTTCTGGCGAGGACAATCCTAGTTTTTCACCTAGTTTTTCATTTACCAAAACCTCGTCAATTGAGTCTCTTTTAATAAAATTTCTACCAGCTACTAAAGGAATATTAAAGGTTTTGATAAAATTCTCATCTCCTAGTTTTGCTTGAATACTGAATTCTTCATCTTCAGGCCTTGTATGATATTTCACATTTGTACCCCAATTACTTTCAGAACCGCCCGGACTGCTCAAACAACTTGAAACACTTATCACACCAGGTATTTGCTGTAACCGATCTCTTAAACTTAATAAGTTATCTTCCTCAATATCGTCAGGAATTTCTAACATGACAATAGATTCCTTATCAAAACCTAAATCTGAACTAACTGCATAATCAATTTGCTTTGCTATAATTATAGTGACTGTCAATAACATTATGGATATTACAAACTGGGCAACAACCAAAATTTTTCTTGTATTGCTTCCTCCTGCTGCATTATTATTAAGTTTTCCTTTGAGTGCCAAAACGGGAACAACCTTACTCATTAAAATTCCAGGATAACTTCCTGACAAAAAAGAAACCAATAAAAGAATACCTCCTAAAAAAGCAATAAATGGTAAGCTCCATAAATCATAGAACGATAACTGAATTTGAAAAAGGGAATTAAATGATGGCAAAAATAAATACGCTAACAAAAAACCTAGAACCAATGCAAAGAGACTAATTATGAATGTTTCTGAAATGAACTGCCAGAACAAATGGTGTCTAAAACTGCCCAGTACTTTACGAATACCTATTTCTTTAGAACGATAAAAAGCCTGTGCCGTAGAAATATTGATAAAATTAATGCAGGCAATAACTATCAAAAACAGTCCAATAACTGCAAAAATCCATAGGAGTATAGGATTAAGTCCGCCGTAATCTGCATTAAAATGTATATCTGATAGTGGTTGCAATTTGTAAAAATGCTTATTCTTGCTTTCTGGTCTATACTTTTTAGGTAATTCTAATAAGGCATTTTCAATACCTGCTATATTCTGGTCTGGTCT
Organism: uncultured Maribacter sp.; assembly: GCF_963977385.1. Classification (GTDB taxonomy): domain Bacteria; phylum Bacteroidota; class Bacteroidia; order Flavobacteriales; family Flavobacteriaceae; genus Maribacter. Next base: position 670,216 of record NZ_CAXBOU010000001.1, on the reverse strand, counting down.
TAACAATGTAAAACATTGTAGATTACTAGTTATTCCTCCCCAGTGTTCTCCTGCGGCAAACTCAAAAAAATCTTCAACATTAGAAAAAGAAACAAAAATTTCAGTTTTTTGAAAAGTAGTTCTTGGAAGATTTTTAAGTACTCCCGTTATCTCAATGGTTTTATCATTTTCCAATACAAAGGTTTTACCGACAACATCTGTATTTCCAAACATCTTTTGGGCTATACGCTCAGTAATTACGGCAGTATTTGGAGCAGATAGGGTTATAGCATTACTGCCATTTATAAGGGGAAAATTGAAAATCTTAAAAAAATCTTCCTCTACAAAGACAATATCCTCTTTAAGCTTAGTTATCTCAGTATCCTTTTTAGAATCAACCACCAAACCGTCTAAGAGTACCATTTTGGCTACTTGTTCGGTATAATCGTACTCTTCTCTGAAAACCTTTGCAAATCCTGGGGGAACACTAGCTTCATATTCAATTTCACCCCTGTTTTCTTCGGTATTAAGTCGGTAAATTCTATCTGAATTCGCATGAAAATTATCAAAAGAAAAATTATAGGTTATGAATAGGTATATAAGAATACTACTACCAAAACCAATCGCCAACCCCACTATGTTTATGGTGGCAAAAACTTTTCTTTTGACCAAATTTCGCCAAGCGATTTTTATATAGTTTTTAAACATGATTTTCGTTTTTTGATTTGATGATTGATCTAGTTACCTAAAAATATCTTTCCCTTCATTAATATCATTAATCACTCCATCAATATAGGATAAGAAACCTTTATCTGTCGTTGTTGATTTTGCCGATTCACAAAATTGCAATGCTTTCTTTTTCTTGTTTAAATAAAAGTAACCGCTTACCATACCAAGATGAGCATATACATCATCAGGGTTTTGATTAAAATTAGATTCGAATATTTTAAATGCATCATCGTGTTTATTTTGAAGATTTAAATCAATCCCATAATTTACCAATTGCTCTGATGTAGCTAAGGGAAATCCCTTTTTCATAACAGAATCTGCTTCTCTTTTTCGATTTAATTTTTCAAGAATTCCTGCATAAGTGGATAATGTTTTAAAATTAGTCTCTCCAAAGTAAGAATTGATAGAGCGGTCAGACCAACTTAAGGCTTCCTCCAAATTCATATTGTTCATTAAACAATAATTGGCCGCCATATGAAGGTTTTGCCAATAGCGATAGAATATTCCTGAATCTACTTCTCTTCTAAATGATTCTATCTGTATTTTATTTATGTCAGCAGAGATCTTAAATGGAATTTTAATTTTTTCCCATTGCATAGAAATAACTGCACTATTTTCTGTTTGGTCAACAAATTCATATTTAAGGCGTTCTACGCTTTCTTCAACGTTTTGTACATCAACTTCAACACGTAGTGCATCATCTTGTTCTTTATAGTAAAAACTCCCCCATGCCTTGCTGAACCTTGAAAAAACCAAAGTGGCATTTTCAGTACCCATAGCAATAAAAAACCCGTATTTACCTTTCGCCAACAATTTGTCTTCAATAAAGACATCTGTTGAAAATTCAATGGTAGTATTCTCATTAGCGCCAGCCCGCCATGGAGCTGATTTACTGGTGCCATAACCTAAATCATCAAATCCATAATGTACCAATTGGCCCCAAATCTTTCCTTCACGCCCGTTAACTGCTGGTCTTGAATAATTAATTTTTATTTCTGTAATTCCTATATACTCAGAAACAGATGCTTTTTTATTCCCATCTGGAGGTAAAGTAATCTGGGAATACAATCCTGAAATGGAATAAAAAATAAGACAAATAGTAATTGAAAAATTCTTCATAATTCAAAATTTAATGTTAGATCAAAATACTAAATCATTCCGTACGCAAACTATTTACCGGATTAGCAATGGCTGATTTTAATGACTGAAAACCTACCGTAACAAACGTAATTACAACTGCAAAACCACCCGCCAAAGCAAATACCCACCATTGTATTTCTATGCGATAGGTAAAGTCTTTTGTCAATAATTGAACTACTGACCCAATGCTTGCTCCCAATACTTTACGAATACCTATCTCTTTTTTCTTCTGTTCTGCCACAAATGAAACAAGTCCGAAAAGTCCTAAACAACTTATAAGAATGGCTAGAATAGTAAATACAATAGAAATTTCTCCTAAACGCTTCTCTTCATCATATAGCTTTTCAACCTCTTGGTCTACAAATCTATAATCAAAGGGTACATTATTAACCGTTGCTTTCCATTGCTGTTCCAAACCTTCCAATAATTGTTGATAATTGGTTGTCTGTGTTTTTATAAATAACCAGTTTGGTTCATTTTCCTTATGTAGAAATAATGGTGCTATCTCATCTTTTAACGATGCAAAGTGGTAATCTTTTGCAACCCCAATAATCCGCATTTCATCAGTCTCATCTCCAAAACTTTGGATAAGCCTTGCACTTAAAGCATCTTCTTCCTTAATATTAAAAATTCGTAATGTCGCTTGATTTACAATAATCTGATTTGTAGAATCCGCAGGAGTAAAATCCCTTCCAACCACTAAAGGAATATTCATGGTTTCAAAATAACCTTCGCTAATGCCCTGTCTTTTTACTATCGTATTATTCTCACGATTTCCACCAGGTAAATACAAGCCATTATCATTTAAAATGACTTCAGATGGTGCGTAATTTCCACTGGAAACTTTTAATACTCCCGGTATATTCAGAAACGATTTTTTAAGAGATTCAAACTTACTAGAAGCTTCGGCCGTCCCTATTCTTAGTGCCAAAAGATTCTCTTGCTCAAACCCAAGGTCTTTGCTTTGTGTAAACCGAAACTGTTGCGTTACAATAATTACCGTAGCCACTAAACTAAAAGAAATTACAAATTGAAATACCACCAACGCTTTTCTAAAGTTACCGTTGCCCGATTGTAAAATGGTTGAACTCTTAAGTGCATTAATTGGTTTTATACTGGATAAGATGATTGCTGGATAAATGCCCGACACGAACCCCGTAATGACACCTAAGACAATTAAAATTGAACCTATACGCCAATTCAATAAATCTTGGTAACCTAAACTAGCATTGGTAAGTTCATTTATCAATGGTAGAAGTAGAATGGTAATGGGAATACTAATGAGCATTGCGAAAAATGACAATAGAAAAGATTCCCCTAAAAATTGTCGCATTAAACTATTGGTGCCGGCACCCACAACTTTTCGAACCCCTATTTCTTTTGCTCGTTTACTAGCCCTTGCTGTACTAAGATTTATAAAATTAATACAAGCTACCAATTGAATAAAGAAAGCTAGGGTAAGTAAAAAATAAAGATATTTGATGTTAGAAACTTCATGAATCTGATTTTTTCGCCCTTCGGAATACAAGTGAATTTTTGTTATGTTTTGTAAGGATAATATTTTTCTATCCATACCCGCATCTTTGAGGTCATCAGCACCTCTTTCCTGTAAAAATCCAGGGAGTTTACTTTGTAATCCTTCGGCATTGCTATTTGGTTTTAATTTCACATAGCTATACACAAAATTATTAGTAGCAAAACTCTTAAAATTTTGAACAAAAGTTCCAATACCCGGGGTACTCATGCTCACAATATAATTCGGATTTAGATGTGACTTTCCAAACGATTCGTCAAAAACACCTTTAACCGTTAATGTCTGAGCATCATCTCCGCTACCCCATGTTACCGCCTTACCTAAAGCTTCTTGATTACCGAATAATTTTTTGGCCAAATAGGAAGATAGTACCAATGAAAAAGGTTCGTCTAAAGCTGCTTCTTGTGTTCCTTCAATAAATTTATAGGTAAACACTTTAAAAAAAGTAGAATCGGCCATATAAACTCTAGGTTCATAATAAGCATCTTTGCTATCAGCAGCGCCGATTAAATTACTAAAAAACACATCTGTCAAGAATGCTCGTGTAACTTCCTCAACTTCTGGAAAGTCTTCCTTTAAGGCAAAAGCAATTGGTGGCGATGCAGCCGCCGTATCAAAACTTTCTTTACCATTTCTCTCAATAACGGTCTCTACCCTAAAAATGCTTTCTGCGTTTTCATGATGCTCATCATAACCAAATTGAGAAAAAACATATAATAAAATGGCAAGACAACTAACCGTACCAACGGTAAGACCTAGTAAGTTTATAATGGTCTGTTGCTTACTTTTTAACAGGTTTCGCCACGCAATTTTAATATATTGTTTAAACATGATTCTCGTTTTTTGATGATTGATGATTTATTCGGTTTTCAAGCTTTCTACAGGGTTGTTCAAAGCAGCTTTTACGGTTTGGAAACTTACCGTAACCAATGCAATTAACATAATCGCGATAAATGGTAAAACGAAATAACTCCAATGAACATCTATTCTAAATGCATAGCCTTGTAGCCAATTATCAGTTGTAAACCATGCTATAGGAATGGCAACCAAAAATGCAATTACTAGTAAGTAAGCAAATTCTTTATATAGCAGTTTCAATATGCCAACTACAGAAGATCCTAAAACTTTTCTAATACCAATTTCCTTTGTTCGTTGTAAGGTGGTGAAAGAAGCCAGACCGAATAATCCTAAACAGGCAACTAAAATCGCCAACCCGGTAAAAAGACCAAACACCTTCCCAAAGCGTTGGTCTGCTTGATATTGGTCATTAAAATGATTATCTAAAAAGAAATATTCATACGTATTTCCTGGAAAAAATTTATTCCATTCTGTTTTTACTTGAGCTATCGTCTGTGCTACATCTTCAGAATTCTGTTTAATTGTAAAATAGCCTTGCAAGGCGGGTATGAGCCTTAATACTAAAGGCTCATAAGGTAATCGTAAGGATTCTTGATTAAAGTTTTCCGAAACTCCTATAATTGTATATTGATTTCCCCAAAAATCAATTCGTTCTCCAATTGCTTCATCAGGGTTGTTAAAACCCAGTTGAGAAATACCCGCCCTATTGAAAATAACTGCTTCTGGATCGGTACTATACTCTTTTGAAAAGGCACGACCAGCGATAAGTTTTAATCCAAACTGAGGTATATAATCATAATCAACGCCAATGATCCTATATTGCTTGCCGAACTCTTGATCCTGAGAGACTAATTTTATTCCACCTGCGTTCCAATTTACAGGTTGGCCTGGGACTGTTGTTGAAGCAGCTATACTTTTTATAGAAGGATATTTCAATAAATTATCTTTAAAGGCGGTCATTTGGCTCAAATAAGTAGAGTCTAAAACAATTGGAGGTACTATAACAAGTGTTTTTTCTATATCTAAACCCAACGATTGTTTACGCATAAATTGAATTTGCTCATACACTGTTGTTGTGCCAATTAATAGAAATAAAGATGCCGCAAATTGCAAAACTACCAATGATTTTCTTAAAAGAGCCCCTTGTTTGGTACTTACCATTTTACCTTTTAATACCTCAATAGGTTTAAATCTAGACAAGACAAATGCAGGGTAAGCACCCGATAGAAATACCCCAACCACGAATAACCCAATTAAACCATACCAAAATGTACTTTTCGCAAACAAAGCAAAGGAAAGTTCTTGACCCGATAATTGATTAAATGACGGTATCATAATAATCATTAAGCCTAATGCAACAACCAAAGCCATTGTATTAAATAATGCCGATTCAAAAAAGAATTGTGTAATTAATTGTTTTCTATTAGAACCTACAGCTTTACGTATACCTACTTCTTTTGCCCTGCCTATAGCTCGTGCCGTCGCCAAATTAATATAATTTACCCATGCTATAATTATGATAAAAAAAGCAATTGCAAGTAAAAGATATACGGTTTTACCATCACCCGTAGGTCCCGGCTCCATCATAAAGTGAGACTTTAAATGTATATCAGTAATTGGCATTAATGAATACTTAGCAGAACTATTGGACTGTTTGGCAAAATCACTCTCATTTTCTGAAACAATTGCTGGGAATTTTGCTTCAACATGGTTGGCATTAACACCTTCCTTAAGCATTATATAAGTCAGACAACCATCCCAATCCCACGCATTTTCTGGAGTTTGTTCGCCATTCGAATTTGTTTCTACCATTTCAACGAATGATGCATATGACGCCAAAAAGTTTGGTTTTAATTGGGTATTCAATGGCATATCTTTAAATACTCCTGTTATACGATACCCTTTTTCTCCGCTAATGGGCAATGTTTTACCTATTATATCAGTACTTCCAAAAACCTTTAACGCCATAGTCTCTGTTAATGCAGCTGTACCAGGTTCACTTAAAACAGATGCAATATCACCAGCGATTAATGGATAAGAAAATACCTCAAAAAATGAGTTCGTTGTAAAATAAACTTCATCTATTTTTAAAGTTTCATCCTTAAGTTCTACAACTATATCGGCAGTCTCTACAACTTTTACATATTCTTCTATTTCTGGAATCGCTTCTTTAAAGGTATTCCCTACGGCAAAGGCTCCGCCTGCCCATTCAGTCTCAAGCTTGCCTGCATTATAGCGTTCTTGCTTTACCCTATAAATACGATCCTTATTTTTGTGAAAATTTTCATAACTCGTTTCGAAAGCTACATACTGTAAAATCAATAAACAGGAAGTTATGCCTATTGCTAGCCCACCTATATTTATTGCAGAATAGGCCCTGTTCTTGATTAGGTTTCGCCATGCTATTTTTATATAATTTTTGAACATGATTCTCTTTTATAAAGATTGATGATTTATTCCGTACGTAAGCTTTTTATAGGATTTGCTCTAGCTGATCTTATCGCATGATAGCTTACGGTTAATATGGCCACTGAAAGCGCAATTATTCCTGCCAAGGCAAAAATCCACCAGCTAATTTCAATTTTATAGGCGTACACATTTAGCCATTTATTCATGGCATACCATGCAAATGGTGTTGCTATTAGAATCGATATTAATACCAACTTGATAAAATCTTTTGACAAAAGGGTGACAATACTAGAAACCTCTGCTCCCAATACTTTTCGTATTCCAATTTCTTTAGTTCGGAGCATGGCACTGTAAGTAGCCAAACCAAACAGCCCCAAACAAGCTATTAATATTGCTAAAAAGGAGAAAAGCGTAAACAGCTCTTTAAATCTGAAATCGGCTATGTATTGTTCATTAAAACTATCGTCTAAAAAACTATAGAGAAATGGACGGTGTGGCGCTAATTCAGCCCACTTATTTTCAATTTTACCTATAGCTGCAGCCATGTTTTCTGATTTTATGCTAAGGGATAAAAACCTACTACTACCAGGTTCATATCGTAAGGCAAGTGGAGCTACTTTTTCATGAAGGGATAGGTAATTAAAATCTTTCACAACCCCAATTATTGTACCTGACTTACCCCATTGTTCAAATTTCTTTCCTAGGATATTCACAGGATTCGCATATCCAAATTCCTTTACAGCTGCCTCATTTACTATCATGGATGAGATAGTATCTGCCGGAAAATCTCTAGAGTAAGCTCTACCAGCCGCCATTTCTAATTTATAATGGGGAATGAAATCAACATCTATCTCGTATAGAAATGGATCATAATTTAGCATTTCACCCTCCTTACTTTCAATATTTGTTCCAGCAGCAGGAAAATGAGCACCAGGCACAGTCCTTGAAGCAGAAGCTGAGGATACTTCTGGTAATGTCAAAAATTCATTTTTGATGGTTTCCAAATTTTCACGAATAGCACTGTCATAATTAAAATCTATAACCAGTTGCTGTTCCCTATCGAAACCAAGGTTCTTATCCAACATAAAACCCAATTGAAAATATACGATTACAGTACTCGCGATTAATGCTATCGAGAGACTAAACTGGAATATCACCAAGCCTTTTCTAAGGTTAACTCCCTGTGGTGAAGAACTCACAAGACCTTTAAGTACACTTACGGGTTTAAAATTTGACAAAATAAATGCAGGGTAACTACCCGCTAACAAACCGGTAACCAAAGCCGTTCCAAAATAAAGTAGTAATGTATTTGTATTAAAAATATTTTTTATGGCAAATTCCTTGCCTGTAATATCACCCATCCAAGGAAGACAAATAGATACTATCAAAAGACCTATTGATGCCGATAGAAAAACCATAATCAACGACTCACCCATAAACTGATAGATGAGTCCTTTTTTATCTGCTCCAATGGCTTTCCTCACCCCAACTTCCTTGGCACGTTCCATAGATCGAGCTGTGGCCAGGTTCATAAAGTTAATACTGGCAATAATCAGAATAAACAGACCAATTATGGCAAAAATATAAATGTTGGATAAGCTTCCCGTTATACCTGGTTGACGAGCTGCTTTAGAATTTAAATACGCATTTTTTAAAGGTTCAAACGAAACGTTATAATAATATTCCTTAGATTCTTCTGGAAGCCTTGTTTTCAAGAAGCTGGGCATCTTGGCCTGAAAAGCTTCCAAATTAAAATTATCATTCACTAAAAAGTACGTGTAGAAATCTACGTAGCCCCATGATTCAAAAATACCAGGCCGGGTTTGATAAAAAGAACTCATGGAGAGTAACACATCAAAACTAAAATGTGAATTGGAAGGCACGTCTTTCATCACTCCAGTAACGGTATACATTCCATCATTCGCTCTACCCCCAACACCATCGACAGTTTTACCCATTGGGTCTTCATTTCCAAAGTATTTTTTTGCCGTACTTTCCGTTAGCACAATAGAGTAAGGTGCTTCTAATGCAGTTTCTGGATTACCTGAAATCAATGGCCAACTGAAGACATTAAAAACCGTAGGATCTACATAAAAACAATTACTTTCTTGAAAAGAGTTATTGTTATATTCAAGCAATACATCTGATCTACCTGAAAATTGAACCTTCTCTATCACTTCAGAAAAGTCAGCTTTCAACGCAGGACCAACAGGAGCATTACCCCAGATCCATTGATCATCTAAATCCTCAGACCCATTATGATGTACTACCCTATAGATATTATCACCCTTTTCATGATAGGTATCGTAAGAGAGTTCATTGTTTATGAACAATGCTATCATTAGAAAACATGCCATACCAATAGCCAACCCCCCGATATTAATTACCGAATAGCCTTTGTTCTTGATTAGGTTTCGCCAAGCGATTTTGATATAGTTTTTGAACATGATTCTCGTTTTTTAATGCTTTGCCATCGCTCAGCACAAGTTGATTTTACCTTATTCCGTCCTTAAGCCTTTTAAAGGTTGTAGTAGTGCTGCACCAATCGACTGATAACTAATGGTGATAATGGCTATAGTCAAGGCAATGCATGATGCTATCGCAAATATTCCCCACCCTATAGTAATGTGATATGCGAAATCTTGAAGCCATCGGTTCATTAAATACCAACCAATCGGAATTGCAATACAGATGGATATGAATATCAACTTCATGAAATCGAGCGTAAGCAATTGATATATACTTTTGAAAGGAGCACCCAATACCAAACGTATGCTGATTTCTTTTTTGCGTTGTTCTACCATGAATGCAGATAATGCAAAGAGACCTAAACATGCTACAAATATTGCGAAGAGGGCAAAACTGTTGAATATTTTTCCCATGCGTTGCACATCATCATGCATACGTGTAAACTCTTGGTCTAAAAAGTTATAATTGATCGTTTGATTTGGAACATTTTTATTCCACACCCCTGTAATAGATGCCAATGCTTCATTAATGTTTCCCTTTTTCAACTTCAAGGAAACCGCTCCGTTGTCTTTACCGATTACTAGCGATAAAGAAGAAATATCCTCTTTCAAAGACTTAAAATGAAAATCATCAACAACCCCTATTATGGTAAAAGCTTGTCCGTTATTATCAACCTCTTTTCCTACTGGATCGGTTAATCCAAGCTCTTGCACCATTTTTGAATTGATGACGATAGAGTTAATAGAATCTAAAGCAAATTCCTTCGAAAAGTCCCTTCCTGCATTTAGCTTTAATCCTAAGGTTTTTATATAATCATAATCAACCCTCCAAATTTGTGCAGGTATACCTCTACCTTCATTACCCTCATTGGCTTTTCTAAATGTATTTCCGTTTCTACTAGCCCCATCAACCGGTAAATAATTGGTTACTGTAGCGCTTTTTACCTGAGGTAATTCTAACAATTGTTCTTTGAAGGCATCCATACGATTTCGCAAAATTCCTGCACCTTCAAGTATGACCACTTGCTCTTTATCATACCCTAGTTCCTTCTTTAGGATATAGTCCATCTGCTGATAAATGATCAAGGTGCCAATTATTAATATGACCGACGTAGTAAATTGAAAAACCACTAGACCACTTCTCAGTTTTCCGCTTTTTCCACCAATACTAAGACTTCCTTGTAACACATTAACCGGTTTGAAAGCCGATAAATAAAATGCAGGATATAACCCGGCAATAGCTCCAACTAAAAGTGATGCAATTAAAAGTATCGGTAAAAACCACCATGCCGACCATGGCATTGTAATCGTTTTGGCTGCAATAGTATTAAACGATGGAAGTAACAACCATGCAAGCAGTACGCCCAACACAAATGAAATAATACTGAACAAAACAGATTCGGTCAGAAATTGAGCTATTAGATTATGCTTAAATGCACCTATGGTTTTTCTGAGGCCTACTTCCTTTGCCCTATTAGCCGACTTTGCTGTAGATAGATTAATGAAATTAATAATCGCTAACAATAACACAAACCCAGCAATTGCGGCAAATAACCACACAAAACGAATATCGCCATGCTTTAAGCCATCTGCCATTTTAATATCAGATCGTAAATGAATATCGGTTATGGGTTGTAACTTATATTCGATAGTTCTGAGAACTTCAATAAAATCTGGCGCTCGACCACGGTTTAATTGTGCGGGAATCACATAATCTTCAATAATAGAAAGCATCTTTTTTTCCAATTGCGAAATATTGGTATTGGCATCTACCAAAACATATGTGAAGTAATTTTGATTGGTCCAACTCATACGGGTGTCTTCTATAGGAAGTAGAAAATCGAAATTAAGGTGTGAGTTTTTTGGAATATCTTTCATGATACCCGTTACGGTATAGGGCTTAGAGGTATCGTCATCTAGAATTATGGTTTCGCCAATTGCTTTCCCATTTTTAAAATATTTATCTGCCTTGGTTTTAGAGATGACAATACTCTTAGGGTTCGTTAATGCTGTTACCTTATTCCCCTGCTCTAATTGAATTTCTAAAATATCGAATGCCTCTTGGTCGGCCAGTATAAAACCTTCTTCAAAATTATTTTGAACTTCGCCTTCTAAGTGCATAGCGTGTTTACCAGCGCCAAATATTTCAATGGTATTTACCTTACCCGCTTTTAATATTTCTGGGAAATCGGCTTCTAAGGCATCCGCTAAAGGCAATTGAAAATGGGTGCTTTTCATAAGCTCTCCATTAAACATACCTTGCATGACTACCCTGTAAATTTGATTTTTATTCTCGTAATGCTGATCGTAACTGACCTCATTCCTGATAAACAAGGCTATTAATAAGCAGGCAGCTATACCAACGGCAAAACCACCAATTTTAATGGTGGTAAATAGCTTATCTTTTTTGATGCTTCGCCATGCTATTTTAATGTGATTTTTAAACATGATTCTCGTTTTTTGATGATTGATGATGCGGTGAAATTCACCTTATATTTTTTTACTTCATTCGGAACGCAAACTTTTAACAGGGTTTACTATAGCGGCTTTTATACTTTGGTAGCTTACCGTTAGAACAGAAATTAAAACCGCTAAGAATGCTGCCAATACAAATACCCACCAAGGAATGTTTATACGATATGTAAAATCTTCTAACCACTTGTTCATTACAAACCATCCTAGTGGTAAAGAAATTAATATGGCAATACCTACCAGTTTTAAGAAATCTACTGTAAGTCTCATGGATATTTGACTTACACTGGCACCCAAAACTTTACGTACGCCAATTTCCTTAATTCGTTTTTCTGCATTAAATGCTGCCAATCCAAAAAGACCCAAACAGGCAATTAAAAGGGAAAGGACGGTGAAAATGATGAAAATATTACCTAATCTTCGCTCACTTTGATAGGTGTTATTAAAGGCATCCTCCATGAAATAATAATCAAAAGGTTCACCAGGAACTATAGTATTCCAAACACCTTCAATTCGTGAAATGGCGTTATTGAAATCACCTGCCTGAATTTTTACAGCTAAAGCATAGGCGCTTCCTCCTAAATGAAGACTCACTGCATCTATATCTTCTTTCAAAGAAGCAATATGAAAGTCTTTGACAACCCCGATTATGGTATAATATTCTGGATTATTTGAATCGAAATCAGGTGTGTATCGTTTGCCGAGGGCTTCTTTCGGACTTAATTTCATAATTCTTACTGCTGCTTCGTTGACTATAATAGTGGTTGAATCATTTCCGAAATTTTTGTCAAAATTACGGCCAGCTACGAGTTCAAAACCCATAGTAGAAACATAATCATAGTCAACCGCCCATGTCTGCATGCTTACTGCATTCTCTTGATTTGTACCCCCTTCTTCAGGACTAAAAGTAGAATCACTTCGACTAGAAGGCGTCGGGAAAAAACTACTTAACGTAGCATCTTTTACAAAACTCAATTGTTTTACCTGCTCTTTTAAGGAGGAAACCTTATCGCCTGCAGTATACACATCATTAATAATCAAGACCTGATCTTTCGAGAACCCCAGATCCTTACCTTGTATATAATTTAACTGTTGATAAACCACCAAAGTACTCACGATTAAAAAGACCGAAATAGCGAATTGAAAAACAACTAGTGAATTTCTTATACCTCCGCCACCAACATTACTTCCATTTCCTCCTTTTAAAACCTTAACAGGCATAAAACGCGACATAAAAAAAGCTGGATAACTGCCAGAAAATAAAGCTAATAATACAACTGAGCTCAATAAGGTCATCCAAAAAATAGGGCTTGTAAAAGGAATTGAAATATCCTTATTCGCTAATGTGTTAAAAAAAGGTAATGCAATTACAACAAAAACAATAGCGAGTAGTAAGGAGAGAAAAGATATTAACCCTGACTCTACCAAAAACTGTCGTACTAAATCTACCTTATTAGATCCCAAAGTTTTTCTTACCCCAACTTCTTTTGCTCTTTTTAGTGAGTGTGCCGTAGAGAGGTTCATAAAATTTACACTGGCTAAAACAATAAGAAATACAGCTATAAAAGACAGTATATAAATGCTTTGAATATCGTTATTAGCACTAACCTCAGCTACCCTTTGAGATTTTAAATGAATGTCGGTCAACGGCATCGTACTATAAATTAAATGGTTGCCAGACTCCTTAAATTGTTCTTCGGTTATTCCCGGCATAAATTGTTGTATCCCCGGAATTACATATTTGCCCAAAAATCCACGTAATTGCTCCTGTATTTCAGTAGCCTTAACCGTGGGTATTAATTTTATATATGTTTGATAGTTATTACTGCCCCAATTAATCTCTTTGGCATCATCATTTCCTTCCATTGATTCAAAAACAGAATGGTCTCTTAAGAAAGAATTCTGTGGAAAATCATCAATTACCCCTACAACAGTATAGTTCTCCTCATTATTAAGAACCAAATCTTGCCCTACAGCATTGCCAACTTCAAAATGTTTTTCAGCAGCTGTTTTTGTTAGTACTAGTGTATTTGGGTTTTTCAAAGCCGTTTTAACATCGCCAGCTAATAGTTCTACCCCGAACATTTCAAAAAAACTAGCGTCTACAAAAGTGGTCTGCTCTTCTTTTACATTTGCTTGGCCATCTGCTTTACGAACCAATGCACTGCCTCGTGTTCTAAATCTAGTGACCAATTCAATTTCAGAAAAATCATTTATTAATGCTTCTGCCATAGGAGCAGGAGTTACGGCAAACTCCCTTGCATCGCCACCAAACTTTATATCTGAATGCACTCTATGAATACGGTCGGCATCTACAAACATCTTATCATAACTCATTTCATCATAGATATATAATGATATAAGTAATGCCCCAGCCATACCAATAGCTAGACCAAACGTGTTAAGAAAGGTAAAAAAGGGTTGCTTTTTTAAGCTTCTCCAAGCGATTTTGATATAGTTTCTAAACATGATTCTCGTTTTTGATGATTGATTGATACGGTGAAATTCACCTTATATTTTTTTACTTCATTCGGTACGTAAACTTTTTACAGGGTTAGCTTTAGCTGCTTTTAAAGCTTGAAAACTTATCGTTAACAATGCAATTGTAATTGCAATTGTGCCCGCTATAATAAAAGCCCAAGCGTTTATAGAAATTCGGTACGCATAACCTTCAAGCCAATTTTGCATAAGTAGCCATGCAATTGGGCTGGCAATTAATATCGCGATAACGACCAACCTCATAAAATCTTTTGACAATAAGCCAACAATACCTGTAATACTTGACCCTAAAACTTTACGAACGCCAATTTCTTTTCTGCGTTGGTCTGCAGTAAACGCAGACAACCCAAACAAACCTAAACAAGAGATAATAATGGCGAGTAAAGCAAAGATTTGAGAAAGGCTTCCTATTAATTTTTCGCTTTTAAATTTGGCGTTGTACGTATCATCTACAAATTCATATTCAAAAGGAAATGCAGGATTATGTTTCTTTAGCACCGTTTCCATTGTTGACAATGCTGTAGCGGTTGCTATACCTTCCTTCGCTTTTACATATAGAAAACGCGCTTCACCATGGTAATTAAAAAATATTACTGGGTCACTTGACCCATACATATCGTCATATAAATAGTCTTTGACTACCCCAATTACAGCATAGTCATTCTCAATTGTTTTACCAATTGCGCTGCCAGTTCCCATTAGTTTTGCAAAAGACTCACTTACTATCAGATTAGTGCTGTCTTGAGCAGGATTCGTACTAAAACCTCTACCTTCAAGAATTGTCATCCCTGCAGTTTTGAAAAAATCAGAGCTTATATATCGTGTAGAGACTAACACATCTTCTGTGTTAACACCGCCCTGCCATTCTAAACCAGATGTATTATTCCCACCCGATAGAATATCTGAATTGTTAAGCCCAAGACTTTCTATCATACCAGATGCCTTCATATCTTGTGCTATGGGATTGAAGTTCTTTATAATATCTCCCTTTACCGGTATTTTAACCAAGTTTTCTTTGTCGTATCCTAAATCTCTTCCTTTGACATGCTGAACTTGTTGATAGACAATGATGGTACTAATAATGAAGACAATGGAGACCACAAATTGAGTAGCTACCAATCCTTTTCGAATGAATGGCGCACTACCTTTTGATATACGCGAACCCTTTAACACATCTACAGGCTTAAAAGAAGATAAATAGAATGCTGGATACCAACCTGCAATAAGCCCACAAATCAAAGTGATACCCACTAAGGTCAATATATGAACCGGATTCGCTAAACTTAAATCTAATTGTTTATCAATAAGCGAATTGAACTGCGGAATAAGAAGTTTCAACAGTACTATGCTCAATGCTGCCGATAACGTTGCAGTAATTACTGCTTCTGCCATAAACTGAGATATCAATCCTTTTCTGCCTGAGCCCAACACTTTTCGAACTCCTACTTCATTAGCTCTCTTTTCACTTCGTGCAGTTGCAAGATTCATAAAATTAACACATGCTATCAATAGTATAATAATGGCAATGAGACTGAAAAGGCGCACATATATTATTTGTCCTCCAATATTTTTACCGCCCTCAAAATTTGACCTTAAATGCCAATCTTTCATTGGATGAAGAAATGCATATGCTTCATCATCTTCCGTTTTTGCGGGAAGAATCTTTTGTACTTTAATGTTTACAGTTTCAAAATCTGCTTCTGGTGAAAGTTCAATAAATGTATCTGAGAAATTAGACCCATAACTTAGCATCCAATCTTTACCTATCGCGAATCTCTCAAAAGGTGCAACCCAGTCAAAACTATAGGTTACATTGTTTGGCAGGTCTTCAAAAACCCCAGAAATAGTATAGTTAGTGTCATTATTTACCCTAAGAACCTTACCAACTGCAGAACCATTTTTTCCATAAAGTTGCGTAGCTGTTTTCTGGGATATAATAATTGCATCAACCTCATTGAAAGCTGTCTCTAAATTACCTTCCACAAAAGAAAGACTGAACATACTAAGAAAATCGGGGTCAGCATATCTGCCATTTTTATTAATAGATTTATCATCGACCTGCAACAACAAATCATCCCTTTTAGTTCTAGCCGACCCTACAATACCTGGCACTTCCTCTTTTAATACTTGTGCTAACGGCCCAGGTGTTGCTTGAAAAAATGTTCTCCATTCTCCATCATACTGTTGATTGGTAGGCACATAATAAACTACATCTTGCTTTGCGAAATTTTGATCGTAGCCTACTTCATCCTCCACCCAAAGTAAAATCATTGCGGCACAGGTAATACCAATGGCTAAGCCAAAAATATTAAGCAAGCTATATCCTTTATTTTTCCAAAGATTTCGCCAAGCGATTTTAATATAGTTTTTAAACATGGTGCTCGTTTTTTGATTGATTTCAAAATTAAAATCCGTGATTAAGGGATAAGTTTGGTTGGTTTGGTTGGTTTGGTTGGTTGGTTTGGTTTGGTGTTGATTGATGAATAAACTCTCCCTATTAAATCATTGCGCCTATAGCCCTATTTTGACTTTCGGTTACTATTTGACCATCGAATAGATTAACTACTCTATGAGCAAAATGAGAATCGTGATCTGAGTGTGTAACCATTACTATTGTGGTTCCTTCTTGGTTTAATTCTGTTAATAGGTTCATTACCTCCAAACCATTTTTAGAATCTAAATTACCCGTAGGCTCATCGGCTAATATTAATTTTGGATTCGTAACAACCGCTCTTGAAATGGCAACACGTTGCTGTTGACCACCAGATAATTGCTGTGGAAAATGTTTTTCTCTATGTGCAATTTTCATACGTTCAAGTACTTTCATTACTTTTTCTTTTCGCTCAGCCTTACCCATTTTCAAATAGATTAACGGCAGCTCTACATTTTCAAATACGGTAAGTTCATCGATTAAATTAAAGCTTTGAAATACGAAGCCTAAATTACCTTTTCGTAATTGGGTACGCTGACTTTCCTTTAAGCCACCTACTTCATTACCCGCAAAATTATAACTGCCATCGGTAGGGTTATCTAACATACCTATGATATTTAAAAGTGTTGATTTACCACAGCCTGAAGGTCCCATTATAGCGACAAATTCGCCATCCTCTACTTTTAGGTTGACACTGTTCAATGCCAAGGTTTCTACTTCTTCTGTTCTAAAACTTTTTTTAAGATTCGTAATGGTTATCATTTTCGATTAATTTTAATTGTTATTTAAAAGACACCTTAACTATGCTAGATGTGACAGTTATTTTTATTTTAATATGATTCTTTCGGCCTCTCCGAAATTATCATAGTTGCTGGTAATTACCTTTTCTCCTGATTCTAATCCTTCTAATACCTCATAGTATCTAGAATTTTGTTTTCCTATTCGAATATTTCTCTTAATAGCCTCTCCACCGTCGGGTCCTACAACAAAAATCCATTGTCCGCCAGTACTTTGAAAAAAGCTTCCTTTTGGTAATAATAATGCATCGTTAGATTCCCCTAATTGCAATTTGATGTTATAACTCTGACCTGAACGTATGGTTTCTGGTTTGTTATCCGTAAAAACCAAGTCTACTTTAAATCGACCATTTCTAACTTCTGGGTATACTTTTCGTAATCGTAATGGGAACTCAGAACCATTACGCTCCAGTACCGCAACTAAATCTCTTTTTACACGATCAATATAATGCTCGTCAATATCAGCCTCAATTTTATAATCGGTCAATACATTTATCTGACCTATACGTTGCCCTTGAGCTATATTTTGACCAATTTCTGCATCTAAAAATCCTAATTGACCATCTGCGGGAGCACGAACATTTAAATGATCTAGACGTTGGTATACCATGCCTAAAGTTTTTTGCATACGGTCTAAATCGGTATCCAATCCTTTTAGAGATGTTTCGCGTAATTCATCATCTTGTACGGTTTGTACCTTAATGATTTCATGCTGCTTTTGAGATAATTCGTAATTTTCTTTTGACAGTTGAAACGCTTCTTTTGATATTAGCTCATCATCATACAACGCTTTGTTCTGCTCATAGTTTCTTTTAAGTCGCTGTAAATCTGTTGATGTCGTCGCCAATGATCTTCTACCTTCTACTTGTCTTGAATCGAAATTCATTTTTGTAGACCTTAAATCGTTTTGTTTTAATGCCAAATTACTTTCGCTTGCTAGAATCTGCTCATACAAGTTCATGTTTTCTAACTTTAGAATGATATCTCCTTTTTTGACAATTGCACCCTCTTCAATCAATTTCTCACTCACACGGCCACCTTCATAAGCATCCATATAAATAGTAGCGATTGGAGCTACATTACCATTAATAGTAATATAGTCATCAAATTTACCTGCCGACACTTCTGCAATTGACAGCTTATCTTTTTCTGTTCTAAAGGTTGAAACAGAATTTGAGAATAAAAGTTGATATCCTACAAACAGCACCAATACCCCTATAGCGATGTACCCAAAATGCTTGGGTTTAAGTCCTTTTTTCTTTTCTAATTTTATATCCATCTTTCGTGTTAATCTTTCTAGTTTATATTAAATACTGGTAATCCTCTGTAAAAATCTAAAGTACTTTTATTGATTTCTGAACGAAGCTTAACCTGTAAATTTTCATTTTGAGCACTGGCGTATAAATTCTTTGCCGTGAATAATTCAAGTGCATTTATCATCCCTTTCTCATATCGTTTTTGAGCAATTGTAAATGCCAGGTTTTGTGCTTCCATTTTTTGATTACTCTGAACCAATTCTACTAAAAGTGAATTATAATCTTGCACCAATTTCTGAATGGCCTGAAATAATTCTTGCTCTTGTGTCTTTAAATTATTCTCTGCTCTTAGACGTTCTATTTTAGATTGCTTTACCCTTGATCGTGCAGACCAGCCATTACTAATAGGAACATTTAAATTTACTCCAATATACTGCGAGGTATTATCTCTAAACTGTTCTCTAAAAGGCAATGTATTACCCAAGGTATCTCGCGTAGTTTCAAAATAACCTGTGCCTATACCTGCAAATAATGATAGTGATGGATAAAGTCTGCCTCTTGAAACCGCTACCTGCTTTTTAGCTGCTTTAGCTCTCAATTCTTGCGCTTTAATCATAGGTAAAAATTCACGCGCCTCACTATATATAGTATCGGATTCAATCTCTTCATTGCCTAAATCATTGGCTATCTCGGCTAAATCTTCCTGTATTACAATATCAGAAACATTCTCTAAATTCATTTCTTGTATTAAGGCTAGCTTAGCGGCGGCTAATTGATTCTTACTTTGGGTGACATTCAACTTATCTGTTAATAAAAGAGACTCTGCTTCGTATAAATCAGCGCCCGCCTTTAATCCCAATTCTATCTGTTTTCCTACTAAATCATAGTTCGATTGGGAAACATTTAATTGCTCGTTTGAAATTTCAACTAAGCCTTTAAAAAACTGGATATCATAAAAAGCTTGCATGACCCTAAATGCCAACAAGTATTTTTGCTGCAATACTTCTTCTTGTGTAGCCTTATATAAAAATTTTGATGCTTTAATGGAATTGATTTTCTGAAATCCTTGAAATAAATCAATCGACGATTCTAGAGAATAATTGTTAGAATAAAAATCTTGATTGACAAAGGTTCCCGTATTCGGATCTTCAGCTCTACCAAAACTGATATTATAATTAGCACTTGCATTTACAGATGGTAATAAATTACGAATCGATTGTCTGTATGTTTCTCTATTGGATTGATCCGTATATTCAAAATCATTAAGTTGTAAATTATGTTCTAAGGCAAAAGATACACACTCATCTAAAGTCCACGTTTCTTGGGCTATAACAGAACTCCAAATGGAGAACAGCAAAATGGTTGTTATTTTTATTTTTTGATTCATTTCTATATTGGTATGCCATACACTATACTATATGCGTGCCATAACAGTAACTCATTGATTTTCAATATTTTATTTATAATTTAAATTATAATTATACTTGTGACTGTAAAAATGTTGTACAGATATTGTAAAATATTTTTACACTTTTATTAATATACAATCTTCTATATGTAGTTTTAAATAAGTTAATTGATTTCTCAAATGACCGAAGCAAAAATTTTAGTAGTTGATGATACGAAAAGTGTTCTGAGCGCTTTAGAAATATTATTACAATTCGAATATAAAAGTGTTCAAACAATTTCAAATCCGAATCTTCTTTCATCATTCCCCAATCTCAAAGAAATAGATATCATATTATTGGATATGAATTTCTCAGCGGGAGTGAACACAGGTAATGAAGGCCTATATTGGTTGCGAGAAATTAAAAAGAAAGCACCCCATATTTCTGTAATTATGATGACTGCTTATGGAGCCATTGAACTTGCTGTAGAAGCACTAAAAGAAGGGGCGACAGATTTTATATTAAAACCTTGGAATAATGAACGGCTCTTAACTACGGTTAAATCTGCTTACGAACTTCGAAAATCTCAGAAAGAAGTACAACATCTAAAGCAGAAAGAGAGTAACCTGAAACAGGTTATTAATCAGAACACAAATTATATCATTGGGAATTCAAAAGCCCTAAATAGTGTTCTTAGCCTTGTTCAAAAAGTTGCTAAGACTGATGTCAATATTTTGGTTACCGGTGAAAATGGAACAGGAAAAGAACTAATTGCGAGAGAACTTCATAAATCTTCTGCTAGAAATAATGAGGTTTTCATATCTGTAGATATGGGTTCTATTTCAGAAAATTTATTTGAAAGTGAGCTTTTCGGACATGTAAAAGGATCCTTTACAGATGCAAAAGAAGACCGAGCTGGTAAGTTTGAAGCAGCAAATGGCGGTACTTTATTTTTAGATGAAATAGGAAACCTCTCTTTACAGATGCAGGCTAAGTTATTATCGGTGATTCAAAACAGGGTTGTAGTGCGTGTGGGGTCTAATAAAACGATTGCTGTAGATATTCGGCTAATCTGTGCTACCAATTGTAATTTAGACCAAATGGTAGCAGATGGCCTGTTTCGAGAAGATCTTTTATATAGAATCAATACCATACAAATAGAAGTACCTGCTCTTAGAGACCGTGATGGAGATGTTTTAATTCTATCTGATTTTTTCTTGAAAAAATTTGCTTATAAATATGGCAAGCCAAGTTTGAAAATTAATCAATCTGCCCAAGAAAAATTAATGGATTATGCTTGGCCCGGTAATGTTAGAGAGCTATTGCATACTATGGAGCGTGCAGTAATACTTTCCGAAGGTAACGTGTTAAAATCTACAGATTTTCTATTGGAAACTAAAACATCTTTTTCTATAGAAGATGGACCAAAAACTTTAGAAGAAATGGAGTTAATTATGATAACAAAAGCACTGAACGAAAATGAGGGAAATTATAGCGCAGCTGCAGAACAATTAGGCATATCTAGACAGACCCTTTATAACAAACTAAAAAAATCAGGTAAATAATGGTCAGCAAAAGTATTTACTACCAACTTATTTTCCGAATCATTTTAATTGCAATTTGTGCGCTGTTTGTGGGCTTTCTCTTTTTTAAAGAGCAATACATACTTTGTGGCCTGCTTGGCTTAGTTTTCATTGGCCTGACATATAGCTTAGTCTATTACGTAAACCAAACCAACAGAAAGATTGCCTATTTCTTTGATGCTATAAAAAATGAGGATTTCACGCTACGTTTTCCTGAGAAGCTTAGTGTAAAATCAATGGAAGAGCTTAATCATAGCTTGAATATGTTGAACACTATGATTCAAGATATTCATTTAAAAAAGCAAGCGCAGGAACAGTATTATCAAGAAATTTTAAGGCAAGCAGATATTGGCATATTTACTGTAAATGATAAAGGGCATATTTTATATGCTAACCCTACCGTGCAAAACCTTCTAAACTACAGACCACTTAATCATGTTAAACAATTAAAACAGATAGACCCTAAACTGTATGGTCTTTTTGAAAATCTAGAACCGTTTGCAAGTACTTTATATTCCTTGGGTAACGAACGAGGTAAAAAAGAGCTTACCTTAAAATGTACACCCATTACCATTGAAGGAAAAAAACTTTTACTTGTTATTGTGCATGACATACAAAAAGAACTTGATGATAAGGAAACTGATTCTTGGGTAAAATTAATACGTGTTCTTACCCATGAAATTATGAACACCATTACACCTATTACCTCTATATCAGAGTCTATTTTAAAATATTTTAAAAAAGGAAATCAACTTTCGACCCCAGAAGAATTTGGTGAACTACAAATTAAGAATTCTGCTAAAGGGCTAGAAGTCATAAAAGAACAGGGTAATGATTTAATGAGTTTTGTCCAGTCATACCGAACCTTTCTAAGTGTTCCTGAACCTGATAGAGAATTGATTCCTGCCAAAAAAATACTAGAAAAGGTCAGATTACTTTTGCAAGAGTATACCAATGTTCACAATATTAGTTTAGAAGTCTCTTGTGAGCCTGATGACTTAGAACTTTATATTGATGAGAAACAACTCACGCAAATACTTTTAAACTTAGGTAAAAACGCACAACAAGCAATTGAAGAACAAGATGAGGGTAGTATTATCATAAAAGCAGGTATAAACCCACAAGAAAAAAAATATATAACAGTTACCGATAATGGCCCCGGAATTTCGACCGAACTTTTAGATGAGATTTTTGTTCCCTTTTTCACCACTAAAAATACAGGAACAGGAATAGGCTTAAGTCTAAGCAAACAAATTATGCGTTTACACGGTGGTTCAATTCGGGTGGTTTCTAATGAAACAACAACCTTTACCCTAACCTTTGAATGATTTTAAATATCTGCTTGTAGCTCAATAAAAGGATCCCAAAAATATTCTTCAAGATTTACAATTTGAAGGTCTTTTATTTTAACACCTTCACCTTCTAAAAGTTGCTGCATTAAATTGGTACCATCAAAATGATGTTTTCCGGTAAGAAGTCCGGCTTTATTGACGACTCTATGTGCGGGTATATCTTCCATATTATGTGAAGCGTTCATTGCCCAGCCTACCATTCTTGCACTTCTAGCAGCTCCTAAATATTTCGCGATTGCCCCGTAAGAAGTCACTCGTCCTTCAGGAATAAGTCGAGCTACTTGATATACTTTTTCAAAGAAATTTTCATTTTCAGGTTTCATGCTTACTTGAGCTTTAATTAAACAATCTAAAGCAAGTAATGATAAACAAAAGCAGCATTAATCCACTTAAAATATAGTTACTGTTTTTAGAGAACGAGCTAGTTTTATACTCCCATTTATTGAAATAGACAACATATAAATACATAGCCAAAAATGTGCCACTACCTGCCGCCAGTATAAATAAAACCTCATCTACTATTCTATAGGTCATAAAACCTTGCCCATGAAAAACAGTATTTAAACCACTGTAATAAGGGATCACCAAAAAATTTATTAATGCCAAAAACACCCCTTTAGAAAAGCTATTTCGCTTTTTAGTCTCTGCTAAGATTAACGGCTTATTATCTTGTTTTCTACCTTTTATAAAAAAGACCACTGCCAAAACAAAAAATACTAACAGTGCTATTTGTAGTAATACCTCAATTACATGCTGATTTCTTGAAATGTACTTGGCGATGCGAACTGCAACATAGGTTTGTAGCATTACCGCAATGGAAACACCTAGCGCAAAAATAATTCCATTCGACTTCCCTTTCTCTACACTAGTTTTAGCCGCATTTAAATTGAGTAAACCAGGTGGTAATGATGCAAAGAAAGCAGCACCAAAGGTGAAAACAAATAAAATTGGTAATTGTTGCATTATATCAGTTTACCTTGAACCTAATAAAGGTAATAGGTTTTCCCTTTTCAAGATACTGATTTTCGTAGAAAGTCTGTATTTCAAGTACTTCTTTCGGGCTCCCCTCATTCTTATAAACATCGTGATTGGCGTAAAGCACCTCTAAACCTAACCCATGAAGTAAACCTAAAGTATACCCATGCATGAATTCACTATCTGTTTTTAAATTAACAGTACCGTCAGGTTTTAAAACCTTTCTGTACCGCTTTAAAAACTCTTGGTTTGTCATGCGGTGTTTGGTACGCTTATATTTTATTTGAGGGTCAGGAAAAGTAATCCAGATTTCTGATACTTCTTGCTCACCAAAAATATGGTCGACCAATTCAATTTGCGTACGAATAAAAGTCACATTGGGTAAATTCTCTTCGATAGCGATTTTAGCACCTTTCCAAAAACGAGCTCCTTTTATATCAATACCAATAAAATTCTTGTTCGGAAACTTTTTTGCCAAGCCAACGGTATACTCCCCTTTTCCACAACCCAATTCTAAAACAATAGGATTATCGTTCTTGAAATGCGTATTCCACTTACCTCTCAATGAAAAACCACTAACTATTTCTTCTCTGGTTGGTTGTATTACGTTAGGAAAAGTTTCGTTTTCCTGAAATCGTTTTAATTTATTTTTACTTCCCACAGTTATCTATTGTAAACTGCAGCAAATTTAGGTAAAAAGAGAAGGCCACAGATTATTGCTTGTCCACTAATTGAGTGGAACTTTTTTCTAGGGTAAATGAAAATTCGGATCCTACCTCAACAGCACTTTCCACAAATATTTTTTCACCATGCGCTTCAATCACATGCTTAACGATGGCCAAACCTAAACCAGAACCGCCCTCGCGTCTACTTCCACTTTGATCAACCCTATAAAAACGCTCAAAAAGTCGGGGTATATGGACGGACGGTATACCTTCGCCATTATCCGTTACTCGTACAATTATCTTATTCTTAACCAAATTCTCAACACTCACCTCTGTTGTACCATTTTCATTACCATACTTTATCGAGTTCACCAACAGGTTTGTAAGTACTTGTTGAATTTTCTCTTTATCAGCAAATACCATGATGGGTTTAGGATAAGCAATATCAAACGTGAGGGTAATATTCTTTTTATCGGCTTTCATTTCCAACAAATCAAAAACACTTTGAATAAGCTCTATGATGTTAAATGATTGTTTCTCTAGCCGAAGGTCACCAACCTCTAACTTAGTAATAAGGTCAAGGTCTTTTACAATATAAATTAAACGGTCTACCGCTTTATTGGCCCTAAATATGTATTTCTTTCTAACACTTTTATCGTCAATAGCTCCATCCAACAACGTCTCTAAATACCCTTGTACGGTAAACAAAGGGGTCTTTAGTTCATGAGATACATTACCTAAAAAATCTTTTCGGTATTCTTCGCGAATCTTTAAAGTATCAATTTCTATTTTCTTGTCCTTAGCAAATTTTTCAATTTCTGCCGTTAACGTACGCATATCGGTCGTTACAGGATATGATGGTAAGGTGGAAGACTCCAATAGTTCCACATCATCATAGATTTTTTTAATCCGTTTGTAGATGAATTTATCGATTCTAATTTGAAGCGTGACAAAAGAAGTTAGAAAAATAGTCACTGCCGCCAAGGCCAATACTAACCAATTTAACATCCCAAAAACCCACAAGATAAGCGCCAAAACTATTGAGGCAATTACAGCGATGTATAATGATGAGCGATATGCAAAACGATACGATTTTTTAGAACGTAAGGAAGCTGCCATTTATAATACGAACTTATATCCTACTCCCTTTACCGTTTTAAAATGGTCTTCCCCAATCTTTTCACGAAGTTTTCTAATGTGCACATCAATAGTACGACCACCGACAACAACTTCATTACCCCAAACCCTATCAAGAATAACTTCTCTTTTAAAAACTTTACTTGGTTTAGAAGTTAATAGTGCAAGAAGTTCAAATTCTTTTCTAGGTAAAATAATTTCTACCCCTTTCTTAATAATCTTGTATTCTTCTCTGTTGATTACAATATCACCAACCTTAACAATATCTTCTTGGGTATTTTCTTCATTTTTAAGCCGTCTTAATAAAGCATTCACCTTACTGACCAATACTTTTGGCTTAATAGGTTTTGTGATATAATCATCTGCACCCGCATCAAAACCAGCAACCTGAGAATAATCTTCTCCTCTAGCAGTTAAAAACGTAATAATGGTATTTTCCATACCTGATGTTTTTCTTAAAATCTCGCAAGCCTCAATACCATCCATCTCAGGCATCATAACATCTAATATAATAAGATGGGGCATCTTCTTTTTGGCTTTAGCTACACCATCTGCACCATTCTTTGCGGTATATACATCATATCCTTCAGCAGTTAGATTATACGCTACAATCTCTAGGATGTCTGGTTCATCATCAACTAAAAGTATCCTAATGTCCTTCTTTTTCATGGTTTTCAAATTCGATTGATTCGCTCAAAAGTAAAGATAATACTATTACGACAACGTCAGTTAACATTGATTTAATGTAGTAACGTTTACATAACATTAACAAAATAAATGTTTAACCTATAGCTAACCTGACCTTTACAACTCCTCGTTTCCTTTGCCGCTGATTATAGAATCAATATATCTAATGAACAAATTACTTTTTTTTACTTTACTGTTTATCTCTATTAAATTAAGTGCGCAAGACACTGGAAGCATTGTTGGAAAACTTACTGACAAAGAAGTTAACGATGAACCTTTAGCATTCGCCAACGTATTATTAAAAGGAACGACTAAAGGAACCACATCAGATTTTGATGGATTATATGAAATATCAAGTATAGAGTCTGGAACGTATACTGTTTCATTCAGCTACTTAGGATATGAAACTGTTGAAATACCAAACGTTGAAGTTGTAGCCGGTAAAGTAACCACAATAGATGTACCCTTAAGTGCATCTCAAGGTGTTTCTTTAGATGAGGTAACTGTTACTACCGTAGCTCGCAAAGATTCTGAAACTGCTTTATTATTGGATCAGAAGAAAACGGTTACCCTTGAAACTGCCATCGGCGCACAAGAATTAGCTAGAAAAGGTGCTAGTGATGCAGCTACTGCAGTAAGTAAGGTAACTGGTATTTCTAAGGAAGAAGGCTCTGGTAATGTTTATGTTCGCGGACTTGGTGATCGTTTTAATATTACAACCCTTAACGGCCTACCACTGCCTTCTAACAATACTTCTAAAAAGAATATTGACCTAAGTATTTTCGGCACTAGCATAATAGAATCTATAGGAATAGATAAAACTTTTAATGCTAGTAATTATGGTGATTTTGGCGGAGCCAATATCAATATACTATCAAGAGATTATAATGGTTCTGGATTTTTAGAACTAACTGCTCAATCTGGCGTTAATACTGAGGCTATTGGTGTCGATAACTTCTATTTGAATAATGGTCCAGATTTTTCAGGATTTTACAACTCGGCTATTCCGAATAATCCATTTTCAAATACTTTCTCAACCAGTTGGGATAGAGAACAGAGTGCAACGCCTATAAACTCAAGCTTCTCCCTAAAAGGAGGAGACTCATATAACCTAGGTGAAGAAACACGATTAAACTTCTTTGCCGTGGGATCCTTTGGTAATGACAATGCTTATAGACAAGGTGTCAATAGAGGTGCCCCGAATGTTGGGAACGGCTTACCAAATTCAGATTTTGATTATGAAAGATTTAGCTACAATACATCTACGACCTTAATGGGTAATGTAGGATTAAGATTGGGAACAAAATCTAGATTTAAATACAATTTTTTAATGTTAAACAATTCGAGTCAAAAACAGGAAGAATTTAATGGTATAATTGACCGCGAAGATGATGCACCAGAAGGCGGTGGATTTATTCAGAGATCAACTTATGATAGAACTACACTATATATTCACCAACTTTTGGGAGCGCATAATTTTGGTGAAAACCTAGAAGTCAACTGGGGAGGTGCTTATAACTATGTTAAGAATGTTATTCCTGACAGAAGACAAAATACATTGTTACCTGTACGAAATAATCAACCAGAAGGTCCAAAATCATTTGCACTTGTTTCAGCAGCATCTGAAAATCATAGATTCTATCAAGAATTAGATGAAGAAGAGATTGCCGCCAATATTTCAACAACTTATAAGTTTGAGAAGAATGATGATGACGAGTTCAATGGCAAACTTACATTAGGATATAATGGTAGATTTAAAAATGTAGATTTTGATGCTACACAATTCAATTATCAATTTCTAAAAGTTAATGAACAACCAATTGTCGACCCTAGAAATATTGATGCTTATTTTGAACAAAATCCGTTAAGTTCAGGATTATATCAAATAAGAACTTTTAGAGGTCCGGCTTCATTTGCAGATGCTATACTTCCTCAAACATTTGGCGGAGAGCAACAAATAAATGCGGCATTCATTACTCTTGAATACAATTTTTCACCACAATTCACTTTGTTCGCAGGTGCACGTGGCGAACAAATTAAACAAGACATAACTTGGAATACCGTTATACAAGGTGAAGGGAATAATAATTTAGATATTTTCGAATTCTTACCATCGTTAGCGCTTAAATACTCCTTAAATGATAAGCAAAATTTACGATTTGCTTCGAGTAGAACTTATACTTTACCCCAATTTAAAGAACGTGCTCCTTTCTTGTTCCAGGAGGAGATAAATCAAGATTCGTTTGGAAATCCAGATTTAAAAAACTCAATTAATTACAACTTTGATGTGCGCTGGGAGTTATTCCCTTCAGCTAGTGAACTTGTTTCTTTTGGGGTTTTCGCAAAGTTTATTCAAGATCCAATCAACACTTTCTTAGTTGTATCTGCCGCAAACGATTTAAGCTATGCGAATACTGGTGATAGTGCCACTGCTTTTGGTGCAGAACTAGAACTTCGTTTAAATGTTATAGAAAAAGAAAAGGAAACCGAAAATGCATTCTTGAAAGAAACACTAAGTTTTGGAGGTAACGTTTCTTACTTAAAAACAAATCAAGAACTAGATTCTCAAAAAGTTGCTAATGAAACTAGTTTATCTGCTGCATTTACAAATACCGAAGCTCCTTTACAAGGTGCATCAGATGTACTTATAAATGGTGATTTAAGCTATTACCTAGAATTTTCTGAAGAAAAAAATATTAGATCTACGCTTGCCGCCAACTATTTCTCAGAGCGTCTTTTTGCTCTAGGAAGTACTGGTAGAGGTCATTTAATGGATAAAGGATATGTTACTCTAGACTTAATCTCAAAAGTAGAATTCGGAAAACACATTGGAGTTGGCTTAAACTTAAAAAACTTATTAAACCCATTAATTGAAAGAGTTAATGAAAATGCTGAAGGCAAACTAGATTTAGTCAATCCTGCGGTTCCAGGATTTCTAGAAGATGGCCCTGTAACTGTTTTATCTTATAAAAGAGGAATGGATCTATCTCTTTCATTTACCTATAGCTTTTAAATTGAATACCTAACTAATTAAACATAAGTCTCAATTAAAATTAAAATTTGTAATTATGAAAAAAACAATTTTCACTTTAATGCTAGGTCTATCTACAATGGCTTTCGTAGCCTCTTGTTCAGATGATGACACTATCCCAACCAATGAGCCAACGTGTTCAGATGGTATTAAAAATGGAACAGAAACAGGTGTAGATTGCGGTGGAACATGCACTGCTTGTGAATCAGAAACAGCTGAATTAAATGGAGATGTGACCGAGAACACAACCCTTGATGCTTCTAAATCTTACAGTCTTACTGGCGCATATGTTGTTAAGTCTGGTTTTTCATTAACAATTCCTGCTGGAACAACCATTAAAGCTGCTGGTGGAACTGCGGCGTTCGTAGGTGTTGAAAGAGGTGCACAAATTTTCATTAACGGAACAGCTTCAGCTCCTGTAATTATGACCTCTGGCGCTGCTAGTCCTGCTGCTGGTGACTGGGGTGGACTTGTAATAGCTGGTGATGCTCCAACTAATAAAGGTGCAGACGTTACTACTGAAGTAGGTGATTTAACTTATGGAGGTTCAAATTCATCTGATGATTCTGGTGATATTACTTATCTAAGAGTTGAGTACACTGGCGCTACATTTTCCAACGACAAGGAATTTAATGGCGTTTCACTATTCGGAGTTGGTTCTGGTACCACCTTCGAATATGTTCAATCTTTCAATGGTGGAGATGACGGTATAGAGTTTTTCGGTGGTTCTGTTACAGGTAACAACTTAGTATCTATAGGAAGTGGAGATGATTCAATCGACTTCGCTGACGGTTGGGTAGGTAGTGGATCTAACTGGTATATTTCCGGTGGCGCAAAAGCTGGTATCGAAGGTTCTAACAATGGTGATGATGGTAATGCTACTCCTGTTACTACAACAACATTAAGCAATATTACAGTTGTTGGTCCTGTAAGTGAAGGTGCCTTATATTTCAAAGAAGGTGGTGGTAATTTCACGATTGACAATTTCTATATCAGTGGTGCAGATTTAGGTATTAAAGTTAAGGATACCGATGTTGAAGCAAACGCTAGAATAGAGGCTGATGATTTAGCAATAACCAATATTCAATTTGCTGATACTCCTGCTGAATTTTCAGCAACTGACTTTGTAGGTATAAACTTAGATTTTTACACTGAAGGTTTAGCTACTGGTGCTGGTAATGGTGCAGCTGCTCCTGACTGGGCTGCTGGTTGGACAACTGGATTAAGTAATAGTGCTGCTTCTACTCAACAAAATTTAGCTGGTGAAGTTACTGGAGATGTTTCTTTAGATGCAAGTATAGAATATATTCTTACAAGCGGTTTTGTAGTTAAAACTGGTGGTTCTTTAACAATACCTGCAGGTACTTTGATTAAAGCTACTGGTGGTACTGCTGCTTTCGTAGGTGTTGAGAGAGGTGCTCAAATTTTCATTAACGGAACAGCTTCGGCTCCCGTTGTAATGACATCTGGCTCAGATACACCTGCTGCAGGCGACTGGGGCGGACTTGTAATAGCTGGAAACGCAGCTACTAATAAAGGTGTTGATGTAACTACAGAAGTTGGTGATTTAACTTACGGTGGAACTGAAAATGATGATGATTCTGGAGATATCACTTATTTAAGAGTTGAATACACTGGTGCTACTTTTTCTAATGACAAAGAGTTTAACGGAGTATCTTTATTTGGAGTTGGATCAGGAACTAAATTCGAAAACGTAGAATCTTACATGGGAGGTGATGATGGTATCGAATTCTTCGGTGGAGCAGTTGACGGAATTAACTTAGTATCTATAGGAAGTGGAGATGATTCAATTGACTTCGCTGATGGATGGACAGGTAATGGTACAAACTGGTATATTAAAGATGGTGCTAAAGCTGGTATCGAAGGTTCAAACAATGGAGATGACGGAGATGCTACTCCTGTAACTACAACTACTTTAACCAATATTACTGTAGTAGGTCCTGTTTCTGAAGGAGCACTTTACTTCAAAGAAGGTGGTGGTTCATTTACAATAACTAATTTCTACACTTCAGGTGTTGATTTAGGAGTTAAAGTTAAAGATACAGATGTTGAAGCAGGGGTTCGAATTGAAGCTAATGCTTTAACAATTAATCCTATACAGTTTGATAGTCCTGCAACTGATTTTGTTCAAACTGATTATACAGGTGCAAATACAACTTTCATTACTACAGGTGATAACACTGGTGCTGGTGCTGGTGCAGCTGAACCAACTTGGGCAGCTGGCTGGACTGTAGGCATCAATTAATAAATGCAGTTGATTTTTAATAAAAAGCCCGCAAATTGCGGGCTTTTTTGCATTTCATCGAAAAATTTAAAAGAATAGGTCTATCACCTTGACATTCAGGAATCAATATTCATATATTTGTGGTATACAATTTGTATTGTAGTAGCGTATGAAGCACATTTACTTAATCATCTTTTTTCTTTTTATCTCCTTCAGCTATGGTCAAAGCACCAAAAGCAATGGGGATATTGATGGTTTTAGCATGTACCCAAATCCGGTTACTACTGGTAAAGTTTATATCTCCACTAATCTCAACGCACCTAAGGAAATTTTTATCTATGACGTTTTCGGCACCTTATTGCTAAAAACAACCATACTAGGTAAAGAATTAAATCTTACAGATTTAGATGCAGGTGTTTATGTTTTACGTGTTTTTGAAAAAAATAAAATTGCTACACGTAAATTGATTGTCAAATAGCATTATTCCTGATTTTACTTCTACACAACCTAATAATCCACATCGTCGAAATACACTTATTTCCGTTGAATTACAACACCTATCTCATTGACCTACAAAATCTTAGCTTTCACAACATTTATAAACAGCCTATATAGCTTATAAGTACTTTTATCTCGTTGATCCCAAATCAATTAGAAATGAAGAAAATCTATTTTTTGCTATTTATGTTAGTTTCTGTCGGCCTTTACGCTCAAGATACCATTGATATCAATAACCTACAGAATGGTGAGATTGCCGGTTTCAAATTATATCCGAACCCTGTACTTGCAGACGTCGTCTATGTGACGACCGAGAAAAATAATCTAAAAGAAATTAAGATTTATGATGTATTTGGAGAATTGGTACTCACCGATAGGCTATCTACCAAAGCAATGAATATTTCTCGTCTGTCACCTGGCGTATATGTTGTTCAGGTAACGGAGAACGATAAATCAATTACTAGAAAATTGGTCGTAAAATAATACTCCCTACTTAATTTAGTTACTAAACCCTTAAAATAATTTCGTTCAGTACCTTTGCTTCAACCATAAAATATTCATGGAGCAAAATGCTATTTTCGATATACGAACAGAAAGGGAGTTTCTAACCCATGCACTGCGTATTTTTAAATATCAGTACGGGAATAACACAATATATCATTCGTTTTGCGAGTATTTAAAAGTAAAACCTGAATCGGTCAACTCTTTAGACCAGATACCCTTTTTACCCATTGAATTTTTTAAATCGAAGAATGTAGTCAGTAATGACAACGAAGCTGAAATTACCTTTACCAGCAGTGGTACAACGGGTAACGAAACCAGTAAACATTTCGTTACCGACTTAAGCCTTTACGAAGACAGTTATTTACAAGCTTTTAAACATTTTTACGGAAATATAGAAGACTATTGTGTTTTAGCGCTTTTACCCTCGTATTTAGAAAGAACCGGTTCATCATTGATTTATATGGTAGAAGATTTGATTAGAAAATCGAATCATCCAAAAAGTGGTTTCTTTTTAAATGAATATGAGCAACTACACCAACTTTTACTTGAGCTTCAAAAAACTGAAACTAGAATTTTAATTATTGGAGTTTCCTTTGCCTTATTAGAGTTTACCGAGCAATATCAACTATCACTTCAGAATACCATAGTTATGGAGACTGGTGGGATGAAAGGCCGTCGTAAAGAGATCGTACGACAAGAATTACATCAATTACTAAGTGCTGGTTTCGGAGTAACCGAAATACACTCGGAATACGGTATGACGGAATTATTATCTCAAGCATACTCAAAAGGAAATGGCGTATTCGATTGCCCTGCTTGGATGAAGATTTTAGTTCGCGATACTGAAGATCCTCTTAGTTATTTAAAAACAAGCAAATCTGGCGGAATAAATGTTATTGATTTAGCAAACATTAATTCGTGCTCTTTTATTGCTACACAAGATTTAGGTAAAATCAATGAGGATGGTACTTTTGAAATTATCGGAAGATTTGATAATTCTGATATTAGAGGATGTAATTTAATGGTACTTTAATTTTTACTCAGCTCATAATCTAAACCAGGTCCGTCACAAGCCATCCACAAGCTAGAAATCATCTTAGAAGACCTATATATTAAAATTTCCTTATCATCTCCTGTGCAATTTCCTATTATATCATAGTCCATGTCATAGGTGAGCTCTAAATAATGTTCTACATCGTTTTCAAACTCTACAACCTCAAAAGTTCCAATAGCTTCTATAACAACCTCACCAACAGTTCGTGATTTCAGGAAATTTCCTTCTGGAGAAAATATGTAATATTCTTGCCATTCCATATCACTTCCGGTAGTTTCAGAATTCTCGAAACTACCTGTCATTTTAGTTAATTCCCACTTTTGTTCCGAAAAAACAAACTGAGTAGACTCCAATCCGAAATCATCTTCATTAGAACATGAAATAATTGTAAACAACAATAACGTTAAAGCAGCTATTTTTCTCATAAAACGAAAATTAAAACCTACTAAAAAGATACAATAACACCAAAACGTTGCGTTTAATTGGTAAGGAAATTTAAAGTCCCAATATCTTCGCATCAACAAAAAAGGTCGAATTAACATCTAATTCGTGATCCGTACTCATCAGTTCATCCGTAACCGTATTTAACCGCAGACTAAATTCATCCTTTTTTATATACTCTTTTAAATCTGCATCTGATGTGTTCAATGTTATTCTATTTCCTGCTTCCTCAGGCACCTCATCTAATGATGCAATTAGAATTTCTCCTAATCCATCCGCAGAAATATAAATCTCTATAGAATTTAAAAAGCTAAAATCAGCAGTATCGGGAGAAACTATAATCAGTTCTAACTCAGTTAACGTTATTTCTTCAATTAGGTCTTTTCGCGTATCATTAACAGCAAATGTAGATTCTGAATTTGTCTCCATTTCCGGAGTAAAAATATCAAAAGGCAAATTCACACCAGTAGATGATGGTATAGTCGCTCGCTGGCTATATTCCATATCGAACTTAGTTAACTCATCTAATTTATCACAACTTACAAATAGTATGAATACGCATAAAATCGAAAAACACTTCTTAAACATAGTATTAGGGGCTTTAACCATGTAAACGAATTATACACTTTAATATTTCGCAGATAATCTCATCAAGTGATAAGCTCAAATCTTTTTATCTCGTAAAAATATATGTTACCTCATCATCTGAAATTTGAGGGCTATCTTGAAATGTCAACGTTAATAATGATTCTTCAACCTCAAAACGATATACTGAGTTATCTGAAAAGCCCAATCGGTCTGCTTGACCACCATAAAAATGTTCGCCAGCTTCCCTGAAAAAAGTATATTCTCCATCATGGGTAACGGTAACTAAATCTCTGTCTGAATTAAAAACAATTTTGGTTAGGGAAAAATCCGTATTCGGTTCAAAACCACAATAGCAGATCACCCGTGAAAGCACCCATTCACCCTCTAAAACAGCATCTGCAATAGCAGGTTCATCATCTGGATTACACGCAAAAAACGACAATGACAAAACAACCAAAAATCTAAGCTTCATATTAAACCTTTCAATATAAGATGGCACAACATACAAATGGTTGCTTATTCTAGCTCAATACCAATACAAAATAGTTTTTCTTACCTCTTTGCAATAGAACAAACTTATCATTGATTAGATCATCTGTAGTAATCAAAAAATCTTCCTTAACTTTTTCTTTGTTTACAGAAATTGAATTTTGCTTTAACTCTCTTCTTGCTTCACCATTAGAGCCTAGAAAATTAGTTTTGGCAGCTAATGCTCCAATCATATCTAAACCATCAGTTAATTCTGATTTAGAAAGTTCTGCTTGTGGTACGCCTTCAAAAATTTCTAAAAATGTTTTTTCGTTCAGCCCTTTTAAATCAGAAGCGGTAGACTTGCCAAATAAAATTTCACTTGCACGAACTGCATTTTCCAAATCATCTTGTGAGTGTACCATTACCGTAATCTCATCGGCCAATCTTTTCTGTAATAATCTTAAATGAGGTGCTTCTGTATGTTGCTTAATCAAATCTTCAATTTCTTGCTGACCAAGAAATGTAAAAATCTTTATGTATTTATCTGCATCTTCATCTGAAGTGTTCAACCAATATTGATAGAATTTGTATGGTGATGTTCTTTCCGCATCTAACCACACATTACCACCTTCGGTCTTACCGAATTTAGTACCATCGGCTTTTGTTATCAACGGACAAGTAAGTGCATAACCTTTACCGCCTGCTATTCTTCTAATTAATTCAGTACCTGTGGTAATATTACCCCATTGGTCACTACCGCCCATTTGAAGGCTGCAATTATGCTCGCGGTACAAATGAAGAAAATCATACCCTTGCACTAGCTGATACGTAAACTCTGTAAATGACATCCCTTCTTTTGCTTCAGATGAAAGGCGTTTTTTTACCGAGTCTTTCGACATCATGTAATTAACGGTGATGTGTTTACCAACATCTCTTATAAATTCTAAGAATGAAAAATTCTTCATCCAGTCATAATTATTGACTAGAACTGCAGCATTATCACCTTCACTAGAAAAATCTAAAAAGCGTGACAATTGCTCTTTCAATGCATTCTGATTGTGTAGAAGCGTTTTTTCATCAAGTAAATTTCGTTCTGCAGATTTACCAGAAGGATCACCTATCATACCTGTAGCACCCCCAATTAGTGCATAAGGCTTGTGGCCTGCTACCTGAAAATGGCGAAGCATCATAACCCCTACCAAATGACCTATATGTAAAGAATCAGCAGTAGGGTCAATACCCATATAAGCTGATCGCATTTCTTCCATTAAATGTTCCTCTGTTCCTGGCATTGCATCATGCAACATTCCGCGCCATTCTAACTCCTTGACAAAATTTGATGTCATCCTTTCCTGAATTTTAATTGAATTGCAAATATAAATGGAATTCTTGCCAGTACACAGTAGATCAAAGCAGGAATTTATTCGACTCTATTTCCTAAATTTGAAGTATGGTATTAGTTACAGGAGGCACAGGATTGGTGGGGTCGCATTTGTTGCTGAAATTAACGATGGACAATACTGAAGTTCGAGCAATATATAGAACTGCCGAAAAATTAGAACAGGTTAAAAGAATCTTCAGCTACTACTCCCCTAATGCAAATACACTCTTCAATAAAATTGATTGGGTAAAAGGTGATATTTTAGATATACCTTCCTTAGAACTTGCTTTTCAAAAAGTAACCCATGTTTATCATTGTGCAGCCTACATATCATTTAATCCGTCAGATTTTAATTTATTAGAGCGCATAAATAGAGAAGGCACCGCTAATATTGTAAACATGTGTATTGCAATAGGTGTAAAGAAATTATGCCATGTGAGTACTATTGGTACCATAGGGAGAACCATAACCGATGAGAAAGCTACTGAAGAAACCGAATGGAGCAGACAACATACCAACCCATATGCCATAACAAAATACTTGGCAGAAATGGAAGTTTGGCGTGGCTCACAAGAACAGTTAGAAGTTGTAATAATTAACCCCGGAGTTATTTTAGGCCCTGGCTTTTGGGAAAGCGGTAGTGGTACATTTTTTAAAACAGCATCTAAAGGCTATCCATTTTATCCTCCTGGTGGTTCAGGATTTGTTACTATCGCCGATGTTACAAATTCAATGGTCAGTCTTATGAATTCAAATATTTCTAGAGAACGTTTTATAATCGTTGCCAAAAACCTCACTTATAAGGAGATTCTGAGCAACATTGCGAGTAAGATGGGTAAAAAATTGCCTAGTAAAGAGCTGAAAATGTGGCAACTTCAGCTTGGGAAATTTGGAGATCAGATAAGAAACTTGGCTACAGGAAAAGCTAGAACAATAACAAATAGTACCATCTATGGTCTAAAACACCCCTCGAAATTTGACAATTCGAAAATTAAAAAAGCTCTAAAATTTGAGTTTGAGCCGATAGACGAAGCAATAAAATTATCTACGAAGCTATTTATTGAGGAATTACCTTAGAGCTAGTAGAATCTTTGCTGATATTCTTTAGATTCTTTTTTTCAACTTTTTTCAAACGGCTAAGACTATCATTTAACATTTTCTCTGACTCTAACTGCAAGCGTTGATTTTCTAAACTTGTCTCAACATCTTTATACATCGTTTCATAGATCAATGGCTTAGATGCATAATAGCGATCACTATCTACAAATTGAGCACTATCAATCTCAAATTTTTCGAATATATATATAGTTGGCTCTATACCATTATCTTTCAATTGACCTATGTTGGTTCCTTTTGCAGCATTAACAATAGCCATTTCCTTAAAAATTAATACCATTTTGTCTTCAGGTATTAAATTCTCAGGCTTCTTAATCAACTCTTCTGCACATGAATAAAGCAACAATATCAATACCACAACACTTAAACTATACTTCATGGTCTGTTATAGGTTAGTCTTTTAGCATTTTTAGTTTCTGAAAAATCTCCATTGGTATACCCTAGATGTCCATTTATGAATGTATGTACCACTTTTGAAGAAAATGTAACATCTTCGAATGGTGACCATTTACATTTGTAGGCTATATTTCCTTTGGTAACCGTCCATGGGTTATTCAAATCGGCCACCACTAAATCAGCATAATATCCTTCGCGGATAAACCCTCTTTTTTCAATCTGGAATAATATCGCTGGGTTATGACACATTTTCTGCACCATTTTTTCCAATTTTATTCTACCTTCTTTCACTTTTTCTAACATGGCTGGAAGCGCATGCTGTACTAATGGTCCGCCAGATGGTGCCTTGGTATATACATTATTCTTTTCCTCCAATAAATGAGGGGCATGGTCTGTTGCAATTACATCAATTCTATCATCTAATAAAGCATCCCATAATTGTTCACGGTCTTTCGCAGTCTTCACCGCAGGGTTCCATTTAATTAAGGTTCCTTTGTCATTATAATCCGCATCAGAAAACCACAAATGATGAATACACACCTCAGCAGTTATTTTCTTTTGTTCTAACGGAATGTCATTTCGAAATAAATCAGTTTCCTTACCTGTCGACACATGAAATACGTGTAATCTAGCTCCCGTTTTCTTTGCCAAGGCAATCGCCCTAGAAGATGACAAATAACATGCTTCTTCACTTCTAATAATTGGATGATACTTTATTGGAATATCATCTCCGTACTGTTCCTTGTATTTAGCTAAATTTTCACGAATGGTAGTTTCATCTTCGCAATGAGCAGATATAACCATTTCTGTATTGCTAAAAATACTCTCAATTATCTTTTCATCATCAACCAACATATTACCTGTTGATGATCCTAAAAATAATTTTATGCCAGAACATGCATTTTTATCTAGTCTTTTTAATTCTTCAAGATTATCATTCGTGCCACCAAATAGAAATGAATAATTTGCATAAGCTGAATTTGAAGCCATAGCAAACTTTTCTTCTAGTTTTTCTATTGTTGTAGTTTGTGGTGTGGTATTTGGCTGCTCCATAAAAGTGGTAATACCGCCTGCAAGCGCCGCCCTACTTTCTGTTGCGATTGTTCCCTTATGTGTTAGACCTGGTTCTCTAAAATGAACTTGATCGTCAATAATACCAGGCAAGATATGCATGCCTTTTACGTCAATAACCTTTGCATTGGCATCAGTAATATCTTTCGCTATTTTTACGATTAAATCATCTTCTATTAGAATATCATTTTCTTGAATGACTCCTTCATTGACAATGACACCATTCTTTAATAAAATCTTACCCATAGTTAAAATTTATTCCTTAAAAATAGACTTCTCATTTTCATAACAAAGACACCCCAAATTGCCTCGCTTATAATTGAAGAGCTCATTTTTGATTTACCTAATACACGGTCTCTAAAAATAATAGAAACTTCTTCTATTTTGAACTTTTTTAAATGGGCCCTAAACTTCATTTCAATCTGAAAAGCATAGCCCACAAACCGAACAGAATCTAAATCGATAGCCTCCAATACCTGTCTTTTATAGCATACAAAACCCGCTGTTGGGTCATGAACACGCATACCGGTAATAAGTTTAACATAAATAGAAGCACCGTAAGACAGCAAGACCCTATACAATGGCCAATTTACAACGTTTACTCCTTTTTTATATCGAGAGCCAACCGCAACATCCGCACCATTAATACAAGCCTTTTGTAGTCGTATCAAATCTGAAGGGGTATGCGAAAAATCGGCATCCATTTCAAAAATATAATCATAGCCTTTCGCAATCGCCCATTTAAAACCATGAATATAAGCTGTACCCAAGCCAGATTTTTCAGTCCTGGTCTCTAAAAAAAGTTTTCCTTTAAATTCATCTTGAAGCCCTTTTACACAATCGCCGGTTTTATCTGGAGAATTATCATCCACAATAAGCACATGAAATTCTTTCTTTAAATCAAACACCGCCCTTATTATGGCTTCAATATTCTCTATTTCGTTATAGGTAGGTATGATTACAATACTACTGGCCATATTTATTACAGGGTATTTCGACAAAAGTAAGGTTTTAATGGTCTTCTTAAAACGGGCCACAATACCTTTATGAAATTTTTAAACTATGTACCTAACCTTAAATTTGTAATTTTGCCATCAAGTATCCTATGCTAATGTTGACTAAAATTCCTAAGCAGTTCTATTTTTTTCTAGCTGCTATTTTCATTCTTAACGTTATTCAATCCAGTTTTACGCAACTCATATTTGATGAAGCCTATTACTGGTACTACAGCCAGAACATGGCTTGGGGTTATTTTGACCATCCACCAATGGTCGCTTTAATGATTAAAATTAGTAGCTATTTTTTTAATGGTGAACTTGGTGTACGGTTTATGAGCTGTGTTCTTTCTTCCGTCAATATCATATTGCTCTGGTTAATGATTGACAACCCAAAAAAGACCGATTATATAAAACATTTCTTTGTACTGGTTTTTTCCATGACGCTACTAAACGCTTATGGCTTCTTTACCTTACCCGATACACCTCTACTGTTTTTCACAAGTTGTTTCTTATTGACCTACAAGCATTTTATTAAAAAGCCATCATTAGGTCTATCTATATTATTAGGGGTATTTATGGCTGCATTAATGTACAGTAAGTACCATGCAGTATTAGTGATATTCTTTGTACTACTATCAAACTTGAAATTAGTGCGAAACAAATATGCATGGTTTGCAGTTCTCGTAGCCCTTCTTTGCTATACCCCTCATTTTTATTGGTTATACGATAATGACTTTGTATCTATTAAATATCATTTATACGAAAGACCTAATGGAGCCTATAGCTTTGAAAAATATACCTTAGGCTTTTTCGTGAATTTAGTAGCTGTTTTTGGCCTCACCTTCTTTTTTATCTATAAGGCACTTTTTAAAACCAAAAGCAACGACTTGTTTACCAAGGCACTTATATACCTAACTTATGGGGTAATTGTATTCTTCTTTGTTTCCAGTTTTAATAGAAGAGTACAAACACAGTGGATTATTATTATTTGTATTCCCATGGTAATAATTGCATATAACTATATGCTTCAAAACAAACAGGCCTTGACTTGGATTTATAGATTAGGACTTATTAATACGATAATAATCATCTACTTAAGAATGGGTCTAGCCTATCAACCACTTCTTTTCAACTTCTATTATGAATCGCACGGCAATAAAGAATGGGCCCAAGCGATTGAAAATGAAGTAGGAGATATACCCGTGGTGTTTGAAAATTCATATAGAAATGCCCCTATGTATTCTTTCTATACCGATGGTACACCGACATTTTCTTTAAATAATTACATGTACCGTAAAAATCAGTATTCGATAGATGATTCTGAAGAAAAGGTACGTGGTAAAGACATTGCTTACATTTCAAAATACATTAATGACAACTCATTTTCTTACGAAAGGGAAGATGGCGGACTTTATAAAGGGAAATACATCCCTAATTTTCAGTCTTTTCGTAAAGTAGAATGTGTTGTCGAAGACACTCCAATAGCTTTAAATTCTGATGAAAATATTACGTTAAAAGTTTTTAACCCCTATAAAGAGTCTATCGATTTAAGTAAAATAAAGTTTGCTGTCACCTACATGGATAATTACAAAATTCCTAAGGAAACTCTAAAAATAGAACCGAAAGCTATAGAATCAAACACACAAGTATTAAAACAACAAGACACCACCAATTTTAAATTTCGATTACCTAAAACAGAAAAGGAAAACATTGGTTACTTTAGGGTAGTCATTTCTGAGAACAATCTCTATTTTGGCCTAAACGGTAAACCAATTCCAATCAAATAATGGAACCTATTGCCAGAACATTTTCTCAAAACGATTGGATCACTATAACTCTTATAGTTAGTCTTCTGTTCCCATTAATCGCCAAAAGCTTCTATTATTCTCGTTTTTTCAGTTTTATCATTCTTCCTTTTAACAATAAGTACATTACCATGTACACCAAGAAGGAGAAATTGTTTAATTGGTTCCACATCCTCATGAGTATCTTTCAAATCATAAATACTACTCTTTTTATTTTTTTTATATGGCGTATCTATATGCCTCATGCACAGGTTAAAAACCCGTTTATTTTTCCTTTGCTTCTTGCAGGTGTTTTCTTATTCTTAAGTGCAAAAACAATGGCACAGCTGTTCAATGGTTTTATATTTAATTCATACAAAACCTTCAATGAACTGATTTTTAAGAAATTAACCTACCTTAATTATTCTGGCATTATTCTCTTTATAGCTAATGTTCTTTTAACCTACGTTTTTATCGACTCAAGAATCGTAGTTTCAATTGCGCTTATTCTCTTCTTGGTCATTAATATAATTGGCTGGGTGACAGTACTAAGGAATTACCAAAATTTTATTAGCTCCTATTTTTTCTATTTTATTTTGTACCTTTGCGCACTCGAAATTGCACCCTTATTTATTATAGGAAGCTTTCTAAAATAGCGCAGCGTATGAAAGTAAAAACGATTTTGGTCTCTCAACCAGAGCCAAAAATGGAAAATTCTCCCTATTCCAAACTTATCGACAAAGAAAAGGTTAAGGTTGATTTTAGACCGTTTATTCATGTAGAAGGAGTTGATGCAAAAAGTGTGCGTCAGCAAAAAATAGATTTGAATGATTTTACTGCCATTATCTTAACCAGTAGAAATGCAGTAGACCACTTCTTTAGAATCGCAGAAGAAATGCGATTTAAAGTTCCTGATTCTATGAAATACTTCTGTCAATCAGAAGCCGTTGCTT
This sequence comes from uncultured Maribacter sp., assembly GCF_963977385.1. Lineage (GTDB taxonomy): Bacteria > Bacteroidota > Bacteroidia > Flavobacteriales > Flavobacteriaceae > Maribacter. Next base: position 627,326 of record NZ_CAXBOU010000001.1, on the reverse strand, counting down.
ACTACCTACAAAAATACGTTGTCTACAGAAAACGTAAGATTTATGTAGGAAAGCGATTGTTTACAGATTTAGTGCCTTTAATTAAGAAATATAAGGACGAAAAATTCTTATTACCTTCTTCAAACGTACTTAAACACGATGTACCTGAAACATTAGAATCATTAAGCATCAATTGGAAAAGAGCTGTTTTCTATAACACGGTTATTAGCGACCTCTCTGATTTAAGAAATGTGTATTATGACATTTTAGTATTCTTTAGTCCATCTGGCATCGAGTCTCTATTACAGAACTTTCCGGATTTTGAACAAAAAGAAACTAGAATTGCAGTATTTGGTAATTCTACTGTAGAAGCCGCAACTGGTGCGGGCTTAAGAATTGACATTAAAGCTCCTACTCCAGAAACACCATCAATGACTATGGCGTTACAAAAGTATATTACAAGCGTAAACAAATAATTGACTCAAAAAAGTCAATAAAAAAAGCCTTGCAATGCAAGGCTTTTTTTATGTTTTAAAATGCGTACCGTTGTGGGCCGCCCCTCCTTATCTCTTCACTGGCAAAACTTTCATACTTCTTAAAATTCTCTCTAAAGGCATTAGTTAATTTAAATGCAGTCGTATAATATTTTTCATCGTTGTTCCAAGTTGATCTTGGACTCAATACCGACGTAGGCACACCAGGGCACTCCCTAGGCTGCGCTACTCCAAATACAGAATGAATATGGTACTTATCATACGAATACAACCCTAGGTCTCCATTAAGGGCAGCAGTTATCATCGCTCTTGTATATTTCAATTTCATTCGCGTTCCTATTCCGTAAGGGCCGCCTGTCCATCCTGTGTTTACCAACCAAACAGCTACACCAGACTCTTTCATTTTCTTACTTAACATTTCCGCGTATTTCGTTGGATGTAAAGGCATAAAGGGCGCGCCAAAACAAGCTGAAAAAGAAGGTTGTGGCTCAACTACACCAGCTTCCGTACCTGCAACCTTAGCCGTGTAACCAGATATAAAATGATATGCAGCCTGACTAGGAGTAAGTTTTGATATAGGAGGTAATACACCGAAAGCATCAGCTGTTAAGAAGAAGATATTCTTAACATTCTTACCAATAGATGGCTGTTGTATATTATCGATATGATGAATAGGATAACTAACCCTCGTATTCTGTGTTATTGAGGTATCGGCAAAATCAACATTTCCTTTATCATCCAATATTACATTTTCAAGAATAGCACCTGGCCTTATAGCTCCATATATTTCTGGCTCCTGCTCTTCAGATAGATTGATGACTTTTGCATAACAACCACCTTCAAAATTGAATACGGTATTTCGACTCGTCCACCCATGTTCATCATCACCTATTAATTTTCTGTTAGGATCTGTAGACAAGGTCGTTTTCCCTGTACCAGACAATCCAAAAAAGATTGCTGTATCCCCATCTTCACCTACATTAGCGGAACAGTGCATCGGCAATGTTTCTTTATAAACAGGTAATATAAAATTCAAAGCAGAGAAAATACCTTTTTTGATTTCACCGGTATAACCGGTACCACCAATAAGCGCAATTTTATCTGTAAAGTTTAGAATTGCAAAATTATGTTGCCTTGTTCCATCTAATTCTGGATCTGCCATAAAACCAGGAGCATTGATAACAGTCCATTCAGGAGTGAAATCAGCTAACTCGACTTCCGTAGGACGCAAAAACATATTATAAGCAAACATATTAGACCAAGGATATTCGTTTATCACCCTAATATTTAATTGATATTCCGGGTCTGCACACGCATAGCTATCTCTAACGAAAAGTTCCTTTTCATTTAAGTAGTCTATTACCTTTTGATATAATGAATCAAATTTTTTCTTTTCAAATGGAATATTAATATTACCCCACCATACTTTATCTATTGTAATATCATCTTTAACAATAAAACGATCCATAGGTGATCTACCTGTAAATTCACCAGTATTGACAGCAAGTGTACCATTGCTTGTTTCAACTCCCATATTCATTTCTAGAGTAGCCTTTTGTAGTTCTTCAGGATCTTCTTGATAATGAAAATTAGAATGTGTTATCCCATATTTTTTTAGGGATATTGTATTCGCATTTGTTGTTGAGCTTTTCATGCTTTTGAAAATTTATTCAAGTAAAACTAAAAAAATAAAAGGTGAACCCTTGATTTTCAGAGCTTAATTAGCCCCAATTCTCGTCGAAATACGAATTCAATTAAAGAATGATGAAATTTGAAAAATATTCGCAGCAAAAATATTCCTTTTATTACAGTATATTAATCTATAACGTATTTTTAATACATTATTATAGATTTTGATGTAATATTTTAAGAAATAAATAAAATTTAAAGTTTTTAATTCGACCTTATTTTAGCAATAATCCAAAATATTCGGTTGTTTTGGCGGTCAAAAGGTCTGCTGCATGCTGCATATTGTAGTCGAGACTTTTGGTGGAATCTTGTATTTCAAATACATCATAAATGCCTCTTTTTTTTAGCTCCTTTTTTTCGATATCCAATTTCCCACAAATAGCAATTACAGGAATATTTTTACGAACACCTAAAGCAAGAACCCCTTGAATCAACTTACCGTGTAACGTTTGTTCATCTATTCTACCCTCGCCAGTTATTAAAAAATCAAACTTCTCTTTTGTCAATAAATCATTTACACCAGAAAGCTCTAATATAAAATCTATGCCATTACAATAACTTGCACCAAGAAAAGATTTAAGGCCATAAGCAACTCCGCCAGCAGCGCCAGAACCTGGCAACTCTGCATACAGAAAAGAATATTTATCGAAAATAACAACATCTAAATTTCTAAGTCCAAGATCTAATTCTTTAATCATCTCTTTTGTAGCTCCCTTTTGCCCTGCATAAATATGTGCAGCACCATCCTTTCCAAGTAAGGGATTGTTAACATCATTTACCGCAAAAAATCTAATCTGCTTTAAGCCCTCAAAAACATCTGTATCGTCTATCGAATTAATCTTACTCAAACTAGCACCAGTAGCTAATAGCCTGTTACCGCTCTTATCCAAGAAAGAATATCCTAAGGCTTGCGCTATTCCTATTCCACCATCATTAGTAGCGCTTCCCCCTAAACCTATATAAATATTCTTTACGCCTTTCTCAATAGCATCTTTTATTTGCAGACCTGTACCAAATGTACTGGTCAACATAGGGTTTCGTTCTTCTGGCTTAAGCAATTCCATACCCGAAGCGTTCGCTAATTCGATATATGCCGAATTACTTTCTTGATTATATAAATAGTAGGATTGAATTGGTCTCCCTAATGGATTCTCACTAATTACCTGTACCGAAATACACGCTTTATAATGAGCTACCGCATTCATAAAACCATCTCCCCCATCAGAAGCTTTAATGTAATGTGAACTAAATGGAATTCCTGATTTTTTGACACCGGCAATAAAAGCCTTAGAGACTTCCACGCTGGTTAAAGAGCCTTTAAACTTATCCGGAATCAGTAATAGTTTCATTTGTTTAGATTTTGCGGGAAACTATCTATCGTTATATCCCATAATTCTGGGAGAACAAAATATACAAAAAAGGTTAATATAATTATAGATATGATGTTCATAAAGAACCCTTTGCTTACCATATCAGGAATTCTTAAATAGCCTGACCCGAAAACTACAGCATTAGGCGGTGTTGCTACCGGCAGCATAAAAGCACAGGACGCAGCCACGGCAGTACCTACCATTAATACAAATGGATGCACATCTATTGTAAGTGCCATTGGTGCCAATACTGGCAATAACATTGCCGTAGTTGCGAGGTTTGATGTTATTTCGGTTAAAAAATTCACTGCAGCAATCAATACTAAAATCAAAACCAAAATCGGCAATCCAGCCAAAGAAGTCATCTGACTACCTATCCATGTAGCTAGACCGCTCACTTCAAAACCTTTAGCTAAAGCCATACCACCTCCGAACAACAATATAATACCCCAAGGCATTTTTACGGCTTCTTCCCAATTAATCAATTGTTCTCCTTTCTTCTTCGAAGGAATCAAAAACAAAACAATCGCAAAAAATATGGCAATTATGGTATCATCAAGTCCAGGTAAAATCTTTTGCAACAAAAAAGACCTAGTGATCCAACAAAACGCAGTAAGTGCAAAAACAAAAGCCACAACTTTTTCTTCGTAACTAATCTTACCTAATTTTAATAATAGTCGTTTTATCTCTTCTTTGCCCCCGGGAAAAGATTTTTGTTTGAATGTAAACGCATATTTAGTTAAATACTTCCAACAGATAAAAATTAATATGATGGAGATAGGAAGTCCGAAAACAAACCATTGCATGAACGTTATTTCATAACCATAGGTATCCAAAACTACACCCGCCAACACTAAGTTTGGCGGCGTACCGATCAATGTTGCCAAGCCACCAATTGATGCACTATAAGCAATAGCCAACATTAAAGCCTTACCAAAGGTCTGGTTTTCATCTTCTATGGTATCAGGATTATCTTGTAACTGTTTAATAATGGCCAAACCTATTGGAAGCATCATAACAGCTGTTGCCGTATTCGATATCCACATCGATAAGAATGCGGTTGCCACCATAAAACCAAGTATAATCTTTCGAATATCCGAACCAATTAAATTAATGATATTCAATGCGATACGTCTATGTAAATTCCATTTTTCAATAGCAATAGCGATAATGAAGCCACCCATGTATAGAAAAACATACTTATGCCCAAATGAACCAGAGGTAGATGACAAATCTAAGCCGCCAGATAACGGAAATAAAACTAATGGTAGCAAGGCGGTAACTGCGATAGGTATTGCCTCGGTTATCCACCAAATAGCTATCCATAATGTAGATGCCAGTATTGCATTGGCTTCCTTAGAAAGTCCTTCAGGATGGAAAAATAATAGAATTAAAATAAAGGAAACGGGACCTAAAACAAGTCCTAATAATTTAGTTTTACTCATACAAATGCCATTACTATTTGAAAAATACAGCTTTATAATCGTTAATATACTTTTATACCCCCGCTATTTCAAATTTTTTGATTTCATGATTCCAAATCCTAACAGAACCCACGCAGCTATTAAGAAAACACCTCCTATTGGAGTAACAATGCCGAACATTTTAAAATCGAATTGCACAAGGTCGTTCAGTGCCAAAGTATATATTGAAAAAGAAAACAGGAACACGCCAATTACAGTACAAATGTAAATTGGCTTCTTCGATTTAATTAAGTTATCAGGTATCAAAGCAAGAATACATAGAAAAAACGCATGATACATTTGATAGCGAACCCCTGTTTCAAATGTTGCTACTGCATCTGCATCTACTAAGTTTTTTAATCCATGTGCGCCAAAAGCACCAAGCACTACAGCTAGCATTCCAAACAAGCACGCCGTAATCAAAATTGTTTTTTTCATAACTTTTTCCATAACTTTCTTTATAAATGTAACAATTTGATACCTTAGTATTTCGTTACAAATCAAAAATACTCAAATCATATGATGCGCAAAATTCTTGTTATAGGTGCCGGTAAGTCCACTTCTTATCTACTTGATTATCTTTTAGGAAAAGCTGAAGCTGAAAAATTAGAAATAACCATAGGCGATATTAACCCTCAGGCTATACCAGAAAAGATTGCAAACCATTCACACTGCTCGGTTATTGCGCTAGATATCTTTGACCAAGACGAAAGAAATAAAGCCATTACCAATGCAGACATTGTTATTTCTATGCTACCTGCACGTTTTCACATTAAAGTTGCTGAAGATTGTGTAATACATAAGAAACATTTGGTAACCGCTTCTTATGTTAGTCCTGAGTTACTTGCTCTTGACGAAAAAGTTAAGGAAAACGGATTAGTATTTATGAACGAGATTGGTCTTGACCCCGGTCTTGATCACATGAGCGCCATGCAGGTGATAGACCGAATTCGCGATAAAGGAGGAAAAATAATATTATTTGAATCTTTTTGCGGTGGATTGGTTGCCCCAGAAAACGATAATAATCTTTGGAATTATAAATTTACCTGGAACCCAAGAAACGTTGTTCTTGCCGGCCAAGGCGGTACAGCCAAATTTATTCAGGAAGGCACCTACAAATACATACCGTATCACCGACTTTTTAGACGTACTGAATTTTTCGAAATTGAAGGATACGGACGCTTTGAAGGCTATGCCAATCGTGATTCTTTAGGCTATAGGGAAGCTTACGGACTTCAAAATGCCTTAACCATTTTTAGAGGAACCATGCGCCGTGTTGGTTTTTCAAAGGCATGGAATATGTTCATTCAACTAGGTGTAACAGATGACACGTATACCATCGAAAATTCTGAAAAGATGAGCTATAGACAGTTCATTAATTTATTTCTACCCTATTCCCCTACCGATTCGGTAGAATTGAAACTTAGACACTATTTAAAATTGGATCAAGATGATATTCGTTGGGATAAATTATTGGAACTGAACATATTTGATGACACCAGATACATCGATATCCCAAATGCCACGCCTGTTCAAGCACTACAAAAAATACTTGAAGACAGCTGGACGCTTAAAGCGGATGAAAAAGATATGATTGTTATGTACCATAAGTTTGGTTACGAATTGAACGGAGAAAAGAAACAGATAGATTCTAAGTTGGTGGTAGCTGGTGAAAATCAGACCTACACCGCAATGGCCAAAACGGTAGGATTACCTGTAGCAATTGCAGCCTTAAAAATTCTCAATGGAAAAATCACAACTCCAGGAGTTCAAATTCCTATTACTAGGGAGGTTTATGAACCCATTCTTGAAGAACTAAAGTCATACGGAGTCAACTTTAAGGAATATGAGGTGCCTTATTTAGGATATAACCCTAATTCTGTAGTTAACTAAGCCATTTTAACTATCATATTAAAACCAAATAAGTATTTTTATATCTAATCTGATATAAAATACATGAAAGCACCTACAACATTGGCGAAAATTGATGGTATCGACAAAAAGATATTACGGTTTTTAATGAACGATGCGCGAAAACCAGTTTTAGAAATCGCTCGAAGTATTGGAATATCTGGCGCTGCCATACATCAACGCTTAAGAAAACTAGAAGCTTCAGGTCTTTTATCAGGTTCTAAGTTTGTTGTTAACCCTAAATCGCTAGGGTATACCACTATGGCTTATATTGGTATTTATCTGGACAAGGCCATGAGTAATCCTATGGCGGTAAAACAACTAGAAAAAATACCTGAAGTATTGGAATGCCATTACACTACTGGCAATTGGTCTATTTTAATTAAAGTATTATGTAGGGACAATGAGCATCTGATGCAGGTTTTAAACAAAGAAATACAACAGATTGAAGGCGTTTCTCGAACTGAAACATTCATATCCTTGGCTCAACAAATCGATAGACAAATTACTATTTAAGTAGAAAGTAAAAGTAGTTCTTCAGAAGTTTCATTTGGCTTTATAGTATCTATTTTCTTAAAACCCAATTTACTTAAAAGCTGAAGTGATCTTTGATTTGTTTCCATACAAATGGCCATTACCTTTTTTAAGTCTAATTCAGATTCTCCATATTCCATAATAGCATTTGTTGCTTCAAACGCATAGCCCATTCCTTCAAAGCCTGGTAACAATGCGAAACCTAGGTCTACGTTTTCTAGATAGTCCCTTTTTAAGAAACCACAAAGCCCAATAGGAGTACCATCCTTTAAAACAACCGTTAACAGTCCGAAACCATATTTATCATACCCTTCAATTAGCGTTTTTTGAATATAATCTTTTGCCTTATTCTGAGTTGTAATTTTCTTATCCCCAATATATTTTATCCAACTGTCACTATTCAACAATTCATAAATAAATTGGGCATCCTCTAATTTCGCCCGCTTTAAATACAATCTTTCAGTTTCAATTCTTTTCATATGGTTATAATTAAAAATAAAAAACCTGCCTCGAGTAAGACAGGTTTTATTTATGTTCGTTCTAATCTACCATTGGGTTAATCTCTACCACCAAATACTTGAAGTCCCCAGTAGATCAATGTTGCTAATGAACCAATAGCCGCAACCAAATAAGTACGTGCCGCCCAATTTAATGCATCTTCTGAACCTGCATATTCTTGTGGTGTAACTATATGTTTATTCTTCAACCAAGCCAATGCCCTGTTACTTGCATCATATTCGACCGGTAAGGTCACAAAACTAAATAAGGTAGCCATACCCATCATTATTAGACCAGCAACAGCAACCCAATATCCAAAACCTACGCCAGCAGCAGCACCCAAGACCAAGCCTCCAAATACCACCCACATAGACATGCTAGATGTTACACTCACTACCGGCACTAACTTAGAACGAAGACCTAACCATTCGTATGCCTCCGCATGTTGAACCGCATGACCACATTCGTGTGCTGCAACTGCAGCTGCCGAAGCATTTCTTTGGTTATATACACCTTCACTTAAGTTTACTGTTTTGTTTTTTGGATTGTAATGATCCGTAAGCATACCAGGGGTAGAAACTACTTTTACATCACGTATACCGTGATCTGCTAACATTTTCTCCGCAATTTCAGCGCCACTCATTCCATTCTGCAGATGCACCTTCGAATAAAACTTAAACTTACTTTTTAACTTTCTACTTACTAACCAGCTCACTAAAGCAATAGCTCCGATTAATATATAATATCCCATCATAACGTTTCAATTTTAAAATCAATTAAATATACTAAAGATTCCCTTTTACCAGTAAATCTATTTGTACTAAAGCAAAAACCCCGCCAATTTCCTTTCGGATCTAGCGAGGTATATTTTACTGACAAAATGTACGTTTATGCAATCACTTCTTCCCAACAAAAGGCTTCAATAATTTCTTGATACACCACGGTACCTTCAACAATATTTAATCCTTTTTTCAAAGAAACATCTTTCTCACAAGCAGCTTCCCAACCTAAATTAGCCAACTTCAATACATAGGCCAATGTAACATTGGTTAATGCCATAGTAGAAGTGTAAGGTACTGCACCTGGCATATTCGCCACAGAATAATGTACTACGTCATCAATTATATAAATAGGATCCTCATGAGTTGTTGGCCTTGTAGTTTCAACACAACCGCCTTGATCTACAGCAACATCAACAATTACTGTTCCTGGGCGCATGTCTTTCAACATATCTCTAGTGATTAAGTTAGGTGCCTTAGCCCCTTTTAATAAAACCCCACCAATAATAAGATCATGAGTTTTTATATGTTTTCTAATATTGAACTCGTTACTAAATTCTGTTGTTACATGTGGTGGCATTACATCATTTACATAACGCAAACGCTTCATACTAATATCCATAATAGTTACGTGAGCACCCAAACCTGCAGCCATTTTAGCAGCTTGCACTCCTACAACACCAGCACCCAAAACCAAAACTTTGCCAGGCGCTACACCAGGTACTCCACCCAAAAGAACACCACGGCCTTTAGCCGGTTTTTCCAAGTACTTTGCACCTTGCTGTATTGCCATTCTACCAGCAACTTCAGACATTGGTGTTAAAAGCGGCAAAGTTCCTTCGTCATCCTCAACGGTTTCATACGCAATACAAATTGCTTTTTGTTTGATCATTGCCTTGGTCAATGCCTCACTAGAGGCAAAATGAAAATAAGTGAACAGTATTTGACCTTCTTGGATTAATTCGTATTCTTCAGCGATAGGCTCTTTAACCTTCACGATCATTTTGCTCATGGCGTATACCTGACCTATCGTATCTAATATAATGGCACCTGCCTGTTGATAGTCCTGATTAAAGAATCCACTGCCTTCCCCAGCATCGGATTGAACATATACCTTATGATTATTCTTTACCAATTCAAATACACCGCCAGGTGTCATACCTACTCGGCTCTCATTGTTTTTAATTTCCTTAGGAATACCAACGATCATGATGTTATGATTTTATGTTATCCCGCAAAATTGAAACTAATTACGCAGATATCAAACATAAAATCGACAAAATACAGGGGTTGTGTGTTTGAATTTATATTTAATTCAATTATAACCCTATTTTATATAGGGGTGTTTATGTAAAAATGATTTTTATAAATATCAGACCCCTATTAATTTTTGGTATTTTAAAATAAAAAAATATTTTACTGAATTCGTGTACCGACATGGCAGATTACTTCGTCGTACCTCCTTGTGAAGACAGATATGGCGCAATACGCTGCTCGCTTTTCGCATTACACTATTTAATGAAAGAAAAAAACGTCATCGCAAACGCAGTGAAAAAATCTGTTGAATTCGTGTGCCGAATCTACAAATCACTCCGCTTTGCTCGTGATGACGTATTTAAGAAGATGTTTAACCTACGATATTTACAATTTTACCAGGCACTACGATTACCTTTTTAGGTTCACGGCCTTGTAATTGTTGTTGGGTTTTTTCATTGGCCATTACCGCTGCTTCGATTTCTTCTTTTGATAAATCCAAAGAAAGCTCTAATGTGAACTTCATTTTCCCATTAAAAGAAATAGGATACTCTTTACTACTCTCTACCAAATACTTGCCTTCAAATTTTGGAAAAGGCGCTGTAGCGATAGATGTTGAATGACCTAATTTATGCCAAAGTTCTTCAGCAATATGTGGTGCATAAGGTGAAACCAAAATAGCTAATGGCTCTAAAATATGCCTACTCACACATTTCTGCGTAGCAAGTTCATTGACACAAATCATGAATGTAGATACCGATGTATTGAAACTGAAGTTCTCAATATCTTCTTCTACTTTTTTAATGGTCTTATGTAATGTTTTCCAAGATTCTTTTGATGGCTCTTCTTCACTTACCATAAAGGAAGCATTTTCAGCTGTATGATACTGTCTCCATAATTTCTTCAAGAAAGAATGTGTACCTGTAATACCCGCAGTATTCCAAGGCTTAGATTGCTCTAACGGACCTAAGAACATTTCATACAAGCGTAAACTATCCGCGCCGTATTCCACGCAAATAGCATCAGGGTTTACCACATTATATTTGGACTTGGACATTTTTTCGACCTCGCGGCCTACAATGTATTTTTCATTATTATTTCCAGAAATCACTCTACCAGAATTTGAAAAGAAAATTGAGTTCTTATATTCACTTAACCAATTTTTAAATCCATCCATATCAAGTTCATCCGAACTATTTACAAGTGAAACATCAACATGTATTGGCAAAATCCTATTTCTATCAACATTTGGCTTAACAAGGCTTGGACCAAAGATTCCAACCAATGCTGATTTAAGGTCAATTTCAAAATCGGCTAAAACATCATTATCTGCTATAATATTTTCATACAGTTTTTTAGAAATAAATATTTTGGTACTAATTATTTCTTCATCAGAAAGAAGTCGTTCACTATTTGAATCGAATCCAGGAGTTATATCTACCCTATAAGCGAACGCACTAGTCCCCGTAATCATCCCTTGATTAATCAGTTTTTTCGCAAACTCATCTTTAGGCACTAAACCTTTATCGAACATGAATTTTTGCCAGAAACGAGAATACAATAAGTGCCCTGTAGCATGCTCGCTACCTCCTATATACAAATCTACATCTTGCCAGTAGTTAATCGCTTTCTGTGAAAATATCTCTTCACTATTCTCTGGGTCCATGTATCTATTAAAATACTGCGAACTCCCCGCCCAACCTGGCATGGTATTCAACTCTAATGGAAATACCGTCGTATTATTTATTTCATTATTATTTACAACTTCATTTTTTACCGTGTCCCATGCCCACACCTCAGCATTACCTAAAGGTGGCTCACCGGTTTCTGTTGGTAGGTATTTTTCAACTTCAGGAAGTTTAATAGGCAAATGTTCCGCTTCTATCATTTGAGGCATTCCATCTACATAATACACTGGGAAAGGTTCTCCCCAATAGCGTTGTCTACTAAAAACAGCATCACGCAAACGGTAGTTAATTTTCCCTTCGCCTTGCCCTAATTTTTCCAACTCGAAAATGGCGCGTTTCACTGCTTTCTTATACGGCAAACCGTTTAGAAAATCTGAGTTCGTAATTACCGTTTTGTCTTTATCGGCATACGCTTCTTCAGAAATATCAACTCCTTCAAAAATATTCGGTATTGGAATATCAAAGTGTTTTGCAAAGTCATAGTCACGTTGATCTCCGCATGGCACGGACATCACTGCTCCTGTTCCATAACCTGCCAACACATAATCACCAATCCAAATAGGAACTGGTTCTTTTGTAAACGGATGCTCTGCATACGCACCTGTAAAAGCACCTGTAATTGTTTTTACATCGGCCATACGATCACGCTCAGAGCGTTTTGCAGTGGCTTGAATATAATTTTCTACCTCAGCCTTTTGTTCTGGAGTTGTAATTTTAGACACCAATTCGTGCTCTGGAGCTAAAGTCATAAACGAAACTCCGAAAATAGTATCAGGTCTGGTTGTGAATACATCAACAACTTCATCATGTCCATTTATTTTGAATACAGCAGACGCTCCTTCACTTCTACCAATCCAATTAGTCTGTGAATCTTTTAAAGGTTGTGGCCAATCAATTTTAGCCAAACCATCTAATAAACGTTGCGCGTATGCAGAAATTCGCATACTCCACTGGGTCATTTTTTTACGAATAACCTGATGGCCACCACGTTCTGAAACACCATTGACTATTTCATCATTTGCCAACACCGTACCCAGTGCCGGACACCAGTTTACCTCAGTATCCGCCAAGTACGTAAGTCTATATTGTAATAAAACCGCTTGTTTTTTAACCTTTGAAAAAGCCTTCCACTCATCCGCTGAAAATGCCTCAATAGCATCATCACATACGGCATTTACAGTAGTATTTCCATCCGTAGTAAAAATAGAAATAAGCGACTCTATATCTTCCGCCTTATCAGTATTTTTATTATACCAAGAATTAAATATTTGAATGAATATCCACTGCGTCCATTTGTAATATTCAGGACTAGAAGTACGTACTTCTCTACTCCAATCGAACGAAAAACCCATCCGATCAAGTTGATTGCGATAACCTTCAATTATTTGGCCAGATTTATCTATTCCTCCTTCAATATTAACCCTAGTAGTATCTGCAGGATGTTGCCCTGTTTGTATAGCATATTGCTCTGCCGGGAGTCCGAAAGAATCATACCCTTGCGGATGCAATACATTAAACCCTTTATGTCTTTTATACCGCGCATAAATATCACTAGCAATATAACCTAATGGATGCCCAACATGCAGTCCTGCTCCCGAAGGATAAGGAAACATATCTAACACATAGAATTTCTCTTTTTCAGAGTCATTTTCTGCTTTGAACGTTTGGTTTTCTGCCCAGTACTTTTGCCATTTGGCCTCAATTTCGTTGAAATTGTATTGCATGATAGTTGCTTCTTTGCGATAAGGGGCAAAAATAGGTCGAATCGATGAAAGTTAAAAAGATATTGATGATTAACGGGTTTTGGTAGCATAAGTTCGTAAAAACAATCCTTATGATTTAAATTTGGTATCTTAGTTTCTTGATGATCATGTACCCCAAATCATTCTTCTTTTGCGTTTTCCTACTCTGCATTGTGTCTACCGAACTTTCAGCACAACTTGGCTTCTGTGGCGGTAATTCTGGCGACCCTATTTTTACGGAAGATTTCAGTTCTGGAACTATCGACGGCCCTGCTTTACCCCCCGGCACTACTACATACACATTCACTACCGGAACACCTAATGACGGCTCTTACACTATTTCAAGTACCACTAACTACTTCGATTGGAAAAATATTCAAGACCACACCCCTGGTGATACCAATGGCAAATCTTTTATTGTAAATGCAAGTTTTACCGCTGGTGAGTTTTACCAAAGACAAGTTGAAGATTTATGCGAGAATACCTCTTATGAATTTTCGTCATGGCTCATAAACGTTGGCTCTGCTAGTGGTTGCGAAGGCAATAGTATACCTGTAAATGTTCGTTTTCAAATTTGGGACGAAACGGACACCAATTTATTAGCACAAGGAGACACAGGAAGTATTCCTGCAAATTCAAGTACCGATTGGAAGCAATATGCATTGGTATTTAAAACAGAACCTGGCCAAACCTCCGTTATTCTTAAAATGAGAAATAACAGTAATGGAGGTTGCGGAAATGACTTAGCTATCGACGATATTGCATTTAAGTCGTGTGGAGATAAAGTTACTGTTTCGACCAATACAGATGAGGCAAGTTTAATTGTTTGCGAAAATCAAGGCGGAGTTTCCAAAACATTAACTGCATCTCCAGATTTTTCCATATTTAGCACTCACGCATATCAATGGCAACAAAGTAATGACCAACAAATTTGGACAGATATTGCAGGAGAAAACAATAATACTTTTACTACACCTACTGTAACTACAACTACTTTTTTTAGAGTTAAAACTGCCGAAGACCCACTTAATGTCAACAATGATTTATGCAATGTTGTATCTGATGTTTTTGATATTATAGTTCTTCCCGTTCCTAATGCACCAATAAGTAATGGAGATGTTAGCGTTTGTGAAGGTGAAATGGGCACATTATCTGTTTTCAATCAAGCTGCATACATCGTAAATTGGTATGATGCACCTACAGGCGGAAATCAATTACTAGGAGACAATAATAATTTTGAAACTACTATTGCCGGCACTTATTACGCCGAAATGAATACGATTGAAATTGAATGTGCCTCTACTACAAGAACTGCTGTAACACTAACCGTAAACCCATTGCCGATAGTGCCAGATGATACGTTTTCTTATTTCTGTGAAGGCACATCGCTAACCCTAAATGCAGCAGTTGTTGATGCAACTTATGTATGGAGTACAGGAGAAACTACCCAGTTTATACAGATAACTGAACCTGAAGAGTATACCGTTACCGTAACTAACACTAATGGTTGTAGCAATAGCCACAGTTTTTTTATAGAACAAATAGACCTTCCCATAATAGAAAATGTAGCATCTGACGGGCCGTCAATTATTATTACTACCGAGAACCAAGGAGATTTTGAATTTTCCTTAGACGGATTTAATTTTCAAGACAGCCCCATCTTTGTAGCTGTTGAAGGAGGTTTTTACACGATTTATGTTCAAGATAAAACGGATTGTGG
Organism: uncultured Maribacter sp.; assembly: GCF_963977385.1. Lineage (GTDB taxonomy): Bacteria > Bacteroidota > Bacteroidia > Flavobacteriales > Flavobacteriaceae > Maribacter. The sequence goes on along the minus strand of NZ_CAXBOU010000001.1, from coordinate 612,205 downwards.
AACAATTACACAAACTTTTTTTCATTTGGTGATTCCTAAATTTTTTACTCCGAATGGAGATAATATAAATGACCTTTTTGAACTTGATGGATTAGATATTTTCACCAATGTATCCTTTTCTATTTTTGACCGATATGGAAAACTACTAAAATTCGGAAACACTAATTCTTCTTCTTGGGATGGTTCTTTTAAAGGACAGGATATGCCCGAAGACGATTATTGGTACAATATCAAAGCAGATACCACACAATTTAAAGGTCACTTTAGCCTGAAACGATAACGGGTTGAAATTTTAAGTTCCATTTAACTTTACTTTGCTATTTTTACTGCACTTTTAAGTGCTCTATGGCAAACTCTTTCGAAAATTATCAACGGCGCAAACTCATTTCATCCTATTTTTCAGTGGTGTTAAGTATTGCTTTGGTCTTATTCCTATTAGGAATACTAGGTCTATTGGTATTGAATACCAAAAAAATGGCGGATCGATCCAAAGAACAGATTACTATTTCTGTTTTTCTAAAGGAGAACACAAAAGAAATTGAAGTGGAACAGCTGCAGAAGACATTAGCTATGTCTGACTACACTAAATCATCTACCTATGTTTCTAAAGAAGAAGCTGCAAAGCAACATAGTGAAGATATTGGTGAAGATTTTGTTGATTATTTAGGCTACAATCCACTAAAGAATTCTATAGATGTAAAACTGAATGCCGATTTCGTTACCGCAGAAAAAGTGGAAGAAATCGCCGCCACACTTTCAGAAAAAGGTTTCGTCGACGAAGTAAGTTACGATAAGGTATTAGTGAGCATGGTCGCGAAGAGTGTTGAGCAAATTGGTTTCTGGATTTTAGTAGCCAGTGCTATTTTTACATTTATCGCCGTATTGTTAATCAATAGTTCTATTCGACTTTCCATTTACTCCAAACGATTTATCATTAAAACCATGCAAATGGTAGGGGCGACCAAAACCTTTATAAGAAGACCATTTATTTGGCAAAATATAAAATTAGGTATGATTGGGGCCGCTATAGCATTATTAGCCATTGGCGGCGTGGTTTATTACGTAAATACTAACTTTCAAGATTTAGGCCTTTTCGATGAACCCTATATTCTTGTTATTTTAATGGTAAGCGTTTTTCTTTTAGGTATTCTGATTTCGTTCATTAGCACCTATTTTGCGACCCAACGCTTCTTAAATCTTAGAACCGACGAATTATATTATTAAATTTGCGCCATGAGTAAAAAGATCAAAGTCGAGCATCAACCTAAACAAGAATTTATTTTTCAAAAGAAAAATTACACATTTATGTTTATAGGTCTTGCCTGTATCGCATTAGGTTTTATATTAATGAGCGGTGGCGGTAGTGATGACCCCAATGTTTTTAATCCAGAAATCTACAACTTTAGAAGAATTCGATTAGCTCCTACCTTGGTGCTAATTGGGCTAGGAATTGAAATCTATGCCATTTTATTAAACCCACATAAAAAGAAAGATTAATTGGATACTTTAGATGCTATTATACTCGGAATTATTCAAGGATTAACCGAGTTTCTTCCAGTTTCTTCAAGTGGTCATTTAGAGTTGGGTAAAGCAATTTTAGGAGACAATTCTGTTCAAGAAGAAAGTTTGTTATTTACCGTCGTTTTACATTTTGCCACCGCTTTAAGCACCATTGTTGTATTTAGAAAAGACATTTGGGAGATTATCAGTGGTCTGTTGCAGTTTAAATGGAACGAGGAAAGTCAGTTTTCTGTAAAAATTATTATTTCAATGCTTCCTGCGGTATTCGTAGGTCTCTTTTTCGAAGAGCAATTAGAATCTTTCTTTGGAGGCAATATTAGGTTCGTTGGGTTTATGCTAATAATCACAGCGGTACTTCTATATTTTGCCGATAAAGCAAAGGATACGGATAAGAAGGTAAGTTTCGGAACTGCACTTATAGTCGGTATTTCACAAGCTATTGCCATGTTACCAGGTATATCTCGTAGTGGCGCCACAATTTCTACCTCTGTACTTTTAGGTGTTGATAAATCTAAAGCCGCTAGATTCTCTTTTTTAATGGTGGTTCCTTTAATTTTTGGTAAAATCGCAAAAGACCTTATGAGTGGTGAACTAAATTTTGATGGAGAAAATAACATTGCCATGGGAGCAGGTTTTATCGCTGCTTTTATTGCCGGTTTAGCTGCTTGTACCTGGATGATTCAATTGGTACGAAAAAGCAAACTATCCTATTTTGCCATCTACTGTCTTATTGTAGGACTAATAGCTATTATTTACGGATTCACAAATCCGTAAGACGTACTTAAATACCCAGAATTCATGAAAAATTTGACCAAAGAAGATTTTTTAAATGGTCAGTTATTATTGATTGACAAGCCCTTGGGATGGTCATCGTTTCAAGCAGTCAATAAATTAAAATGGGCGATTAGAAAGAAGTTCAGTCTTAAAAAATTTAAAATTGGGCACGCAGGTACTTTAGATCCTTTGGCAACTGGTTTATTAATAATTTGTACTGGTAAATTCACAAAAAAAATCACTGAATACCAAGGTCAAGAAAAAGAGTATACCGGTATATTTACCTTAGGTGCCACTACTCCTTCTTTCGACCTAGAAACAGAGATTAACGAGACATTCCCAACAAATCACATTACCCCAGACTTAATTCAATCGACCACTGAACAATTTATTGGTGAAATTGAACAAGCCCCACCAGTTTTTTCAGCTTTAAAAAAAGATGGTAAACGTTTATACGAATTGGCACGTGAAGGCAAAACTATTGATATCCCTAAACGAAAAGTTACTGTAAGTACTTTTGAGATTATTAAAGTTGAAAACCTCAATGTACACTTTAGAATTGCTTGCAGCAAAGGCACCTATATTCGCTCAATCGCTAATGATTTTGGAGCAGCGCTTAATTCTGGAGGACATTTAACATCGCTTAGAAGAACCAAAATAGGTGATTTTAACGTAGATATAGCTGAAGACCCATTGGTCTTTGCCGACATCTTATTAGGGCCTCAAGTAAACGAATAGAAAAACAAAAGTTTACGTTATATCGATTCCCTAAAATAATTTAGTATTATTAAGGTTATATAACCATGAATCTGAATCGACAACAATTATCATTACTCATCACTTTCTTTAGCATGTCTATTGTGGTGTTGGTATTGTATGGTATTCAATTGGGTAGCGAAGAAGTTACAGAAGACGATTATGTGGTTGAAATGGTTTTAGATACTGAAATTTTGGAAGAAATTTTAGAGGAAGAAAAAGCGAAAGAAGACCAGGCAAATGCTGACCCCATTAAAAGTCATTTAGCATTCAACGAAACTGCCAAACCAAGCTATGGTAATCCTGAACCTCTACAAACTTTAGAAGAATTGATGGAAGAGCGCAGTGAAATGAGCGACGGAGACCCTTCAGAGGATATGATTTCTGATTCTGGATATGCCGAAAGAGTAAAGGCCTTGGCCAAAAAGCGAGAAGAGAAAAAACAACTTTTAGGTGAGAAAGAAGCTCAAAAGAAAGAATTTACTAATAACCTTGCCGCTAGAAGAACCTCCGTATCTTATTCTTTAGTAGACCGAACTAATTATAAATTACCACCACCAATTTACACATGTATTGAAGGTGGAAAAGTTGTAATCAATATTGAGGTGAATACTCTAGGCTACGTAACAGAAGCCCATTTCAATGAAAAAAGTTCTGGCACTTCTAACGGATGTCTAGTTGACAATGCCATTGCCTACGCCCTTAAAGCAAGATTCAATTCTTCTGAGAAAGAATCTCAAAAAGGTACTATTACCTACCTATTTCAAGGGAAGTAAACGTAGCAAATCTTGCAATACACTTTGTCCTTTATCTTTATTATAAAACACCTGTAGGTCTTGCTTAAATTCAGGAGTTAACTTACCATGATCTTCTTTATAGGCCTCAACCAATTGCGTTGCCTTAATAGATCTAGGACCCCAAGTAGCAACAACAGAATTTTCTTCATTAATTGCAATAAGCTTAGGGATTGACATAGAACCGTTTGTGAGAAACTGATTCATAACCTCTAAATTCTCATCACGAAGAATAAGCGATAAAGATATATTAGGATTTAATTCTGCTATTTTATTCATAACCGGCAACGCCGGAGAAGCATCACCACACCAACTTTCAGTTAGAACCACCCATGTGATTTTTTCTTTTACTAATTTAATTTTGGCAACAGCCTCATCGCTAAACTTCAAGGTTTTGTCCCACCTACGCATGCGGCTATCATTTAATTGGGTATACTGTGCCAGTGCTTCTGTTTGCACAGGACCTGTTGACTCTCCCTTGTCCGATAAATCGGAAACTAACTGTCTATACTCAAGATACGTGTAATTATTCTCTAAACTTTGCTCAATCACTTTATACATCAATCTAACTATTACCGGTTATTTATACTAAACGAAACCTTTAGTAGTATTAATATAATATTACTTACAAATTCTGCGGATTAACCGCTAAACTATTGAACAACTTGGCCTTAGCCGTAAAATATTTATTCTCAACTTGATTTTGCTTTAAAACAGCATCTATCAATTTACTTTCTCTCGAATTAATTAAAAAAAGTGAACTCTCCCCGAAACTGAATTTACGCTCTTCGGCAGCCAATAAGACAGCATAACTAGCAACAATATCATCAATCAATACATTCTGATTTTTAAATGAATCAAGTTCATTATAAATAGCGACTATTTTATTCTGAATCTGTACCTCAGCATTATCCATTTCGAATTGCGCATCTCTCAATTTCAATTTTGCCAATTTTAAATCTCCTCTTTCTTTTCGGAGGAAAAGTGGTAGCTCAAAATTCAATCCACCTTTATAGTTTTGTGTTTCAAAAGAATCGAAACTATCCGGAGAATCGGTGATGAAATTATATTCAACATCTATTCTTGGCAATAGTTTATTGGTCTTTAAACGTTTGTCTACAACTAGTCCGTCAATCTTAAACCCTAATGATTTTAGTTTCGGATGGTTCTCTAGAGAAAAACTATCCAACGGCTTGCCTAAAATCTCTAATGATTGATCAATTTCAGTATCTAATGAAATGTCTGGCACCACTTGAGGTTGTAGTTCCATCGGAATATTTTCACCCATCCATAGATAATTAGAAAGTTCTAACCGAGCATTTTGTAAAGCGACCTTAGCCTGCTCCATTTCTAACGCTCTATTCTGGACCGAAATTTTAGCCTCTACCGTGTCAATCGCTGCAATTTCACCTGCCAAAACACTACGACTAACACCTTTAAATCTAACTTCAGCATTTTCTAAAAAATCATTAAAAACTTGACTATTACGATAGGCCTGTAACCAATTGAAATATGCCAAAGAAGCATCGAACAATATCTGATTCACCAATAGATCTCTATCAGCCTTAGACTGCTCTCTGAAAAATTTAGCTTTTTTCACGGTGGCCATTCGCTCATTAATCCAAGATCCACGACCTAATGAAAGTGAAACACCTGCACTATATAGACCATCTTCGGGTACATTGCGTTCGGCATTTATATATTCACCCGAATATTGCTCAAAATTCCCCTTAAATTCAATACCGTACCATGTAGGCACTTTAAATGTAGTATTGAGTAAGTCGTAATATTCTGTTCCTTTAAATTCTTTGGTAGAATAATCTACTGCTACTTTTGGGTCAAAACCACCTCTTGCCTTCATCAAATTCGCCTGACCAATACTCAACACCATCTCAGCTTGCTTAGCAATAGGATGATACTTTTTCACATACCCCAAATACTCCCGAAAATTCAATTGAATGGAATCGGTATTCTGTGCATTGGCAAAGAAACCGACAGAAAGACAAAACAGAAGAATAATATTTCGCATCGCTATTTCTTTACATTTTTACTTTGTGCACCTTCTGGCTGGTAATAATTAGGCGGAAAGCCATTTAACTGCCTCCACAACTCGTACCAAATGGGTACATCTTCTAACAAAGCAATGGTATTGGCACCAGAGCCTACGCGTAGTGCACTAGGCCAAGGTTGATCTCCTTTTTCTGGAGACAACAAAACCCTGTACTTTCCATTCGAATTTATAAACGTTTCAATGGCAACCACTTCACCAGCATATGTACCATAAGAAACATTTGGCCAACCACTGAATATAATTGCAGGCCAACCATCGAATTGAATCCTAACTTTTTCACCCAAATGGACTAACGGCAGGTCGATTGGATTTACAAATGTCTCTACAGCCATATCATAATCTGCCGGCATTATACCCACCAATGGCGTGCCTTCTTTAAAAGTTTCGCCAATACCTGCGGTAATTACCGTATTAATATATCCATTTTGTGGTGCGCGTATATAACGTAGATCATTACGCATTTGGTAATTGGTATAGTCATTCTCTAACTTACTTACTTGTGCTTCAGAATCAAATTGATTCGACATAGCTGTAAATTTATCGCTCTGGGCTTTCGAAATTTTATCGGTGTATGATGCTTGAACACTATTTATTTCTACTTCTGCATTGATAATTTCATTTTTAGCAGCCAGTAACTTATTCTCTTGAGAAAGCAGTTTAGCTTGTGTTTCTTGAAGCTTCAACCGTTTTTCTTCTACATCGGTGACCGCTTTTAGTCCTTCACTCTCTAATTGCGCTGTTCGCTCATATTGGCGCTCCGCAATCTTAATGTTCGTCTTGGCAGCTTCAAATTCAATACTATCACTTTGAGCTTTCAACTTTGATTGAAGCACTTTGTTCTTGGCTTGTTCAAGCTTCAATCTTTTTTCATTGAAAAGTGCAGCCACTTGATTATCTAATGACTTTACCTTACCGCCATAAGATTCTACTGATGAACTTTTAGACTTCAACTGTTGACCGGTTCGCTCTACTAAATTAGGGTCAAAATATTCTGATTTGATTTCTGATATAAAAAGAATGGTATCTCCTTTTTTAACAAAATCTCCCTCCCTAACGTACCACTGCTCTATTCTACCCGGTATTTGAGATTGAATGGTCTGTGGTCGTTGCCCTGGTGTCAACGTTGTTAGAAACCCTTTAGCATTTATGGTTTGCGTCCATGGTAGAAACAAAACAATTACACCGACAACGGCGAAGGCAAACAAAAAGCGATTAAAATGCTTGTAATGTCTTTGATGATTTACTTTTTGAACGGATTTAAAATGATCAATAGAAACTTTTTCGTTCAGTTTTTTGTGAGATATATTAAGCATCTTCCCCCCGTATTTCGTTTATAATTCTACCTTTATCCATCGTAATAATTCGTGAACACTTTTTTATCCATTTATCATTTTCACTTACCACCAATAATGCCCACCCATTCGATGGGTCACTTAAGAAATTTAAGATGCGGTCGGCTTCTTCAATATTAAACTGATCTAAAGGATCTTTTAAAATAAGTAGCTTAGGTTTTCTAACGATACTTCTAGCAAGAACGATTTTTTTAGAAACGGTATGGGGTATTTGCTTCCCTTCTGGATAAAGTACCGTATTCAATCCTTCCGGTTGTTTTTTTACAAAATCAGTAAGTCCTACTTTATCAAGCGCCCAGTAAACCTGCTCATTTGTAGTATTCTTATCACCAAATGTGATGTTGTTTAAAATAGTGCCTTCAAAAGGTGATTCTTCAGGCAAGGACTGACCTAAATGAGAACGATAATAATTCAAGTTCATTCCTTTTAATGAAACTCCATTTACATAAACACCACCACTATCAGGCTCAATAATACCTGCTATAATTCTCAACAATGTATTTTTACCGGAACCACTGTTCCCTCTTAATAAAATGGTACAATTTGGCGTAATCGTTAAATTTAGATTTGAAATGATTTCTCTTTTAGGCTGCGGAACACTATATGAAATATCACTTAATTCAACTGTAAAAGATTGGTTTTCCATAAATGGTTTTTCTCCCTCTTGAGGCTCTAATTCTTTATCGACCACTTGACCCATTTTTTCTAACGACGTCAATAAATCATAGAATGTTTCTAGACCTAGAATTAGTTTTTCAACTGAATTTATAACCAATAGAATGATAATTTCTGCGGCCACAAACTGACCAATATTCATCTCTTGATTCAAAACCAACAACCCACCAATCAGCAAAAGTCCGCCAGTAACTAAAACTTTAAAACCAATCATTTGAATAAACTGAAGCACCAAAACTCTAAAATGACTTTCTCTGGCATTTAAGTACTCAACAACCAATGTATCATTCTTGTCTAAAGCATGCGTGGTTTTACCCGAGAGTTTAAAACTCACTATTGAACGCGCCACCTCTTGTAGCCAATGTGCTACTTTATATTTACTTTTAGATTCGTCTAAGCTGGTATCTAAACCTCTTTGAGCAGTAAACTTGAATACCACATAAATTAGTAAGAGTAAAAGAATACCATAAACAATGAAAAAAGGATGGTAAAAAGACAATAACAATAACCCGAATACAATTTGTAATAAAGCAGCCGGAAAATCTATTAAGACCTTCGATAACGACTTTTGTATCGTTAATGTGTCAAAAAATCTATTAGCCAATTCTGGCGGGTAATAGTTATGAAGTTCACTCATTTTAATTTTAGGGAATCTGTACGCAAATTCAAATGAAGACCGAGTAAATATCTTTTGCTGAACATTTTCTATAATCCTAATCTGCATTAACTGTAGTATACCCACAAATGCTACACCCATCGTTACCAATATCACAAGAACAACCCATGATGAGCTTATTTGAGCACCTTGCATTAAATTTATAATTGCCTGTATACCTAACGGAAGTGATAGATTGACAATACCCGCGAAAATGGCGTAATAAAAGACTTGAAAAACGTCTCGTTTATCGAGCTTTAACAGCCCTATGAAACGTTGCCATGCCGTTAATATATTTTTAGCCATTTAAGTTTTGATTTAGCGTGTTAAAAACAAGATGAGTCAAGTATTGGGTAGGCGTTACATTATCATTACAATCTGTAAGTGAAGGAAAATGTTCTTTCAAGAAATGCTGATGTAAACCACTTTCTAAGATAGTACTAGCCAAACTAGAAGGGTATTTATACCCCGAGTCAACTTCTTTGATCATATCATGAAGCCTAGCAACAAGTCTCTTATAAATAACGAAATATCCTTCTTTGTTTTCTTCATCGACCTCTTTGGTCAAATATGATTTAGAATATTCATTAATTACAATCTTATTTAATAAGACCTCATTAATATGAGAAAATGCGGAATCCTCTTTAATCTCCCTTGTAATTATCAATATCGACTTTAATAATTTTTCCTTTGGATTTTTTATGCTATTGGTCGCAAATACCAATTGACACTCTAGCCAACTCCAATACCAAGAAGTCAAATACAATAAAAGTTTGTGTTTATTTTCAAAATAACGATAGATAGAGCTTTCGTTAGATCCTATTTTCTGACCCAACTTTTTAAAGGTGAAATTCTCAGACCCCATCTCATTGATCATTTGAATACTAACCTGAATTATTTTTTTACCCAGATTCGATGATTCAGGATCTTTTAGAAATAATTTATCGTTTATTCTAATCTGTACCCCCTGTAATAACTTATCCATAACAACTCGCTATTTAAATACTTGCAAATATAATAGTATTACTATCACATTATCATAGTTTAACAATTATTAACGAAAGTAATACCTTTATACACCATTATAATTGGGTTTTAGATGCCTGATAAGCAACATCATAAATTCTTAAAGAATACAATAATCTCACTAAAAATATCCATATTAATATCTCGACTAGATATGGTTTCATTTCATAATTTAATTTATTATTCGATTTCCATCAATGTTTCAATACTTTTGCTTGTAAATAAACTTAAATATGGATAAACATCGCTGTGGATGGTGCAAGGGTGATTCGCTATACGAAACGTATCACGACGAAGAATGGGGTGTTCCTATAAAAGATGATAGTTTATTATTTGAATTTTTAGTCTTAGAAACGTTTCAAGCAGGTTTAAGCTGGATAACAATTTTACGAAGACGCGAGAATTTTAGAAATGCATTTGATAATTTTAATTACCATAAAATTGCTCAATACCAAGAACCTAAAATTTTAGATTTACTGCAAGATGAAGGTATTATTAGAAACAAATTAAAAGTTCGTGCCACAGTAAGCAATGCACAAGCATACATCGAAATTCAAAAAGAATTTGGAACGTTTAGTGATTACATCTGGCAATTCGTTGATAGTCAACCACTAAAAAATAAAATTGTCAATTATAAAGAGACACCTGCAAATACACCTTCATCAGATGCAATCAGCAAAGATTTAAAAAAGCGTGGCTTTAAATTTGTAGGCAGCACAATAGTATATGCTTTTATGCAAGCCACTGGTTTGGTAAATGACCATGAAATTAACTGCTTTAGATACAACCAAGTTTAATCAATAACACAAACCTACCACAATTGATAAAAAAATATTTTAATCTAGTATTGCCTGCATTGTTTTTATGTTTTCAATTCAGCTACACACAATACAAAAATGAACGAGAATTTCGCATAAGAAAATCTCAATTTCCAAGTGCTGCTATTTCTATTATTGAAGACAATGTTGTCGGTATTAAGCGTCTAAAATTTTATAAAGAAACCGATAGTAATAAAGTAAGTTTTGAGGCCAAACTTAAAATGGACAAACTTTGGTATAGTCTTGAATTTAATAAGGAAGGAGTTTTAAAAAACATTGAAATTTTAATCAACTCAACAGACATACCGAATGACACCTATTCGAAAATTGAAAGTTATTTGAACAATGATTTCTTAAAATATAGAATTAAAAGTCTAAGACAACAATATCCTTCAAATAATAACACTTTAGAAGAAACATTTAAAAATGCTTTTCAAAATCTAATTCTACCTTCAAACATTTATGAGATCGTTGTAGTTGATAAAAAAGAAGGAAGGAATGTCGATTATAAAATTCAATTTGATGCTGAAGGAAATTTTAAAAAAATAAGAACTGCTCTTCCTCCAAATTATGACCATGTTTTATATGAATAGATACATTGTATTTTCTCTACTCAACCCCTCACTTTTCGAATACCTTATCAAAGGGTAAGGTTTTAAAAACAAAAGGTACTCTTCTTTTAAAACAGCTTGGAGATTTCAGTTTAGCAGTTTCACAAACTCAGTTCTAGGTATTTCTTGCGCTCCTAAACTTTCTAAATGGTCTGTGTGCAATTGACAATCTATAATCTCATAATCTTTTTCATGTAATTCTTGAGCCAACTTAATAAATGCAAATTTAGAAGCATTAGAGGTTAAACTGAACATACTTTCTCCGCAAAATACGTGTCCTAAATCTATGCCGTACAATCCACCTACCAATTTATCTCCTTCCCAAACTTCATAAGATTTGGCAATTCCTTTTTCATGTAGTTGAATATACGCCTTCTTCATCTTCTCCGTGATCCAGGTACCATCTTGTCCGGGTCGCTCAACAGAAGAACAATAATCTAATACCTCCTTAAAACAAGTATTCTTGGTTAACTTAAACTGATTGTCTCGAAGTACCTTTTTCATGCTCTTAGAGATTTTAATCTGTTCTGGATATAGCACCATTCTTGGATCAGGACTCCACCATAAAATAATCGAATCTTTATTGAACCAAGGAAAAATACCTTGCTGATACGCCAGTAATAACCGCTCTGGAGAAAGATCACCGCCAACCGCCAAAAGACCTTCTGAATTTGCTGTATGAACAGGTGGGAATACTAAGGCATCCGTTAAAAAAAACAATTTGTGTTGAGCGTATTCCACTTTTTGTTTCCAAATTAATTGAAAGGTCGTAAAACAAAAAAACTTGCCTAACCATTAAAGCTAAACAAGTTTCAAAACTATAAAGACATTAAGTCTATCAATGATTCATTACTCATTTAAAATGGCAAATCATCATGATCTTCTTCATTTAAATTATCGGCTGGCTCAAAAGCTTCCATAGGTGGCACTGGTGGCATACCTGCTGATTGCGATTGAGAAGCACCTTCTATACGCCAACCCTGTATAGAGTTAAAGTATTTTACCTCACCTTGAGGATTCGTCCATTCACGACCTCTTAAATTGATACTAACTTTTACATCTTGCCCAACAGTATAACTATTCAACAAATCACATTTATCCTGAACAAACTCAACCATAATATGTTGTGGATACTGTTCGTCTGTAGTCACTACTAATTCTCTTTTTCTAAACCCATTAGAACCAAAGGTTTGGGTTTCACCGATCAATTTTACTTTACCTTCTATTTCCATCTTGAATTCTTTTTACAATAGAGGTCAAAAATAGGTAAAATGATGCGGTAATAAAACCTAGTGCAACGATAACAACACAACAATTATTCACAATTAGGGTTATCTTTAGTATTAGACAACTATTGGATGAACTTTATCCCAAAAAACAAAATTTCCAACATTTTTCTATTGATAGGCTCCTTTGTAGTAGTGAGTCTTATTTTATGGAACACCAATAGTTTTTTTAAACAATTTAAGGAAGAAGAACGCCTAAAAATGGAAATTTGGGCGACTGCACAATCTGAATTTTTACAATTTTCTGAAACTGTTGACTTAGGAAGCCTTCACTTAAAGGTATTTCAAAACAACACCTCTACCCCGATGATTCTTATTAATAAAGATCAAACTATTAGGGTGAACAATTTTCCGCCAAATAAAGCAGAAGATTCAGTTTACATACAAAGCCAATTAAAGAAATTTAAAAATGAAAACACTCCTATATCCATAGACCAACAAGGAGAACATTTAGCGACCTTGTACTATGGTAACTCAGAAGTCTTGAATAAATTGAAGTTTTATCCTATAGCGTTATTACTTATTATTTTTCTTTTTGCGGCAGTTATTTACTTTCTGTTTAAAACGAACAAAGCATCTGAGCAAAATAAATTATGGGCGGGCATGGCTAAAGAAACTGCCCACCAAATTGGAACCCCGTTGTCATCGCTTTTAGGATGGAACGAATTATTAAAGACTGAATTAATAAACCCAAGTATCACAAAAGAAATTGAAAAAGACATTGATAGGCTACAAACCATTACCGAGCGATTTTCGAAAATAGGGTCGCTACCTAAGCTTGTAGAGAGTGATATTGTTAAGGAAACTCAAGATGCTTTCGATTACCTAAAAAGAAGAAGCTCTAAACTCATTCATTTTTCATTCAGCTCAAAAGTAGACCATCTACCCGTTTTATTAAATAGCTCTTTGTACAATTGGACTATTGAGAATTTAGTTAAAAACGGTATCGATGCCATGCGAGGCAGAGGAAGTATTGCAATAGAAATTGTGCCAGACGGTAAATATGTAAACATATTAATTGCAGATACGGGGCACGGTATTCCCAAGAGCAACTATAATAGTATCTTTACGCCTGGCTTTACCTCAAAAAAAAGAGGATGGGGCCTAGGACTTTCTTTGGTTAAACGTATTGTTGAAGAATATCATGATGGTAAAATAAAAGTGCTATCATCTGGCAAAGAAGGTACTATAATGCAAATTTCTCTAAAAGTGTCTCACTGATTATGGCCAAGGAAAAACTAGTAGTTATCAAAGAAACCGGACTAAATAACAACTGTCCCGAGTGTTTCAACCAAGATTTGAAGCTGACTTTTTATCAAAAACATACTTATGGAAGTTTTTTTCACAAAACAACTTCTGAATTAAGCAATAAACTAATATGTAATACTTGCCACTCAACAATCTACCCTATAAGCTGGACTGAAGATATAGAACGTATGTTCTCTTATTATCAAAAAACGGCTATTCCCGAAAAAAAATCTTCTAAACCAACCTTACTTTACTATGCGCTATTATTAATATTAATAGCAGTAGTTGCAGGCGCTGTTTATTTATATATTTCTGGAGCTATTCAATTTTAGCACCAATTTCTTTCGCTAAATTGGTTAACTCTATATTTGACAATTTTACTTTATGTTGAAAAGTAGCATCTTTCATTTCATTTAAAGGTATTAAATGAACATGTACATGAGGTACTTCTAACCCAATAACACTCATACCAATACGTTTACAGTCAACTGTTTTTTCTATAGCTATACCAACTTTTCTCGAAAACGACATTAATCCTAAATAAGCATCTTCATCAAGGTCTAATATTTTATTTACCTCCTTTTTCGGGATACAAAGTGTATGCCCTTTCGCATTTGGGTTAATATCTAAAAAAGCCAAATGGTTTTCATCTTCGGCTACCTTGTAGCAAGGTATTTCTCCATTAATTATTTTGGTAAAAATAGTCGGCATAATTCTAATTTTTAGTAGAAATAAAAAATCCTATCCTTATGAAAAGGATAGGATTAAATATAGTTATTTTAAAAACCTAACCTCTTGAAATTTCAAGAATTTCAAATTTCATAGCACCACTAGGAACCATAATTTCAGCTGTGTCACCTACTTTTTTTCCCAATAATCCTTTACCAATAGGTGAGTTAACAGAAATTTTACCCGTTTTTAAATCGGCTTCACTTTCTGCAACTAATTTATAAGTCATCTCCATGCCGTTATTTTGATTCTTCAATCTCACACTAGATAGCACCAATACTTTAGAAGTATCTAATTGCGATTCGTCAATTAATCGCGCATTGGCAACAGTATTTTCCAATTTGGCAATTTTCATTTCAAGAAGACCTTGCGCTTCTTTTGCAGCGTCGTATTCAGCATTCTCAGAAAGGTCGCCCTTATCTCTTGCTTCTGCAATTGCTTGAGAAGCCTTCGGCCGTTCAACATCCCTATAGTGATTAAGCTCTGCCTTGAGTTTTTTTAACCCTTCAGCAGTATAGTATGATACGTTACTCATTACATCCTCGTTTTACAAATAGACAAATCCTCTGCAATTGCCTTTTAATACGGCTTTTTAAGAGAGGATTTAACACAAATATACATAATTTTTACGCACATTTGTTCAAGTTCTCCAAAACAAAATTATAGAATGACTCGTTACTTAAGCATCCTAATCTTATTGATAATCACTGCTTGTAGCAATGATGGCACTAACAGAAATCCTTATTTACAGGAGATAAGTTTTCGTTTCGAAGCTAATTTGAATTTACCGACATATAGCCCACTAACCAATACGGGTAGTGCTGTTTTAATACAAAGTGCTACAGCTGGTACAAAAGGCGTTTTCGTTATCAATGCAGGCTTTGATCAATTTAGAGCTTTTGAAGCAAGTTGTCCAAATCACGCTCCCAGCGATTGTTCTACTATGACTCTAAATGGTCAAGTAGCTACTTGTTCTTGTGAAGATTATGAATATAGCCTTTTTACCGGTCAGCTTTTAAACAGACCTGATGATGGAAATCGTTATTATGATATGTTAGAATATAGAGCAAGTTTTGGCCGCGGTGTTGTTATAATATCCAATTAAGTTTTACTCTTCTAATCGATATCTATCCATTATTTCTTTGAATAGTTCCCCAGTACTCGGCGGTGTATAAGAAATTGCATTTGCCCCTGCATCAATTGCCATCATTATAGTCTCATCGGTTTTACCACCTGTTGCAATTATGGCAACATTATCATCTAAATCTCTTATTTTCTTAATTATATCTGCTGTTTTTCCTGCACCAGAGACATTAAAAATATCAACTCCGGCCGCTAACCTACCTTTAATATCATCCTTTTCGGATACCACGGTAATGGTAACCGGAATATCAATTTTTTCTTTTAACATACTAATAAGGCTATTTGGGGTTGGCTTGTTTAAAACCACCCCCAAAGCTCCTTGAAATTCTGCATGAATTGCTAATTCTAAAGACCTTACACCTGTTGTTAATCCGCCACCTACTCCACAGAAAATAGGTTTATCGGCAGCTAAAATCAAGGCATTTGAAATAACGGGCTGTGGTGTAAAAGGATAAACAGCTATAATAGCATTGGCATTCGTATTCCTTATAATAGCAACATCGGTACTAAAAAGAAACGACTTAATAGATTGACCAAAAACACGTATTCCTGAACACTGCGATATCACCTCTGGAACCGTAACAATATTGTTTCTTAATCTACTACCAAATACAGGAATATTACGCTCCATAACCTTAGACTTTAGGCTACTAAAATTAGAATATTCTTTCTTACATCATGCGTATTAAACAAATATTTAAGATAATAATATCTATCTTTTTTTACGAACTAAAGCATACTAAAAATTAAGCGTTGCACCAACCAAAAAGTTAGTACCTGCCTGTGGATAATAGCCCTGTGCCTCAAAAGTATTCCCAGGTGTTGACCAAGAATCTAAATATGTATATCCGTTAGAAACATATTTTTCATTTAAGATATTATTCAATAGTCCCGAAAACACAATGGATTTCAAAATCTTATTCATTTTAATTTCATAGGTGATATTAAAATCTGTGGTAAAATAAGAATCTAATTTAGATGCTTCGGTATCTGTATTACTAAGATATTGCTCATCCACGAATTTTGAGAAAAGAGATAAATTCAAAGCCTCACAAGGTGTATAGCTAAGAATATTACCCGCTACTAAAGATGGTGAAAATGCAATGTTAGTATTCCCTAAATCTTGCAACACATCATCTCTATCGATAAAAAAGTCAACATTTTTATTGGTGCTTAAGGCTACATTAGGTTTAATACTGAACTTGTCATTAAATCGAATATTCGCATCAATTTCAAGTCCGAATCTATAACTATCCCCTACATTTTCCCTTAAAGACGCACCCACATCATTCAATTCTCCTGTAAGTACCAACTGATCCTTATAGTTCATGTAATACACATTTGTATTCAATTGTATATCAGCTGAAACATATCTCCACCCTAATTCAAAATCATTTAATTTCTCTGGCTTAGGGTTCCCACTTTCGTAATCATTTCTATTTGGCTCTCTGTTTGCTACCGCATAGGACAAATAGAAATTATTATTTGCATTTAAATCAAACGTAACCCCAGCTTTAGGATTGAAAAAATTGAATGTATCATCTACAACACCTGTATCTTCTCCATTCGCTGTATACCCAACGGTTCTATATTGCAAATCACCATATAATGACCACTGATCATTCAGTTGAAAATTTGCTTTTGTATATATATTGAAATCCGTTTTAGTAGAACTATCATCGTAATAACGGTCTTCGTAACTACTATTACTCGCATAACGTGCCCATATTACCTCACCAAAATGATCGCCTTCATATTTATTGAAACCACCACCCATAATTAGATTAAGATTGTTCTTATTATAGGTTGCTGAAAATACGGTACCATAAAAGTTATTATCTAACCATCGTCTTCTTATGACATCTGTAGTATTTACTTCGACTCCATCAACAATTATTGGTTCAAAACCATAAGTAGAAAAACTATCCTCTTGCTTGTACTGTTCAAAGAAACCCCTTCCTCGAGTGTAGTGTAAGGCGATATTGGTACTCCAAAAGTCAGAAATCTTTTCGTTCCATAATAGCTGGGCATGATCTTGCTTATAATCATCAACCTCATTGTCATAAAACTGCCTGTTGCCATCTAGATCATTATACATCCCTGACGGATTAAATGTTCTATCTTCTTTCAGTTTTTCAGCATCAATTCCATTCCAAGCTTGATATGTTACTTCATGGCCACCAAATAATAATGCCTTTATTAAGGTGTTATCGTCTTTATAAGCACCTTGCAAAAAATAAGAATCTAAATCTGATTCTGCCCTATCGATATAACCATCTGAATTAATTTTTGATAATCTACCAGAAATTTCGACCTGATTATTTAATAAACCCGTACTGAACTTTAAATTGTTTCTCAAAGTATTAAAACTACCAATTGAAGTTGAAATCTGCCCATAAGCATCTTCAGAAAAACCATCTGTCAATACATTTAAACTAGCACCAAAAGCACCAGCACCGTTCGTTGATGTGCCTACGCCACGTTGTAATTGTAAGCTTTCTGTGGATGAAGCAAAATCTGGCATGTTTACCCAAAATGTACCTTGAGATTCTGCATCGTTATAAGGTACACCGTTAATAGTGACATTGACACGTGTAGCATCGCTACCCCTTACTCGAATACCCGTGTACCCTACGCCGGCACCTGCATCTGTGGTAGTCACAACTGATGGCAGAAAATTCATCAACACCGGAATATCTTGACCCAAGTTTCTAGGTTTAATATCCTCTTTTGTAAGATTTGAAAATGTAACAGGTGATGCTTTGGTTACTCTAATGGCTGAGACAAAAACTTCGTCTAGCATTACTTTTCGACCCTCTAATGAGTCAGTTTCTTGTTCTTGGGCATGTAGCCCCATACTTAGTGCTAAACACGCCGCAATTGTGAAAATAGATAGTTTCATTCGTAAAATTATTACGAATAAAAGGGGCTATTATTCTAGGTTAAAATTGATTTTTGAGCAACTACGCTTGGTTTCCAAAAGACTCAGAATGAAAAAATAATTCAAACTTTATCTTACTTCAAAAATTTAAAACAAATTTTTGAATTGTCCCTTGGCAGCATTACCCGCCCAGGTTCTTTGGGTATAATCTCAGCTTTGTCCTAAACAATAATTCAGAATTCGGCACCCCTTTGAGATGCCGCAAATGTAATACAGAAATTTCTTCTGTCATAAAGAATTTTATAAAAATAACAAGTTGTTTAATTAACAACATTTTAGAACTTACTATCCGAGTTTTATCGTATTTATACTACGTATATAGAAACACTTTATGGATTCGAAAAAAAATAAATTTACTCTTAAGATTACTATTAGCTACTTGCTTTTGGTCATTTTAGGGGTGATTGCCTCCTATTATATATTTAATGAAGTACAAGAATATATAGCTACTGAAAATATTGCAGAAAAAGATAGTAAGTTACTTAAGACAAATACTTTTTTAGCGCAGTTATACGAGGCTGAAAGTCTTTCAAAACTTGCCCTGCAAACAAAGAGTAAATCAAATTTTACAGCCTATGAAAGTAAAATAGATTCTATTTATACGAATCTAGAGGAACTTAAAATACTCACGGATAACGTGCATCAACGACAATTGTTAGATAGCCTAAACTCCCTTTTACATAAAAAAGTTACCAATATTAATGCTTTAAGAAACCTTAGACTAAAAGACCAAACCGGTAATGCGATTAACTCTGCACTTAAAAAATTCGATAAATTAGAAGAGTCTTTGGGTATTATTACACCTGAAGGTCTGGCTCCCAACTTAAACAATCTATCACCAAAGGCACAAGAAGCCATTAAGAAGGTTACTGATTATTTAAATGCCAATATACCACCAGAAAATAATCCACAACAAAAAGCACAAACTATGGATAGTGTGGTACAAGTATCTAAAAACTTACTGAAAGATGTGCAACAAGAAAACACACTCAATACCAATTCATTGGCCATACGCGAAACGACCATCAACAGAACTGATGTCGAACTTTCACAACAATTGCGGACTATACTCTCTTCTTTTGAGCAAGAAATTCTCATGAATAGTCTGGCAAGCTCCATTAAAAAAGAAACCCTGCTTAAAAGAAGCATTCGTCTTGCGGTAATTGCAGCCATACTTGGTTTTTTAGTTGTAGGTATTTTTACTTTTATCTTAAACCGAGATTTTTGGAAAGCGAATCTTTATAGGGAAAAATTAGAAAAAGAAAAGACATATTCAGAATCGCTGTTAAAAAGTAGGGAACTATTAATTGCTACAGTAAGCCATGATCTGCGCACCCCCTTAAACACCATTAGTGGTTACACAAACATTATTGAAGAATCTCATACAAGTGATATAGATAAGGAACATATATCTCATATAAAATCTGCAACTACCTATGTCAATAATTTAGTAAATGATTTATTAGATTTTTCTCAATTAGAAGCTGGTAAAATGGTTGCCAAAAATACCTCCTTTAGACTTGATGATTTGATTAGAGAAAGTTCTAGAAACATTGCCTCTCAATATAAAACCAAAAATATAGATCTAATATTAGAATTAGATGAATCTTTGGAAAAACCAATTTTTTCAGATGCTTTTCGTCTTCGTCAAATTATCTCTAATTTATTGGGTAATTCATATAAATTCACAGATCAAGGAAGCATTATCTTAACAGGAAAAGTACAGGAAAAAGAGAATTTCCATCAACTGTTTCTTCAAATAAAAGATACAGGCATTGGCATATCAAAAGAGAAGCAGCAAGACATTTTTAAGGAATTTACGCAAGCCGAAAACGATACCGATAAAAAATACGGAGGCTATGGATTAGGGTTAACCATAACCAAAAAGCTCACTGAATTACTAGGAGGATCTATTGCATTAGTTAGTGAAATTAATAAAGGAAGTATGTTCACCCTTCAAATACCTATAGAATTAGGGGTGGAATCTCAACTTTTACCCCAAGAAAAAATAGCATTTAAAAATCTGAAAATATTAGTTTTCGATGATGACACCACCTTTCTGAAATTGATAGGTGAAATGCTAAAATCAGAAGAAATAGATGCTTTACTATTTTCAGATTTTGATTCGTATAAATCAGAACAGATTTTTAAATATGATATAATACTTACTGATATTGAAATGCCATCTGTAACAGGCTATGAAGTTGTTTCAAAGTTAAAATCAGGGATTTATCCTAATTATAAAAGTCAACCCATTTTAGCAATGACCGGTAGAAAAGATTTATCCCTTGAACATTTTTCTGATCATGGTTTTGCAGAACTAATTCGTAAGCCATTTTCAAAAATAGCTTTACTTCAAAAGCTTAATGACTTAATAAATCATCATACAAAAATGAAAATTATTGAGCCAATTCATTCAAAAAATGAAAATGAAAAAACATATAGTTTAGAAACTATAAAAATATTCTTAGGAGACGATTCTATTGCTGTTAATGAAGTGCTGTACACTTTTAAAATAGAAACAACTGAGAATGCAAACCATCTAAAAAATGCCGTAGCAGATTTTAATATTTCTGATTTGAACAAAATAGCTCATAAAATGCTTCCTATGTTTCGACAACTTAAAGTTATTAAGGCAATTCCAATCTTAGAGAATTTTGAAATAATGAAAACTGGTGAAAATACCTCGGGGCAATTAAAAGATAAAAACACGGTATTACAACAACATATCAATTTGCTATTAGAGCAAATTGCTAAAGATCTAAATCATAATAATTAATACGGTTGTACAGTGTTTTTCTGGTTACTTGAAGTAATTTAGCTGCCTTAGACTTATTATAATTTGTGCGCTTTAACGCGTTTACAATTTGTTCCTTTTCGAAATCAGCCTTTGAAAGATTTCCGAAATCAGTTGGGTTTTCTGCCGGACTCAATAATTCAGAAGGCAATACCTTCTGTTCTATTACGTCTGTAGTTGTTAATAATACCGCACGTTGTATTATATTTTGAAGCTCACGTATATTTCCTGGCCAGTGATATGCATTGAACAAATCCCAAACCTCATCAGAGAAACCTACAACTTGCTTACCTAACTTCTCATTGAATTTATTTAAAAAGTGAGTAGCTAAAACCTGTAAATCACCATGCCTATTTTTTAAAGATGGTATTTGCAATGAAAACTCGTTCAACCTATGATATAAATCTTCACGAAATACACCCTTCTCTACCGCAACTTTTAAATCTTCATTAGTGGCAGATAGTATTCTAACGTCAACGTTGATTTCAGTATTACTGCCAATTCTTTTAATTTTTCTTTCCTGCAAGGCCCGTAATAATTGCATTTGATTTTCGTAAGATAGATTACCCACTTCATCTAAAAATAAAGTCCCACCATTTGCAGCTTCAAAACTACCTACCTTGTCTGCAATAGCACCTGTAAAACTTCCTTTTATATGACCAAAAAATTCACTGGCCGCTAACTCTTTTGGTATTGCTCCGCAATCTAAAGCAATAAAAGCCTTTTCTGCTCTTATACTCCTATGATGTATTTGTTTTGCAGTTACTTCTTTACCTGTACCACTTTCACCAATGATAAGTACCGACATATCTGTAGGAGATACCAGCGTAATATATTCCTCTAATTTTTGGGTAGCCTCGCTCGTTAAAACCAACTCATTACTATTAGATCTATTATGCACTGCAATTTTAGAGGCAGCCTTATCTTCTACAGGTTGCATTTCTTCTTTTTGGGAAACAGGCTTGGCATTTAAGGCCCCGTCAATTACCAATAACATTTGATCAGGAGTAAAAGGTTTAGAAATATAATCATAAGCACCCATTTTCATGGCTTTTACTGCTGTAGCAACCTCAGCGTAACCGGTCATTACAATAACTGGCGTTTTTCCATTGAGGTCAGACACCAATTTTAAACCGTCATAATCTGGTAAACGAAGGTCGGTAATGACCAACTGAAAGTCATTCTCTTTTAGTTGTTTTTCGCCATCTAGCCCAGTGTGGCTTAGAACAACATCAAAATCATTTCTTGTCAAAAACTTTTGAAGCATTTGAGCAAAAGAAGTATCGTCTTCAATAATTAAGATTTTGGGCATAGTGATAGTGGTATTCTAAGTATCTACGTAAAAATACCATAAGCCGACTATTAGTATTTTAAAATTATCATAAAGCTTATACCATTAAATTGATAAAAATAGGAAAGGGTAGCATATAGCTACCCTTTCCTGACCAAACCAACTTGAACAAACAAGTATTTTTATAATTACATATCTAACCAATTACCTTCTTCATCGGCGTAAACCGTACCTTGAGTTCCATCTTCAAGGGAAAGCACTAGCTTGTACTGCTTCTCTTCATTTGCATAAGCCTTTTCTAAAGTCGCCGTTGGGAAATTTTTAGATATCGCGTCAGCCACTGCTTGTGGAACTTCAGAAACCGAAATCTCTTTAAAATCATCGGTTACAACCGCAATTTCATTTCCTTGGTTATGAAGTATTCCATTTTGAGAAAGTAATGCATCTTGTGCGTTTACCGCAAAACCTCCTATTGTCATTGCTCCTAATAAAAATAAAGTTTTCATCTTTTTAATATTTTAAGTTAATAAATCATTCCAATACTATTAACTATGTAAAAAGAGTGCCACAAATATTTTATTTTTTAATATTTTGAATATCAAGTACTTAAATAAATAAACCTGATTTACAAATGGGTAATCTTGTATCTTTTATGTACTGGTGTATACTTATTACACACAGTAAACAACCAACATATTAATGAACATTAAACAAAAAAAAAGGAGCTGCAACCGCAGCTCCCTCCAACCACCTATCAAACTTCTGTCTTAAAATTAAAAATTAACGCCTCTATTAAATTAAGGTAATGCCAATTTTGGGGGCTATTTCAAAAACAATTTCTTCTTGGTGGCACCTTCATAGTTAACGGTTAGTGTTTACGCGAAAGTGATATTTTGATTTTTTATTTTTCCCAACATATTTTTGAAATCATAGCTAATGCTAAAACTAAAATTGTTGTTGTGATAAAAATAAAAACTAAAGTGACCATTGTTTCATAACTTGCTTCATATAGTAAGACACCGCTTTTTTTGGTTGGTCACATTTAAAATAAAAAAAAACTGCATTTTGCAGTTTTTTTTAAAACTCTAAGAGTAAAACCTCTTACTTTTTATTCATCCAATTACCGTGTTGGTCTATGTATACGGTTCTTCTAGTTCCACTTTTAAGAACCATAACTAATTTAAAATCTCCATTATCATTTTTATATGCTGCACCTAATTTAGATGTTGGATATTGTTTTAATATCTCTTCTATAACTGGTGGAGTTAATTGATTAGATTTTATTTTTATGTATTCGTCAACCGAATTCATTACTATTTCTGTTTCTGCTGTATTTGAAACAGACATAGCTGTTGCGTTAAAAATCATCCCAACAGCTAATAAAACAAGTATTACGTAATTTTTCATCCTAAATATTTTAATCGTTAAAAACTCCCTAATCTAAATTATTTACGGAGAAAATCATCATCTGGATTACCAGTGACTAAATTTTAAAGTTTTAGCCATAAAAAAAGCTGCCGAAGCAGCTCTTTATAAATAACTAAATCAAAAAAGGGAATTACATTTCTATCCAATTGCCAGCTGCATCGGCATACAACTCCATCGAAGTACCATCTTCCATTGACACTTCTAACTTATAGTTATTCTGCTCATCGACATACGCCTTGTTTAAGGTTGCCCCAGCATAATCAGCATCAAGTGCCTCTATAATTGGAGTTGGTACATCAGAGACAGCTACTTCTTTATAATCCTGTAAAAAAATATCTTCCATAATACCATCATGAAATATAATTGGGGTAGCAGCAGTTCCAATTGTTAAGCTACCTATCGCTAAAGCCGTTGCAAAAACTAATTTTTTCATCTTTCTAATTTTTAAATTAAACATTCTTGAAAAGTATATTGGAAAAATTGTGCCAACACAATTTTCAACACAAATACTATCATAAGTAATTGTATAATAGATGATTACAAATAATTTTCAAAACTTTGTAATTGGGTAAAACTGTGTGGAAATAAAAAAAGTGTGTAGAAACTACACACTTTTTGTTCTATTCTATATTTTAATTATACCTGATGTGAATCTTTCAAAAGATCAATAACACTCTTAACAGGATTAAAGGTCACTAATGGTACTTCTACAAAAATTGTATTCCAAAATGCCATAGCTCCGTTCCAAAGACCTGGTAGTTCTAACGCTTTGAGTTCTTTACCGTCTTTCGTTTTTCCGGTTATAAAACCTTGTTTATCATCAACAAACTTAAGAAGGTCATATTTTTCACCTTTATAATTACGAACGCCACAAACTAAATCTACAGGGTTAAAATGTGTGGAATTCTTAATAATATCTGCCTGTTGCTTATTTCCCATATCTATTTGAGCAGATTCTATAATCTGTAAAGAAACCTCGCCTTTTGAATTTGCAACCCAAAAAGGCCCACCACCCGGCTCACCTTCATTTTTAACCATTCCGCAAATACGAATCGGCCTATTTATTTTACTTTTTAATATGTTTAGCTTATCCGATTTTGATTTGGAATCGAAATCATTTGAAAATCTCACATTAAGACCCTCCATTAAAAAAGCTTTAATTTCTGCTATTTTAGCATCGCCCACTTCGTCTTTATCTAGTTGCTCGGCATATGAAAAGGCTTTTTTCTGCTCTTTAATAAGAACACCTGCCAATACTTTTTTGCTATCGGCAACCGCCTTCGCATCTTCCATTACAGCTACGTTATCAATATTCTTTATAAAGATAATGTCAGCATCCTGGTCATTTAAATTTTGAATTAACGCACCATGGCCTCCTGGTCTAAACAATACAGACCCATCTTCGTTTCTAAATGGGTTATTATCCATATCAACGGCTAATGTATCTGTAGATGATTTTTGAAAAGAATAATCTATCTCATACTTTATACTAGTAGAATCAGAAACCCTAGGTCCTGCTTCTGCAAATTCTTTGTTGAACATTGCTTCATGTTGTTCTGAAACAGTAAAATGAAGATTTGCCTTTCCATTAGAACTAGCATACAATGCACCTTCTTTTAAATGCTCTTCGAACGGTGTTGCAGCAACATCTCCATAATTGTGAAATGGCAATAAGCCTTTCGGATAAAAACCATAATTAAGTGCATTGTCTCCTAATAATTCAGAAACAAAACTAAACACCTTTTCACCTTGCGAATTAATATTCTTTGGCAACCTTGACATTACTTTTCCATAAAATGGTAAACGCTCTAGACCTTCTGAAAAAACCCTAATATCTTTATCATTTGTTCTTTGCAAATAGGAATCTAATGTTTCATCTGCCGGATTATAAACATCTAAAAAATTAAATAAAGCTTTGAACATACGCGAAGCAGCACCAGAAGCAGGTACGAATTTTAAAATTTCTAAATCTTTTAATTTAGAATCGTAAAATTGAATAAGCTCTTTTTCTTCTGATTCTGTAAACTTAAGAATACCATTACCTATAACTGCTGCATTCTTTAATTGTACAAATGGAATACCTTCTTTAAAAGTGTTAATATGACTTAACATACTTTCTTTAGAAATTCCCTTTTCCTTTAATTGCTTTTCGTCGTTATCTGTAAGTTGTATCATTTATTTAATAGCTGATCTATTTGGTTAATGGCTTTTTCTAAGCGTTGTTTTTTGTTTCCTTTCAAGATAATAAAATTTTTCTCGTATTTTTCCAAGGTGCGCTTAAAATAATTGAACATTTCTTCCCTCTCATTTGGTTTATCCCTTAAATCATCCTCTTCCCAAGGTATATCTATATAGGTTAGTAGATAAAGGTCATAAGAATTCTGTAAGGCATATTTTTCTAAAATAGGGTCACAATCACCAATATAATAGGCTTCTGAATATACTTTAGTTTCTAACAGGTCGGTATCGCAAACAAGAATATTTGTAGCTTTTTTGGTCAATTTATTCTCAAGGTGCATTTGGCCTTCGGCAATTGGCAATAAATCATCTGGCTCACAGGTTTTGCGTTCATTGTTCCATTTATCTTGCAAATAATCTCTTGCATATTCAGGAACCCAAACAGTATGATAGTGTCGTGCTAGTTGCTCTGATAAAGTAGTTTTACCGGTAGATTCTGGACCAAAAAGGACCACTTTTAAGATATCTGAAGGTTCCTGCTTATATTTTTCTTCCATGCATTATAACCATATATGGCCAATATTGTAAAAATTAGATATTGAAAGCTAGTAAATGTAAATCCTTTATAAAAGTATAGTGGTATCGATATTATATCACCAACTATCCAATATATCCAATTTTCAACTTTCCGTTTAGCCATAAGCCACATACCCACAAAAAATATAGCAGTTGTTATGGTATCAACATAAGCCGTCCAACTGTTCCATTTATCAAAAACTTGATACACAACAAACACAAAAATGACCGTTCCAATAAAAATAAATACGGAAGTTCTATTCTCCTTTTTAGTAACCGTGGTAATGGGTGTAAAATGTTCTGCATCTACTTTCCTAGTCCATATATACCACCCATATAAACTCATTATAAAATAATAGACATTAATTAACATATCGCCAATTAGACCCCACTTTAAAAGCAGGTATACGAAAATTGATGTGCTTATTAAACCTGTTGGATATACCCAAATATTATTCTGCTTTGAAAACCAAACGGATAATAGCCCAAAAATTACTGCGACAATTTCAAGTGTGATATCTAAAGTACCGTAGTCAGTATATTGACCGAAGAAATAATCAAAAATGGGGTTCATATGCGCTTCTATCAGATTTAACTATTTTCATAAACAACAACCCTCTATCCATTAATTCAAACGCTGTCTTGATTTCGGTATTCAAGACTTTCATAACCTCATCGTAAGAACCAAAAACTTGAGTGCTTAGCGGATTCTCAAGAATGGTTAACCCTGATCCGCGTAATTTTTTAATAAAATCTATAATGTGTTGCTCGAAGTCATCTTGCAAAGGTGAAAAGGTTAATTCTACTGATATTTCCATTAATCGCTATTTACTGATATTAATTATACTCTAATTATCTCTTGTTGCATACACACAGGTAAAATCTTCAAATTCTAGAAACCGTATCTTATAGTTAGACATATTTCCATTGAAAATTATTTGTGCTGTTGTATTCTTAGTATCAAACCTGAAATCTTGAACATCTATATGATGTAAAAAGCTCAACCCTTTGTGGCCGTAAATTTTATAAAGTGATTCTTTAGCTCCCCAAACAATAGTCAACTTCCTAACAACAGCAGCAGTATTTGCTAAGGTTTTATACTCCTCAAAAGGAGTGAATTTATGTGCTATTCTTAGAATTTTATCGCGTTGCATTTCAATATCAATACCTACATGTTCAGTTGTACTGACAATAATACCCGTAAAATTATGAGAATGTGTGATAGAGATAAAATTACCGTCTTTTAAATGAGGTTTCCCGTTCTCATCATAAATCAAATCGGCATCTTCATATTCATACAAGGCCAATAAATGTCTTATGCTTAAAAATGCTCTTCGGTGAAGTTCAGACTTCATACCATCGAACCTTAATTGGCAATGAGGAGTCAGTTCTACATTCTTCCACAGCATTTGTTCGGTCTCATCAACCTTCCATATGGCTAGGGAAGTTTCATCATTTACTGTTATAGTTTTGTAAAGCGCCATGGGATTCTTCGTGTTATTCGTACCTTTGTACGAATTAAAAATTGCTGTAAACAGATAAACGAAAGTATAAAATAATAAAGATATGAGCACGAAAACTATTCCGTATGTGCCTTATAAGGTTAAGGATATTTCCCTTGCTGATTGGGGAAGAAAAGAAATCGAATTAGCAGAAGCTGAAATGCCAGGTCTAATGGCATTAAGAGAAGAATACAAAAATGAGCAGCCTTTAAAAGGAGCTCGTATTGCTGGTTGCCTACACATGACCATACAAACTGCCGTTCTAATTGAAACATTAACAGCATTAGGAGCAGAGGTCACTTGGAGTTCATGTAATATATTTTCTACTCAAGACCAAGCAGCCGCAGCAATTGCAACCACAGGAGTTCCTGTTTATGCTTGGAAAGGCATGAATGAAGAAGAATTTGATTGGTGTATCGAACAAACATTATTTTTTGGCGAGGATAGAAAGCCATTGAATATGATTTTAGATGATGGCGGCGATTTAACCAATATGGTTTTAGATAAATACCCAGAAATGGCCAATGACATCAAAGGACTTTCCGAAGAAACAACAACAGGTGTTCACCGTTTATACGAGCGTGTTAAAAAAGGAACTTTACCAATGCCAGCAATTAATGTTAACGATTCGGTTACTAAATCGAAATTTGACAATAAATATGGCTGTCGCGAGAGTGCTGTAGATGCGATCAGAAGAGCAACTGACACTATGCTTGCAGGAAAGCGTGTAGTAGTTGCCGGTTACGGCGATGTAGGTAAAGGTACAGCAGCTTCATTTAAAGGTGCAGGCTCTATTATAACAGTTACTGAAATTGACCCTATTTGTGCATTGCAAGCTTGCATGGACGGTTTTGAGGTTAAAAAGCTAGAAACTGTTATTGGAAATGCTGATATTGTTATTACTACTACCGGAAATAAAGATATTATTAGAGCTGAACATTTTGAAGCCCTAAAGGATAAAGCCATAGTATGTAATATTGGTCATTTTGATAATGAAATCGATATGGGTTGGTTGAATAAAAACCATGGTAACACCAAAGATGAAATTAAACCTCAAGTTGATAAATACACCATCAACGGAAAGGATATAATAATCTTGGCAGAAGGTAGATTGGTCAACTTAGGTTGTGCAACCGGCCACCCAAGTTTTGTAATGAGCAACTCTTTCACGAACCAAACTCTTGCGCAAATTGAGCTTTGGAAGAATAGCGACAAATATGATAATGATGTTTATATGCTACCTAAACATTTAGATGAGAAAGTGGCAAAACTTCACTTATCTCGCTTAGGAGCTGAACTTACTGAATTGAAAAAAGACCAAGCCGATTATATAGGTGTAACGGTTGAAGGTCCTTATAAACCAGAGTATTACAGATATTAAAAATATCTGTTTTTATAAAAAAAGGTCCTGATAAAAATCAGGACCTTTTTTTATAAAAACAATTTAATGATTAGTTGTTCTCAGCCAACATACCATCTAAATAATAACAATCAGTTTGCTCTTTTAACTGTGCTAAACCTTCTTCTTTAGAACTTAACGGATTAATTTTAACCTCTTTTCCATTTGGCATGTAAACGATATAAAATCCTTCTTCAAAAGATGAAAGTTTTATCACCTCTCCATTAGGGCGAACAGCATTCCATGATTTCTCACTAGGCTTATATACTAAATCAATTTTCTTTCCTTTCTTAGGACCATCAACAACCGTTACTTGCATTCTATTTTTAGTAGCTGTCATCTCAAAAGTATTACCATCTCTTTCTACCATTTGAGTTTCTTGCTCTCCCTCTTCCATCGCAATTGGATTAGATCCTCCCCAAAATTCGATTACGTTAAATATAATGGCATCCCCTAAAAAGAATAGTCCGTAAACGGGAATAATATTAAGACCCCAAAATACTAGGTTATTCACGAATTTACTGTCAGACAAATCTTGGTTCCACTCTTTTAAGTTATTAAAGGCACTAAAAGAACCCAAGCAACTAGAGAATAATAAAGTACTCGCCATTGCTACGCAGATAATTGATTTTTTCATGATTTATTTTGTTTATAATTAGGCTTTTAAAGTAGTTACAATTGTGATACGTATTATGCCCATTACGTTTTTTTATTAACTTAATTCAACGGTATACTATATGTGATAATTAATTCTACCGTTAATTAATACAATATGAAATTCATTATCTAAAGTGAATTATGCACTAAAACACACACTTAAACAAAGAAATAACTTTATTTAAAATCGAAAATAATAAATAACTGTGGCGTTGGGTAATTTTTAAATTTCCATAATTGGCTGAATTAAACCTTAGTTTAAAAAAAGATCTAAATTATTTTAAACCCTTTCTCTGTTCTAAGATAAAACCCGTTGCTTAATAATTATCTAATATAACTTTTAAAGAAACTCTTTACTCTTTTAACTGTTTTGCCGTACTTCGTTAAAAATAAAAATAAATGATACTATTTGTAGATATGGATGAGGTAATTGCTGACACTTATGGTGCCCATATTGAGCTTTACAATGCTGAATTCAATGGTGAACTTACCACAGATTTATGCTCTGGATCAGAAGTATGGCGAATGGTGCCAGAAGCACATCAAGATAGTGTTAGAAAGCACGCCACCAGAAGAGGCTTTTTCAGAAACCTTAAGCCTATAGCCGGTAGTCAAGAAATCTTATCCAAATTGTCAAAAAAACATGAAGTTTATATAGCATCTGCCGCAATGCAGTTTCCTAATTCTTTAGAAGAGAAAAGTGAATGGCTAGATGAACACTTTTCTTTTCTCCCATGGCAAAACCGAATTCTTTGTGGTCACAAACATATTTTAAAGGGTGATATACTTATTGATGATCGAAACTATAACTTAGAAAGTTTCGATGGGCGAGGTTTACAATTCACCTCACCACACAATGTAAATACAGAAGGCTTTGAACGAGTAAATACTTGGTTTGAAATTGGGGAGAAGTTATTGTAACCCCAATTTCCCCAAATCATAAAAATAAAAGTTCTTTTCATCATTCATAGCAACGAAAAGTCCATTTTTAAACGTATCGTTTAATCGTACAGTCACTGCCTCACAGCCGTCAGTCTCAGTGGTGGAAAGATTAACAGCTTTTATAAATGCATTGGTCTGTCTATCAAAAATATTAAACTCACCTTTCTGTTGGTTCGATATAATTAAATAACCATGCCCATCGTCATAATTAGCAATAGCGATACCTTCTATATCTTCATTAAAATATTCTCCTCCAAAACAAGATAGCTCCTTATTTCCCATATCTGGCTCAGCATAATATTTTTTAATACAGACCCCTTCATCAGAAAAGTATACAAAGCCCTTTTCATCATCAATAGCTATAGCTTCAATTTCTTTTACACCACTAAATTTTCCAAATCTCCTAACATAATTAGAGGTTACTCCTAGGCTATCAGATATAAAGGCATATTGGTACAAATAACCATCTGCCGGTCCGGTTTTTCTGCCTACAATAGCATATATTGTTGCATCTTTAGGAGACTTAAACAAACTTACCCCCATTGGTAATCTATTCTCTACTAATTCCTCATCTTCAAACACTTTAAAACCACCACCATCTAAAGGTTTCATTTCTGGTACAGAAAACATTCTTATATGTTGTTTCTCACGCTCAGTAAAAACCAATATATCGGTAGTAGTAGAATCGTTGATTTGAAAGCCATATTCAATATCTACATTGTTCGGTCGCTGAATGTTTCTAATGGTTTTCTCCTCAATAATTTTTCCTTCTAAATCAAAAGCATAAATAGCACCATTGGTTTTCTTATCCGTTCCAAAAACGATGCTTTCTTCAGCATTTTTAGGATTCACCCATATTGCAGGATCATCAGTATCGTTAAGGGTAAATTCAGTAATAATATCAGGAGCTATTTTTGGCAACTTACTTTGATTACACGAAAAAGAAACAGCTATAATCGTAAATAAATATGATATTTTTTTCATTTTGTTTGGTGAGCTAAATGTTAGATTATTTTTTAAAAAGGTCATATTTTAAACCTAAAGTAAAACGTTGCCCATAAAATTCTATCTGTTGGGTACGTTCTTTAACCCCTTGAAAATATCGTAATGGCTGATTGGTGATATTGTTTAAATCTGCATATACGCTTAGATTCTTATTTATTTGAAATGAAGCGTTTAAATCTAAAAACAACTGTGTATCATAATATCTATCTTCAAAATCGTTACCTCCTATTTCATCTATATAACTATCGGAAAAATTAGCAGATAGTCTTGCACTAAACTTTTTATCCGCATAGCCTAAAGATCCATTGAACATGTTTGGGGCGGTATTTGGCAAATCCAAATCATCTCGCTCATCACCATCCTCATTTCGAATACCGTCTGCTGCTGATGACAAGTAGGTATAATTGAGATAAAGACTAAAATTTCTAGCAAAGCCAGGAAGAAAATCTAACTGCCTTTGAAAAGCAAATTCCAACCCAAAAATAGTAGCACTATCACCATTTAATGGTTGGAAAACATCATAACCTTCCGTGCCTACGCCTAAACTATCGTCTGGTGCTTCATATATAAAAGTATAGATAAAGTCATCTATGTTTTTGTAAAAAACTCCTCCAGAAATTAAACCAACACTTTGAAAATAGTGTTCTGCCATTACATCAAAATTCATTGATGTAGTAGGTTTCAAATCTGCATTTCCTAAAACCAATTCTTTATCTTCATTAATAACCTCAGCCCGTGGAATGAGGTCTTGGTAGTTTGGTCTCGCCAAGGTATTTGTCAATGCTAATCGTAGTATTGTATTAGTCGATATATCGTACTTTAAGTGAATACCAGGAAGAACATTAGTATATGAATTTTTGCCATTGATCTCTTCAACTAAAATTGCCTCTTCCACACCGACATCTTCATCTTCTTCTACATAAATAACTCTATTACCTCTAGATTCTAAATTGGTATTCTCTAATCTAACGCCTGCCAGAACACCCAGTTTTTCGGATAATTTCTGATTGATCATTACATACCCGGCTACTACATTTTCGTTGACCTCAAAATTACTAGGTGCAAATTCATCTACGATCAACTCCCCATCAGCAACATTTAGTTCTAAAGATCCTAACCAATCCTCACTGGCGAATGAACCAATTTGGTATTGACTACCAGC
This sequence comes from uncultured Maribacter sp., assembly GCF_963977385.1. Classification (GTDB taxonomy): domain Bacteria; phylum Bacteroidota; class Bacteroidia; order Flavobacteriales; family Flavobacteriaceae; genus Maribacter. The sequence goes on along the minus strand of NZ_CAXBOU010000001.1, from coordinate 578,868 downwards.
TAAAAAATCTCGGTCATTATAATCCTTAACCGGTACGTTTGCCAAGGTTGGGAAATCATCTTCTAAATCAAACTCATAAAAGTCATTATCCCTTACTTTTGATTTAAAACGACCTCTAGCCCCAAACTTTACAAAACCATCTCCTTGACCAAAAATATCTGCAGGAAGTTCAAAATTCACAAATACATTAAAATCCTCTTCTTGTGTATATTGATTTTCTTCTGTCACCTCGCTATACTCATAATTCTCTAATGCAGCGTCTTCAATATTGGCAACTGAAAATCTTGGGTATCTAGTATTCAACACATCATTATTGATAATGTATTCCGATTCAAATTCAGCATAGCGTTCATGAAGTCGCTCTTCCGATGCTTTTGCGTAAGAAGTCATCCAGTCAACTTTTAAACTTCCCCAAAGATGATTACCCCCTAAGCTATAATTTTGCATACGTTGATCCTCTAAACGGCGATTTTTGTTCCTCTTACTATCAATTCCTCCTTTAGATTGTCTTTTTACTTCCACGGGAAATCTTGTTGGTACACCATCAGTAATCGTGAAATCTCCTTCTTCGATATCCTCTGCATCTAAAATCTCATGTTCTAGACGAAAACGATTTTCTCTATCATCTCGCCAGTTATACATGGTTTTTAAAAACACCGTGTTATTGATATCAAATTTATAATCTAGATTAGCCGAAAAACTACGTCTTGTACGTTGTACCAAATATTCTCGTTGCTCATAAACATTTACATAGGGATCAACATCTACTTCTTCTAAAACAGCCTCACCTTCACTATCCTCAATACCTGTATTATACTCAAATTCATCTGTCCATTCAGCTTCAACATTGTCAGAACCAAAATCGTTATCATTACCGGAAACAGAAATCATCCATCCAAATTTGTCATTTTCGCTTCGATCACCTAGAAGAACGGTCCCATTGAATATTGGCTTATCGGTTATAAAGTTGATACCCGAACCTAATGTGGCCGAAAGTCTAAACCCTTGTGGAGATGTTCTTGTTATCAAGTTTACAGAACCACCAAGTGCATCTGCATCCATATCTGGAGTAACCGCCTTACTCACCTCTATAGATTGAATCATATCTGCCGGAATCAAATCCATCTGAACATTTCTATTATCTCCTTCTGCAGATGGTATCCTACTACCATTTAAAGTAACCGAATTCAATTGAGGTGATAAACCTCGTATGATGATATTTCTCGCCTCACCTTGATCTACTTGCATAGTTATACCGGGAATTCTTTTTACGGCATCTCCAATATTGACATCCGGAAATTTTCCAATTTGATCCGTTGAAACTACATTGGTTATATTTAAATTGGTCTTTTGAGTATTCAATGCCTTTGATTGCCCACTTAAACCGTAAGCAGAAACCTCAACACTTTCAAGTTCCATGGTTTTAGGTTCCACCTTTAAATTGATACTTACTGTTTGATTAGCTATTACCGTAATTTCCTGAGATACGTCGGCGTAGCCTAAATAGGAGACTTCTATACTATATGTACCAGCCGGGATATCCACTATTGTAAACTTTCCGTCAAAATCTGTTATTGCTCCTTTGGATAATGAAGAAATTACCGTATTTGCTCCTGGTAGATAAAGACCGTTCTCATCAGTTACCGTACCATGAATATTTCCAGATTGAGCAAGGAGATAAAAAGGTGCAAGTAAGATAAGGTAAAAAATTCCTGAGTTTTTCATTTTCTAAGTGGTTGTTATTTGGCCACAAAGAAATTAGATTGAAGACAAAACAGTGTTGTCTAAATTTTAAGGCTATTTTAAGATTAGCCTATTTTTTATAGGTATTTACCTTTTGGTAACTATACCCTAACAAAAAACCCCTTCATTACTGAAGAGGTTTTTTTAAAAATGTGCTTTTAAGTTTAAGCTTCAAAAGGCTCAATGGAAACAAATGATTTTCCACCAGCTTTTTTCGTGAACTTTACCATACCATCTACACGTGCGTGTAAAGTATGATCTTTTCCTGCGTAAACATTTTCACCAGGATTGTGTCTTGTTCCTCTCTGTCTAACTAAAATGTTACCAGCGATTGCAGCTTGACCACCAAAAATCTTAACACCTAATCGTTTTGATTCTGATTCCCTACCGTTTTTCGAACTACCTACACCTTTCTTATGTGCCATTGTCTAAGGTTTTAAATATTATACTTAATGATCAGCCTTATTTAGCTACACCACCATCTAATTCATCTTGCCATTTCTGTAACTCATCCCACTTACCATCAGCAGCTAATTTCGCTTGTTTTGGCCAAGTATCGGTTACATGATTTCCACGAACGTCAGCTATAATTTCAGAAATTTTAGCTGCGTCTGTTTTTGCTAACTCTGCATAAGTAGAAATACCTGCTGCGATTAAAGTTTCGGCAATTTTTGGTCCGATACCTTCAACTTTTTTCAAATCATCACCTTTAGCTGAAGCTTTTTTAGCTTTAGGCTTAGATGCAACTGAAACTTCAACTGGTGCTGCTTTACCGTCTGCTTTTTTAGTTTTTGGTTCTGCTTTCTTAGTTTCTGCTTTCTTTGCTCCTTTTGAAATGATAGACTCAATAACAATCTCGGTTAAAGATTGACGATGTCCATTTTTCTTTCTGTAACCCTTACGTCTTTTCTTATGAAAGACGATTACTTTGTCACCTCTAAGGTGTTTAACGACTTTAGCCTCTACTGCGGCTCCGTCTATAGCCGGGGCGCCAACAGTAACGTTCGAACCATCAGCCAAAAGAAGTACATTGTCAAAAGTGACTTTTTTACCTTCTTCTACTTGTAAACGGTGAACGTACACTTTCTGGTCTTTTGCAACTTTAAACTGCTGCCCTGCCATCTCTACAATTGCGTACATATTGTTAAATGTAAAAATTAAACCTGATGGATTTTTTCCATAGGCGGGTGCAAATATAATTCTTAATCATGAATTTACAAATGTTTTCTTGAAATTTAAATACGCTTTATTTTGGTGTTATTTGAACTTTTAAAAAGTTGCATAAATGATAGAGTCAACACCAAACTTGTTGTAAAACCCATAATAGCCACAGCTAAAAACACAATAGCTTCAAAACTACGATACGTATTTGCCCAACGCGTAGAAAGTTCCTCTAAGTAACCAGGCTGAAGCTCCGTAGAATATATGGCAAAAAATAATGTGAAAATTAAAGTCGCGACCCCGCCAGTTATTAACCCTGCCATAAAGCCGGTGGCGTAGGTAAAAGCTCCGCCTTTTTTTAACTTAAAATATTTGATAGCCTCATAGATTGCAAAGCCAGTAATTATGGTGTTGAAAAGACTATAAAACACATTTACGTGTAGCCCTAGTAGAGACAAAATAAGAAAGTATGCAATTAAACAACCACTAGCTGCAACTCCAAATCGAATAGGTAAGGCATAATTATTCATCTTTGAAAATATTTTCTTGTTTAGACTTTTAATTTAATCAATAAACAATTATAATTTAAATAAAAACTGTTAAACAATTCATATATTGAAGATTGCTCCTACAAAAATGATTTTTAGCGTAACAAATCAACAAGAATACTTACTAATGGAGCGGAGCATTTAAATTAAGGATTAATTAAACACTAATTAAATGAAAAACAAAGTACTACTCGTCACGGCTATACTTTTAACAGGAGTGTTAGCCTTGGCACAAGAAGTCAAGTTTGAAGAGTATGACATGAATAATGGTCTGCATGTTATCCTACACCAAGATAATACCGCACCTATAATCTCAATTTCCGTTCTTTATCATGTAGGTTCTAAAGATGAAAACCCAGAACGTACTGGTTTTGCCCACTTTTTTGAACACTTACTTTTTGAAGGAACGAAAAATATAGAAAAAGGGGAATGGGACCAAATCGTTTCATCAAACGGCGGCTCTGGAAACGCTACTACAGATGAAGATAGAACTTATTATTATGAAGTTTTTCCTTCTAACAATTTGCAACTAGGGCTTTGGTTAGAATCGGAGAGAATGTTACACCCTGTTATCAATCAAAAAGGAGTTGATACTCAAAATGAGGTGGTAAAAGAAGAAAAAAGGTTACGCGTAGACAATTCTCCATATGGTAAGTTTATCGAAAACATAAAAACAAATCTCTTTAAGAAGCACCCATACAAAGAAACTGTTATCGGCAAGATGGATCATTTAGATGCCGCTACATTAGAAGAATTTATAGCTTTTCAGAAAAAATTCTATGTCCCCAACAATGCCGTATTAGTAGTCGCTGGTGATTTTCAGAAAGAGAATGCCAAAAAAATGATTTCAGATTATTTCAGCAGTATACCAAAAGGGCAAGAAGTTTCTAGAAACTTTCCCCAAGAGGAGCCTATTCTAGAACAAATCAATGCCAAGGCATACGACCCAAATATTCAAATTCCGGCTACGATGATTGCCTATAGAACCCCGGGACTCAAAAATAGGGACAGTCAAGTGCTAGATATGATATCTACTTATTTAAGTGACGGACCTTCATCTAAACTTTATAAAAAAATAGTAGATGAACAAAAGCAGGCATTACAGGTAGGTGCTTTTCCTGCAACACAAGAAGATTATGGTATGTACATTGTTTTTGCCTTACCTGTCGGCGAAACTAGTTTAGATGTACTTAATACTGAAATGGAAGAAGAAATCGAAAAATTAAGAAGTAATCTTATATCTGAAAATGATTATCAAAAGCTACAGAATAAATTTGAAAATCAATTTGTAAACAGCAATTCTAGCGTTGAAGGTATTGCCAATTCTTTAGCGGAATACTATATGCTTTATGGTGACACTTCTTTAATAAATAAGGAAATAGAAATTTATAGATCTATTACAAGAGAAGAAATAAAAGAAGTAGCCAACAAGTATTTAAATCCGAATCAAAGATTGGTTTTAGAATATTTACCTGAACAAAATACTGTAAACTAAAAACTATTATGAAAACATCATATATACTACTCTTTACATTTCTAAGTTTCCTAACCGTACAGGCTCAAGTTGACCGTACTGTGATGCCAACACCAGGGCCAGCACCAGAAATTAATTTAGGCGAACCCGAAACTTTTAATCTGAACAATGGTTTAAAGGTATTAGTAGTTGAAAATCACAAACTACCTAGGGTTTCCATTCAATTATCGATAGATAATCCACCTATTTTAGAAGGTAATAAAGCGGGCGTCGCCAGTTTAACAGGGAGCCTTTTAGGAAAAGGTTCTAAAAATATCGCCAAAGATGAATTCAATGAAGAAATTGACTTTTTAGGAGCCCGACTTAGCTTTAGCTCACAAGGCGCATATTCACAATCTCTGTCCAAGTATTTTCCCAGAATGATGGAGCTTATGGCCGATGCAGCTATTTACCCAAACTTTACACAAGAAGAATTTGATAAGGAAAAAGATATACTTCTAACCGGACTTAAAGCTGAAGAGAAAGTAGTTTCTGCTATATCCGGAAGAGTACAACGCGCACTGGCTTATGGAAAAAATCATCCGTATGGCGAATTTGCTACGGAAGAAACCGTGAATAACGTTACACTTGTTGATGTTGAAGAGTTTTACAGAGAATACTTTGTTCCGGCAAATGCATACCTAATCGTAATTGGTGACGTAACCATCGATGAAGTCAAAACATTGACAGATACCTATTTCACCCCATGGACGAAAGCAGTACCCCCAAGTTTTAGCTATACAGAACCGAAAAATGTTCCTAATACTCAAATAAATTTAGTTGATATGCCCAACGCTGTACAATCGGAAATTACGGTACAGAACATCGTTAACCTTAAAATGAAAGACGATGATTTCATTGCTGCATTGTTAGCCAATCAAATTTTAGGAGGCGGATCTGATAGTAGATTGAATCTTAACCTAAGAGAAGATAAAGGGTATACTTATGGTGCCTATACTTCAATTGGCAATGACAAATATGCCCCTTCTCGATTCGTAGCTAGTGCAGAGGTTAGAAATATGGTTACCGATAGCTCAGTAGTAGAAATGCTAAAAGAATTACAGCTAATCAACACACAACCAGTCACTGAAAAAGAACTAAAAACCACCAAAGCCCTTTATGCCGGAAGCTTTATAATGGCGTTAGAAGACCCACAAACTATTGCAAGGTATGCCTTGAATATAGAAAAGGAGGATTTACCAAAGGACTTTTATAAAACATTTCTAGAAAAATTAGAAAATGTTAGTAAGGCAGATGTAGAATTAGCTGCCAAAAAGTTCTTTAATGTTAAAAATGCTCGTGTTGTTGTCGTTGGAAAAGGAAGTGAAATTTTAGCGAATCTAGAAAAAATTGATTTCAATGGAAAAAAACTACCTGTCTTATCCTATTCTAAAACGGCTGATAGAATTGAAACTCCAGATTATAACGTATCGATACCTAAAGATATTACGGCAAAAACCATTTTAGAAAAATACATTGAAGCCATTGGTGGCAAAGCTAAACTAGAAGCTGCTAAATCATATACCATGAAAGCTGCTGCCGAAATGCAGGGCATGAAGCTTGAACTAGAAATGAAGAAAACCACCGATAATCAATTTATGCAAGATGTAAAAATGATGGGTAATTCCATGAGCAAGCAAGTGCTTAATGGAGATAATGGCTATGTAACGATACAGGGTCAACGTAAAGATTTGACAGAAGAGGAAGTAATCAAAATCAAAGAAGAATCTGCTCTCTTCCCTGAGCTAAACTATGCTCAACTTGAAGGAACATCTGTACAAGGCATGGAAATGGTTGGCGACAAAAATGCATACATACTAAAAGTAAACGATACAAAATCGGCTTTTTATGATGTTGAAACCGGACTGAAATTAAAGGAAATCAATATAACAGAGGCGCAAGGGCAACAAATGTCAAGCACTTCGAACTTTGAAAACTATCAAGATGTAAATGGTATTTTATTCCCTTTTAAATTAATACAAACAGTGGGGCCTCAATCTTTTGAATTTATAGTATCTGAAATCAAAATTAACGATGGTGTTTCGCCTGTCGATTTTGAATAATTCTTAAAGTGACAATTAAAAAACCCGCCATACAGCGGGTTTTTTACATTTATAAAATAATCTATTTACTCTGCAATTTTTGTAATCTTAGCTTCACCAATTATTAGACCCATGTCTACCTCCGGATTACCTGAATAACTCACATTCGTTTCTCCATAACAAGTAACTTTTAAGCGGTCAGAAACCTTTACCCTAAAGTTACTTTCACCATAAGCAGTAATTTTGGTTTCATCTGCGTTCATACCTACCGTATTAACCTCACTTTCACCATAAGCTCTGAATACTTGACGTGCAATGTTACCTTCTGAAATCTCCAAATAGCTACTGCCATATATAGCTACAGTCAACTCATCTATTGAAACAGAATCAAAATATACTTTTGCCGCACCATATAAAGACATTTTAAAATCATCTGCTGTCAGAAGGTTATTACATCGTACAATTTCCTCTCCCCTAATTGATAAGTTTTCAAGTTTTCTATACGTAACGGTAACCGTAGCCATTGTACCATTGTATAAAGACCTTTTTCCCCTCCAATTATTACTCGAAACACGTTCAGATTTGGTAACCACTTTTGCACCATCTAAATAAATACGAAGTGTTCTACCGTCAACCTCCACATTAATTTTATCGAATGCAACCTTTGCATTATCGACCACCACACTTTCATCTGTTCCCTCAACAAGATTTACTTCTATATGCGGACTAACAATTAATTTGTCAAATGATTTAACGGTGTATGTTTTTTCTTGAGCTTGAATTCCGCCTACAACAACTACAAAAGCTAAAACGGTAAAAAATATTTTTTTCATGAGTTCTGGTTTTAAATATAATTACTTCTGCTTAAAGACAAGTCTATATTTAATTTGTTACAGTTAATATATATTTAGTCAAAAATTATTATTGCTTCCTACGATTAACAAGCCACACACCTAACAAAATAATTAGTCCGCCAAATAATTGAATCAAACTTATACGTTCACCATCTAAAAAGCCAAACAAAACAGCCACAAGTGGTATTAAGTATGTAACAGATGCAGCAAAAACCGGGCTGGAAAGTTTAATAAGTTTATTAAATAATATATTGGCCAGTGCAGTACCTAATAATGCAAGGGCCAGCAAGTACCAAACCGCTTGTTGCATTGCAGTATTCTGCACGAATTGGTTAAAAACTCCCGAGTACAAAAGTATAATCAATGCAGGAATAAAAGCTACCCCAAAACTTGCTGTTGTAACCGCCAACGGAGTCAAATGTGATAAATACTTTTTAACAATATTTATATTAAAAGCATAGCCTAAAGCAGAAAAAACAATAAATAAAGAATACCAATAATTTTGATTAACATTACTTTCCATTCCTGCAGCTATGAGAACAACCGTTCCTAAAAGCCCAATAAACACTCCTAGTACCTGCCTACCTTTTAGTGCCAACCCAAAAAGAGCAATTCCGACCAATGTGGTAAACAATGGTACAATAGAATTTAAAATAGATGTAACACCGCTACTAATTTCAGTTTGAGCTAAGGCAAAGAAAAATGGAGGAAAAAACGAACTACTTAAACCAGCAATAACTACCCATTTCCAATCCGCCCTTGCCAGGGTTTTCAACGATTTAAATCCTAATAAAAAAAGCAATACAGAAGCAAACAAGATTCGTAAGCCACCAACCTGTATAGGGGTGAAGCCTAATAATGATTTCTTAATAAGAATAAAAGACGAACCCCATATCAATGAAAGAACAATCAAGTAACCCCACTTTTGATCTATACTTTTCAATCAATTTAATTTTAAACAAAAGTGGCTTTTTTTCTAAGATAATGATTCGTTTAACAACATATTTTAGAAATTGTTTACTGCTTTCATTTTCCATAATTGGTATCTTTACGTTGATATCTGATTAAAGTGAATTTTTAAACCACTATAGAATCTGGAGAAATGAAAATCAATTTTTTAGTTTTATGTACTATAGCGATCTGTTTGTCAGCAAATTTATCAGTGGCTCAAAACAATCCTAACAAGGTTACTATAATTGAAAACGTTCAGTCAACATCAATTATCATAGGTATCGATGGCATGGCTTGTCAAGAAGGATGTGCAGATAAAATAGCTGCCAATTTAAATGAAAAAGAAGGAGTTATTTCTGCGGAGGTTAGTTTCGAGAAAAAAAATGGAGTTATCGTTTTCGACCCAAAAATTATTTCAATTGAGGATTTAAAATCTGTCATCACCAATACTAAAGTAAAAGAATACGAGTATTCAATAAAAAAAGTCATCATTAAAGAAAGAAATTAAAATGAAAAATATATTTACAATTCTTGCTATCGTCGGCCTTCTTAGTGCAACCTCTTGCAAGGAATCTAAAAAAGTGAAAGAATCATCACAAATGGAACAAGTGATGGACATTCATGATGAGGTAATGCCAAAAATGGGAACCTTAGGTAAATTAGTAGGTCAATTAAAACCAATGGCTGATTCTCTTGGTGCAGAATCGATAGAGGCAAAAGCAATGAAAGATTTGCAACAAGCAAATAGATCCATGATGGATTGGATGCAAGGTTTCGGTAATCGTTTTGATTCCGAAGAAATAATGAATGGAAAAGAACTTTCTGATGAAAAAAAGCAATGGCTTAAAAAAGAAGAGGAGAAAGTTAAAAAAGTAAAAGAGGACATTAACTCTAGCATTGAACGCGCTGAAGAAATTTTAAAGAAGCAATAAGGTTTAACAAGTTAACAAAGGGAGTTAAAAAGGAAGGTTAGACAAATCAACATTTCCACCGGAAATTATAATTCCCACTTTTTTATTTTTTAAAACCTCTGAATTCTCTTTAGACAACCTAATAACCGCAGCAATAGTTACCGCGCTTGATGGTTCAATGATAATCTTCATTCGTTCCCAAACAAGCTTCATTGCCGCAACAATTTCATCTTCACTTACTCTGATTATACCACTAACAAGCTCCTTTATAATTGGAAAATTAATATCTCCCAATGTAGTCTTAAGTCCGTCTGCGATTGTATTTACTGTTTCATTACCTTCTATCTTACCACTTAATAAAGAACGATAAGCATCATCTGCCTCGAATGGTTCTGCTCCATACATTTTACAATTATCTCCAAAATACTTCGCAGCTAAAGCCGAACCAGCTATGAGACCACCGCCGCCAACAGGGCAAAAAATAAAATCTAATTCCGGCTGTATTTTCAAAAGCTCTAAGGCAGCAGTGGCCTGTCCTAAAATTACATTTTCATTATTAGACGGGTGAATGAATGTTGCACTGGTTTTCAAAGCAATTTCATCTGCTAAAGCCTCCCGAGCTTGAACGGTTGGTTCGCATAAATAAATATTACCACCGTATTCCCTAACTCCTACTTTTTTTACTTCTGGCGCTGTATTTGGCATTACTATATGTGCGGTAACACCGACACTTTGGGCCGCCAAAGACAATGCTTGGGCAAAATTACCAGATGAATGTGTTACTACTCCGTTTTTCTTCTGTTCTTCCGATAATTGCAAAATCGCATTTGTTGCGCCTCGCATTTTATAAGCACCTGCCCTTTGAAAATTCTCGCATTTAAAAAAGAGGCTGGCATTTACTTCCTTATCTATTAACCGTGAAGTAAGAACTGCTGTATTATGAACAAATGGTCGTATTCTATTATAACAATTTAAAATATCGTCTTCTGTCATCATTATACATAATTAGTTTTTCCACCTAAGGCTTTCTATGATACCCCTAATATCATTTTGAAGATATGATGCCGCTGGAAGAATGGAATCATAATTAGGCTTTGTATAAAAATAAACCGAACCGGTTAAAAAATGCTTAGTACTATCAGTTACAAAAAATTGTGACTGTGAAGCGGCATTTCCTTGAACCTCAAACAAAGCCCCGTATATCTTTTCATCAGGGTTTACGTAAGGTTGCTCCACTATATTATCTGCCTTAGCTGCATGCTCATAACTAAGTCTTTTCGAATCATTGATTAATTGATCTAAATTATTATCTACTTTTTTATAGCTAAGAAAAATAGCCCCCTTCATTTCTGGATACGAAATGGTAAATGCTTTATCTCCATTCAATTTAGCCTTCGCTAATTGATTATACTTAAAACTAAAATTTTCAGTTTCTAAATCCGCTAATTTACCCTTAGGATATTCTAACCTCATTTTAGCCTTTGGTTTAGGAATTGGCTCGTCTTGACAGCTCAAAACAAAAATGACTAAAATTAAAAAACCTACTAACGATTTAAACTTCATGGGGTAGGGTTACTTTTATTTGTTTCAATCTCTTTTTATCCATACCCTCAACCATAAAAGTGTAGGACTCAAATAATATCTTTTCTCCTCGTTTAGGAAAACTACCTGCTTTCTCTAAAACAAATCCTGCTAAGGTTTCTGATTCACCCTTATTTTCCTCAAAGATATCGCTATCCTCTAATTTAATAACTCGATAAAAATCCTTAAGTGGAGTTTTACCCTCAAAAACGTAATTAAAATCATCCAACTTAGAAAAAATCAAATCCTCATCATCAAACTCATCACTAATATCACCAACAATTTCTTCAATAATATCTTCTAATGTCACCAACCCCGAAGTACCACCATATTCATCGACTACAATTGCCAAGTGATTTTTCTTTTCCTGAAATTCCGCCAATAAATCATCAAGCTTCTTATTTTCAGGTACAAAATACGGTTCACGTATCAATGTCATCCAATTAAAGGTCTTTCTATCTAAATAAGGTAATAAATCTTTAACATATAACACTCCTTTTACAGTGTCTATACTTTCTCCAAAGACAGGAATACGAGAGTAACCGTTCTTCTTTATTTCTCCAATAACTTCGAGAAACTTCATTTGCTCATTTAGAGCGAAAATATCGATACGAGGTCGCATTACTTGTTTTGTATCTGTATTACCAAAGGTTACGATACCCTCTAATATTTTCTTTTCTTCTTTAGTAGTATCGCCATGCGAGGTTAAATCTAATGCCTGAGATAACTGATCAATACTCAAACTAGATTTTTGTTTCCCTAGTTTATTATATAAGAATAATGTTCCTGAGCGCATGGGCAAACTCAATGGTGAAAAAATAAAATCTAAAACCCGTAGTGGGAATGCCATTAAATGTGAGAAACTCATTCTATTTCTATTGGCATAAACTTTAGGTAAAATTTCGCCAAACATTAAAATAAGAAATGTTGCCACAACTACTTCAAGTAAAAACCGAACAGATACTACTCCAAATAATACTTGATTAACATTTTTAAATAGCGTGTCCCCAATTATACTAAACAAAAGAACAATACCAATATTAATGGCGTTGTTAGCTATTAATATTGTTGCTAATAATTTTTTCGGGCGTTCAAGTAATTTAATAAGGATAGTACTTTTTGCCGATTTCTCATCATGTAATTCTTTAATTTCGGTTGATGAAAGACCGAACATAGCCACTTCAGCGCCAGAAACGAGTGCAGAGCAGAGTAGCAATACACATAGTACGATTATATTAATTGCAAATACACCGTTTACAACCAAAGAAGTTACTAAAAACGGTAAGGGGTCTGGGTCCAATAGTTCCTATTATTTTTGTTAGAATGGAAGATCATCCTCAGCCTCTTGGCTTAAAGGTGCAGGAGCCTTAGCTGGCGTCCTGTTATCATTACTTGCTTTTGGAGCATTAGAAGCTGCACTACTATCATTTGCCCCAGCCTCTTTCTTGGTGGTCAAAAAGGTAAATTCTGTTACATGTACTTCTGTACTATACCTTGTATTACCATCTTCACCTTGCCATTGACGATTTTTCAACCTGCCTTCAACATATACCTTATCGCCTTTACTCAGATACTTTTCACAAATTTCTGCGGCTTTATTTCGAACTACTATGTTATGCCAATCGGTATTTGTTACTCGCTCACCAGTAGATTTATTGGTATATGTCTCATTTGTGGCAATAGGAAATCTTCCAATACTGCCCCCTCCTTCAAAATAATGCATTTTTACTTCGTCACCCAAATGCCCAATCAACATTACCTTATTTAATGTACCACTCATAACTTAAAGATATAAAAATCAAAAGTACTAAAATTTAAACGCTTTAATAAAATCTGCTATTAAAACCGGTACAGGAAATTCCTTAATTTTTTCATACGGAATTTGGTTAGGGATTTCAACACTCGTATTTAAAATCCAGAATTTAGTATGTAAGTGCTGGTGTGATAATTTATGAATGATGGAACTATCATTATATTCCATTAACTCAACCTCGTCAACATCTGCTAAAACTTCCTTATACCTAATATTTATAGTCTCCCAATCTAACACATCACTAGACTCCAATAAAGGAAACTCCCATAAATTTTGCCATATACCCTTTCCTTTTCTCTGCTGAAGGTATGTAAAAACGTTTCCATTAATATCCTTATATATAGGTATGAGATAATTAAAGTATCGATTTCGAACTTTTGTCTTCTTCAACTTTACAGGCAGTTGGTCAACAACACCCTTTTGCAAAGCTACACAGCTATCATTTAAAGGACAGTGTAAGCAAAGTGGTTTTTTTGGTGAACATTGAATAGCACCAAACTCCATTATACCTTGGTTATAATCTCTTATATGATTGGTCTCCATTAATTTTTTAGCCAAAACCTTAAAATACTTTATCCCTTCAGTGCTGTTTATTGGGGTCTCTATCCCAAAATATCTAGACAAAACTCTATAAACATTTCCATCTACTACGGCTTGTGCTTCATTAAAACATATAGATGATATAGCACTTGCTGTATAATCACCAACACCTTTCAATTTTAAAAGCTCTTTATAAGTATCTGGAAATACACCATTATACTGTTCAACGACAATTTTTGCAGTAGTATGTAAATTTCTAGCCCTAGAATAATAGCCCAAGCCTTGCCAAAGTTTCAAAACTTCTTCTTCGCTAGCATTGGCCATATCGTTTACTGTTGGAAATTTATCAACAAACCTTAAGTAATACGGGGTGCCTTGAGCTACTCGAGTCTGTTGAAGAATGATTTCTGACAACCATATTTTGTATGGATTTATGGATTTACGCCATGGTAATGAACGCTTATTTTGATGATACCAATCTAAAATTATACCCGAAAATGACATGCTCTTCAATACTAAGTGATAAAAGTAGCAGTTTATACACTTAAAATTAACCCATTAGAAAGAAAGATTGAATTTAATTTATATATTTGCAACCCGAAAAAACATACAGAAAATCTAATATTGAAAGATGACGAAAGCGGAAATTGTATCGAAAATCTCAGATAAGCTGGGAATTGAAAAAGGAGATGTACAAGCTACAGTTGAATCCTTTATGGAAGAGGTAAAAACATCATTGGAAAGTGGTGACAATGTTTACCTTAGAGGTTTTGGAAGTTTTATTATTAAAACCAGAGCCGAAAAGACCGGTAGAAACATTTCCAAGAATACAACCATTAAAATACCCGCTCACAACATTCCAGCATTTAAACCTGCAAAGGTTTTTGTAGAAGGAGTTAAGAGCAATGTACACGTAAAATAATTAATCTTAAAAAAAGAACTTTATGCCAAGTGGTAAGAAAAGAAAGAGACATAAGGTAGCTACACACAAGCGCAAGAAGCGTAGAAGAGCTAACCGACACAAGAAAAAGTAGTTTTTTAACTACTTTTTCTTTTTACGTTCATTGACATAGATATCCATATATTGGATTTCGGCAGGTACTTTTGTATCTGTCTATGGTATTGTTTAATCAGTTCGTTCTCTACATATTAGTAGAAACGACTAAAAATATATTCAGGTGAATAGAGAATTAATCGTAAGATCTAGTTCCCAAGCCGTTGACTTTGCCTTGTTAAAGGACGGAAAACTCACTGAACTGCATAAAGAAGAAAGTAGTAATGATTTTTCTGTAGGCGATATTTTTCTCGCCAAAATCAGAAAGCCGGTGACGGGTCTCAATGCTGCGTTTGTTAACGTTGGTTATGAGAAAGATGCATTCTTGCATTACCATGACCTTGGTCCTCAATTATCTTCAATGCTCAAGTTCATAAAACAAGTGAGCTCAGGAAAATTACAGGATTACTCCTTAAAAAATTTTCCGTTCGAAACCGATATTGACAAAAACGGTGTAATAACCGATGTCATCAAAGCAAACCAATCACTATTGGTTCAAATTGTAAAAGAACCTATATCTACTAAAGGACCAAGAATTAGTTCCGAGCTATCAATTGCTGGACGTTACTTGGTAATGGTTCCTTTCTCAGACCGTGTTTCTGTATCCCAAAAGATAGCAAGCAAGGAAGAGAAAGACAGATTAAAACGTCTAGTTAGAAGTATTAAACCAAAAGGATTTGGTGTAATAATTAGAACAGTTGCAGAAGGACAAAAAGTTGCGGAGCTGGACAAAGATCTAGAAAACTTGCTGAACAAATGGACAGCAATGTGTAAAAAATTAAATCGTGCTCAAACACCATCAAAAGTATTTGTTGAACTTAATAGAGCATCTTCAATTTTAAGAGATGTATTTAATGATAGTTATACGGGTATTCATGTAGATGACCTTACTTTATATAATGAAGTTAAGGAGTACGTGGCAGAAATTGCTCCAGACAAGGAGAATATCGTGAAGCACTATGACTCTAGTGTACCTATTTTTGAGAAATTTGGTATAGAAAGACAAATAAAAACTTCTTTTGGCCGAACTGCCACTATGAGCAAAGGTGCCTATTTAATTATAGAGCATACTGAAGCACTACATGTGGTAGATGTGAATAGCGGCAATAGATCCAATAAAGCTAAAAACCAAGAAGACACTGCCCTTGAGGTTAATCTTTTGGCAGCCACAGAAATTGCAAGACAATTGCGATTACGAGATATGGGAGGCATTATTGTAGTTGATTTTATCGACATGGTAAAAGCACAACATAGAAAGAGGCTTTTTGAACATCTTAGAGATGAGATGAGTGATGATCGCGCCAAACACAAAATACTACCTCCTAGTAAATTTGGTTTGATTCAGATCACCCGACAAAGGGTACGCCCTGAAATGAATATTAAA
Organism: uncultured Maribacter sp.; assembly: GCF_963977385.1. Lineage (GTDB taxonomy): Bacteria > Bacteroidota > Bacteroidia > Flavobacteriales > Flavobacteriaceae > Maribacter. The sequence continues at coordinate 562,773 of NZ_CAXBOU010000001.1, read as the reverse complement.
ACAACCGAAGAGGACCCTAATAATGCAGGGAAAGAGGTGGAAGCACCTATTGTTTTAATAGACAAAATTATAGTGGATCTTGAAAAACTCCTAAAAGGGCCAGCAAAGGACAACAGTATAACACTAAATATACATCCTTTTATAGCGGCTTATATCACTAAAGGATTTCCATCAATGAGAACAAAATGGTTCTTAGAATACAAAAGATGGATTAAAATTCAACCGCGTGATGCGTATACGTATCTTGAGTACCGTTTTAAAAATAAAGACGGCAAAACAATATATTAGTGAAAAAAGCGATTTCCTTACGGAGTCGCTTTTTTTGTTTCTAAAAAGTGCCTAAGAACGTACAAACTAATTAATCAAATCACTTTACATGAAACAGGTACTTTTTTTATTCATTCTACTATGCTTAAGCTTTAATACTTTTTCCCAAGTTACTTTTGAGCCAGGTTATATTATCGACAATTCTGGACAAAAAACAATTTGTCTAATTAAAAACAATGATTGGAAAAACAACCCAGAATCTTTTGATTATAAAATAGATGAAGCTACAACTGTTTTAGAAGGAAACGTTTACAACATTTCCGAATTTTCTATTGATAACGGTAAGAAATATGTAAAACAAAAAATAGAAATTGACAGATCAAAATCGCTTGTAAAAAGGCTCAGCAAAAGTAAAGATCCAGAATTCATCACTGAAACTTTATTTCTAGAACAACTACTTGAAGGTGATGCTAACTTATTCTATTTTGAAGACAGCAACCTAATTAGGTTCTTTTTCAACACCAACAACAGTAATACACAACAGCTAGTTTATAAAAAATACCTTACTCCTGACAATCGTATTGGAGAAAATACAGATTACAAAAAACAACTTTGGGACGACCTTAAATGTGATAATTTATCTCTTGATGATGTAAAATCTACCGATTATAAAAAATCTGAATTAATAGATTTTTTTACTCTTCATAATCAATGCAAGAACCCAAATTATGTCAACACTACAGTTTCTAAAACCAATAATAGAAAAGTATTTAATTTAGGTTTGCGTGCTGGGCTAAATTCCGCTTCAATGGATTTTAAGTCACCGCAATCAAGTACAAACTTTAATCTTGAAAACAGCACTAGTTTAAGATTCGGAATTGAACTTGAAGTTATATTGCCTTTCAATAAAAACAAGTGGTCTATATTTATTCAACCCATGTATCAAAGTTTTGAAGGTGAAGCACAATTAGAATTTCAAAATGTATCAGTAGATTACAAATCAATCGAAACTTCTATTGGAGTAAGACATTATTTTTTTCTTAATAACAATTCTAGAATATTTATCAATTCAGCATTTCAAATAGATAGTGCTTTAGATTCTTTTATTGATTTTGAATCTAGTAGTGATTTTGAAATTGCACCTCGTACTTCCTTTAATTTTGGATTAGGATTTGCCCATAAAAATGCAAGTATCAAATTAAATTATAACCCAAGAAGAGCTTTGCTTAGCAATTATGCGGCTATCTCATCTAATTATAAAGTGCTTTCCTTAGTACTTGGCTATAACTTTTTATAAACAAGTAAAATTACTATTGGTTTACTATTTTTGAAATATATGAACCAAAAAACAAAAGGCTACACAGTTCAAGAAGCCACTAAAAAAATAGAAAACTATTGTGCCTACCAAGATAGGTGCCATAAAGAAGTAGTTTCTAAATTGAAAGAAATGGGCATGATTCCTTTAGCTGTCGATACCATTATAGCCCAATTAATCGAAGATAGATTTCTTAATGAAGAGCGCTTTGCCAAAAGCTTTGCAAGGGGTAAATTCAACATTAAAAAATGGGGAAAGAACAGAATTGTTAGAGAACTTAAATTTAGAAATATTTCTAAATACAATATTACCACCGCATTAAAAGAAATTGAACCTGAGGCATACTTAACAACCTTAGATGATTTAGCAAATAAAAGACTTCGTCAAATCCATGAAACCAATATTCAAAAACGCAGAAAAAAGTTAGCTGATTACCTTTTATACCGAGGATGGGAAAGTCATTTGGTATATGAAAAACTCCAAGAACTCATAAAATAAAGCCATTTCAACTTTTAACAAATACTTCTTGATTTTTGTTTGTTCTAGTTATGGCTTCTTTATTTTTCCAATCTATCCAATCTTGTCCTTTCAACTTACGCATTAACACATCATAATAACGCATTATTACTATATTATAAGATGCCTTAGCTAAATTCTTAGGGTTACGGGCTAATGCTCGTAAACTCATTGAAAACCCTGGGGTATTGTATTTCATATAATGCCAATAGCCTTCTGGCATATATAAAACTTCACCATGAGAAAGGGTTGTTTTGAATCCTTTTGCACTCTTTAAAGCAGGCCACTTAGAATAATCAGGATTCGAGAAATCTATGCTCTCATGTGTAATTAAGGAATGTGGAACCTTATATAGTTTTTCTGTTTCAGATTGAGGAAATAGCACTACCTCCTTTTCTCCATCGAAATGGAAATGAAATATATTCGCCAAATCGATGTCGTAATGCATAAAAGTATACGAGTCTCTTCCGCCGAAAAACATCATTGGCACACCTTTCAAAAGTTTCAATCCAAAATCTGGAAAAGTATAGTCTTTCTGCAAGGCAGGAACTTCCTTTAAAATATTCCAAAGAAAAATTCTGTATTTGGTAGGCTCTTTCTTCAACAAATCAACATATGCTGCCATTTTCATTTTGGCATGCGGCTCATTGAAACCATCTTTATGCTGCACAGGTCGATTGTCATACAAAGGCACAGTAACATCACCAGCTACTTCCTTAATATAGTCTAGGTTCCACTTATTAAAAGCAGGCCAGTCTTCAATAGCTTGTTCTAATACAACAGGTTTCTGAGGCTTAAAGTAGTCATTAATAAAGTTCTCCTTGGTAATATGTCTTATCCTCGGAATATCTGCTAACTTCAATTACACATGGTTTTTAGGGAAGCCAAAGGTAATTAACGTTAAGAAAATAAAATCTTAAAAATGTATTAATGTGGACCTATTCAACAATTTTAGCTTTTTGCTTAGCAGTTTCATTACGTTCTATGGAATGCCCTGGTCGCGTCCATTTTGGTTTTTCCCCCAACGATTGTACCTGTGAGTCCACAGCCTCAACTGTTTTCGGTTGCGATACTTTTGTAAATGGTTTTTGAGGATTCAACCCCAACATTTTAAACATGGCCATATCTTCATTTACATCTGGATTTGGTGTCGTCAGCAATTTGTCACCAGCAAAAATTGAATTTGCACCAGCGAAGAAGCACATTGCCTGACCTTCTCTACTCATTTCCGTACGTCCTGCAGATAATCTCACCTGAGTTTCTGGCATTACAATTCTTGTTGTAGCCACCATGCGTATCATCTCCCAGATAGATATTGGCTCTATGTCTTCCATTGGAGTTCCTTCCACAGCAACTAGCGCATTAATTGGAACAGATTCTGGTTGCGGATTCAAAGAAGTTAAAGCAACTAACATGCCTGCTCTATCTTCTAGAGCCTCACCCATACCAATTATACCACCGCTACAAACGGTCACATTACTTTTACGAACGTTCTCTATAGTATCTAAACGGTCTTCAAATGCACGTGTAGAAATAACGTCTTTATAATAATCTTCAGAAGTATCCAAATTATGGTTGTATGCATATAGACCGGCTTCTGCCAAACGTTTTGCTTGGTTTTCGGTAATCATTCCCAATGTGCAACATACCTCCATATCTAATTTGTTAATGGTACGCACCATTTCTAACACCTGGTCAAATTCTGGTCCATCCTTAACATTTCTCCATGCCGCACCCATACATACTCTTGAACTCCCAGATGCTTTCGCACGCAGTGCCTGAGCTTTAACTTGAGAAACAGCCATAAGGTCATTACCCTTAATATCGGTATGGTAACGAGCTGCTTGAGGGCAATACCCGCAATCTTCAGGACAACCACCGGTCTTTATTGAAAGTAAGGTAGAAACTTGTACCGTATTGGGGTCATGATTCTTTCTGTGTACAGTTGCAGCCTCATAAAGAAGCTCCATTAAAGGTTTATTATATATTTCTAGAATTTCTTCTTTTGACCAATTATGTCTTGCTTCGCTCATATAATCTCATATTCTTTCTACCCCCAAAAATAGTGGAATTCTAGTTTATATCTTAATTATGCGATTTTAAAATCAGGATAACGAAAAATTACTTGTCTTCTTTATTCTTAGTAGTACCTGAAGCTTTAGTTTCTTCTTCAATTGTTTCAGAGGCAACTTCTTTACCTTTTAAATATTCAGGTAACTGCATTCCTGCCATATTAAACATTTCTTGAAGTGGAGGTACCGATTTATACATGCCAGAGATGAAATTGGCTGTAGAACTTTTACCATCTTCTCCTTTTGCGCCCGAATCCCAAACGGTCACTTTATCAATCTTAATATTCTTAATTGCTTCGGCTTGTGTTTTAACCAATTCTGGGAGCTTGTCCGCAATTAATAATAGTACGGCGTCTTTTGGATTATTACCTGCCGCTTTCACTATTTCATCCAAACCTTGTGCTTGCTTTGTCAGCACCTCTAAAAGTCCTTGTGCTTCGGCCTGTGCCTTAAATAGGATGGCATCCGCCTCACCTTTTGCAATACGTCTTGTTCTTTCCGCATTAGCTTCGGCATCAATCTCAACCTTTTTCTTATCAATCTCGGCAGGAACGACAATATCAGCCATTTGAGAACTACGAACACGCTCTGCTCTTGCTAATTCGGCCATTTGTTCAGCTGCATATGATTCTTCCAATGCTTTAGCAGTTTGCACCTTTTCTGATGCAATTGCGGTACGTTCTGCCTCTGCTTCTCTTTGCCTTCTTAAAGAATCTGAATTTGCTACATTTATCTTAGCGATATTCTCCCCTTCTACAGCTTGAGCATTAGCCGCTGCTACTTGTGTACGCTCATCTTGTACTGCATTTGCTTCACCAATAGAACCATCTCTATTTTTTTCTGCAACTGATTTACGTGCCGCGTTTATAGCATGTGCAGCCGCTTCTTTACCCAGGGCTTCAATATAACCGGACTCGTCGACAATATCCGTTATGTTTACATTAATTAATTTTAGACCTACTTTTTTCAATTCTGATTCAACACTCTGAGAAATATTGGTTAAAAACTTATCTCTATCCGAGTTTATTTCTTCAATATCCATGGATGCTACAACTAAACGTAACTGTCCAAAAATAATCTCTTGAGCTAATTCTTGAATTTCGTTTTGTCCTAACCCAAGTAAACGCTCCGCCGCATTTTGCATAATACCGGGCTCCGTAGATACCCCGATGGTAAATCTTGAAGGTACATTTACACGTATATTTTGCTTACTTAAAGCATTTACCAAATTAACCTCGATAGAGATAGGCGTCAAATCTAAAAATTGATAGTCTTGTATTACCGGCCAAATAAATGCTGCACCACCATGAATACAACGGGCAGAATTACCACCACCTACTTTACCATACACCACAAGAATACGATCAGAAGGACATCTTTTATACCTTCTGATAAAGGAGATTATAATGATAAAGAAAAAGAGAATGGCAAATCCGATAGCAATCAAAGATGCACCTCCACCTAATTGTAATGGTAATAGCATAAGGTTATTTATTTAATAGTTCAACGATTAATATTCCATTTGCAGTAACCTGCTTTACGCGCACCACATTGCTTTGAGTTAAATCTTGATTTTCATCGGTTAAGGCTTCCAATTCTCTTAACGTGCCTTGCACATTAATACTCACCTTACCAATTCTAGATCTATTAGCGCCTATAGTTAAGTAAACTTCCCCGACTTGATTCAGCGCATTACTTAACTTAAGAGTACCACTACTCTGTAGCTTGGCTAAATAATAAAAAAGGGAAGCCATAGCTACCATCATTAACAAACCACATATAACAGAAATAATTACTGTTAATGTATGAGAAAGTCCATTATCTAAACAAGCGATACCTGTCCATCCAAAAATGGTAAAAAAGCCTGTTAAATTTTTAAAGGATAGAAACTGAAATCCAACACCATGATCACCATCAATATCAGTATCTACATCTCCACTCATATCATCTGCATCACCACCTAAAAGAGTTGTCACAAGAAAAATCAATAAAAAGATGGATGCTATACCAGCAACTACCCAGTATACTTTCTCAAAAATGGTTAATGCAGCAAACCAAGTTTCCATAAAAATCCTATTTAGTAGATATTTGAAAGATAATACTTAAAGCCAGTTAGAGAAAAGCTTCACGAGTATTTATTTAGAAAACAGCCAACTATTCTTAATACCTAGACACCAAAATACTTACTGCATTACCGCCAAAACCAACAGCATTTACTAGCACTTTCTTAACATCTATGTTCTCAACTTCTTGCTTAAAAAACGGCACAGGTATAAACTTATTAAACTGAAGCATTAATAAAGCCATCTCTAGGTTGAGCATGCCCGATGTTGCGAATGTGTGACCCAACTTCCATTTATTGGTTGTTAACGAAGGTAATTTGCTGCCAAAAACTTTTTGAATAGCATTATATTCTGATACATCTCCTTTTATAGTTCCTGGAGCATGCATTACTACGGCATCAACCTCCGAAGGGTCTAAATCACCTAAGGCCATATTCATCGATTTTTGAAAACAAGTGGCATTTGCAGAAATAGATGTATTGTGTTTTAAAATTTCAGTTGCATAGCCCACTCCATCAATTATAGCCAAAGCATTTTTTACAACTCCCTTTTCTAAACACGCTACCGATGCACCTTCGCCTAGAATCATACTGTTATTCTCCTTTTCTAAATTCAATGCTTGGCAGTGGTAACTTCGGCTACGTTCAGTTTCCGTTGATAAATCAACTACCGTAGTTGAATTAAATTCGTCAACTTTAGCATAAATCTTTAAAGCCTTCATTTGGGCTATGGTAAAATCAGTTAGCGGTGCTTCACTACCCCCAACCAAAAACTTGTCGGCCATACCACTATTGATCCATGCAATGCCGTTCAATATAGAATGTAATCCAGTAGAGCAAGTGATAGAATGAGAAATTTCAGGACCGGTTGACCCTAAATCGTGTGACACCCACGAAGAAACATTACCTAAAGTGGTTGTTGGCGAGCTTAAGGTTGACGCTACTCCTGTTTCTAAAAACTCGGCATGGTATTGTTCGAATAATTTGGTCGCACCTCTAGACGAGCCTATATTGATTCCGAACTCAGAATCATTTTTCCATCCAGATTGTACTACCGCTAATCGTGAAGCCATCATCGCATACAATACACTATCATCTAATTTCTTGTATTTACTATCTGATAAACGCAACTCATCTACAAGAGATTTACCTGAACTGGATAATCGAGCGACCCAAGATTTTAAGCCGCTGTGTTCTTCTACAGAAAAATAATCATTTTTATTCTGATATGCTTCCCAAATTTCATTCGCAGAACTCCCCAATGGGGATATGGATGCAATGGAAGTAATTGATATTTTCTCTTTCAAATTAAAGTCTAAATAGTTTCCAAAACTTCTGATATAGTTTCGTAAATTTTTTGAAGCTGTTCATTGGTTATCACATAGGGTGGGAGCACATAAATTGTATTCCCCAATGGTCTTAATAATACGCCTCTTTCGATGAAAAAATCATATAGTTTATCACGCAAATTCCCATAACGTTCTGTTTTTACATTTAAGTCAATAGCAAGTATAACTCCCATTACCCTAACCTCACCTACTTTTTTATGAGCTTTAATCATTGTCGCATATGAATTATGTGCGTTTTCAATATACGTTCTTCTATCAAGAATTTCTGGAGAATTCAATAGTTCAATTCCTGCCAATGCAGCAGCACAACCAATAGGGTGCGCACTAAAGGTATGTGCATGAAAAAAACCTTTTGCAACATCATCACTTAAAAACCTATCGAAAACCACTTGTGAGCAACTAGTTATGCTAAGAGGAAACATACCCGCCGTAAGTGCTTTACTTAAACAAATAATATCAGGTTTGTTTTCAAGATAATCTGAAGCAAAATTCTTTCCTGTTTTACCGAAACCGGTCATTATTTCATCGGCAATACTTAAGACATTATTTTCCTGACACAGGTTAATTAATTCATCGAGCCCTTTAGCAGAATGAAATTTCATGCCAGCGGCGCCTTGCACTAATGGCTCAAACACAAAAGCTGCACATTTATTTTCTTTAAGAATTTGAGCTAGTTTTTCTTTTACTCCCTGAATATTATTTTCTTGTGGTGCCGGTATTCGTACAACCTTCAAAAGAAATTTTTCAAAAGGACCGTTGTATGATGAAAGTCCTGATGCGCTCATAGCACCAAAGGTATCCCCATGAAATCCATCTTCAAAGGCTATAAGCGTATCTCTTTTCTCTCCGTGATTATGATAATATTGCAAGGCCATTTTTATTGCCGCTTCAATAGCAGTAGAACCATTATCATTGAAAAATATCTTTGCCTGATTTTCTGGTAAAATCTCCATCAATTTTTCAGATAATTCAATTGCCGGTTCGTGCGTTAGACCGCTGAACATCACAAAATCTAACTTGTTCATTTGCTTGGTCATTGCCGAAACAATATGCTTGTTAGAATGACCATACATTACCGTATACCAAGAGGCTATACCATCAATATATTCTTTTCCGTCTTCATCAAATAACAGCGCATCTTTAGCTCTAACAATAGCCAATTGCCGTTTACTCAACTTATGTTGTGTTAGCGGATGCCATAAATATTTTTTATCTCGAGTAGATAGATTTTCCACGGTCATAAAATTTATAATTCGTCATTTTATCTATCTTGCAAAGATCGGGAAATAAACCGCAACAAAGAGATGCCTTCAAAAAGAAACAATAAAGCATTTTTACATTTTTCCGAAATCAAGAATAGCCTGGTATTCCTAATCTTTTTTTAAATTACATTTTTTATTCGCTTCCCCTTTTTCTTTCGAGACTATATTGACCGAGATGAAAGTACTTTTATTCTTTTAGGCCAATCGTGGGCAGATGGCTTTCTACCCTACACCCAATTATGGGATTTAAAACCACCATTGACTTTCGCCTTTTTTGCCGCAATCATATCTGTTTTCGGCAAAAGTTTTATTGCCATAAGATTAGCTGGTGTTTTTCTGGTAGTTATTACAGCCTTCTTCACTTACAAGATTGCATTATCAGTGTTATCTAAAAAGACTTCAATATTAGTAGGTGTGCTTTGCATTTTTCTATTAAGTCTTTTCGGCAGCCTACAAGGTGTAATGTCAGAACATATTTGTATTGCGCTTTTTATACCTGCCCTCTATCTTTTACATAATAAAAACACATTAGTTTTTACATTTCTAGCAGGCATATTAATGGGAGCTACCGTTATGGTTAAATTGAATATGGCTTTTCCTATATTTTTTATTGGCCTCTTTCTCGTTTACGAATTATTTTTTACCAAAAATAATATCAATTTACTACAGGTTCTGTTATTTGGAGCTGGTGTTTTAGCCGTTATTTTTGCCACAATAGTACCATATTACCTTACAGAGCAAACGCATGTATGGTGGGAATCTGTGGTTTTAGCACCTTTAGAATATACTGAGGCTAGAAGATATTCTATTTTAAAGTTAGCTCCCATATTTGTAATTACCGGTCTTTTTTTAATATACGCTTATAAAAGCAGCAATCTTGATTTTAAGAACCGCACCGTACAAATCCTGTTGGTCGCTATTTTTGGTGTATTATTTTCATTCGTTAAAGGCGGTAGAATCAATGGCCATTACCTTATACAATTACACCCTATGCTACTGATTTTGGTCGCAATAGTAATTCGGAAACTAACCATAGAGTACAAACCTAAAGTACCGAAATATGTACTACTCCTAGTATTATTAATACCTGCGGAAAGTTATTTGGAATATGTCAATATCATAAAAAACAAATATGAACGCAATACGTTCTTTAATGGAGAAGGGTTTTCTGTGCCTTCCTATATTAAAGAAAATGATCTAGAGACCAAAAACATATTGTTTTTCGAATACCACATCGGTTATTGGAATTTAGACACCTTACCACCTACAATAGCCTCTACCCACCCAAGTAATATTTGCAGAGATGAACTTTTTACATTCTTTGACAATCCAAGGAAAAACTCTTTAGAGGAACTAAAATTTATTATGGAAGAATTGCAACCAAAAACGGTTGTCATACGAAAAGGCAGACGAATTTTAGACAAGAAAGAAATTGAGGAAAATGAGTATATAGATGCTTATTTAGCCGAACATTACAGCAACTTTGCAACTGTCGAAAATGCAGAAATTCTACAGCGTTTAGAGTGATTTTAATATGCCTTTAAACCTATCAGCATATTTTTTAATCACTTCCTTGTCAAACTTTTCCTCTTCATCAATTCTACCCAAAAGTGATATGCCAGTTTTATGTAAGATAATATTTTCTGAATGCGGATTAGCCTCACCACTGAACAATACAGAGACATCATAACCCTTGTTCTGTAACCAGTTTATCGTCAATAAGGAATGATTAATACTTCCTAAATAGTTTCTAGATACAACCACTACCTTATAATCTGGCATTATAATATCGAACATGGTATCTTCCTCATTCAAAGGAACCAAAATACCTCCAGAACCTTCAATAATTAAATTATTTTCAGTCTCTGGTTCATTAATATGAAATCTATCAATTCGAATACCATCGATTTCTGCCGCAGCATGAGGACTCATGGAGGATGTTAACTCATAACTGCATGGATGAAACTTGGTTTTTCCATTAGAGATTAGACTTTTTACCCTATCGGTATCAGAATTATCTAAATCTCCTGCTTGTACCGGTTTCCAATAATCTGCCTGTAGCGCTTCCGCAAAAATGGCCGAAGCTATAGTTTTCCCAACTCCTGTTGATATTCCGGTTACAAAAATCTTCTGCATAATGTTCTTACTTTGAGTTAGTAATCATACCACAATTTAGGCACTTATATTTTCTTTTTTCAAAAAATGGAAAAAGTTTATAAAATACACCTTTCCTGTTATAATAGGCTTCTAATTTTTGGGCTTTACAATTTGGGCAAGCAATGGGCTCACCATCATTATCAATAGCATAGGCCCTAATTTCATTATATATAACCATTGCCCTTTCTTTATCTTTAGAATAGACCTGCAATTTAACCCCGCCAATTGCATTGCTTATTATTGGGTCTGAATTTAATGTATTTTCATCCCTTAGAAATACAGGTATACCTTCAGATTCAAGTTTTCCTTTAACTATCTGTACATCGGCAACATATTCAAAAGAGGCAAGTTGATAAAATTTATCTTCCATATATCATTATATAAAACTAGCTAACAATTTTACCAAAAGACCTATTTCTTCTTTTGAATTAAAACTATGCAAACAAATTCTAAGTCGTTCTTGCCCTTCTGGAACAGTAGGTGCAAGAATCGCTTTTATATTAAAACCTTTATCTATGAGTTTTCTGGAAACCTGTTTTACTTTTTTTGATCCAGGTATGATACAACTTTGTATTGCCGTATCACTCGGTATAAAAGACAGATTTAAATTTTGTGCACTAACCTGTTTTTTAAAATACTCAATATTCTCTTTTAACTTAATTGTAGGCTCCTCACCCAATTCTTGTAAAAATGAATGAGCTGTAATTATGGTAGCCAGCGTGTGTGGTGTTAATGCAGTTGTATAAATAAAAGGTTTTGCAAAATTAACCAAGTAATCTTTTAAATCTTCAGAACCTAATATAGCTGCTCCATGGCAACCAAAACCTTTACCAAAAGTAACCGTTCTGGCAAATACATCATTTTCAAGACCTAATTCTGGTATTAACCCTTCTCCATTACTACCCAACACCCCAACTGAATGTGCTTCGTCTACAATTAAATTATATCCATTTTTCTTAGCATATTTGGCAAATTCATTTAAATCTGGTATGTCACCATCCATAGAAAAAACACTTTCCGTGACTACGTAAATAGTTAGGTCATCACCTTCATTTCTAGCGAAGTTCAATTCTATTTTTTCTTGCAAACTAGATAAATCGTTATGTAAAAAGCTATAAGCCTTCGCATTACTCATTCGTATACCCTCTCGAATACTAGCATGCACATATTCATCGTAAAAAATTAAATCTCCTCGTTGCGGAACCGCACTAAACAGACCCATATTGGCATCATAACCTGAATTAAATACTAGCGCTGTATTTGATTTATAAAAAGAAGCCAATAAAGGTTCTAAAATTGTATATAATTTATGATTTCCTGACAAAAGTCTTGATCCCCCAGACCCATTTGAAGCAACACCTTCATTTAATAATAACTGAAAAGTTTTTGAAAATAAAGTATCGTTAGTTGCAAAACCTAAATAGTCATTCGATATAAAATCTATTAAACCAGTTAAAGAATTCAACTGTCGAAAAGTCTCCTCTTTTTTACGTTTTGCTAAAATTTTAAGCAATTTGTTGGGTATTTGGTTCATTCAACAAAAATAGCTTATCTATGAAATGAAACTAACGTAATTAACAAATTCTCGTAATTTTTACCACCCTGCACTTTGATTCTTTCAAAATCTTTCAAGTAAATCTCGAAATTAATACGAAAAGCATTTTAGCCACCTGACTAGTAACTACTTATAAATTATAAAAAACCCTTTTAAATCAAATAAAGGTTAAGCAACATGAACGATTGCCAAAGTTAAAGTATACTTTTGCTTCCTTTTTTAAGGAAATTTCCTACTTTGAAAATAGTTTTATGTATTTAGCGTATTTAAGTGGTTGTTAATATGAAAAGGAATAATATTCTAGATAGTGAAAGAATTGAAACTTTAATGTCTTTTGACGTTATGGATACACTAACGGAATCTATTTATGACGACATAACTTCCCTAGCAGCTTCTATCTGCAATACACCTGTAAGTTTAATATCGTTAGTAGATGATAAAAGGCAATTCTTTAAATCTCATCATGGTATTGATTTCAACGGAACACCTCTAGAAGTTTCTTTCTGCAAGCACTTAATAAGTGATGACAAAGATTTAATGATTGTCGAAAACACTCATAACGATGAAAGATTCTCGAATTATTCCTTAGTAAAAAACAATCCGGGTATCAGCTTTTATGCTGGCGCATCCTTAACAGCTTCAAATGGCAATCGACTTGGGACATTGTGCGTTATTGATTATGAATCACGAAAACTTGATAGTCAACAAATTGAAAGCCTTAAAATTCTTGCAAAACAAGTTGTAAAATTATTAGAATTACGAAAATCTAAAAAGAACGAAAAAAACCAACAGAAAGACCTAGAAAGAAAAGGTAAACTTTTAGACAACATTGTACAAGCCACAGGAATTGGTTTATGGGAACGAAATTTCAAAGACGACACAATTAATTTAAGCGATGAAGCACTGCAAATAATTGGCTTAAATAAACTTTCGCCGAGTCATTTTAAGACTGACAAATGGTTAAGTTTTATTCATCCGAAAGATTTGCCCAAGGTTAAGGAAAAATTTTCGACTTGTTGCAATCATGATTCTGAAGCGTGTGAAATTCAATATAGAATGAAGCATACAGATGGTGAATACAAATGGGTACATGAAAATGGCAAGGTTCTAACATGGAGCGATGATAACGAACCATTATTAATGTATGGCATCATTCAAGATATTACAGAAAAAGTAAATTACAGTACTGAATTAGAAAGGCTTAAGAACAACCAAGAAGCCATGATCAATAGCACTAAAGATTTTATGTGGGCCATTGATCTAAATTTAAGATTAATTACTGCCAATTCTGCTTTTCATCAGCTAATCAAAAGAAATATAGGTCATTTTATTAAGGAAGGTGATTATATATTTTCTGATACATTTGATGCCGAAATAAATAATAGGTGGAAAGGTTTCTATAAACGAGCATTAAGCGGCGAAAGTTTTTCAGTAAAACAAAAAATACAAGATCCCAAAAAATATATGATAACCTATAGCTTAACCTCCTTTAATCCTTTACACGATAAAGAAGGAAAACAAATAGGGTTAACTTGTTTTTCAAAAGACATTACTTCAGAAGTTTTATCACAACAGGTTATATTGAGTGCTAAAGAAGAAATGGATAAAATAATGGACACCTCATTAGATATCATTTGCTCCTTTGATGAAAAAGGTAATTTCTTAAGCATTAATAAAGCTTGTAAAAGAATATGGGGCTATGAACCTAGAGATTTAATAGGCACGAACTATAAAAATTTAGTTTACGAAGAAGACATTAAACCGACGCAAGATTCTGCCAATTCGATTTTATTGGGTGAAAAAACAGTCAACTTCGAGAACAGGTATGTACATAAAGATAAAACTATTGTGCCCATGCTATGGTCATCTAATTGGGATGAAAAAGAAGAAATAATGTACTGTATAGCAAGAGACAATACAGAAAATAAAATAGTATCACAGCAACTTGAACAAAGTGAAAAACGTTTTAAAACATTAGTACAGGAAGGAACTGAACTTATAGCTATTTTTGATGAAGAGGCAAGATTTACCTACGTTAGTCCGACTTCTATAAAGACCTTAAAAATGACCCCAGAAGAACTCTTGGGCACAACGGCTTTTGACCATATACATCCAGATGATCTTGAAAACGTACGCGCGCAATTTTTGGAGGCAATAACTGTCCGACAGGTTAATATCACACCATTCAAATTTAAAAATGGAGATGGTGAATGGAGATGGTTAGAAACTATAGCAACAAACCAAATTGATGAACCATCTATAAATGGGATTGTCGTAAATACCCGAGATGTAACTGAAAAGAAAAAGGCTGAAGAACAGTTAGAGAACAGTGAACGACGCTTTAAAACATTGGTTCAGGAAGGAAGTGATATGATATGTATTATTGACCAGAATTCAATTTTTACTTATGCCAGTCCGACATCCACCAAAATCCTAAATATAATACCCGAAAAATTCGTTGGCACTAGTGCATTCGATTATGTACACCCAGATGATTACGAAACAGTGTTCAATCAATTTAATAAGATTTTTGAAGTACCACAAATTACGATTAAACCATTTAGATTTAGACATGGAGTTGATAATTGGATATGGATGGAAACCATTGCAACAAATAAACTTGATGAACCATCTATTAATGGGATTGTAGTCAACTCAAAAGACGTAACAACAAGAGTTCAACATATTAAAGCTATCGAGAAACAGAATGCGCAACTAAAGAAAATTGCTTGGACTCAATCGCACATTGTTCGTGCTCCTGTTGCAAGACTTACAGGGTTAATAAATCTAATTAGAGACGAAAAGGACAACCTTCAATTTGAAGAAAAAGAACTTATACTTAGCTATATAATTTCTTCGGCAGATGAAATAGATTCAGTTATTAAAGACATAGTTAAAACTACCGCTAGCGCGATAGATATAGAAGAAATAAAATGAATTATCAATTACTATTAATTGAAGATGATCCTATATTCACTTTTTTACTTGAAAAAGGAATTCAGGCTGCGGCATTAGAAGGTACCATTTCAAATTTCACCAATGGCTTAACTGCCATAGAATATTTGACAGAAGATTATTCAAATGAGAATATTTATATCATTTTCCTAGATTTAAATATGCCTATTATGAATGGCTGGCAATTTATGGATGAATTTGAAAAACTTGCCAATACTAACAATTGTATGGTTTTTATTCTAACTTCTTCTGGCTATCAACAAGATATCGATAAACTAAAGGAAAAGCCTTTGGTTGCCGACTTTGTAACAAAACCCATTACAGATTATATTTTAAAAGGGATTAATGAAACTATTAAAACTAAGTTCGAAAAGTAATAAGTTATAAAATTCGAATAAATACGTTCAAGCAGCAATCTATATATAATTCAAAGTTTTCAATTACATGAATTAGCTTCATTATCTTAGCTAAAAATCTTTGTATGCGCTACTTACTCGTAATTCTTTTTTTTGGTTGTCAATTAACTCAAATAAACGCACAAACCAACACCTATTCTATTTCTTTTGAAAATGCCGTTCATCATGAAGCTATCGTAGCAGCATCTTTTAAAGATATAGCTACGGATACTTTAGCATTAAGAATGAGTAGAACGTCACCAGGGCGATATGCATTACATGAATTTGCTAAAAATATCTACAATTTTACAGCGAATGATAGTAAAGGAAATCCATTAATAATTACAAGAAATAATCCATACGAATGGAAGGTTTCAGGCCATGACGGGCAAGTAACCATTCAATATACTTTATTTGCCAATAGAGGTGACGGTACTTATTCTCAAATTGATGAGACGCATGCTCATTTAAATATACCGGCAACATTTATGTATGCCCCTGCATTAAGTGAACGAAAAATAGCAGTAGATTTTAATCTTAGAGAAGATTTAAATTGGAAAGTTGCAACCCAACTACCTCATGTAAAAGACAACACCTATAGTGCTCCAAACCTCTATTATTTTATGGACAGCCCAACAGAGTTGAGCAATCATAAGGTAAGAGAGTTTAGCATTGATAACCAAATCGTAAAGCTAGCCCTTCATGACCCTGGCACGGAAGAAGAAGCAAATCTATATTTTGAAAAGGTTAAAAAGGTGGTTGAAGCTGAAAAAGAAGTTTTTGGGGAGCTACCTAAATTTGATTTTGGCACTTATACTTTTTTAGCCTGCTATGTACCAAATGCTTCTGGTGATGGAATGGAACATCGTAATTCGACTGTATTAACAAGCACTAGAACTTTGTCAAACGGCGGTATGGATGGCAATATCGGAACAGTTTCTCATGAATTTTTTCATAGCTGGAATGTTGAAAGAATTAGACCAAAAACATTAGAACCCTTTAATTTTGAAGAAGTCAATATGAGTGGGGAACTCTGGTTTGCTGAAGGATTTACGAGCTATTATACAAACCTAATTCTGTGTCGAGCAAAATTAATTTCAACAGAAAATTATGTCGAGGGCTTAACTGGCACTTTTAACTATGTTTGGAATTCTCCTGTTAGACAGTTTTTTAACCCTATAGCAATGAGTTTTCAAGCACCTTTCGTAGATGCCTCTACTTCAGTAGATCCCGTAAATCGTGAGAACACCTTTATTTCATATTATTCTTACGGAAGTGTACTTGGCCTAGCATTGGATTTATCTTTAAGAGAGAACGGTTTGAATTTGGATGACTTCATGAAACAAGTTTGGGACACCTATGGAAAAACAGAAATTCCATATTCTATAAAAAATTTAAACAAATCATTGAATTCATATGCTGGTGAGGAATTTGGAGATAACTTCTTCAATAACTTCATCTACAAGAGCGACATGCCCAAGTATACTGAACTTTTAAACTCGGTTGGCGTTAGTCTATCAAGAGAACCAAATTCAGCCTATTTTGGCGCGGCAGTATCTGTTACAGACGATTTAACCGGCAAGATTCAAGCTAATACAAAAATTGGTAGCCCGGCATATAAAGCAGGCCTAGACAAAGATGATATCATTACGTCAATTAATGAAAAACCATTTCCTAATGGACTTCAATTTGATACGTTTATTAAAGAATTTAAGCCCGGTGAAAGACTAAAAATCGAATTTGATAGGTATGGCAGCAAAAAAACTACAGAAGTTATTTTAGAGTCAGACCCGAATTACACTATTGCCTTAAAAGAGAAAAATGGAGAAGAGCCTTCCAAGAAAATACTGAAGGCACGAAAAGATTGGTTGAAAAATGAATAGATGAACATCGATTATACCATTGCCGAAACAACAGAAGAATTATTGCAGATCCTATCGCTACAACGGTTAAATCTAAAATCTTCGGTGACGACTTCAGAAATAGAACAAGAAGGTTTTGTTACCGTCGAACATGATTTAGATTTGCTCGAGCGCATGAATAATGCTTGCCCGCATATTATAGCTAAAGATGGAGATAAAGTAGTTGGTTATGCCCTTTCTATGACCGAAGATTTTAAAGATGAAATTTCTGTTTTGAGACCAATGTTTACCGAATTAGAAGGAATACATATTCAAAATTTTATCACCATGGGCCAAATTTGTGTTGCTAAAACCCATAGAAAACAAGGAATATTTCGTGGTCTATATGAAGCTATGAAAAAAGCGTCTTACCCAACCTATGATGCAATAATTACCGAGGTTGATGCCACAAATACTCGCTCATTAGGCGCTCATTTTTCTATTGGTTTTGAAAATATATGCACTTACCATTCTTTGAATCAAGACTGGAAATTGATTTCTTTAAAGACTTTCTAATTTATATATAATAACTTTATTATTGTTTTTCAATAATTTTTATATATTTGTTATCGTTAAACGATAATATAAATGCCATGAAAAGTAAATCCTCATTTTCAATCCTAATAAATTTTTTATATTTTATAGTACTCTTTTCTATTTTCGGTTTAGCTATATCAATAATTGATAAAACATATTTATTTACTAAAAGTCTCTTGACACAATTTAATACACTAAGCTCTTTTTCGAAAAATTATAATGTTACCATTTTACAATTATTTTCTTTTACCGAAATTCTCTTAATGATTTATATGCTTTGGTTACTTTTTAAAGTAAATAAAATAACATATGGCGATAACTCAAATCTATTTTTTTCTAAAAAAAACGGTAAAATCTTTAAATTGCTTGGAAGTGGTCTTATTTACTACGCTATTGGATTTTTTTTAATTAATATAATTAGCAGTGCGATGATTAAGTTTGGCCTATTAGGAGAATATAATCAAAATGTGACTTTAAGTGAGTTAATTTATTTAGTTGTTATTGCCATTTTCATACTTATTATTTCAAAAATTATAAAAGATGGCTATGAGTTGAAAAAAGAAAACGACTTAACTATTTAACCATGAGTATAGTTGTAAACCTTGATGCTATATTAACAGAACGAAAGCTTAAAAGTAAGGAGCTTGCTGAAATGATAGGTATTACTGAAGCGAACATATCTATACTTAAATCTGGTAAAGCTAAAGCTATTCGCTTTTCTACATTAGAAGCAATATGTAGCGCGCTAGATTGTCAGCCAGCTGATATTTTAGCTTATGAAAAGGAATAAAAAAAGGCCACACTATAAAGTGTAGCCTTTTTAATTTATTATTTAATGTACCAACTAATCTGCTAATACAATAACCTTATTGTTTTTCAGCTCAATAGTTCCACTAGAAATCTCTAATACAGTATTACCTTCTGCATCTTTACCAAACTTAGATGCATACTCCTTTTCTAAAGTAACATTACCTGAAAATTTGACCTTTCCTTCTTGTAATAAAGAAACAATAGGCGCGTGATCCTTCAACATTTGAAACTCTCCATTAATGCCAGGTACTGTTACCGAAGTAACTTCCCCTGCAAATAATGTAGCTTCTGGTGATACAATTTCTAAATACATATTTTTTCAGTATTCAGTATTCAGTAATTAGTACTCAGTAGCAAAACTGATACTGCAAACCGTTTACTAGTTTTAAGCTTCAGATAACATTTTTTCACCTGCTTCGATAGCCTCTTCAATTGTACCTTTAAGGTTAAAAGCAGATTCTGGTAAGTGATCTAATTCACCATCCATAATCATATTAAAGCCTTTAATTGTTTCTTTAATATCAACTAAAACTCCTTTAAGGCCTGTAAACTGTTCTGCTACATGGAAAGGTTGAGATAAGAAACGTTGTACACGTCTTGCTCTACCAACAGCCGATTTATCTTCCTCAGATAATTCTTCCATACCTAAAATGGCAATAATATCCTGTAACTCTTTATAGCGCTGCAAAAGCTCTTTTACTCTTTGGGCACAATCATAATGCTCTTTTCCTAAAATTTCAGCCGTTAAAATTCTTGACGTAGAATCTAATGGATCTACAGCAGGATAAATACCTAGCTCTGCAATTTTACGCGACAATACCGTTGTTGCATCTAAGTGAGCAAATGTAGTTGCTGGTGCTGGATCCGTTAAATCATCTGCAGGTACGTAAACCGCCTGTACAGAAGTAATAGAACCTCTTTTTGTTGATGTAATACGTTCTTGCATAGCACCCATCTCTGTTGCCAAAGTTGGTTGGTATCCTACTGCAGAAGGCATACGACCTAATAACGCCGAAACCTCAGAACCTGCTTGTGTAAAACGGAAAATATTATCTACGAAGAAGAGTACATCTTTTCCTTGACCCTCACCTGCACCATCACGGAAATACTCGGCTATTGTCAAACCTGAAAGAGCAACTCTTGCACGTGCTCCCGGTGGTTCGTTCATTTGTCCAAAAACGAATGTCGCTTTTGAATCCTTCATTACTTTTTTATCTACTTTGGATAAATCCCATCCGCCTTCTTCCATAGAATGCATGAAATCATCACCATACTTTATAATACCTGATTCTAACATCTCACGAAGTAAATCGTTTCCTTCACGAGTTCTTTCACCTACTCCTGCAAAAACAGAAAGACCACCATGCCCTTTAGCTATGTTGTTAATCAATTCTTGAATTAATACAGTTTTACCAACACCCGCACCACCAAATAAACCAATTTTACCACCTTTTGCATAAGGTTCGATTAAATCGATAACTTTAATACCTGTGAATAAAACCTCTGTAGTAGTTGTAAGATCTTCAAATTTTGGAGCTTCCCTGTGAATAGGAAGACCGTCTTTACCTGATTTAGGCAAGTTTCCTAAACCATCAATAGCATCACCGATCACATTGAACAAACGACCATATACATCGTCTCCAACAGGCATTTGAATCGCACTTCCTGTAGCAACTACCTCAACTCCTCTACTTAATCCATCAGTAGAATCCATAGAAATAGTTCTTACCGTATTTTCGCCAACATGAGATTGAACTTCCAAGACCAAAATAGACTTATCCTTCTTTATTATCTCCAAGGAATCATAGATTCTAGGCAGAACATCACCTGATTGAAATTCTACATCAACCACGGGTCCAATGATTTGCGAAACTTTACCTGTAACTTTTGACATTACTTTTATGTTTATGTATTACGTTTAATATAATCTTAAAAATGCTCTCATTTTCAGGCTGCAAAGATATAGTATTCAATTTTAAACAAAAACTGTTTTTTGGCTTTTTTACAAAAGTAAAAAGGTGCCTATTCAGCACCTTTTATATCTTACTATTCTATAGGTTTCTATTGAAGCGTATATGAGAAATTTGTTGGATACTCCCCAACGTTCAATAAATTACCTGACGCTTCAAAATTTGAACCATACGTCACATCTATAGACTTCATAAATTCATTTGCCAATAAGGCATATCCTCTAGCAGTTGGGTGTATACCATCTAAAGAAAAGGCACTACCGGTCACTAAACTAGAAGTCAACGTAAATTGACCACTTGTAATACCACCGTTAGCTAATTGATTTAACAACGAGTTTGCATCAACCAATGCTAAGCCCGCTTGACTTGCAGTGGTTGCTATAATTTGATTAAATGCTTCGGTTGCAACAGCAATCTCTTCTTGTTCGCTAGGTATAAGCACCCATTTATCTTCTAACGGAAGCGAGATACCTTCAACAGAAAACTGACCCGCTAATTGTTGCGGCAATCCTGCTAAGACTAAATTGGAAACCGAAGTAGTATTTACCGTTCCAATAATAGAAGCACTTGGCAATACAAATAAGTCATCTGCAGTAGCCTCTCTTGTTTGCCCATAAGTACTACCTAACAACCCAGCAACTAAAGGCGCCGCTTCAACAGGCAATCCAAAAGATTGTACAAATGCTGGGAAAGTCGGACTAGCTCCTAAAACCCCAGCAATTTGAACGGATAAATCAGTTAAAGTTTCATCTCTAATAACTACCTCACTGGCAGCAGTTGTTGAAAATTCTATAGAACGTTCAGGAACTCCTAAAAAGGCATAAACTTGATTTAGCTGACTAAAAATTCCGTTCAAAGTGGCTATTTGTGATCCGAAGTCAGGGTTAGTTGGGTCTAAAGGATTATGAGGTACTGTTGTAAAATGAGGTACATCGGTCACATTAGGTATGTTAGCTACAACCCCTTGTGCTCCACCTGCCGAAAGAGTAGCTATCAAAGCTCCATAACTACCATCAAAACCAACACCAGGCACACCTGATACAGGAGTAATTGGATTCGTTCCATCACCACCCGTAGTTGCGTAACCTAAAACATCATTATTACCAATCCAAAGCGTGAAAAAACTTGGAGCTTGACTTACCGCCATTTCTAATACACTAATATTTGGGGTTGTTCCTGTCATTCTTACAAAATAAGGATTTGCAAGTCCTAAAGATACGTTTGCCAAATTACCATAACCAGGCGCTAAAAGATGAAAGCTTTTCGCCCCAGGAACACCTAAGTTATTGAATGGTCCCGTAGGATTGTTTAAAGCAATATCAGTCGTAACCGTAACATCACCAATAATAGTTTCCAGGTCAACAGGACCCGCTCCACCAAACACCAATCTAGGTGCCTGAATTCTAACACCTCCAGCAGCAAGTCCACCTAAATTATCATTGGTTAATGGCTGAGTGAAACTACCACCACCAACTAAACTAAATTTTTGTGATAATAGATTTGGTAAAGACAATGTTTGACCTGCTTGAAATAAAGCGCCATCCGTAAAACCAGCTGTTAACGAGTTTCCCAACGAAACATAGTTAGAAAAATCAGCTGACCCAGCGTTTAATTCTGCACGCTCTTCAACCATCACTTCGGGCGTGATGTCCACATCTTCCGGGTCATTACAAGCTGTAAAAGCCATAACCCCTAAAGAAATATATATATATTTTAAGTTTTTCATTTCAACTTTTGATTTAAAATTAGTTGTTAATAGTCCAAGATAAATAGTACATAGATCCTATGAACCCAGTACCGAATGCAGTGTAGTATTCTTTATTAGTAAGGTTAGTACCCCCTAATTTGAACGTAGATTTTATACTTGGTACATCATAATTAATTTGAGCATCAACTACATGGAATTCTGGAATAACACCGTTTCCAAAAGTAGCTTCCCAGAAATAATCGTCACTAAATCTGTAGGAAACATTGAAACCGAAATTATCGAACAATTGTTTATTACCAAAAGAAGCTTTAAACTTATGCTCTGGTGTATTAAAATTCAACATTACATCAGGATTAGCTTCACGATCAAAATCAAGTTTCGTAAACGTATAACTTCCTTCTAAATCAAAATTACCAAGCACTTTCATACTTAACCCTAATGATGCTCCATAAGAATTTACATTTGCATCTGTATTCGTATACGCACTATAGGCCTGAAAGTCTCCATTAGCAAGTGCTGCAACGGACAATCCGCCATCTCCTGCAGTCCCATAATAAGGAGCAATAACCACCTCTTGAGAAATAAAATCTTTATAACTATTGTAATAGGTACTAAAATCAATGACCAGTTTATCAACCTTACCTCTATAACCAACTTCAACAGACGTTACTTTTTCTGGTTTAATTATATCAGGATTCGAAACAACCAAATCTGCGGGGTTTCCTGTTTCCCCTAAACGAGTCGCCGAAGCCGCTGAATAAGAATTGTTATAGGCAGCAGCACCCGTTTGTGTAATAGTTTCTGGCTGACCTAACAACTGGCCACCTCCACTTACTTCAAAATCTCTAGAATAACGATCCAAATTATCTGGTGCCGAACCTACCAATATTGCTCGACCTGCATCTAACCCAATAAAAAGATCTTGAGTAGTTGGATTTCTAAATCCTGTTTGTGCCGAAGCTCTAATATTGTGATTTCTATTCAATGTAAAACCAGCAGATAATCTTGGCGAGATAAATCCATCAAAAAATTCAGATTTATCATAACGCATAGAACCTGTTAGCTTCAAACTTCTGTCATTTTCAAATGGCAGCGTTTTCTGAACCTGTGAATAGATTCCAAATTCAGAGTAATTAATTGGTCCGTCAAAATCAGTATAAATAGTTCCAGAAGAATTTAAACTATATTCTCTAAAAGAACCACCAACTTGAATTTCTGCCCAATCGATTAAATGACTAAAGTTATAATTTGCATCTGCATGATAATATTTTGAAGCATCTTGAAATTTAGACCCTGTTACTAAATTAGGATCATTAATACTTCTGTTAAAAGCAGCTTGAAATTCTGGAGTTCCAGGCAAATATCTACCTGTTTCAGCCTGTGCTCTTGCAGCTGTATGAGCCTGTTCATCAGTTGCACCGCCTAAAGTTGCCTGAACATATGCACCAGTATATTCTCCAAACCATGTATTATCATCTTTCCAAGCCCTATTTATTTGAATTCCAGTAAAAACCATATCATATGAATCTCCTGCTTTATCGGAAACTACATAACCTCTTACAAAAAAATTATCATTTTTAATTTCTAATTTATGTTGCTCCTGAAAGAACCCTGCTATGTTATATCTATTTGTTCCTTGATAAATAGTGTTCCCCGTACCTACTTTACCAACATATGACAATTCTAAACTATTATCCTCAATAGGTCTATAGTATAATCCCCAATCAGCTTTAATGCTTTCAGCATTATAATTGGTCAATACACTTTCATTGTAACCTGTTCTACTAACCTCTTGTGAAGGAACCAATGCATTAGCACCAGCCGGTAAAATACCTAATCCTTCTAGAGTAACAGCTACATCTTTAATATCTGTAGAGACCTCATCACCATATACATTTATACCATCATAATTTAAATCTGCTCTTGTGCCTCCAGGAGTTGTTTTATCCACCTCACTAGTTGCAGCCCAATCAGTACCTTTAAGGTAGCCGAAATTGACCTTTGCCGCGAACTTATCGCTGAATTTATGAGCCGCTCTTATACCTACATCTGTATATGCATTGTCACCCGCGGCTTTTTGAGATGTAATACCGCGCTTTATTGATACACTAATTCCTTCATGGTCAAAAGGACTTTTACTACGCATGAATAAAATACCATTAAATGCATTTGCTCCATACAATGCTGAAGAAGCACCAGGTAGCAATTCAACACTTGATACATCAGTTTCTATCATACCTACTAAATTCCCTATAGGGAAATTCAAAGCAGGTGTGGAATTATCCATCCCATCAACCAGTTGCATAAATCGAGTGTTTGCGAAAGACGCAAAACCTCTTGTGTTAACCGACTTAAAGGTTAAACTATTTGTATTGACATCTACCCCTTTCAAATTTTCAAGTCCGCCATAAAAATCTGCAGCAGTTGTACTCTTGATAGTCTCGATCCCCATACGTTCTACGGTAACGGGTGATTCAAAAATACGCTCTGGAGTTCTTGATGCCGAAATTACAACCTCGTCTAAAAAGGTTTGAGACTCATTTAGTGTTATAGTTAGGGTTTGACTTGCACTTATGATATTTGCGGTTGTATTGGTATATCCGATACTCGAAACCTCTATTTTAAAAGGCGGAACTTCAGAGGTAGCCAAGTTAAAATTACCGTCAAAATCAGTTACTGTTCCAATGGTCTTGCCAACAATAACGATATTGGCCCCGGGAATAGGCTCGTTGTTTTGGTCAACAACAATACCATTGATATTGGTCTGGGAAAACCCAAAAGTACCAATAGCCATCAATGCTAAAAGTAGAATTGCTCTCATTCTTAATTAAAGTTTAAAATTAGTTGGTGGTTAAGATACAGATAATTTTAAATGCATTATAGTAATTTGAAAAAAATTATGCATGCATAGTATTATTATGGTAATATAACACCTATATAATTCAGAAATATGCAATAAAAAAGGGGCCTGAAATATTTCAGGCCCCTTTTTTATAAAATTAAATTGAGTTTATTCTACTGTAACCGATTTTGCAAGATTTCTCGGTTGATCAACATTACAACCTCTCATTACAGCAATATGATAAGAAATTAATTGTAACGGAATAGTCGTTAGCAAAGGTGTTAAACTTTCTAATGTCTCTGGCACCTCAATTACATGATCCGCCAAATCCCTAACCTGTTCGTCACCTTCGGTAACAATTGCAATTATCTTACCCTTTCTTGATTTTATTTCTTGAATATTACTTACTACTTTTTCATAATGACCTTTTTTAGTAGCAATTACGAAAACTGGCATTTGCTCATCAATCAACGCTATTGGACCATGCTTCATTTCTGCAGCTGGATATCCTTCCGCATGAATGTAACTTATTTCCTTTAGTTTAAGCGCACCTTCTAAAGCCACCGGAAAATTATATCCCCTACCTAAATAAAGACAATTAGTAGAATCTTTATATACGTCAGCAATAATTTCAATCAACGGATTTGACTGTAGTGCTTTTTCAACCTTACTTGGAATTGTTTCTAGCTCAGTTAAAAATTCATGATATCTAGTTTCGGAGAAAACCCCTTTTGCTTTTGCCAATTTTAGTGCAATTAATGTTAGCACAGTTATTTGAGTAGTAAAAGCTTTTGTAGAAGCAACTCCTATTTCTGGGCCAGCATGTGTATATGCACCTGCATCTGTTTCTCTAGCAATGGAAGAACCTACTACGTTACATACTCCAAAAACGAAAGCGCCTTTTTCCTTGGCCAATTTAATAGCTGCTAAAGTATCTGCTGTTTCTCCTGATTGCGAAATAGCAATAAGTACGTCTTTATCTGTAATTACGGGATTTCTATATCTAAATTCAGAAGCATACTCTACCTCAACAGGAATTCTAGCTAAATCTTCAAAAATATACTCCGCAACTAAACCTGCATGCCATGAAGTACCGCATGCAACAATTATAATTCTATTTGCATTAAGGAACTTTTCCATATTCTGGTCAATTCCTGCCATTCTAATTAATCCTTGTTCTGCTAATAAACGACCTCTATATGTATCTTTAATCGCTCTTGGTTGTTCATAAATCTCCTTCAGCATAAAGTGGTCATAACCACCTTTTTCAATTTCCTCAAGATTCATCTGCAATTCCAAAACGCTAGGGTAAGCTACAGAATCATCTTTTATCTTTCTTAATTTTATCTCTTTACCCAAACGAATAATAGCCATTTCTTCATCTTCAAGGTATACGGCATTATTTGTGAACTCAATAAATGGAGAAGCATCTGATGCAATGAAAAATTCTTTTTCACCAATACCAATCGCCAATGGACTACCTAATTTAGCAACTACAATTTCATCTGGCTTATTTTTATCGAATACCGCAATGGCATAAGCACCTACTACTTGATTTAGAGCAATCTGAACTGCCTTACCAAGCTTTACGTCTTCTGTTTTCTTAACTTCCTCAATAAGATTCACCAATACTTCTGTATCAGTATCTGAATGGAATATATAACCCCTTTTGGTTAATTCTTGTTTAATAGCCTCATAATTTTCTATGATACCATTATGAATAATAACCAAATCACCTGAATTAGAATAATGTGGATGAGAATTTACATCATTAGGCACACCATGTGTTGCCCAACGAGTATGACCTATACCTATATGTCCTTTTTGTGAAATACTTTCAGCCTTTTTCTTTAAATCTTCTACCTTACCTTTTGTTTTAGCAAGGTTAATTTGATTACCATCGAACAATGCAATACCAGCACTATCGTAACCACGATACTCTAATCTCTGAAGACCTTTTATTATAATGGGAAAAGCGTCCCTATAACCTATGTAACCTACAATTCCACACATAAAATTATTATTTGATGATTTTATTCGACATTAATTTCCACAAAAGTATAGTTACTTGTCTGGAAATTAAGTCATTTAGGATATACAACGTGAATATTCTTTAAAATGATATGTTTAGATAAAAAAATATCAAATCAACTCTTAAATATCACCTAATCAGCTTTTGTATAATATATTTCAAGTTTTAACCTTTTATCATAATTTGGGTCAGAAACTTGAATATTACTACCATAAAGTATAGTCCCAAATGGTGTCAAATTAGAAGTAGTTGCGATTCTTTTTTCACCGTCATTAACTTTAGCATTGGCAACATTCCAGTTTTGGATATTTGTGGATAATGTCAAAGCCAAAGTAGCGTTAGTAGAATCTCTTAATACCAAATTATTAATGTGGTCTGTTATTTTTACAGAGTACTTAAGACCCTTTCCATTAGATTTTTCAATAATACCGTCATAATTTAGGTAAGCTCCAAACATCTCTTGAGCTGTAAGATTATTTTGCTCTGTATTTGGATTTATCAAAGGGAAATTATTTTCAGCATTGTATAAATAAAGCCGAGGAGGCTCCAATTCACTACCATTGGTATCTAATTGATTTCTGTCAATATAAAAAACTAGATTAGCCTCATTAATCACCCAATTCTCACTTCGAATTTGTTCAATAATACTCTCCCCACCATTTTCTTCGAATAAATTAATCTCAGCATAAGTACCTGGCCCACCTTTTAAATAAATTCTAGAAGCGTTTTCAGTATTATCCAATGATTGTACTATCTCTGGTCCATAGTTTTCTGTAATAATTGTATTAACAGCATTTCCTGTAACAGATCCACTTGAAAGTTGTGATAAAAATGAGAAAACGTAATCTTTTTCTTTGATAGCGTTGGGTGTATCATCGCTCGTATCATCAATAGTGCTATTGGCGTCATAACTATTATAGGTGTACGTTAATGTTACATTAGCATTTTTTAAATCGAAAAGAAATAAAACATCATTACCAACTTCATCCTCAATTGAAAAATGCAATCCTCTTATAAATTCAGTGAAATTAGATTGGCTTAACAACTCAGAACTGCCTTCTTTATCCAAAATATTTTCTTGAAAAAATTCATTATTTAAAGGAATTCGAATGCCAGGGCCAAGCTTATTGAAGGTTAAAGATTCATCATCATCTTCAGTAGATTCATCATCATCATTCGCAATTAGAATCTCCTCATCATCAATATCAACGTCACCTTCGAACAATACTTCTGAAACAAAATCAGGAGAAAACTCTTGGTTTGAATAATATTCCTGTGATTCTTGAAAATTAGCATTTGGATCTAAATCTCTTAGAAAAAATGTTGATCTCTCCACCTTTAAATTAAATGAAGGTAATGTTGACTTGTTTACATTATCATAATTTTGACCATTGATATAGATACTATCTAACTCAATCTTCTTAGCAAAATTATTTGTAAAAATTGCTGTCCCATCATTATCGTTCAAACCATCACGATCTGCGTCTACACTATTAGCATCCAAAGGATCTGTATTAGATGCAGTTTCTATTGAATTAGAAACACCATCCCCATCATTATCATTTTCACTATTATCTGGATCAGCGTCAAATTCATCAACAACACCGTCTCCATCAGTATCTGTCGCTATACTTTTAGTTAAAAACGGAATATAAAGATATACCTCTTTAACGGTTTCATTTTCCTCTATAGTGGTTATTAACTCACCAGAGTTTCCTGCACTATTTTCCTTATTTTGAGATAAAGCACCGAACGTAGGATTAGCTGTGCTAAGAAACAATTGAGTTGTTACCGACGCTTGAGTTTTACCATAAACTGGGTCGTTATAATTTCCTAATTGATATATTGGAAGCTTATTTGTTTGTACTGCCTCTACATTCTTATTATATGCAAAAACATCATATACTTCCTGTCCTGTAGTAAAGGGCTCGTTGCCAACAACCCCAGAACCAATAGTAGTCAAATCTTGTTCACATGATACCAAAAAACCAAATATCAATAACATTCCCAAAAACCTGGGAGTAGCGGAATTATAAAAAAAATTCATTCAGATTATTTTAAAACTTCGGTGTTATAAAAATTAGCATATGCCTCTTCAAATTCTTGAACGGGTACATATGGTAACACTGGTTTTTCTTGGTTGGAAATATGGTTTTCTAATTCTTCTGGAATGTCTTCCGAAGCTAAAATAATAGCATCAGAATAATCTACAGCTACCTTTAACAAATTATTATAGGTAGGATCCGCTAAAGATGCAATTGCCTCATCTGGTATACCATCAAATGCAATTTTTTTGATCATATCCTTATCTAGAGAACCTTCAAAGGTTTTACCATAAACAGACAATACAATTTTACTATCAGCAAAAAGTGGCTCATCGGCATAGAATTTTTTCAAATACAACGGCAACAAGCTAGCCATCCATCCATGTACATGAATAATATCTGGTGACCAATTCAATTTTTTCACAGTTTCCATAACACCTTTTGCAAAGAAAATTGCACGTTGGTCATTATCAGGAAAAAGATTACCTTGTTTATCGGTAAATGTTGCTTTACGCTTAAAGTACTCTTCGTTATCGATAAAGTAAACCTGTATTCTTTCTTTTGGAATAGATGCTACTTTAATGATTAATGGCATGTCCATATCATTAATAACCAAATTCATTCCGGAAAGTCGAATTACTTCGTGTAATTGATGCCTTCTTTCATTGATGTTACCATATCTCGGCATGAATATCCTAATCTGACCACCATTGCTGTTGACCATTCTAGGTGCTTCATAAGACATTTGGGAAACTTCGTTTTCGGGTAAGTAAGGAACTAATTCAGAAGATACAAACAATATCTTTTTACCATTCATAAAGGTTATATTTTATTTTTCACTGGAACGTAAGTGCAAAATTACGAAAAATATAGAGATTAGCAGTAATTATAGTAAGTTTGCTCGCTAATGAACTTTTCAATGTTGGTAATTAAGACCATAAATGAACTTAAGGGAGAACTAAATAAAATTGACAACTCCTCAGATCTTGGTCTTGTACCGACCATGGGGGCACTACATCTAGGACACATGTCTCTATTAAAAAAGGCCTTGTCTGAAAACAAAAAAGTAGTTGTCAGCATTTTTGTTAACCCTACCCAATTCAACAATACAGATGATCTCGAAAAATATCCAAAAACGTTAGATAACGATGTTAATTTAATTTCTACTATTTCAAAGGAAATAATTGTTTTCGCTCCTTCTGTTACCGAAATCTATAAAGACCATGTAAAAACTAAAATTTATGATTTTGCTGGACTTGATAAAGTTATGGAAGGTGAGTTTAGAGGTAATCATTTCAACGGGGTCGGTACAATTGTTGAAGCACTTTTTAGTATTGTAAATCCAAAAAGAGCGTATTTCGGTGAAAAAGATTTTCAACAATTACGCATTATTCAAAAACTTGTAGAGCTAGAGAAAATACCAGTTGAAATTATTGGCTGCGAAATAGTACGTGAAAAACACGGTTTAGCCATGAGCTCTAGAAATGAAAGGTTGAGCGTAACAATACGACAAAATGCTGCATTCATTTATGAAACCTTAAAAACTGTCAAAGATAAATTTGGCATGAAAAGTGTACTTGATGTGAAGGAATGGGTCGCTGAGCAATTTCAGAATAGTCTTGATTTTGAATTAGAATATTTCGAGATTACAGATGTAGAAACTTTGACCCCAACTAAGAATAAAAATTTAAACATAAAATATCGGGCATTTATTGCTGTTTACGCGGAAGACGTAAGACTTATAGATAACATTGCCCTCAATTAATTAATTTTGTACTATGCAAATTGAAGTAGTTAAATCAAAAATTCATCGAGTAAAAGTTACTGGGGCAGACCTTAATTATGTAGGAAGCATCACTATTGACGAAGACCTTATGGATGCTGCTAATTTTATTCGTGGCGAAAAAGTACAGATTGTTAACAATAATAACGGAGAACGCCTTGAAACTTATATTATTCCAGGGCCACGAAAAAGTGGAGAAATTACTTTAAACGGTGCTGCAGCAAGAAAGGTTTCGGTAGGTGATGTGCTTATATTAATTTCGTATACTTGGATGGATATTGAAGAAGCCAAAATATTCAATCCGTCATTGGTATTTCCAAATGAAGAAACTAATTTATTGACCTAATCTTGACAGTTGCCCTAAAAAAAAATCTTAAGATAATACTCCCAATAGCATTGGGAGTTTTTTTAGTTTGGTATTCTTACAATTCTACTACACCAGAGAATAGAAAAGAAATAATTTTCTACATTAAAGAAGCAGATCCCCTTTACGTTTTCCTTTCTATTCTTTTAGGTATTTTAGGTCATATTTCTAGAGCAATTCGATGGAATTATCTTTTAGAGCCTTTAGGTTACAAACCCCGTATCAGTAATAATATATTAATAATATTGACATCCTATTTTGCCAATCTTGGTATACCAAGAACTGGTGAAGTACTTAGAGCAACAGCACTCACCACCTATGAAAATGTACCTTTTGAAAAAGGATTTGGCACTATAGTCACCGAAAGGGTGATTGATGTAATAATGCTGCTTTCTATTGTTATGGTTGCATTTTTGCTACAGACAGATGTAATCATGAGTATGTTACAAGAACGCGGCTTTAATCTAAACGGACTACTCATACTCGCTGGGTCTGGAGCTATATTATTCGTTTTATTTGTTGTCTTTATAAAAAAATCTAAAAACACCTTTGCCCAAAAAATTAAAACATTTTTAAAAGGGTTGCTTGATGGTGTATTCAGTATTTTTAAAATGAAACATAAGTGGTTATTTATTTTTCATACTTTGTTCATTTGGGGATGCTATATCGGTATGCTTTGGATTATAAAATTTACAGTACCCGAAACTATTCCCCTTACTTTAAGTCAATTGTTAGTAGCCTTTGTTGCAGGTGCTTTTGCAATGGCAACTACGAATGGGGGCATTGGCCTTTACCCAATTGCAGTTAGTAGTGCTTTGACTATTTTTGGCATTAGCGCTATCTCTGGTGATGCCTTTGGTTGGATAATTTGGATTGCCCAGACATTAATGATAGTTGTTTTTGGTGCAATATCTTTTCTTTTATTACCGTTATTGAACAGAATCAAATAGTAATCTTACTATTTACAATTACCATATATGCGTTATGTATCCATAATATTCGCACTTTTATTTTGCGTAGTATCCTATTCCCAAACTACTCAAGAGATTTTTGAGTCTTTTAAACTTCAAGAAAGAAGGGACGTGCATTACTATTTTCCCGAAAAAATGGATGAGAATAAAAAATACCCTCTCATTATAGTTCTTGATGGTGAATATCTTTTTGAACAAGTTGTTGCCTCATCAAAATTCTATAGTCGTTTTCATGGTATGCCACAAAGTATCGTTGTAGGTATTGACCAAAGTAAAAATGATCTTAGATATGAAGACTGCGCATTTGAGCCTGACAGCGGCTTGCCTTCTGAAAAAGGCAAAAGCTTTTATGAATTTATTGGTATGGAACTTATTCCATATTTAGATTTAAACTATAGTACGGCTCCTTTTAAAATGATTGTTGGTTACGACATCACAGCTAATTTCATGAATTACTGGTTGTTTAAGGATAATTCAATTTTTGATGCCTATATAAGTATTTCACCTACTCTCGCTC
This sequence comes from uncultured Maribacter sp., assembly GCF_963977385.1. Lineage (GTDB taxonomy): Bacteria > Bacteroidota > Bacteroidia > Flavobacteriales > Flavobacteriaceae > Maribacter. Next base: position 529,388 of record NZ_CAXBOU010000001.1, on the reverse strand, counting down.
CAGAAATGGAAACTAGAGTACCAATGAGACTTAATACTTTTAAAAATCAAATATTCTATCAGGTTATAGTAGAAGGTGAGCAAAACAAGGATACTCAACGAATAGCAACTATGGACCAGGGCATTAAAGCTTTGGAAAAAGAATCATTACATTATTATTTTGATGAATATAAAAATGCCGACCACATTTCAGTAGCGACTTATGGTATTGGCAAAGCATTCGATAATATTTTCGGGATGTTCAAACCTATTAGTCCTAAAGAATATAAAACTCAAATACTTACGAGTGAAGAACCGGTTTTCAATTACTTAGAAAGCAAATACCAAGGTATTGTTGACATATTTGGTTTCAGTAAACCTGTAGAACTGAATGATATTATGGCCATTTATGCAGCATCAAGGAAAAAGGAAGATTTTGAATCATTAAAACCTCTTTCTGATCTTTGCAAAAAAGAATATCCTGAAACTATGCTCGGCTTTTATTTTGAAGGCGAATATTATGAACAATTAGGAGAACCTAAAAAAGCACTTAAAACGTTTGAAAAAGCTTTTCAGATGGAAGAAATAGATTTTTTAACTAAAGAAATGGCCCTTGAAAAGATGGACGCATTAAAAGCCGATTTCGGATTTTAATTTATTTAAACAGCTAGTTCCCAAATTAGCCCAACCTACTTATTATGATAAAAATTAACGCAATGTACTTCGTGTTTTCCGGAGTACTATTTACTTATTTCGGATTAAAAGGAGATTTTATTATTCCCTACAGCGGTATTGCCCTATTTATGGCTTGGGCATCCTTTTTCTTAGCATTTAGTGCTCACAAAAAAGAAAGTTCACAAGATAATTAACGCTTAATTACTAAGCGACATCCGCTCATTTCAAACTTCTTGCTACCTTTAGCTCTTTCAGTAAAAGCTAAAGATGGCCAAAACAAAAACTACATTTTTTTGTCAAAATTGTGGAACACAGTATGCTAAATGGGTAGGGCAATGCTCTGCCTGTAAACAATGGAATACCGTTGTGGAAGAAGTTGTACAAAAAGAGGAAAAGGTACATTGGAAATTACCCTCACAAACTTCAAAAAGAGTTTCCAAACCTCTTTTGGTCAATGAAATTAGTATTGAAAAAGAAGTTCGTTTAAATACCTTCGACCTTGAATTCAATAGGGTTTTAGGTGGCGGATTAGTGCCTGGCGCATTAGTGTTATTGGGCGGAGAACCTGGTGTGGGAAAAAGCACCCTTTTGCTTCAAATTGCCTTAAAACTGCCTTATAAAACTTTATACGTTTCTGGCGAGGAAAGTCAGAAGCAGATTAAAATGCGGGCCGATAGAATTCATCCAAATAGCGAAACTTGCCTCATTCTAACAGAGACAAAGACACAGAATATCTTTAAGCAGATTGAAGCCACAGAACCAGATATAGTGGTTATCGATTCCATTCAAACCCTACATTCAGATTACATCGAATCTGCTGCAGGTAGTATTTCACAAATACGTGAATGTACCGCTGAACTTATAAAATTTGCCAAAGAAACCAATACACCTGTAATTCTCATTGGTCATATTACCAAAGATGGCTCCATTGCAGGGCCAAAAATTTTAGAGCACATGGTCGATACTGTTTTGCAGTTTGAGGGTGACCGAAATTATGTCTATCGCATACTAAGGTCATTAAAGAATAGATTTGGTTCTACCGCAGAACTTGGTATTTATGAAATGCAAGGCAGTGGCTTAAGAGAAGTCAATAATCCATCCGAAGTACTTATTTCTAAAAATGACGACGGATTAAGTGGTACAGCAATCGCATCAACAGTAGAAGGTATGCGCCCTCTGCTTATTGAAATACAAGCATTAGTAAGCACAGCTGTTTACGGAACACCTCAACGTTCTACTACTGGCTACAATGCCAAACGATTGAATATGTTATTAGCGGTATTAGAAAAACGGGCCGGGTTTAAATTAGGCGCAAAAGATGTTTTCTTAAATATTACAGGCGGCATTTCGGTCGATGACCCAGCCATTGATTTGGCGGTAATTGCTGCAATACTTTCAAGTAATGAAGACATACCAATCGACAAGGGCATCTGTTTTGCCGCAGAGGTTGGTTTGGCTGGTGAAATTAGACCTGTTCAACGTGTTGAGCAACGTATATTAGAAGCAGAAAAATTAGGATACACCACGATAATCATATCAAAAAATAATAAGATTGGTCTAAAATCGACTAAGATAAAAATTCTACTGGCTTCTAAAATTGAAGAGGTTGCTAGCAACCTTTTTGGCTAACGTTTATCTCTCATTATTCTCGCAAAAACCATAATAACTACAATAACAGCCAAAATCACGACTATCTGCCAAAAACCAACCTTTAAAAAAACAAGACTTCTCATATTACGGAGCGGGGTTAGGTATTAAATTATGTATTGTTTCAATTTCTTTAAGTATATCATCCGATAGATTAATATCAATACTACCTATATTTTCTTCTAATTGGCGCATTGTTGTAGCTCCAATAATAGTACTAGTTACAAAAGGTCTTGAGTTTACAAACGCCAATGCCATTTGCACCAAAGTAAGACCGTTTGCCTGTGCCAACTCATAATACCTTTTAGTTGCCTCGACAGCGGTAGAGCTGATATATCTATTATATTGAGGAAATAAGCTTAACCTTGAACCCTCGGGCATGCGATCACCTAAGTATTTACCGCTTAAGGTACCAAAGCCTAATGGAGAGTATGCCAGCAAGCCAACCTGTTCCCTTGCAGAGATTTCTGCCATACCAACTTCAAACAACCTATTTAAAAGGCTATAAGGGTTCTGTACGGTTATTGTTCTTGGCAATGTTCCATGAACCTTACTTTCCTCTAGAAAACGCATCATGCCCCAAGGGGTTTCATTAGAAATACCTATATGTCTAATTTTTCCTTCTCGAATTAAATCGCGTAATGTTTCTAAAACTTGATGAATATTATCTTCCCAATAATCTGTTATATCATTTACAAAGCCTCTTTGTCCAAAATAATTGGTACTGCGGTCTGGCCAATGCAATTGATACACATCAATATAATCAGTTTGTAATCTTTCTAAACTTCCTTCAACCGCGTCAATAATTGATTCTCTAGTGAAACCTGTTGTACGAATGAACTTCGTCATTTCTGCCTTTCCAGCTATTTTCGACGCAAGAACGACTTCTTTCCTATTCCCATTTTTCTTAAACCAATTACCAATAATTTTCTCTGTAGCAGCATATCTATCTTTATGGGCGGGTATTGGATACAATTCTGCTGTATCTAAGAAATTTACACCCTTATCCACTGCAAAATTAAGTTGTTCATGTCCTTCGGCTTCCTTGTTTTGGTTTCCCCAGGTCATTGTACCCAAACATATTTTACTTACTTCAATATCGGTATGTGGTAAATTGGTATAAATCATTAAATTTTAATTTTTGCATAATTAAAACGCAAAACTACTAAATATATTGAGGGTACTTATGTCTCATATTCCTAATGATCTATCTCTATCAAAATAGGGCAATGATCACTATGCTTAGCTCCAGATAAAATTACAGAACGTGACAATCTATCTTTCAAGGTTTTAGCTACCATACCATAATCTAATCGCCATCCTTTATTATTATTTCTTGCATTTGCCCTATAGCTCCACCATGTATAATTATCAGGTTCCGAATTAAATTCCCTAAAACTATCTATAAAACCACTCTTCATAAAATCTCCTATCCATTCACGCTCAACAGGTAAAAAACCCGATACATTTTTTAAACCAACAGGGTTATGAATATCTATAGCTTCATGACAAATATTATAATCTCCAAGAATAACGAGATTGGGATTGGTTTTACGTAATTCATTAGTATACTCCTGAAAATCTGCCATATACATAAGTTTATAATCTAATCGCTGAAAATTTGTACCAGAAGGTAAGTACATGCTCATAATAGATATATCTCCAAAATCTGCCCTAATATTTCTACCCTCAAAATCCATATGCTCAATACCTGTACCGAATACAACGGCATCTGGTTTAGACTTAGAAAGTATCGCTACCCCACTATATCCTTTCTTTTGGGCGCTAAACCAATAATTATATTTATACCCAGCTTCTTCAAATAACGAAAGATCCAATTGATCCTCATTAGCCTTAATTTCCTGCAGACATACAACGTCAGGTGAAACGGTGGCCAACCAGTCTAAAAACCCTTTTTTAACTGCCGCCCTAATTCCATTGACATTGTAAGATATGATTTTCATACTTTTTTTATTTTAGGTTAAAAATAGAAAAGTGCGATAGATTATACCGGTATGCAATCTATTAATATCCTAATTTCTTAGCTTTGAACCATAATTTGATTTGCACCTATTATTATTATTAAAAAATAATTCATGAATAAGTTTATCTTTTCAATTCTACTATTTTACATTTCAACCGCTTCATTTGCACAGGCATATTCTAATGATTCATACCTACATGAGGTCAAATTTAATATCGGTCACTTTTTAGTTACAACCACTACCGAAGTTGCTTATGAATATTATTTGAATGAAGATACCAGTATTGGTGGAACACTTTATTTTAATGGAGACGCAACAGATTATAATGGTAATTTTGGAATTGGCCCCAATGTAAGGGCTTACTTTGGTTATGCTCCGCGTAGTGGTATGTTCGCCGAAGTTTTCGCACTATATTTCACGGGTGAAGATGATGAGGTTTCAGAAACATTAGGGAGTAGAAATTACGATTATTCAACTACCGCAATTGGTTTAGGCGCTGGATATAAATGGACTACTAGAAGTCAAAGATTTATAATTGAAATAAATGGAGGTCTTGGTAGGAATATTAATCCAGAAGATTTTCAAAATGACTTTATGTTTCGGGCTGGTCTATCCTTAGGTTTCCGTTTTTAATGGGTATTTTTGGGGTTTAATTCCCTATGAAAAAATCAATTTTATACTTTCTTTTTTTAGCTTTCTCATTTAGTGTAGGTGCTCAAACTATAACAGTAAAAGATAGTGTCACGCAATTAAGCGAGGTTATTGTTATCGACACCTTAACTGCCAAAAATGCTATTGGCATTATACCATCTCAAATAATTGGAGCAAAGGTTTTTCAAAATTATAGTCCTGTAGATTTTATAAGTTCAATAAACCAGATTTCTGGGGTTTATGCTTTATCAGGAGCACTAAACACCAATAGAATAACCATAAGAGGTGTGGGCTCAAGAACACCTTATGGCACTGATAAATTAAGGCTTTACTATAATAATATTCCTATAACCAACGGAACAGGCTCATCAACTATTGAAGCTTTTGATTTAGAGAACCTTACATCTGTTGAAATTATTAAAGGCCCTAAGGGGACAGGATTTGGAACTAATTTAGGTGGCTCCATCATTTTAAACACCAAACAAATTAGCAATCAACCTACCAAGTTTACCAACAATACTACCATAGGTTCTTATGGGCTATTAAAAAACAGTTTCGGATTTTCACACTCTCAAGACGATTTCTACATGACCTTTCAATATGGTCACATGGAAGTTGACGGATACCGCGAAAACAACAGATTCGAGCGTGACGGATTTCTATTAAATACAATTTTCAAACTTTCAGAAAAAAGCGAAATAGGTCTTTTGGTAAATCATATTGATTATTCTGCTCAAATCGCAAGCTCAATAGATCAAGAAGATTTTAATGAAAACCCAACTCAAGCTGCATTCACATGGGGAGCATCAAAAGGTTATGAAGACAACAATTATAGTCTTGTAGGCCTTTCGCACACTTATTACGCAAGTTCTAAACTAAAGAACACCACTAGTTTGTTCTATACATATTTAGATCACTACGAACCTGCACCATTTAACATTCTAGATGAGTACACCAATGGTTACGGCCTTAGAACTTTATTTACCGGTAATGTTATCATTTCAGAAAACACCCTATCCTATACTTTTGGCGGAGAGCTTTACAAAGATGAATACAATTGGGGAACTTTTGAAAACCTTTACAAAGAAAATAATGGTAATGGAAGTTTACAAGGCGATAGATTATCCCAAAACAAAGAATTCAGAAGTCAAATCAATAGTTTCGCTACAGTTTCATACCCTTTTACCAATAAATTAACAGCGCAACTAGGTTTAAACGTCAATAAAACTCAATATGATTTTAGAGATTTATTAAACATAGGAGACGAAAACACTAGTGCAGATAGAAGTTTCAAAACATTGTTTTTACCAAGTTTAGATGTAAACTATGCATTAACCCAAACAAATAATCTTTACGCGAATATTAGTCGTGGCTTTTCAAACCCTAGCTTAGAAGAAACATTAACGCCTGATGGAATAATAAATCCGAACATTGTTCAAGAAACAGGAACCAATTACGAAATAGGTATTGAACACAAAAGCAATGATAATCGATTGAAATTAGACGTGGCCTTCTATTTAATGCCAATAAAAAACCTACTAGTTGCAAAAAGGGTTAGTGATAACCAATATATTGGTCGAAATGCAGGTAAGACAAGGCACCAAGGAATAGATTTGGATGGGAGCTATCGAATTAGTTTATCTGACAAAATAATTCTTAGCCCGTTTGTAAGCTATACCTACAACAACCACTCATTTGTTGAATTTATCGATGAAGAAGCTAATGAAGATTATAGTGGAAATTCTTTAACAGGAGTTCCTAAACATAAATTAAATTCTGGAATACAAACCACATTCGGAAACGGACTTTATGCCAATGTTACTCATCTATTTATAGATGAAATTCCGCTGACAGATGCAAATTCTCTTTATAGTGACTCTTTCAATCTACTCAATATAAAACTGGGTTACAAAAAGCAGGTTTTAGAAAAATTAATGATTGGTTTAGATTTTGGCATTAACAATCTTACGGATACAAAATACGCTCAATCTGTTTTAATAAATGCAACTGGTTTTGGTGGTAATGCCCCAAGGTATTTCTACCCTGGGAACAATATAAATTATTATGGGAGTGTAAAACTAAGTTACACGCTTTAAAATATTACATCTTTTTCAACCAGGTCTTCATATCGACCGCATCATGAATGATACTGTTTAAATCTGAAATGGCAACCCTTTCCTGCTCCATTGAATCTCTATGTCGAATGGTTACCGTTTGATCCTCTAAAGTTTGATGATCTACTGTAATACAAAATGGCGTTCCATTGGCATCTTGCCTTCTATAACGTCTACCCACAGCATCTTTTTCGTCATACGTTACATTGAAGTCCCATTTCAGATCATCTACAATACTATGTGCTATTTCTGGTAAACCATCTTTCTTCAGCAATGGCAAAATAGCTGCTTTAACTGGTGCTAAAACGGCAGGCAATTTAAGTACGGTTCTAGTAGTATTGTTTTCTAACTCCTCTTCTTTAAGAGAATTAGAGAATACAGCTAAGAACATTCTATCTAAACCTATTGAAGTTTCTAATACGTAAGGCACATAATTTTTATTTACCTCATGGTCGAAATACTGAAGCTTCTTTCCTGAAAATTTCTCGTGACTACTTAAATCAAAATCGGTACGTGAATGTATACCTTCCAATTCTTTAAAACCAAATGGAAAACGGAATTCTATATCTGCTGCTGCATCTGCATAATGTGCTAATTTCTCATGGTCATGAAAACGGTAATTATCCTGTCCTAAACCTAAAGATAAGTGCCATTTCATTCTCTTTTCTTTCCAGACCTCGTACCATTCTTTCTGAGTACCAGGCTGTATAAAAAATTGCATTTCCATCTGTTCAAATTCACGCATTCTAAAAATGAATTGTCTAGCTACAATTTCATTTCTAAAAGCTTTTCCGGTCTGGGCAATTCCGAAAGGAATCTTTAAACGTCCAGATTTTTGAACATTTAAAAAGTTTACGAAAATTCCTTGAGCAGTCTCTGGTCTAAGAAATAGGTCCATCGCACTTTCTGCATTGGCACCTAACTTTGTACCAAACATAAGATTGAACTGCCTCACGTCTGTCCAGTTCTTAGAACCAGACATTGGGCAAGCTATGTCCAATTCCTCAATAAGTGCCTTAACATCGGCCAAATCTTCATTTTGCAAAGATTTACCTAATCGTGTTAAAATAGTTTTCCCTTGTTGTTGATAATCGACTACTCGTTGATTCGTTTCCAAGAACGTCTTCTTGTCAAAAGCTACACCAAAACGTTTTTGAGCCTTATTGACCTCCTTTTCGATTTTTGCATCAATTTTAGCCACATAATCTTCGACTAAAACATCTGCTCTATATCTTTTTTTAGAATCTTTATTATCTATTAAAGGGTCGTTGAATGCATCGATATGCCCAGATGCTTCCCATGTAGTAGGATGCATAAAAATAGCTGCATCTAACCCAACAATATTATCATTGAGGTGTACCATGGCTTTCCACCAATATTCGCGTATATTTTTTTTTAGTTCAACACCGTTTTGACCGTAGTCATATACAGCGCTTAACCCATCATAAATTTCACTCGATTGAAATACATAACCGTATTCCTTTGCATGCGATATTACACGCTTAAAATCATCTTCTTGCTTTGCCATGCGGCAAAAATAGGATAATAGCTTAAAAAATGTATAATTATTTTAATTGAAATTCTGAAGAAGTAATCAAACGTTCATCTTCAAACACATTTAAGGTATAGCTACCTTCCATCAATGAGCCTTCTGGTATGGTGATAGACTCACATACATAAGTATCCAATCCAGTAAAAACAAATTCTACTCTTTTACTATATATATTTCCGTTTACGGTAATAGTATTGGCATTATCCTCTATAATTTGTTTATTAGGATTTAAAAACTGTAGATAAATAACCTTTTCATTATCTGATTCACTTTCATCGGCCAAAATAGTGACACAACCTCTTAATTTTTCAATAATCGAAGCTTTGTTAGTTTTAGTAGGCCTTGTATTTCGAATAAGTCTAAATCCACTGCCTTCGGCGTTAGCCATCTTCAAATAACTCTTCGTTTTTAATTTTTGATTAAGCTCAAGAATCTTTCTTCTCTGTAATGCCTCAGCCTCTGCCAACGAACTACTATTAGCTCTTAATTGTTCAACTTGTTTACGAGACTCATCATATTTGTCTGTAAGAAGCATGTTATTATAGCGTAAAAAGTTATTCTTTAAAAGTAAACTATCATTCTTTGATTCTAATCTACGTAGTTCTGTTTTGAACTCTCTCAGTTTCTGAACGGTAAAATTTAATCGCCCTACAGAATCTAAAAGCTCTTGAACCTTATATTTAGAATCTTGCAATTCAATTTCATTCATTTCACTTTTGGCAGACAAACGGTCTACGTCAGCTTTCATAATGGTAAGGTCTTTTATCAAAATAGACTTCTCTTGTTCTAAAAAGCTTATTTGCGCATCAGATTGAGCGTAACTGTAGTAAAAGGCAATCAAAAGCGCTATAATAACTGCCACAAATGCGGCGAGTATTATTTTATAATTGAATTGGTTATCTTGACTATCCATTTAATAAGCGGGCTGTAGGTTAATTAAATCTGTAAAATTTGATGCAAAACAGAATTTCAAATATACTAAAGGATGTTACCAACATACTGTTGCCCATATCATGTTTTGGTTGTAATGCACGATTATATAGAGGAGAGGCATTTCTCTGTACCTCTTGCCGACACCAATTACCTCTCACCGAGTATAACTTTAACGAAGAAAATGCCGTTGACCGTATTTTTTATGGTCGAATTAACATTAAAAAGGCAAATTCATTCTTATTCTTTACCGAAATTGGAATAGTAAAAAACTTAATTCACTTTTTAAAATATAAGAATCAAGAGAGTATAGGAGAATTTTTAGGTGATTGGCACGGGCAAATTTTAAAGCAACAAGGTGACTTGGTAGATATTGATTATGTAATTCCTGTTCCCTTACACAGAAAGAAATTAAGACAACGCGGTTATAACCAAGTTGCACTTTTCGCCAAACAAATTGCTGTTCACCTGAATGCCACTTATGCAGATGACTTGCTAATTAAAACAGCAAATACCAAAACCCAGACCAAAAAGAATAGGCTGAGCAGATGGCAAGATAATCGTTCTTTGTATGAAATAAATAATAAGCAATTACTTAAGAATAAAAACATATTATTGGTCGATGATGTAATTACTACAGGTGCAACAATGGAGATTTGCGCCAATACCTTTAAAGACATTGAAGGGATTACCATTTATATTTCGAGTATGGCTGTTGTGCCAAAGGCTTAGATTTCTATAAAATATGTTGTTTCTTTGTGATTGATAATCGCACTTATGAGTAGAAAAATTCTTGGAATTATATTTGTTTTTATCATTGTTTTGGTTTCATACCAATGTGCCCAAAAAGGCACCCCTACTGGAGGCCCGAAAGATATTACACCACCAAAGTTATTACGTGCCGAACCACCCAATATGTCAATCAATTTTAAAGACCAAAAAATCAGGCTTTATTTTGATGAGCTGGTAAAATTGAAAGATATTCAAAAACAGCTTATTATATCTCCACCTTTAAAATACACCCCTGTTCTTTCACCACAAGGCAATGCCAATAAATTTGTTGAAATTACAATTAAAGATACTTTAGACCCCAACACCACCTATACGCTAAACTTTGGCCAAGGTATTGTAGATAACAATGAAGAAAATCCACTTCCATTTTTCACCTACGTGTTTTCTACCGGCGATTATATTGATTCTTTAGAACTTACAGGAGTAATAACCGATGCATTCAATAAAAAAGTTGATGAGTTTGTAAGCGTTATGCTTTACAAAATAGATACTAGTTACACCGATTCTACCCTTTATAAAAAACCACCAAACTATATCACCAATACACTTGATAGTGCAGTAATATTCAAGCTTAGGAATTTAAAAGAAGGCAAGTATGCGTTATTCGCCATTAAAGATATAGCTGGCAATAACTTATTTGACCAAAAGACAGACAAAATCGGCTTTGTACAAGACACCATAAATTTACCCACAGACTCTATCTATTTATTAAATATTTTTAAAGAAGTTGCTGATTACGGGGTTGCCGTACCTAGTATGGAAGCAAGCAATAAAATTAGCTTTGGCTACTACGGTGAAGGCTCCTCAATTGGTATTGAAACAATTACAACGTTACCCGATACCGTAAGGTCTATAATTACTAAAGAAAGGGATAAAGACACCTTAAATTTCTGGTTTACCCCTTATAAAATGGATTCTATTCTTTTCGCCATTTCTAATGAAAATTTAAAGATTTCTGACACTTTTAAAGTAAAAAGCCGGAAGGTTGAATTTGATTCTTTACGATTATCTTTAAACCAGCAAGGCAATATTGAATTTGACAAACCAATTAATGTTTTGGTTAACACGCCACTGGTTCGTTTTGACACTACTAAGATAAAACTAACCGATAAAGACACTCTACTGGTCGCAAATAGCTTAAAGTTAGATACTCTCGAAAATCAATTGAATTTAGATTTTAAGGTATTACCCAATCAAAATTATAAAATTGAACTTTTACCTGGGGCAGTTACCGATTTTTTTGAAAACACGAATGATACCGTTGTTTATAATCTAAGAACAAAAAGTCTTGCAGACTATGGCAACCTTACTTTGAACCTAAATGGCAATAATATACAATACCCCATAATAGTTCAACTCACCAATGATAAGGGGGACTTACAAAGAGAAATTTACGCTACTCAACCGCAAACTTATATATTTAACAATTTAAATCCCGGTAAGTATATGGCTCGAGTCATATTCGATTCAAATGGAAATCAAAAATGGGATACAGGGAGTTTTTTAAAGAAAATACAACCAGAAAAAATAAGTTATTATCCAACTTTAATAGAACTACGAGCTAATTGGGAAAAGATAGAAACTTTTAATTTATTAGATTAAATTGGTCGCGATCTTCTAAAAAAGCAAGTTTATCACGTACTTTTTTAATTTCATTTTTAGTTATCTCAACGATTAGTACTTCCTCTTCTTTAGACAATGCCAATTCATTTCCGAGGGGATCATACATGCTGGTGTGACCTGGGTAATGATGCCCTACATTATCTTCCCCAATACGATTTACACCAATACAAAAAACCATGTTTTCAATTGCACGTGCTTTCAAAAGCGCATCCCAAGCATTTATTCTTACAGTAGGCCAATTTGCTGAATATAGTAATATGTCAATATTTTCGGTATTTCTACTCCATACGGGAAATCTGAGATCATAACATATTAGCGGGCAAAAATTAAATCCCTTATACGCTATAACCAACCTATTTGAACCAGATTGGTATTTTTTATGCTCCCCTGCCAACGTAAATGTATGCCTCTTATCGTAAGTATGTGTTTCGCCATTTGGTTTAACGAAAAAAAGACGATTATAAAACGAGTCATTTTCTTTATAAACGATGCTACCGATTATAGCACAAGCTTTTCTGGCGGCAATATCTTTCATCCAGCTTAACGTTAAAGCTCCTTCATCACTTTGTATGTTTTCCGGTGACATAGTAAAACCCGTAGTAAACATTTCAGGCAAAACAACAACATCTATATCTTCTGTAATTTGTTCAATTTTAGTACTGAACATCTCCCTATTGGCTAGAGGATTTTCCCAATGCAAAACAGATTGTACCAAGGCTAGTTTTAGGCTGTTTTTCTCTTTTTTCATGCTGTCTTATTCGAGTAAATCAATAAAAGCATTTAACCCCTGGGTTTTGGCGTGATCTAAGGCTGTATTCCCTCTGTTGTCTTTAATTGTTTTATCAGCACCATTAGCTATTAACAATTTGGCAATTTCAAAACGATTAAATTGAGCTGCATAAATAAGGCATGTTGCACCCATAGCATTTCTCTCATTCAATTGTGCCTTTTTTTCTACTAATAGTTTGGCAATATCTGTAAACCCTTTAAAACAAACACCCATTAAAGCTGTATTACCTGAAGCATCTATTGCGTCAATTTTAGCACCTTTATCAAGCAGTAACATCGCTATCTCCATTTCATCGTAATACGTTGCTAAAATCAATGGTGTAGACCCTCGTACATCTTTACTATTTATAAGTACAGGGTTTTTATCAACCATAGGTCTAACTTCATTTAAATTACCCTCTCTAATTGCTTTAAAAAAGAATTCGTTCATAGTTGAAATTTATTATTTACCTCATGAATCTATAAAATACAAGTGAGAATTCAAGTTAACGTATTTTCTTACTAGCCAACTATTTTTTCCTACTTTACGATAAATATGTACCTTTAAATTATAAACACAAACATATTGAAAACATTAGCTGTTGACTTTCTCTTAAAAGAGACGCCTATTGCCATCGCTATCGTGGATACTAAGTTAAACTTTATTAGTCACTCTAACCAGTGGCTAAGCGATTTTACAGACAACAAAATAGATATTGAAGGAATGTATCTTTTTGATGTTATTTTAGAAATGCCAAAACTTTTTAAAACTGTCGTTGAATTAGCTTTAAATGGCAAAGAAGATATCAATGATGGGCAAAAGTTTATATTATCTTCTGGACAAGTACAATGGTTAAAATGGAAAGTTTCGCCTTTGATAAATGATGAAAATGCTTCCGACGGATTAATGATTTTCTTAGAAGATATTACTACTGATAAAAAAGAAATAGAATTATATCGTAAAACAGAATCTGTAGCCAGGGTTGGTGGTTGGGAGATTGATCTTCAAAAGAATACAATTTATTGGTCTCAAACAACTAAAGATATACATGAAGTTGATAAAGACTTTGAACCAGATTTAGAGCAAGGCATCAATTTCTATAAAGAAGGGATCCATAGAGAAAAGATTACCAGTTTAGTCGGTATGGCGATACAAGAAGGCAAACCTTGGGACACCGAATTAATCATCATTACAGAAAAAGGCAATGAACTTTGGGTGAGGGCAATTGGTGAGGTAGAAATGCTAGACAATAAGGTTATACGAATTATCGGTACTTTTCAAGATATTGATCAAAGAAAAAAAATAGAATTAGCACATGAGGAAATTTCTGAACGTTTAAAGCTTGCAACACGAACCGCCCATATTGGTATTTGGGAATATAACCTTGAAGAGAATGAATTAGTTTGGGATAAGGAAATGTATAATATATTTGGTTTTGAACAAAATCAATTTTCTGGAATTTTTGAAGCATGGGAATCCACACTGCATCCCGATGACAAAGAAAAAGCCTTAAAAGCCACAAACGATGCCGCTAATGGAGTAAAAGATTTTGACGAAGAATTTAGAATACAGTTACAAGATGGTACCATAAAATATATTAAAGGACTTTCGAAAACCATTAAAAATTCAAACGGAACAGCAGTTAAAATGACTGGTGCAAATTGGGACATTACCGAACTAAGAAACACCAAACTTCAACTAGAGCGAAACGAAGCATCATATATTAATACCTTCGATAATTCAGTTATTGGTATGGCCGAGGTTGGACTTGACGGGACATTTATAAAAATCAACGAAAGTCTTACCAATAGCCTAGGCTATTCACACAATGAGCTAAATGAATTAACATTTCAAGAACTTACCCATCCTGAAGATCTTACGGAAGATCTGCAATTCTTACAAGAGGCTTTGGACCAAAAACTCGAAAGCTATCAATTGGAAAAAAGATATTTTCATAAAAATGGCCATATTGTTTATGTTATACTTACAGCCACTGTAGTAAAAGATATAGATGGAAAAGCTTCTTATATGATTCATCAAATACTTGATGTAACCTCTAAAAAAGAGGCTGAAAATAAAATTAATGAATCTACCGAAATGCTTAATGTAGCTACGAGAGTGGCTAATATAGGTATTTGGAATTATAATATTAAAGAAAATACGGTGCATGGTAATGTTAATATGTACACCATGTATGACATACCAAAAAATTCATCTAATATGTTAGATGAATGGATGAAACGCATTCATCCAGAAGACATAGAAATTGTTCAAAAAGGGCTAGAAAAAACCATTCATGATAACACTCCACTTAACATAAAGTTTAGAGGAGTTAAACCGAGCGGTGAACTTATTTATATGATTGCTTCTGGTGAGGCTCAAAAGAATAAACATGGAGAGGCAGTAAAAATAATTGGTGCTAATTTAGATTTTACTGCACTTAGGAGTACAGAACTGAAATTGGAGCGAAGTACAGAATCATTTACAGAGACTTTCGACAATGCTGCAATCGGCATGGCTTTGGTAAGCCCTGAGCTTTATTGGTTAAAAGTGAATAAAAGCCTATTAAACAGTTTAGGATATTCAGAAAAGGAGTTATTAGGAATGAAGACTATAGATATTACGCATCCTGATGATTTAGAAAATAGTACAACCTTCACAAAAACTGTATTTAAGGGTACAAAAGATACCTATCAATTACAAAAAAGATATTTTCATAAAAAAGGCCATATTATTTATGCAATCATCGGCGTAACTCCAGTTAAAGATTTAAATGGAAATCCTAGCCATGCTATAGCTCAATTTCTAGACATTACAGATAGAATTGAAGCTGAAAAAAAACTTGAAACCTTGGTAGAAGTTACTAAAAGCCAAAATGAAAGTCTTATGAACTTTGCTCATATCGTTTCTCACAATCTACGCTCTCATTCTACTAACATGACAATGCTTGCCAAATTCCTATTACAAGAAGAAGACGAAAAAGAACTAAAAAATATTAATCGAATGATTTCCGATGCTGCTGAAAGCTTATCTGAAACCATTTTGCATTTAAACGATGTCGTTCAGGTTAAAACAGGTGCTTTAGAGAACCTTCAAAGTATTAGCGTATTAAATACTATTGAACATATTAAAAAGAGTATAGGCGGCATATTAGAGAAACAAGATGCCATCATAAAAATAGATATTGAAAAATCACATTTTGTAAACGCGGTACCTGCATATTTAGAAAGTATTTTTTTAAATATTTTAACCAACGCTTTAAAATATAGTTCTCCGGATCGAAGTCCGGTTATCGAAATAAAATCGAAACTTAAAAATAACACAGTTCTTATTACCTTTAAGGATAATGGACAAGGAATAGATTTAAAGCGACATGGCGACAAAATATTTGGCATGTACAAAACATTTCATAAACATAAAGACGCTAAAGGAATCGGTTTATTCATCACCAAAAATCAAATAGAAGCTATGAGTGGAAGCATAAAATTAGAAAGTGTTGTTGACCAAGGCACTACCATTTTCATAGAATTAAAACAAGACTAACACCAAATTCATTATGAAGAAAGTACAATTATGTTGTATCATAGACGACGACCCTATTTTCATATACGGCACCAAAAGAATAATGAAAGAAGTTAATTTTGCAGAAAACATTGTTGTTTATAACAATGGTCAAGAAGCAGTTGACGGTCTAAAAACAATTATTAATGATGGTGGACTTCTGCCTGAAGTAATATTTCTAGATTTAAATATGCCCATTATGAACGGTTGGGAGTTTTTAGATGAATATAAAAATTGCCGTCATAATATATCAAAAAAGACGATTATATATATCATTAGTTCATCGGTAGATCCAAGAGATTTGGAACGCGTTAAAGATTATAACCAAATTGACACGTACATTCTAAAGCCAATTACACCTGACGACCTTGGCAAGGTTTTAAACGATAATACTATATAGCCTTTTGTTTTACAAGTGATATTAAATTAAATGTAAGGTTAACACCTTATT
Organism: uncultured Maribacter sp.; assembly: GCF_963977385.1. GTDB lineage: Bacteria > Bacteroidota > Bacteroidia > Flavobacteriales > Flavobacteriaceae > Maribacter. The sequence continues at coordinate 512,660 of NZ_CAXBOU010000001.1, read as the reverse complement.
AAGGTTAGGTTAACAAACTTGTGCTGTTAATAATTGCTGTAGCAAATTACTCTAAAAACACTTTCATACCTTACTATTTTCATATCTTTGCCTTTCTTTTTCTAGACTATTTACAAACCTAAATCGAAGAAAGATTTAATTAAGAATTAATCACAAATGAGCATATTTTCTAGTTGTTGTATCATTGATGATGACGAGTTTTTTTCTATAAGCAGTAAAAGAGTTTTAAAGCAGTTTGATTTTTCAGAGAACATCTTGTATTACACCGGTGGCCAAGAAGCACTAAATGGTTTAATTGGGCTACTTGTAGAGAACATACCGCTACCTAGCATAATTTTTCTTGATTTAAATATGCCTCGAAGAGATGGATGGTCATTTTTAGAGGAGTTTCAAGACTTACCTGAGGACAAAATAGCCCATGTTCAAATTTATATTACGAGCTCTTTTATTAGCCCCGAACTTATAGAGAAAGCTAAAAACTACAAATTGGTTAAAGATTATATCGTTAAGCCCTTAACAGAAAGTGCTGTTAAAAAAATAATTGATTCTCAAGATTTAAAGTAATCTTACCTTATACCCGGTGTAAAATCGAGTGGGGCATTTTGTGGTTGATTTATTGTACCTGTATTACCGGTATCATTATAAATAATCCATTCACTTGGGGTGAAAATCGAATTACTTGAAACCACTTCTATTTTTCTTTCAGCTTTACCATCTTCGAATTCATGGCTGGTATTGCTCCCATCTTCCCCAATTATACCAAAGATATCTATGACTTCGCCAAAAGGGTCAATTAAAGCAATGTTGTCATCACCATTAGAATCTGCCGGAGAATTTGTACCCACAGAAATAGCCGGTAAAAATCCATATATATTTTCAAACTCAACTTGGTTTGGGGAAATCACTAAAAGTCCTTTCGCGGTAATACTATAATCTGATAAATCGATAGTCGAGCTTACCTCAAAACTTGCATTGGTATATCGAACCAAGTTCCAACCCTTTAATGATAAGGAGTCATTAGAAGAATTGTATAATTCTAAAAACCGTGAGCCAGCATTATTATTAGGATCAGCAATCTCAGATATAATAATAGATGTCGAAGTAAACTCATCTATCAATTCATCGCAACGCTCTAAATTAAAATCTAAATCATCTACCGTTCTAATGATTAATTGAAATTCATTTTTATCCATCGTTAAAACTCCAGTTGCTGTGCCCATATCCTCTGGAACAATTTCTGCTTGAAAATCTGAATAGCCGCTATTTAATAATATCACCTCATTATCATTACAATCAACTAAAACCCTCTGTGTCTCTTCTTTTTCTTTGGCATAAGTTTGTCCTAATTCTTCCTCTCTAAATTCTACATTTTCAATACGTACTAAGGTATTAATCATTGTTTCATTTAATTCGGAAATAGAAACTGATCTAGGTTGAATGTTTATAACCGAATTACATGGCACTAAAATATGTTCAAAAATTACACTATTAGGCAGCCTGCCCACACTACGATTACCAAAAGAAGTAAATACTCCTCCAATTTTATACACACCATTAGACTGTCCTAAATACAACCCTTTCAGTTTTATAAAAATAGGTTGACCAATATCAAAAAATAAATGTGAATCTCTTAATTCCAACTCTATTTGCAACCCCTCTGTAGGATTGCTTAACTCATCTTGAAAATGAAGAACATTAAAAAAATTACCTGACTGGTCAGATGAAATTATATAACCTTCAATAACCCAATCTTCTTGAATTTGAACAGTTTCGCCTGCGTACAAATTTTTAAGTTCTAAAATACTTATGAAAGTGAAGTCCTCATCAGAGCATATTGATTCAGGTTTATCAAAATCTTTATTTTTTACACAAGAGGTAACTACAAGCATAAAGCTCAAGAAAAATAATTTTAATAAATAATTATTTTTAAAACTCATATTTAAAAGCTAAATGCCATATTTAAAAAGTAGGTTCGACCAAATCCGTACCAATATTTAGGAGCAAAAGAAGGGTTACCACTAAAATTATCTTGTTTTAATTGACCATAATTGCCATTTCTACTTTGTTCATACCCGCCAGTTCTAAAAGTGGTATCGAAAACATTGTTGACACTTGCAAAGACACTAATATATTTTCCTTTCTTCAACCAAGACTTACCGCCAACTAGATTCAATAGATAGAAATTATCTAAAGGCCTTTGTTCTAACAATTTCTGAACATTTTCATCCGTTGCATCTGGGAACCTTTGTTCAGTTTCTGGGTCTATTAAAAAACTTTTAGTTCTGGTTATTGTAGATATGTTTGCATAATTATTGGCCAAATAATTAGCGGTCATACTTACCCACCAATATTTTGGATCTCGGTATTCAATACCTGCAGCAATTGCCTTTTGCGGACCTTGCGCCAATTTATATCCTTTAATAGCAGATTGTCCCAAAAACTTTGAGCCAGAAATATCGATTAAATCTTCATTTGCGCCTGCGGTATCAAAGTTAATTGTCACGAAAGGATCGCTTGCATATAAGTACTTCGCTACCGATGCTACCAACGATAATTTTACCGCACTTGATATTTGATACTCTAAACCTAGTTCAGTACCTAAATGCAATTTATCTAAATCGGTTAATACCTCTTGCACAAAATCTGAACCTATTCCCGAATCAACAAAAAAGAAATTCACATCGGTGCCATCTTGAAAACGGGTATAAAAACCTGTTAACCTTCCTGTAAGTTTTGGCATTCTCAAAAAATAATTTACATCTACACTTGTAATCTTTTCACTTTGCAGGTTTGGAACCATCGCATTATTCTCTCTTGGATTTATAAAAACATTTTGAAGCACCGGAGCCCTATTAATGTAAGCTGCATTGGCAGTAACCCAATGTCTTCCTGTTATATTATAGGTGCCTCCTGATTTAAATGACCAATTAGAAAAACGTATTCGTTCACTTTCACCAAGTGAGTTATCCATAAATCGTTCATTCTGAAACAACCCAATTCTCTGATATTGCACATTACTGTATTTACCAGATATAAAAGCACCAACCTTATTATAATCTAAATTTATTTGGGTATACAGGTCTGCCGTACTTCCCTTTAAATCATATTTATAATTGAAAATGTCGCCATTTTGCTTATTAACTTCTGTGCCAATATCGTTAAGAGTCTCAGAAAATGTATCAATATCATAATGAAATTCTGCCCCTAGTAAATCATCAATTTTAGCATAGTTTTTAGATGATAATTTCTTAAAAGTCAGTCCAAAATCTATTCTTAAATGGCTATCAATATCTATGTTCGAGTTGATTCGAGCCGTAAACTGATTATCTTTTGTAGTATCATCATATAATACATATGCGGCTTTACCGGCTTGACTTAAACTGGTATTTGCCTTGTAAATATTATTCCAATTGAGTTGTGAATTTTCAGTAAAACCCTCTTCAGCCAAAACAGCACTTTCAAAATTAGCGCCTATGGGACTGTTCAGATAGAAACTCGGTAAATATCTGTAATATGTAGGGTCAGGATTTGGAGCATTAAAATAACCCAGCCTACTTCTCTTATATATTCCTGTTTGGTAAGCCAATCCCCCATTAATTATTAGTCCTTGAGATTCATGATTATAGTTCAATAGAAAAAGTGGCTCTCTTATATTTCTTTCTCTAGAATTTCGAATTTTATTGTTTTGAATACCCCAATACGGATTGTATTTATTTCCTTGAATTTGAAAAACTTCTTCAGTAATTGCAGAAGAACGGCCCCTCCTATTAGATGCTACAATAGCAGTTGTGGATATTGTATTTTTTTCATTTAGTAGATATTCAAACGAGCCATATATAGAATATGAATCATACAGTGTTCCTTCAATATAACCTTCTTTAGACCATCTTCTAGATGCCGAAAGTACATATGCGTATTTTTCTTTTTTAAGTCCAGAATTATAGGTCGCCATTAGCCTACCACTATATGTTCTATTCGATACCGATGATGACAACCTAGTACCTGGGCGCAAACCTGATGGTCGTAAATCTATATTTGTATTTCCTAGAATTCCACCAAAAGTGAAATCTGAAGCACTTAAGCCATTAGTATATTGTTGATTTCTAATAACATCATTTAATCCTCCCCAATTATTCCATTGAGGTCTGCCGTCATACATTTTGTTCATCGGCATTTCGTTCAGAAGTACTTCACCATATTGCGAGTCATAACCCCGTACCCGAAAGAATGCTTGTCCGAAATCAAATGCGGCCCTATTTAGAAAAATGTCTTTAGTGGACTGAAGCAATGCCAATGCATTGGAGTTAATTTCATCATCTAGCAGCTCGTCATCAGTGATATTGACCAGATTAATTGTTTTTTCAAAAGTTATGTCTCGTTCTAAAAAAATAGTTCCCAATTCTAAATTATTACCATCAAGTAGTATTGGAATACGTTTAATTACAAATTCAGATGCTGAAATTTGAAGAATATATTTACCTTTTTTAGAGGTGGACATGCTAAATTCTCCCATACCATTTGTACTAACCGAAAAACTACCACCTTCCAATAGTATTTCCGCATTCGTAATTTTTATCCTTTTTGACATCTCTTCAACTACTCCTGTAATGGTAGAAGTTGTCTGAGATTTTAAGGTGAAAAATTCAAAAACCAATAATAAAAACAGTAAATGCTTTATCATTTAAAAACTCAACATATTGTTACTAAACCATTAAGATACATTTTAAGAAATAATTAACGTGAAAATTCCGTATACTAGCGAATAATTAAGACGTAATACCCTCAATGAAATCATACATATTCTATATTTTCATTTTATTTTCTGTAGGATTATATTCACAAGAGACAACTACGTATCAAATAAGGACTATTGCATTTTATAATCTGGAGAATCTTTTTGATACAAAAAATGATACTTTAATTTTTGACGATGACCGAACACCAACGGGTAAGGATAACTGGACGGAAGAACGTTACATTCAAAAAATCGCACAAATGTCAAAAGTAATTTCTGAAATTGGATCCGCAGAAAATAAAAATGCTCCCGATATTGTTGGTGTTTGTGAAGTTGAAAATTTAAGTGTTTTACAAGATTTGATTAGACATAAGAATATTGCACAAACTAATTATGGTATTATTCATTTCGATTCGCCAGATGAGCGAGGTATTGATGTAGCATTGCTATTTAAGAAAGATGCTTTTATCCCTGTCAATTTTAATAGTCATCGACTTTTGCTTTTCGATTTAGACGGAAAACGCAATTACACTAGAGATCAACTTATTGTTGAAGGACTATTAGACAACGAAAAAGTATATTTTATAGTAAATCACTGGCCCTCTAGAAGTGGCGGCGAAGCAAGAAGCAGACCATATAGGCTAGAAGCCGCAAAACTCAATAAACGAATAATAGATTCTGTCAGAAGGCAAGATATTAATGCAAAAATAATAAGTATGGGCGATTTTAATGATGACCCTGTAGACCCTAGTTTCAAAAAAATACTAAACATAGAGAAAAATTCTAAAAGCTTAGACTCCCTAAGCCTCTATGGGCCTATGGAAAAACTATTTAGAAAAGGAAAAGGTTCTTTAGCTTATAGAGACAAATGGAATCTTTTTGACCAACTCTATATGACCTCTAGCCTATTAGATAAAGAAAAACAAACGTATAGTTATTGGAAAGTAGGCATTTTTACACCCAGATATTTAATGGACCCCAAAGGAAAATATAAAGGTTACCCCCTACGCACCTATGCGGGAGGTAGCTATATTGGTGGATATAGCGACCATTTTCCCGTTTATCTTCATTTGATTAAAAAAGCAAAGTCCTAAGGCTCCTTAGATTCAGCAACCAAATTAATCCAATTCTTCTATTTGGATATTTTTCCACTTTACTTTAATACCACCACCAGAATGTATTTGTAATAAAATAGCTCCTTCTCCTTTACCTATAATTCTATCCTTTAAAGAAACCATTTCGACACCATTTACCCAAGAGGTTACTACTTTGCCGTCCACTTTAATTTTCATATGATTCCATTCACCAAACTTTAATGCCTTGTCTTTATCTAGCGTAGGTTTAATCAACCATTGTCTACCATAAGATTCATATATACCGCCAGTAAACGCACCAGGAGGAGCAACCTCTACCTGCCAACCACTAACAGTCGTACCATCTACTGTTGACCTAATAAAAACTCCGCTATTACCGTCTGCTTCTTGTTTAAAATCTAAATCAAGAATGAAGTTTTTATAATGCTTGTCTGTACCCAAATATCCATATTCAGCGTCAGGACCACTTTCACAAATTAAAAGCCCATCTTCAACATACCACTTTTCAGTGCCATATATAGACCAACCTTCTAAGCTTTCACCATCAAACAATTCTTGTTTTTGAGCGAATAATGAGGCACTAAATAATAGCACCAATATTGTAGATGTAATTTTATTCATTGATAAATATTAATTGATTAATTAAACCATTGTCCCCACGGTATTCTACTTAAGATAAGTAGTAAACCAATTCCGTAGAAAATAGCGATACTTTTGAATTTTTTGTCTCCTTCAACAAATTTCTTGTGACGAGACCAACCAACAGTGATGGAAGCTATGGCTAATATGTTTATAAAAGGATGTTCAACAGCCAATAAACGAACAGCAGAGCTCAAACCTCCCATTCCGAATTCCTGAATAGCATTTAGACCATTTGGCGAAACAAAATAAAGTACTAAACCTACCAATAATTGTATATGGCACAAAATCAAGGCAAAAAGACTTAGTCTTAAATCTTTGTCCATATTAAAAATTCTTTTCCCAACTAAACCAGTTATTGCATTAGCAACAGCTAAAATCAACACTGCCAAAGCTATATAGGCTAAATAAGAGTGCAAAGGTTGTATCCAAGTATACGCTAATCCTGTTTCTTCCATAATTTCATTAATTAAAGATTTAAAAATAGTGAATTTTGAGCATAAAAAACCCCGCCAATTGGCAGGGTTTTAAATAATATCAAAAAACTAGTTTAGAAGTTAAATCTAGCACTTAAGTTCCAAGTAGTACCGAAACCAAAGAATACACGGTTACTAGTGTTAATACCATCATAAGTATCATCACCAGGCTGTGCAAAAATATTAGTATCAGACTCTGCGATATATGTTGTATCAAACAGGTTGTTTACATTTACTCTGAAGCTTAACTTTTTATCATCGAATGGAATGCTATATGTTGCACCTGCATCGGCAAGACCAAAAGAAGGCAATTTCAAAGCACCATCAGGACCTACACTTGTAGCATCAAATTGAGCATATAAATTACCCGCAAAACGATAACCAAAATCAACATTTAAGTTATTCACCACATTATAATCAGCACCTAGGAATGCAGTAAACTGTGCTGCATCACCAACTTTAACACCATCTAAAGCTAACGTTTCAACCTGCTCTACACCACCTATAACAATAGGTGCTTGATCGTTATCAAAATAAGTAGCAGTTACATCATCTTTATATTCCCAGTTACCAATTGACATCATACCCGTTAGAGCAAATTTATCACTAGCTTGGAATCTACCATCAAACTCAATACCTGTATGAACCTGAGTAATACCTAAAATATTAGCGGTACCACGAATCTCATCTGGTTGATCGGCATTAAAGGTTGCACCAGTAGATTCAAATCTATCCTTCCAGCTTGTATAATATAAGTTAACATTTGCTCTAAACTTTGAGCTTCTGTAACCATATCCTAATTCAAAACCAGTGATTTTTTCATTAGTTAAATTAGGATTCAAGTTATTTCCAAAATTGATATAAACCGCATCAAATAAAGGTTGTTTAGAATAATATCCTGCATTAGCAAAAAAGTTATTTCTTGCGTCTACGTTCCAGTTTACCCCACCCTTAACGTTTCCGCCAAGAATATTTTCGAAATCAGTTTTAGCTGCTGGTACTTCATTAAAGAACTCTTCCCTTGCAAATCCTTGGTTAGATAACGCACCTTGAACGAAACCTGTTATATCTTCAGTAAAGTTATATTCAACTTGACCAAAAAGACCTAACCAATTAACTAAACCGGTATTGTAGTAATCTATTTTTTCTTCATCATCAATGTTACCAAATACCCACCATGGTTGGTTTGCCTTATAGGTTTCAGAGAATAACTGGTTTGGATTGTTTCTATTATCTGTTTCTTGATAAACATCTCCACCTAATCGATCATTCACTCTTCTATAGTGATACCCTTTATATTTTCTAAGATCAACACCAAAATCTATAGTTAAATCACTAGAAATACGGTTATTGAAGTTAGCCAAAATTCCATACCAGTTATGAGAATTCACAGAAGCTCTTCTTGAAATACCGTTAGTGTTATTTTCATTAGCATTTTGATCACTATTGTTTACATATTGACCATTGATTTGCTCTCTTGGAGTAGCGCTAAAATCTGATACCAATTGGCCACTGTTATATGCTACTATATCATCTACCCTGATTAAACCATCAGCAGTTCTTGGAAGTGCAAATTGTCTGCTTCCATTTATCTCACCAATTTCACCAGTACCACCACCACGGCCAAAAGATGCATACGTAGAAGTTTCTAAAGTAGTTTTCTCACTCAGCTTCCAGTTCCAGTTTAAACTGATAACCGGCTTATGGTAGAAATTACGGCGAAAGCTATATTCCTCACCATTTCTATAACCCCAATCTTCATTATATTTTCTATTTGGCTCACCATCGCCATCACCATAAAGAATTTGAGTGTCAATTGATGTAGCTCTACTTCTTTGGTTGTGCCATTGAGGAGCACCTGTAACCATAAACTCTAAACTATGATCACCAGCAGTATAACCCAATCCCATAAAGAAGTTATATCCTTCAAATTCAGTACCATCAGCATACATACTACCACCTGTTCTACTAATTAACATAGAAGCAGAAAATCCATTATCTAAAAGTCCAGAAGAATAAGAAGCTAATGTTTTAACATAACCATCGTTACCAACCGTTGCGCCTATAGCACCACCTTGAGCATTCAACGATGTTTTAGTAACAACATTAATTGTACCACCAACAGATGATACTGCCAATTTAGATGACCCTAGACCTCTTTGAACTTGAATCGCAGATGTTACATCTGAAAGACCCGCCCAGTTACTCCAATATACTTGACCGTTTTCCATGTCATTTACTGGAACACCATTTATCATTACCGCTGAGTTATTGGTATCAAAACCACGAATATTTACACGTGCATCACCAAAACCACCACCTGATTTCGTAGCATATATAGATGGAGTTGTATTTAATAACTCTGGAAATTCTTGAGAACCTAATTTTAATTGAATCTCTTCTGCCTTAATGGTAGAAACTGCAACAGGAGTTTTACGATCCTTGGCAATATCTTGTACACCAGTTACAATAACCCCTTCTAACTCTTCAGCATTAGGCTCTAAAACAATTGAACCGATATTACCTGAAGCAGTAAAAGAAATTTGTTTTGAATTAAACCCAATGTAAGACACTACTAAAGTTCCAGTTGCTGAACTTACATTAATTGTGAAATTTCCATCAAAATCAGATGAAGTACCATTTGTGGTACCTTTTACCATTACGGTTGCACCAGGTAAAGGTGAGTTAGAATCACCATCTAGCACAGTACCGGTAATAGTCCCTTGTGAAAAAGCAGTTACGGTCATTAAAAATACCGCAATTGCAAAGTACATTTTTTTCATTTTTTCAAGTATTTGTTAGTTTTTAACTTGCTGCAAAAGTCTTCTAATTTTTGTCCTCTAACGTTAAGATAACGTTAAATCAGCTTTGCAAAAATACTTGAAAAAACTATATAATAGAACTGTAAATGAAATAGTTGTGCCTTTTTCTAAGAACTTGTCAATTTTCTAAATTATTTCTTAAAATATTGAAGAAGTCGCAATGTCGAACTATCGTGTTTTGAGATTTTTGAATTCTCAATATCATCAAGAATAGTACCAGCTAGTTGTTTTCCTAACTCTACCCCCCATTGATCGTAGCTGAAAATATTCCAAATAACACCTTGTACGAATATTTTATGCTCATAAAGAGCAATTAACGAGCCTAAACTTTTAGGTGTTAATTTATCCATCAATATTGTATTCGTTGGTTTATTACCGGTAAAAACCTTAAAAGGTGCAAGATGTTCAATTTCCTTTTCTGATAAACCTTTAGCTTCTAATTCTGCAATTACTTCAGCTTCGGTCTTACCATTCATTAAAGCCTCTGTCTGAGCAAAATAGTTTGCCATTAGTTTATTATGATGATCCTTATCACCATGCAAAGAATGCTTAAAGCCAATAAAATCAGTAGGTATCAACTTGGTACCTTGATGTATTAATTGAAAAAACGCATGTTGTGAGTTTGTTCCTGGTTCGCCCCATATAATGGTACCCGTTTCATAACCCACTGTATTACCTGCTCTATCAACACTCTTACCATTACTTTCCATAATGCCTTGCTGTAAATACGCAGAAAATCTACTCAAGTATTGTGCGTAAGGTATAATCGCTTCGGTCTCTGCACCGTAAAAATTATTGTACCAAACACTTACCAGCGCCATAATTACAGGAATATTCTCAGAAAACTCAGTTTCCTTAAAATGGACATCAGTTTCATTGGCACCTTGCAACAAAGCATCAAAATTATCATAACCAACTGCCAAAGCAATTGTTAGTCCAACAGCACTCCACAATGAAAATCTTCCACCAACCCAGTCCCACATAGGAAATACATTTGCCGCATCAATACCGAATTCAGCAATTTTTTCACTATTGGTTGATACAGCAGCAAAATGCTTTGCAATATCTTCTTGCGTTGCATGCTTTAAAAACCATTTTTTAATAGTAGTCGCATTAGTTAAGGTTTCTTGCGTAGTAAATGTTTTCGATACCACAACAAATAATGTTGTTTCTGGATCTAAAGTTTTAAGAATTTCATAAACATGATCACCATCTACATTACTAACAAAATGGATAGCTAGATGATTTTTATAAAACTTTAAAGCTTCCGTTACCATAGCCGGACCTAAGTCTGAACCACCGATACCTATATTTACTACATCGGTAAATGCTTTACCTGTGTAACCTTTTAATTCACCATTAATAACTGAATCAGTGAATTCTTTAATATGTTCCTTAACCTCATATATTTCTGGCATTACATTGATTCCATCAACTAATACTTCATCAGATTTCTTACCTCTTAAAGCCGTATGCAATACCGCCCTGCCTTCGGTCTCATTAATAATTCCACCAGCATAATACTCTTTAATAGCATCTTTCAAATTAACCTCTTTTGCCAATTCAAGTAATAACTGCATGGTTTCTGTTGATATTCTATTTTTAGAATAATCAAAAAGAAAATTGTTCCATTGTAACGTAAACTTTTCTGCTCTATTGGCATCTGAAGAAAAAAGACCTCTTAAATGTGCATCTTTGGTCTCCTTATAATGCGTAGTTAGCTTTTTCCAAACCTCAGTTTGTGTTGGATTAGTTTTATTTAATGCCATCTTCTTGATTAAGGGTTAATAAATCTTCTTCCTCTTCTAATAAAACTTTAGGGAATATAATACAATCTAACTGTTCTTTAAAAGCTGATATATATGCGAAATATTCTTTCTTTAAAGTATCATGCAAAGGTTCTGCTTGTGGAAGTTCTTCTCTCAAAGGATCTACCTGATGACCATTTTTCCAAAAACGATAACATACATGAGGCCCTGCCGTACTTCCTGTCATTCCAATCCAACCGATAACATCACCTTGGCGAACAAACTGACCTTTTTTAACCTTTTGAGCTTTCATGTGTAGATACTGTGTTGCATAAGTTCCATTATGCCTAATTTTTACATATTTACCATTACCACCTCTTCTGGTAGATTCTACTACAGTACCATCTGCTGTTGCCATTATAGGAGTCCCTATAGGTGCAGCATAATCTGTACCTTTATGTGGCCTTACCTTAAACCCGTAATGTTTTATCCTTCTTTTAAGATTATACCTTGAAGACAACCTACCAAATTCTACCGGCATTCTTAAAAATGTTCTCCTTAAATTATTAGCATCCTCATCAAAGTAATCTACAATACTCCTTAAAGAATCATTTTCATAAGCAAAGGCATAAATAGGCTTGCCATTATGCTCGAAAAATGCAGCCTCTATTGGCTCTGCTCCTGCGTAGATGGTATCGTTAATGTACTTTTCATTATAGATCACCTTAAATTTATCTTTCTTCTGCAGTCTTGAAAAATCTATTGTCCAAGCATATACATTTGCTAGATTATTAGTAACGTTATAATCTATACCCTGATCTAAAATTGCTTCTGATAAACTGGTCTCGATAATTCCGGATACTTCTCGCCTAACGTATTTTACTTTCCTTTTATCCTTATAAACCTTTACACTATCTCTTAAGTCTATTACAGTATAATTTATAGCGTCGTTTTCGTAAATAAATATCTGAGCCTGAGCTATAGTATCCTTAGATTTTAAAATAACATATGGTTTACCCACACGAATCTTACGAACATCGAATGTATCTCTATAATTTTCAGAAATGGCAGCTATCTTTGGATAGTCGACCTTATTTTGCATCATCAATTCCCCAAAACTATCGCCATATTTAATGGTATCTAATTGAACATTAAATTCATCTAGATTAAAGCCAAATTGATTGTTTACAACCTCAACTTCAGGTATACTAATTTCTTGCGCAATGTCATTTTTCTGTTGTGCATCATCTTTACATGACCCTAAAACAGTTAATGCCAATATTATGCCCCAATATTTCTGCATTACTTCATTTTTGATTTATCTGGATTTAGCATATGGTCAACCCATTGCTTACCCCAATTATTTAATTCTTTATCTGAATACAACTCTGGAAAAAAAACAATTTTCTGAAAACTAGGCGGTAAATATTCCTTCCAATTTGTACCACCGGTTGCCTCTATATCACCAGACTCTCTTCTTAAATATCTATGGGCAGAACCCATATGCATCAATTGCCAATTGATATTAGCATTTATGTCTAAAGTTTTTAATGCTTCAATCAATGCTTCATTTTGCCTCAATTCACTAGGCAAACTTAAATATTTATGATAAATAGTTGCGTCTTTTACTTGCTTGGCTATTCTTATCAACCTTGGCGTATACCTATATTCAAATTGTTTTAAGGTAAGTGTCTTTTCTCCTGTACTAACGTCTGTAGCTCCCTTTTTCCAATATATGTGCTCGTATAACTCTTCTACCGTATTATTAGATGTATAATTAGCCCTTTCAGACACATGCACCAAATTCTCAAGAGGCGTCGAATAAATCTCTATCATTCGAAACTGTGCAGATTGAAACCCACTTGCAGGTAGCAAGGCCATACGATATTGCAAAAACTGCTCTCGCTCCATTCCCTTGATCATAACACCAAAAGAAGAAATAAGTACTGTATAATAACTGTTTATTCTTCGTAATTTTTCAATGAAAAAATCAAGATTATCACTTTTATCATCTACTAACTGCTTCTGCTCATGCAAAATCAATTTAAAATAGAGCTCGGTAATTTGGTGGTACATGATGAAGATTTCTTCATCTGGAAAATGTGTTCGAGGTACTTGCAAACTTAATAAGGTGTCTAAGTGCACATAATCCCAATACGTTAAATAACGTTGATGTAATAAGCCATCTAAATAAGAGCTAAGATCTTGCCCAGAATCCTTATATTTTTCTTCAAGTTTAGATATTTGGGATTTAATCTTCTCTTTATCTTCCATTTATCGGCTAATCCATTATGATTTTAAACTGATGCTTTAGTCCGTTATACCCATCTAAATCGGCTTTTATTGCCCCTACCGCCAAATCTGCTTTTATCCTAATCGGAATTCTATTTTCGTCATTAGAAACCCATAACGACAGACTTTCTTGTTCTTTAAATACACGACCAGATTGAACTAAAGGTCTAAATTTTAGACATTCTACCTTTCCGTATTTAGTATTGACAATTTCTTTGCCTAAATACTTAAGTTTAAAGTTAAAAATACCGTCATCGTCATAAAGCATTTTCAGGGTAATTGCCTTTCCAACCTCAAGGTCTTCCGTTTTATAGTTATTCCTTAAGAAGTAAAAGGCGGATATTAAATCCTGTATATTGTCCTGTAGTGTAAAATTAAGCTTTTTCTTGTTTTTTCTATCATTAAGTTCAGCTTTCGACTCCTTATAATCAAAGTTTATCTCAACATCTTTCGTATACCCACCTTCATTTATTTTTCGAACAAATCGATATGGCTTACCGTCGTTTTTATCAAAATAGCTTTCATAAGTGTCATCTACCTTAAAAAACCAACTAGCAACACCAGTTGTTTCGCCGTGCCCGACAACATGATAAACAGATTTATCATCAATAGTAGCTGAATTAACTTGCAAAGTAGCATAACTAGCATTTAAAAAACCGTAATGCATTCTAAATTTCAACCATTCCCCAGTATTAAATGCAGATGTTGCATTCTGACTTTGTGAGATAGAAAATGAGAAGAGAAAGAATAGTATTACTAGTTTTTGCATAGCCTTCATTTTAAAGTAAAAATAGTAATTGAATCTTTTTAATTACTATCGTTACGATATCTTAAACAAATTTTATTCCAAAGTATTGCATAAAAAAAGCCCAGTCTAAAAACTGGGCTTTTCCTAAATAACCAACCAAACTTTAAATTATGAAAAACCACTACTTAAAGTTGTAAGGGAACCACCCCTTATCTGATGTAAATTTAAGACACAATATCATACCTGACGTACGGTTTAACTTACTTTAATGATAACCTTAACAATTATTCACACTTCACTTAAATATTTGGGAAAGTATTAAGAATTGAGAAGAAAATCGAGGTGACTTTAGACCATTAACCCTGTATGTTTATTTAGAACCAATACCCTACACTAACATAAAATTGCGACCGTTCTATTTCAGGTGACCAAGAATATAAAAGATTAACAGGACCCAAAAATGACTCCCACCCATACCCAATTCCATAACCTGAATACGTTGGTGCTTTAAACCAATCTCCAGTTCTAAAAAGGTCGTCATCTACATTGGCAAAGTTAGCGGTGAACAAAGCATGATTTTTTTTCGCAAATTCAAAATCTAATCTCGCATACGCCTTAACAAAACTATTACCTGGCAGACTCAGAAAATCATACCCAACAAATTGGGTGAAATTATTTATGAAGTCAGTACCATAGCCCCCGAGAACGAAATCATATGTAGTCACATTAGAAGTCCCCAATTTAAACCCGCCTTCTGTTTCTAGATTTAAAGAAAGATTTTTAACTAAAGGAAACGCCATACCCAGTTTGGCTTTAGAAACAGAGAAATCTTTAAAGTTGTTATTAAAATCTGATGACAAAACATAATAATGCATATCTCCATTAAAGTACAATCCTCTAGATGGAAAATACTTATCATCGTAAGTATCTAACTTTAATGCCCCAAACACACTTACATAATTACTTTTTTCAAAATATGTTCGCCCATTTTCCGTAGTAGTATTAATAGAAAGGTCAGAATCTGGTACATCACTAAATGTTCTAGTACTATATCGCAAATGTTTAAGCTCTGCTCCTAACGTAAAAGCAAATTCTTCTTTAACAACAGTTTGAATATATAATTGATTTGTAAAATCAGATACAGCAAGGTTAATCGTATTAATTCTTGAGCTTGGCGTAACATCGAAATTATCTCCTATAAGATCAAAATCTATTTCTTGTTCAAAATCATTGAATCTAGAATTAACACCAAAACTCCAATAAGAACCTTTATCCACATAATATTCAAAATTGTATCTAATATTATCTCCCAAGATCAAATCAAAAGATGCTACATCATCTTTAGACAATATTCTTCGCTTAGTAAGGTTAATTATTGCAGCGCTTTTATACAAATCATCATAATGAGCTCCCAATCTTAAAAAAGAGGTATTTGGAGTTTCATCTAAGGGTAAAATCAAATCCTCCCCATCATTTATATTGTTCAGTAATTTATATCTAATTGTTCTAAAGTTACCCGTAGCAGACAAATTACCAATACCCTGCTGCAATTTCTTAAAGCTTATCGACTCATCTAGATTGAATCTCAATTTCCCTTTCACATACCCCCTAGTATGCGTTGTGTTTCCATCAATCAGTAACCTATTCACAGTTAATTGTTGATCTGAATCGACTGCAGTAACAGTAATTTTATTCTTTTTAGTTTCTGTTGCCAACTCCCTAAGTTCATCTATTTTTAAATTTGCCGCATCTACACCTGTCTGAATGATAGCATTTAATTTATTGAACTCGATTACAGAATATTTTTCTATCTGTGGCTTTATATAGATATCTGTTTTTGCAGATTTTATTTTCATGTCTGCCACAGTTCTATAATTATTTATCTGCAATAAAATTTCAGTAGCAGATAATAGCGCTTCGCGATCAGAAAGGTCATGTTGAACATCAACACCTATAATTATATCTGCGCCCATTGCCAAAACCTCATCTATTGGATAATTATTGACCACGCCCCCATCAATTAAAACTTTATCATTAATTACCGAAGGCTCAAAAAGCGATGGCAATGTTCCACTGGCTAAAATTGCCTCTGGCAAATATCCAGAATCTAATATCACTTGTTTTCCGGTCTCAATATCAGTGGCTATACATACAAAAGGGGTAGGCAATTTATCAAAATCTTCGATATCTTTTACATGATATAAGAGCCTAACTAATTCATTATAGATATTTTGCCCGCCTGAATATGCTGGCGGAACGGATACTTTGAAATTATTAAAAGGCAAGGTTAATGAATATCGTTCAGAGTCGTCTTTTTCATAAAAAGTTTTAGCACTTCTTGGAAGATTATCTTGAATAAGAGTTCCGAAATTAGTAGCATTAAACATAGAATCTAACTCTGTAGCCGTGTAACCAGCTGCATACAATGCCCCAACGATTGCACCCATACTTGAACCCCCAATGTAATCTAATTCGACACCTGCCTCTTCAATAACTTTCAGAGCACCAATATGAGCCATTCCCTTTGCTCCACCGCCGCTTAGCACCAAACCAATTTTTGGTTTTTTCTTATCAGAATCTGTCTGTGCTATCACACATAAAGAGTTAAGCAACAAAATTGCCGCCAAAATTATTGCTCTACCCAAATCGAAACTATTCTTTACGAAAAGACTCATATATCTTCTTGGCTTTTGACGCTCCAACCTCTTGGCATAGGCTATCAATACTAGCCTCTTTAATGCGTTTAACAGATTTAAATTTTTTTAATAATTGTTGTGCGGTTTTTTCACCAACACCATCTATACCCTCTAACTCAGAATTAATAGCACCTTTACTCCTTTTATTTCTATGAAATGTTATACCAAACCTATGCGCTTCATTCCTTAAAAACTGAATAATCTTTAAGCTCTCAGACTTTTTATCCAAATAAAGAGGAATAGGGTCTTCCGGAAAATAGATTTCCTCCAACCTTTTGGCAATCCCTATAATAGCGATTTTTCCTCTAAGACCTAAAATATCTAGACTTTTTAACGCTGATGAAAGTTGCCCTTTTCCACCATCTATAACTATTAGCTGTGGAAGAGGTTGCATTTCTTCTTGTAACCTTTTATATCTACGAAAAACAACTTCTTCCATAGAGGCGAAATCATCAGGGCCCGTTACAGTTTTAATGTTATAGTGCCTATATTCTTTCTTAGAGGGTTTACCATCTTTAAAAACTACACAAGCGGCTACCGGGTTACTACCCTGAATATTACTATTGTCGAAACATTCAATATGCCTAGGCTCAGCCGACAATCTTAAATCCTTTTTCATTTGAGCCATGACCCTGTTCGTGTGACGGTCGGGATCAATTATCTTTATCTGATTAAATCGCTCTTGTCTAAAGAATTTGGCATTACGTTCAGATAAATCTAGAATACGCTTTTTATCTCCTAATTTTGGTACGGTAATTTTTATCCCTGGAGAAACCGCTATTTTAAACGGCAGGTATAATTCTTTAGAATCTGAATTAAACCGTTCTCTAATTTCCACAATTGCAAGTCCCAACAAATCTTCATCTTGCTCTTCTAGCTTCTTTTTTATTTCCATGGTGTGAGACCGAATTATGGAACCATGAGCTAACTGTAGAAAGTTCACATAAGCGAACGAATTATCTGAAATTATACTGAACACGTCTACATTGCTAATTTTAGGATTGACTATAGTTGATTTAACTTGATAGTTTTCCAATACATCAATTTTATCCTTGATTTTCTGAGCCTCTTCAAATTTCATTTCAGCAGCCAACATCTTCATCTGTCCTTTAAAATATGTGATTGAAGATTTAAAATTCCCTTTTACAATTTGTCGTATATCTTCAATTTGCCGATCGTATTCAGCAATAGATTGATAGCCTTCACATGGCCCCTTGCAGTTACCTAAATGATACTCTAGACATACCTTATATTTACCAGCATTAATTTTATCCGCAGATAAATCATAATTACATGTTCTTAAAGGATAAACACTCTTTATTAGATCCAGAAGAATTCTAACGGTTTTCATGCTAGTATATGGACCATAATACTCTGAACCATCCTTTATTACTCTTCTAGTTGGGAAAAATCTTGGGAAACGTTCATTCTTTAAACAAAGCCAAGGGTAAGATTTATCGTCTTTAAGCAAAACATTATATCGAGGCCTCAATTCTTTAATCAAATTATTCTCTAACAATAGTGCATCGGACTCTGTCGGAACAACGATATGCTTTATGGCTCTTATTTTCTTTACCAAGACTCGTGTCTTGCCATACTCATGGTTTTTATTAAAATAAGACGAAACCCTTTTCTTTAGATTCTTTGCCTTGCCAACGTATAAAATACCGTCATTACTATCATAGAATTGATAAACCCCCGGACTTGTGGGCAACGAACTTAACTGTATGTTTAATGGGATTTCAGACATAGTTTGACGCTACTAATTTAGTCTATAAAAATCAGTTTAGATTAAACCTTAATACTATAATAGAGAAAGAAAATACTTCAAAAGACACTTTTCTCTCACGTTATGAACTTGATATTATTTTAATCAAATATTAGTGAATCTTTAAATTAGTAACTCCCAAATTATTTAATTGATAATTTATGTTTTGAGATAAAAACATAATTAATTGATTTATAGCGTTTTATTATATTTTTATCCTTTCAATATTTACTAGTATGTTAATCTTTCTTAAAATTTATGCACTTTAACGATAAAAAGTGCCTTTCATAGATATCGTATTAATTATTTTACTTATTTTTAACTCAATAACAACACAAGTTAACTCAATAACAACACAAGTTAGTTCAATTATAATACAAGAATAATGGAAAGCTATATAATCACTTTAGGAACATATCTTATATTAATGTTATTTTTTAAAGTCTTTTTTGCTGTTGCAGGTAAAGAATAAATTAAATAATATTAGTGCTAAAACTACTTCATAATGTTGAAGAAGGATTTGCGCTTGAAATATTCAAGACTACGTAATTCGATTACCCCCGATATTATAACTCAGCAAAGTATAGTAATAGCAAATTCTGTTTTGCAACTACCTATTTGGGAAAATCAATATTTTCATATTTTTCTTCCAATTGAAAAAAAACTAGAAGTAGATACAGAAGGTATTATTTCTATTCTTCTTGGATTCGACAAAAACGTTATTGTGCCCAAGGTAATCTCTAGTTCTGAACTAGAACACTACTTACTTACCGACAATACGAAATTCAAAACAAACAACCTTAACATACCAGAACCAGTAGATGGCATTACGATATCAGCAAATAAACTTGATGTTGTGTTTATACCTCTATTGGCCTTCGATAGACTTGGCAATAGAATAGGGTATGGAAAAGGATACTATGATCGCTTTCTAAGTGAGTGTAAGCCTGATGTAGTTAAAATAGGTTTATCTCTTTTTGAGGCTGAAGATTTAATCGATGACATTTTACCTACCGACATTCCGTTAGATTATTGTGTTACACCAAAAAAAACGTACACCTTTTAATTTTCTTTATTCTGAAATGTATCCTCTTTTAATTCAGCAGACGTCTCTTCTTCCTGATTAAAGGCCTTTTTATTAAACACCAATAGAATACCAACCCCAGTACTTATTGCTGTATCGGCTATATTAAAAACTGGTTCGAAAAATCTAAAATTTTGACCTCCAACTCCTGGCATCCAACTCGGCCATGTAGTATCTACCATCGGAAAATAAAGCATATCTACTACCTTACCGTAAAACAGTTTGCCATAGGGTTCATCTGAAAACAGCGTGGCGACCTCGTTATAACTATCATTAAAACTTATGCCATAAAAAACAGAATCCAATATATTTCCTAGAGCTCCAGCAAAAATCAGTGACACCGCCCATATTAAAGTATTAGATGCTTTTTTCTTAATTACATCGAAAAGCCAATACCCTATTCCGAAAATTGCAAACAATCTGAAAATGGTAAGCACCAGTTTTCCTATATCATCAGAGATAGGTAAAATGTCGCTTAACTTGGCTCCCCAAGCAGCGCCTTCATTCTCAATAAACAGGATTTTAAACCAATTAAACACCTCAACAGATTCACCCAAAACAAAATGGGTCTTTATATAAATTTTACTCCATTGATCAATTATAAGTATCAATAAAATAAATAGTGCAGATTTTTTAATATTCATGGGCGTAAATCAATGAGGGCAAAAATATAAATATTATTCGGTTTTACTTAGTTGTATATTTCCAGTTACCGTTTGTAACCTGTAAATAGAAAATCCTTCAGGAATCGGATTAAACGAAACTTTGCCATATTTGCTCTTTGCATCTATATGTGCAGACTCTGCAAATACATTAATAAAACCACTTTGTGTTTTTACGCTGGCATTACCCATAATACTTTTGAGCTCGCATGCCCCGTCTGATAAGGAAATATTTAATTCTTTATATTTTCCTTCTATTACTACTCTAGAGTTAGTGCCATATATTTCAACATTCTTATAGAACGGAATTGTTAGCTTTAAAAGAATTGAAACTACTTTATGAGCACTTAATTTGTCGTTAGGATTTTCAAAACTAGGTGTAAAACCAGCTTCAATTATTAATGTTGATCCATTGGTGTTTACTTCTAAATCTAAATCTTGACTATACTCGCCTTCCATTTCAGCTTCAATGATAACATCATCACCTTGGCTTGTATGAATTTCAACTTCAAAACAATTAGCCGTATTAACTTGAACCAAACTAATGTTATCTGCAAAAATCGTTTTTTGCAACTTTTTTTGTGCCTTTAACCCAAAAGACACTAAGAGTAAACAATAAACAAAACAACTCTTCAAGGAATAGCTATTAAAAAACGCCCCTAAAGGCGTTTTGATTATGATTGCATGTTTTTAGCTTCTATGCTAAGCGTAGCGTGCGGCACTAATTTTAACCGCTCTTTATTGATTAGCTTACCTGTTACACGGCAAATACCGAAAGTCTTATTTTCGATACGCAATAATGCATTCTTTAGGTCACGAATAAACTTTTCTTGCCTAATAGCCAACTGCGTATTCGCTTCTTTGCTCATTGTCTCAGAACCTTCTTCGAAAGCCTTAAAGGTAGGTGAGGTATCATCCGTACCATTATTACCATCGTTCATATAGGAGCTTTTTAAAAGTTCTAAATGACTTTTAGCCTTTTCTATTTTAACCTCGATCAATTCTTTGAATTCTGCCAAATCTTTGTCAGAATACCTTACTTTTAAACCTTCTGCCATCTTTTAATGTTTTTCAATAAACAATTTAGTGTTCACCTCGTCAAAAGCAATTTCGATGCCTTTGTTCAGTTTTTCTTCAAAACTTAATTCTGCTGTTAAAGTTTCTGTTTTAATATAATCTAAATTATCCTTAACAGCTAATTCAACAAAACCATCTTTCAATATTTTAATTGCAATCTTATCTGTCACTTCAAAACCAGAATCTTTTCTGATATTTTGAATTCTATTAATCAATTCCCTAGCGATACCCTCGTTTCGTAAATCTTTGTTAATGGTAACATCTAAGGCAACTGTTAATTTACCAGATGTTGCCACCATCCAACCCTCAATATCTTGAGAAGTGATTTCTACATCCTGTAACTGTAAATTAATGCTTTTATTCTCCAATTGGATTGTTAATTCGCCATCCTGCTCAATTTTTTGGATATCATCCTGATTAAAAGCACCCACTTTTTGAGCAATTTCTTTCATTTCTTTACCAAACTTAGGGCCTAACGTCTTGAAATTCGGCTTTATACGTTTTACCAAGATACCCGATGCATCGTCAAGCAATTGAATTTCCTTTACATTAACTTCAGATTTAATTAGTTCTGAAACTGCTTCAATTTCTTCCCTATCCTTATTATCCAATACAGGAATCATAATTTTCTGTAATGGCTGACGTACTTTTATTTTTTCTTTTTGACGGATAGATAATACTAAAGAGGATATAACCTGTGCTTTCTGCATTTTCACCTCCAAGCTTTTATTGATAAGTGATTCATCAGCAACCGGAAAATCTGCTAAATGCACACTTTCAAACCCATCTTTTACAGTTGCTTTGTTTAAATCGAGGTACAAACGATCCATAAAAAATGGAGCTATTGGAGCAGATAATTTTGCCACAACATCTAAACAAGTGTATAATGTTTGATATGCCGCAATTTTATCTTGAGCATATTCACCTTTCCAAAAACGTCTTCTACACAAACGCACATACCAATTACTTAGATTTTCTTGAACAAAATCTGATATCGCTCTCGCTGCACGTGTTGGCTCATACTCATCGTACGCCGTATCAACAACTTTTATCAAAGAATTCAATTCAGATAATATCCAACGGTCTATCTCAGTACGTTCAGACATTGGCACATCTTCTTCAGAATAAGTAAACTTATCTAAGTTTGCATATAGACTAAAAAAGGAATACGTATTATAAAGTGTTCCGAAAAACTTACGCTTTACTTCCGCTATACCTTCTGTATCGAATTTTAAATTATCCCATGGGTTGGCATTACTGATCATATACCATCTTGTAGCATCTGCACCATGTTCATCCATAGTCTCGAAAGGATCAACCGCATTGCCCAATCGCTTAGACATCTTTTTACCTTCCTTGTCCAAAACGAGTCCGTTAGAAACTACATTTTTGTATGCAACAGAGTCAAAAACCATAGTCGCTATTGCGTGCAGTGTATAGAACCATCCACGTGTTTGATCTACTCCTTCAGCAATAAAATCTGCAGGAAAGGTCTTTCCTTCATCTATTAAATCTTTATTTTCAAATGGATAATGCCATTGTGCATAAGGCATAGATCCACTATCGAACCACACATCTATTAAATCGCTTTCGCGCTTCATTGGCTTACCTGATTCAGAAACCAAAGTGATCTGATCAACTATATTTTTATGTAGATCTATTTTATCATAGTTCTCTTCAGACATATCGTCAACAACAAAATCAGCATAGATGTCTTTTTCTAAAACTCCGGCTTCAACAGCTTTTTCCATTTCTGATTTAAGTTCTGCCACTGAACCAATTATTATCTCTTCTTTACCGTCTTCTGTTCTCCAGATTGGCAAAGGAATACCCCAATATCTTGATCGAGATAAATTCCAATCATTGGCATTTGCCAACCAATTACCAAATCTTCCTTCTCCGGTAGCTTTAGGTTTCCAATTGATCGTTTGATTCAATTCAAACATTCGATCCTTAACATCGGTCACCTTAATAAACCAAGAATCTAATGGGTAATACAATATCGGCTTATCGGTACGCCAGCAATTAGGATAACTGTGAACGTATTTCTCAACCTTAAATGCTCTATTATCTTCCTTTAAGCGTATCGCTATCTCAACATCAACCGAACGTTCTGGTGCTTGACCATCTTCGTAATATTCATTTTTGACATACTTACCACCTAATTCTTTTAACTCAGGTCTAAATTTTCCTTGTAAATCTACAAGTGGCACCAAATTTCCATTGTCATCCAAAACTAACATTGGCGGTATTTCTGGGACCGCTTGTTTTGCCACTAAAGCATCATCTGCCCCAAAAGTTGGTGCAGTATGTACTATACCGGTTCCGTCTTCGGTTGTAACGAAATCTCCAGCAATTATTCTAAATGCATTCTCGGCATTTTCATAAGGTAGTACATAGTCTAATAGCTGTTCGTATCGAATACCTAATAAGTCTTTTCCTTTAAATTCTTTTTCTTTTACTATATAAAAAGGAATTTTCTTATCTCCAGATGTATAATCCAATAATTCAGACTTCTCTGAAACCTCTATGAACTTTCCTGCAAATTGCTTTCCTACCAAACTCTTGGCAAGTATAACATTCATAGGTTCAAAAGTGTATTGATTATAGGACTCAACCAAAACATAATCTATTTTTGGCCCTACGGTCAAAGCTGTGTTCGAAGGCAATGTCCAAGGTGTAGTCGTCCATGCTAAAAAGTATATTGTTCCTTCGTTCTGTAAAAACTCAGGTAAACTTTTCTCAACAGCCTTAAATTGTGCCGTTACCGTTGTATCAGTTACATCTTGGTAGGTACCTGGTTGATTCAGCTCATGTGAACTAAGACCCGTACCCGCTTTTGGCGAATAGGGTTGTATCGTGTATCCCTTATAAATTAATCCTTTCGAATAGATTTCTTTAAGTAACCACCATACGGTTTCCATGTATTTGGATTTGTAAGTGATATATGGATCTTCCATATCTACCCAATAACCCACTTTTTCAGTCATGGAATTCCAAACATCGGTATATCTCATTACTGCTTTTTTACAAGCAGCATTATAATCTTCTACCGATATCTTAACTCCTATATCCTCTTTGGTAATACCTAACTCCTTTTCAACTCCCAATTCAATTGGTAGTCCGTGCGTATCCCAACCAGCTTTTCGTTTAACCTGAAAGCCTTTCATGGTTTTGTACCTAGGAAATATATCCTTTATCGTACGCGCCATTACGTGGTGTATACCAGGCATACCGTTTGCTGATGGTGGACCTTCATAAAATACATAACTATCTTTCCCCTCTCGGGTAGAAATACTTTTTTCAAAAATGTCATGCGTTGACCAGTAGTCAAGTATCTCTTCTGCGACCTTTGGTAAATTCAAACCTTTATATTCTGCGAACTTCATACGAAATGCTTATGGTACTGGATTTTTAAGGCTGCAAAATTATAAAATTTAGATTTAATTTGAGTGAATTGACGACACTGATATATCCCTAACTAACTGATTAGATTAAATAATAGCAAGTTTAACGTCTAAAATGCAATTTGTACCGTATATAACTCCAAACAATAACCATTTTAACGTAACACGATGAAAAAAGTAATTTTAGGATCATTAACAATTTTAGCATTAAGTATGTCATTTTCTTGTAGAGATACTGCTGATAAAGCTAAATCTGCAACTGAAGAGGCTGGCGCTGCATTAGAAGAGGCTGGTGAAGATTTAAAAGAAGCTGGAAAAGATTTAGAAAAAGCTGGCGAAGGTGCAATGGATGCTGCTAAAGAAGCAAGCGAAGATGCAATGGAAGCTGCTGAAGACGCTGCAGAATCAGTAAAAAAAGCTGGTGAAAATACTATGGATGCTGCTAAAAAAGCAGGTGAAGACGTAAAAAAAGCAGCTAACGATGCAGCTGATAAAGCAGCAAAAAAAGCTAACGATATAGAAAAGGCAGTTAAAAACTAAATTTAACTACCCTATAATTTTAAAAGACCCGTTCGATACGGGTCTTTTTTTGTTTAAAAATGATAGCCTATTCCTAGAATAATATTTCGCCCCGGTGCTACTATACCCGATGAGTATGTTCTATAGCGTTGATCCGTTATATTCTCAAAACTAGCGGTTGCTTTTAAACGATTAGTAATATCATATTGTGACCGAAAGTTCAACGTATACCAAGAAGGCGCATATGGATTACCATTTTCATCTATTGCGTATATATATTCTTTAGATTGCTCTGACATTGCGAGATCTTCATACTTTATTTCACCATTATAATTCACAAACAAGTCTGCACGAAGTCTTTGATTTTTCCAAACAACATGAAAATCTCCAAAAGATGGCGCCGCATGTCGCGCAGGGGTTTCTGTACCATCATCTTCCTCTTCCACACCTTCTGTTATTGTAAAATTAGAGGATAAAGACCACTGCTCTGTAAGGTAAGCTTCTAAACCAAATTCAAAGCCGTATACATAAGCTTTAGCCGCGTTCTGTATTGCCTGAACATTACTAAGCTCACCTCCATATTCAATTTCAGAAACACCGTTATAACTAAAATCGCGCCGAACTAATGCATCTACTAAATACGTGTAGTATGCAGCTCCTTTTAAAATAATTTTATCATTAATATTCCGTTGAATACCAATTTCAGCATTATACGCATATTCAGGTTCCAAATCTGGATTAGGAACTACTACTGACCCAGGTTCAGAGTCAAAAATTTTTCCTACATCATCTATATTTGGAGCTCTAAACCCAGTTGACCCATTCAAAGTGATTTGAAGATTTGCCCTAGGAAACCAACTTAAGCCTAAACTACCCGTTAAAGCTCCAGTACTTAAATCTGCTGACTCAAAAGGGAAGTTGTAAAATGTATCATCAAAAACAGCATCGACCCAAACATGGCTGTAACGTAAGCCAGACATAATAGTAACATTAGGTTTTGCCTTATATTCTCCATTTACGTACCCTGCTAAGCTTTGCCATGTAGAGCCGTCTGGATAACGAGAAGCGGCTTCAGTTTTTATATCTGTTGAAATATTTAAATCACCACCACTGGACCTTACCTTATTGAAAATATACTCGCCCCCATAATACAAACGAAAATCACCCATCTTCTTATTCTCAAAATCAACATTCATATTCACAGCATCTACTTTTTCCATCGTTGTATTTAAGATAGCATCTTGGAAATCGCGACTATTTCTACTTTCTTCAAAATGTTGATAGGCAAGTCCTAATTTTAATCCATCATAAAACTTACCGTTTCCTTTTTTTTGAATTTGAGCATTTCCCATAAACCACTTCTGCGGACCATAGTACCATTCAGCCGATCGTAGCCCCAAACCATCACTTGTGGGCCTAATCAATCTATCATATCTAGAATAATCTGAAGTTTCTGAATAGTAAGCACCAAGATTTAAATCCCATTTCGAATTGGGCTTAAATAAAAACTTTTGCATCAAGTTTATTTGGTCGTAGCCGGTAGGAATTTGTTTTTCAGGTGAGTTGTTATTCACTAATTCATCTACACCATTCGTTGTTCGAACAAAGGTATTTCGTAAATAAGAATTAGGACCATGAGACCCCATTCGTAAATCTTGAAAAATATTATAGCTAATACTTGTTAAGGAAGACCAATACTTTTTACCAATATTTATATCTGCATGAATAGTGTTTTCCAAATTTGCAGAGGCAAACCTATAATTGGCATTTCCATGTATTAAAATACTATCGTTCTGACTTAAGATAGGTTTCTTGGTATAGAAATTCATTACCCCACCAATAGCATCACTACCATAAATAACTGATCCAGGCCCGAAAATTATCTCTGTATTCTTAATCGTAAAAGGGTCTATCGATATTACATTTTGAACATTTCCTCCTCTAAAAATTGCGTTGTTCATTCGCACGCCATCAACAGAAAGCAATAATCTATTAGTTGCAAAACCCCTAATCATTGGGCTTCCGCCTCCTAATTGGCTTTTCTGAACAAAAACCTTACCACTGTTTTGAAGTAAATCTGCAGAAGTTTGTGGCGCTGAAAAGGCAATTGACCGAGCATCTAGAGAAATAATTTTATTGGGTATATCTCTTTTTTGTTGCTCCCATTTAGAAACAGACATGACCACCTCGTCTAATTGCTGGGCCTTCATAATCAAAAATACCTTTTGACCTTGTCTTCTAATTTGTAATTTGTTCGACTTATACTCCTCATAACCTAAATGTCTTAAAATAAGACGCTCCTTGTCATTGAAAATTGAACCATCAATTACACCATCAAAATTAGATAATGCCACCTTAGACTTATCTTTATTAAAGACGGCAACATTCGGGATAACTTCCCCACTATCCGCATCTAAAACAGTTATTTCCTGAGCTTGACTAAAAGAAGTTACCAAAAATAATACGACAAATAGAAACTTATACATAGGAATTGAACACTTCATTTAACACGGCAAGTGATTTTGGTTTCCTGAAACCTTGTAAGTGTAATTCAAAATATAGTATCAGGGATTTCAACAATTCTTGACGGTTGATTTTTTTCATCTTTACGGAATGAATAGTATCAAAATTTATGCCCAAGAAGGTTTTGAAATAATAAATATTTTCACCCCTTAGCATTGGGTTCAATGATTCTACAGAAACAAATTCACCTTCTAACAAATCAAAATATGGCTTATCTATCTGATATACATCAGGATAAAACCCTAAAAACTTAGTGATTGATAGCATAAAAAATAGATGAAAATTAGCAACATCTTTATGCATATCCATCCATTGCAACGATGCTTCCAAAAATTCGAACAATTCTGCATTTTGCTCCTCTTCACGTATGCTGTTCATCAATAACTCTGCTAAAAACAAGGTCATTGCATTTTTAGCCATATCAGCATAAAGAGTTTGATAATGATAATACACCTTAGCTTCGCGTAGTGTTTCTAAAGTCCCTTTATTTCTATGGTTAGCTACAATCTCTAATTGTGTTAAGGGTTGAAAATAGGCAGTCTTTAATTTTCCTTTTTTAGAAGATAGCACACCTCTTAATAAATAAGATTTTATACCGTCAGAGGCTGTAAAGGCCTTTACAATAAGACTTGTGTCGCCATACTTTATCGCAGAAAATACTATCGCCTTTGTCTTTACCTGCATATTGAGCCATCTATTTCAACAAATATAATAGTTTGTACAATGGCTACGATATCATGCATAAAAAATGCGAGGCTCTAAAATAGAACCTCGCATTAATATAAATACCCAAATGTATTGGTATGTATTTAAGAATTAAATAACCCCTTGGGCAAGCATTGCATCGGCAACTTTTACGAAACCAGCGATATTGGCTCCTTTTACATAGTTACAGAAACCATCTTCTTCTTTACCATATTCGATACATGAGGCATGAATATCTTCCATAATATCTTTAAGTCGCTCATCAACTTCTTCACGTGTCCAGCTAATTCGTAATGAATTCTGAGACATTTCTAAACCAGAGGTTGCAACACCACCTGCATTTGAAGCTTTACCTGGTGCAAATAATATTTTTGCATTGTTGAATACATGAACAGCATCTGTATTACAAGGCATATTCGCCCCTTCTGCAACACACATACATCCATTTTTCAAAAGCTTTTTAGCATCTTCTTCATTCAACTCATTTTGAGTTGCACAAGGTAATGCGATATCACATTTTACATTCCAAGGAGTTTTACCTTCATGAAACTCTGCAGATGAATACTTATCTACGTATTCAGAAATACGTCCTCTTTTATTGTTCTTTAAGTTCATAACAAAAGCCAACTTATCATTATCCAAGCCATCTTTATCATAAATAAATCCACTAGAATCTGAAAGTGTTACCACTTTAGCTCCTAATAAAATTGCTTTTTCAGCAGCATATTGTGCAACGTTTCCTGAACCAGAAATAACAACGGTTTTACCTTCAAAAGTTTCATTCTTGGTCTTAAGCATACTTTCAGCGAAATACACTGTACCATAACCTGTTGCTTCGGGTCTAATTTTAGAACCTCCCCAAGACAAACCTTTTCCGGTAAGTACACCAGTAAACTCGTTACGAATCTTTTTGTACATACCAAAAAGGAATCCTATTTCACGAGCGCCAACACCAATATCTCCTGCAGGTACATCTGTATTCGGACCAATATGCCTATTTAATTCTAACATAAAGGCATGGCAAAAACGCATTACCTCATCATCTGATTTACCTTTAGGGTCAAAATCAGAACCACCTTTACCACCACCCATAGGTAGCGTGGTAAGGCTATTTTTAAATACTTGTTCGAAAGCCAAGAATTTTAGAATACTTGCATTTACTGTTGGGTGAAAACGCAAACCGCCTTTATACGGGCCAATTGCAGAGTTCATTTGTATTCTATACCCACGGTTTACATGTATTTCCCCAGCATCATCTACCCACGCTACTCTAAAAGAAAGCAAACGCTCTGGCTCAACCATTCTCAAAAGAATGTTCTTACCATTATATATCTCTTGTTTTGCGATATATGGGATTACCGTTTCTGCTACTTCTTGTACCGCTTGTATGAATTCTGGTTCGTGACCGTTTCTAGCGGTAACCTCATCCATAAATGCTTTTATTTTATCTTCCATAAAGCTATTTACTCTTGGTTAAAATTATTGATTTCAAAATATAACGGCAAAATTATGTTATTTATGTAATTTGATAGCTTATTTTTTTAAAAATCAATAAAATTTGTTGTTTTAGCAACAAACTACCTAATCTTGATATGTAAAATTTAATGAATTGCGCATTATCCTATTGCCTGCTCTAAATCAGCTATCAAATCTTCCGAATCTTCTATACCCACACTAAGTCGTATTAATGCATCAACTACTCCGCTTTTTTCACGTTCTTCTTTTGGTATACTAGCATGAGTCATACTTGCGGGATGCCCAGCTAAACTTTCAACACCACCTAATGATTCAGCTAGAGTAAAAACCTGTAAACGCTCTACAACCTTGATAGCATCTTCATAATTGCTCCCTTTCGGTACAAATGAAATCATACCACCGAAATCTTTCATCTGCTCTTTCGCAACTTTATGATTAGGGTGATCACTAAACCCTGGCCAATACACTTTTTCAACTTTAGAATTATTTTTAAGGTATTCAGCTACTGCTCTACCATTTTCACAATGGCGCTGCATTCGTACATGAAGTGTTTTTATTCCTCTTAAAACTAAAAAACTATCCATAGGTCCACAAACAGCACCACTTGCGTTTTGTATGAAATAGAGTCTGTCTGCTAATTCCTTATCATTAACGACTAAA
This sequence comes from uncultured Maribacter sp., assembly GCF_963977385.1. Classification (GTDB taxonomy): domain Bacteria; phylum Bacteroidota; class Bacteroidia; order Flavobacteriales; family Flavobacteriaceae; genus Maribacter. The sequence goes on along the minus strand of NZ_CAXBOU010000001.1, from coordinate 481,529 downwards.
GCCCCAACAACCGTATCACTATGTCCGCCAAGGTATTTCGTTGCTGAATGCATTACGATATCTGCACCTAATTGTAAAGGCATCTGTAAATACGGAGTTGCGAAAGTATTATCGACCGCCAAAAGAATATTCTTATTTTTAATTAACCTGGCTACTGCTTTTATATCAATGATATTCATCATAGGGTTTGTTGGTGTTTCTACCCAAACCAATTTGGTGTTCTTATTAATTCTGTCGCGTATGGCATCTGCATCTTGCATACCAACAAAATGAAAAATAATACCAAACTTTTCAAATATCTTTTTGAAAATCCTATACGAACCTCCATAAAGGTCACTTGTCGAAATCACCTCATCACCCGGTTCTAATAATTTAATAACTGCATCAATAGCTGCAAGACCGCTACCAAATGCCAAGCCAAATTGACCATCTTCGATACTTGCCAAAGAATTTTCTAAAGCAGTTCTAGTAGGATTCGCACTTCTTGAATACGCGTATCCCTTATGACCGCCAGGTGTTGTCTGTGCATATGTAGATGTTTGATAAATAGGAGGCATTACTGCCCCATATGCCTTATCTGGTTGTTGACCACCGTGAATTGTCTTTGTATTAAACTTAAAATTATTAGCAGCCATTTTAAAGTATTTCTTACACAAATGTATTGTTATCTATTGGAGAATACAACGAAGGTGTATTTTTACATTAAATCTAATTTTCTCATGAAATCAAAGCTTCTTTACCTACTTATATCTATTTCACTTATTGCTTGCAATAATGAGGAGTCACTCACTTTTGAAACACTTACTGTTTCTAACGACACCTGTGAAAATTGCACTTTAGTCTCAATTGAAATTCCTAAAGCATTAGGTCGAAATAAATTAAGTGAAACAATAAATATCGCCTTACGAGAAGAAATTATTGCTTTGTTGAATTTTGATGAAGAAAGTAATGCTAATAGTATTAAAGGAGCTACCGAAGCATTTATAAAGGATTATGAAGAACTTAACGTCAAATTCCCTGAGGAATCGATGCCTTGGGAAGCCAAAATCTATGGCACCATACTTTTTGAAAACAAGGATGTAATAACCATAAAATTAGAATCATACATTTACACTGGTGGTGCACATGGTTATGGAACCAATAGGTTTTTAAATTTTGATATAATCAACGGAGCTGAATTAGATCGTCAAGATTTATTTAAAAACGAAGATAAATTCAAGGCATTTACCGAAATTATCTTTAGGAAGCAGGAGAATGTGCCAGCAGACGCAACGATTAATAGTACAGGATTTATGTTTGAAACTGAAAGTTTCTATTTGCCAGATAATATTGGTTATACAGATAAAGGATTATTATTATTTTATGAACCCTACGAAATCGCATCTTTTGCCGATGGCCCTATTCTATTGACAATACCTTACACCGATGCAAATACCTTTCTAAAATTTGCTATAAAGCCTTAACCAACATGCCTTAGTAATAGAATAATTGCCCCAATATGTAACCCTTCATGAAATAAATTAAAGGCAATGGCATCATCAATATTTTTTAGAGTAACCCTTGCACTAGTTGTATACTCTTTATAATCTTGAAACAATTCGGTATCATAATCTTCCTTCAACCATTCAGCTGTAGAGATTAAAAAATCTGCAACCATCATTATTTCCTCATCAGTCGCCGTGCCATCAGGAGTCGTTCCTTTCATAAACTTAGCCACCAGTTCTTCAGGTACACGCATTTGAAGTCCACTAAATTTATACTGCAAAACCTGCTGTGTAACCACAGTGTGAGCTATATTCCAAAATATATTGTTATTGAAGCCTACTGGAATTTTTAAAAGCTTTTCTTTAGGAGTTTTTGTTAGTATTGCGTGTAAATTTTTACGGTTCTGTAAGGTGATTTCAAATAAATTCTTAGACATTATTTCACATTTAAAGGAGCATAAAAATAGTACAATTAATGGGAAATAAGTTTCTTTGTATACGATAAGACTCATTAAACATGTGTGATTTAAACCAATTTCAGGTTTGAAAAACAATAATAACAGCAACACAATACAGCATGAAAAAAATATATCACTTAAGCACTTGTTCCACATGCCAACGAATTATTAAGGAATTACAACCACTTAATGATTTTGTACTACAAGATATCAAGTCTGAAGCTATTACAAAGTCTCAGTTAGAGGAAATGCACGCTTTGTCGAATAGCTATGAGGCATTATTTAGCAAAAGAGCCATTCTTTATCGTGAGCGAAACTTAAAAGAGCAAAATCTTACCGAAGATGATTTTAAGGCTTTAATTTTAGAACAGTATACTTTTTTAAAACGCCCTGTTATTATTGTTGACAACCAAATATTTATTGGTAATAGTAAAAAGGTGGTAGAGGCCGCTAAAAAGGCCATTCATTCGTGAATAAAAGATTATTAGCAATCATCGCAGCTTTAGGAGCCACCACTATTTACGGCCTTAACCATACTATTGCAAAAGGGATAATGCCACATTATGTGCAACCTTTTGGTTTTATTATTTTAAGGGTGTTAGGTGCTGCAATTTTATTTTGGCTCATTTCTCCTTTTGGTCCTAAAGAAAAGATTGAACGCAAAGATTATTTGAGAATGATATTTTGTGCCTTTCTAGGAATGGGTTTAAATATGCTCGTATTCTTTAAAGGATTATCCTTATCCACACCTATTAATAGTGCCGTTTTAATAACGACCACACCCATTGTTGTTCTTGTTTTATCTGCAATAATTTTAAAGGAAAAAATTTCAAGTAGAAAAATATTAGGAATCGGCATAGGCCTATTAGGTGCTTTAGGCTTAATTCTTTATGGATCAGAGTTACGCCAGGATGCCCCAAATATTCCAATGGGAAATTTTCTTATTTTTCTTAATTCTATATTTTATGGCTCTTATTTGGTTGTTGTAAAGTCCCTTATTACCAAATATCACCCTTTTACGTTTATGAAATGGTTGTTCTCTTTGGGCGTACTCATCTGTTTACCATTCGGGTATCAAGAATTTATACAAATAGAATGGACTACTCTCCCTTTTGAAGCCTATTGGGGAATTGCATTTGTAATTCTAGGAACAACATTTTGCACCTACCTTTTTAATATTTTTGCTTTGACCCAACTCAAAGCTTCTACCTTGAGCGCGTTTGTTTACGTTCAACCTTTGGTAGGAATTGGGTATGCCATTCTTACTGGGCAAGACAAACTCACCTTAGTTAAAGTTGTTGCCGCATGTTTTGTATTGGCCGGTGTATACCTTGCCAGTAGAAAACCAAATAGATTTTATCTAAAGTCAAAATAGAATAACCCCAAAGGTTAGGTATTCCTTAATTAAATATGTGATTTTCTTGCATTCTCAAGATGTAACTGTATTGCCTTAACAGCCATATCTTCATCTCTATGATGCATTGCAGATACAATATTCAAATGTTCTTGCATGATTATTTTCAACGGTCTTACGAGACCTACAAGATCCATAAATGGCAATATTTTTGCAGTCTTAAATAATTCATACATCTTTCTATTTCCACAATTTTTGGCGATGAATTCATGAAAATATCTGTCGATTTTATGGAACACATACGCATTCTGTGGTCCTTTTTCGAAAGGAACCAATAAATTACGCAAATCGTCAATTTTAGATTGCGAAGCATTACGTGTAAATAATTTGACGGTCATTGTTTCTAATGCTATTCTACATTCGAACATTTCAGAAATTTCTCGCTCACAAAGCTCACGAACCTCAAGCCCATTCTGTAACGTACCTACCAACAAAGATTCTTCTTGTAATTGTAACAGTACCACGGGTATGGTATCATTTTTAATGTTTAGGGTATGCGTTAATCTATGTTGAGTAATTAATTGACCTGGTGCCAATTTCTTAGTAACAATCAATTTCTTCACTTTCCCGTATGTCTCTTGAAATAGTTCTTCAGGTATGCTGACCATAGCGTAAATATAATAAAATAGGGTAATCAAAAAATAATTAAAATACTAAAAGGCAATCGATTACATTTAGTGTAGTAGATTACGTTATAACAATTATAGGTTTTTAGGAAGTCTAGCGAATTTGCGTGAATCTTCTTTGGAAAGTACCTTAAACCCTTCTGCTTTTTCTACACCACTAAATGTAGCCAATAATTCATTGGTTAAACCAGTGAGTTTTCGAGCTTTTAAATCCATCCAAGCACCCATCATTTCGCAACGGGCAATGTTTTCTCCCTTATGATTATAGAAATTATGATGAAATTCAAAAAATTTACAATCTTCACTCAACCCCATAATTTCCAATGTAACTTTAATCGGTTTGCCAGGAAAAGCTTCCTTAAAATAGTATACATGTTCATAGAACACCACTGGCCCTATTTCATGGGTTGCCATTGTTCTATGGTCGAAACCAAGTTCTAACAAATACGCCATACGGGTATGGCTCATAAAATTAATATATGCTGAATTCGCCAAATGACGGTTCGCATCAATATCACTCCATCTTATCTCAAATTCCTTAATGTACATATCTATAATTTTTGTTATGCGTGCATAATACCTGATAAAAATAACATAGTTTTGAAACCTAAGGAATAAAGAACATGGTTTTTTATACTTATTTTTAATTCGAGTCAAAAAAATTTATTTCAGTATGTCAGATAAACCTGCTTTCATTAAAGAATTATCATTACCCATAGTTGCCGCACCCATGTTTTTAATATCGGGACCGCAACTAGTAATTGAATGCTGTAAAAATGGTATCGTTGGTACTTTTCCTGCTTTAAACCAACGCACGAGTGAAGGTTTTGAAGAATGGTTAACTGAAATAAAATCTACCTTAAAGGAATTTGAAGAACAGACTGGAAAAAAAGCAGCACCATTTGGCGTTAATTTAATTGTGCATCCTACAAACCCTAGGTTAGAGGCCGATGTTAAATTATGTATCAAACATAAAGTTCCATTAATTATTACTTCATTAGGTGCGGTATCTGAAGTGGTGGATGCCATTCATAGTTATGGCGGACTAGTTTTTCACGATGTTATCAAAAAACGTCACGCAGAGAAAGCTGCTGAGGCCGGTGTAGATGGCTTAATTCTAGTAGCTGCTGGAGCCGGTGGTCATGCAGGTACGATTAACCCAATGACATTGGTTGCTGAAATAAAAAAATTCTTTCATAAAACTATTTTGCTATCTGGTTGTATCAGTACTGGTAGAGATATTGCATCAGCATTACAAATGGGTGCAGATTTAGCTTACATGGGTACTCGTTTCATTAATACTAATGAAAGCAAGGCGACACCAGAATATCGCCAAATGATAATTGATGCCGGTGCTAGTGATGTTGTATATACCGCTTCAATTTCGGGAGTTCATGCAAATTTTCTAGGTGCTAGTTTAAAAGCTGCAGGCATAACCGAAGAAGACCTTAAAAAAGACCGAAAGGTTGATTTTGGCAAAGAGTTGAATACCGAAGCAAAAGCATGGAAAACAATTTGGTCTGCTGGCCAAGGTTCAGCGCTTATTAACGATTCTTTACCCGTATCCGAATTAATATCGCATTTAAAAACTGAATTCAAAGAAGCAATAGAAGAACAAATAAAAGTGCTCGAAATTTATCCGAAATAAAAATTATCTAATCTCTTATTGTTTTCTTCACTTTAATGCTAAATATTAGCTATTTAAAAAACATCTTCTTCAATCTTAATGCCATTACTTACTTCTACATATAATCCACCCTTATTTTTTAGAAGCGGACATTTGTCGACGATATATTCTGGGTTATTACGTAAAGTTGAGCACCTTGAACAGACACGAATACGGCTAACATTACCCGATACAGATTTCTTAGATTTAGATTGGAGTTATTCAAAAAATCCTTCAAAAAAACTAGTCATCGTTATACATGGCCTTGAAGGAAGTTCTAAACGGGCCTATATTAAAGGTAGTGCCAAAGCATTGAGTGAATCAGGATTCAATGTTTGTGCAATTAACCTTAGAGGTTGTAGTGGTACAATGAACAACTTATATCGTTCATATCATTCTGGTGCTACAGAAGATTTGCAATCGGTCATAGCGTATGTACTTCAACTAGATCAATACACTTCTATATTTCTACATGGATTTAGCCTTGGCGGTAATCTTTTATTGAAGTATTTAGGTGAAGAGCGGGTCTTACCCAATGAAATAAAAGGAGCAGTAGCCATATCAGTACCCTGTCAATTAGCAGATTCACTTGATCAGTTATTACAATTTAAAAATTTTTTATATGCAAGAAGATTTAAAGGTAACCTGGTTGAAAAACTAAAGTTGAAAAAACAATCATTTCCAGACCTGATATCTGATTTAGATATTGATCTAGTAAAAACGTTGAAAGATTTTGATGATATTTACACCAGTAGAGCACATGGGTTTAAAGACGCTATGGATTATTATTCCCAATGCAGTAGTCTTCAATTTTTAAACGCCATTAAAATACCAACCTTACTTATTAACGCAAAAAATGATTCATTCTTAGGAGAAGATTGTTACCCAATTGCTATTGCAAAACATCATAAAAACCTATTTCTAGAACTTCCACAATATGGAGGGCATGTAGGTTTTTATGGTCCTGACAATTTCACTTATACCGAACGACGCACCTTAGAATTTCTTTCAAACATAGCATAACCCAGCTGTTTGTTTTTGAAAAAATATTATAAGGTTAGTGCGAATTGTTATTGGGTTAAAATTATCTCTTAAATCATTAATAGTACCTATCTAAAACATACTGTAACCCGTAAAAATTCATATATTAGTCGTTCAAATGATTCACAACATTTAAATTATAACAAACGTATGCGTAAATTATTCACTTTATTAGCTCTTAGCACGATGATTATCAGCTGTGGCGAGAAGAAAGAAGAGAAAAAAGAAGGTTTTGAAATGAACAGAACCAAAAAAGAAGTTAAAGCTGAATCAACTAGTGAAACTGTACCTGTAGATCTTGACAACAAAGGTGTAGGTCCGATTACCAGTGTTAAATTTGAAGACACTGTTAATGAAGAAATGGCAGCCGCCGGTAAAGAAAAATTTCAAGCGATATGTACCGCTTGTCATATGGCAGAACAACGTATGATAGGACCAGCATTAAAAGGTGTCTACGAACGTAGAAGTCCTGAATGGGTTATGAACATGATTATCAATCCAGATAAAATGTTGAAAGAAGATCCTATTGCAAAAGCATTACTGAAAGAATACAATAATGCTATTATGCTTAACCAAAATTTGGGTGAAGAAGATGCTCGTAATTTAGCAGAATACTTACGTACCCTCTAAACTAATTTACACGCTTTATAGAAAACCCTTTCAATGCCTTGAAAGGGTTTTTTAGTTTAAAACCATGTTCCTATTATGCATTTTAAAAATTAAAATCAATCTTCTAACTTTATATTAAAATACTTGGTTGATGAAGCGTATGTTTTATCATGTTTCTACGACCAAACAGATATAATTCGAAATAAGAAAATCAAATGCAAAACGATAAAATAAAGATTGATATAGTATCTGATGTTGCTTGCCCTTGGTGTTATGTTGGTAAAAAAAGATTAGAGAAAGCTATTAAAGAGTGGGATGGTATTCCGATAGAAATAGAATGGCATCCATTTCAATTAGATCCTAACATTCCAAAGGAAGGCTTGGATAGAGATACTTATTTAACAAATAAATTTGGCAATTTAGAAGGTCCTTTAGAAATGACTAATCGCCTAGTAGAAAGCGGTAGAGAAGAAGGAATTACCTTTAATTTTGGTAAAGAATGGTTGGCCGTTAACACATTACCTTTACACCAACTTTTACATGTAGCGGGTGAAGAAGGATTTAAAGATGCTTTAAAAGAACGTTTTATGAAAGCATATTTTGATGAAAACCTTCATCTGAACAATGTTGACGTGTTAAGCTCAATAATGGCAGAATACGATTGGTCTGCAGAAAAAACAAAACAAGTTTTAGATGATGACACCATCGCTTATGCCGTTAAGCAAGAGATTGCGCATTATCAACAGCGAGGTGTTAATAGCGTACCTTTTTTTATAATCAATGACAAATTCGGTATTAGTGGCGCCCAACCACCATCTGCATTTATAGAGGCATTTCAACAAGTATCACCGTTAAATATAATTAGTGAAGGTGAGAGCTGTGATCCAGCTACAGGGGTCTGTTAATGCAACTCCATTTAGAACATATATTACAAGAGATTAATTTTTTGAACATATAAAAATCAAAGAACTATGAAAGCATCATTTTCTGAAATAATAAAAGGAGAAACTCCAGTACTAGTCGATTTTTTCGCTGACTGGTGCGGACCATGTAAATCACTGGCTCCAATTCTTAAAGACGTAAAAAGTGATTTAGGCGATTCGATAAAAGTCGTTAAAATAGATGTGGATAAAAATCAAAGCTTAGCCACACAATATCAGGTAAGAGGAGTTCCTACTATGATTTTGTTTAAAAACGGTAAACAAGTTTGGAGACAATCGGGTGTAGTGCCTAAAAACGATCTTTTACAGGTTATTAAAACGTCTTAGTAAAATTTCAAACAAACTGGACTAGGCAAATCAACTTGGCTAACGAAACTCAATGTTCCGAGCTCAGTATTTCGCTTAAACACAACGATGTTATTGCTACGTTGGTTTGCTACTAGTACATATTTTCCGCTAGGGTCTATTGAAAAATTTCGAGGCCAATCTCCTTTTACAGATTCTCTACCAATTAATTCTAATGTACCACTAGTATCATCTACTTTGAAGATGACAATGGTGTTTTCCCCTCTATTGGTTCCATAAAGGTATTTGCCATCAGGCGACAAATGAATATCGGCACAAAAACTTTCACCTTTAAAATTTTCTGCAACCGTTTCGTAAGTCTTTAAACCAAAATATTTTCCTCCGTCCAATTTAAACACTGTAATAGTAGAATTCAATTCATTTATTACATAAATAAATTTTTCATCTTTAGAAGTTACAAAATGTCTAGGTCCGGCACCTTCTGCTACAACCAATTGCTTCTGTGGGCTTGGAGAAAACTGCCCATTTATTTTACTATATTTTTCGATTCTATCTAACCCTAAGTCAGAAATAAACAATTCTCCGTTAATAAATGAAGCCATGTGAGCATGAGCGGTTTTAGCAGTATCTAATACCTTATGGTCAATAATCTGTGTATCATTACTTAGGTCGCCATTATCTAAAGCATTATACAATGCAACATTTCCGCCAGTATAGTTAGCCACTGTAACTAAGTCTCCACTTTTATTTACGCCAACATAACAAGGGTTAGCGCCATATGTTGATTGAACACCTACTTCTGTTAGTAAAGTGTCTTTTACCCTAAAGGTGGTAATTGAGCCATCGTCTTTCTTAAAATCATCGACCTCGCTGACTGCGTACATCGTATTTCTATCGGGAGATAGCGTTAAATAAGAAGGATTTTTAATAGTTGCAGCCAGTTTTTTATTCTCTAATTGACCGGTTTTAAGATTGAAATTATAACGATAAATACCCTCACTACCATTATTAGTATAGGTGCCAACAAATAGAACCTCCTCTTTTTTCAACTCATCCATCTTACAACTATTTATCAAGCCCAATAACAATCCAACTAACAAAAAAGCAACTAATGATTTGTATTTCATATTCTAAAAATAAGCACAATTTAATTCTCTATAATACAAGATTCTAAAAATTATAAATAGCCAGGTAGTTTAAATCTCTCAAATTTTCTTAAGATCATTAAATATTAAAACTTTGCATCTAAAAGTAAACTGAAATCTATAAGATCTAGTGTTTTTTTATGAGTCGCTTCTAAAACCACAGGAGGGGCTGTACCAGCATCCGCAGCTTGTTTCCATCGCAATGCACATAGACACCACTTATCACCTGCTTTAAGTCCGGGAAAATTATACTCAGGCATGGGCGTAGTCAAATCATTTCCTTGCTCTTTTGAATAATCTAGAAACTCTTTCGTCATAACTGCACATACTGTGTGCGTACCGCTATCTTCAAAACCCGTTTGGCAAAACCCGTCACGATAAAAACCTGTTAAAGGTTCATAACAACAAGAAATTAACTTAGTACCTAACACGTTAGTATGCATTCTGTCAGTTTTTTATTAATTAAAGGTAATGATAGCTCTTATAATAACTAGTATACTTAATTACGGCTTTTGATAAAATCGCTACAAATTTCAACTAAAGTAAAAGCTTCTTATTTTTCGCTTACTATGTAATATCTACTCAAACAATTTATTTTTCCGATTTAGTTTATACTACACATAAAATTATATTTAGAAAACAATAAAACAGGGAAGGGAAAGCAAGAAGAAAGGTGTCTTTGATTTTATACCTGACTATGAAACCAAAAGCCATTGAAATAGTCAAAAGACGACCTGCTATAATTACCCAATTTTTAGAATAATAGTCTATAAATAGACCTATCGCATCTTACAATAGTAAGTTCTAAAATTCTCAAAACCATATCGCTTAAACTCTAGCACCATAAATTTCAAAAACAAACAGCTCAGAACAAAAAAAAGAAATGAAAATGCCGAGAATACCAACATTAACTTGGTTGACAAAAAATATTCTTGAGAATCAGATAATAACTTGCTTTATATTGAACAAAATGATTTAGATACTTATTTTTTCAAGGTAATTATTTTTATAGCTATCATCATGTTTGGTTTTTTAGATTCAATAAGAAAACCGAACTATAGAGGTGGAGATGCCTCGTCTATGAAAGTGAATTTTTCTACCTACGATTTTTAACAACCATGTTATACATAATAGGAACGCTTAAAGCCTTAAGTGCCCTATGTTTAATGATTTCTATCTGAATCAATGAGTTATCGCTACCAGCTACTTTTATAATGGCTATTTTAATGACCGGAGCGATTGTAATGCCAAGATTAAAGATTCTCTACTTAAATCTTTACCTGCAGCAATATTCTCATTACTATCATTATTAATTTTAAACTATTCTTTCTAGATTAAATATCTACTAAAATTGTATATAGATTAAACCTATAAGCCCCAAAGGTTAAAAGGGTTTTTTGAGTTATCCTCACCTTTTTTAGGCTTATCTACCATTACTTTATATGTTGGGTCTTCCATCACATTAACATCAATGATTTCTTCTGCATCCTCTAACAAACGAATACAATCTTTACTTAAATGACGCAAATGAACCTTTTTTCCAATCTTAGCATATCTTTCAGTAATCTTATTTAAAGCTTCAATACCACTCATATCAGCTACCCTACTTTCTTGAAAGTCTATAATAATTTCATTAGGGTCATTTACAACATCAAACTTTTCACTGAAAAGGGTTGTTGAACCAAAAAATAAAGGACCATATATTTCGTAATGTTTAACTCCATTCTCATCAACATACTTTCTTGCCCGTATTCTTTTTGCATTTTCCCAAGAATAAGCTAATGCTGAAATAACAACGCCCAAAAGAACAGCCACCGCTAAATTGTGCGTAATGGCAGTGATAAGCGTAACCAGTATCATTACAACAACATCAGAATTTGGCATTTTACGAAAGGTCTTAAAACTGGCCCACTCAAATGTACCAATAGCTACCATAAACATTAACCCTACCAATGCTGCCATTGGTAAACGTTCAATTACACTAGACCCGAACATAATAAACACTAGAAGCATTACTGCTGCAGTTATACCTGACAACCGAGCTCTAGCACCAGAAGACGTATTAATTAAACTTTGACCAATCATTGCACAACCACCCATTCCTGATAAAAATCCTGAAAGAATATTAGCAGTACCTTGTGCTACACATTCTCTATTTCCACTACCTCTTGTTTCGGTAATCTCATCTATAATGTTCAAAGTCAGCAAACTCTCAATTAAACCTACACCAGCAACAATAGCTGCAAAAGGAAATATTATTTTAAAAGTTTCAAATGTTAATGGTATCTGTGGTATGGATAATGGTGGAAACCCACCTTTTATTGATTCGCCTTCTCTCATGGTATCAGCAACAGTCAACGTATCTACACCAAAACCTATTACAACTGCAGAAACTACTACGATGGCAACTAATGAAGATGGTATTGCTTTGGTCAGTTTTGGTAACCCCCAAATGATTAGCATGGTAAGTAACGTAAGACCTAACATTATGATCATGCTAGAACCTGTTAATAAATTGTCAGTTCCTTTTTGGTAAAAATTTGGAAACTGAGCCATGAATATGATTATTGCCAAACCATTTACAAAGCCAAACATTACCGGATGCGGCACAAGTCGTATAAACTTTCCTAGTCGTAAGACGCCTGCCAATATTTGTAGAACACCAGCAATTATCACGGTGGCAAAAACATAATTTAAGATAGTTTCTGGCTCTATCCCTGGAAAATTTCTTTTTAATTCTAAAATCAATCCGATAAAAATTACCGCTACTGCCCCGGTTGCACCAGATATCATACCTGGCCTACCACCGAAGATTGAAGTAATAAGTGCTAAAACAAAAGCTGCATATAATCCTGTTAATGGAGAAAAACCAGGAATTAGAGCGAAGGCAATAGCCTCAGGAACCAGCGCCAAAGCAACTGTTAGTCCAGATAGAATTTCTGTCTTATAATCTACTTTTTGTTTAAAATCAAATAAATTAAAAATCTTCGCCATGTACCTTTTCTTTTAAAGGGCGCAAAAATAGTAATATTTACCGGCCTCACCACAAACATGCTGATTATTACCAAATTATCTGTTTACCAGTCTTTTAATCCTAATAATTTCTCTCCTAAAGAGGATAATTTAGCAGCTTCATATTTAGTCTGCTCCCAATTACGTGGATCGCCCGGAAATGCATAGCCTTCTGGAGCAATTCTATGCTTCCATGAATTAATTCTCCAATTCTTCAATGCTTTATTTTCTGGTTCTGCCGGCATCATAGAAATGTATTGCGCTATACGCACCTTATCTTTGGATTTATTCGGCCGAATACCATGTGGTTCAGTACTGTTGAAGATTAGCAAATCACCTGCCTCCATTTTCACCTTTACGATTTTATCTTCTAGGCCATCTAAACTTGGCTGAAAACGGTCTCTATCTTCTGGCTGTGTAAGTTTCCAAGTCTCATAATTACGATACAACCAAGGTATACATTGAAAACCGCCCATATTCTCATCGTCCTGATCGGCGAGTGCCAACACCCCTTGCACATTTTGTGGCTTGGTTTCTGGATCATAATCCCAATGAATAAACCCCTTCTTTTCTACACCGGAAGGTAATGGAAAATTGAGATTGGCTCGATCAATGGTAACCCACAATTCTTCTGTTCCCCACACATCTACAAAAGCATCATATACTCTTTGCATTTGCCTATTATTCCATAAATGCTGATGGTTATATACCTCAACCATTCCTGTGCCTGTCAATTCTTTCATTTTCATTTCAGCACGTGGTGGCGTATACCAAGTAGAAGAATCGACGGGACTCTTTTCATCAAATTCCCAAAGAAAATCGGCTGTACGTTTTGCTTGTTCTTTTGATACTGCATTCTTAATTACTATATAACCATTTTGCATCCAGAACCGCCAATCATCTTCACCTAATACACGCAATGGTTTTCCATTAGAACGATCATTCAATTTTTGACTACTGCTTGTTGCAGTAGATGGGTTACCAGGAATTGCTTCATGGCCTTTATTTCCTTGCTCTACTTTGTTTTTTGTTTGTTGCATTTTGTCTGAAATTTAAGTTTAAAGCATTTTATAAAACTACATAGCATTTAAAATTCAAACTACCGCAATATTGACCATAATTTGAACTATATTGATTTAATAAAGCCGTATGCCTTAATATATACGCAATTTTGTTACATTTAACCCATGAAGATTAAACTAGAAACCATTGATCCTGACTCTAAAAGTCCGTTTAGGCTTTTGCACGACCCTAAATTGAGCCATCTATTTTATTGGCATTTTCATCCAGAATATGAGTTGGTTTATATTGAAGGTGCAAATGGCACAAGACATGTTGGGGATCACATTTCTGAGTATGAAGAAACCGACCTTGTTCTTATAGGTTCAAATATTCCTCATTTGAATTTTGACTACGGAGTTAAGACAACTTACAGAGAAGAAGTCTTACATATAAAACCTTCATTTAAAAACACTTTTGTTGACCCCATACCAGAATTGCAAAGCTTGAACCGGCTACTTGACTTATCGAGATATGGACTTGCATTTCATGGGGAAACTAAAAGAGTTGTTGGTGAATTATTAAAAGAACTTTACACCCTAAAACCTTTTGAATATTTCATGGCCATCATGAGTATTCTGAAAAGATTGTCGCAAAGTAATGAATTTGAACTCTTACATAAAAAGCCTTATAAAAATAGGTATAGCAAAAAAGAGCAAAGCAGAATTCGTGATATTTATGCCTTAATCGATGAACGATATCAAGGTAAAATCTCAGTTGACGAAGTAGCAAAATTCTGTAATTTAACGAAACCAGCTTTTTGTCGTTATTTCAAAAAAGCAACAGGTAGCACATTTATAGAATTCTTAAATCAATATCGCATTAGTCAGTCTAAACGATTGTTGCTTACCGGAAAGAATGTAAGTGAAACATGCTTTGAATGTGGTTTTGAAAGTCTGTCTTATTTCAATAGAACGTTTAAGAAAGTTACAGGAGAAAATCCATCCGCATTTAAAAAGAGATTGCAGACCAATTAATGCTTTCACATGAAATGAATCATGATTAAATGCAAAAGAGTAAACCTTTAAAGGAAAACCACATTAATTTTAAGTAGTCATTCTATTTAAAATTATACTCCTTTAAAAAAACAGTATGGAAATTTTTGAACCTCTATCAATAAGCACCATTGTTGAAATGGGTGTTGCAGCAATTTGTATTTATTTATACATCATGTTTATTACAAGAATAACTGGCAAACGGACTTTTGCAAAGATGTCAAGTTTTGATTTTGCAGTAACTATAGCAATGGGCTCTATTTTAGCAGACGCCGTAAACAAACCGATTTCAAGTTTAATGCCTGCAATTGTGTCTTTGGCTCTCTTAGCAATTTTACAAGCTGTATTTGCTAAAATCATATCATCATCAAACAAAGCTCAAAAGACACTTACGAATACCCCTATTTTACTTATGCAAAATGGTGCTATTTTTAAGGATAATTTAAAGAAGGCACTGTTAAGTCAGGCAGATTTAATGGCAAAATTACGAGAGGCAAACGTACTTCAATTGTCACAAGTAAAAGCGGTAGTTTTTGAAACAACGGGTGATATTTCTGTATTACACTCAGAACATTCAATGCATATTGATTCAATAATTATGGGCGATGTTTCTTCAAAATCATAAAAAAACCCTATTCACTGGGAATAGGGCCTTTATAAGACAACCAACCTAAAAACTATTTTAACTTCTTCCGTTGCACATTCATTGTAGGGTTCGAAGATTTAATTCTTTTTTTACTATCATCACCTTTTGCAGATTTTAAATATTCTTGATATCCCCTACCTCTAAATTCATAGGTGGTTCCACTATCTGGGTGATATAATTCTATAGTACTATCGTTAATTACATATAATTCAAAATAATCGTCACTAAAGAAATCATAGTCTAAGGTCAAGGCTTTTAAAGAACTGTCTCCTTGTATATCATACACTTCATAATCTCCTTCAAAATCCCATTGTAAATTAGAAACGTTTGTATTTGGCGTATCTAAAGACGACCTAAAAAAGCTTGGTAAAAACTGTAAATAATTTTCATCATCAAAATCATTTAAAGCTCCGGTCTCACTTGTGTATATTTTCTCCCATGCATCATATTCTTGAATGAAGTAATTGATATTATCATAGAAAACCATATCATAGTCGAATGTATTTGTTTGATATCCTTTTAGGAAATAAGAGGTGTCACTTCTGGCATCATATAGCTCTATTGTATTTCTATTTATAGCAAACACTTCTAAAGCCCAACGGCCATCAATATCGTGGTCTATATCTACAATACCCCTTAATGTGCCAAATGTCCCAACATCTATACCATAACCGCCACCTGTTTTACCTATACCAACAATATTATTATTAGCGTAAAGTATACCTCGGTCAAAAGAAACGGTAAAAGCTCTTTGTAAAAAAGGAACCTCACCATTGCCTTGTGTGGCGTTGATATCTACATACCATAAATCAAAACTTTGTAAAACTTGATCTGTATTAAAAGTAGATTCTTCAATAAAATCATCTTCTATAATTACATCTGCATAACAAGAAACCATTAAAGTGGCCAAAAGAAAATAACCTGTAAGTAGTTTTATTGTTTTCATATGATTTTATTTTATGATTACTAACATAGAAACAATCACCATGCCAAAATTTGTAAAACACTGATGTTAAGCTGATGATGTGCACACAAATTATTGGTAAATTTGTAGCATGGAAAAGGATGTGAAATTTGCAGTATTAGGTGGTGGTAGCTGGGCAACTGCCATTGTAAAAATGTTGACCAATAATCAAGAAATAGTAGGTTGGTACATGCGTAATTCAGACGCTATCGAGCATATAAAAACTCAAAAGCACAATCCAAATTATCTTACTTCGGTTGAGTTTAAAACTGAACAGTTATTCTTAACAGATGATATTAACGAAGCCGTAAAATTTGCTGATATTCTAATTTTTGCCATACCATCAGCTTTTTTGGTAGGTGAATTAGAAAAACTTAATACGCCTATAATTGATAAAATTATATTTTCTGCCATTAAGGGTATTGTACCAGAATCGGGTTTGATTGTTGGCGAACATTTTCATGAAACCTATAAAATACCCTTTGAACACATTGGTGTTATAACCGGCCCATGCCATGCGGAAGAAGTTGCTATGGAAAGGCTTTCATATTTGACCATTGCCTGTGCAGACAAAGACAAAGCTAAACTCATAGCCAAAAACCTATCGAGCAATTATATCAAAACTAATATTAGTAAAGATATTATAGGTACTGAATACGCAGCTATGTTGAAAAATATTTATGCTATAGCGGCGGGTATTGCTCACGGATTGGGTTATGGCGATAATTTTCAAAGCGTATTAATGAGTAATGCCATTCGGGAAATGAAACGCTATACCAAACGTATTCATAATATTGACCGAAACATTAACAAATCTGCCTATTTAGGAGACCTTTTAGTGACCGGATATTCCATCTTTAGCAGAAACAGAATGTTCGGTAATATGATTGGAAAAGGGTATACCGTAAAAAGCGCTCAAATGGAAATGAGTATGATTGCAGAGGGGTATTATGCCGCAAAAAGTGCTTATACTATAAAAGAAGGGTTTAAGAAAAAGGTTAAAACACCAATTATTGACGCAGTTTACCAAGTACTTTACGAAAACAAAAATCCTAAGAAAGTGTTTCTCGATTTGACGGACAAATTAGATTAGCGCCTCTCCAATGAGAAATTTGAATGCTCTTTAATCTCTGCTTTTAAAATGGTTTTCCACTCTTCTACAACTGAATCTTCAACACCGAATCTATTCTGAAATTCTTTTAAGATAGGTTTCATCAAGGTACGAATGCTATCGATATCAAAATATAACCTACCCGTTCTTCTTATAAAGAAATCCATAGGGTTCTGAACCATTTCATAATCGATACCAAAAGCAAGTTCTGCTTTTGCAAGGCGAACATATTTATCTTTCTCAACAATTTTTGCGTAATTATCTAGAATCACCTCTGTCTGCTTTCCATAATTGGTTACTAAGAACCAAGCATCATGTTCGGTAAACTCATCACCTTTAATCCTATCAAAAATTTTAGCAATGTATTTTTTTACGTGTTTAAACTTTTTAAAATCATCATTTCCACAAAGAAATATTTTCTCAGTAAAACACTCTTTTAGCTCAATGTCATATTCCTCTTCCATCTTTTTAGCAATGCGATCAACTACACGCTCTGCCATTTTTCTATAGCCGGTTAATTTACCGCCAGCAATACTAATTAAACCAGTATCAGAAACAAAAATTTCATCCTTTCTCGACAATTCAGAAGCAGATTTACCTTCCTCATGTATCAAAGGACGTAGACCTGCCCAAGACGATACAATATCATCCAATTCTAAATTAATATCAGGAAACATATTATTTACGGCAGATATCAAATAAATAGCGTCTGCTAAATCTGTACGAACATTATCTTTATTATCATTATAATTAGTGTCTGTTGTACCTACATACGTAATCTTACCTCTTGGAATAGCAAACATCATTCGACCATCTGGTATATCGAAATAACAAGATTGTTTTACCGGCAGTTTTTCATAAGGAAAAACCAAATGCACACCTTTAGTAAGATGTAATTGCTTTCCTTTTTTAGAATTATTTAAACTTCTTAATTCATCTACCCATGGGCCAGCGGCACTAATCACAAACTTAGATTTTATGGTAAATTCTTTGCCCGTGGTTTCATCTATAGCTTTTACACCTGCAACCTTTTCATTATCATAAACAAATTCATTAACCTTGGCATAGTTCAATGCTTGAGCTCCAAAAAGTAAACTAGTTTTAATATTCTCTATGGTTAAACGGGCATCATCTGTTCTATATTCTGCATAGTATCCTGCGCCGTTCAGAATTTTCTTTGGCAAAAGAGGCTCCAATTTCATGGCCTCTTTCTTTTCTAGCATTTTTCGTTTATCATCTCCCGTAACCTGAGCCAAAATATCATAAACCTTAAGGCCAATAGAAGTTAACCATTTGCCGTACGAACCATTTTCTATTAATGGTAATAACATTTTTTCGGGTAACACCAAATGAGGTGCTAGTTTATGAACTATAGCGCGCTCAGAACCAACTTCTTTCACCAACCAAAAATCAAATTGTTTTAGGTAACGAAGACCACCATGTATTAATTTCGTGGATTTACTGCTAGTACCTGAAGCAAAATCACCTTTCTCTAATAAGGCAACTTTTAGACCTCGTGAAGCCGCGTCTAAGGCAATTCCACCACCAGTAATTCCACCACCGATGACGACTAAATCAAATTCTTCTGACTCTATGTTATCAATCGTTTTTTGACGTTCTAAATTGGTAAATTTTATATTTTTCATCAGTTGAGGTCTATTTAATTTTCTTCGGATGTTAATAGTCGAAATACATTTTAAACCCGACTATTATATCAAAGATATGGACAGGAGTACTCTAAAATTTGCTTGATAAAATTATTTAATTGAAAAATCGGTTGTCAGTAAATTATTCCTCTTCCCAACCTTTACATCTTTCAACTGCTTTTTGCCACTTTTTATATAAACGTTTTCTTTTCACCCTATCAAAAGTAGGTTTGAAAATACGATTCATTGGTCGGTTTTCATCAATATCAGATTGCTTCCAAAAACCAACTTGAATACCAGCTAAAAAGGCTGCTCCCATAGCTGTGGATTCAATAATTTCTGGTCTATGGACTTCCGTATCCAATATATCGGCCTGAAATTGCATTAAATGATTATTGGCGCATGCACCACCATCTACACGAAGGTTTTTCAGTTGAATACCTGAGTCATCTTCCATAGCTTTTAAAATATCTTTCGTTTGATAGGCAAGTGACTCTAATGTCGCCTTAGCAATATGAGCTTTGCCAGTATCTCTTGTAAGTCCGAATATGGCACCTCTTGCATACATGTCCCAATACGGAGCTCCTAGCCCAGCAAAGGCAGGAACGACATACACAGGGTTTTCACCTTCTATTGAATTGGCCAAATCTTCAGTTTCCTTTGCATCTTCAATCAATTCTAAACCATCCCTAAGCCATTGTATGGCCGCGCCTGCTATGAAAACACTACCTTCTAGTGCATAATTGACTTTTCCATCCAATCCGTAGGCAATAGTTGTCAAAAGGCCATTATTAGAAAATTGAGGTTCTTCTCCTGTATTCATTAACATAAAACAACCTGTCCCGTACGTATTTTTAGCCGAACCCTTTTTAAAACATCCTTGACCAAAAAGTGCTGCTTGTTGATCACCCGCGATACCTGAAATCGGAATTTTAATACCTTCGTATTCAAAATCGCCAAAATGTGCCGCAGAAGGTTTTACTTCTGGCAACATAGTTTTAGGTATACCCAAAGCCTTAAGCATTTTATCGTCCCATTTTAAATTTACAATGTCATAAATCATGGTACGAGAAGCATTCGTATAATCAGTACAATGGTTATGTTCGTTGGTCATATTCCAAACTAGCCAAGTATCTATTGTCCCCATTAACAAATCTCCATCTTCAGCTTTTTTCTTGGCACCTTGAACATTATCTAAAATCCATTTTACTTTAGTACCCGAAAAATAAGAATCAATTACAAGACCTGTAGTTTTCTTTACATGTTCAGTAAGTCCGATTTTTTTTAGATGTTCACAGATATCGGCAGTTCGTTTGTCTTGCCAAACAATAGCATTATAGATTGGCTCACCAGTATTTTTATCCCAAACAACTGTTGTTTCCCTTTGGTTGGTTATACCAATACTTACTATTTCCGAGGGTTTTACTTTTTCCTTTTTTAGGAGTTCTTGCAAAACTTCCATTTGGGATGATAATATTTCTTTTGGATCGTGTTCAACCCACCCCGATTTTGGAAATATTTGTTTGAATTCCCTTTGAACCATTCCTTGAATAGCACCTTCATGGTCTACCAATAAAGCTCTTGAGCTTGTAGTACCTTGATCTAATGAAATTATAAATTGCCTTGCCATTTGAGTGTAGTTATTTCTCTAAATATAGCGGATTTAGAGTCTATTTCAAAAATTCAATTAATTAAACTAATGAAGGCTGACGCAAAAAAATTTAGGAAATCAAAATCTTATTGAAGAGTGTAAACTAAACTTTTCTGAAGAGAAAACTATCAATAAATATTCGCGATACAATTTTTACTTTATAAACTCTTTTTCTACAAAATAACTAACAATAGCCTCTTTCATCAACACCGTTTGTTCACCTGCCTTTAAAGGAGGTAATTCCTCGTTAATAGTGTAATGAGGCCATCCATCCTCATCAAAAAAACTAAACTCATAAAATCCGTAAGGTTCTAAAAGTCGACAGATAGCAATATGCATTAAATCTAATTTATCATCCTTCTTGTATTTTCTATGGTATTGTCCTAATTCTTGAACGCCTACCAAATATATAATCGCATCCAATTCTAATGGATCACCATCGGAAAACTTTACAGAAAGCTTTTCCACTAAAAAATTCCACCGTTCTTTTAATTGTATATCCCTCGCCATATTATTTATGTCTTGCTGTGCTATTGTTTAGACATTTCAAAGGTACAACTCAAAGTTCTATATTTGTTAAAACACTTTACGAATGGGGCTTTTAGATATACTTCTTGGAATACCACTGATTTGGGGCTTATGGAAAGGTCTTAAAAATGGTCTTTTTATGGAAATAGCCTCTATTGTCGCATTAATTGCAGGTATATTTGGAGCAATACACTTTTCATACATCACTGGTAATTATTTATCAGAACATTTTGAATGGGATGAACGTAACATGAGTATTATCGCCTTTATAATTACCTTCATTTTAATTATTATCATTGTTCACTTAGCGGGAAAATTATTAACCAAAGTAGCAAACTTTGCTATGCTTGGTCTTTTAAATAAGATTGCAGGTGGTATTTTTGGTGTTTTAAAAGTTGCCATTATTTTAGGCGCTGCGTTTATATTTTTTGATAGAATGGATAGTACATTTAATCTCTTAGATGATGAAACCAAAGAGGAATCTATTCTCTACCAACCTATTAGAGAAGTTGGTGCTTTACTTTTTGAAAACGTAATTAAGAAAGAAGTTCTACCAAAAGAGACTTCTGACGACCCTATTTCTATTTGATTTAATAGTACACTAATCTTACTTTTCATACACTTTATCGAATAAGCATTTATGTTTCCTTGCTGCATTTATATTTTCAATAATATTACTGTATCGATACCCCTATCGACAGAGAACTTAGAACATTCTCATCTTACTTACCTACTGCGCTAAGCCGAAAGGCTATAACAAAAAGACACTATATGAAAATGAGATTGCTATACGCGGTCCCTGTCTTTTTATTGCTTTTTCTTGGTTCTTGCACAAGTGATTCCTTAGAGGAGACACCTGTACTAGAAGCAGAAAATGTTATAACTATAGAGCAGGACCTATTGGATATTGTGAATGAGCACAGGTTAACTTTAAATACCAATGCTCTCGAGTTTAGTAATATAGCCTATAAATACGCCAACATTCATACTGATTATATGATTGCAAAAGGGAGTATTAGCCACGATAATTTTAGCTCAAGAGCTACGAACATCAATTCAGAAGTTGAAGTTGAAATGGTAGCGGAAAATGTAGCCAAAGATTATCAATCGGCAATAGATGCTTTTCAAGGTTGGTATACGAGTAGTAGTCACAAGAAAACTATGGAAGGTGATTTCACCCATACCGGTATTAGTGTAAAGAAGGATGAACAAGGTAATTTCTATTTTACTCAACTTTTTTATAAGCAATAGAGAAATTTTAAACTATAATCTCATCTAACAATCTAAAAAAAATATCAAATTAACACTTTTATCAACTTTTTATGGTTGATGTGAATTGTTTTCTAGATTATCTGCCAAACATCATACTAAATGCACATTTTTACGATGAAATCGATTCTACTTTAATCGATTAGACCCCATCCTCTCTAATACCGCAGCTTAACGATTTTATCGGTAAGGATAAAGAACTTTTTCATCGTATTGATAATCATGAGCATACCTTCGTATTATTATTAACTTAAAGTATGTTCCCCAACATGAAATTAGCTTCCCCTTATTTAGTATTACTCCTATTGTTAATCACATCTTGTTCTAAATACGAAAATTTTACAGGTTACGAAAAAAGTAGTGATAATTTGACATCTAAAGTTACATTGATTTCTTCTGATACTCATAGTACTATTGAATCTGAGCTTTTCGTAATGATGAATAACTATAGAGCTAGTATCGGATTAAATAAATTGGAATTTGAAAGCTCTACTTATTACTATACAGGTCTTCATACCAACTACATGATTGATAAAGGAAATATTAGCCACGATAAATTTTCTGAACGCGCAGAAAATATTTCAAAAAGAACAGGTGCAGTATTTGTTGCGGAAAATGTGGCAAGGAACTATGATACTTTAGAAGCAGCTTTCGAAGCTTGGTTAGACAGCCCAGGACATAGAATTAATATTGAAGGTGATTACACCCATTCTGCAATAAGTATTAGACCAAACAGTAACGGAGATCTTTACTTTACGCAGCTATTTTATAGATGAACATAATATTAAATCTTTCAAAAAAGCCTTTGCATTGCAAAGGCTTTTTTTTTGCTTTTGTTTTAGGTAAGAGGCAACGGTTTATTTAACTTTCAGATAAATTTCATCAAATGAGTATTAAAGGACCATTCAATCTAAACAAATGGATTGAAAATAACAGAGCGCTTCTCAAACCCCCTGTAGGTAATAAAAATCTTTACATAGATTCGGGCGACTATATAGTAATGATAGTAGCTGGGCCAAATGCTAGAAAAGATTATCATTACAACGAAACAGAAGAGCTTTTTTACCAGTTAGAAGGGAATATAGAAATTCATATTCAAGAAAATAGCAAAAAACGAACAATGCAATTAGGGCCTGGTGACATGTATCTGCATCCTGCCAAAGTTCCTCATTCTCCTGAACGCAAAGAAGGATCCATAGGTTTGGTCATTGAGCGCAAAAGAGCGGATATGAATGTTGATGATGGTCTTTTATGGTTTTGTGATAATTGTAATCACAAGTTATATGAAGCCTATTTTACACTTCATGACATTGAAAAAGATTTTCTAAAACATTTTAAGCACTTTTACAGTTCAAAAAAGTTAAGAACCTGCGATAACTGCGGCACTATAATGCCTGTAGACAAACGCTTTATAGCCAAAGAAGAATGATGTTAGCTGCCAAAATAATTACCGCATTTGTTGCATTGATGCACATTTATATTCTTTGGATGGAAATGTTTGCATGGACTACAAAAGGTCGAAAGGTCTTTAAAAATTTTCCTCAAGATTTGTTTGAACCTACAAAACAAATGGCCGCCAACCAAGGGCTATACAACGGGTTTTTAGCTGCGGGCTTACTCTGGGCTTTATTCATTAACGATCCAGTTTGGTCAGGTAATGTTGCCCTTTTCTTTTTGGGCTGTGTTTTCGTAGCAGGTTTATATGGTGCCATTTCGGTTACTAAAAAGATTTTCTATATTCAGAGTGTTCCAGCATTTATGGGAATCGTACTTTGGATTATCATAAAATTTTGATTGTGGGCATTAGGTTCGCTTAAAGCATAATATTCTTCGTATTTTTGTAATAAATCTAACAGAAACCGTATAAAAAGTTATAAAATGTCAAAAATAGCAGCAGATTTTGGAATTCATGATGCCCTAAAAAAATTAGGGATAAAGGATGTTAATGAAGGTACCTCAACAGGTTCTAACAATTTTGCATCAGGAGATATTATTTCTTCATACTCCCCAGTAGATGGTTCGTTAATCGCTAAAGTGAAAACAACCACTAAAGCTGATTATGAAAAAGTAATGAGTACAGCTACCGTTGCTTTTAAAGAATGGAGAACAAAACCGGCACCACTACGAGGTGAAATTGTAAGACAATTTGGTGACAAACTGAGAGAGCTTAAAGAGCCTTTAGGTAAACTAGTTTCCTATGAAATGGGGAAAAGTTATCAAGAAGGGTTAGGTGAAGTTCAGGAAATGATAGATATCTGTGATTTTGCAGTTGGTCTTTCTCGTCAATTACATGGACTAACAATGCATTCTGAAAGACCTGGTCATAGAATGTACGAACAATATCATTCTTTAGGTGTAGTAGGTGTAATTTCTGCATTTAATTTTCCAGTGGCCGTTTGGGCATGGAATACAGCATTAGCTTGGATTTGTGGTGATGTTTGTGTTTGGAAACCCTCAGAAAAAACACCTTTATGTGGAATCGCATGTCAAAATATAGCTTCTTCAGTTCTTAAAGCCAATAATTTGCAAGAAGGTATTTCTTGCCTTATTAATGGTGATTATAAAGTTGGCGAGCTAATGACCCAAGACAACAGAATTCCGTTAGTATCTGCTACCGGTTCTATTCGTATGGGTAAAATTGTAGCTCAAGCTGTAGCAGCGCGTCTTGGTAAATCATTGTTAGAACTTGGTGGTAACAATGCCATTATCGTAACTCCAGATGCTGATTTAAAAATGACGGTTATTGGCGCTGTATTTGGCGCCGTAGGTACCGCTGGTCAACGTTGTACCTCAACCAGAAGATTGATTATTCATGACTCAATGTACGACAAAGTTAAAGATGCCGTAGTTGCTGCCTATCAACAATTAAGGATTGGAAATCCATTAGATGAAAATAATCATGTAGGTCCATTAATTGATACAGATGCAGTTGCCCAGTACAAGAAAGCATTAGAAAAAGTGGTTGCCGAAGGTGGTAAACTGATTGTAGAAGGTGGAGTGTTAGAAGGCGAAGGTTATGAAAGTGGTTGTTACGTGAAACCTGCAATAGCCGAAGCTAAGAACGATTTTGAAATAGTACAGCATGAAACTTTTGCACCAGTTTTATACCTTTTAAAATACTCTGGAGACGTTGAAAATGCAATAGCCATACAAAATGGTGTTGTTCAAGGTCTTTCATCAGCAATAATGACCAATAATCTTCGTGAAGCGGAACGTTTTCTTTCTGCATGGGGTAGTGATTGTGGTATCGCTAATGTTAATATTGGTACATCAGGTGCAGAAATTGGTGGAGCCTTTGGTGGTGAAAAAGAAACAGGTGGTGGTCGTGAAAGCGGTTCTGATGCTTGGAAAGTATACATGAGAAGACAGACCAATACAATTAACTATACCACAGAGTTACCATTAGCTCAGGGTATAAAGTTCGATCTATAAATTAAATATTATTTCCTTTGCATGTTTATACCTTAAGCTGTTTTTCCATTCGATGATTCGTGAGACCAGCTGCCGTGTAATAGGGTTTGAATGCCCAATACGATAAACATGCAAAGGAAATTTATTACACCTTTTATTTTTTTCTTCATTGGTATAGTGTATTATCCTCTGTATTAAATTACCAAAATATCTTACCCCCTTATTCAAAATCTGTACGGTTTTCTGTAAATATTGTATAATCGGATTTCTTCTTTGATAAATTATAGGCATAAAAAAATCCTGTCCATTATTTCGTGGACAGGATTTTTTAACCAACTAACTCAAGACTTTAAAATGTCTATTCAATGCCCAAACTTTGTGGGGAGATATACACTTAAAATACTTACGCAAAATTGCAACTAAAAGTTGTTCGTTGCTCCACCTTTTTCACTTTCAAACTCAAAGATTGTATAGTTGGCAGCTAATTAAGTATATCTGGAAATTCACATAATGATTGATAATTAGCTAATTAGGCAGCAATGTTTTAACATTTTTAAGAATTTTTTAATACATTGTGCATTAAACACTAAACATTATTAACAATGACGAAAACAACAACCAATTTATTATTGATGTTGATTACCATTGTAGCCGGTACGTATTTTTACATAACCTGTTGTAGCGAATGCGGCGCAGCAGCTACAACAGAGCCTACTACAAAGCAAGTAATCATCAAAGAACCCGCGGCTACCGCATATCCATTTACCATTGACGGTAATGGGTTTTCGTACAACACTAACGACAATTACAATTTCAATGTTTCCTCCCATAATATTTTAATGCCTTTAAGTGAAGAATTAACGAAGGGTGTTTCTGGTTTACAAGGTCATTTGGAAACTAATGAAAGTAATGTTATTAACATTACTGGCTATTATACTAGTGATGAAGACAATAACACCGCATTCCCGAATTTAGGACTTGCCAGAGCGAACACCATAAAGAATGATTTGGCTTCAAAAGGTATATCTACCGCACAAATTAATACTTCCGGTAAACTTGTAGAGGAGATGATCGCCAAAGATGGTACTTATTGGGGAGCAGCTTCTTTCGGAATAGAAGAAAAGTCAGAAACTGCAGATGATGAATTAAAAGTTCTATATGAAAAAATTAATGCAGACCCATTGATTCTTCATTTCAACACGGCAGAAGCATCTATCAGTTTAGATGCAGCACAACGCCAAAAAGTAGCTGATATTTCTAGATATTTAGATAAAGTTAATGGGGCTAAAGCAAATGTTGTAGGTCATACCGATGGTACTGGTAAAGCTAGCACCAATATGAGACTGGGACAAGATCGCGCCAACTTTGCGAAAGACTATCTAATGAAAAATGGAATTGCAGCAGATAAGATTGTTGCAACATCAAAAGGACAAACAGAACCAATCGCAAGTAATACTACTGAAGAAGGTAAAAATAAAAATAGACGAACCGTAATCACATTAAATTAAAACATACACTAATCCTATAAATAAGTAAATCATGAATTTTGAAAATATAAATATTTGGTGCTGGTTAATTCCGGCTTTAGTTGGAATCATCTGCGGTATTTTAGGCTATCTTATTGGTAAAGGGTCTACGAAAGTAGAAGATAATTCTACCGAAATATTAAACCTTAAAACAAGTAACAGCAAACTAAAAGCAGATTTAGATGCTTGTAACCAAAAAGTTATTGCTGCTAGTAAAGTTGTGAAACCTGCCCCGGTTGCTCCTAGTGCCCCAAGTACAAACCTTGGTGCTTCTGCCGCCTCTTTCGCTGCTGGTGCCGCTACAAGTAATGCTAACGCATTCGATGCTTCTGCTGCAAAAGCAGTATTTGGCAAGAATATTAAACAAGATGATTTAAAATTAGTGGAAGGTATCGGTCCAAAAATTGAAGGCATGTTTAAAGATCATGGCATAAAAACTTGGAAAGCACTCTCTGAAGCTAGCCTAGTCGATTGTCAAAAGATATTGGATACCGGCGGAACAAGATATAAAATTCACGATCCAGCTTCTTGGCCAATGCAATCGAAAATGTGTTATGAAGGCAAATGGGAAGAATTATCCAAGTGGCAAGAAGAACATAAACACGGTAAATTATAGTAGAGCATTCAATCCAAAAAAAATCCCGATCATAACTGATCGGGATTTTTTACTTTATAATGTTCCGTTTGCTTCAACCCATTTGAAATGATATTGGTCTTGCGGAAATTTCATTCGTTCTGAAATTCTTTCTAATCTCGCAGGAAGCTTAATTAAATAATCACGTGCTTTCTCGGCTTCTTCATTCAAGGAACGCATTCCTTCTAATTCCCAATAAACATTCAATTTGCTCAAAATATCAACATAATCTTGTGCTGTATACACACCTAAACGTTGAGCACAATTAGAGAAATTTTCAAATGCAGAACCTATCGTACCACCTGATTCTCTTAAAAAATGAGCAGGCATAACAATCTTTTTCTTCATCATTTCTGCAAAAGCAATCATCATTCCCGAAGGATCTTCACCAAAAATGGTTTTTACAAATTCTCTATAAGCCAAATGATGTCTCATTTCATCACCTGCAATTATAGTACACATCTTACCTAATAGTACATTTCCTTTTTTCTTAGCCATTTGACCAACGCGTTTATGCGAAATATTGGTTGCTAATTCTTGAAAAGAGGTGTATACAAAGTTCTTATATGGGTCACGGTCAGTACCAATATCAAACCCATCAGATATTAAATGTTGTGTGGTTAACTCAACTTCTCTCATATTTACCCTTCCAGATAAATAAAGATATTTGTTCAACACATCGCCATGTCTATTCTCTTCAGCAGTCCAAGCGCGTACCCATTTTGCCCATCCATTAGTTTTATGGTCACCATGTTGATCAATACCTACAACATCCATCAGCCAAGATTCATAGGTTGGCAATGCTTCCTCGGTAATGGTATCAGCTACCATAGTAACCCAGAAATCATATCCTAAATCTTTAGACTCTTCTCGTAGTTCTTTTACTTCCTGCAAAAAAGTGTCTTTTTCAGAATTAGGTAAAAAGTCTGTTGGCTGCCATATATCTTCAGGCTTTATTAGGAAAGAATCCATAAAACCCTCCACCTGTGGCTCTAATGCCTGCATTACTTCTAATCTTATATTCTTAATCGGCATAATATAGTTTTTATCAAAGTTCGTTAATAAAACAACTCCTTTTTACGTAAAGTTAATAGTTTTCTCAGTTTCTGCCATTTTCATTGGGATAAAAGGTATAAACTGGCTCGCTTTGCCAATATTTTTTAGTGTTTACATCAAATATCGTTAATGGACCTTTAAATGCTGCACCAGTATCAATATTCCAAACATTTGCTGCATTTTGGGGTGTTGTTTTACCAATTCGTGTTACAGGTGTATGCCCAATATATATCTCTGAGTAATTCTTAAGTCTTTTTGGGTAGTGAATATGTTCTTCATCTAACTCCTTGTTTAATGAAAGAGCCAACTCCCACAAGGTGCGATCCCAATAAAATGTTTTCTTAAAATATTCGAATTCAATTCCTTTCAAATTGGTAAAACCAGCATGTAAAAACAATCTATTTTTTGAATCGAGATAATAATTCTCTAAATCTTCATAAAATTTAAGGTGCATACTTTTAGCTTCATCCGTTATGCTAGCATAAGAATTTACGGTTGCTTCACCACCATGCATAAACCAAGTTGGGTTGTCGCTTGCCCCTGTTAACCATTCATAACAGAGTTCATCATGATTACCTCTTAGAAATACACAATTATAATCTTCTTTAAGTTGTATTAGATAATTTATAGTTTCAACAGCTTCACTCCATCCGTCAATATAATCTCCTAAAAAAACTAGGGTATCATTCTCCGTAATTGTCGCTTTATGAAATACTTGTTTCAAAGCTTTTAATCCTGAATGAATGTCACCTATTACCAGTGTTCTTTTTAAACTCATTTAGCAAAAGTCGCAAATACTGCTATTATCACAAGGATAAAAAGCACTAAAAAGAAGATTTTCCAAAATGAATAGGGTCTATTGCCACTTAAAACACCTGTTTGTCCATTGATATAAAAATTAAATTCCTTACCATCATACCTATAAGAACTTAGATAAATTGGAAGTAAAATGTGTTTAAATTTTTCATCTGATAATTTAATATCAGCATTCGCTATTCTTTGAGTATCGCCGCCAATATCTCGACGAATCCAATTATAGGCAATATTCTTGGCCTCTTGAAAAGATTTATGATGCCCTTCTTTTAATGAAACTGTATATTTTTCTGTCACAAAACCTGATAAATATTTAGAATTAAATACTACTAAATCTTTAAGGTTCCAAAATGCAACTTTAGGCGGAATTTCTTTACGTTTCTTTTCAGAAGCGTTTATAAGAATGTCATCTACAAAACCATCAATATTACCAGAAACATAGTTCCATTTTGTTTTTCGCACCTGTCTTGTGCGCTTACCTTTATTACTATTATAAGTCTGGGTTTCATAATAATAATCGCCTCGTTGCCCCTGATAAGATGCTTTCAGATTGGCATCAAAAGTCCAGTAAGGCATATAAAGTCCATGCAGCCCTTCTGGATCAAGGGCTGCCTTTTTTAGATTGTCGGGAGCAAACCAAATTTTACCTACCCAATCTTTAAAAATGGATTGGGCTTTTTTTGAATCGAGTTGAAAAGGAACTAAGGCTCCGGGTATAATCCACCCTTCTTTTTCAATGTCTTCACGAATTAATGGCTCGCTACAATAAACACAATTCAGCGATTTGTAATTTTCCTCTACATGCTGGTTGGCGCCACAATTTTTGCAATGTAAAAGCTCAATAGTTTCTGTATAGGCATTCTCGCCAACAATCTTTAAATAATGTTCTAACTCGAGTTCCTCAAAACTACTTTTAGATTGTTCAATAAATTCTTCATACCCACAATATTCGCATGTAAGTTGATGCGAACCTGGTTTAAACTTTAACTCGGCGCCACAATTGGCACATGCTTTTTTATACTCCGATTTTTGAATATCGTCCATAGAGCGTATCCCTAAAATTAAAAGGGTTTGTTTATCTGCTTTCAGTTAAAATTATGCAGTTGGTAATGGTGGAGGGGTATTACCTCCCAAGAAAGACTTTAGTTCTTCTATTTCTTTTAACTCCGTCCAACTGGCCATGCCTTGTTTCCAAATAAGTGAATCTCTATTAATTATTCTGCTAGCAAACAGTTCTTTCAATTTCTCAAAAGAAACTGGCCCTAATTGTTGACCGCTAACAGCATAAAAATAAACAACTTGAGCAGGAACTGGTGGTGGTGCCTGTGATTGTGCTGCTTGACCTCCAAAAGGTTGTGTGCCAGGCTGACCCATCATGCCACCCATTTGTTGTGCCAAGACAAAACCCATACCCATGCCCATGCCCGCACCTGCTGTACCGCCTTCATTCTTAGCAGCTAATTCCATAGCTTTTGCAGCTTTAAACTGCGCTAACTTGGCCATATCTAATTTATCTAATCGACTGTATTCAAAAATTTCCTTTTTCAGTTCTTCTGGCATTGAAACATTTTCGATGTAGAATTTCTCTAATTCGATACCAACCCTGTTGAACTCTGGCTGCATAACCACTTGGCATGTTTCTGAAAGCTCACTAGTATTTGCCGCGTACAACTCAATTGGCAAATTAGCTTCCCCCACCGTATCGGTAAAGCGGGTTACAATTAAACTTTTTAGGTGTTCGTTAATTTCATAATTTGTAAAATTACCATCGGTACCTACAACGTCTATAATAAATTTACCCGGATCATTAATTCTAAAACTATAGGTTCCAAAAGCTCGTATTTCAACCAAGCCAAACCTATCGTCACTTAACATGAATGGGTTTTTGGTCCCCCATTTCTCATCAGTAAACAAGCGGGTATTTACAAAATAAACCTCAGCTTTAAAGGGACTATCGAAACCATACTTCCATCCTTTTAACGTGGTTAGAATAGGAAGATTTTTTGTACTTAATGTGTATGTTCCTGGTTTAAAAACATCTGCCAACTGCCCTTCATTTATAAATACTGCAGTTTGCCCCTCGCGAACAATTAGTTGCGCATTATTCTTAATCTCGTTTTGATAACGTTCAAAGCGATGAACAATAGTCTCATTATTAATATCGAGCCATTCGATTATATCAATAAACTCATGACTTAGTTTCTTTTTAATTTCATCAAATATGCTCATGGTTAGAATGTTTTTTAAATATGTAATTCAAGATATGGAATTCATTCTCAGACCCAAAAAAAGAAGTGTTTTAATTGAAAAAAATAAGCTACTTACCATCAAAATTTAATAATTACTTAAGATTATTTAGGAAATAGCTACAATTTCTAATTAACTTAGAAATTCTAATTTTCATTTAGATTCATGAAAAAGATATTTTGCATTGGTGAATTGTTGATCGATTTTGTTGCTGAAAACCAAGGCAAAGATTTATCGAAGGCGAAGGAGTTTTCTAAAAAAGCCGGTGGTGCACCTGCAAATGTTTGCTGTGCTATAAGTAAACTTGGCGGCGACAGCATTTTTATTGGTTGCGTAGGTAAAGATCCCTTTGGCACCTTTTTATTACGCATTCTAGAAAATGAAAAAGTAGATATTTCTCTGGCTCAAAAATCTGATACATTTACAACCTTGGCATTTGTTTCTTTAGACGAAGATGGTGAACGTGATTTCGTCTTTAGCCGCGGGGCAGATAGAGAGCTTACTTACGATTCTTCTCATAAGTCTGATTTTGAAAATAATATTATGCATTTTGGTGCCGCGACCGCACTTTTAGGAGGTCCTTTAGAAGATACATACAGCAGGTATTTATTCGATGGTCTAACCAAAAATGCATTGATAAGTTTCGACCCGAATTATAGGGTGGACCTTTGGAAAAATAAAGTTGATATTTTTAAACGCAAATGTCAATCTTTCATTGAAAAATCACATTTATGTAAGTTTAGCTTAGAAGAAGCTCAACTTCTTTCGGGTAAAGAAGATGTAAAAGAAGCTTGTGTTGTTCTTCATGAAATGGGTACAAAAATCATAGTCATTACGCTTGGTAGCGAAGGAACATGGCTTAGCACCAAAAATTTTCAAAAAACTATTCCTAGTATAAAAGTTAGGCCGAAAGATACCACTGGTGCTGGCGATGCTTTTATTGGATGTTTGTTGCAACAAATAGCTAAATATTCTAGTATCGATGAATTATTAGCAGACGAAAGTATTCTCACCAATATGGTCGCTAGAGCAAATAAAGCTGGTGCTATAACCACCACTAATTTTGGTGCCATTGAATCGTTACCCACATTACAACAATTAGATTCTTAGAATGAACCAAGCCGAATTACATCGCTTATTGGCCTCTAAAAGTCAAAAGAAAAAAGGCGGGTCACCATTAAAATCTCTATACGAACAAAGGCTGTCTACCAATCTATCGCTTATAAAGACACAATTCTTCTCATTATACCAAAACACAGAACATAATACTTATTTTTTTGAGCTCTTAGATCAATTAGAACATCTGTTTAATGA
This sequence comes from uncultured Maribacter sp., assembly GCF_963977385.1. Taxonomy (GTDB): domain Bacteria; phylum Bacteroidota; class Bacteroidia; order Flavobacteriales; family Flavobacteriaceae; genus Maribacter. The sequence goes on along the minus strand of NZ_CAXBOU010000001.1, from coordinate 447,957 downwards.
GCGACCTATTGAATTAAAAAAACAAGACATAGAACGCTTAAATTCTGGAAACTGGTATCAAAGTGAGAAAATGGTGGGCATGCAATTGTATGTAGACCGCTTCAATAAAAATATAAACGGCTTAAAAGAAAAGTTGCCCTACTTTGAAAATCTTGGAATTAATTTTCTACATCTAATGCCAATTACCACGCGCCCTTCTGGAGAAAATGACGGCGGCTATGCGGTAAACAGTTACCATGAAATTGATAGTAAATATGGATCTAAGGATGACTTTCTTGCTTTAGCCAAAACAGCTAGGGAGAAAAAAATATTCTTAATGCTAGATTTTGTAGTTAACCATACTTCCGATGAATTTGAATGGGCTCAGAAAGCTAAAAAAGGAAGCGCAAAATATCAAGATTATTATTACACTTTCCACGACCGATATATACCAGATGAATTCGAGAAAACCCTTCCAGAAATATTCCCGCAATCTGCTCCTGGAAATTTCACCTATAATGAGGAAATGGACAAATGGGTAATGACCTGTTTTAACAATTATCAATGGGATTTAAATTATAAAAACCCTGAGGTATTCATTGAAATGCTAGGTAATTTAATGGCTTTGGCAAACCTAGGGGTGGATGTTATTCGTTTTGACGCCCTTGCATTTTTATGGAAAAAATTAGGCACACTTTCACAAAACCTACCTGAAGCACATACGCTTATTTCGCTATTTAGAATGTGCTTACAGGTTATTGCACCAGGTGTAATTCTATTAGCCGAAGCTATTGTGGCTCCTAGAAATATTATTAAATATTTTGGGGAAGACATGATAGAAGGTAATGAATGTGAAGTTGCATATAATGCCTCTTTGATGGCATTGTTATGGAATTCAGTCGCTACCAAAAAAGCATCTTTAATGCATAAAAGTTTAACCGAAATTCCTGATAAACCAGGTGATGCTACATGGATCAATTATATACGGTGCCATGATGATATCGGACTAGGTTATGATGATGATTTTGTACGTGCAATGGGCTTTGACCCTACCGCGCACAAAAGGTTTATTTTAAATTATTACTGTGGTAAGTTAGCATGGTCACCGGCCAAAGGCCTCATGTTCATGTACAATCCTAAAAACGGTGATGGAAGAATTACAGGGAGCGCAGCCTCTTTATTAGGATTAGAAACTGCTTTAGAACAAAAAAATAAGAATATTATTGATTATGCTATTTCAAAAATTCTAATGATGCATGGTATCATTTTAACGTATGGTGGAATACCTATGATATATGCAGGTGATGAAATTGGCACCTTAAACGATTACACCTACGAGCAGAACGATGACCATATTAATGACAACCGATGGGTGAATAGGCCAATGCACAATTGGGATGTTGTTTCTGAACTGAAGACAACAGATGATAGCCCGTCTGTGATTATTTATCAGGGATTAAAGAATATGATCCGCTTGAGAAAAGAGTATGACGTTTTTAAAGATTCCAACGATGTAAAAATCCATGGATGCCCTAATCAACATGTTTTTGTCTATCAAAGAACCAATGGAAGCGAAAGCATTTGGATTTTATCTAATTTTAATGAAGTTTCAGAAACGTTAGATATCGGTTGGTTACTTTCTATTGGAATTTTTACTGATAAAAACTCGAAGGATTTACTTACAGGGAAATCTATTGAACTCATACATAATGAGCTACCCTTAAAGCCATACCAACAACTTTGGATTATGAATAATTAACTATATTTCACCTTCCTTAGAACCCGAAGTGACTCTTTTAACGAAGCATTTATACCTGGATATTTAGTTTTTAAGATTTGCCTGGCTCTATCCATTTCCTCTTTAGCTTCCTCAAATCCGTTTAAGTAACAAATGAGATAAGAATCTGCCAAGTATTTTAAACTTCTAACTTCTGCTGGTATTAAAGCTTTATTGCTACTCGCTTTTACTACCAAAGCATTATTGTTTTCGTATATTTTTTCTAGTTTTTTTCTATTATGCTTTGGTGGATTAAAAAGCAAATCACTATTGATTTGATAGGTGCCGTTCTCACTAAAATTGATAACGACTTTTTCTAAAGGATAATACTTTTGTTTAGCCCCTAAGCCTAGTTGTACGAATTCTATTATAGTGAAAGAATCAGCGTTAATACTAATCTTAATTTCGTCTAAGTTTGAATAAAACAATTTTACCTGTTCATTAATCAATTCAATATCAACCCTGTAGTAATACGTTTCACCATTGACTACCTTTTTATTACCTGCCCAACAGACCACAAATTGTTCTTTAAAAACTTTATAATCACTTTCTAAATCTTTGTGGCGATAGTTTAGAAAATCAATAACACCATCTAAAGTGAGCTCAATATTGTTTTTAGCATGTTGTTCTATAGTTGCTACCGCCTTAACATTCAATTCTTTTAATTCTACGTCATAGGCTTTTGGCAAACTGATACTACCCTCTCTAAAAAAAACTGCGCCACCATAGTACTTCCAAATATTCTTACGTAACGAACATAATTTGCCAATAGATTTTATGGTTACCAACCCCACAACTTTGCCATCTGGCAAATGTGGAAACGGAATATTCTCATAAGATATAAGAGGAGGATTATTTAAATAGGCATTGACCAAATTTTGAATTTTGCTATCATCAAAAAAATCTACTCCGACAATGCTGTTATCCTCATCTTCAACCCCAACCACAATAAATGAATTATTGGTGGGATTACTGTTTGCCAGTGCACAAACATGTTTTAAAAACTTAGCCTTTCCTTCTTTTTCACCAATATTAATAAAGCGCTTTTTATCGTAAAAACTATTCTCGTCGTTATGCGCGAGTAAGTTTTTTACCAATAAGCGTTTATTAATCATTTTATAGATGTTTGACTATTATCGTTTGCTGAATATAAAAGGCCTAGGATTTGTTTACAATTGTTGAAGAAGCCTGTGCGGTAGGCATAACTACTAAATCGGCAATATTTACATGATAGGGCCTAGTGACTACAAAATGAATGATATCTGCAATATCTTCTGGTTTCAATGGTTGAAATCCCTTGTACACATTTTCTGCACGACTTTCATCACCTTTAAAACGAACGTTACTGAATTCGGTTTCCACAAGACCAGGGTTTACGGCACCAACTCGTATACCATAAGGGTTCAAATCTATCCGCATTCCTTGGTTTATAGCATCTACAGCATGTTTACTGGCACAATACACATTACCTTTTGGGTAAACCTCTTTACCTGCGGTAGATCCAATATTTATTATATGGCCCGATTTACGTTCTACCATTTGTGGTATCAAAGCTTTAGACACGTAAAGCAATCCTTTTACATTAATATCTAACATGGCATCCCAGTCATCAACATTACCATCTTGAATGGTATCTAAACCATGGGCATTGCCCGCATTATTGATTAAAATATCAATTTGAGCAAATTCTTTGGGTAGTGAGGCAATAGCTTCTTGAACCGATTGCTTATTTCGAATGTCAAAGTTTAAGGTGTGGACTTTCACTTCCTTACCAAGCTCCTCTTTTAGAGCATCTAATCTTTCTTGCCGTCTGCCACACAAAACTAAATTAATACCGTTTAGTGCAAAATTAATCGCTGTAGCCTTACCGATTCCGCTAGTAGCTCCTGTTATAAATGCTGTTTTTTTCATTTTTGTTTTTAATTACGCAACTTCATGCCCTTTGTTCGCTTCTAATAGTTTAAACCAATCTTGCAATTCCATTTCAATGTCAACAGCTTCCATTGCCATTTTCAATCTTTTTGGTGTTGCAGTACCTACTACAGGATGAATCTTAGACGGATGTTTCAGTATCCAAGCTAGTAATATTTGGTCTTCGCTCGCATTATATTTTTTAGTAAAATCAACCAAAACACTTTTTATTTTCTTGGTTGCTTCAGACTCTTCCCTAAAATAATTACCTAGCGGACTCCAACTCATGGCTAGCCTATCATTAATGATGCAGTCGTCTAATGTACCATCGTTCATGACTTTATTTGATGACAAGGAATATTCTACTTGATTTGCATCTACCTGTATCTGCTTTTCCAACAACTGTATCTGAGAAGGTGCAAAATTGGACACTCCAAAATCTTTTATCTTCCCTTCCTTTTTTAATGTACTTATAGCCTCGGCTATTTCTGTAGGATTCATTAATGGACTAGGTCTGTGTAACAATAGCAAATCTAAATATTCAGTCTGCAACATTTTCAAAGACCTTTCTACAGACCATATGATATAATCTTTACTGTAATCATAATGCTTTACACTATTTGCTCTTTCTTTTACATCGAACTGAATTCCACATTTACTTATTAATTGAATATTTTCTCTTTTAATAGCACTTTTAGCAAATGCTTTTCCAAATTGTTCTTCAGTGGTATAATCGCCATAAATATCTGCATGATCAAATGTGGTGATATTGTTTTCCAAACAATGATTCATAAGATTAATCATTTCATTGGTAGCAAGTTGTTTTCCCCATTTACCCCAAGTCATAGTACCTGCAATAATTCTAGAATATTTCAAAGTATTGTTCATAGGTTAATGAAATTAAAAAGAATATCCTTAAAAGCTTCATAAAAATAAGGGGTTTTCCCATTTTTTAACCTATCATTAACAGCGACTGACTGAATAAATTTTCAATTTGCATGACTGTTAAAATTAGAAGCGTTAACAATCAATAATATATAGTTTTAAATGGAAGAAAATACCTCAATTGACATTAGTGCCGTAAATGAGAAAATTGCTCAAGAAAGTGCTTTTATCGATTTATTGATGCTTGAAATGAATAAAGTAATCGTTGGCCAGAAATATATGGTCGAAAGATTATTAATAGGTCTTTTAGGACAAGGACATATTTTGTTGGAAGGTGTTCCTGGTTTAGCAAAAACACTAGCGATAAATACACTTTCAAAAGCAGTAAAAGGAAGTTTTAGTAGAATTCAGTTCACGCCAGATCTTTTGCCTGCCGATGTTGTAGGAACAATGATTTATAACATGAAGCTGAACGACTTCTCTATAAAGAAAGGTCCTATTTTTGCTAATTTTGTATTAGCCGATGAGATAAACCGTGCTCCCGCAAAAGTGCAGTCCGCTCTTTTAGAAGCTATGCAGGAAAAGCAAGTAACCATTGGTGATGAAACTTTTATTTTGGACAAGCCCTTTTTAGTAATGGCTACACAAAACCCTGTAGAGCAAGAAGGAACGTATCCACTTCCTGAAGCGCAAGTTGACCGTTTTATGTTGAAAACAGTTATCGATTATCCGAAAATTAATGAGGAACAATTGATTATGCGTCAAAATTTATTAGGAAACTATGAAACGGTAAATGCTGTTGTATCCATAGAACAAATATTAAGTGCGCAAAAGGCTGTTCGTGAAGTATATATGGACGAGAAAATAGAAAAGTATATTCTTGATCTTGTTTTTGCAACTAGATATCCTGAAAAATATAACCTAGAAAGCTTAAAACCTCTTATAAGTTTTGGAGCTTCGCCAAGGGGAAGTATTAACTTAGGCATTGCTGCTAAATGTTATGCTTTTATTAAAAGAAGAGGATATGTAGTGCCAGAAGATGTGCGTGCCATTGTACATGATGTACTTAGACATAGAATTGGAATTACTTACGAAGCTGAAGCCGAAAATATCACATCTGTAGATATTATCAATAAAATCGTAAACGAGATTGAAGTACCATAAAGTTAGTTTCTAGTAATCAGTTCGCGATTGGCTTATTAAACCCAATGGCATAGTACTCAATGCTGATTCCTGATTAATTAACTACTGTTTGAAAAACAAAATGGATACCAAAGAGCTACTCAAAAAAGTACGAAAAATAGAAATTAAGACGAGGCGTCTTTCTGACCATATATTTGGTGGGGAATATCACTCCACTTTTAAGGGTAGGGGTATGACGTTTAGTGAAGTACGACAGTATCAGTTTGGTGACGATGTTAGAAATATTGATTGGAACGTTACAGCTCGCTATAACGAACCTTATATAAAAGTTTTTGAAGAAGAACGAGAACTCACAATGATGCTCATGGTAGATATTAGTGGTTCTGAACTTTTTGGAACTACGAATCAATTTAAGAATGACTTTATTACCGAAATAACTGCCACGTTAGCTTTTAGTGCACTTCAAAACAATGATAAAGTAGGTCTTATATTGTTCTCTGATCAGATAGAACTTTATATTCCACCCAAAAAAGGTAAAACCCACGCTTTACGCATTATAAGAGAATTGTTAGAATTTAAGCCAAAAAGCAATAATACAGATATTGCTCAAGCCTTAAAATTCTTAAGCAGTGTAATGAAAAAGAAAGCAATTGTATTTGTGCTATCAGATTTCATTGATGATGGTTATGAAAAAACATTGAAAATTACGGGCAGCAAACACGACCTAACCGGCATACGGGTTTACGATGAACGCGAAGAATCAATACCTAATTTGGGTATGGTACAATTAGAAGATGCTGAAACTGGTAAATTACGATTAGTAAACACTCAATCTAAAAAAGTGCGTAACGCTTATGCTGAATTTAATAGAGAACGTGTTACCTATTTTAAAGAATCATTCACTAAATCTGGCTGCGGAGTATTAGATTGTAGGGTTGATGAAAGTTATGTGAAAAAGTTATTGGGTTATTTTAAAAGAAGAGGTTGATACGAATGATTAATAACAAGAGAATAATTAAAAAAGGCATTTCGGAACTAAAACGAAGCATGCCTATGTTCGTGTTTCTGCTATTTATCATTCAAATATCTGCCCAAAATAATCCAACTATAAGTACCGAAATAGACACTACCAACATTAAAATTGGCGAACAAGTAAAGTGGACAGTTACAGTCAATATTGACTCTACCTCTCAGGTGATTTTTCCGGAAGGACAAACATTTTCTCCATTAGAAACCGTCGAAGCTTTCGCAACGGATACTACTAGAAAAAAGGACCGATTAACATTACAGAAAATATACGCACTTACCCAGTTCGATTCAGGTGCCTATAAATTACCATCTCAACGAATTGAAATTAATGGAACCGGGTTCATGACCGATTCTATGTTGATTAATGTAGCTACAATTCCTGTAGACACCTTAAATCAAAAGATGTATGATATTAAGCCACTAATTAATGTCGAGAAAAGTAACGTAGAATTTTGGAAATATTTAATTATAGGTATTTTAATTCTTCTAATACTTGGCGGACTTTTTTATTGGTTCGTTTTACGGAAAAAGCCATTGACCGAAGAAGAGAAGGTAGCCCTTTTACCTCCTTATGATAGAGCTCTTCTGGAATTAAAACGTTTAGAGAATTCCAAATATCTTATACAAGATGAGTATAAACAATATTACTCAGAACTTACTTCCATCGTGCGTTCCTATTTAGAGGAAGATGCACATGTAACCGCATTAGAAAGCACAACTGGTCAGCTAATTGAAAAATTAGAATTATTGAAAGATGCTGGTGAATTAAAGCTGGATGATGATACGATAAAGCAATTTAAACAAATTCTACAGACTGCAGATTTAGTAAAATTTGCAAAGAACAAACCTTCAACATCGGTTGCTGAACAAGACAGAAAATTGGTTGAACAAATTGTTGAAAAAACGCATGAAGCACTTCCTGAGCCTACGGAAGATGAATTGATTGAACAAGTTGAATATCAAGAAGAGCTTGAACGCAAACAGAAAAAGAAGAAGATAGTTATCGGTATAGCTTCTTTGGTCGCCATAATTTTAATAGGAACCACAATCGCAGGTGTTAAACTTGGTTTTGGTTATCTAAAAGATTCTGTTTTTGGGCACCCAACAAAAGAATTGTTAGAAGGTGAATGGGTTCGTAGTACATATGGTTTTCCTCCTATTCAGGTAGAAACACCTCAGGTAATGGCTCGCCAAGAAGTAAAGCTACCTTCAGAAGCAAAGGCTGCTATTGCAGATATTCAGGCATTTGGATACACAAGCCCTATTGGACTTTTTACAGTTGGTGCTACTTCAATTACACTAAACCAACAAGATGCTGAACCAGATTTTGAAAAAACAATTGATCAAATATTGTCCAATTTCGAAGGTCTCGGCGCAAAAAATATAATAACAAAACAAGAAGAATTTTACACGGTTAGCGGAGTAAAAGGATTGAAAGTATTTGGAAGAGGTGAGTTTCTAATACCAGAATCTAAAGAATTAATTGATGGAGAATATACCGTTTTACTTTTTGGCGGTAAAGGTTTTCAACAATACGTTATTCTTACGTGGCTAGAAGATGACACATACGCCCAAGAAATAGTTGACCGAATTTTGGCATCGGTAGAAGTTAAAACAGAATCATAAATGTTCGAGAATATATCATTTGCAAATCCTGATTTCTTTTGGCTGTTTTTAGCACTGCCATTAGCCATCGTGTGGTATATCTTTAAACAAAAAGATGAAACTGCATCGTTAAGAATTTCTAGTTTAAAAGGATTTAGCTACAATAGTATTTTACCAAAACTTAAACCTGGACTTTTCATATTAAGACTATTAGCGCTTAGTGCTATAATTGTTGCGATGGCAAGACCGCAAACAGAAGATATCTCAACCAGAACCAAAACAACAAAAGGTATAGATATCGTTATGGCTATTGATGTGTCTTCAAGTATGCTCGCACGCGACCTTAAACCAAATAGACTATCTGCACTTAAAGATGTAGCGGCAGATTTTATCAAAAAAAGACCGAATGACCGAATCGGATTAGTGGTATATGCCGGTGAAGGGTATACGAAGACTCCTGTTACTACCGATAAATCTATTGTTCTCAATGCCCTAGCTGAAATCACCTACGGACAACTAGAGGATGGGACGGCTATTGGGATGGGATTAGCCACTTCAGTGAACCGATTGAAGGAAAGTACCGCGAAAAGCAAAATCATCATCTTGTTAACCGATGGTGTAAACAATTCAGGTTTCATTGAACCACAAACCGCTGCAGACTTAGCCATTGAATTTGGTATTAAAACCTATACTATTGGGTTGGGAACAAATGGAAATGCCCTTTCACCGATTTCATATAACGCAGATGGCTCATACAGGTATGGTATGCGCCAAGTTGAAATTGATGAAGAATTATTAAAGGATATTGCACAAGCTACGGGCGGCAGATATTTTAGAGCCACCGATAATGAGTCATTAGAGGAAATCTATGACGAAATTAATAAGTTGGAAAAGACAGAGATTGAAGAATTCAAGTATTATCGCTACGAAGAAAAATTTAGACCATGGGTTATATTGGCCGGGGCGCTCTTATTACTAGAATGGATTTTAAGAAACACGCTATTTAGAAGTTTTGTATAATATGGTACAGTTAGACGATAAAATATATTTCTACTTGCTCATTATCATTCCGGTGATAGTGGTACTGTTCCTATTGGTGTTGGTTTGGAAAAAAAGAACACAAAAGAAATTTGCAAATACTGACCTATTAAAAAGATTAACTCCTAATCGTTCTTCTAATAAAAGTACTATAAAACTTATTGTATTAATTCTTGGTTTTGCTTTATTGATTGTTGGTCTTGTAAACCCTAAAATAGGTACAAAATTAGAAACAGTAAAACGAGAAGGTGTAGATATCGTTTTTGCAGTTGATGTTTCTAAAAGTATGTTGGCAGAAGACATTGCGCCTAATAGATTGGAAAAAGCAAAACGATTGGTTTCAGAAATTATAAATCAATTAGCGAGTGACCGAATTGGTATCATCGCATATGCAGGGCAAGCTTATCCACAATTACCGATAACCACAGATTACGGTGCTGCTAAAATGTTCTTGCAGAGCATGAATACAGATATGCTTACCTCACAAGGTACCGCAATAGACCAAGCAATTGAACTTGCAACTACATATTATGATGATGCTGAACAGACCAATCGTGTTTTATTCATCATTTCTGATGGTGAAGATCATTCTGAAGGATCGACATTAGATGCCGTTGAAGATGCCGTTGACGAAGGTATCATTATATACACCATAGGTGTTGGTAAAGAAAAAGGTGCTCCAATACCGATTAAAAGGAACGGGATTTTAGAAAGCTTAAAGAAAGATAATCAAGGTGAAACGGTTATTACAAGATTAAATGAGTCTGTTCTTGTTGATATTGCGAATGAAGGCAATGGTAAGTATATTGACGGCTCAAATACAGATACTGCTGTAGAATTTATTAAAGATGAATTGTTACAAATGGATAAAAAGGAATTTGAGGCCAAACAATTCGCAGAGTACAAAGACCAGTTTCAATGGTTTATTGGAGCAGCATTGTTGCTTCTCTTTTTAGATATTTTTATCTTGGACCGGAAGACCAAATGGTTAAAGAATCTTAATTTGTTCAATGAGAAAAGACATGAATAAAATAGTCATAGCATTTTTATTAGTTTTCGTTTGCTTGTCTTCTTTTGCACAAGAAGATGACGAGAAAGAAAAGGAAAAGGCTTTAAGGTCTTCGACCAACCTAACTTGGGATGGCAATAAGGCATTGTCAGAAGACGATTTCATTGCTGCAGAAGTAGATTACAGAAAAGCAATAGCCAAAAGTTCTGATAATAGCGTTGCCCCTTACAATTTGGGTAATGCATATTATGCCAATGAAACATACAATGAAGCTTTTGGCAGATTTAAAGAAGCCGGCGAAGCATCCATATCAAAAGAAGATAAGCATAAGGCCTACCATAACATGGGCAATGTATTTATGAAGCGTAAAGATTACGCTAAAGCAGTAGAGGCATATAAGGAGGCTTTAAGAAATGACCCCTCTGATGAAGAAACAAGATATAATCTTGCCTTGGCAAAAGAACTCTTGAAAAAAGACGAAGAAGAGAAAAAACAAAACCAAGACGATAAGGACAAGGACAAAGAGAACAAGGACGAAAATAAAGACCAAGATAAAAAGGACGAAGGAGAGAACGAGGACAAAAAAGATAAAGGCGACGAAGGTGATAAGGGAGATGAAGGTGACCAGAATGAAGAGAAAAAAGACGAGAACAAGGAAGGTGAAGGGGATAATAAACAAGATCAAAAGAAAAAACCTGAGCAAGGTGACAATCAACAAGAACAGCAGCAACCTAGACCCAATCAACTTTCAAAACAACAAGTTGAAAATCTATTAAGAGCTATGCAAAATGCAGAGAAAAAAGTTCAAGACAAGATAGATGCTAAAAAAGTAAAAGGTGCTAAGATTAAAAACGAAAAGGATTGGTAGATTTTAAAGCCATAACTAAGCTATCGTTAATACTAACGGTATTTCTATCATCATTTTTGATGATGGCCCAAGATAATAATGGGGTAACTTTTGAAATGAAGCTAAGCAAACCAAAGCTTGGTCTAAATGAACGGTTACGGGTAGACTTTGTTATGAACCGCGATGGCGATAATTTTAATCCACCAGATTTCGCTGGTTTTAAGGTAATTATGGGACCATCCCAGTCGATTAGCTCTTCATGGATTAACGGTGTTAGAAGTTATTCTAAATCTTACTCCTATACACTTTCACCAACTTCAAAAGGAAAATTTATAATAAAACAAGCCACAATAGTCATTGGCGGCGAAACCTATAAATCGCTCGCAAGCGAAGTTGAGGTAACTGCAGCCGTAGACAAACCAAGTGATCAAATGACTGCAGATGATGTAGCTGATGAGAATCTACATTTGGTTGCAGAAATTTCTAAGACTAACCCGTATTTAAACGAGGCTATTACAGTCATCTATAAACTATATGTGAGTCCGAATATTAGTGTATCAAATTATCAACCTTTAGATAACCCTACTTATAATAATTTCTGGAGTCAAGATATTAAAGTATCAGCCTTAAGTGCCCAAAATGGAACTTATAAAGGCAAGCCTTATCGCTATGTTACCCTAAAACGAGTAGTTCTCTATCCTCAGAAATCTGGAGAATTGAATATAGAACCACTATCTCTTGAAGTAACAGTAGATGTACCTACCGGAAGACGAGACTTTTTTGGGGGTCGTGTATATGCCCAAACTAACAAAACAGTTTCCGCAGGTAATAGAACTATCAATGTAAAAGCATTACCATTGGCTAACCAACCCGCTAATTTTAGTGGAGCTGTAGGCGATTTTGATTTTGTAGTTACGACCAGTAAGAAAAGTTTAAATGCAACTGAATCTTTACAAGCAACAATTGAAGTAAATGGTAAAGGAAACCTTAAACTCTTTAAGCTACCTGAACTTGAATTACCGAGTGCCTTAGAGGTTTATGAACCAGAATTTACAGAAGGGATTAGAACCACACTTGCGGGCATGCAAGGCAAGATTAGCAATCAATATACTATTGTACCTTCATTTAGAGGTAAATACCCTATTGCTCCTTTAAGTTTCAGCTATTTTAATCCGTCCACAGAAAAATACACAACATTAACATCAGATGAAATTGTTATCAACGTATTAGAGGGTCCACTGAGTGCAAATAGTAATTCAGCAGCTTCTACAAATAACTCAAAGCAATCTGTTATAGCCAGTGAAAATCAGTTTAATTTTATAAAACTGACCCCAAATCTATCGAGCAAATCCATTTCATACTTTTTTGGCTCTACATCATTCTATCTTTGGTTGGTATGTCCTCTTTTATTAATTCCTTTGGCTATTGTATTTAGAAAGAAAAGAGAGGCAATTGCTGGCGATGTTATTGGTAATAAAGTTAGAAGAGCGAATAAATTAGCTAGAAAATATCTTTCTGCAGCTAAAAAAGAGTTAGGCAACAAAGAGTCTTTTTATGTTGCCTTAGAAAGGGCTTTACATAACTATTTAAAGGCAAAATTAAAGATTGAAACTTCTGAATTCAGTAAGGATAAAATAACTGAACTACTGAATAAAAAAGAAATAGAAACAAGTACCATACAAGGTTTTATAGCATTATTAGAAAATTGTGAAGCGGCTAGATATAGTCCATTTTCTGATGTGCAAATGCAGGCCGATTATGAAACGGCAAGCGAGGTAATTTCACAAATGGATAAACAATTATAAGCATGTTCAAAAAGCTAGCTCTATTTTTTAGCCTTTTTACAGTTCTATTGTGCACTGCTCAGAACGAAAGATTGTTCGAACAGGCTACTGATGCATATAATGACGGTGAATACAAAAAAGCTATTGACTTTTATACTGATATTTTGAATAACGGAGAGCACTCAACAGCTGTCTATTTCAACTTAGGCAACTCATATTACAAACTAAACGAAATTGCAGAGAGTATTTATTTCTACGAAAAAGCGTTATTGTTATCACCAAATGATGAAGAAACAAAAATCAATCTGAGCTATGCTCAAAATATGACTTTAGATGCTATAGACGCATTACCCGAGACTAGTTTGTCAAAATTATATAAAAATATAACGGGTAAATTAACTTTCGATCAATGGGCCTATTTTGCCGTAGCTTCAATGTTACTGTTTGTTCTATTATATATTCTTTTTTACTTTTCTAGCTCATCTTCTTTAAAAAGATGGATGTTCATTGGCAGCTTAGTCGCCTTATTCATTTGTATTATAACAATCGTTTTTGCTTTTATACAGCGAAGTGATTTTCAACACTTACAACCGGCTATAATATTCGCCGAAGAAAGCGCCATTAAATCTGAACCAAATGAAAAGAGTCAACAGGTTTTTGTAATACATGCCGGCACCAAAGTGAATGTCTTAGGCCAATTAGATGAATGGCATAAGATAAAACTAGCCGACGGTAAAACAGGTTGGATACAAAAAAATGAATTAAAGTTGTTAAAGGATTTTTAGAAATTTGTTAACAGTATTTAACCTTTTGAATATTATCTTTGCCACACCATTTCGGTGTATGAAACACATAGCACGCATTACTTTATTACTATTATGGCTTTTTGCAATTGCTGCACCAAGCATAATTACGCTATGCGATATTGACAACCCCATAGTCTTGAGCAATCTTAATGAAGAGGAACAGCAAGAGTCTGGAAAAAAATCAATGGGTGAAGAAAAATTTGTTAAAGAGAATTCACTTGATCTCTCTTTAATTGCCATTTACAAAAACTCATTTAATAGTAGCTTTCAAATTATAGATTGTTCTAATCTATCATTAGAAGTTTTATCTCCCCCTCCAAAATATATTTTGTAGTTTCTTTGATTTTCTGATGTTTAATTAGCCGATTCTAAAGTATAAAATTAACTGCTGATTGAACTATTAAAAAATCTAAAGAGACTAACTCCGAACTTATCATTGTGCGAATAATCCCCCGTCCAAAAAAATAGGACAATACTATTTATATCTAAAAATATTTAGATATAAATCTAGGGTCACAGATGATACTTTTTAAGACAGTAAAATCATATGAGTTAAGCATAATAAAACCACTCTTTGGCTTTACCCCTTATACTTAATTAACCAAAACAAATTTCCACTAGAATTTTATATATATCCTTATGAAAGCACATACAAAGGAAACTCAGGCCACGATGACTCCTGATAAAGCATTAAATTTTTTAAAAGACGGTAATCAACGTTTTCAAAACAACTTGAAAGCCAACCGGAACCTTTTAGAACAAGTTAATGATACTAGCGAAGGACAATTTCCATTCGCTACCATTTTAAGCTGTATTGACTCTAGGGTTTCTGCAGAATTAGTTTTTGATCAAGGGTTAGGCGATATTTTCTCCATTCGTATCGCCGGGAATTTTTCTAACGAAGATATTTTGGGCAGTATGGAATTTGGCTGCAAATTAGCCGGTACCAAATTGGTTGTTATTTTAGGCCACACTAGTTGTGGTGCTATAAAAGGTGCATGCGACCATGCTAGATTGGGCAATTTAACAGCCTTAATCAATAAGATAGAGCCAGCAGTAGATGCAGTAACAGAACCAACAGATGAAAGCCAAAGAAATTCAAAAAATCTAGAATTTGTTGACAAAGTTTCTGAGAAAAATGTACTTCTAACAATTGATAATGTCCGTAAAAATAGTCCTGTTCTATCAGAAATGGAAAAAAATGGAGAAATCAAAATAATTGGTGCAATGTATGACATATCAAATGGTGAAGTAATTTTTTATTAATGGTTTGATATTATTATTTTTAAAAAGGTCGGTAACGGTTTCGACCTTTTTAAAATATTAATGTGGAATTAGCCCTACTTTGTAAAAAAATCAAACCATGAACCTAGATACTGTTTTTGAAAACAATGAAAAGTGGATTGCTGAAAAATTAGAAACAAGTCCAGATTATTTCAAAGAGCTTGCTGAAGGTCAAAATCCTGAGCTTTTATATATTGGTTGTTCAGACAGTAGAGTTACAGCAGAAGAAGTAATGGGTGCAAAACCAGGCGAAGTTTTTGTTCATCGTAATATTGCCAATATGGTAATTAGTATTGACCTAAACGTATTATCTGTTGTAAAATATGCCGTAGATTATTTAAAAGTAAAACATATTATTGTTTGTGGACATTATGCATGTGGCGGCGTTAAAGCAGCGATGCAATCTGAGGATTTAGGTGTATTAAACCCTTGGCTACGAAATATACGTGACGTATATCGTCTTCATAGAGAGGAATTAAATGCCATTGAAAACGAAACAAAAAAATATGATAGGTTAGTAGAGTTAAATGTAAAAGAACAATGCGTCAACCTTATTAAAACAGCCGTAGTACAAAAAGCATATCGCGCCCATGGGTTAAAAGTACATGGATGGATATTTGACGTACATACAGGTAAATTAATAGACCTTAAAATAGATTTCGAGGGCTATCTTAAAAACATAATGGAAATCTATCATTTGGATTAACTAAAATTGCTTTGACGAACCACAAATTAGTCGCTTAGCACAAATTTAAATTTTATGAAAAAACTATTCTCAAACTTCAAGGGAGATTTATTTGGCGGTATTACCGCTGGTATTGTGGCTTTGCCTTTGGCATTGGCATTCGGTGTAAGTTCTGGTATGGGACCAAGTGCCGGTTTGTATGGTGCAATTTTTATTAGCTTTTTTGCTGCACTTTTTGGTGGGACTAATACACAGATTTCTGGACCAACTGCACCAATGACAGCAGTTAGTATGGTTGTTATTGCCGGTATTGTGGCAATAAATGATGGTAGTATCGAAAAAGCATTACCTGCTATTTTGGTTGTCTTCTTGTTAGCTGGTTTAATACAAATAGGATTAGGGCTCATAGGAATAGGTAAATATATCCGATACATACCCTACCCTGTTGTATCTGGATTTATGACCGCTATTGGTGTCATAATATTAGTAACCCAAATTCTTCCTGCTATTGGCTATTACCCTAAAGAGGATACGGAATTTGTGAATAAATATAAGCCTATGGCCGAGGAGATAATTTTGGATAATATTCTAAAAGAAGAAGCAGGGGAAGGCATCTTAGTTTTAGAAGATTTTAAAGAAACTATTTCGCGGGCAGAAGGTATTACCGAAGCAGATATGCTTAAAGAAGCACAGACATTGGCAAAATCAGAAGCCTCAGGAGTTGTAGGTGCATTAAAAATTTTACCAAGAGCTTTGAGAAACATTAATTGGTTAGAATTAATTCTTGCGTTAGCCACCATTATTATCATTTATGGATTTAAAAGAATTACAACTACAATACCCAGTGCCTTGGTCGCATTAGTTGTAGTTTCGGGCGTGGCCTATGTTTTTGGCTTAGATTATAGACCTATAGAACAAATACCTAGTGGTTTTCCCGTTCCTAATCTTAAAATATTTACCGAGTTTGAGCTCGGTTCTGTAACTCCCTATATTTTTACCGCGCTTACTTTGGCCCTACTTGGTGCTATTGATTCACTCTTGACTTCTGTAGTAGCAGACAACATGACCAAAACAAAGCACAAACCGAATAAAGAATTAGTTGGGCAAGGAATTGGTAATAGTATTGCCGCAATATTTGGAGGAATTCCAGGTGCAGGTGCGACGATAAGAACCGTAGTAAATATAAATGCAGGTGGTAAAACTAAACTATCTGGTATGGTTGCAGGTGTGTTGTTGTTAATCGTACTATTAGCACTTGGCCCAGTTGCCTCTCAAATTCCTGCTGCGGTTTTAGCCGGTATCTTGGTAACAGTTGGTATTGGGGTAATGGATTATAAAGGTTTAAAGGCAATACCTAGTTTACCAAAAGATATGAGCTTAGGTCCAATAAAATTCAGTTCCGAGGTGGTTATTATGCTGGTTGTATTGGTACTTTCCTCTGTATGGAATTTGGTGTATGCCGTTGGTGTTGGTTTAGTGATAGCTTCATTGATGTTCATGAAAAAAATGGGTGATTTAACAGCAGAACGCTCTGACGTTAAAACCTTAGAAAAGGAAGTGAATTGGCCAGATGAGGTTGCATTCCCAAAAAGTTTACAAGAAGAGGTATTTATCAAGCATTTGAAAGGTCCACTTTTCTTTGGGTCTACAAGTGAGTTTCAACAAATGGCAGACCAAATACCACGAACCGCATCGACCGTTATTATAAGAATGGGCCGCATGCAATACATGGACCAGTCTGGACTATATACTTTGGAAGATGTTTTGATTAGCCTTAGAAAATCTGGTATAAATGTACTATTCGTTGAAGTTCTAAAACAACCAAGGTATATGATGGAACGCGTTGGTGTTATTCCTGATTTAATTCCACAAGAGCATATTTTTGCATCCTTTGATGAATGTCTTACTTGGGTAAAAGCCAATGTAAAAGATAAATTCCCTGCGAACTAAACCATCAAAACCGATAAAAACATATTCTACCTGTTTTAAAAGTTATAAATTTGCGGCTTTAATCAACATTTATGATTGATAAGATAAAGGAACAGATTATTGAAGTGAACTCTTTTACAGCTGATAAATTGGCTGACGTAGAATCGTTCAGAATTAAATATTTAGGCAAGAAAGGAATTTTAAATGACTTTTTTGCCGAGTTCAAGAATGTTCCAAATGAACAGAAGAAAGAATTCGGTCAAACGATAAACGAACTAAAGCAGGCAGCAACTGAAAAAGTAGAGATTTTAAAAGAAACTCTAGAGAACAGCAATGCTGATGAAAAGATGTTCGGGGATTTGTCACGACCAGGAAATCCTATTGAGCTTGGTTCACGCCATCCTATTTCTATCGTGAAGAATCAAATAATCGATATCTTTTCAAGAATAGGTTTTAATGTATCTGAAGGACCTGAAATAGAAGATGATTGGCATAATTTTACTGCATTGAATTTACCAGAATATCACCCAGCACGTGATATGCAGGATACTTTCTTTGTTCAAACTGACCCAGACATTCTATTACGTACCCATACCTCTTCGGTTCAAGTACGATACATGGAAAATAATAAGCCTCCTATTCGAACGATATCTCCTGGTAGAGTCTATAGAAATGAGGCTATTTCAGCGAGATCTCATTGTTTCTTTCATCAAGTAGAAGGATTGTATATTGATAAAGATGTTTCTTTTGCAGACTTAAAACAAACATTGCAGTATTTCACGACCGAACTTTTCGGAAAATCAAAGATTAGACTTAGACCATCCTATTTCCCATTTACCGAACCAAGTGCAGAAGTTGATGTTTATTGGGGTCTAGAAACTGAGACTGATTATAAAATGACTAAAGGAACTGGTTGGTTAGAAATTATGGGTTGTGGTATGGTAGACCCCAATGTTCTTAAAAACTGTGATATTGATCCAGAGGTATATTCTGGTTTTGCTTTTGGTATGGGTATCGATCGTATAGCACTATTACTTCATCAAATTTCAGACATTCGATTGTTAAGCGAAAATGATTTGCGTTTTCTAGAGCAATTTAAAAGTGCTCTTTAATTTAAAGTTGTGAAAAAGGATATTGAAATACCTGTCGTCAAAGATGTTCATGTTGCCATTGTTCGCGAATGGAACGAGGAATTCTTAGACAAGGATTGGAATGCATATATTATCAATAACCGTACGGCGCCAATTGAAATGACCATGGTAGTTTCAAAAGGATATGAAGGTGACCGTAAAACTTCAGTTATGAGACATGCAGTCGGTGTTGTAAAAGCCAAATCGTTTAAAAAAATCGAGGTGGTACAAGAAGATGTACTGGTTTTAAATAATGAATTCTTTGTCACTTTCTATGCTGATAATAAACTGTATGAAAAACGGTTTATTTTTGAAAAAAACAGCGTAAACGAAAATAATCTTAGTACCATTCTACTTATAGAAAAGGATGGAATATTTGCGGAATAAGCAGTACTCAAAATATTCAACGCTACTACCGATTCTTCCTTATTTAAGATTCTAGAGCTTAGAATTAAGCTAAAACCAGTTGCTTTTAACTATTAAAACAGTCGAAAATAATATTTAATTCTCTAATTATCAATTAGTTACTCATCACCTTTCCTTACGATAACAAAACTTTAACTCATTTTAAGAAAATTTAAGTTCTTTTGGTTTGTTTGCTACCGAACTAATCATACCTTTGTTGCTTTAATTCTTGAATTATGAGTAAAGAAGAGATAAAAAATAAGTTAATAGAAGAGCTTGGTGTTCATTTTGAATCTGAGTATGACCTACCACCATTGGCTGCTAGAATATATGCAAACTTAGTTATCACGGAAGAAGACGGACTTACTTTTGAAGATTGTCTTCTTAAAAGAGGTGCTAGCAAAAGTTCAATATCAACATCCCTTAACCTTTTATTGCAAATGGATTTTGTAAAGTATTTTACAAAATCAGGAGACCGTAAACGTTATTTTAAGATTGCTGAAAAAAATACTTTCTTCATCAAAAAGCTAAATCGTTCATTAAATCAACTGGAAAATGAAAGAGAAATGATCGATAAGATTACAGCGTATAATAAGCAGTACCGTCCAGAGAAACATCAAGAAAATAAAAATAAAATAACAGTATATGCCAAGTGTATTTCAGACATGACAACGAGCCTTAAAACAACTATCGAAGAATTAAAAAAACAGCAAAAATAATTTTTTTATCAATTTAGTTCGTTTTTTACCGAACATTCTGAATTAACAAAACCTTAACAAGGCCATATCAATAATCTAATTACAAACAAACATCCATCTAAAATGAAAAAGTTATCAATTATAGCAATTTTAAGTGCTACTCTTCTTTTGAGTTCCTGCTTTGGAACATCAGAAAAACCTGCACAAGGACCTGTTGCTCCACCCCCACCAAGTTTAAAAGTAGGTGAATTGAAAAAACAAGACCTTACCGTTTTTAAAGAATTTTCTACCACTCTTGAAGGAAAACAAAATGTAGAAATATGGCCAAAAGTGGCGGGCTTTGTTCAAAGAGTTTACGTAGATGAGGGTCAAAAAATTAAAAAAGGTCAACTTCTATTTAAATTGGAAACCCAAACTTTAAATCAAGATGCTAATGCTGCAAAAGCTTCCGTAAATGTTGCCCAAGTTGAAGTTGACAAGCTAAGACCGTTAGTTGAAAAAAACATTATCAGTCCTGTTCAGTTAGAGACTGCTAAGGCACAACTTGAGCAGGCTAAGGCTAGCTACCAAAGTGTGGCGTCAAACATAGGCTATTCTAGTATTACAAGTCCTGTTGATGGTTACATTGGTGAAATTCCTTTTAAGATAGGCGCTCTGGTAAGCTCTAGTATGGCGAAGCCATTAACTACTGTTTCTGATGTTAGTGAGGTTCGTGCGTATTTTTCTATGAATGAGAAAGAGCTTTTAAAACTTAAAGAGTCTATGCCAAAAAATGATAAAAACTTTTTGGATATTGAAAAGGCTCCGAGTGTGACCCTAATTATGATAAATGGCGAAGAATATGCTGAGCCTGGTAAGATTGCTATGATAAATACTATCATAAACAGTACAACCGGTAGTGTTACTGCTAGGGCTGATTTTAATAATAAAAGTAATTTATTAAGTAGTGGTAGTACCGGAAAAATTAAAATTCCAACAATTTTCAAGAATGCATATGAAATTCCTCAGGTAGCTACAATTGACCTTCAAGGTAAGAAACTAGTTTACATACTAAAAGATGACAATACCGTGACCACTATGCCTATTGATATAGTTGCGAATACTCAAAAAGGGTTTATCGTTGAAAAGGGAATTGAAGAAGGAACTACTATTGTTCTTGAAGGTGTAACTAAATTAAAAGACGGAATGGTCATAAGCCCGGCCAAGTAAGAATCCGCCATCCATCATAATACATAAATAGAGAACAATGTTTCAAAAATTTATAGATCGTCCCGTACTATCTACGGTTATATCGATTATTATAGTCATTCTAGGTGTTTTGGGTCTAACGACCTTGCCTATTGAACAATATCCTGAAATAGCACCGCCAACCGTACAGGTTACGGCTACTTATACAGGTGCTAATGCGGAGACCGTACTTAATAGTGTTGTTACACCGTTGGAAGAACAAATAAATGGTGTTGAAGGCATGTTATACATGACCTCTAACGCAAGTAACGATGGTGCCGCTACCATAAATGTATTCTTTGAACTTGGTACAGACCCAGACATTGCAGCGGTAAACGTGCAGAACAGGGTGGCTCGTGCCAATAGTGTTCTACCACAAGCTGTAGTACAGACTGGTGTAATCACCCAAAAGTCTCAGACTAGTGCGCTTATGTTCTTTTCATTGTTTTCTGATAATGATAATTACGATGCCACTTTTGTTGAAAACTACGCAAGAATAAACTTAGTACCTAAATTACAACGTATTAAAGGTGTTGGTAATGTTACGGTTTTTGGAGCCAAGGATTATTCTATGAGAATATGGATCAACCCAGAAAAGATGGCTGCTTACAACCTTATGCCATCAGATATTCAAAGTGCACTTAATGAGCAAAATCTTGAGGCAGCTACCGGAAAAATTGGTGAAAATGCTGATGGTGTTTATGAATATGTACTGAAATATAAAGGACGTCTTTCAGAAGAAGCCCAGTATGAGGATATAATTATTAGAGCTCAGGAAAACGGACAGTTTTTACGCCTAAAAGATGTTGCTGAAGTTGAATTGGGTGCCTTTAACTATGGTACCAAAAATGAAGGTATGGGTAAACCCGGTACCGCAGTTGGTATATTTCAAACATCTGGTTCCAATGCAAACGATATCATTAATTCCATTCAAACAATTTTAAAGGAAAGTAAGCAAGACTTTCCAAAAGGGCTTGATTATATAATACCGTACAATACTAAAGATTTCTTGGATGCATCTATAGACCATGTTGTCATGACTCTTATTGAAGCGTTTATATTAGTATTTATTGTGGTATTCCTGTTTCTTCAAGATTTTAGGTCTACCTTAATACCTGCTATTGCTGTACCAGTTGCAATTGTAGGTACGTTCTTCTTTCTCTCTTTATTTGGGTATTCCATAAACATGTTAACGCTTTTTGCGATGATACTTGCAATTGGTATTGTGGTGGATGATGCCATTGTGGTAGTAGAGGCGGTTCATGCCAAGATGGAAGAAGGGGCCAAAGATGCAAAGGTCGCTACCAAATCTGCAATGTCAGAGATTTCCGGGGCTATTATATCAATTACCTTGGTTATGTCGGCCGTATTTATTCCGGTTTCGTTCATTTCTGGTTCTTCGGGAGTTTTCTACCAACAATTTGGTATTACACTGGCTATCGCTATTCTAATTTCTGCAGTAAATGCGCTAACGTTAAGCCCTGCACTTGCAGCACTTTTCTTAAAGCCGCATAATCCATCAGAAGAACATAAAAAAGGTATAACCAAGCGTTTCTTTGGTGCTTTCAACACTGGTTTTGATGCGATTACTAACAAATATGTTGGGTCTGTTAAGTTCATTGCCAAAAGAAAGTGGATAACCATATTAGCATTGGTATTGTTTACCGGTGTAACTATTGTGTTGTTTCAAACAACGCCTTCAGGATTTATACCGAATGAGGATAGGGGTCTTGTTTTTGCTGATATTAGTTTACCTCCGGGAACAACTTTAGAGCAGACGCAAAAAACCGTGAAGAAATTAGATTCTATTTATGCTTCAATGGATATCATAGAGGCTAGAATGAATATTACTGGTTTTAGTTTATTGAACAGAGTAAATGGTGGTTCTTATGCCTTCTCTGTACTTCGTCTTAAAAACTGGAGCGAAAGAACAGAGCCATCACAATCTGTTGATGCTGTAGTTGGTAGTCTTTTCGGTAAAACTGCAGGTTTAAAAGATGCAAAAGCGTTCTTTTTTACACCACCAAGTGTTCAAGGTTTTGGTAACTCAACAGGTTTTGAAATGAACCTACAGAGTAAAGATGCGGATGATTGGCAGACTGTTGGGCAAACCACAAATGAATTCTTAGCTGCATTGAATGCTAGGCCTGAGGTTAAATATGCCATTACACAGTTCAACCCTAATTTTCCACAATACGAAGTACTGGTAGATGTTGAAAAAACTAAAACCGCTGGTTTAGCAGTGACAGATGTTTTCAGTGCCATGCAAGGATATTATGGAGGATTATACACTACAGACTTTAATAAGTTTGGTAAGCAATACCGTGTAATGATTCAGGCGAAACCAGAAGATAGAGCCAATGAACAATCCCTTAACCATATTTATGTAACTAATGGAAATGGTGAGTCGGTTGCCGTATCACAATTCGTTTCATTGAAGAAAATTTATGGTCCTGAGATTGTAAGTAGGTTTAACCTTTTGAGCTCAGTTAAAATTAACGGCGCCATGAATCCTGGTTATTCCACAGGTGATGCCATTAAAGCTATTGAAGAGGTTTCTGCTCAGATATTGCCCTCCAATTACACGTACGAATATTCAGGTCTTACAAAAGAAGAGAATAGTGCAGGTAGCCAGACGATCATCATATTTATATTGAGTTTGGTTTTTGTATACTTTTTATTGAGTGCGCAGTACGAGTCTTATATTTTGCCGTTTGCCATATTACTTTCATTACCAGTGGGTATTGCAGGTGCTATCGGATTTATAAACGTGGCAGGACTTGAAAATAACATCTACTTTCAGATTGCACTAATTATGTTGATTGGTTTACTTTCTAAGAATGCTATTCTTATTGTGGAGTTTGCGCTTCAGCGTAGAAAGCATGGCATGTCTATACTAGATTCGGCTTTAGATGGCGCAAAAGCGCGACTTAGACCAATTTTAATGACTTCATTCGCCTTTATTTTCGGTTTGATGCCTTTGGCCTTATCAACAGGTATTGGAGCGGTTGGTAATAGATCTATCGGTATGAGTGCGGTTGGTGGTATGTTAATAGGTACCATATTTGGGGTGTTTGTTATACCAGCCTTATATGTCATTTTCCAAACCATTCAAGAGCGCATAACTGGAGCTCCACAAGAAACCATTGAAGAATCAAAGAATTAGAAAAATCATGAATAAATTAGTAACAAATAAACTTATTCTGGTAGCCGTACTTCCGCTATTGCTGCAGTCTTGTTTTACGGCAAAAACGTACGAAAGACCAGAAGTAGAAATCGATAATCTGTACAGAACCGATAATCTGCCGCAAGATAGCGTGTCATTTGCATCAGTCTCATATAAAGACCTTTTTACAGATATACATTTAAAAACGTATATACAAAGAGGACTTGATAACAACTTGGATATTCGTATCGCATTACAAAGTATAACAGCTGCACAGGCATATGTTAAACAGGGTAAGGCTGGATATTTGCCTACCGTAAATGGTACGGCTACCGCAACAAGAACGGCAAAGACCAGTGAAAACGGTCAATTTGGAAGCTTTTTCACTCAGCCATATAACCAGTTTGAAACTTCTGGTACTGTTTCTTGGGAAGCTGACATTTGGGGCAAAATTAGAAGTACCAAACGTGCCAGTGATGCAAGTTACTTACAGACTGTAGCAGCCCACAAAGCTGTAAAAACAAGTCTAGTAGCGCAAATTGCCATTACGTATTATCAAATATTAGCATTAGACAAACAGATCGCGGTAACAGAAGAGACGATAGAAAACCGTTCTAAAAGTTTAGAGACTATTACAGCTCTTAAAGAAGCTGGACAAGCCAACCAAGTTGGTGTAGACCAAACTGCCGCCCAACTTTATGGTGCTCAAGGTCAATTATTAGATCTCAAAAATTCATTGTATCAAACAGAGAATACTTTAAGCATTTTATTGGGAGAGCAACCTCAGTCCTATGAACGCAGTTCTTTAGACGAGCAGTCTTTAGCCAATGAAATGAAACTCGGTGTTCCTGCCCTTTTACTTCGTAATAGACCAGATATCATGCAAGCGGAATATAGTTTGGTAAATAGTTTTGAGATGACAAATGTTGCTAGAAGTAACTTTTACCCATCTATTACGTTATCGGCACAAGGTGGACTACAAAGTTTAGAGCTTGATAATTGGATAGATTCGAGCTCTATTTTCGCCAATCTTGTTGGCGGACTTACGCAGCCAATCTTCAACGGTAGAAAAATAAGAACAGCTTATGAAGTAGCACAGGCACAGCAAGAGCAATCTTTATTAAACTTTAAAAAAGTGCTGCTAACTGCAGGAAAAGAGGTGTCCGAAGCTTTATACGATTATAATAACTCGGTAGAAAAAGAAGTTTTTGTTTCTAAACAAGTTATAGCATTGAAAAGAGCAGAAACCAATTCTGAAGAATTATTGAATAGTGGATATCTAACCTACTTAGACTTATTAACCGCCAGAGAAAACTCTCTGAATGCTGAGTTAAACTTAGTCGATAATAAGTTTTCTCAGTTATCAGCAACAGTTGAGTTGTACCGTTCTCTTGGAGGTGGGTGGCAATAAGATATTGTATATAATACTATGCAGAAAAGGAATGAATATTTAGAGCAAGCATTAACGCTTTTTTCTTTTTATGGATGTAAAAGGGTCGGAATGGATGATGTCGCTGAGACCCTTGGCATCTCTAAAAAAACATTGTACGAGTTGTTTGAAAATAAGAACAATCTAGTTCAAGAAAGCGTTGCTCTACTGCTTAAACGTACTCATGATAACATGAGTAGATTTTTTCAACTACCTGAACAATCTTCAGATCCGTTTAACAAAATTATTCATATTTATAGCGTGGGACTTAAGGAGTTAAGAAACTTAAGTCCTACTTTTTTATTTGGGTTAAAGAAATATTATCCACAGGCATATAAACTATATGATGACTTTACCCAGACTATAGTTTGGACATATGTTCTAGACCTGCTTCAAGAAGCGAGGAACAACGGTGAACTAAAAGACAACATTAATATTAAATTGATTTGTGAGCTATTTCTTCTTCGAATTAACGAAATTGTATTGCCAAATCGTGATTTCTTTGACAGCTATACTACAGAAGAATTATTAGAACATTTAATTATAGTACCGCTACAGGGAATTAGAAAACTTAAAACTAATTGAGTATCTCGAAAACTTACCACGTTTTAAATGGTTTCTTACTTAATTGAGAATTATAATACTTCACCTTCCCAGTTACTTCTTTACCCAGCCATTCAGGTTTTTGAAATGCTTCGTTTTCAGAATTCAATTCTATTTCAGCAACCGTTAACCCTTCATTATCACCATAAAATTCATCTACTTCATATACGTGATTTTCAGCCGGAATTTCATATCTACATTTCTCTAGAATTCCTTTTTCGCATAATTTTAATAAAGCATCGGCCTCTTCTACAGAAATCTCTTTTTCCCATTCAAATCTAGAGGTACCCGATGTGTTAGATTTACCCTTAACAGTAATAAACCCTAAATCACCTTTAATTCTTATTCTAACCGTTCTATTGGCATCGGTATTTAAAAATCCCTGAACTATTCGCGTTTTAGAACTTGCTAAAGATTTATAAGAATCTGATTTTACTAAAAATTTTCGCTCAATTTCTATCATATGATTAGGTACATCTACTATCCTTAAACTAAGATAAGTCTTAAATTTGCTTATGCCCAATGAAATACCTCAACGGAAAATTATCCATGTCGATATGGATGCATTTTATGCATCTGTAGAAGAGCTAGATAATCCTAATTTAAAAGGAAAACCATTGGCGGTTGGCGGTAGCGAAAAGAGGGGTGTTGTTTCTGCTGCCAACTATGAAGCTCGTAAATATGGAGTACGAAGTGCCATGAGTGGTTATTTAGCCAAAAAAAACTGTCCACATATTACGTTTGTAAAACCCCGATTTGAGCGGTATAAAGAGATTTCTAAAAAAATAAGGTCCATATTTTTCGAATACACCGATTTGGTTGAGCCGTTATCACTTGACGAAGCTTATCTTGATGTTACCATAAATAAAAAAGGAAATCCTTCGGCAACTTTATTAGCTACAGAAATTAGACAACGTATTTTAGAGGAAACAGGTTTAAATGCATCCGCAGGAATATCTATTAATAAATTTATTGCCAAAGTAGCAAGCGACATCAACAAGCCTAACGGACAAAAAACAGTAAACCCAGAAGAAGTAATTCCATTTTTAGAAGCCCTAGAAATTCGTAAATTTTATGGCGTAGGTAAAGTTACTGCTGAAAAAATGTATCAATTGGGCATTTTCACCGGAATTGATTTGAAGACAAAACCAATTGAGTTCCTAGAAAAAAAATTTGGAAAGAGTGGCAGTTACTATTACAATGTAGTTCGAGGTATTCATACGAGTGAAGTTAAACCACATCGTATTCCTAAATCGGTAGGTGCAGAAAGAACGTTCAATGAAAATTTAAGTAGTGAAATTTTCATGTTAGAACGTTTAGAGCATATTGCGCAAGAACTTGAACGAAGACTTAAAAAAGCCACAATTGCCGGTAAGACGATTACCCTTAAAATAAAATACAGTGATTTTACCCTAAATACTAGAAGTAAAACAATACCTTATTTCATTGCAGACAAAACGCTAATATTAGAAACTGCTAGAGAATTGTTGTATCAAGAAGAGCTACAAAACTCAGTTCGACTGCTCGGTATTTCCCTTTCTAACCTAAACACTGATAGTAAGGCTATTAAAAAAGATGAGGATAAATCAATATTGGTACAACTAAAGTTCGATTTCTGAATATTCAACCCTTAATTAACCTCTTTTATCTAAAAATTACCCCTGTTAACAAAAATTAACGGCATTTACTTGTGCAGCCCAATTCGCTAGAATAATTTTGACCTCTTAAATGAAAAAGAGTTTCTTAAAGTTTCTTCTTTCTATTTGTATACTTCTGACTAGTGTATGCAACCCTCTATTTGCTAATATCAATATAGGAGAATCTTTATTACATATTAACGACCAATATTTCACAACATCAACAAATAATAACCTTTTAAATGGTGTTCAAAATCAGAATGCCACAATTAAAGGCTCCCTTGATAATGTTGATAAGGTTCTAGAAATAGATGCTACTGAAATTGAGGAAGAAGAAAGTGAAAATTCTTTTATAAAAAAGGGAGGAGATTTTTACTACTCCTCAGCAACATTCTATCTTTTATCACTATTATTCTTATTTAGTTTCTTCACGAATAACAATAGATTTCAAAGGCTATTTACCCATTTTTATTATGTAAATAGGCGCTTCATTTTATTTCAAGTATTTAGATTATAATTTTTTGGGCAATTTCTATTGCCCACACTACTTCTTCATTTGGGCTTGTTAGATATAAAATTCTAAAGCCCTAAAATTTCATGCGTTTACGCATTTCCATAAACTCATAGTACCAATCATTTTAATTTAAAAGTTATGACCAAGAGAATTCTCCTGTTCGCCACCGTATGTGCATTATTTTTATATACTAGCTGCGAATCAAAAAAAGAGAAAAAGGAAGAACATGCCAAATTCCTAGTTACCAGTCCTATAAAAAAGGACACTTCAATTACCAAAGATTACGTCTGCCAAATACATTCTATAAGGCATATTGAAGTTAGGGCTCTTGAAAAGGGCTACTTAAAACAAATTCATGTAGATGAAGGCCAATACGTTAAAAAGGGCCAGCAGATGTTCAATATTATGCCCAACATTTACGAGGCAGATTTGCAAAAAGCAAAAGCAGAAGCAAAAGTTGCAGAAATAGAATTACAAAACACACAGTTATTATTAGACGGTAATGTT
This sequence comes from uncultured Maribacter sp., assembly GCF_963977385.1. Taxonomy (GTDB): domain Bacteria; phylum Bacteroidota; class Bacteroidia; order Flavobacteriales; family Flavobacteriaceae; genus Maribacter. The sequence continues at coordinate 418,930 of NZ_CAXBOU010000001.1, read as the reverse complement.
GTATCGAAAAATGAGTTGGCCATGGCTAAAGCAAGTTTTGATAAAGCTAATGCAGAAGTTTCCTTGGCACAGACCCATTTAGGATTTACAAATATTCGTGCACCATTTGATGGTATTATGGATCACTTGCATGTTAGAGAAGGAAGTCTTTTAGATGAAGGTGAATTATTGACCACCTTATCTGACAACTCTAAAATGTGGATTTATTTTAATGTTCCCGAAGCGGAATACTTAGACTATATCATTAGCACGGATAAAGACTCTAAAAAAGAGGTGGGTCTTTTAATGGCCAATAATAAGTCATTTAACCAAACAGGTATTGTTGAGACCATAGAAGGTGAATTTAACAATGCCACTGGTAACATTGCATTTAGAGCAACCTTCCCAAATCCTGATAAAATACTAAGACACGGTGAAACCGGCAGCATTCTTATGACGGTTCCTTTAAAAGGTGCCTTAATAATTCCTCAAAAAGCAACTTTCGAGATTTTAGATAAAAAGTTTGTATTTGTTGTTGGTCAAGACAATGTCGTAAAACAACGCGAAATTTTCATTGGTGCAGAAATGCCAAACTTATTTGTTGTAACCAAAGGGTTAACCGAAAAGGATAAAATTATTCTTGATGGTATACGTATGGTTAAAGAAAATCAAAAGATAGAGTCTGAGTTTGTAACTCCTAAGAAAGTGCTATCAAGTTTAGATTTATACACAGAATAACACTATCCAAATACAATAAGATATGTTCAAAAGATTTATACATAGACCGGTATTGGCTATTGTTATTTCGGTAATCATAGTTTTTACAGGGTTATTGGCAATTAAACAATTACCAATTTCCCAGTTTCCAGAAATAGCCCCTACCACGGTGAATATTTTCATCGCCTACCCAGGTGCAAGTGCAGACGTACTAATTAACTCTACCATTATTCCTTTAGAAACCGCTATAAACGGTGTACAAGGAATGCGCTATGTTGCTTCAGATGCTACAAGTGCTGGTGAAGGAACATTACGTATCATTTTCGAACCCGGTACAGATCCTAACCAAGCAGTAGTAAGGGTTAAAACTAGGGTAGATCAAGTAATGCCCAACTTACCCGAGTTAGTGCAAATGGAAGGAGTCGTAATTACTCCCGTACAACCCAGTATGTTGATGTACGTAAACTTGTTTAGTAATAATACAGAGGACAATGAATTGTTTCTCTACAATTACGCTTATACTAAAATTGTTCCTGAAATTCAACGTATCAATGGTATTGCAAGTGCCCAAATTTTGGGTAGCCGTAAATATGCTATGCGTGTTTGGTTGAAGCCAGACCGAATGAGAGCCTATAATGTATCTGCAGAAGAAGTTATGGAAGCCATGCAAGACCAGAGCATTGTAGCAAGGCCTGGTAGATTAGGTGGTAGTTCAGGTAAGAAATCACAATCTTTAGAATATGTGCTTACCTATGAAGGCCGTTACAATGAACCTGAGCAATATGAAAATATAATTGTAAGAGCCAATGAAGAAGGGGAAATTCTAAAATTGAAAGATGTAGCTGATGTTGAATTGGGTAGTGAATTCTTTGATATTTACTCCAATTTAGATGGTCATCCTTCAGCTTCGATGATTCTAAAACAGACTGTTGGTAGTAATGGTAAAGATGTAATTGATGCCGTAAAGGCTAAATTGGAAGAGCTAAAAGTAGATTTACCTCCTGGCTTAGAATACCAAGTAAGTTATGATGTCTCTAATTTTCTAGATGCCTCAATTGAACAGGTTCTGCATACACTTAGAGATGCATTTATTCTTGTAGCTATAGTAGTATTCCTCTTTTTAGGAGACTGGCGTTCTACCTTGATACCTATAATTGCAGTACCGGTATCTTTAATTGGTTCTTTCTTTGTAATGCAAATGTTCGGGTTATCAATCAACCTAATCACACTTTTTGCTTTGGTACTGGCTATTGGTATTGTGGTAGATAACGCCATTGTTGTCGTCGAAGCGGTACATGTTAAAATGGAAGAAGAAAACCTATCGCCTTACAAAGCCTCGTCAGAAGTTTTAGGTGAAATTGGTGGTGCTATTGTAGCGATTACCCTTGTTATGGTATCGGTATTTATCCCTATTTCCTTTATGTCTGGCCCGGTTGGGGTTTTCTATAGGCAGTTCTCCATTACAATGGCAGGTTCAATTATAATTTCAGCCATAGTGGCCTTGACACTTACTCCTGTTCTTTGTGCCATGATGCTCAAAAACAACCATGGTAAAGCAAAAAGGAAATCTCCAATAGACAAATTTATTGACTGGTTCAACAAAGGCTTTGAGCGTTTGACAGGTAGCTATGTAAAGCTTTTGAATAAAATTGTTGCTAGAAGAGTCGTAACCTTTGGTATTCTAATCGCTTTCTGTATAGGTATTTTTATAACCAACGAAACACTTCCAGCTGGTTTCATACCTAATGAAGACCAAGGTATGATTTATGCCATTATTCAAACACCTCCAGGGGCAACTTTAGAACGTACTAATGATGTAGCAAGAAAGTTGCAGAAGATATGTGAGGAAATGGATGGTGTAGAATCAGTAGCCTCATTGGCAGGTTATGAAATCATGACCGAAGGTAGAGGTTCAAATGCTGGTACTTGTTTAATTAACCTAAAACCATGGTCTGAACGTGAACATTCCGTTCATGAAATCATGGAGGAATTGGAAGAAGAAACGAAAGATCTGGGAGCTGTAATTGAATATTTTGAACCCCCTGCAGTACCTGGGTTTGGTTCTTCTGGTGGTTTCTCTCTTCGTTTATTAGATAAGACTGACAATACCGATTATCATGTATTCGAAAAAATCAATAATGACTTTATGAACGCTCTTGGTGAACGTAAAGAGCTAACTGGTCTATTTACATTTTATTCAGCCAATTACCCACAGTATGAGCTTAAGATTAATAATAAAATAGCGATGCAAAAGGGTGTTACCATTGGTAAGGCTATGGAAAACCTAAACATTCTAATAGGTAGTACCTATGAACAAGGTTTCATTAGATTTGGTAGGTTCTTTAAGGTTTACACACAAGCTGCTCCAGAATACAGGGCTCTCCCTTCAGATTTAGAGAAGCTTTTTGTTAAAAATGAAGAGGGAGAAATGGTGCCCTACTCTGCATTTATGACTATGGAAAAGAAATTGGGACCCAATGAGATAACCAGATATAACCTTTATAATTCTGCTGCTATTAATGGACTACCGGCAACTGGTTTTACAACTGGTGATGCAATTAATGCTATAAAAGAAGTCTCAAAAGAAACGCTTCCAGCAGGTTATGACATTGCTTGGGAAGGACTATCATACGATGAGGCAAACAGAGGAAACGAATCATTATACATATTTATCATCGTTTTGATTTTCGTTTATTTCGTTCTTGCCGCACAATATGAAAGTTTTCTTCTTCCATTTGCCGTTATTCTTTCCTTACCGGTAGGGATTCTAGGGTCTTTTGCATTATTAAAAATGACTGGCTTAGCCAATGATGTATATGCTCAGATAGGGGTAATTATGCTCGTAGGTCTACTAGGAAAGAATGCAGTATTAATTGTTGAATTTGCTGTGCAGAAACAAAGACAAGGAGCAACTGTTCTTGAGGCCGCCATAGAAGGCTCAAGAGCTAGATTCAGACCTATTTTAATGACTTCATTTGCATTCATCGCAGGGTTAATTCCATTAGTATTTGCTTCTGGAGCTGGTGCTATCGGAAACCGTACCATTGGTGGTTCTGCATTAGGAGGAATGCTTATCGGTACCATATTCGGAGTTATAATTATCCCAGGACTATATTACGTCTTTGCGAAATTAGCCGAAGGTCGAAGTCTGATTAAGGATGAATCTTTTGAGCCTATTTCAGAAGAATTAATGAGAGCAAGTGAAGGTGAAAGCAAAACCAAACAAGCAATCAAAGAATTAAGGACAATGATTAAAAAATTAACCAAAAGAGAAAACAATGATTAAGACTATAAAATTCTTTAAAAAGCGTGGAAAACTGCTTTTGGTGTTGTTACTAAATGTAGGTATGTTTTATTCCTGTGTTCCTACAAAAGAACTTAAGCAGGAAAATAAAAATCTACCGTCACAGTATGCACAACAATCGACAGATTCTACAAATAGTGCTATCGTACAGTGGAAAGATTTTTTTAAGGACGACAACTTGATAAAACTCATTGACACCGCCTTGGTAAACAACCAAGAGTTGAATATTATGTTGAAGCAGATTGATGTTGCTCAGAATGAAGTCAAAGCCAGAAAAGGAGAATACTTACCTTTTATTACTTATGGTGCAGGAGCCGAGGTTGAAAAAGTTGGTGAATACACACGAAACGGAGCAGTAGAAAAAAATCTAGAAATTAAAGATGGTGAAGAATTTCCTGAGCCTTTAACTTATTATTCTGCTGGAATTTTTGCCTCTTGGGAACTTGATATCTGGAAAAAACTACGCAATTCTAAAAAGTCAGCTGTTCTTGAATACCTTTCAAGCATAGAGGGTAAAAACTTTATGGTGACTAGAATTATTGCAGAGATTGCAGATTCATATTACGAACTACTAGCTCTAGACAATCAATTGGCTTTTATAGAACAAAACCTTGAATTACAAGGTAATGCTCTTATGATGGTTCGATTACAAAAAGAAGCTGCCCGTGCCACTGAACTTGCTGTAAAAAGGTTCGAGGCAGAGGTTTTCAAAAACCAAAGTCATAAGTTTGAGGTACAACAAGAAATTGTTGAAATGGAAAACAAACTTAATTTTTTAATAGGTCGTCAACCGCAACGTATTGCACGTAATTCAGCGAGTTTTATTGAAACCCAGATGGACACTATTTACTCAGGAGTTCCTTCTCAGTTGTTGCAAAACAGACCCGATATTAGACAAGCAGAATATGAATTAGAAGCAGCAAAACTCAATATCAAAGTTGCAAGAGCTAATTTTTATCCTAGCATAGGCATAAAAGCTGGTATTGGATTACAGGCTTTCAATCCGAAGTATTTAACAACTACTCCAGAATCGCTTATGTATAGTGCTATGGGTGATATCGTAGGACCTTTAATCAATAGAAACGCTATAAAAGCAAACTACAATACAGCAAATGCTAAACAAGTACAAGCAGTTTATGAGTTTGAAAAAGCTATTTTGAATGGTTATATCGAAGTTGTAAATCAACTTTCAAAAATGGAAAACCTTAAAAAGAGTTATGATTTAAAGGAAAACCAAGTGAAGGCATTGACCGCTTCCATAGATCTATCTACTCGTTTATTTCAATCTGCAAGAATTGAATATATAGAGGTTTTATTAACCCAACGAGAGGCTTTAGAATCAAAAATGGAGCTTGTTGAAACTAAAAAAGACCAGTTAATGGCTAGGGTAAATGTTTACCAAGCGTTAGGTGGTGGATGGAATTAAAAATTTTACTTCTTCAGTTTAATTAGTTTGTACGCAGACCCTAATGAAATTTTTCATTAGGGTCTGTTTTATAGCACTATTCTCTTCATAAACAAGGTCATATACTTGGCTTCCCTCTCTATTTTTAAGCATATTCCAGAATTTGTGTTCAACTTTTTAATTATAATTCTAACTTAAATCAAAGTTTGTTTAAACACTTATGTTAATGCTTACTAAATACTATCGCCATTTTGTATGATTTTTTAGTTTTATACCAAATTGCTGTGAAAAAGAAATTTACCTATTACTCTAAACTAAATTGCATGATAGATTTAAAAGATTACGAGAATGCCGTAATCAAGTTTAGAAAAAGTCTAAAGTTTTCCATTCTCCCCATACTCTCGTGGGATTTCTATTCCCAAAACTTTGAAAACATTAAAAAATCTGAAGAGGATATGGTTTCTTTGATGCGTTTGGTTTCCTCAAACTCTTGGAATTTTAATACTCAGGTATTAGATGATAAATTAAAGGTCGAGAAAAACGTTATTGTTGTAACCGATATTCATTTGAACATAGTTTTTGCTACCAAAAATATTTGGGAAATGAACCAATATCATCCGAAGGAGATTTTAGGTAAAAAACCTAAAATGTTTCAAGGACATAAGACTTCAAAATCTACACTTAAAATTGTTTCTGAAGCTGTTAAATCAAGTAAACCTTTTGAAGTTACCATAGTAAACTATCGTAAAGACGGGTCAACCTATAACTGTCGGATTCAAGGTCAGCCAGTTTTTAATGAAAAAGGGGAAGTCGTTAATTTTATTGCCTTTGAAAAAGAAGTTGCTTAACTCGAATAACAATACAAGTAAAAAAGGGTCGCTTTTCAGCGACCCTTTTTTTATTTATTACTATAGAATGACTAAATATCTTTAGATTCTATTTCAGTTACTCTTAATGTATTGACCATACCTTTATCTTTCATTGGCATTGCCGCAAGACTAACTAACATATCGCCAACTTCAATATACCCTTTCTTGAATGCCATACGATTTACATCCTCAATCGTATCATCGGTAGATACGTTCTTATCATAATAAAAGGCCTTAACTCCCCATAAAAGATTCAATTGAGTAAGAATCCTTTTATTCGATGTAAATACAAGAATATGTGCACTTGGTCTCCATGCCGAAATTTGAAAGGCGGTATATCCACTATTGGTTAAAGTCGAAATTGCCTTAGCCTTAATTTCATTTGCCATTAAAGCAGCATGATAACAAATAGATTTTGTTATAAATCTTTTCGTACGAATATGTGGTGGATCATGAGGAACATGAATTAAATCTGAACCTTCAACACTCTCCAAAATACTTGCCATTTTTTGAATAACCTCAACAGGATAATTACCTACAGAAGTTTCACCAGATAACATTACAGCATCAGCACCATCCATTACCGAATTGGCCACATCATTTACTTCTGCTCTAGTTGGTGTAAGACTAGTGATCATGGTTTCCATCATTTGCGTTGCAATGATTACCGGAATCCTAGCTTTTTTAGCACGTAGTACTAGTTGTTTTTGAATTAATGGAACTTCATGTGCAGGAACTTCTACACCTAAATCTCCACGCGCAACCATAAGTCCATCGCAATATGCCACGATTTTATCAATATTCTCTACCGCCTCAGGCTTTTCAATTTTAGCGATAATTGGAATTTTATGGGCAGAATGCTTATTGATGATATTTTGAAGGTCAATCAAATCTTGACTGAAACGAACAAATGAAAGTGCCATCCAATCTACTTCTAAACTGATTGCAAATTCGGCATCCTTAATATCCTTTTCTGTCAGTGCAGGTAGTGAGATATTTGTGTTAGGTAGATTTACACCTTTCTTAGATTTCAGTGGCCCGCCTTGTATAACCTTGGCTAAAACTTCATTTATACCATTAGTTTTAACTACCTCAAACATTAATTTACCATCATCTAAAAGAATACGTTCACCAGCCTTTACATCTCTAGGGAATTCTTTATAGTTCATGTAAACTCTTTCAGCCGTACCCTCAAATGGCTCACCAGTAACAAATGTTATTTCATCACCAGGGCTAACAACTACATCACCCGCCATTACACCTACACGTAATTTAGGACCTTGTAAATCTGCTAAAATGGAAGTATTTGTATCCATTTCCTCATTTAATTCACGGATCATTTTAACGCGCTCTCTTACATCGTCATAATCGGCATGGGAAAAATTTATTCTGAAGACATCTACTCCGGCATTTATCATGCTCCTGAGTACCTCTTTCTTGCTCGTTGCAGGCCCTAATGTGGCTACAATTTTCGTCTTTTTTACAGTTGGCATTTTTAAAATATTAAATTGTTCTTTGATTTCAGTTTTTCTGTACTTATTTCATACGCCGCCATAACTCTGGGCAACATAAGTATCTTCTTAATTAACGAGTTTGTATCGAATTCCTTATCCGTTTCTATTTTCAATAGATAATCAACATCCTTAAATTCAGGTATAAGCCTTGGCTTAGTATATGTTGTTTCGTTCTGGAATAAATCATTATTGGGGATAAGCTCTTGTTCACTGCTGTGGTTAGCAACTAACACCCAATACATATCATGAAATTCGTCATCCCATTCAAAAATTGGGAATGATTTATTTTCGGCAAGATTAAAATTCTTTCTTGCTCTAACAAATTTAGCTTTAATACTCTGATTCAATCCATAGACCAAAGCGTAATCTGCTAATGTAGTGTGTAAAGCGATTACTATAAAAGATTCATCATAAAAATCGTCATTTATTTTATAAATAGCTGCCATACTCCAATAAAAGGGTAAATATAAAACTAATAAGCTTTAAAGCCTAGTTTCATAAATTGATAAAAACGTTTCAAAAGTTATTAAAATGTTAGCATTTTAATATTTAAGCTGAGGATTAATTCTCCATTTTATCTTGAAGTGCAAAGAAGGCTCTTTTTGAAGCTCTTTCCTCTGCCTTCTTTTTAGAAGTTGCCCGTGCTTTTGCTACCACATGACCTCCAATAGAAAGTTTAACGGCAAAATGCTTTAAAGGATCATTTCCTGTATCCTCATAAACATCGAAATCAAAAGCTTTCTTTTGTTTTTGACACCACTCGATTACCAAACTCTTATAGCTAATAACCCTCCCTTCTAATTGTTCAATATCTACATAGGGTTCTATTACCCTTTTCTTAATGAATTTTAGACAGTAATTGTACCCTCTATCTAAATATATTGCACCTACCAAAGCTTCAAAAACATTACCGTGAATATTTTGTCCAAAATGGGATTTAGGTATTCTACTTTCTACAAAATTGATTAATCCTAAATCTTTACCTAATTCATTAAGGTGTTCTCTACTTACGATTTTAGAGCGCATCTTAGTAAGATAACCCTCATCACCTTCAGGAACTACATTATATAGATGTTTAGAAATTATGGTACCTAACATAGAATCGCCTAAAAATTCTAATCGTTCATAATTCATGGCATTCCCCTCATCATCCTTTTTATTCATCGACCTATGTAGAAAGGCCTTTTTATAAATGGATAATGTTTTGGGTTTGAATCCTAATATTTTGGTAACCCCCAAAAAAAAATCCCCATCCTCTTTAGGATGGGAATTAAATAAGTTTGTGGGAAAAGACATAAAATAATTAATCTAATTTTTTAAAAACCACACATGCATTATGGCCACCAAAACCAAATGTATTACTCATAGCCACTTTCACATCTCGTTTCTGTGCTTTGTTCAATGTAAGGTTTAAACTAGGGTCAATATTCTCATCAACCGTAGTATGATTTATCGTAGGTGGTACAATACCATGTTCCATAGCCAAAATTGAGGCAATGGCTTCAATAGCTCCTGCAGCACCTAATAAATGCCCGGTCATGGATTTTGTAGAGTTTATGTTTATGTTTTTAGCATGTGCTCCAAATACTTGGGTTATTGCCTTAAGTTCAGCAACGTCACCTAAAGGTGTAGAAGTACCATGTGTATTAATGGCATCAACATCTTCTATAGATAGACCTGCATCTCTTAAACAGTTTTCCATTACTCTAACTACTCCGATTCCATCAGGATGAGGTGCCGTCATATGATAAGCATCACTAGACATTCCGCCACCTGCTACTTCAGCATATATTTTTGCTCCTCTTGCAATTGCGTGCTCATACTCCTCTAGAACCAATGCCCCTGCTCCTTCTCCTAATACGAAACCATCTCTGGTTGCATCAAAAGGTCTTGAAGCCGTTTCCGGACTTTCATTTCTAGTAGATAGCGCGTGCATTGCTCCAAAACCACCCATACCTGCAATAGTAACCGCAGCCTCACTACCTCCTGTTACGATGACATCGCAATGTCCTAAACGTATATAGTTTAAGGCATCTATCATTGCATTGGCCGAAGAGGCACAAGCAGAAACAGTAGTATAATTAGGCCCCATGAAACCATGCTTAATGGAAATATTTCCTGGTGCAATATCTGCAATCATCTTTGGAATAAAGAATGGATTGAACCTTGGAGTACCATCTCCATTTGCAAAATTCATTACTTCATTCTGAAAAGTTTCCAAACCACCAATACCTGCTCCCCAAATAACTCCAACACGAAATTTATCGATTTTTTCTAAATCTAATTTAGAATCAAGAATAGCCTCGTCAGATGATACAAGTGCATACTGTGCAAATCTATCTAGCTTGCGGCCTTCCTTTCTTTCAAAATGATCTTCGGTGCTGTAATTCTTTAGCTCACACGCAAATTTGACTTTGAACTTTTCTGTATCGTAATAGGTGATGGGTGCAGAACCGCTTTTACCGCTGATTAATGCTTCCCAATATTCCTCAATATTATTACCTATCGGGGTAAGTGCCCCCAATCCTGTAACTACAACTCGCTTTAACTGCATTTAACTTAATTATTTGTTTAAATCTAAACCAAGCGTAAATTAAAAAAAATTATCCATGCGGAGCATTTACCACATGGATAATTTGAATTCTATTTAAGAATACATAATTTTACTTCGCTTCTTCTATATAGCTGATGGCTTGACCAACAGTTGCGATATTTTCGGCTTGATCGTCTGGAATTTGAATATCAAATTCTTTTTCGAATTCCATTATCAACTCTACTGTATCCAATGAATCTGCGCCTAAATCGTTAGTAAAGCTAGCTTCCGTTACCACTTCGTTTTCATCAACTCCTAATTTATCAACGATGATAGCTTTAACTCTTGATGCAATGTCTGACATAATAATATTTGTTTTAAAAATTTAAATTGTAGGCAAAAATAAAAAACTTTGGTTTAATTACACTAATTGTCGTTAAAATGTATTGTAATTTAATAAAATTAAACACAAGTGCAGTAATTTTACCATATTAATATTTTGTTTCGGTAACGTTGAAAAAGGGTATTGAAAAGAGGTGAGTTATTAGAACTATATATAATTGTTGTTTTTTCTAAATCCTGACAAGCTTCTTGTTTACTATTTTTGCTCCGAACTTAATTAGTTGTTTTGCCCTCTTATAAAGACCATTTCTATTGAAAACCAAACAAATTATTCTTTTTGCCTCAGGTTCTGGGTCGAATGTTGAAAACATTGCTAACTATTTTAAATTCCGAAAGGACGTTACTATATCCTGTGTATTAACTAACAAAAGCGATGCCAAAGTCATTGAACGTTGTAATAGACTTGAAATAAATGCGCTTTATTTTAACCGACAGGCCTTTTCAAAAAGCGACTTTATATTAAAAATGTTGCAATCTCTTAAACCTGACCTTATAGTATTAGCAGGATTTCTCTGGAAAATACCTGAGGCTATAACTATTGCTTTTCCAAATAAAATAATAAATATACATCCGGCTTTACTACCAAAATATGGCGGTAAAGGAATGTATGGAATGAAAGTTCACGATGCCGTAAAGGAGCATAACGAATCAGAAACCGGTATTACTATTCATTATGTTAATGCTCACTACGACGAAGGCGCCATAATTCAACAAGAAAAAACTTCTATTGGCGCAAAAGATTCCGCGGAGGACATTGCATCAAAAGTGCATCAATTAGAATACGAGTACTTTCCAAAAGTTATTGACGATTTATTATTTAAAAAGTAATGGCAAAAAAAGGAAAGTTCTATGTAGTCTGGAAAGGAAAGAAACCAGGTATTTATGATTCTTGGAAGGAATGTAAAAAATCTATTGCAGGCTATGCCGGTGCAGAATACAAGTCTTTTGAATCTTTTGATATCGCAAAGAAAGCATTCAATGGTAATTACGCAGATTACAAAGGAAAGAAAAAGACAACTTCTTCCCTTTCAAAAGAAGAGCTTTTAAAAATTGGTATCCCAAATTATCATTCTATTTCTGTTGATGCCGCTTCAAGTGGAAACCCAGGTATTATGGAATACCAAGGGGTAGATACAAAATCTGGTAAAAAATTATTTAGACAAGGGCCTTTTCCGCAAGGCACAAACAATATTGGTGAATTTTTGGCTATTGTACACGGACTCGCTTTTTTAAAAGAACAAAAAAGTGATCGTATTATTTATACCGATTCGAGAACAGCGATCAGCTGGGTGCGAAAAAAAAACTGTAATACCAAACTGGCTGAGTCTGCTAAGAACAAAAATCTGTTCGAGCTCATTCGAAGAGCGGTCGATTGGCTTAAAAAAAATCAATACAACACAGTCATTGTAAAATGGGAAACGAAAGCGTGGGGAGAAATTCCTGCAGATTTTGGTAGGAAATAATTCATATTTTATTTTTCAAACACTCTTTTAATAACTATTCGAATGAGTATTTGTTAAACCATTTTTATTGGCTTATCAAAACCTTATCTTTGTAGCTTAAAATTTTTACATTTTTATGGGCAAACTCTTAATAGTAGGTACTGTCGCTTTTGACGCCATTGAAACACCATTTGGCAAAACTGATAAAATATTGGGAGGTGCCGCTACCTATATCGGCTTAGCAGCTTCACAATTCGATGTAGATTCAGCCATTATCTCCGTAGTTGGTGATGATTTTCCTCAAGAATATTTAGATTTATTGACAGACAGAAAAATTGATATTTCTGCCCTAGAAGTTGTTAAAGGTGGTAAAACTTTCTTCTGGAAAGGTAAATATCATAATGATTTAAATTCAAGAGATACCTTAGTTACAGAATTAAACACTTTGGCAGACTTTAACCCTGTTGTTCCAGAAGGTTATAATGATGCCGATGTAGTTATGTTGGGTAATCTTCACCCAATTGTTCAACAGGGTGTAATTAATCAAATGAAAAAACGACCAAAACTTATCATATTGGACACCATGAATTTTTGGATGGACAATGCTTTGAATGATTTGATGGAAGTTATTAAACATATAGATGTCATTACCATTAATGATGAGGAAGCCAGACAATTGACTGGAGAATATTCCTTAGTGAAGGCCGCCCAAAAGATCTTTACAATGGGCCCTGAATATGTGGTTATTAAAAAAGGAGAACATGGCGCTTTATTATTCAATGAAGACCAAATTTTCTTTGCACCGGCTTTACCGTTAGAAGAAGTATTCGACCCTACAGGTGCGGGTGATACATTTGCCGGTGGATTTTCAGGATATTTGGCAGCCAGTGACGACACCTCTTTCGAGAATATGAAGAAAGCCATTATTCATGGTTCAAACTTAGCATCCTTTAGTGTCGAAAAATTCGGCGCAGAAAGAATGCTCAATTTAAAGCATAAGGAGATTAGAGAAAGACTGCATCAGTTTAAAAGACTGACCCAGTTTGATATAGAATTACAATAAACCCCCAACCCCAAATTTATGGGGTTTTTTTAATACCAATAAGTAATGAGTGACGCTATTAAGCATGAATGTGGTATTTCTGTAATACGGCTTCTAAAGCCATTAGAGTATTACAAGGAAAAGTATGGAACAGCATTTTATGGTGTAAATAAAATGTATTTAATGATGGAAAAACAGCACAATCGAGGTCAAGATGGTGCAGGTTTTGCAAGCATTAAACTAGATGTCAAAGCAGGCGAACGATATATGAGTCGTGTTCGTTCTTGCCAGCAGCAACCGATACAGGATATTTTTGCCCAAATAAATGACCGTATTAATAATGAGCTCAAAGAACATCCTGAATACGAAGATGATGTTGCATTGCAAAAAAAGCATATACCTTATATAGGTGAATTACTTTTAGGACATGTACGGTATGGTACTTTTGGCAAGAACAGCATAGAAAGCGTTCACCCCTTTATAAGACAAAATAACTGGATGCACCGTAACCTTATCGTTGCAGGTAATTTCAATATGACCAACGTACATGAACTGTTCGACAATCTAATTCAGTTGGGGCAACACCCTAAAGAAATGGCCGATACCGTTACGGTCATGGAAAAAATTGGACATTTTTTAGATGATGCAGTTGCCAAATTATACAAGCAAATAAAAAAAGAAGGTTATACAAAACAACAGGCGTCTCCTATCATTGCCGAACGTTTAAAAGTATATAAGATATTAAGAAGAGCCGCAAAGAACTTTGATGGCGGTTATGCTATGGCTGGCTTACTAGGTCATGGTGATGCCTTCGTATTACGTGATCCGAGCGGAATTAGACCTGCATATTATTATAGGGATGATGAAGTGGTAGTGGTTGCTTCTGAAAGACCTGCGATACAGACTGTTTTCAATGTACCTTATGAAGAGGTAAAAGAACTTGACCCAGGTGCTGCTATCATAATAAAAAAGAATGGCACCAGTTCAATTAAACAAATACAAGAGCCAAAAGAACGAAAAGCATGTTCTTTTGAACGCATTTATTTCTCTAGAGGTAGTGATAAGGAAATTTATCAGGAGCGTAAAGCTTTAGGAAAGTTGGTTTTCCCTCAAATTTTAGAAGCTATTGATGAAGATATCAAGAATACAGTATTCTCGTATATTCCTAATACCGCTGAAACTTCTTTTTACGGAATGGTTAAAGAGGCGCAAAACTATTTGAACAAGAAAAAAGAAGAACAAATACTGGAATTGGGTCCAAAAATTACCGGTGAACAATTACATGCGATTTTAGAAGTACGACCTCGTATTGAAAAAGTAGCCATTAAAGATGCCAAACTACGAACGTTCATAACACAAGACAGCAGTAGAGACGATTTAGTTGCCCACGTATATGATATCTCCTACGGTTCTGTAAACAAAGGCGATAACCTTGTTATCATAGATGATAGTATTGTAAGAGGCACCACTCTTAATAAGAGTATTTTAAGAATATTGGACCGACTGTCACCAAAGAAAATAGTAGTTGTTTCATCTGCACCACAAATAAGGTATCCTGATTGTTATGGTATAGACATGGCTAAATTAGAAGATTTTATTGCCTTTAAAGCCGCTTTAGCTTTACATGAAGACAACAATTCTATGCATATTGTAGAAGAGATCTATAAAAAGTGCTTGACACAGGTTAATACCAAGGACAAAGATGTTATTAATTACGTTAAAGATTTCTATGCACCGTTCACTGCTAAACAGATTTCTAAAAAAACCGGAGAACTATTAAGTCCGGAAGGCATTAATGCAGAAGTATCTATCATATATCAAACAATAGAAAGCTTACATGAAGCTTGCCCTAAGAATTTAGGAGATTGGTACTTTACAGGAAATTATCCAACGCCAGGCGGAAATAGAGTTGTTAACCGAGCTTTTATTAATTTTTATGAAGGAAATAACGAACGAGCTTATTAGGTAAATCTTCGATGAAATGCACACAATTTACGTATTTCAACGTCAAAAAATGTATTTCGTCGATAGAATAGTCGAAATGAACTAACCAGCTTTACTTTTAGATTTACCATAGCATAAGTAGGTTAAGTTCATGGTAAGATTTGGGGCAAAAAAGGTGGAGACTTCTCCACCTTTTTTATTTAATAATTTTTCTCAACCAACACTTCAGTATATAATTACACCTTAGCTCTCTTTAACGTTATTACTGGGAGTTCAACCAATACCTTTTCAGTTTTTCATACACAGCATTACATTTGAAGAACCATAGCATAAGTAGGTTAAGTTCATGGTAAGATTTGGGGAAAAAGACGGAGCTATGCTCCGTCTTTTTATTTTAAACCCCATTCCAACATCCTTTATTATATAAAACCACCTTCACAAATAACCTTTTTAGCATTACAGCCAATGTTCGGGGTGTTCAACGGAAAGCTTTCATCAATACCTCTACTAATTATATATTTGGAGGACCATAGCATAAGTAGGTTAAGTTCATGGTAAGATTTGGGGAAAAGACGGAGCTATGCTCCGTCTTTTTATTTTATTCCAATCGGGTTATGTACCTACTAGATAAGCTTTCTCAATAACTACCTGAAATTCAACTTTCATTAAATAAAAGATATTTTTTTTCTTAAAATTACTTTTTTTATTTGCTCAATACCAGTAATTTAGTCCTGCCATAGCATAAGTAGGTTAAGTTTATGGTAAGATTTGGGACGAAAAGGGTGGAGATTTCTCCGCCCTTTTCTATTTTAAAATCAAAAAAACCACCTAAGAATATTTCTTAAGTGGTTTCCTACAAATACTTTAGAGTATTTAGAATCCTAAATACTATTTGTTACTCGCATAAAGCTTTGACACTTCATCCCAATTGATAATATTGAAAAAAGCCTCTATATAATCTGGTCTTTTATTTTGATAATGAAGATAATAAGCATGTTCCCATACATCTAATCCTAAAATTGGATGACCACCACAACCTACACCAGGCATAAGTGAATTATCTTGATTAGGAGTAGAACATACTTCTACTTTACCACCTTTATGAACGCATAACCATGCCCAACCAGAACCAAATCTAGTTCCTGCTGCTGTGGTAAACTTATCTTTAAATGCGTCAAAAGAACCAAATGCGCTATCAATAGCCTCTGCTAATTCGCCAGTTGGTTTACCCCCTCCATTCGGAGATAAAATAGTCCAGAATAAAGAGTGATTATAAAAACCACCACCGTTATTTCTAACAGCTCCATTATTCATATCTAAACCAGTTAAGATATCCTCAATTGATTTACCTTCAAGATCTGTTCCTTCAATAGCGGCATTTAACTTCGTAGTATAACCGTTATGATGTTTTGTATAATGTATTTCCATTGTCCTCGCATCTATATGTGGCTCAAGAGCATCATATGCGTAAGGCAATTTCGGTAGTTGAAAAGCCATAATTTATGTGTTTTTAGATTAATATTAATTGTCTTTCAAAGTTACGAATTTTAACATTTATATTCATCTAATAATTTGTTAAGAACTGTACAGGAATCCTTAATTTGCAGTAAAAATCAGTGTCTAGTAATTCATTTACCATTTATAATGCTTCTGCAGGATCCGGCAAGACCTATGCCCTTGCCAAGGTATACTTGAAAATTATACTGGCTTCTCCGCAAAATTTTAGAAAAATATTGGCCATAACTTTTACCAATAAAGCGGTAAATGAGATGAAGCATCGAATTTTAAATAGCCTCTTCGAGTTTTCTAAAACCACTTCTAATGAAAAAGCATCACCTTTATTTAATGACATTATAAATGAGACTCATTTTACCTTTGAAGAACTACCTTCATTAAGTAAACTTAGATTAAAACAAATACTTCACAATTACGCATTTTTTGACATTTCTACCATTGATAAGTTTACCCACAGACTCATTCGAACTTTTGCCAAAGACTTGAAGATTCCACAAAATTTTGAAGTTGTTCTTGATGTTGATCTACTATTGCAAGAAGCTGTTGAAAGAGTAATAGGTAAGGCAGGTGAAGATGTTGAATTCACCAAAGTATTATTAGACTTTGCCCTAGAAAAAATTGAGGATGATAGAAGTTGGGATATAGGATTCGACCTATTAAAGATTGGAAAACTTATTTTCGATGAAAATAACGCCGAGCACCTTAAACATCTTAAGAACATAGAACTTGGTGATTTTCTAAAATTACAAAGTCATCTAAAGACACAGATAAAATCCTTAGAGAAAAAAGTAGTTGAACTCGCTAATGCCTCACTTGATTATATTATTAGCAACGGAGTTGAATTTAAAGACTTCCCCAGAGAAACCTTACCTAATCATTTTAAAAAAATAAAGGATGGTAATTTCAATCCTACATCCCTTTATAATAACAAATTAGAAGAAAATCTCATCGAGGGTAAAATATTAAAGGCTACCATCAAAAACCCTCCTGCAGAACTTTCGCCCCAATTGCTTAATTATTATCAAAATATAAAGCAGCTGGTTTATAAAAGAGGTCTCTTTTCCAATATTAATAGAAATATTGTGCCTTTTGCCTTATTGAACGCCATTCAAAAAGAATTAAAAATAATTCAAGAAGAAAAAGACCAGTTATCAATATCCGAATTTAACACCTTAATCGCTAAGGAGATTAAAGACCAACCCGCACCATTCATTTATGAAAGACTAGGTGAGAAGTACAGACACTATTTTATAGATGAGTTTCAAGATACTTCGCAGATGCAATGGGAAAACCTTATTCCATTAATCGGTAATGCCATGGAAGGTGAGGATGAATTGGGTAACACAGGGTCTCTATTTTTGGTTGGCGACCCTAAACAAGCTATATATAGATGGCGTGGCGGTAAGGCTGAACAATTTCTTGAATTGGCAACACAACAAAAGCACCCGTTCACTATAGAATCTGAGCTAGTTACACTGCCCAAAAACTACAGAAGCTACGCTGAAATCATAAATTTTAATAACAGCTTTTTTCAAAGTATTAGTCCGTTTTTAGAAAACACAATGTATCAAGAGTTTTTTAAAATTGGTAATCAGCAAGAAGTAAACCAAAAAGAAGGTGGGTATGTGAACCTCTCTTTATTACAGGAAGATAGTGATGAGCAATATGCTCTAGAAACCTTGGCTGCTATAAACAAATGTTTGGCTCAAGGATACAGCTACAGTGATATTTGTATAATTATCAGAAAAAAGAAACATGGGTTATTGTTAGCAGATTTTCTGATGCAAAACGAAATACCCGTTGTCTCTTCAGACTCTTTATTATTAAACGGGAGTCTTAAAGCTAACTTTCTCGTTCAGCTTATTCGATACATGGTTCAACCAACTGAACAAGAAATACAATATGAGATTCTTAACTTTCTATCAGCCGATAAAATTGATAAGCATGCATATATCTATGAAAACTTAAATCACCTTGACACCCATTTATTAGAACAATATCATTTTGACGCTACAAAATTAAGACAGGCCTCTGTTTTTGACGGTCTTGCTTATGCCATTAAAACATTTAATCTTATACCGAGTTCAGATGCGCATCTTTCAGCTTTTATGGATTTGGTTTTCGATGTAGAGCAGAAATATGGTTCAGACATGCAATCGTTTCTCGATTATTGGGATAAAAAAGGAAACGCAACAAGTATTAGTACTCCTGAGAATTTAGATTCTGTACAGATTATGACAATTCATAAATCTAAAGGATTAGAATTTCCTGTGGTAATATTCCCATATGCCAATTCTAATGTGTTTGAAGAAATTGACCCTAAACTATGGCTTCCGGTAGACAAAGATGAATTTCTTGGGTTTTCTGAAGTACTCATTAATAAAAAGCAAGAAGTGCAAGAGTATGGCGAAGTCGAATCATTATTATACACTCTTGATCACCAAAAGCTTCAATTAGATGCCTTCAATCTTTTATACGTAGTATTAACAAGAGCGGTTAATGCTCTATTCATTATCAGTTCAAATAATCTTGACAGGAAAGGTGACCACAACACCAACTATTATTCGGGTCTGTTTATACATTATTTAAAAAGCCAAGGAATATACGAACAGGATACGTTTCAATATGATTTTGGCGAATTGAGAAGTCTTGAATCAAAAACTTCCAAAACCGCAAAACAAAGAGATATACCTTATATTTATACCAATAAAGATAGACCCGATTTTAAAATTCTTGCTTTGGCCGGAGTTCTATGGGATGAAGGTCTAGATGTTGCCATTAATCAAGGAAATGTTATTCATACTATTTTGGGGGCCATTTACACAACAGCCGATTTGAAAAGAGCTCTTCAAATGGCTATACAAAAAGGGTATATAAAAGAACAGGAAAAAGAAGAAGTAAAAGCAATAATTAAGAAAGTCATTTATCATTCAGATTTAAATCATTTTTATGAGTTTGGTTTTGAGGTATTGAATGAAAGAGATTTATTAATGGCCAATGGTACAACTCAACGACCAGACAGAGTTGTTATAAAAAACAACCATGCTACTATTATCGATTATAAGACAGGTGAACGTAATGCCAAATATCATAATCAACTGAATACCTATGCAGAGAGTTTTTTAAATATGGGGTATATAATTGATCAGAAAATCATTGTTTATATTAATACAGAAATTCAACTAGAATATATATAAGTAGTATGTACGGAAAAATAAAAGAACACTTACAACAAGAAATTGAATCGATTAAAAATGATGGCCTTTTTAAGGAAGAAAGAATAATCGTTTCGCCACAAGATGCTGTTATTAAAATTAACACTGGCCAAGAGGTTATTAACTTTTGTGCAAATAACTACTTAGGGCTTTCATCTCACCCAGATGTTATACAGGCTGCTAAAGATGCGATGGACACCCATGGTTTTGGTATGTCGTCGGTTAGGTTTATATGTGGCACACAGGATATACACAAAGAGCTTGAAGAAAAAATAGCACATTTCTACCAAACAGAAGATACCATTCTATATGCCGCGGCGTTTGATGCCAATGGTGGTGTTTTTGAACCCTTACTATCTGCTGAGGACGCAATAATTTCAGACTCTTTAAATCATGCTTCTATTATAGATGGTGTTCGCCTATGTAAGGCTAAAAGGTATCGATATGCAAATAGCGATATGCAAGACCTTGAAGAGCAACTAAAAAAGGCTAATGAAGACGGAGCCAGATTTAAAATCATTGTTACTGATGGTGTTTTCTCAATGGATGGTATTGTTGCGCCATTAGATAAAATCTGTGATTTGGCCGATAAGTATGATGCTTTGGTAATGATAGATGAATGTCATGCAGCAGGCTTTATAGGAGAAAAAGGCAAAGGTACCCTAGAAGAGAAAGGGGTAATGGGTAGAATAGATATTATAACGGGCACACTAGGCAAAGCCTTAGGTGGAGCAATGGGAGGTTATACTACCGGTAAAAAAGAAATTATCACTTTACTAAGACAACGCTCTAGACCCTATTTATTTTCTAACTCATTAGCGCCCGCCATTGTAGGCGCATCAATAAAGGTGTTTGATATGTTAGAAAATGACACATCACTTCGCGATAAACTACAGGCAAACACAGAATATTTTAAGAAAGGCATTAAAGAAGCGGGCTTTGATATAGTCGATGGTGATTCTGCTATAGTTCCAGTAATGCTATATGATGCAAAATTATCACAAGAGATGGCAAATAAGTTACTTGAAAAAGGTATTTATGTTATCGGTTTTTTCTACCCAGTAGTACCCAAAGGCAAAGCTCGTATTAGGGTTCAACTATCAGCAGCCCATTCTATCGCACATCTAGATGCGGCCATTAAAGCATTCACCGAAGTAGGAAAAGAGCTAAAAATCGTTTAAATGCACTTTTTAATCTATTAAATGCGTTAAAAAAAATAGGAAATTGATTTTGTTAATAATATTTAACAAGTTACATTTGCAGCTAATAAACACTTAAACTTAAAATTTTAATACATGAAACATCTTAGCAAATTATTGGTTGCTGCCCTACTTGTAGTAGGTATCAACAGCATACAAGCGCAAGACGAGAATAACCCTTGGCAAGTGCAATTCGGGGTTAATGCTATTGACGTATATCCTACTGGGGATGTAAGTTCTTTTGGCAATGAATTCTTCAATGTGAACGATCACTGGAACATTTTACCTTCTATTTCTTATGTAGGAGTATCGAAGTACGTAGGAGACGGTTTCTCTGTTGGAGCTAGAGGTTCTCTTAACAAAATCAGTAAATTAGGTGACGTTAGCGTTGATGATTTATCTCATTATGCAATAGATGGTACAATAAAATATGATTTCATCAAAAGAACAACTGTACTTGACCCATTCGTTGAAATAGGTGGTGGTTATACTTGGGTTGACGAAATCGGAGCTGGAACTGTAAATGGTGGTCTTGGACTTAACATTTGGTTCTCAGAAAACATAGGTCTTACATTACAATCTTCTTATAAGCATGCTTTCGAAGATTACGGTGTAAAACATTTCCAACACTTAGCTGGTATCTCAGTTAAATTTGGTGGTACTGACACTGACGGTGATGGTATTTATGACAAAGATGATGCTTGTCCAGAAGTTGCTGGTCTTGAAGCTTTCAACGGTTGTCCTGATGCTGACGGTGATGGAATCGAAGACAGCAAAGATGCTTGTCCTAACGAAGCTGGTTCTAAAGAAATGAACGGTTGTCCTGATGCTGATGGTGATGGTGTTGCTGATAAAGATGATGCTTGTCCTAACGAAGCTGGTGTTCCTGCTTTAGCTGGTTGTCCTGATGCTGATGGCGATGGTGTAGCTGATAAAGATGACGCTTGTCCTTCTGAAGCTGGTCCTGCTGAAAACAAAGGTTGTCCTTGGGCTGATAAAGACGGAGATGGTGTACTTGATAAAGATGATCAATGTCCTGATGTTGCTGGTACAGTAGCTAACGCTGGTTGTCCTGAAGTAACTGAAGAAGTTCAGAAGCAATTGAACGATTACGCTAGAACTATCTTATTTGATACTGGTAAATCTTCAATCAAAGCTGAGTCTACATCTGTAATGGTTGATATTATCACTATTCTTAAAGAATATCCTACAGCTAAATTTACAGTTGAAGGTCATACTGACAGTGTAGGTAGCGAAAAATTAAATCAAAGTCTTTCTGAGTCAAGAGCTCTTTCTGTAAAAGAATTCTTAGTTGACAAAGGAATAGAAGAATTCAGATTATCTGCAGTTGGTTATGGCGAATCTAAGCCAATGGCTACCAATAACACAAGAGCAGGTAGAACTCAAAACAGAAGGGTAGAAATCAACTTAGTAAAATAAGTTAGACTAACCTAAGTGTTATTAATGAATAAAAGCTCCGCTATATGCGGAGCTTTTTTATTTTTACCATATGCAGAGTTTTATAGAAGACGTAATCCAGGATGTAATTAGTAAAAACCCAGATACTGGTAAAATAATATTTATTCTACCCAGTAAACGTGCTGGTGTATTTCTAAAAAAAA
This sequence comes from uncultured Maribacter sp., assembly GCF_963977385.1. GTDB lineage: Bacteria > Bacteroidota > Bacteroidia > Flavobacteriales > Flavobacteriaceae > Maribacter. The sequence goes on along the minus strand of NZ_CAXBOU010000001.1, from coordinate 396,228 downwards.
TACTATCCAAATCTATATCTAAAACCGTACTAGCGCCAGAAATCTACAGTATTGAAGACTTTATAGAAAAGGTTTCGAACCTAGTAACCGCAAATACTACGACTCAACTCTTTGAACTTTATAATGCTTATTTAAGCGTTGGTGATTACGATAAGGAATCTTTCGATTCATTTCTGAAATGGGGACAAATACTATTACAAGATTTTAATGAAGTAGATAGGTATTTAGTCGATGCCTCTATCTTATATAAAAATGTAGCAGCAATACAAGAAGTCAATCACTGGTCTTTGAATCTTGAAAAATCAGAGATGATTGAAAACTACTTGCACTTTTGGAGATATCTAGAAGAGATATATAATAAATTCAATTCTAATCTAATAAATCAAGGGCTTGGCCACCAAGGGCTTATTTACAGAACATCCGTAGAACAATTACCACGCTATCTTGAAGCAATTAACAAGAAACATGTGTTCCTTGGATTCAATGCCTTAAATAGTGCTGAAAGTGTTCTTTTGCAAACAATTCTTGAGAAAAACGATTCTACTATCTATTGGGATATTGACCCTTACTTCCTAAAAGATACTATTCACGATGCGGGTTATTTTATACGCAACTATCAAAATACCTGGAATGTTTTAAAAGGAAAAACCCTCAACGGACTAACCAATCACTATAATACTGAGAAGCATATTGAAATTATTGGTGTACCAAAGAACATATCACAGGTTAACTATGTAGGTGATCTACTTTACAAAATTCAAAATGAATCTCCAAATTCGCTTAGTAATGCAGCCATAGTATTGGGTAACGAAGAATTATTAAATCCACTATTAAATTCCATACCTGATAATATTTCAGCCACCAATATTACTATGGGGCAAAAATTGGAATCAACTCCCTTAGCTAGCTTTTTCACCAATCTCATAGAGTTTCACGAGCAAAAGACTGAAAAAGGATGGTTTTATAAACACCTCTTAAACTTACTAACACACTCTTATGCCGTATTGCTCTTTAATGCTAATGAGGTTTCTGCCGATGATTTAATATCCAAAATAAAAACAAATAACTGGTCTTACATTACAAGTACCCAAATTGAAAAATTAATACCCAAAAATGCTATAGTATCATTATTATTCAAGGACACAAACAACAACCCAAATAATCTAATTGAAAATTTTCTGAAGCTCATACAAGCTATTAGAACTATAGAGATAGTTAAAGAAAACCACCTATTACTAGAACAACTTTATAAATTTTTTACTCTGTTCAATCAGCTTAAAGATTTATGTTCCAACTTTTCTTATATCAATAATCTTAAAAGCTTTAAACATCTTTTTAAGCAATTATTGAGTACCGAAACTTTAGATTTTCAAGGTAACCCTATAGAAGGTATTCAAATAATGGGTATGCTTGAAAGTAGACTACTAGATTTTGAAACCATTATTATTACTTCTGTCAATGAAGGTGTTTTGCCATCAGGTAAATCTAATAATTCATTTATACCCTTTGACCTTAAAATCAAAAATGGATTACCAACGTATAAAGAAAAAGATGCTGTTTATACCTACCACTTCTACAGATTGTTACAAAGAGCAAAGAATGTATATATTCTATATAACACAGAACCAGACGCTCTAGAGGGTGGTGAAAAAAGTAGGCTAATTACACAACTACTTACCGATGAAAATAGAACTGATATTACAGAATACATTGCCACACCCCAAATTCAAACAGTTACTCGCGAAAATGAGGTAATTAATAAAACCAAAAGTTTAGTTGCCCTAATTCAAGAAAAAGCCAAAAAAGGTTTTTCTCCTAGTTCTTTGAGCAATTACATTAGAAATCCTATTGATTTCTACAAACAGAACCTACTAAACATAAATGACGTATTAAAGGTTGAAGAAACGCTTGCGCCTAATACCTTCGGCACAATAGTGCATGATAGCCTAGAAGAGCTTTATACGCCTCTGGTTGGCGTAAACCTTACTGTTGAGCTCTTAAACAGCATAAAAAAAGATATTAAACAAATTGTATCACGCAATTTTGAAAAGACCTACAAAGAAGGTAATATTAGCTCTGGTAAAAATTACATTTCGTTTTATGTAATTCTTAAATACATACAGACATTTATTGATGCAGAAATAACAGCTTTAGCCGAACATAGCGTCAAAATTATTGCTTTAGAACAATCTTTAGAAGTTCCCCTTCAAGTAGAAGGACTTAATTTTCCAATTAAACTAAAAGGTAAATTAGACCGTGTTGATGAGTTTGACGGCATTACTCGTATAATTGATTATAAGACAGGAAAAGTAGAAAGAAGGAATGTCGAAATAATGGATTGGGAAATACTATCTGAAGAATATCAATACAGCAAAGCTTTTCAATTACTTTGTTACGGATTGATGTTTTTCAAAACCTATCCTAAAGAAAACATGGTCATACAAGCAGGAATCATCTCCTTGAAAAATTTCGCGGAAGGCACGTTACTTTTTGCCCAAAAAGAATCTGCTCGAGGAGCCAAAAATCACATTATAGATGCTAATGTCATTCATGATTTCGAACAGATTCTTGGACAACTGATTACAGAAATCTGTAATGCTGAGATTCCGTTTACAGAAAAAGAGGTGTAAGCCTTATTTTTTATCTGGTCTAGTAGGTCTAACCTCTATTTTACTCGGTAAAGTTCTTTCGTTCATTTTCAATAAGTCTACCACTAATTGTCCGATATCCTCTGGCTGTATTTTCCATGCATCGGTTTCATCTGGCTCATGATTATTAAAATGCGTCGCTACAGAACCCGGCATAATTGTAGATACCTTAATACCGTACTGTCTTAAATCTAACATTACAGCTTGGGTAAAGCCAACAACACCAAATTTAGAAGCATTGTATCCAGCTCCTTTTGCAAAGAAATTTGTACCTGCCAAACTTGCCAATGTTATGTAATATCCTTGTGTCTTCTTCAAAGCTTCAACCGAGGCTTTTAAAGAATGAAAAACTCCGTTTAAATTGGTGTCTATCATCTGATGCCATTCGTCTTCTGTCATCTCATCAATTGGTGCAAAGTTACCCACACCAGCATTTGCCAAAACAACATCTACCTGACCCCATTTCTCCATAATAGTAGAAACAGCATTTTTCTCGTCTGCCATTTTCGCCACATCAGAAACAATTCCTAAAACAGCATCGTTATTAAAATCTTTTAGTGCCTCGTCTACACTTTTCTGAGACCTACCGCTAATAGCAACTCTCATACCTTGATCAACTAAAGCTTTAGCAACTGCAAAACCAATACCCTTTGTACCACCTGTTATATAGGCTACTTTATTTTTCAAATCTTTCATCGTTCAATTTTTAAAATTATCACAAGTTACCAATTCTTTGATTTTTATGTTGTTCTTATACGTTAAGAATTAACGGTTTCGATTAGTTATATTTAACAGATACTTAATCAACCACCATGAATAGAATAATTATTTGGTCTATAACCGTTGCGCTTGCAGGTTTTTTATTCGGATTTGACACCGTAGTTATCAGCGGGGCAAACGAACCTATAAAACAACTTTGGGATACTTCTCCGTTATTTCACGGAACATTCATTATGAGTATGGCACTCTGGGGTACAGTAGTAGGCTCGCTTTTTGGCGGTATACCCACCAATAATTGGGGGCGTAAAAAAACATTACTATGGGTAGGAATTTTATTTTTAGTTTCTGCATTAGGTTCTGCATTGGCTCAAGACCCTTACTCTTTCTCGGCATTTCGTTTTATTGGTGGCGTTGGTGTAGGTATTTCTTCTGTTGCAGCCCCTATCTATATTTCTGAGATTACATCAAAAGAGAATCGTGGAAAATTAGGCGGATTGTATCAATTCTGGTTGGTGTTCGGTATTTTACTTGCCTTTGTATCTAACTGGCTGCTAAAAGGTTTTGATGGCGCAAATGATTGGCGTTGGATGTTAGGTGTTGAAGCTATACCTGCATTTATTTACACCCTAATGGTATTTACAGTTCCAGAAAGCCCAAGATGGTTGGCACTACACAAAAAAGATGATGCTGCCGCATTAAAAATATTAGAGATCATACATCCCAAAGAAGGTGCCGCAAAACAGCTAGAGGAGATTAAAACAGACCTAAAGCATACTTCTAAAAGTGAAAGCCTTTTTCAAAAGAAATATTCTAGAGTTCTTTGGCTTGGTTTTTTTATTGCCTTTTTCAATCAACTTTCGGGTATCAACTTTGTACTGTACTATGCCCCAGAAATATTGGAACAAGCAGGTCTTGGAGGTAAAGAATCGCTATTCAATTCTATTGCTATTGGTATCGTAAACCTTGTATTTACGTTTATAGGAATTCGATTATTAGATAAACTGGGGAGACGACAGCTTATAATTGTAGGATCTATAGGATATATTATCAGTTTAATTATGGTTGGGCTATGTTTTCAAATGGACCTAGGTTCTACGTTGACAATTATCTTTATCTGTACTTTTGTTGCATCACATGCCATTGGTCAAGGAGCCGTAATCTGGGTATTTATCTCAGAAATATATCCAAATAGTGTTCGTGCATACGGGCAATCTTGGGGCGTAAGTGTTCATTGGGTATTTGCAGCGATCATAACTTTGATTACACCGTTTTTCTTAGATGCTAACCAAGGTGTATTAAAAGACCATGTTTGGTATATCTACTACTTCTTCTGTGCTATGATGGTGCTACAGCTTATTTGGGCAATTACCAAAATGCCGGAAACTAAAGGAGTATCACTAGAAGAATTGAGTAAGGAATTGGTGAAGGAGTAATTTTATACTATTTATTTATGTAGAATAAAATTGTAATTACGATTCAATATTAGAATTAAAAACTTGCTTTCTCAATAGAAATTCAATAGTTAAAAACAGGATAAATAGTACAACTTTTCCTGCTAGGTAGCAAAACCATTAATAACTGCCTATTTAAAAGGGATAGATAAGATTTTAGAGAAATTTTGTCCGGAAAAGTTTGGTGGTTGATGCTTAATGGATTGGATGAAAAATTAGTTTTTAATATGTTCGGTAAAATCTTCAAGAAATGTTGGTCCTAAAACACCATTATCTGTATTCAAGACATAGGGAGTTATCACCTCTTTTTTTAAACAAATCAAAAATTCCCATTATTTAGTTATTTAATATGCTTAGTGTTTTTGTATATAATCAGTTGTGTGGTCTAGCACTAAATATAGCAAATAAAAAAGCTCAAAGAATCTGATTTTTAGAATCTATGGGCCTAGAAAAGTAGTGTCTTAGAATGAAGAAGAATTTATTCGTTTTTTGCCTTGGTTATTTGTTGTGCCTTCGACAATTTGCTATGTGGCATCTTCGTTAATATTCATCATCATATTGTAGTGTCCTTCGTGATTGGTTAAAAGGAATATATCCTTAAACACTTTTTTATAAGTTTCAATTGTTCTGTCTTGTAATTCAATATACAAATCTTCATTGATGCTGTGCGAGCCATCATTAATCCAGCTTATTAAAGACCTGCAAATTTCTTGTTCTTCTTTGGTTACAAACTTTTGAATTAAATGGTCATCTCCGTATTTTCCAAGAAGTTTGAAATAGTTTTCAATTATTCTACGCATTATGTTTTGTATTGTAAGGCTTGAAATCGGACTTTCATTTTTTAGCTCTTGCCATAAAAGTTCGTAAGAACTTTGTATTGGGTTCTCCATTAAAAAGCTTTGTAGAGTAGTAACTTTATCAATCTTTCTTAAAATCCAAAAGTTTGTTTTGTTACATTTATTTGTTCTACCGTCTATGAATGAAACTTCTTTTTGAAAGTAAACATTATGGGTCAATAATATTAGTTGTTTGATATTCCCAGTATCTGATTTTATTTCTTTTATAATCTCTTTTATTAACGTACTAACAATAAACAGGACATTGCTGTCCAAGCTGACCCGTCCTGAAATATGTATACAAAACACTTCAAGTATATGTATAAAAATGATGGATATGTAAGACGTTATAGCGAGAGCTTTAAACTTAAAGTCTTAGCGGAACTTACCAAAGGAAACCATTCCAAAAGACAAATTGCATTAACTTACGGGATACAATCCAGTACTATAAACGTATGGATAAAAAAGTATGATCGTAAAGATTTAATGAACACCCGTGTAACAGTGCAAACAGACGACGAACTTTCCCGTATCAAAGCCCTGCAAAAAGAGCTTAAACAACTTAAGGACCTTCTTATCAAAAAGGACTTGGACAAACTGGTGACCGATAGTTATCTTGAGGTCGCTGCTGAAAACTTAGGCTATAGAGATGTGGAAGAATTAAAAAAAAACTTAAACATAAAGCCCTAATGAAAGTAGCACCAATAAACCGTAATAAAAGACTGTTTTCCATTGGTACTATCTGTAATGCTTTTGATCTGAAAAGAGATGCATATTACAAATACCAAAAAAGGTTTGCAATCAAAAAACAGATAGAACAAGATGTAATCGGGCTTGTTCGAAAAAGTAGAAGAACACTGCCTAGGGAAGGTACCAGAAAACTCATGAGATCATTAAAAGATGAGTTCCATAAGTACGACCTCAAAGTGGGCAGGGACCAGCTATTCCGAATCTTAAGAGAGAACAGGTTACTCATTAGAAGAAAAAAATACTCTTCTAGAACCACCAATTCATATCACCGATTTTATAAATATGACAATATCATAAAAGACCTAAAAATCAATAGACCTAATCAAGTTTGGGCCTCCGATATAACCTATATCAGAACTATTAAAGGATTCTGTTACCTAGCCTTGATTACCGACATGCACTCACGTAAAATAGTCGGGTATGACCTAAGTGATAGTTTGGAACTGAAAGGCTGTGTCAGGGCTTTAAACAAGGCTATTTACAATGCCAAGAACATTGACCGGCTTATTCATCACTCCGACAGGGGTATTCAATATTGCAGTAATGTCTATACCCAAATATTGAAAAGAAAGAAAATTAAAATCAGTATGACAGAAGAAAACCATTGCTACGAAAACGCCATCGCAGAAAGGGTCAACGGTATTCTAAAAGATGAGTTCTATCTTGACCAAACTTTTACAAGCGTTGTCCATGCTAAAAAAGCAGCCAAAAACGCAATCAAGTTATACAACTCTAAAAGATTGCATTTATCTTTAGATTACAAAACACCTAATTACGTGCATCAATATGCCGCTTAATACTAATATTAATCTGTAGCCGTATTTTAGGACGTGACAAGCTTGAAATAGGGTCGTCAATTACTAAAATTCTTTCATCATTTACCGACTCTTCGGAAACACTCCCTTTTGCCAATTGTAGATAATAAAGGAAAGTAATAAATGTTATTTCTCCTTCACTTAAAGTTGTTTCAGCAATAGTTCCGTCTTCACGTTGAATTTGATAAAATCCTTCTTCTGTTGTAGGTACAATTTCAAAATTCAAAAAGCCGTAGGATTTTAGAAGTCTGTTAATTTCATTTACAGTTGGTTGAATACTCGTAACGTTCTTGCTCAAATTTTTGATTTCCCCATCTAATAAATTGAAATCTGTTACTTTTGTGTCTATTTGAGTTTTTAATGCAGCAATTCCAGCTATTAAACCATTTTTATTGGTGTTGAATTGCGTTATTTCAGTTTTGTATTCTTCAATTAATAACTTCCAAATTGCCTTAATTAAATTATTCTTTTCTGTATTGAAGTTTGCAACTATATTATTATGAGCTTTTATTTCTGCATTTGCATTAATTATTAATCCTGAAATCAAGTCCAATTGTTCTTTTAAAGAAATCAATTCAATGCTTCTGCTTGGTTCTTTTATTTTGTTATTTAAAACTCTGTATTTGTAGTATTTTGACTTATTAAGGTTTTTAAGAATGCTGAATACCTGTCGTTATTAAGTTTTGAATTCTTAAAATCTTTTTGATTTATTTCTAAAGAATTTAGTTCGTTGATTAAATTCTGAGTTAGAGAATTATACTCTTGTTTCAATTCTTTAATAGATTTAATATCACTCAAATAAGTTTCATCAAAAAAAAATTCTAATTGATTTTTAAAATCTAGAGTTATTGTTTTTTCTTGACAAAACGGACAACTTTCATCTTCTTGAAGATAATCTCTTCCTTGATTTACCCAATCATTAGTATTTAATTTCTGAATAAGTTTAGCAATATCTACATCAGCTTTACCTACAATGATTTTCTTCCAGATTTCATTGTTTTCGATTTCAATAATCTGTTCAAAATCAATCGTATTTATCGGTGTTATAGTTTCTGGAACTTCCCCAAAAATTGTTTTTGCTTTCTCTTTAAGATTTGCTAAAGTTTCTAACGTTGATGTATTTGCTCCAAACTCTTGCAAAAGTTTGTTCTTAAAACTTTCCTTTTGTAAGGTTCCAGTAAATGCTTCTTTAAAAGTTGGTTCGTATTTCTTGTAAACTGTTGTCCAGATTCTTTCTTTAAAGTCATTTTCTAATGATTCCTTTTTTTGAATTTGAGAAGTTTGTGTTTCTCTTTTTTTTATTCCATCTGCTTTTATAACCTTTAGTTCTTCAGTTTTATCTGTAATAGCTTTCACTTGTTCCGCTGTTGCTTCTCCGAGCGTAAAAACACCACTCAATTTTCCTTTTCCAAAATTTCTTTCCCGAAATTCTTTGTTATAAACTAAGGTGTTTAATGGAATATCACTTTGCCAAGATAATGAGCAATTAGAAAACTTTTCGTCAGAGTTATTGAAAAGAAAATTTGAAATTGTAGTCTTGCCACAACCATTCGCACCATAAATGAAATTCACTTTTTTTAAGTCACTTACTTGAATTCCGCTATTGTCGTAAGTAGCAATGTCTTTTACGGTAATATTTTCTATCATTTCAGCTATTCAAATTCGATTGTTTATTTTTTTGGGTGAGGCATAACAATTGTATAAAGCAACAAGTTGCTTTATACCTAAAAATTAAAATGTTTACTAACACGCTAAAACGGCAGGGGGAAGTAATGTTTTAGAACCGACTAGAAAGGTAGTATTTTTCTTCAATGTAGAATTACGGGAAAGCATAAAAGAACCAAAAACTATTACATTTTATTACTTAAACCAGCTACCCTAAAGTTAGTTTCTAGCCATTTTGTATTCAACCCTTTTACCAATAACCACAGCGGTAAAATCAATTGAATTAGACCCATAGGTAACAACATATTCATGCTAATGCCTTCGCCTAAAATTGAAGCTAACATCTCAATAAACATTAGTAGTACGGCTAGCATACCAAAGCCAGAAAATATTCTGGGTATCAATTTTGTTCTGTAGAATGCGAAATATAGAACAAACACAGAAAAGCAAGAAGTCAATAAACTTAGGTAATGTGTCCACCAATGTTTTTGCGAATATATAGGTGCCATAGCCTCTAGCATTCCAGTATTCACCTCAACATTAGTCACATATTCTTTGCTAAGTTCTAGCATAGCCAAAACGCTGGTATTATCTATACTTATGGCAACAAAATCTAGAATACTAAAAGCCAGGTACAAAATAGCCAAGGTGGTACTGTATTTTTTAAAAACAGGAAATAATAATGCTGAAATAGTAATAGAGAATAGCCCACTTAAACCTCCTAACAAAACCGAGGTAATCAATTTATTGGTATTGGGTGCAGCAGTGGTTAAAAAATCTTCTGAAAATAAAATAGGCCCTTGTAAAAATTGATATACCAGAATACCCATTATAAAAATGAGCAGAAATAAAAGCCCTATTCCCCTACCTACATTGTTAGTCGAATTCATGATTTTTATTTTTGATTGATTGACTATAAGACGTTTACGTTTTGTAAATGTTACAGAAAGGAGAAAATTCTAATTCATATCAGTTGCCAGAATTTAGTTAATCTCTGGCAAGGCAAATGCCATTACCGAACCAGAAGGATTTTCCTTGGTGCCACCAACAGAGAGTGCAATGTATTGTTTGCCATCTACCGCATAAGAACATACATTGGCATTATTTGCGGCAGGGAGTTCTGTTTCCCAAACCAGTTCACCTGTTTTCTTATCAAAGGCCCATAGTTTTTTATCGGCTGCGCCACTAATAAATACCAAACCGCCAGCAGTTACCATAGGACCCGATCTTGCCGACAAACCTTTTTTAGGCACCCCTTTTTCTTTTGGCTCTTCATCATCATCTAAAGGTATTTGCCATTCATACTCACCCGTAGAAAGGTTAAGTGCGTTCAAGGTGTTCCATGGGGCATTTAGGGCAGGGTTTCCACTAGGGTCGCTCCAAGTTCTATAAGCTGTGCTATTCATATATCGTACAGGAACTTCTTCGCTATTTATTTCTTGTGGTACTTCAATTAAGGGTTCTTCTTTATCATATAAAAAAGCCATGATACCTCTTTCTTCCCGTGGTGTAAGTACTCCTTTAAAAGCGGGCATTTGTCCGCCGCCTTGGCGTAATTTCAATAGTGTTTCATGCTCTTCAACTCTCTCTTTTAAGGCAGACAAAGCGGGAAAAACTGATGGCACTCCTTCCAAGTTTGTTCCGTGGCATGTTGCGCAGTATTTCATGTACGCAGAGCGGCCATATTCATACCGTGTACTATTATCTGCCGCAAAAAATGCATTGGCATCTACTATGGTCTGTATTTCTGGTAAGTTGTTGCCACGTATATACAAATACGATGAAGTTGGATCAAAGGCGGCTCCGCCCCAATTTACTCCTCCGTTTGTGCCGGGCAGTGATAAGGTTCCTTTTAAATCTGGCGGAGTGAACAACCCTTCATACCGAACAGATGTAAAGGTTTTTAAAATAGAATCATAATCTTGTTGTGTAAAATGATTCAGGTCTTCCTCGGTCATTGACTGCTTTACAAATGGCTTCGGTTTTGTGGGAAATGGTTGTGTTTTATAGGCTATTTCTCCCGGTAAGTGAGACGCTGGTACTTCACGCTCCTCCAAAGGAAAAATAGGTTCGCCAGTATCACGGTTTAATACAAAAATGAATCCGTGTTTGGTGGCCTGAGCAACAGCTTCTATTTCTTTTCCATCTTGCTCTAGCGTCACCAAATTTGGCGGACAGGGCAGATCATAATCCCAAATATCATGATGCACGGTTTGAAAATGCCATTTGTAATGACCCGTTGCGGCATCTAATGCTAATACACTATTGCCATACAAATTGGCGCCTTCTCTATCGGCTCCATAATAATCAAAAGTTGGCGAGCCTAGCGCCAAAAATACCATTCCGCGTTCATTGTCTATACTCATACCTGCCCAGCAATTGGCACCACCGGCATACTTATAGGCATCTGGCGGCCAGGTTCCATAGCCCGGTTCACCTGGATGTGGAATGGTATGAAAGGTCCATGCCAATGCTCCTGTTTTTACATTATACGCACGAATATAACCAGGTGGTGAACCATAAAAATCTGATAATCTTGATCCCACAATAATCAAATCTTTATAAATACTACCTGGGGTAGTCAAAGACACCGATATTTTATTAGGATCATCACGAACACCAACATTAAGGTTCACTTTTCCATTTTCGCCGAACGTAGTTATCAATTTACCTGTGGTAGCGTCAATCGCCATTAAAAAGTTTCGTGCCGAATATAGAATACGTTTATCATCTCCATCTTCCCAATAAGTTACACCTCTACTTGTAGAACTGGGATCACCATTTTCTAAAGGATTGAAAGACCAAATTTTCTCGCCTGTTTTTGCATTAATGGCATACACCGTTTGCTTTGCAGAATTGGCGTACATAATTCCATCAACTATAATCGGGTTGCTTTGACTGGTAACGGGATCTGCCCCATCGGGTACATCTGTTGTTTGAAATGTCCACACATTATGCAATTCCTTTACATTAGAAATATTGATTTCTGCCAATGGAGAATAGCTGGAGCTTGCCGCATCGCCTTTATAAGTCATCCATGTTCTAGCAGTATTTAATCTATCTCCAGAATTGGTGCAACCTAACGTACCCAATAGCGCTATTAGAAAAAATAGACTTGGGGAACCTTTGCATTGCTTCATATGTTTTAAGGATCGGGAGTTTTGGTTTTCCCATGTTAAATTACAAAAATGCCTATCATACAAGACTATTTGCTGTTTTTTAATCTCATTAGAAAAACACTAAAATCAGAAAACATCAATTACCATTTGCCTTGCCAAAACCCCTTTGCCGCCTGCCATTAGGCTGGTAATTTTATCATTCTCCAGTTCTAATTTCACAGTAATAGCACTTGGGGATGATGGTGACATATACTTGCCTTGTTGTATTTGAAAGCTCGTCTTTTTTATCTGCAGAACATCATACAAATAACTTGCTAGCGGACCTGCAGCCATGCCTGTACCTGCTTCTTCTAATATACCATAACGCGGTGCGAACATTCTGGTAGTTACATCAGATGCTGTTTCGCTATCGGTCGTGAACACGTAATAGCCTATTAAATCAAATTCATCGCTTATATTTTGTATTGCATCAAAATCTGGAGTTATTTGCTGTAATACTTCTGCATTTTTCACGGCAATCAATAGGAAAGAATTTCCCGTATTCACCACTTTTAAAGGAGCGTTTGGTAGCAAGTCGGTTTTAACTAACCCTAATGATTTTAGAATGTCCTCTTCTTTTTCAGACGGGTCTACATAACTGGGTACTAATTGCTCCATAAATGCCAATTCTCCCTGTATTTCTATTTTTCTATTTCCGTCTATCGTCTCTTTTGAAGATGTTTTGCCTTTTAATAATCCCTTTTGTTTCAAATATGAAAAAGTGGCAATGGTGGCATGCCCACAATGTGCTATTTGCTTTGTAGGTGTATAGAAATCTAATTTGAAATCTGCGGTTTTAGAACCTGATACGAATGCGGTTTCAGAGAGCCCTACTTTCTTGGCAATCTCCAATTTGTTTTCATGGGATAATACATCTGCATTCAATACAACACCTGCAGGGTTGCCGCCTTTATCATTCTCGGTAAAGGCATTTAGTATTTGTACGGTTACTTTTTTTAATTCGTCCATCGTTACTTTTTAAGGTTTATACTAGATAGACGGCAATGATTAGAAAAAGACGTAGCTATAAGTCATTAGTATCAAAATCGAGCAGTTTTCCTGTTTGGTCAGACGCCACATTAGGACAATTTAGCAACTGTATTTTTAATATATCCCTAGCTTTCTGAACTCTAGATTTCGTGCCTGAATACGAAATATTCAAATGCTTGGAAAGCTCTTTTTGGGAGTACTCTTGAAAAGTGGTCAATACAATTGCTTCTTTATGCTGAGCGGATAACTGTTCTATTTTCTGGTTAATGCAATTGGTCAGTTTAGCATAGTCAAAATCGCCCGACTGTTCTTCTGGCATATCAAAATCAGTAATAGCAACGGTCTTTGAATGCGATTTACGAAAATGGTCAATTATAGTATTTCTAGTAATCTGGTATACCCAAGAGGTCAACTTAGAAGTATGTTGCAGCTGATGGATCTTGGTCTGTATTTTCAAGAATACTTCTTGATGAATATCTTTTGCCTCCTGCTCGTCTTTTATCTTCCCTAGAATAAAATGATACAATTCTTCATTGAGGTCTAGCCAAATGGTATGTATTTCATTTTTCATAATACCTCTTATTATTACAACTCGTTTTCATGAGCAATTAGAGCCCGCCAAATAGCAATGAATTCCTGCACGCTTTTCTTATCCAGTTCCGTATTTACCAATAGCAACTTTCCCGTTTTGGTCTTTTCATTAAAAAACATGTGGGTAACTACACTTGGGTCTCCGCCTGTATGCCCTATTTGCCCTTTTGAAGACATACCCATAAAAACACCCATGTTGTATTCATCATTATACTCCCTATCGCTTCGGTCTTTATGATTCTCGTCTGTCAGCTGAGGTTTAAACAATAGCTCATAGCTTTCTTCCGATAAGATTGTACCACTACCTGCATAGCCTGAAATGATTTCAGATAGATACTTTGCCAAATCGTGAGAAGAGGAAATGAGTCCGCCATCAGGGTAATTCACCAATTTATAAAATGCCAGTTCAGTCTCAGCATCCGCATACAGTTTTGAATGCATTGATAAATCTATGGTATCAAAAGACCAACCTGAACTTGTCATTTCTAAAGGGTCAAAAATATGCTTCTGGGTAAAGGCTGGAAAGGATTCTCCCGTTGCTTGTTCTAAAACATACGCCGCCAACCCTGCGCCAATATTGGAATAATTGAACATGCCACCTGGGGGATACTTCGAAAATGTTTTCTTTTTATACCACTTACCATCTTCGCTTAAAATGGCTTCAAGATAGTCGCCCAAAGACATCATTTCATCTGGACTGCGGAAATTACCGTTTACTTTAGCATCTCCGTTTTCCGCCTCTTTAAGAATATAACCTTTACCCTCATATTCTGCCGGGTCTTTAATACTTGACGTATGACTTGCCAATTGCCGAATAGTTATAGGTGTATTCTTAAATTTAGGGTGTACCACTTTAAAAGGCAGGTAGTCGTTAATATCGTCATTTAAATTTAGCTTGCCCAGTTCTTGCGCTTTCAACAATGCAATACCAATAAAGGTTTTAGAAATGGACCCTATATTTTGAAGCGAATTTTCGGTGTATTTTATGTTTGCTTTTTTATCTGCAAATCCAAACCCGCTTTCAAACAACGTTCCATCTTCATTAACGATAGCTACAGAGAAACCAACTATGGGTCCGTCGCCAGCTATTTGTTCTAATTTGTTGGTGAGTTTGTTAAAAATGGGGTCATTGGTCTGTGCATAGGTGCTGCCTATAAACATAGAGAAAAGGATAAGCGAACTGATTTTTTGTGCTATCATGATTGTAAACGTTTTGATTGATTGATTGATGAATTAGTTGCAAGTTAGGGATTTATGAATAAGGTGTTAGGAGCTAGGAGCTAGGAGCTAGGAGCTAGGAGCTAGGAGCTAGGAGCTAGGGAAAAATAGTATTAAGTCGTAAGTACAAAGTATTAAGTAAACAAAAATCTAGATAGCTATGGGAAAATTGTACGGTGTGTTATTCGATAAGCTTATGGAGTTTGGGGGAAATAGTATGAAGTATTAAGTAAAAGGATGTCCTTTTTATTGAAAAGCGGCATTGGGAGTTTTCTCTTAGTTCCAAAAAGTTAGCAACTCGCTCGCCTTTGATAGGGAGCTAGGTGGTTATGGTCTTTTAATCTCTTTCCTTTTTAAGGATAGATAAATTAACCCTCCCAACAAAAATGAATCTATAAAATAGGCGTGGGTCAATTGAAAGACCTCTAAATAGGTCAAAAAAGTGATACCAGAACTTACAACCCAACTAATTAGAGCTGCAGGTTCCCAATCTGTAATTTCGTTCAGCTCATACCGTTGGTTTTTTACCCAGAAAAAATTGATGATATAAATTGCTGAAATCGATGGGGCGAGAACACCTAACAAATTTAGAAAATCGAAAAGGTATTGCGAGAATTCTAGCAATGCCAAGCCAATACCCAAAACACTTGCAATAATTACTATTTTTTTAAATGACCACTCTGTCTTTATCGTAGAAAATGTCAATACCGTTGAGTACAGATTACTAGCATTACCGACCCAAGTAGATACCAGTAAAAGAGCGAATGCAGGTAAAATTAAGCCGAATTGCTGCATCACCTTAATAATATCAACTTCACCTGTTTGTATAGATGGTATGGCACTAAATATCAAAGCCAACGGAAACCCAATGGTAATACCTAAAACAGCAATCATACTTTGCTTGTCATTATAGATAAATCTAGAAAAGTCGGCCATCATTACAGGAAAAAGTATAGAAGAGCCTAACAATATAGAAGTAGCTTCGAACAGCGTCATCTTTGGATTTTCTGGTACCCAATCTAACAGCTCTTGAAAAGACATTCCGTTTTCAAATGAGACGTAAATCACGTAGCATAAAAAAAGCGTCAAAAATGGCACGGCTATATTCGCTAGTTTTTCTAGACTTTTAATACCAAAGAAAGTGGTCACCGTAATTAAGGCACCCATAACAATTACAATCGGCCATTTTGGTAATTGTAGCGATAGGGTATTGAGGGCAGTATCTACTACGGCAACAGATAAAAGTTCTAGCGCTACCGAAAACCAACCCAAAAGGGTAATACCGAAAATAAAATTTATGATTTTTGCACCTTGTTTTCCAAAACTAAAATGGAGAATCATGTATGTAGACAGTCGCGAACGATTACCAATTTTGGTGGTAATTAAACACATAATGGTCAACACCAAAGTTGAAAGTCCGAATGCCCAAAGAGCATTCTTAAACCCCACACTCAAAGCTACCTCAGAACCTAAATATAAAATAGGTAATGTTAGCCCTGTACCTGCAATAATAACAGCAATTAACCACCCAGATGTAAAGTCTTTCGACTGTACTTTTGTGTTGGTATATTGGTTATCTGCCATTGTATTTATGTATTAAAACAAATTATAAGTTCTTTAATATTTCGGTAAGAAACTTCCAGAATTTTTGTGTTGAACTAATTTGCAAACGTTCTTCTGGTGAATGGGCTCCTAGAATATTAGGTCCAAAAGATATCATTTCCATATCAGGATATGTGCCAGATAATATACCAGTTTCTAAGCCTGCATGTATAGACTTGACTGCGGGTTTTACTCCATTTAATTTTTCGTAAATAGCTACTGCCTCATGTAAAAGCTCGCTATCAGGGCGAGGTTCCCAACCAGGGTAAGGTCCTATTTCAAGCACGTCACTTTCATTGAAAATACCTGTAATGGTTTCTATAATTTCTAAACGCTCTTTATCTACCGAGCTTCTTGCATGACAGGCAATCGTATACCTACCTCCTTCTAATTTAATAATAGAAATACTGTTAGAGGTCTGTACCAAATCTGGCATTTTAGGGGTAACTCTATATACCCCGTTCGGTATCGATAGTAAACCCGAAAGCAAATAGTCTTGTGCATCCTTGCTCATTACAGATAGCGTAGTTGCCGTTTTTGTAGTCGCAATCGTCAATGCCGAATCTGTTGCAGCATACTGCTGTCTCCTCTTACTTTCTAAGACTTTCAGTTCACTTATAAATTCATCTAATTCTGTGGTTGGTATCGCAACTACAGCGCTACAATCTCTAGGTATTACGTTGGTTAACGTACCACCGTGTACAGACTGTATTCTACATTCTAACTTAGCAGTGAGTTCTTGCAGGCATTCTGCCATTACTTTAATAGCGTTGGCGCGATTAAGGTGAATATCTACACCCGAATGACCACCTGTTAAATTACCTACAGTTATGGTTTGCATTTCATAGCCGGCAGCATTTAAAGTTTCTGTAGCGTAAGTTCCTTTAATTTCTACATCGGCACCGCCAGCGCAACCTATGGTTATTTCATCATCTTCTTCAGAATCAAGATTCAGTAGTATTTTACCCTTTAATTGTTCGTTGGTCAATGCCATGGCACCTGTCATTCCCATTTCTTCATCTATGGTAAAAAGTGCTTCTATCGGCGGATGAACCAAATCGTTTGAAGATAATACGGCCATTATTGCAGCAGAACCTATACCATTATCTGCACCTAATGTGGTTTCTTTGGCCTTTACCCAATCTCCATCTATGTACATTTCAATACCTTGGGTAGCAAAATCAAATTTAGACCCGGCTTCCTTTTGGTGTACCATATCTAAGTGACCTTGCAATACAACAGTTTTATGATTTTCTTTTCCTGCGGATGCTGGCTTTTTGATTATGACGTTGCCTATATCATCCACTATGGTTTCCAAACCCAATGAGTTCCCAAAGGCAATCATGAATTGAATGATTTCTTCTTCTTTGGTAGATGCCCTCGGAATTGAGTTAATTGACTCGAAATGTTGCCAAATGGCACTAGGTTTTAAATCGTTAAGAACCATTTACTTTATTATTTTTTTGAGGATAAGGTATAAGATGAAAGCCACTAAAAAGGAATCGAAAAATGAAATGGTAGTTAATGTCATATAATCGTATGCACCTAAATAGGCTACAATACAGGCTACGATCCAACTAATACCTGCTGCCAAATCAAAATTAGGAAGGCTGTCAAAATCTTTTAAATCATAATTTTGCTTTTTCACAAAAAAGAAATCTGCAATAAAAATAGCCGATACTGGCGGAATGAAAATACTCGAAATATTAAGAAAATCGATAAAATAGCCGGTAACTCCTCCTATTGCCAAAATAGTACCGATAGCACTTGCAACAAGCCCTATACGCCAATTACCCTGTTTTGTAAAAATTGTGGAAAAGGTAAGTACTGTAGAATATAGATTTGCAGAATTGGTTGTCCAAGTCGAGAATATTAAAATAAGTAAGGCTGGTAGCGTTAGGCTTAAGCCTATCATAATTTTCATAATATCGATTTCACCAGTAGTCAAACTTGGTATACCACCTGCCAATAATACAATTGGGAACCCAATGGCCAAACCCAAAACTGCCAATAAACTATCTTTATCTGTTCTTGCGAATCGAGAATAATCTGGCATTAAAACAGGAGTCAATATCGCCATACCTACCACGGCAGAAATGGCCTCTCGAATTCCGATTCCGCCAGAACCTTCAAATGCAATTATAACATCCCACTCGCTTCCTCCTAAAGAGGTAAACAGTACAAACACCATAAATATGAGCAGTAACGGTACTGAAATATTAGATAATTTCTCCATGGCTTTAATACCATAAAGAGCCGTCAATGTCATTAAGGCACTGCCGATTAAAATACTTATCCAGGCGGGAAAATTCCATCCTAATAACTGTGTAAAGGCATCGTTTAATGAGGTTCCGAAGATTTCAATAGTTACTGCATACCAACCTAATAGTGTTACACCTACAATGACATTTATGAGTTTTGCACCCATTTTACCAAAAGGAAAATGCAACAGCATATAGGTAGATAAGCGTGTACGGTTACCAATTACAGCGGTAATACCACATAGCACACTAAGCACAAGACAGACACCTACAAAAATCCAAATAGCGGTACTCATACCTACAGATTGGGTTACTTCTGCACCTAAAAACAGTACGGGAAGCGTAATACCAATACCAACGATAATACCAGCGATACGAAGACCATGAACGGTCTTTTCTTCGGGTACTTTCGTTCTGGAGTAATCGTCGTTTACCTGTTCTGCTTCAGTTGACATAGTTATGCGCCTATTAGTTTCTCTGCTAAAGGTTTTAAATCTGGATGCATGTAAACACCGTCTTCAACAATTTGTACATCATCAAGGTAAATACTTACTTTACCCACAATACCATCAAAATGAGATTTCGCAACTTGACCCAACGGAGGCATATCCATCGGACTTGTATGACCGAAGCCAAAATCTACACCACCCCACACACGTTCGTCTTCTACAACCTCTCCTCGCATTTTACGAATACTAGGGTTAAGACCAAACATATTATGCGATATTTTGTACATATTAGGATCGTTGAATGATGCAAGGTACTCCTTAAATTTCTCTGCCTCTGCGGGCGTACCTTTTACATCAGCAATCTTACTATCTTTCATTACAAATTCTATTCGGTTATCGGTACCGTAAACATTTGCATTCATTAAAAGGTCAAAAACAATGGTGCCATTCATGCTTTCTATCTTAGGAACCATGTTTACATACCCCGGAGCGGTACCAAATTTAGGCATCGAGAAGTCGCCATCGTCAATATCAAACGTATAATTTAGGTCAATGTCATAAGATACATCTGTACCATTATCGCTAGTAATGCGAATTGTTTTACACTTCAAAACCATGTCGCGTACTTTATTAAGCATTTCACCTAGATCTGCTACTTTGTACCCTGTAAAGGTTCTAATTAATGATTGCACTGAAGAGTCTGCAATAATTAGATAACGTAGTTTTTTGTTGTTCTTAAACGCGTTTTCCCAAATATCTGAATATAATAGAATGGTAGAATTACATTCTAACCAAACATCGACATTACTCAATGCAGCCGTCAACGCTTCTGCAGGCCAATCTTTCAAACCTGCCTGCCCATCTTTTTCTGCTTTTGGAGTCCATATTAACAACGGTTTACCGCCTATGGCATATACTGCCGCCGCAAAAGCATTCATTAATTCTATATCGTTACCAGAGTCTGCAGTAATAGCTACAGATTCGCCAGGTTGTACCTTAAACATGTCTTGCATGATAACCTTTGCAACCAAGGCACGCTCCATATGATAATTTGTATTGTTGTTCATTGTATGCAATTTTATTGATTTAAAAAGGAGAAATCATCAAGAGATAAATTCCTCCTTCTTCACTAAACTATTTCAAAAACTAAATTAAAAACTAACGGCAAAAGACGCACCGTATGTAGCTGGACGACCTCTCCATCCGAAATCATCAAAACCGCCGAACAATGCGCCAGGTACAAATTCTGTATAATATTGCTTATCGAGAATGTTATTACCCCAAAGCGTAACTTTTATGTTATCAAAAGATATAGAAGCACGGGCATCAAGTAACTGATATGCATCTGTTGTGGAGCCATCTTGATTCAGTTCATCCCAATAGGTCTTACCTGTACTATTCAAGTTTACATTGGCATTAAAATCTACCGTTTCGGTCAATGCAACATTAGACTCAAGACCAATGTTGAAATTGTTTACCGGTACGAATGGTGTTTTCTTTCCGTTGAAAACATTTAAATCTGTAGCAGTGCCGTCTGCGCCACCAGTAGTACCACCATCGGTAATTTCTGAATCTACAAAACCATAATTAGCCAGCACGTCTAAATACTTTGAAAGTCGCAGTTTTGCATCAAATTCAAAACCGATAATTCTACTTTTATCGTAATTGTAATTACCTGCATAGAAGGTACTCAGGTCAAAAATATATTGCTGTTGGTTCGTAAAATCTGTGTAAAAAGCAGAACCGTTCAAAATAAATCGGTTGTCCCACATAGAAGTTTTAAAACCTAATTCAAAGTTGTCTGTAAGTTCATCTTCAAAACTTCTGTTGAAACGATCGGTAACTGCAGGGTTGAAACCACCTGTTCTATAACCGCGGCCGTAATTGGCATAAATTAAAGCATTCTCTGTCGCTTGGTAAGATATTGATGCTTTGGGCTGTACAATATTATTTGATCGTTCTGAAGTTTCTTCGAACAAGTTATCTTGTTGTTTAAAGGTATCATTGTCATAACGGAAACCTACCGCTGCCGTTAATTTGTCTGTCAATTTATAATCAACAAAACCAAAAAACGCGAATGTAGTAGTCGTATTTACCACATCGGCCGCTACACCATAAAACAATTCATTCAAATCAAAATCACGACTCAACCCATCTTGAAAGAAAGGCTTTTCTATGTCTTGATAAAAACCACCTGCACTCCAATTTACTTTTCCGTTAGAGCCCACATTATTTAATCGTAATTCTTGATTGAAGGTTTTAGTCTCGGCGGTTTCGCCTTGGGTAAAATCATCAAATGGTATAAAATCTAAATCACCACTCAAAGACCTATCTACATAATTATATGAAGTTATACTTTGAATTTTAACCTTACCTGGTGTATACTCCATACTCAGGTTTCCGAAAGCATTGCTAACATCAGATTTTCCCGGCTCATCGTGATTGATTACATTATTCCCTTTTTCAGGATTAGGGTTTAATGTTCCCCCCGGAAAACCATCTACAAATATATTTCCGGTAGGGTTCACCGAATAACGTGCGGCACCTGCTGCAACATCAATAAATTGAAGTGTAGCACTTGCTTTAAATTTTGGAGAAAATCGTGCAATTAACTGACCTCTTATATTAAAATTTCTTTCAAAATCTACTTTTTCATTGTCGAACTCATTGGTCAACAAGCCATCAAAATTTCTAAATTGTGTTGACAACCTATAGAAAAGCTTGTCTTTTTTAAGTGCACCCGAAGAAACAAATTGTGTTAATAAAGCATTTGCATTACCATACCCTAAAGTAAGTGTGTTCTTTTGAGTATTTACTGGTTCTTTAGAATAAATGTTAATGGCTCCGCCAATTGCATTCTTTCCATAAAGTGCTCCTTGCGGACCTTTTACGACTTCAATTAAAGCTAAATCGAAAAGTTCTTGATTTAATAAACTCGGATCAGGTATAGTAACCCCATCTATGACGAATGCAACTGGAGCATCGGCATTACGAATTTGAGGAATACCACGAACGGTTAAAAAGTTAACGCCCGCTGATTGCGAACTGTTTAGCTTCATATTCGGTACCAGCTTAGCAAAATTCGTAACGTTATTTATACCATTATTCTCAATACCTTCTGCATTTAATGCGGTAATAGACTCAGGAATAGATTGTACCGATTCGGTTC
Organism: uncultured Maribacter sp.; assembly: GCF_963977385.1. Classification (GTDB taxonomy): domain Bacteria; phylum Bacteroidota; class Bacteroidia; order Flavobacteriales; family Flavobacteriaceae; genus Maribacter. The sequence goes on along the minus strand of NZ_CAXBOU010000001.1, from coordinate 373,905 downwards.
TTTTTCTTGCTCGACCAACAACCCCAGCAAATCCGGTAACTTCTACCCCCTCAAGTTGCTCTGTATTTTCTTCCATGGCAATATTAATGGTAGATTCATTGCCAACTGTGATTTCTTGTATTTTGAAACCGATATATGAAAATTCTAAAATAGCAGTAGATGCCACTACAATTTCGTAATTACCATTGAAATCTGTAGTAACCCCATTTGTGGTTCCTTTTTCAATAATGTTCACCCCAGGGAGTGGATCATTACCATCGGTTACAACGCCACTTACGGTTTTATTTTGACCCCATGTTAACATAGGAATCAATAAAAGAGTTAAAATTAGTTTTTTCATGAGTTTGGTTTTAATGAGTACAATGTTCGTTATCAATAGATTATAAATTTAATTCACAATACTTATTTTTGATTATTTCTAATTACTAATAAATTTTTTAATAATTTTATAATGTAAATTCGGAATTTATGAATAAACAGGAAGTTCAATCTCTATCACTCACCTCTGAATATTTTGAATTATTACTAAATGAACTGGAGAAAACTTTTAAGAAGAAGCATTCACTTAAGAGTTTACCAAAATCAATGCAGTATTTTGGTTATGGCAATTATGACTCTTTAAAACCAAATTTAAAAAGTGATTTAGAGCAAATTGGCAGCGATTTCATAAATGGCAAGTATCTCTATGATAAAGTACGTGAATTTCATAAGGGTAAATCTATTATTAAACTTAATCAATACTATAAATCTATTGTTCTACTCTACTTAGGATTTGAGAATATTGAACAGTTTCTAGAAAAAAATAGAATAAATGGTGAGGTTGAAAAATCGCAACGCTCATTACTCTACGGTGAAAACGATAATAAAACCTATTACTATTTAAATTATTATTTCGGTGAAGATGGGGTAATACAAAAAGGTAAAACCATTATTTCTAATAATTGGAAAAAAATAAAAAATACCTATAGATACCCAGACAAAGAAGGTAATTACAAGGAATTTTATGACTTTGGTAATATTATAATTAGGGAAGACGCCATTTTTATTAGAAACAAAACAATGTTAAACGGTAAATTGGTAGAAGGCGCTAGCGAGATAATATATATAGGGCAAAACAACCCTGCGCATCTTAAATACCTCATTGGTTGTTATAACACATTTGATCTTTATAATAATTCGGTTGCAGGCAGGTTCATTCTCGAAAAGTACGAGTCTAAAGAGGATATGGAAACACAATTCGATTCTTCTGATATACCACCATATATTGCTATGGAAATTAGAAACCAAAGAATTGTCAATAAAACAATAGTGCCAAAACACTTTTTAGAAATATCAAAAAATAGTCCGTATGCTGCTATTTACAAAAGTATTACGGGTACTTACGAGCTGACTATAAATTTACAAGGTGATCGAACCGAAATCTTCAAGTTTAAGATATTATCTGAAAATTATAAGATGATACCACTAGATGAGAATGTTTATTTTGAAAGAGACAATTTAGAACTATTAAATAAAGGTTCGGTCGTATACTTTAGTTTTAATCTCACAGGCGTTGTTGCGTTTGATCGTTTAGATATGTATTTTAAAACTTATTATTTAAAAGAAGGTAACCTATTTCAAGATGGAGTCTATAGTGGTGTTGATAATGAAAATAGGTTAGTAAGCGGAGAAGTGAGGCTTAGTTTTGAAAATAAGTAATTAAAAAGCTTCCAAAATGAACATAAAAAAAGCTCCCAAAACTGGAAGCCTTTTTACGTGGAGAATACCGGATTTGAACCGGTGACCTCTTGCCTGCCAGTCTTCAATTCAACAAATCTATTCCACTTCTTAACTTCATAAATTATTGAATTTCAGTTTTTTACATTTTTTATTTTTTTTGAAATCATTTATCTTGGTTTGATTTCAAAAAAAAGTATGCAAAAAGTATGCAATTTTTTCCATACCTTAAAGTAAGTTTAGATTCAAAAATGGCATTAGCAAGACTTACTTTAGACCTCAGAAAAACATCAAAAAGGAGTGATAATTCATATCCAATTGTGCTTTATGTTTATCATAAAAAACAACGATTTATAACCCTTGGTTTTTCCTCAACAATCAAAGGTTGGGATGAAAAAAATGCGAGGCTAAAAAAATCAGCTTCCTATAATCAAAACAAAGACCATGATGCTATTGAAGAAGAAATAAATGACAAACTCCATCTTGCCAAGAAAAAAATAAAAAACTTTGGTCGTGATATTAATAAAATTAACGCGGATCAATTGGTTGAAGCGATTAAAAATTCATGGGATAGCCAAATCGACACTATTGAAAGACATCAAATAAAAAATAATATTACATTAGTTGAAAGTGGAAATGTCATCATAAATCGTAAAAGAAAAATGAACTCACCATCTACTGCTGAGTGGTATTCAAGTTGCATCAATCGTTTTTTGAAATTTTGTAAGAAAGATGATATTCGGTTAGTCTTCTAAAGGATTACGAAGTTTACTTTATTTCAAATGGAAATAGACCAGGTACAATTAACTCGTATATGAGAGGGTTAAGGGCTATTTATAATAAGGCAATAGAAGAAGATGAGTTTATTCCTTTAAGTAATCCATTTTTAAAATATAAAATTCCAACTAGCAAGCACACTAAAAAAAGGGCTACTTCTAAAAACAATTTTCAAGAAATAAGAAATTTGTGTTACCCAAAGGATTCAATCCTTTGGCATGCGAAAAATTATATTTTGATTATGTTCAACTGTAGAGGGATGAACTTGATTGATTTGGTAAAGCTAAAAATAAACAATATACAAGGCGATAGGCTCTACTATGGTAGAAGTAAAACCGGCGACCCACTTTCAGTAAAAATCACGTCTGAACTCTCAGACATTTTAAGCTACTATATAATTAATAAAAATTCGGAAGATTATTTATTTCCTATCAATTATGATGGTAGTACAGAACATTACGAAAAATATAAATCTATACGCCGGCGTGTGAATGAACGTTTAAAAATAATCGCAACAGATGCAGGTATCGAAGAAAAATTTACAACATATTCCATAAGACATTCTTGGGCTACAATCGCAAAATATTTAGGTATTTCTACTGAGGTAATTAGTGAGGGACTTGGACATAATTCTCTTCGGACCACTCAGGTTTATTTAAAAAGTTTTGAAAACGAGATGTTGGATGATGCAAATTCAAGAGTAGTTGAGTAATTGCTGAGGAAAAGATTACAGTCCAATTAGCTAACTGCTAAAAAGATAAAAGATAAAAGATAAAGAAATATTCAAATAGGAAGACTAGATTTCAATTTTTGATAACCTAAAGAGAAATTTTTAATTACCCTTTTGAGGAGCTTAAAAACCAAATAATAAAATACAAGCGGAACTACAAATTGCTTTAAATCTGAAAATATGAAATTAGAGACAAAAACATTATTAACATATTCGTAAATATTCCACGGAAAATATAAAATAGATTCGGAATCATAAACTAAAACAGAAACAACATAAAAAATTATAAGAAAATTATTGATAAATCCATATAAAAGTAGAAAAATAGTCTTTAAACTATACTGAAATTTCTTTAAACGAAAAACACTCTTTGTCCATTGCAGTAATTTTTTTGTAGAATTTTTACTTAGGTTGGGTGAATTCAATGCATCCGACAGAACCCAATAACCGTCATTTCTAACAAATGGAACTAGATTATACAAGGAATGTACAAAAACAATAAACGCCATTACCCCTAGATAAGAATTGGAAATTATGACAGATAGTATACATAAAATAGAACAAAAGATTAATTCAAAATATACTCCAGCCAGATTGACCATGATTCGCTGCTTTACAGGTAATTTCCATATATCTGTGACGTCCGCATAGTAGACAGGTGTAAATAAATAAAAGCCTCCTCCAATTCCACCATGTTTAGCTCCATAAAATTTTGCTGCCGAAACATGACCAAATTCATGAAACGTGACACTAAGAAACATAATCCCAAAAAAATACAATAACGAAACCGTAGTTGGCACGAACATATAGAAAAAATCTTTTATTTCTTGGAAGTTAAACCAAAGTGTTAAAAGACAAATAACTAAAGAAAGTATGGATACGACCCCTATTAAATTAGGAATAAACATTCGTTTACATAAGGGTGTTATCTTGGCTAAAGTTTCTTCTTTTATAATCGTAAAGCTTAATTTAAGGTAATCTGGTTTTTTAACATATTCCGCTATTTCAGAAGTGTTTAGAAGCAATCCATATTTAGACAAATCATTGAAAAACAATTTATATAGTAATTCAGGCGTAATTTTCTGATTATACTTCAAACTATATTCAATAGAAATGACTTCAAAGTCCTTTTTACCGTCAATCAAATCAAGCAATTGATAAACATGTTTTGAGACTTTTACATAATGTCCATATTTTTTTTGATGTAATAAATACTCATTTTCTGAAAACTCTTGCACGCTCAACTCTGTTGACTTTACAGGAATAATATTTGCTATTTTGACCCTGCTATTTACTAATTCACCATTTGACACCATATATTTTGTAAAAATTTTGCCCATATTTAGTATTATAGGGCACTCCTGAGTTTTTTTAAATAAACTATTCTACCTTTCCTAGAGTTGAAATAATTTCTAATTGTTCTTTCAGAGGTAGTATTGCATTAAGTTTTGACCATTGCTCCTGGTCGAGTTTTGCATTGATATCTCGTAAGTCTCTACCCCTTTTTAATTGTGAATAATTTTTCTTTGGATTGCAAGAACTTGATATGTTTGTGGTCAAATATAATTGTTCACTAATGAATTGATGCTTAACTGTTTTGTCTTTACTTAATAATATCCCTTTTCCTTTATGATATATGTGGTTTAAAAAATATTTACCTTCTACTTTTTTAAAGTCGTACTCGAAAAATTCACCTTGTAGAAAACCATCTACTTCACGACTTTTATTATTAATATACATAGTTTTTGAAAATATTTTTTCATTAAAACCCTCTGTCAAATCGCTCTTAATTACTTTTTGTATAGAATAGTCCGATGTATCAATTGTCAGTATATAATCCTTTTCAGTTTCATAATCTTTTACGGTTACTTCTATCAATTTTTCAGCAATCCAATCATAATCTGTTATTTCTCCATCTTTAAGAATATTTTTAGAAATTCTGTCAAACAGCCTTGATATACTTTGAAAACGAAAATTTACATACGAAGTGATTAAATTCTCCGTTTTACGAACTCCTTTAATATAAAGTTCTTGTCCCTCAATATCTACTAGTTTTTTAACTACCCCAATACTCTCTAAATAATTGACATATTTATCATTTTCTTTTAAGAACTGTTTATAAAAAAACTCTTCACAAGAACTATTTAATTCATAATTTTTATTAAAATTTACTAAAATTTTTTTCTTCAAATCATCAGTATCAATAACTACAACTTCATCAAGTTCGTAAGCTTTAGGTGAAAGATAAATTGTGTCATTCAACTCCCCCAAATTCAATTGTAAGTCATGATACCCTATATAGGAAATAGTAATTAATAAGCTATCATTTGATCTAACGAAAAACTCATATCCCCCTTCCTCATTAGTAATGGCTCCATGACCATTTTCCCAAATAAAATTGGCATATTTCATTGGCTCTCCAGATAAAGAATCCAATACTATACCCCTATAATTATTCTGTGCAGATAAAAATGTTAATGTAAAAAAAAATAGAAAAATGGTATTATATTTCATAATCAAAATGTAAGGGTGTCAAAAATTTTCATGCTATAATTTAAAGAAAATACTTTAAATATTTCATAAACATCCAAGTCAATAACAGAGTGTGTTGCATCAACGTAGATTAAACATTAATGACACCCTTGAAACAATTAAAATTAATTACTTCTCAGCAGCATTACAGGCATCACCACTGCAAAATTCAACCTTTCCCTTCCAGCCCATTTCGAACCTTTGCTCTAATTCCTCTGAACTGAACAAATCTAACATGTCATTTTTCATAATATATTGGTTTATTTATTTACCTACTCTACCTAAGGATTTTCGGCTCCCTCCTTGTTACTCCTATTCTATTGCTGATTACAAGCATCACCACTGCAGAATTCTGCTTTAGCTTTCCAGCCCATTTCGAACCTTTGCTCTAATTCTTCTGAACTAAACAAATCTAACATGTCATTTTTCATAATAATTGGTTTAATTATATACCTACTCTATCTAAGGATTTTCGGCTCCCTCCCTGTTACTCCTATTCTATTGCTCATTACAAGCATCTCCGGTACATATTTCAAGATTTACTTTCCAGCCCATCTCATATCTTTGCTCTAATTCCTCTGTACTGAACAAATCCAAAATTTCATTTTTCATATTATTAAGTTTATATTTATACTTCTTTATTTCAAAATTTTTTATCTAAATCCGTATTAAATTACCTTTTATCACACTCACAATTTTCAAAACAACTCAATTCGCCAAGAAACGAGGTTTACAACCCATTTTAAATCTTTATTCTAACTCCTCTGAAACGAACAACTCTAGCATGTCATCTTTAATATTATTTCATTTAAGTAATTAGAGATTACCTTTTTGACCCACTAGGTATATTTCAAATAATCACCTCTTTTCATGTCAATTCTAAACTATTAGTTTTTTTTAAATGGCTGTATTAATACTTACAATACTATTTTACTAATGTACTTTCACCTACTGCACAAACCTTGCAGGAATAATAATTTTAATATAAAGATGGTTTAAAAAAAAAGCCGATGTCAAATTCTTTACGCGACTTTCATAATACAGTTGTATTATAATCCACAAAAAGGTTTTAGAATAGAAATTGATAGAACTATACTCTTAATCTTTTTAAAGAACCCTACAAAAAAATCTGGGCAACGGAACTTTTGGATAATCCAATGAGATAAAAGCCTTTTTGTTTAACGAACACCCCCTAATTCATTTAGTATTTTTTGTTGTTCTGCTAGGGGAAGAATAGCGTTTAAAAATTGCCACGACTCATTATTGTAATCTTTAATTTTAAGATCATTTAAGGCTTTACCTCTCTTTAAAGCTTTCATTTCTTTCGTTTGGCAATCAGAAATCACTTCAGTCGTTAAATATAATTGTTCACTTAAAAATTCATGCTTTATAGTATTATCTTTGCTAACGAGTACAGCTTTCACTTTATGACGAATTCTATTTAAATAATATTTTCCTTTAATTTTTTTAAAGTCATATTCTAGCAGCTTGCCCTGCAAATATCCTTCGAACTCTTTTTCTTCTCCTTCATCACGAATAGTTTCCCATTGAAATTTATTCTTTAATTCGTTTGTCAGAGTATTTTTCACAACCCTCTGTATCGAGTGGTCTGAGGTGTCAATGGTCAATAAATATTTTTGTTTAGTTTTATATTCTTCTAATATGGCTTCAATGATATTAGAATCAACCCAGTCATAATCTATAATTTTGCCCTTATTAATAATTTCTGTAGTGGCTTCAGTCAATAACAGATAAATATTTTGATGAATAAAATTTATGTATGGAGTAATAAGGTCATCAGTTTTACGAACTCCTTTTATTTTAACTTTGAGAATATCAGATTTTGAACGATTCTCGACAACTCCTACTGCTTCCAGATAGTTAACATAATCTCCATTTTCCTGTAAAAATTGTTTAATAAAGAATGATTCGCATGTTTTTCCTGAATCATAATTATTTTCAATATTTTTTAAAATCTTATTCTTTAATTCTTTGGTGTCAATTACTGTAACCTCATTTAACTGATACGTTTTTTGAACAAGGTAAATAGTATCTGATAATACGGTTCTTGGTATAATCTTATTTTCGTACCCTAGATGTGATATATAAATTGAAATATTTTCATCATACCCTTCACTTATATATTTAAATTTCCCTTGTTCATTGGTGATGGTTCCTTTTGAAGATGACCAAGATATATTTACATAAGATATAGGCTCTAACGAAACAGAATCTACAATAACGCCTTTATGAACAAATTGGCCATATAAACTATTAATAAAAAAGAAAAATGATAAGAGATATTGAGGTCTCATGATGAGGTTTGTTTAAATTTACTCGTGTACTGAAAATTATTTTTTATCTAAATAACTGAATAAGGGCCTGTAATATTACAAGCCCTTTAAGCTCTACAGTTAAAAAAACTAGGCTATTGCTGGGTAATCATTAGGGTCAAAATTCTTTTTTTTGCCACCCCAACCCATCTCAAAACGTTTTTCAAGCTCTTCTACTTGAAAACTAACTAGTACTTCTTCATTTTTCATAATATTTAATTTAAATACATACCTATTTTAATATCGGCATAGGTAAATAGCCCTCTTTAATTAACTTTAAAGATTAATTACCTCAGTGTTAGATAAATTATTGAGCAACTTACTTTTGAATAAACCAAACTACTTCTAATGCTTTCTTTCTCTTTCCCCAACCCAATTCAAAATTTTTTCAAGCTCTTCTACTAGCTAACTAATCTTTTTTCATTATTCCATATCAGGTAGCTCCTCAGCTATCTCTCTAGCGGTACGATTAATTGTTCTTACCCAGGCCATTTCAAAACGTTTTTCAAGTTCTTCAACCTCAAAATTTACTAATACTTCATTTTCTTTTTTCATGTTATTATATTTTAATGTTGGTATTGCACTTATTAATTGATTACATATAATTTAAAAAGTTCTATATTTCTATTTTGAACTTAGTCCTTATTCAAACTCATTAACTTTTTCGGCAACATATTGTTGGTCACAGCCCATACGAGTTTTTTTGTTCTCAACTTATTTCAAATCTTTTTTCTAAAACTTTATTTTCGATTCACAAAAGAATAAAAATTAACTATTAAATATTTCTTTATTTACTTGGACATTACCAATTTCTTACTCAATTCTTACTCAATTCTTACCTAATTGTTAACCCAAAAGGCTCTTCATCAGGTAATCCTGGATTATCCCTTTTTCCTCCCCATCCCATCTCAAATCTTTTTTCTAACTCTTCCATTTCAAATAGCTCTATTGTTTTCTTTTCCATTATTATTCGATTTTAATTCTTTTAAAAAATTATAACTACCTACTGCATAAACCTTGCAGAGAATTTCTCAATTACTGTAAAACAATTGATTTTAAGTTTCGGCTTTGATATGATTTTTAAAACGCCTTCTAATAAACGTAATACTTAATTTAACTACGAGCGTAAAGAAAATTATAGGAATTATGAGTTCACCATATTTAGCCAATGAAAACTCAGAATCGTTACTTAATAGGCTAAGTACAAATATGTATGCATTCTTGGGGAAATCTAAGAGAGAGCTAGGGTTGTCTATTAATACATAGTATAGAAAAAAACCTATAAAAATAAAACTCACAGAACCATAGGCTAATAGAAATATATCTTTAGCATTCCACGATATAGATTTTTTAAATAAAAGAAATCTAAAGATATCTTTTACTTTATTAGCAGAATGAAATAACAAATTTGGTTTATTAGTTAAGTCAGATAGTACCCAATACCCATCACTTCTTAAAAATGGATTTAGATTAAATAGAGTATGAAAGCAGACTGTTATTGAAATTAATAAAAGAATACTATTTCCTAATAAAAACGCAATCAAAGCTATAAAAGAACAAAAAATCAACTCAAAGTACATACCGGCTAAATTTACTATGATACGCTGTCTTTTCGTCAAGCGCCAAATATCTGTGACATCCGCATAATAAACAGGGGTAAACAAATAAAACCCCCCACCTATACCACCATGTTTTGCACCGAAATAGCTTGCTGCAGTAGCGTGTCCTATCTCATGAAATGTTACACTTAACGCCATAACAATGATAAAATAAATAAGACTGTCTTGAAGGTTGAAAGATTCAAAGAGTTTAAAATTGAAAAACAATAAGGATAAAACAATCGTAGTAGTAATAAATAAAATAATGAAAACATTTCTTCTTTTAAATAAGAAATGCAACTCGCTGGTAAGCTTGTTAACCATTTTATCAGGAAAAATTATAAAACTAAGTTTTAAGTATGACGGTTTTTGGTACGCTTTAATTTTCTCATCAAAACCTTTTAAAATTCCGTAAGTTGATAAGTTTTCGTAAAGTAATTTGTAAATAGATTCCACACTTATTTTTTGACCAAAATTTTCAAAAAATGACTGTGAAAGCTCTACCAAGCTTTTTTTACCATCTATTTGAGAAAGTAAATTATGTACATCTTTGTTTATTTTCAAATAATGTCTATGTACCGTATTACTTAAAATAAACTCAGATTCAGTAAGGCGATTATATTCTACATGTTCTGAAAGCACTGGTATTAAATCATTGTAGTTATTCGACATTACATAAAGCTTTTAACACAAATGCTGTTGTGATTGTTTTACTTTTATAAGGTTCCTGAGCTTTTGGTTTTATAAAATTAGTAGCATTCCAATAGCCACTTTCGTGCTGAGTCATTTTAAGATATTTGATTCCTCTTTTAATTGACATGTGGTCTCCTTTAAAAAAGAGTTTTAAAGATAATATTGCGAGGGCTGTAGAAAGTGCATCTGATTCTTTAGAATTTGTAGTTGAAAAACCACCATCTTCATTTTGTTCGTCTAATATGTACTCTAAGGCTTTTTGAATTTGCCTTGTGTTTTTATTATTATATTCATTCAATAATCTCAAACAAACATAAGTGCCATAATAATTACCATAATACCAGCGGCTCTCCCAAAACCCAAGATCATTCTGATTTTTCAAAATAAATAATATAGCATTTTCGATAGTAGATTTATATTGAATAGCATCATAAATTGATAAGGCAAATATAAAATTAGCTACAACCTCCACATCAGGCCCTTTACCCCATTTTGTAGAGTTAAACACTTCTTGTTTCTCCTGTAAACTATTCCTATTGTTCATAGGTATAATCCATGTTTCTATGCCTCCTTCTGGGGTTACTCTATCCGCTATAGCTAAATCGATAGCCGGTAGACAATACTTTTTTATGTAATGCTGGTTACCCGATTTAATAAAAAATTGCATTATTTGGCCTAAATCGTCTATATCCGCAGCAATTTCTTTTACAGAAGGAAAATAAGACCATCCTCCGATGGCATCAGTGTTTCGTTGGCTAATTAAATACTCGCATTCTAAATTGAAGAAATTAGAAACATTTACATTTAAAACCTTGCAAACATCAATCAAACAATCATTTAACATTGCTCGTTGAAAAACATCTGAAACATGAATATCTTCTTCGTTTTCAAAGCCTTCTGATGTACTTAAGTACATGATATGTTTTAAGTCTGCATAATTTTGAGTAAAACTACCTTTAATATAATGCAGCCCATCTTTCATTTCTTTTACAGCTACATCACTATAATTTAAAAAGATGTATTCACCGTACTTGTTTTCTTTTATTCGAATCTTTTCTTCAATAGTTTTTATATATCCTGTTGTAATATCGATATAACCATCTATCGTTTGCTTCATTTCTTGAATCACACCTTTCCACTCACTATCAATATTTAAGCTACTGATAATGCCTATAGCTTTTTGAAAATACATGATAGAAGTATTCATTACTTTTTGACCTGTACCATTTAAAAAAAGTAATTTGTTTAAGGTTATAGGATTATCTTTGAAATCTTCATAATATTCTTCTTTTCTTTGCTCATAAATGGCCCAATTAAACTGTTCTTTTTCGAAATCTTCTTTAAAGTCTTTTACATCATCGTATAATTGAAAACCCATGGAAAAATAAAAATGTGATTTTAATAATACCTGATATAACTTTTCGTCTTTTTTGTTAGATAACAAATGCAGACAATCAATGGCAACCTTACCAAAAGCTGCTTTTTTATCGGCTAAATCTTCATACTCTGAAAGTGTTACAACCGCATCATAGTTCAACTTCTTTTCGATTTTTACGGCCGTGAAATATTCTTCTCTTCGTTTGTTCCAGTAGCTCCAAAATTCAGAATCCTTGCCATAAATGTCAGTTAGAATCTTTACTGTCTCTTCTTGAAGCAAGGTAATTATAGGGAAATTCGAAAATTCTTTATCATCAATTAAAGAGTCAGTCAATAATGTGGAGTGATAATAGAAATAACCAGCTTTCGAAAGTTGATTTACCAGACTTGGCTTCACTTGCGTAAAATATTTAGAAAACAACCTGGGGTAATGTTGATAAAAAATTGGCGAGCCATCTTCTTTTGTTAATGAGTTGAAATCTATCATAGTTTAAATTATTTGATGATTTGTTTTGTAAAATTTGCTATTTTAATATTTAAGATGTTTTAAACCTTCCCAATCAATCTCCAAATTTGTATATATTATTTTTAAAAGTTTAGATCCTCTTAGCATATACAGTTTTTTAAATAATAACAGTACTGAAAGCAAAATTGAGAGATAAAAGGTTATCTGATATACTTCATTTAAAATAAATTGAATTGTGTTTACTTCATAACTCAATATATATCCCATTACTAGTTTTATTAGATTTATCATTTACTTTCGCTTTACCCCTAATAATTTTAAAGAAATTGCCTCTCTTATTATACTAAACATACCTTAAGTCATACAGTTTTTGAGTTTTATTGCTGGCGCCAATAATTATTGAAATGTTAACCTCAAACTGAAAACTTTCACAGTAGTAATAAGTCTTCCTACTACGGCAATAACATATATCTGCTTGAAAATCCTTTAATTGGTCAATAAGATTATACACTAGCCTTTCACTTACAAATAAACGATCAGCCAACTCTTTTGGTTGACCTGTGACTTCCTGCTTAATTAGCGAGTGTAATCTTTGTAAACGTTCTAGGTTTTTGATGGAATTCAATATGGCTCTATTTAATTTGTTACTGTTTGAAAACAATTAAAATTGATTATAACGTGTTAACATAAAATTTGGGATGGTTTGTCCTTTTTTATACAATGGAAAGGTCATTCATTTTATTTCAAAAGAAAACAGATAGAAAAACTCAATTGATAAATTGCGTATCAATTTATCAATTGAGTTTTTCATAATTTACGGTTAGACTTGCTATTGTATTTTTAACTTAATACTTTATCTATAGCAATTTTGTATAATGTTGATTTTTAGTACATTAAATATAATTAAGCATCTCACAACCTTGTTTTTACTTAGCTACAATTATATTATTTAGTAAATTTTTAGAGAGATAAGGAAACGGAAAAAAAAGAGGACCGAACGGTTTATGCCGTCTCTTGTCCGATAAACATTTTGCGAGTTTATATTTGTTCACATATTGATTCAACTCTCCCTCCTATAGCAGAATTATTTTTGAAAAGATTTTATACGTAGCTTTAAAGAGGTAAATAATATTTTTAGTAGTTGAACTAAATTAAAGTCCAAAAAGTCTTTTGTCAAAAGGGAACTTTTGTACCTCTATGACCTTAATTTTAGATTTTTCAAGATGGTTTGGATTAACAAGTATATTGAATTCTCCAGGTACTATAGCCGATGGAACTTCTAAGGCAATATATTTATTTTCAGCAATAAAATTATCTCCTATCTGTTGAGTTTGAAAAGAAGGAGGATTCAAATTCCATTCAAAATGTGTAAGATCGGTTAGCGGAATCCTATGGATAGGACTATCGGGAATTTCAATATAAATAACATAAAAATCCAAAGGTAGAATACTATGGTCTACATGCACAGTGACTTCAGCCATAGCTAAGGCAATAGATGATGCGGTATAGAGCATTTTTGTTCCTTTATTGTTCCATCTACCTCCATATAACTCAGCGCCGGTTCCAGATAGGTCCTCTTTATATTTTCCTTTCGAAATCCTATATACAATCATGCAAAAATACCATGTTCAATTCTACCCAAAGAGTCTTTTACTAACCCTATCCCAATTGAGGTATCTAGTAATGTTTTTGGTATAATGTTACCTAATCCAGAGTTCTCTCGAACTAACCAATTATTGAATTTAGTTATATCACCAAATACTTCGGCACCAAATTTCATCAATTGCTGGATTTCAATGATTTTTTCTGTTTGTGTAGAGCTGAAAGATTTATTATCCTTTTTATATCGATCTAGTGTTCTAGTTGTTGTATCCAAAATATTAGCCCAATCATTGTCATTAAAAGGCATATTTTTAGTTACTAAAAGAAAGGTTTTATAATCGAAGCCTTTTTTTATTAATGTTAGCAACTGAATTGCACGAGAATCATCATTCCATTCATATGTAATATTAAATTCAGATTCCTTAATATTTTTAAATGCATGGTTAGTCATTGTTTCAGCTAGAATTTTTAAAACTGAATAATGCGATTTAGCCATCTCATTTAAGCTTGTACCAATCTCGTTAGTATCATCTCTTATTAAGGTTTTAATATAATGTTCCGTTAATTCTAATGTATTGCCGATAGGTACAATTGAATGATATGCTGGATTATCTCTTAATTTCCTAAATAAACCCAATGCTTTTTTATTACTAACACCAAAAGTCTGGAAATATAGGTCAATAAACTGTATGGAAGATGTTATTCCTTCCTTTGTACTTTTATCTAATTTTTTTGTGGTCATAATGATAGAATTACAAACCTAATATACAATATTTTAAACGCAAACTGTCTTAATTAAAACGACAGTTGTCACAATGTATTGTTATTTACTGTTAATAGTGATGGAAGGGATGAAATGCAAAAACATTAAAATGTACCTATAGTTTAAAAAATAGTAAACTTTCTGAAGAAATGCCGTTACATAAAAGACCTATTTCGTGAATGAAATATGCTATAATTCTTTGTTGAAGAAAAACATGGCTTTTTGGGTGGCAACATCAGTATCTAAGCCATGACCTCCATCTTTGATAACATCAAGTAAGAAAGTTCTATCTGAATTTACACTCTGATTTTGTAAAAAAGCAATGTATTTGGCCCCATCGTAAACTGGGATTAATTCATCTATTTCCCCATTAATTATAAGGGTGTTTGGATATAATCGATTCTCTTGTAAATTATACACGGGGTCAAGACTTAGCAGAGAATTTAAGCCTTCTAATGTCGATTTAGTACCAAAATCATAATCATTGTCACTCGCATTAAAATTCTTTTGATAACCCAACCTTAAAGGATTGAGTAACGGAATCTCGCCTACTGAAGCTTTATACATTTCAGGGTCTTCATTAATTGCCATTCCGGCAGTAACCCCACCGGCACTACTAAAATAAACCCCTAATTTATCTTTATCGGTATAGCCATTATCCTTAAGGTACTGTGAACAAGCAAGTAAGTCTTTCCAAGAATGCTTTTTGTTTTCTTTAATAGCGTCTGTATACCATTTCAGACCTTTTTCTGAACCACCCCTTACGTGGGCAATGGCAAAAACATTTCCTTGTTTAACAAAGTCTAGTATAGCCATACTATAATAAGACTCAATCGATATACCATAGGAACCATATACGGTAATGATAGCCTTTTTTGCATTGGTAGAAACAAAATTATTTGGCTTAATAATGGTCATAGGAACCATGGTTCCATCATATGAAATGACTTCAATAATTTCGGTCCTAATATTCTTAAATTCTTGTGGTGTTTTCCTTGTTACTTCATCATTGACAGTTATATTCAAAGAATCATCAACATCTATAAAAACGTAATTCTCTTTCCAACTAGATTGCAATAATGTGATTGTACCTAACGAAGAGTCGTGGGAATAAAATCTTAAACCTGTAGCAGGGTAATCCAGTTCCAATAACGTCACGTCGTTATTTTTATTGATAGCATAAGCCTTATGCTCTATACCATATTTAGATGTAATAACATAAATATTTGTATTGGAAACCGCATAGCTGGTTATAATGTAATCTTCTTCTGGTCTGAATATAACGTTATCCTTACTAGGGTCGCTAATATTATCGATGGTTGTCTTAATCAGATTCTTTTGCCCGTTCTTATACCTTAAAAAATACATATCCCCGTTTCTTTCCTTTGGATAATAGAGCACACTATCCTTCTCGAACATTACTTGTTTCCAAGAAGGATTATTGGACCCGACTGTTTTCATTGAAGTGTTAAAGCCATTGTAACTTTCCGAACCACTAACCAATATTGCCTGAAGAACATCAGAACCGTACCTGATATTAGGTCTTAAAAAATGTTCCTCGTTATACCCCATAATATCATCACCGCTAAATATCTTTTTTATACTTCCGGTAGAAATATCACCTAAAGCCAAATATGAATTTTTTGAATTGTCAGGATTAGGCCAGCCTGTAAAAACAATTTGTTTTTGGTTAGCCCAAACTGCATATGAGACTTGTTGTGAATTCATGTCCTTGGCGGTTTCGAACAATATCTTTTGGCTAGCTATATCGATAACCTGCAAGTAATCGCCCTCATCATCGCTTACAAATAGGATGAACATGGTTCCTTCCTTATTTGGTTGATAAAAATGAACGGTCTTATCATAGGTCGCTGAATAAATTGGTTTTAGCTCATTGGTAATTCTGTATCTCCTATATAATACTTGTGTGGAATCATTATCGCCCCAATAATAATATGCGTCGTCACTATTTTTAAGCCAATAATAACCGGGATTGAATGTTTTGTTGACATAATCCAACTGTTTACTATATTCTTCAAACCCATTGTTCGCATAGTAGTTGTGGACAATAGTATCTTGCTTGGATAACCAGTCCTTAGTTTCAGGACTATTAATGTTTTCTAGGTTGGCATAGATATTTAAATATTCCAATCCATGTTCCTTTACTAATTCTTTATTGTTTTCTGGAAGAGGGTATTGGTCTATAATAGTTTTTTGACTCGAGCATGAACTGATTAAAAAAAGTACTAGATGGGATGTGAAAAAAAGTCTCATATATTTGTTGAGTATATCTGATATAAAAAAACCAATATTCGGGAAGTGGAATATATCTGGATTCATTAAAAATAGTACTATTAAGAACGGTAACGCTAGATAAAGAGAAGCCTAAATAGTATTAATTATTTAAGCTTCCGTTAAAAGATATTAGATTTTTTTGTCAAGTCTTTTTTTCTCTACGGGGTCATCTCCTCCAATAACTTTGTTCTTTTGTTTTTTCGTAAGAGTCTTTCCGATTGTTTTTACTGCTTTTTTCATAATGTGAGTTTTAATTTTAATGTTTATTCGCTTTTATAAATATAATTAACTAAAAATATAAAACCATGATAATAAGGGAATCATATACGCATTTTACGTATTGCGTTTAATTATTTCGTTCATATACATTGATGGAGTGATATTTTTATTTTTGAGTTTAGTTTTAAGCGCACGACTAAATGTGTCTATAGAGTTAAAACCGAATTCCTCCAAAATCGAACTAAGATTTTTATTTCTATAATCATAATTCTTTCTAGTTGTTTGTATAAAATGATTCATTCTTAATTCGGTAATATAAACCCTGAACTTTTTATCCTTATAAACATTGACGGCTTTCGATATATAGGTTCTGTTGGTTTTAAATAAATTTGCTAAATAATTTAAATCAACATCTTTATTTGTAAAACCCTTTGCTTCTTCCCAAGAATTTAGTTTATATAATGCTATTTTAACGGATGCTTCAATCTCTTTATCAATTTTCTTTTTTACATGTTGGATGGAATCCTTTGGCTCATTTATAACTTTATCTACTGATTCTGTATTGATTACTTCTTTTGGACTAGGGGAGGAATCTATATAGTCGGAAAGACTTTGTTTTGCTCGATTATATTTTTTGACATAAAAGATTAAAACAATAATAAATACAACTAAACATGAACCAAAAATCAACAAAGCGTAATCTTTACCTTTTGATTTATTGATTAAAGTATCCCTTTGATTTTTTAAATCAGAAATAGAATATCCCGGCATTTCTATTAAATCGGAATCTTTTTTATTTGCAGTCAAAAAGCTGTCAATATATATAAGCTTATCATAATATTCCAATTGTTTCTTATTGTCATTTTGGGTAATTGCATCGTTTAAAAGAAATAGATATACACTCTTACTTTCAGGTATCGGTGATAATTTTAATTTCGTAGATATAGAATCAAATTGTCTAAAATGTTTTCTTTCTAGGAACGCGTTGTTTTTTTTCTTTTGAATTGTTCCCAAAGTGAATAACAAATCAAGATCTTCAGATCCATGATTTATTCCCAATTCAGCTTTTAAAATATCATATGCAGTATCGTAATCCTCTCTTAAAAAAGCTATTTTACCATCCCATATACGGGTTTTTTGAGTTGCGTTTTGGGAGGGATATTCCGCCAAAATATTTTTAGCCTCTTTTAAATAAAAATCAGCTTTATCCGGGTCTTTATTATTAAGTTCAAGAATTATTATACTTTGAAGCACCGATAACTTTAATTCTCTTTTAGTCTCATTATCCTCAGTTTCCCATTTATCGATAGACGCTAGGGTCTCAAAATATAGCTCTAATGCCTGAGAACTTTCTTCATTTTCCTCTTTAATGGTCGCTAACCAAATTTGAGCTCTTACCTCAGTTTCAAAATTTTTGTACTCTATCCCCTGTTCATAAGTCTTGGTAAACTCTTTTGAAGCCATTAAAGGTTGTTCAAGAAAATAATACACATAACCTTTAATCAAATATTTATCAAAAAAATAAAAATCTTCAGGTTCTTTGCTTAGCATTATAAGTGAATCGGCATATCTAAGACTATACTCGGTGTCAGTTCTATATGACATGATAGCGTATATCTTGGATAATATTAGACTGTCCCGTTCTACTTTTGCTTGGGCAGATAATACGTTAGCGGCTTTTTTTGCACATTCTGTAGAACCTTCAAAATCGTTCAATAAGTAGATTCTTTCAGCTAAAGGGATGGCCACCATTTCTTTAAAAAGTTTGTCGCAATCATTTAAAGGCCCATCCTGTGAATAAGCTTTTGGTACTAACAGCATGAATATTACAAACTGAATAGTTAAGGTTTTACGTAAAAGAGCAATCATTTTTGTGAAAAGGTTTTTCTTAAATTGAACATTACCCGTTCAAATAAGCTTAGTTCGTTAAGTAAAATATATGCCTGACCGTTCATATTTTGTTTGAATTGCAATTTCTTATCAAAATTTGTCGTCAAATTTTTAAGTTCCACATCCACTAAATAGTATGGCACTGTTTCTAATTTAGGTACATCCGAAACGGATTTTATAGTACCTACTAGAGCTCCCCATTCAGGAAATGGGTAATTATCTATATGAATAAGGACTTTTTGTCCTTTTACCAAACCACCGGTGTTTACAACGGGAACTTTACACTTTGCAAATATGTTTTCACTATTGGATGGAACTATGGTGAAAATGTTTTCACCTTCTTTTACTTCCTGGTTCTTGTGCCATGAATCGTAAGTTGAAATAGTTCCTGTAATTGGACTTGTAAAAAGATATTGTTCTTTCCAATGACTGATTTCGGATATTAATTTTTGTCTTTCCAACTGAAGCTTAGAAAGACTCATTACCGAGTTTCTTGTTAAGTATGATTGCGAACTTTTACTTTGGTTGGATATCTCCGATAAAGAAATACGCAGGGTTTCCAATTCCTCTTGGCTTTTACTTTTCTGGGTTAATAGATCCAGGTATTTCCTTTTCTCGATATCCATTTCGTTTTCTGAAAAAACACCTTTTTCATACAACTGTGCATACCTGTCCAAGTTTTTCTTACCAGATTTAAGTTTTGAAATAGAGTTTGCCAACTGTTGCCTTTTTGAAAAAATCTGATTGGCTGTAGATGTCCTGCGCTCCTCTAGACTATTTATATTACCCTGCTCAATATCTAAACTCTTTAAAAGAATATGAGACAAATAGGATTCAATATAGGTCGTGTAGGATGTTTGAATAGTTGGACCTAGTTTTAGATTGGTCGGGTAAAAATCCAGAAGTTCTTCAACTGTCAAGGTAATGGTTTCATCATTTGACAGAGTGCTGTCCAGATATATGATATCCATAAAGTTACCCGATGATTCCAAAACCGCTAGAACATCCCCTTCTTGTACGTTATCACCGGAAATAATTTTTATTTCCTGAATATTCCCATCAATTCGGGAAAGTAAAGTAACTGGTGGCGGATTACTGGTAATTAAAGCTTCTGCCTCTATTGTTTGATTGAAGGATATAAAGAAACCAAAAACTATCAAACACCCTACTGTAAATAAACTAAGTGCGTTCCCATAGGTTAAAAAACGTTTGGATGTTTTTCCTATGAAATTAGATGTCTCATTTGAAATATTCATTTCGTTATCCATTGCCCAGCTGGTTTTTTATCAGTCGTGAATAACTACCATCGTTTTTCATTAACTCTATATGATTACCCTTTTCAATAACCTTTCCCTTATCCAATACAATTATCTGGTCGGCATTAACTACCGTGGAAAGTCTATGCGCTATGATCACTACCGTTTTCCCTTTTATAAATTCGTTAAGATTGTTTTGTATTTCAGATTCATTGGTAGCATCTAGAGCTGACGTTGCTTCGTCCATGAAAAGGAAATCGGGATTTTTGTATAAGGCCCGAGCAATTAAAACCTTTTGTGTCTCTCCTCCAGATAACATTACACCTTTCTCCCCTACTCTTGTATTCAGTCCGTTTGGTAAATCTGAAATCATCTCATCAAGTTTGGTGCACTTTAGAATAGTGGTAAGCCTTAATTCGTTTAGCTTTTCGTTTGAATTTGATTCAGTGATATTTCGTATTATGCTATCATCAAATATTTTTCCATCCTGAAGTACTGTTCCACATCTCTTTCTCCAATTCGAAATACTTATTAAGTTCAGATTCTCGCCCCCAAGGGTAATACGGCCTTTTGATGGCTGTCTAAAACCTAACAATAATCTGAAGAGTGTTGTCTTTCCTGAGCCGGATGCGCCAACAATAGCCGTTGTTTTACCTGAAGGAATAGTTAGGTTTAAACCATTGAAAATAGAGTTGTTCTGTCCAAGATAGCCAAACGATATATCATCGATAACAATATCGAACGAACCTTTAGGTAAGGATATGTTCATTTCCGAATTATCCTCTGGTTCTTCCTTAAAGACTTCTGACAAACGGCTCATGGCAAGGTTCGTTTCCTGAAGTTCAAGCATAAAATCGACACTCCTACTAAGTGGTATATTGGTCTGTGCCAGAATAAATTGGATGGCCAACATGGTTCCAAGAGTCATCGTTCCATTTACTACGGCCATCGCGGAAACCAAAAGAATAATAATATTAATAGTGTTTCTAATAATATCGGCTAGGTTCTCCTGAGTATTTTGAAGTTTAAGGGATTTGGTCTTTGTATTTATAATCTTTAGTTGATTTTCGTACCATTCTTTTTTTCTTCTATTCTCGGATCCACTGGTCTTTATATCGGCAATATTGGAGATAAGCTGCAATTCATATCCTTGCCCTTTGGATTTCAGTCCGAAAGATTCATGGTCCAAGTTTGCCCTGCGTTTCATAAATAGGGAAACCATAAAACATACATGACACTCCCAATTATAAAAATCCCAAAAATTTGAGGACTGTATATGAATAATAGAATCGATAGAACTATTAAAATAGTGGCATCGTACAAGGAATCCAATAGGTATTTGGTTAAAAAGGATTCTATTCTATCTGAATCATTTATTCTATTGATGATATCGCCCTTTGCACGACGCTGTAAAAAGGAGATAGGAAGGGATAATAACTTACTAAGATAGGAATCCATCAGTTGAAGGTTCAATTTCATTGACAAAAAAAGTAAAATCCATTTTCGTACTATTTCAACCAAAAAGTTAATGAGCAAGAAAAAAAGTTGTCCTATTATTAATACCCATATAAGGCGCTTGTCCTGAAAGAATATTCCCTGATCAACAATAGATTGTGTCATTATCGGCAATAGAACCTGTAGAATACCGGCTACGGCCAACCCCAACAATAAGGAATAAAGAACTTTCTTTTCGTTCAAAAGCCTTTTTAAAAAGAAACTATAAATATGAGAATGATTTTTTTTGCCATCACTTACATATTGTGTCCCAAGTAGTTCATTAGGTTCCAATAGCATGGCAATTCCTTCCGCTTCGTCCACCTTTTGTGAGTTAGTAGACCAACCCGCCAAGAAATCTTTAATACTTAAAGTATACTTACCTTTTGCTGGGTCCGAAATATACACCATTCCCTTTTTAATGGCATAGACTACCAAAAAGTGATTTTGATTCCAATGGCAAACACAGGGTAAAGGGGCTCTATTTTTTAGGTCATCGAAATTGACCATTATGGAATGATGTTCAAAGCCTATATTTTCTGCAGCCGATTCCAAAGAATTAAGTGAAACACCAATCCTTTCAAAATCTATCTCTCTTCTTATCTTTTCGATATCGATTTGATGTCCAAAATGATGTGCTATGATTTTTAGGCTTGTAGGTCCACAATCCCAGGAATCCATCTGTCTGTAATTTGGAAATCCGTGCATATAATTCTAAAAATAACTATAAATGTTAAAATTCTCCTACATAAAAAGAAAATTCCTACAAAGTGTTTAAAATATGGGATATATACCGCAAATAGTATTCGTATGTCAACCAAAGTTCCTGTGGTTCCTCCTTTTGATAAATGATAGATTCCCTTTACTTTATTGCTGTTGTTTAGTAGCATTACTTTAAAGGATTCATGTACTTGAATGGTGCTTTTATCCCAATGTTGAAAAAGTAGCGCTGCTGCATCTTTAGAGGAATTTATCTTCTGCCAAAATGGGGAGGGAATCCGTTCGGTATAGCTTATCTGTATTTCATTAACTTTGTCTTTCATTACTTGTAATTTTTGGATTATGGGTAAAAAAAGAGGGCAGAACTTTAGCGAGAGATGCCCTCTTTGATTTTAAAGGAATTTTACATTAGGCTACTTTATTTTCATTTTTGATGCCTAAGAGCAATACTTCGCTAATGACTACTTCTGTGATAAATCGTTTTTCACCTTCACTAGTTTCATAGCTTCTAGACGTCAGCTTACCTTCAATCGCAATCTCCTTGCCTTTACTTGCATATTGTTCAATCACTTCAGCTGTTTTGTTCCAAGCGACCAAATTATGCCAGTCCGTATTTTGGACTTTCTCGCCTTTGGCGTTTTTGTAGGTTTCATTGGTCGCCAATGAAAAACGGATTACTTTTTTACCACTTTCTAAAATGGTCATTTCTGGGTCGTTCCCCACGTTGCCAATCAATTGGACTTTGTTTCTAAGTGTACTCATAATTGAAAAAAATTAGAATTAATTAATACTACCCACCCGAACCCTTCGGAAGGCTTTAAAAATCGATTTACTTATTATATCCAGAGCGTTTTCCCTTTTTTGATTTTTTAACTTTGGTTCCGCTTCCTTTTTGTTGATTCTGTACGATTTCATGTTATTTGCCTTTGATTTACTTCCCATAGTGCCGTCCGCTGTTACCCTTTTTTTGATGCTGTACTTCTTACAATATTTGTTCTTGGTAAGGCGTATAAATAAGAGCAAGGCACGCGCCTGGTTTATGCCATTGTCCAAGAACATATGTTGTTTTTTTGCTATCGATAAAAAGGGAACGGTGGCGGAACGGAAAGTGGAGCTAAGGCCAACATGGAAGAGTACCAACTCAACTGGAAGCGGAACCAAATGCAACAAAGTCTAATTCCGTTTAAGCGGACTTGACCATGGATTTTCCAAAAGATTCAATAAAGCTATATATGGATTTGTGTTAGTAGAAATAATAAAAAATGGACAGATATCCATGGTCGTGTCCAAGACAATAGTAGTGAAGCTTATTCACCGAAATGAGTATGCGAATGAAAGGTGAATGTGCTGAATGGGTCAGTTCGATTAAAAGCTACATGCGCCCTATTGGGTTTTTGATTAACGCTTATCTACCCGAAAACTACAAAAACCCAACAGGATCCTGCGCAGATAAGTTATGGTAAGATTTGGGGGAAGGCTACAACAGAAACACCAATAATTATTATTGCAAAGAAGCTATGCCGAAAATGTCCTGAAATTTGATTTTAAAAAGTCGAATTTGGTAACTGAAATGTTAAAGTTTGAAGAAATTTGAGAAAGTATGCAAAAAGTATGCAATTTCTAAAATGAAAAAAGCCTTCACATCTGTGAAGGCCCGTCATTACTAGTGGAGAATACCGGATTCGAACCGGTGACCTCTTGCCTGCCAGCAAGAGGAAACGCATACCAAATAAAACCATATCTATACATAACTAATTATAAATCAGTATTTTAATTTATTATGGTTTTGTTTGATATCAAACAAAACCATCTATTTGCGTGCAAATTGCGTGCAAATTTTTTTTACCTTTATTGAGATGAATACCAACATAAAGCTTTCCTTAGATACACGCAGGAAGAAAAAAGATGCCTCCTACCCTGTTATTTTACGGTTGACTCATTTTCGTAAAACAACATCTATTAGCTTAGGGCAATCTATACAAAAGGAGTTTTGGGATACTAAAAATGAGAAGATAAAAAGAGCCTATAAAGGTACTTCATCCGTTAGTAAGTTGAATAATCAGCTATTGAAAGAAAAAACCGGAGCCGTAGATATAATTAATGACCTCCATGAAAAAGATGAGCTAAACTATTTATCAATCTTACAGCTCAAAAGTAAGATTGTGAAAACTGCTTCATTTGATTCATTTTTTGAATTTAGTAAGAGTATTGTATTAGATCTGAAGAAGGCAGAGCGTTTTGGAAATGCGAACACGTACTACGCTGTAATTAAGGTATTGGAAAAATTTACTGGAGGACATGATATCAAATTCAATGAAATAAATTATGATTTTCTTAAAAAATTTGAAAGCTGGCATTTTTCTAGAGGTAATTCTGTAAATGGCCTTTCAGCCTATATGAGAACGATAAAAGCGATTTTAAACAGAGCCATTAAAGCTGATGTTATTTCCTTGGATGCTTATCCCTTTACTCATTATAGAATTAAAACAACTCCAACCGAAAAAAGAGCACTTGATATTAAAAGCATTAAATCTATAATGCTTTTAGAACTGGAAGAAACCAATAGTCTGTTTCATTTTAGAAACTATTTCTTAGCCTCATATATGCTCTATGGAGTTTCATTTATGGACTTGGCTTTTTTAAAAGTTGAAAATATAATTGATAACCGCATTAAGTTTCAAAGGAAAAAAACATCCAAACCTTATGATATAAACATAACGTCACCGCTTATGGCGATACTTTCGTTTTACCTTAAGACCAAGCGAAAATCAGATTTTATATTTCCGATAGTGAAAAGAGACACCTTTGAACTTCAATACAAGGATGTATTATGGGCTCGAAAGAGATATAATAAAGGTTTGAAAGAGATTGCAAAAAAATGCGATATAGAGCAAAGGTTGACCTCCTATGTATCTCGCCATAGTTTTGCGACCCAAGCCATGTTACAAGATGTTCCTTTACAAGCTATTTCAGCTATGCTTGGTCATAATCGTTTATCCACCACTCAAATATACCTTAAGTCTTTGCCGAATGAGATATTGGATGGATACAATAAAAAGTTGACAGAAATATAAGGTTGTTTTAAGCTTGCCCCCAAATCTTACCATAACTTACCTGCGCAAGGATCCTGTTTCGATTTTATAGTGTTCCGGTAGATAAGCGTAAGTAAAATCGAAATAGGGCGCACACTACTTTTGATTTGGAACGCTATTATTTTCTTTGAGCCATTGTTCGTAATCTTCATAGTATTCGGGATATTGGTCGAAATAACCCCTTAGGTTTGTGATGACCTCTTGCCTTCCTTTAGAGAAAGATTCCTCTCGAATTTCTTCCATTTTAGCAACCTTAAAAACTAGGTAACAAATAATAAGTAAAGAGCTTGCCCAAATGTAATAATGTAACCACAATCGGAATCTAGATATCACGCTCGCCTTTGCCAAACGCTCTTTTAGTGAACGGACGGATTCCTCAAGGTTTAATGTTTTTTCCTTTTCCCGTTTTAAATGGTTTTCCAACAGTTGCTCTATTTCCGAAGTGTCGGGAAGTATCCTGATGTCCTCTACGTTCCTGGTCAGCCGTTGCAGTTTGTTAAGCGCCTTGTTGAATCCATCCAGTTCGTCCGTGAGCAGTTCCATGATCTCATCCGGTTTCTTGTATCCCATTGTTCTTTGTTTTAAAATCCTATCCCAGTATCTATCGCCCGTTTGATGACTTTCTTGATTACTTTTTTGGCAAGTGCGCTTGCCATATTGGAACTTAGCTCCAAGGCCTTGCCCGAGAAGTTTATCGAAGGAGCCTTCTCCAACCGTTTCTGTATGTCCATATCCGTAGTAAGTCCACCGAGCAATTTACCGCCCGACATGGAACGGTGCACCTCGCTACCCTTGAAGCTCTGTCCCTTGTACTCGAAGCGGAAGCCCTGTAGACGATTACCTTTGTTGATACTGGGAACAACGGCTACGTTCTGCGCCTTCATCGCCTTGATGTAGGCATCCAAGGTCTTTAGCTGTTCATTAGCCAATGTCCTCTCGTGTATCCTGCGTATTTCGTTGCGTAAGGCCACGGACTGTAATTGTTGCTCCATCTGTATTTCTTTGACCGTGGTAAGGCCCATTTCCTTGGCCACGTTCTCGGCGGCAGCTTGGCTCCGTTTCCCGATAAAACTATCGTTGTAGGCCTTGCCTTCAAAGTCTATGCGGTTCACATAAAGATGTACATGGGTATGTTCCTTGTCCCTATGCACGAATGCGATGGCCTGACGTTCCTTCAACTGCATTTCCT
Source organism: uncultured Maribacter sp. (assembly GCF_963977385.1). GTDB lineage: Bacteria > Bacteroidota > Bacteroidia > Flavobacteriales > Flavobacteriaceae > Maribacter. Next base: position 347,163 of record NZ_CAXBOU010000001.1, on the reverse strand, counting down.
TTAAGAACCGTTCCGTCATCTCACGGAGTCTTTCATTGTCAAGTTTTTTGCCATCCTCAACGGTTGGGCTTAGGACGAAACTCAGGGTGTTCTTCTTGCAACGTTCGTTCATCTCCTGTGTAATCTTGAATTCTTCCGTGACCTCTTGTGCATTGTCCCCTGCCACATATTGGATGAGTACCACTTTGGCATCCTTCTCGTTGTTCCATCCGTATGCCATGGAAGCTCCGGTATGTGCTATGGACTTTCCCATGCCTATCATTTTCTGAAGTTTTTAAGATGTATGCCTATCTCCCTTGCCAACTGTTTGACTTCATCTGCCAGATTGGGATTACGTTTCCTGAACATGTTCCCGATACGGGTGAAATTGTTTTTATAGGTGACCAAGTTCTTATAGCATTCCAGTTGTTCCGCGGAAAGCCTCTCGATGACATTGCGGCCAAAGGCCGTGTTCCTACAATATTCCGAAAGGGAAATCCCGGCACGTTCCGCCCTTTTTACGAGCAGCTTCTTTTCGTAGATGGTACAACGAAATTTGATGTAGGTCTTTTTCATTGTTTTCCTTCTTTGCGACCATCGGGAGTAAAGCAAGTTTGTTTTTGTGGCAACAAAAACACATCTTGAATTCCCTGCCCGACACGATTTTTACCATTTTCCATCAGCCATTGGTTCATGTCCTTATGGCCGGTATAGATAAAAGACATATCCATCGCACCCCTATGTTCCATTAGTCTTTCTGTACACAACCTCCCGTTTGAATCGTTGTCCAGACAGAGTTTTATCTTACTATACCCCTTGAAAACCTGCATCGCTTTTTGGATTAAAACAGTAGAATTCATTACTAAAAAATCGGATTTTTGTCGCAAATCAGGTTGGTGTGCAACAATGGAGAGCAAATCGAACATGCCCTCGGTTACGGTAAGTATGTCGTATCCATTTTGAAATAATGTGATATCCTTGGGCGAGGTACAGTTCTTCAGGTATTTGTTACGAAGCTCCCAACCTCCGGTATGATTCTGCAATCCGATGGCGAAATACGGTTTCCCCTTAAACCTGTAATGGACTTCTTTACAATAGCTTTTTGCGTTACTAATCGATATTCCCCGTGATTTGATATAGCCCAACAATGCGGGATGGCATATCGGCTTGACATTGGTTATGATGACTTTTTCATTACCAGGTACAGGTCCTTTAAAAACAGGTTGCTGCTGAAAAGAAAAAAGAGGTTCATCATAACTTAAAAACAGCAATGTATCCTTGACCGATAATCTGTTGATTTGGCAAATCAGGTCTATGACATTCCCGCCTTTTCCTGCTCCATGGTCGTACCATCTATTAAGTTTCTTGCATACCTTGAAAGAGGCTTGGGTTTCTGAGCGAAACGGGCTCAGGAACCAAGCTTCTTTGGGGGTCGTCCTTGTCGGAAAGTGCCCTAGTTTTGCCAGCGCCCTTTCGATGGGAAAAGCTCGGGCTTTTTCGCACGTTAGTCCTTTTGTTCTTTTTCTTTTCATCAGCTTCTTTTTATTCAATTCCGGTTACCTTCCTACCTAACCCAATGATTACGCGGTCTTTTATCTAGGTCGGATTGGTTTTTGTGATTACCTATGTTACCTTGTTAGGTAGGGTAGGTAATACTTAGGCAAGAAGGGGTTAAAGAACCTACCTAGAGTTATCTCTTGTTATTATTGACTTTTCCATCTCTTAGGTAACTAGGTAGGTACTATTCCTGTTTTTTCGAAAATTCCATTTGCCAAGGGCTGTCCACGAAGACGGGTCTTGCAAGATAACCGTACACCTGTCGCTTAGGATGTTTTATCCTTTGAAAGTTGAAACCAGACAATGCCCGTCCCAAGTTTATCTGGTTCAGGCGAAGGTTCAGGCAGCTCAGCTGGACCAACACGTCCGAAGCGGTAACAAAATCCTTCAGGTCGTCCGACTTTTCAAAATACTTCGAGACCAGTTCCTCTTCTGTGGTCAACTTGGTGTATTTCTTGTTTCGTTCCTCGTTCTCCTGGATATCCTTTATGGATAGTTCGGGATTGTAGTTTGGTTCGGTATAGGCCAGATGGTATGCCTGTGACCATACCCCGTCAATATCTACTTCCTTGGAATACCCAAAATCGATTTTCCCTTTCAACTCAAAACAGAGCCAACGAACGGAGCCGGTTTCATCATTAAGAAAGGAGGCCATATTGGTAGACCCGATAAAGGAACATATCCTGGGGAGGGTGGTGTTCTTTTTATCATAAGGCAACCGTTCATTGATAAAGGTCTTGGAGAAAAATGATTTTAGTGCATTCACATCCTTTTTGGAAAGCACGGCCAGCTCGTCCAGATTGTACAGGAAGTTTCTGCACAACTGTATCCGTGCGTCCTTATCGTTGCTGATATCCTCGGCCATATATTCCGCCAGTTCCGGCGGACAAAGAAAACGGCACCAGGTGGACTTTCCCGAGTTCTGGCCTTGATGCGAAAGCACAAAGGCCTGCTTGTTGAAATAGTTCTTTTCCAAAGCACATTTAATGGTACGCACCAACCATTTTTCAAAATGATAATCGAACGCCACTCGTTCATAGGTCGGCACAAAAGAGGCCAGTTTCAAGATATGATCCGTCCCGTCCCATTCCGGAAGGTTTTCAAAATATTCCTTGATGGGGTTACATTTGGGAATACATTCCGAACGGATAAGGGTTTCCAATTTTCCGTTGGGAATATCGATACCCGCTTTTGCCAATTCAATGATAAGCGAATTCAGGTTCAGATACTGCCATTCCATGGAATCATTGAAGGCAATCTGGAAGTCGTGCGAAATCTCGTTAAATGTAATATCGTACTTACTCTCCAAATATTCCATGGTATAGTCGTAGACCGTCTTTTTCTTGGCGTCCTTTACATGGTAAAGTTTTTCGCCATTACCTAGCGAGTCCATCACCTTCTATTTTTGAAAGTGTACTTAAGTGTGTCGTTGGTAATTTCGGCATTCGACTTTCTACCGTTCTGGAGAAGCCAATCGTTGAGTTTGCATTTCTCGAAGAAGATCATCTTACCGTTGGGCTTTGAATGCGGAATATTTCCCGAGGCCGTTAGTTTGTAAAGATAGCTCCTTGATATTCCGGTATAGTCACAGGTCTCCTCGAAGGTGAGTACCTCTTTATTGGCCGTCAATAGCCTTTCCAAACGATCAAGTCGTTCAAAGATTAAAATAGTGTCCATTTGTTTTTTTTTAAGATTATTAAATGAACAAAAGCGCTTTTGTTTTCCTTTGTAGAATTCTTTGGATAAAGGTAATTGGAGAGAGGTGTACAAACTCAATTATGTCCATATTTTTATTCACAAAATATTGAAAAACAATTATTTATACTAAATCAATACAAATCGAACCAAGTAAAATTTGGATAATTTCATTTGGTTTCAAAACGATTCAAATGATACCATTTGATTTTTGTTAAAAAAGGAAGAATTTTAAGTTATAAACAATTGACAATTTAACTATCAAGAAAATAAGGGTAGTTAAAAGGTAAAAAGCTAGCCATCTGAAAATAGTTTCATTGTAATGTCCCAAAAAAGGTTCGTTTTTCGGAACTCTTCTCGGCAAAGCGAGTTTTTGGTTGAATTATAATAGTTTTGTCACTGTCAAAATACATCATATTTAATGCTTACCACAGAAAATTAGAAATACACAACAAGAATAATTAAGATTACAACAAAGGTAGTATAATTCTTACATAATTAATTAGGTTTGTGCTTTGAAATCGAAATAAACTTCCAGCATGAGCATAAAAACCAACCTTACCTTTGCAATCCTAATCTTTGGCCTATTTGTCACTCGAACGCACCCTCTCCTTGTAGCTGCTGATAAGAAATCTTTCGGAACGACACATACGATCACCGCGGAATCCGTAAAAGAAAATAAAAAATCATCTCTTGTGTCTAACAATGTTAGACTATTTGCCAGCGGTATGAGCAACGAAAATGCGAGAACATCCCATCTGGTTTTTATAGATAAGTCTCTTGATGATTATGAAGTATTAGCGCGGAGTATTTCATTACCTAACTCCAAAATTATTCTTTTGGACCCAAAAAACTTCGAGGGAATAGTTAAAATGACCGAAGAAATTGAAAAGCACCAAAGGCTTCAGTCCATTCATATAGTTGGTCATGCCAAGCAGGCGGAACTTATTATAGGTTCAGATAATTTTTTGGGGGATGATCTAAACATGATCAGAAAAGAATTGAACTCATGGAAAAGCCATGTTTCAGATGATGCCGATTTATTCTTGTATGGATGTTCTCTAGCGGAAACAGCGCAGGGTAAAAGTACCGTTAATTTAATTGCCTCTCTAACTGGTATGGATGCGACGGCTTCAACCAATCTAACAGGGCACGCTTCTTTAAACGCCGATTGGGATTTGGAGTATAGTACAGGTCCAATAGAATCATCCATTGCTTTTTCTGAAGAAGTGGAGAACTACGCATATACTTTACAGTCTTTGACCTTTGCCGATTTAAGGAACTTTGAAGAGGTAGATGAAGGTACCGCTGGCGATGGTAATTGGACATACCCCGATGGCACCGGGCGAACTGCATTTCAATCTAATAATACAAGTCAACCCGTTTATTTGTTAAGCGCCGAATCTGGGTATTTAAATGAAGTCTTCAAGGGAACGATAACTGTTAATTCTGGTGAAACAGACAATGATGATATTGGTTTTGCCTTTGGTTTTAATGGTGTAAACGATACCTATATTTGGTCTTGGGACAATGCCGGGGTCAATATGGGAGTAAGAAGCGGTGGTGCCCATCTATTGTACTATAAAAACCAGTCATCGAGTTTTACTTCTGTACCGGGTGCATTAATAGCCCAAGGACCAAATAATGATCCTTGGTCCCCAGGTGTAACCTATCAGGTCGAGATTCTTTATACCGCAGATAATATACGTGTAAAAGTAAACGGGGTTGAAAAATTCAACGTATCTGCGGCTGACGCCGGGGTCGCACAGTTCCCCCCGGGAAGGTTTGGCTTTTACAACTACTCCCAGGGTAACGTTACTTTTGGCAATATCCAGAATGCACCCGCTTCGGATGAACCAATACCACCATCCGCACAAGACGATTCTTATGGCACATCACCAAATACGACCCTGAACGTAGACTTTATAAGTGGTATCCTTAGAAACGACTATGATGCAAACCTCGATGATTTTACCATAGTCCAAGTTTCCGATGTTAGCAATGGTAGTTTAACATTAGATACCAATGATGGTAGTTTCACCTATATGCCAACAACTGATTATGAAGGTGTAGATTCCTTCACCTACAAATTGGTGCAAGATGATAATGGTGCGGAGTCTGCTGTAAGAACGGTTACCATTGGTGTTATTAATAGTAACCAAGCCCCAACGGATATACAAATATCCAACGTTTCCATCAGTGAGGGAGCTACCGAGAACACTAATATTGGCACCCTTACCACCACTGATGCAAACAATCCGGACGATCAACATGATTACTCCTTAGCTGATAACGGAGGTGGAAGGTTCACGGTGAATGGTAATAATTTGGTCGTGGCGAATTCTTCGCTTTTAACCCCCGGTGATTACAATATTACGGTACGTTCTACCGATCTTTTTGGGGCATCCACAACCAAAGTATTTACGATTACAGTCGTTAATAATGACAAACCTACAAGTGCAGATGGTCAGATTCAAATGGACAGCGGTTCCAACTATGTCTTCAGTAGTAGTGACTTTTCCTTTAGCGATACCGATGGTGATACCTTTGGTGGAATTAGCATTGTAACGGCGGAAACGGCCGGTGATTTGGAATACGAGGGATCAGACGTATTTGATGGAACTTTGATCAGCGATGTATCCCTTTTAAATTTTATATCCCCATCCGGTTCACTTGGTGACCCCTATGCTAGTTTTACTTTCAGGGTAGTTGATTCCCGAGGTGGTATCAGCACCTCTTCTTACAACATGAATATTGAAGTACAGGACAATGTGAACCCTACCGCCGTTGCACAAAATGTAGTTGTTATGTTGGATGCTTCAGGAAGTGGTTCTACTACGGCGGCATCTGTAGACAATGGTTCAAATGATGCTTTTGGTATAGCATCTCTACAGTTGGACAAAACGGATTTCAGTTGTTCCGATGTTGCAACGAATCCGAACATGGTTACCTTGACGGTGACAGATAATAATGGTAATACATCAACTGTAAATGCAGAAGTTACGGTACAGGATCAGATAGATCCGGTGGCCATAAGCCAAGATCTTACGGTACAATTGGATGCCAGTGGAAATGCTATGATTGCACCTGCTGATATAGATAATGGTTCAACGGATAACTGTTCCGTGGCAACATTTGCCCTTGACCGTACAGATTTTACCTGTTCGGATATTGGTGAGAATACCGTGACCTTAACGGTTACCGACATAGCCGGAAATAGCAATGCAACCACAGCTGTTGTGACAGTAGAAGATGCCAGTCCTCCCACACTAATTACACAAGATATTACCTTAAACTTAGATGAAAATGGTTTACTTACCATAGCTCCTGAGAACATTATCAGTAGTTCCGATGATAATTGCGAAGTGACCAATACCGCACTAGACCGTACGAATTTTGACTGTGCAGATATAGGTCAGTATACTATAACGATTACCTTGACCGATGCTAACGGTCTCATGACGACAGATACGGCGTTGCTCACAGTTGCCGGAGATGATAATGATGGTGATTTAATGGCTGACCAATGTGATACGGATGATGACAACGACGGAACGCCAGATACGGACGACGACTTCCCTTTTGACGAAAACGAAGATACCGACACCGACGGCGATGGAACAGGGGACAACGAAGATACCGATGATGATGATGATGGTACAACGGATGCGGACGATGACTTCCCATTGGATGAAGACGAGGATACAGATACCGATGGCGATGGCACTGGTGATAATGCGGATACCGATGACGATAACGATGGTACTCCTGATACGGACGACGACTTCCCGCTAGACGAGGATGAGGATACCGATACGGATGGTGACGGTACGGGGGACAATGAAGATACCGATGACGATAATGATGGTACACCGGATGCGGACGATGACTTCCCTTTTGACGAAAACGAAGATACCGATACTGATGGAGATGGCACCGGAGATAGTGCGGATACCGATGACGATAACGATGGTACTCCCGATACGGATGATGACTTCCCGCTAGACGAGGACGAGGATACCGATACCGATGGAGATGGCACTGGCGATAATGAAGATACCGATGACGACAACGACGGCACACCGGATGCGGACGACGACTTCCCCTTGGATGACGAAGAGGATACCGATACGGATGGCGATGGCACCGGAGATAATACCGATACCGACGACGATAATGACGGCACACCGGATTCGGACGATGACTTTCCGTTGGATGAAGATGAGGATACCGATTTCGATGGAGACGGTACAGGGGACAATGCCGATACCGATGATGACAATGATGGTATTCCAGATTCCGAGGACAGCGAGCCGAACAATGCTACCGATACCGATAATGATGGTATTCCCGACTCGGAGGACGACGATGACGATAATGACGGTGTTCCGGACAATGACGACGCTTTTCCTTTGGATGAGAATGAGAATACCGACACGGACGGTGATGGCACCGGAGATAATACCGATACCGACGACGATAATGACGGAACACCGGATTCGGAGGATGACTTTCCGTTGGATGAAGATGAGGATACCGATTTCGATGGAGACGGTACAGGGGACAATGCCGATACCGATGATGACAACGATGGTATCCCAGATTCAGAGGACAGCGAGCCGAAAGATTCGACCGACACCGACAATGATGGTATTCCAGACTCGGAAGATGAAGATGATGACAATGACGGTACACCTGATGCGGACGATGACTTCCCATTGGATGAAGACGAGAATACCGACACGGACGGTGATGGCACCGGTGATAACTCTGATGAAGATGATGATAATGATGGTACGACCGACGATGAAGACGATTTCCCATTGGATGAAAATGAGGATACCGACTCGGACAGTGATGGAACGGGGGATAATGCCGATGACGACGATGATAACGATGGGGTGACGGATATACAAGACGACTTCCCGACCAACAACGAACCTGTCCTAAGACCTGCCGAGGCCTTTACACCAAATGGTGACGGGGTTAACGACAGTTGGATGATACCCGGTATCGATAACTATTCTAATACAAGGGTCACGGTGTACAACCGGTACGGCCATGAGGTCTTTTCGGCTCTCAACTATCGCAACGACTGGCGAGGTAACTACAGTTCCAATTCAGATTTGTTACCCCCGGGATCTTATCTGTACGTAATCGACCTGGGCAACGGTAGCGCACCGATTCAGGGATGGATATTTATCAACTATTAATACTAAAAATACGTAAATGACTACCAATTATATATACCGATTTATTATCGTTTTTTCACTAATTGCCGTTGGCCGGATATCAGCGCAACAAGATCCTAATTACACCTTTTATCGATTCAACATGAACCTGATCAACCCCGCCTTTGCAGGTGCGGACGAAACCACTAATTTCGGTATGAACCTGCGAAGTCAGTGGTCAGGTGTACAAGGAGCTCCCGAAACACAGAGTTTTGTCTTTGGAACTCCATTGGGGAAAAATGTGGGCATCGGCCTTTCTATCATCAACGACAAAACCTTTATAGAAAACCAAACGGCGATAGCATTGGATATATCCTATAAATTAAAATTGAGCGAGAGCCACAATCTCTATTTTGGGTTAAAGGGAGGCTTTACTTCCTACGATGCCAATACCGATGGTCTGTTGACCTATGGCATCCTGCAGGATGCCTCTTTGATGAACATCGACGGGCGGTTCAACCCGAACGTCGGGGCAGGCGTTCTTCTCAGGCATGAATCCTACTACATTTCATTATCGGTACCAAAGATATTGACCCCGGATCGCCTTGAGCAGAACGACGGCCTTGCGAGACTGGGAATGGATAAGCCACACATGTACCTAGTCGGTGGCTATGATTTCAATCTGGGCAGTAACATGCTTCTTAAACCTTCGACATCCATTCGCTATGTCGAAGCGGCCCCTCTTTCAGTGGACATAACAGGCATCTTAGAGTTCAATCGAAAATTCGGACTAGGAGCCGCATATCGTCTCAACGAGAGTATAAGCGGCCTGTTTATGTTCAAGACCGGCTGGATCGATATCGGCTATGCCTATGAAATAGCCCTGGAAAACAATATAAGTAATATAGATAACGGTACTCATGAAATACTGATGACCCTGAAACTTTAATTTTACCCATACTAAAAGTTACTAAGTGTTTTCAAGTGGGAGGGGATAAATTATCACGGTTGGCTATTGCGAAAAATATAGACTTTAAACAGTCTCATAAATCGGCCGATTTTTAGGACAAGCATTTAAATTCACAATTCTTATTCACAGATTGTCCTTTTGTTGGTCTTTTTAAGTATTCTCGTTAATGAACCTTTTATGGGACTTAAATTCCTTAATCTAAAATTGAAGATTGAAACACCTAATTTGAGAAATTTTACAAAAAAACCTTCTTTAAAGGTTGGAGCAGTACCAAAATAAACCAATTTGCATCAAATGCTACCAACTATAATATAAATTCAATTTTGCGTGCAAATTGCGTGCAAATGAAAAAAGCTTCAAAAGTCAAAAACTCTTGAAGCCCTGTGTTTATTGGTGGAGAATACCGGATTCGAACCGGTGACCTCTTGCCTGCCAGGCAAGCGCTCTAGCCAACTGAGCTAATCCCCCTGTTTTCGAGAAGATCAAAGGAAATACATTTTAGCAACGTATCAAAGTCCTTCTTAATCTTTCTTTACACTAAGAACCAACACTGGTATTGGCGCATAAAATTCAGATTTTGAAATCGTACTTTTTTCCCATAATTTTTTGAAAAATCCACGTTTTCTTCTAAAAACACATAACAAATCTGGGTGTTGTGCTTGAAAATGCTCTAATACACCATGGTAAGTAGTTGAATTCTCGGTAAATGTCAATTGAGAACTAATATCCATCAAAGCAGTATTAATCTTCAAATCATCATCAGAATAACCTGGTGTCTTTACCATCAGTAAGTTCACACTCGATTTATGTTTATTCTTTATTTCAATCAATGGATTTAGTATTCTCTTTCTTTTTAGAATTCCTGATTTAAAAGCAACTAAAATAGTTTTGAACGTTTTATGAGCTGTTCCTTTTGGTACTATTAAGGTTGGTATATTGGTTTTCTTAATAATGGCTCCAGAAGTTTGCCCTAAATAATTTTCTTCTTTAATATCATTACTTCTAGGTGCCAAAATAATTAAATCAATTCCAATACCTTTATCTATTTCTTTAAGTCCGTCTTGTAATTCGCCATTAAAACTGGCGATTTTGATAGAAACGTCTTTAGTTTGAACTTTGGCTATTACTTCCTTCAATCGTTCCTTACCACTTTCAGCAATTTTTTGGGTAACATTGGTTAGCGTACCCGCTTTACCGGTAGCGTTAAAAACCTCCATTACATATACTTGAGCGCCAAAATCTGCTGCAAAATCTACTGCATATTGTAAAGTCTCATTGGCGTTAGAAGAGGTTCCGATAGGAACAAGAATATTCATCATGATAAAAATTGTTGATTATTACTCTAAATTTACGATTTATATAAATCGCTTTTATGATTGAACCGGCAAAGATATCGCAATTAAATGAAATTCTTCGCATGACAGCTGCTTGTAGAGTGTCGATGGAAGCTAATGGAATTTATCAGTGGACAGAAGCATATCCATCTAAAGAAGTTTTTGAAAATGATATAGTTAGAAACGAATTATTTGTTCTTTTAAATGATGAAAAAATAGTTGGCTGTATTGTTATTTCTTTATCTATGGATGAAGAATATCGTTCCATTAAATGGCTTACAGATAATGGTCGAAATTATTATATACACAGACTAGCGGTACATCCGGAGTTTCAAGGAAAAGGCTTCGCACAACGTTTGATGGATTTCGGGGAAAACTTTGCTAGAGATAACAATTCCCTCTCCGTGAGGTTAGATACCTTTAGCCAAAACAAAAGAAATCAAAAATTTTACGAGCTACGTGGCTATACCAAATTAGAAGATATCTTTTTTCCTAAACAAAGCCAACACCCATTTCATTGCTACGAACTTGTACTATAGAAACCATATTTTTTGAAAACTTCCGTTAATTTTAAATCTATAAATGCCTTGGCTATACCTGCTACTATTGCTGGTATCGCTGAACCTTTATTGTCCATAACCGATACCGCTATTGTTGGTAATATTCCGGTAGACGGACTAGAGTCTCTCGCAGCGGCAGGTATTGTTGGCTCTTTTCTATCTATGCTTATTTGGATTCTCGGTCAAACCAGAAGTGCTATATCTGCTATTATTTCGCAGTATTTAGGCGCCGGTAAATTAGATGAGGTAAAAACTTTACCCGCTCAAGCAATATACCTAAATATAGCGTTAAGCATTCTCATTTTACTTTCTACCATTTTTGTCATCAAAGAGATTTTCGAACTACTAAATGCATCAGGCAAAATATTGGAATATTGTATCAGCTATTACTCCATAAGGGTATGGGGCTTTCCTTTAACCCTCTTTGTTTTCGCTGTTATGGGTATATTTAGAGGTTTACAAAATACCTATTGGCCCATGGTAATTGCTATTACCGGAGCTTTACTTAATGTAATTTTCGATTTCGCATTCGTATATGGCATTGAAGGTATACTTGAACCCATGTATTTAGAAGGCGCAGCTTGGGCAAGTTTGCTTGCACAAGCAATTATGGCACTAATGGCCTTCTACCTGCTCTTGACCAAAACAGATATTAGCTTGAAACTCAAATTTCCTTTACATCCAGAATTGGAGAGATTAGTTATTATGAGCCTTAATCTTTTTGTTAGGGCAATTGCATTGAACACTGCCTTAATATTAGCAGTAAGGGAAGCGGCTGCATTAGGTGACAAATATATTGGCGCGCATACCATTGCCATAAATCTTTGGCTATTCTCCGCATTTTTCATTGATGGTTATGGTGCAGCTGGCAATATTATGGGTGGTAGATTATTGGGTGAAAAAAATTATGCCGGACTATGGTTATTGGCCAAAAAGATTACAACTTATGGCCTATATGTAAGTATTTTTATCATGGTAATGGCCACCGTTTTCTACAAACCTTTGGGTAGTCTATTTTCTAACGAAAGTGTAGTGCTCTCGGCATTTTACAGCATCTTTTACATTATTATTCTTGGATTACCAACGAATAGTGTCGCTTTTGTTTTAGACGGAGTGTTTAAGGGCCTTGGTGAAATGAAGTATTTACGTAATACTTTGTTAGTCGCTACTTTTCTAGGTTTCGTCCCCATGCTTTTTTTAGGAAAGTATTTAAACTGGGGACTAACTGGTATTTGGCTATCTTTTACGGTATGGATGCTTATAAGAGGCGGTGCTTTGGTGTGGAAGTTTAGAAGAAAATTTAAACCTTTATTGCAAAATCAGTAATTTTGAATCAAATAAAATGCTATGGTTACTTCAAGAAAAAATGGAAGTTTATACACACGGATAGATGGTAAGGTCGCCCATGTAGAATTTGGCCACCCAGCAAGCAATTCTTTTGTAGCAGATTTATTACTACGACTTACAGATACAATAAATGAGCTATCTGAAAATGAAGGTGTATCTGTTATCCTTTTAAAATCTGAAGGTGAAAAAGCATTCTGTGCAGGAGCTTCTTTTGATGAGTTGTTAGCCGTTTCGAACTTAGAAGAGGGCAAAGCTTTTTTTAGCGGTTTTGCACATGTCATAAACGCTATGCGTAAATGCAAGAAAATAATTGTTGGTCGTGTGCATGGTAAAACTGTTGGCGGTGGCGTTGGTCTTGCTGCAGCTTGTGACTATGTATATTCTAATGTTGAAGCATCTATTAAACTTTCTGAACTTAGCATCGGTATTGCTCCATTGGTCATAGCACCAGCTGTAGAACGCAAAATAGGAATTGCTGCATTGGCAGAATTATCGCTCGCCCCTACCGAATGGAAAAGTGCATATTGGGCACAAGAAAAAGGCTTGTTTTCAAAAGTATACGAATCGGCTCAAGAAATGGATAAGGAATTAGACTTCTTTATTCATAAACTGGCAAGTTATAATTCTGATGCATTAACCGAATGGAAGAAAGTTTTGTGGGAAGGTACCGACCATTGGGATACATTATTGACAGACCGCGCGGCCATTACGGGAAAATTAGCCCTTTCTGACTTTACTCGCAATGCCTTGTCAAAATTCAAAAAATAAACAATAACTGAAACAGCTGTTCGTTTTGTTTCTAAATAATTATTATGGAATTCTTTCAATTTTTAAACGGTAACCTTGTTTTTCCAGTTCTTGCGCTATCTGTATTAGTCATCTATTTTGTAAATAAAGTACGTGCAAAAAGAAAGTATAAAAGGTAAATCGTACGCAACTTTTATCGCATTGTGTATCTTCAATAAAAGATGTGATAATGTTTCGAATTCTTACATTGGTATATGTGGCATTTATTATTGTATCCTGTTCCAATGACAATGAAAAAAGCAAAGAGGATTGTGGTGAAAATACCGCCTGCACTCAAAATTATAAAACTATAGGTGTAACTATCAAAGACAGTTTTGGTGTTAAAATTGTTCTTGATAGTTATACGGTAATCGATATGGCAACTAAGGAAGATTTGACCATATCTTACAGTAATGAAGAATTTGAAAATTACCGCGATACTGGTTACTATCCCATTTTTAGCGATGCCTTTCGGGTTCAATATCAGAATTCAAAAGCAACCATTTCTTTTAAAGGATACATTTCAGATAATGAAGTAGTAACTGAGGATTTCATTGTTGGTGCAGACTGCTGTCACGTACGCCGTATCTCTGGAAATACCGAGATTGTTTTGGATTGATTTCTACCTAAAAATCCGTTTAAAGTTTCCCTACCTTTGCCGTATAATTAAATGCTATGGGCAACATTCGTATTACCAAACAGTTCAATTTCGAAACAGGTCATGCACTTTATGGCTATGATGGAAAATGTAGAAATGTACATGGCCATAGCTATAAACTATCGGTAACAGTTATTGGACGACCTATTACAGATACTTCTCATGTAAAATTAGGAATGGTCATTGATTTCGGCGATTTAAAAAAAATCGTGAAGGAAGATATAGTGGATAAATTCGACCATGCCACTGTCTTTAATAAAAATACACCCCATGTAGAATTGGCCAAAGAATTGATTGACCGCGGCCATAATGTAATTTTGGCCGATTATCAACCTACAAGTGAAAATATGGTTATAGATTTTGCTGCAAAAATAAAGTCAAGACTTCCAAAAAACATTTCATTGTTTTCTCTTAAACTTCAAGAAACAGATAGCTCATTTGCAGAATGGTATGCCAGTGATAATTAAGTTCGTCTAAATTTAACGGCAAACATCGTTTTCATCTACAAATATTATGTTATTTTATAGGTAATACCCTAATACACAATAACATGATTAAGCATCATATTTATTGGTGGAATCTTGAAAATTTATTTGATGTTGAGAATTCACCCAGAAGAAGCGAGTTTTTAAACAACCATTTAGGTGCTGAACTCAATGGTTGGAATGCAACTGTTCTGAATCAAAAAATAGCCAACCTTACTACAGTAATTTCTAAATTCAATGATAGTGCAGGTCCAGATATTTTAGGAGTCTGTGAAGTAGAAAATGAATTTGTAATCGAACTTTTAATCGATGCCATGAATTTGGCTCTAAATAAGGATTACGGTTTTGTAATTTCAGAAGGGGAAGACAAAAGAGGCATTGATACGGCTTTAATTTATGACAAAGCCAAATATGGCCCTGAGCAAAATACTTTTAGCCTTAGGATTATAAAACGAAATACCACAAGAGATTTATTTCAAGTACATATAAATACCGCAACTGGTAATAAGCTTATCTGTATACTTAATCACTGGCCTTCTCGTTCAGGTGGCGAACTTACAAGTGAACCTTTCAGAATAATGGTTGCCGAAAATCTATCGTACTGGATTGAAAGAATCTACGAAGAGCAGGGTAAAGATGCCGCTATCTTATTAATGGGTGATTTTAATGATAATCCATATAACAAATCGATTACCGAATACCTTTTAGCCATAAATAATAAAGCTCTGGTGAAAAGTAATCGAGTACGATTAAAATATTTTTATAATGTCATGCATCGATTTTTAGATGCGCAAATTGGTACGTTCGTGTTCGGAAACGAGTATAACATGCTTGACCAGTTTATGATTTCAAAAAGCATTTTATCCGAAAAAACATCATTACCCTTTAAGTTAAGTTCTGCCGCTATTATTGATTATCCTGAGCTTACATCAGGTTCTTATCAAAAACCAGTAAAGTTTGGCAGACCTAATTCTTCTACTTTTAATCAGAACGGGTATAGCGACCATCTACCCATAAAAATAGTACTTATAGAAAAAGATTTAACGGCTTAAATTTATATTCAAACAGAAGTGATATCGTATTTAGAACTCAATACCGCCTTTATACGCAAAACAGTTTTTATATATTTACATCCTAATGACGAACATTGAACTTCCGAAAGGGAAAAAAGTATATTTTGCTAGCGACAACCACCTAGGCGCACCTACAATGAAAGAGAGTAGGCTTAGGGAACTCAAATTTGTAAGTTGGTTAGACTCTATTAAGTCTGATGCAGGTGTTATTTTTCTAATGGGCGACCTATTCGACTTTTGGTTCGAATATAAAACCGTTATTCCTAAAGGATTTACAAGAACACTGGGCAAATTAGCGGAACTTTCTGATTCAGGAATCTCTCTTTTTTATTTTGTAGGTAATCATGACCTATGGATGAATGGCTACTTCGAAGATGAACTGAATATCCCTGTTTATCACAAACCTCAGCAATATAACATTAATGGAACTTCCTTTTTTATTGGCCATGGTGATGGTTTAGGCCCTGATGACAAAGGATATAAGCGGATGAAGAAAGTATTTACCAATCCTGTTGCTAAATGGTTCTTTCGATGGTTACACCCAGATATTGGAGTACGATTAGCGCAGTATTTCTCCGTAAAAAATAAATTGATCTCTGGTGACGATGACGCCAAATATTTAGGAGATGATAAAGAATGGCTTGTTCAATATGCTCATCGAAAACTAGAAAACAATGATTACAATCATTTTATATTCGGTCATAGACATCTTCCACTAGAGATAAAATTGAACGAATCATCAAAATACACCAATCTTGGAGATTGGGTCAATTTCTATACCTATGCAGAATTTGACGGAGAAGAACTTTCTTTAAAAGAATTTAAATAATCAATTCTGATTTACCCTAAAATTCATTAAAACCAACTGTAATCCTTTTCTTACAACATATATTAAGGAGTTCACAACAATAGTTTTATAAAACTAGTTCTTCATTATATCTTTACTGTGTTGTTAAGTTTAAATGTTGAGCCCAAATCTTTACATTACCTACAAGTACTCTTACTTGATGACCCAAATCTTAAGTGTTACCTACATTAAAGAACAGCCCCTATTTTTAGGGGCTTTTTCGTATATATACTTTCTGAAATTATTTTTGAGTGTGATTTATAATGATAATCTATTTCAAATATATAAATATACTTTTCACCTTCTTTTATAATTACTACCCGCTGAAATATCTCTCGCAAACTAAAATTATATTGCTGTAATTTTATAAACCTAAGCCTCAAAAACAATTCACACACTACTGTAATCCTTTTCTTACAACGAAATTTAAGGCGTTCACAACAATTGTTTTAAAAAACTAACCCTGCATTATACCTTTACTGTGTTGTTTAGATTAAGTGTTGATTCCCAAATCTTCAGTTTACCTACAAGTTCCCCCCACTTAATGACCCAAATCTTAAGTGTAACCTACAGTAAAAAAAGCTCCTAAATTGGAGCTTTTTTTTATGATGTATATTAGAACACCTAGTTTTCATGTTCATCAACATCTTTCTGCAAATCTAGTTTTCTAAAGCCAGGGGAGACAATTGCAGTAAGACCCACAGTTAGTAAGGTCATTGTACCGCCAAAGACAACAGCTGTAACCGTTCCCATCAATTTGGCAGTTAATCCACTTTCGAATGCACCAAGCTCATTAGAGGAGCCTACGAACATTGAATTTACCGATGCAACTCGCCCTCGCATATTATCAGGAGTTTTTAATTGCAATATCGTTTGTCTTATAATCATAGAAACACCATCTACGGCGCCACTTAAAAACAATGCAATTACCGATAACCAGAAATAGGTAGATAGACCAAAGACAATCATACAAATACCAAAACCGAAAACGGCAAATAACAATTTTTTTCCTGCGTTTTTATGTAATGGAAAACGTGTAGATCCTAACATAGTAATGGCTGCGCCCACCGCTGGTGCTGCTCTTAAAACACCGAAACCCTCTGAACCTACATGTAAAATATCTTGTGCAAAAATGGGTAATAAGGCTACTGCACCACCAAATAAAACCGCAATCATATCTAATGTTAAGGCCCCTAATATGGCTCGTGTTTTAAAAACAAAATTTAGTCCTTCTTTTAAACTTTGAAAAACAGGCTCCCCAATTTTAGGGTTAAGAATCGCCTTTCTTGAAATTTTAAAAAGTGCAGTTAAGGCAATTAACGAAAAACCGAATATGACGCACATTGACCAATGTACTCCTATAAAACTAATAGAAAAACCAGCTAAAGCCGGGCCTAATACCGAAGCCATTTGCCATGTTGTACTACTCCAAGTGGCAGCATTCGGGTATATTTTTTTGGGAACTATTAAAGCTATCAATGAGAAAATAGTTGGACCTAAAAAGGCACGAACCAAACCACCTAAAAAGACCAAAGCATAAATTCCATAAAGTATCACTTTGGTTTCATACGTTTCTAAGATTGAGGGCAGGCTTAATATGAATAAGCCAAAACTTATCACAGAGAAGCCAAAAATACATTTAATTAGGAGGTTCCTTTTCTCTTTCTGATCTACAATATGGCCTGCGAAAAGAGCCATACTCACTGCAGGTATTACTTCCATCAAACCAATTATACCTAATGATAAAGGGTCTTTCGTCATAGAATACACTTGCCATTCTATGACAATAAACTGCATTGACCATGCAAACACCATCGCAAAGCGAACTAAAAGAAAAATATTGAATTCCTTATATCTTAAGGCAGCATAGGGATCATTTACGCTCATATTTAAATCGCTAAATAAAAATCAAAGATATTTAATAAATGATGTGCGGTTTCATGTTAGTGAAACTAATTGTTGCTTTAAAAAAAATTAAAAAGTAGTATGTGATTTGCTATAATTAATCAATACCCATCTCGTCAAAAAAAGAATCTAACTGTAACTTAAAAAGTGTCCCTTTAATTAAATCTTTAATTTCTAATACTTCAAGAAAACTAACAGCAAATGTAATTTGATGCGCAGGCGAGTTTAAAAGCAGTGATCTACATTCACCTTTTACTTTGCAGTCTTTACATAAATTACCCTTACCGCTCTCTAATGTTTCATTTATGCACTTAGAAAAGTATTGTAATTCGTTTGGCGTAAGAAGTAAGCCAATATCTCTAAATATCAATTGAACTTTCTTTGCTATTTGGGGCTTATCATGTTTCCATTGAAACGCTATACCAAATTCATTTTGGTAAATAGGACTGATCTCATTCATAACTATCTAACTATTTCATATAAATATATGAATCTTATTTAGAATAATTATAAATAGTGTAATTAAATCGTGAGTTCTATTTGATTCCCCTCAGGGTCTAAGATGACACTTTCATAGTAACCATCACCTGTAGTTCTTGGTTCACCAGCAATAGTATAACCGTCCTTTCTTATTCGCTCAGTCAATAAATCGACATTTTGCTTTGTACCAATGGAAATAGCTATATGTATAAAACCAGTATGTATTACCTCAGTTCCAGTAGCTTTTTTTATCGATGTCTTATGCATAATTTCAAGTCGAGCACCATTAGTAAAACTTAAGAAGTAAGATGAAAAGTTCTTGGTAGGATTATAATATTTCTCTCCTGAAACCACATTAAAATAAGTTTCATAGAAAGAACGCATTTCCTCTAAATCGGTTACCCAAATAGCTATATGCTCTATTTTCATTTTATGTCCTTCAGTTTCAGCTGCAGGCTAATGTTGCCCTGCCATTCATTCTCATCTATTGAAAAAACTACACTAAATGGCTTTCTACCCGTAACTAGGGGTAGCTTATCTCCCATATTAAAACCTATTCCATCAATTTTATGACTGTCTTGCTGTACCACAGAAATTTTTAAATGTGCAGCATTTGCTCCTACCCCTTTTGCATAACCGGTATCTTGTACGTTTTCAGCCATAAATACAGGCGACATATTACCTGGGCCAAATGGTGCAAATTGTTTTAGTATCCGCATTAATTTCGGAGTAATATCTTTTAAATCTATAACCGTATCTATAGTAATTTCAGGTATTAGTAGCTGTGGGTCTATGCTTTCTTTGACCACCTTCTCGAACTGGTGCTTGAAGTTCAGGTACTGTTCTTCAAGCAAGGTAAGGCCAGCAGCATATTTATGTCCGCCAAATTGCTCAATGTAATCAGTACATCCTTCTAAAGCATTATACACATCGAAACCTTTTACTGAACGAGCAGATGCGGCTAATTTATCTCCGCTTTTGGTAAAGACCAATGTAGGTCTATAATACGTTTCTATCAATCTTGAGGCTACTATACCAATGACTCCTTTATGCCAGCTATCTTTATAAACTACGGAAGTAAAACCTTCTTCCTCCTCGTTATCATGAATCTGAACCAAAGCTTCTTGTGTGATTTCTTGGTCTAATCCTCTTCTATCTGTATTAAATTTTTCTATTTCAGAAGCGATTTTTATCGCTTGGTCCATGTTGGTTTCTGTTAATAAATTTACCGCATATTGACCATGTTTCATTCTTCCTGCCGCATTTATACGAGGAGCAATTATAAATACAACATCGGTAATGGTAAGTACTTTTTTATTAATTTGATTTATAATTGCTTTAAAACCGATTCTAGGTTGCTGATTGATAACCTGTAGGCCATAATAAGCTAGAATTCGATTCTCTCCAGTTATCGGAACTATATCTGCTCCTATTGCAGTTGCCACTAAATCAAGGTAATACACTAAATCATCTATAGTTTCTCCACATCGTGACCCTAATGCCTGAATTAGCTTAAAACCGACACCGCAACCACATAATTGATCATAAGGATATGAACAATCTTCACGTTTAGGGTCTAAAATAGCTATTGCATTGGGTAATATTGTACCAGGTCTATGGTGGTCACAAATAATAAAATCAATATCTTTCTCCTTTGCATAAGCAACCTTGTCAATTGCTTTCACACCACAGTCCAAAGCAATAATCAATGTAAAACCATTATCCTCAGCAAAATCGATTCCTTTAAAAGACACTCCGTAACCCTCATCATACCGATCCGGAATATATGTAGCTACATTCGGGTAATAACTTAAAAGATAAGACGATAACAAGGCAACTGCAGTAGTACCATCTACATCATAATCACCAAAAACCAAAATATTTTCGCCATTTCCTATGGCTTCCTCAATTCTCTTCACGGCAATATCCATATCCTTCATTAAAAAGGGATCATGAAGATCACTAAGCTGTGGTCTAAAGAAAGATTTTGCCTCTTCATACGTAGAAATACCCCGTTGTAAGAGTAACTGAGCCACCAAATCATCTACCTGAAGAGCATTCGATAGAATTTCAATGTCTTCTTGTTTAGGTTTTGGTTTTATTGTCCAGCGCATAGTTTTTACTATTCAAGTGTCAAGTTCAAAAATCAAGCTCAAATTCAAAAAAAATTTCAACCTCAATTATTACTTTTTGGTTTTGATAATTGTTGCTATAATTCTTATTATTTGTTCCAATTCATCTAATAATTCTACTCTTCTAGAAGCTTTACCATAATCAACTTTGGATAATATTTTAAGATTGACCCTTGACTCTTTCAATTCTTTTAAAGAGATGGAAGCCTTATTAATATAATTCTTGTCCGTATTTGTGCCTTGTGCTTCGCCAAAATTCAAGGCTGAGCTATCGGCAGAGCGCAACAATTGATTTCCATAATATTGACCGGTTAAATAAGAAGGTAAGTCTTTACAGCAAAGAACGACAGTGGCAGCAAAATTGACCAATCTATCTTCTAAATCAAATTTCTTATCCCTCCGTTATTTTTTGAACTTGAGCTTGAATATTGTATTTGAACTTTAGCCTTTATGAAAAACAGTCTTTATGTCTAATTCAGCAAATTTTCTGAACATTTCCATTACTCCACAGTATTTTTCTATAGATAGGTCTACTGCTCTCTGAAGTTTCTTCTCATTTAAGTTTTCTCCATAAAAATGATATTCCACAACTACTTTATCATAATACTTTGGATGCTCATCTGTTAAGTTCGCTATAGTTTCAATATGAAACTCAGCTACTTCAAGTTTCATTTTCTTAATCATTGCAGCTATATCTAAGCCAGAACAACCCGCTAGGGAAGATAACATAAGTGCCTTTGGACGAAAACCGGTACCATCACCACCATCTTCTTTGGCGATATCTATTCTTAATGAGTTTCCTGAAGGGTTATTACTTTCGAAGGACATGTTGCCCAACCATTTAGTGCTAATATGATTTGTTGTACTCATAATTTTTTGTTTCTTGTAAGGATACAAAAATACAACAATCTCGGCTGTCATTTCTAGCACCGAAGTGAACATTGAAAGCTATAATTCGATTGATTAATATATTAAAACCTTAAAAAAACAACGATGGCATTAGTAACACCACTTGACCCAAATCATGACCCAGAAACTAAAGAACTGGCAGCTTTCTTTAATGAAACACTTGGTTTTTGTCCGAATTCCGTATTAACCATGCAGCATAGGCCTGCTATATCTAAAGCGTTTATTAATCTTAATAAAGCTGTAATGGCAAATGAAGGTCGTGTAACCTCTGCCCTAAAAAGAATGATTGCTTGGGTGAGCAGTAATGCTACAGGTTGTAGGTATTGCCAAGCCCATGCCATAAGAGCTGCAGAACGTTACGGTGCCGAACAAGAACAATTAGATAATATTTGGGAATATAGAACACACGCTGCATTTTCAGATGCAGAACGTGCTGCTTTAGATTTTTCTTTACAAGCTTCTCAAGTACCTAACGGAGTAGATGCCGAAATAAAAGAACGACTTTACCAACACTGGAACGAAGGCGAGATTGTTGAAATGTTAGGAGTAATTTCTCTCTTTGGATACCTCAACCGATGGAACGACTCTATGGGAACATCGATTGAAACAGGAGCTGTTGATAGTGCCGACCAATATTTAGGCAAGCATGGCTGGGAGAAAGGAAAGCATGATGGTTCGGTTTATTAGTTGATGGTTGATGGTTGATGGTTGATGGTTGATGGTTGATGGAAATTGAAAAATTCGTCTGTGACCACTATAACAATCTGAATTATTCTAGCTGTACAGTCGTACTTGTGTCATTACTGTCAGTTCGAGTGGTTTATTTTTCAATATTTTCGTTGAAATATAAAGTGTATCGAGAACCTTTTGGAACACGAAAGCTTCTCGATACAAATTTTATCGTGCCTCAAAAATTCACTCGAAGTGACATTGTACAGAGTGAAAAGACATATTATTCCTTTAAGATTTGAGACACTATTTCCTGCAACACCTCAACAACATCTTCCTCAAACCAAGGATTTTTACTTCGCCAAAACCGATTAACAGGAGATGGGTGCGGTAATAGAAAGTATTTTGGCAAGTATTCTTCATAATGCAACACATTCTCCGTCAAGTTCTTTTTAGCTAATTTTCCTAAATATTGGTCTTGTGCATATTTACCTATCAATAGAATTAATTGAACGTTTTTTAAGCTTTTCCAGACTTTGCCATGCCATAAAGGAGCACATTCCTTTCTTGGGGGTAAATCGCCCGATTTACCTTTACCTGGATAACAAAAACCCATAGGTATTATTGCAAAATTATCGGGGTTATAAAATGTTTCATCAGTAACACCCAACCACTCGCGTAGTTTTCTTCCGCTAGGATCATCCCAAGGTTTATTTTCTATATGTGCTTTTCTCCCTGGTGCTTGACCTATCACCACTATTTTTGAATTAATATTACCTGCAACAATTGGTCGTGGATCTAAAGGTAAATGGGCCTTACAAACCTGACAACCTCTTATTTCCGATAATAAATCTTGCATCACGTTATTCTTATATCCTACTTATGAAATGCCTTGTAAATTACTACAATAGCCAAGATTAGTTAGATTGCCTCGCTTTACTCATAAAGGAATAAAACATTTACTAATTACACTAATTTTAATACCTCACCAACGAAACTCAATCCTTCAAATCCGGTTTTCATAAAGTTCCTGATATTTTGATGACCATTTCCCTGAGGATCCAACAATACCTCATCAAAATAATAAGCCCCAAAACAAGCCAATGTTTCTTCTTTTGTAAACCCTTCTTTTATTGCAAAAGCAAATAATTTACAGGATCCCGAATTTTGTCCTACTTCATTACTTACTCCACCATTGGTATACGCTGTAGGTGCGAAAGTATACTTAGAATCAATTGCTATCATCGTTTCTGAAAATGAAATATCTGACGGACTAGTTGCTAATTTTTTCTTGAACTCTTCTAATGTCATTCTATTTATTTTTTACCCCCAACAATAATTACAATTTCTCCCTTTGGTGGTTTATCCGTAAAATGTTTTAAGACTTCTTCAGCTGTGCCGCGAATGGTTTCTTCGTAAAGTTTGGTTAATTCTCTTGAAACGGAAATAGGCCTATCGGCGCCAAAATACTCAACAAAACTGGTTAACGTCTTCAACAATTTATGCGGTGACTCATAAAAAATAATAGTACGAGGTTCTTCAGCCAAAAGTTTTAATCTTGTCTGTCTTCCTTTTTTTACGGGTAAAAACCCTTCAAAAACAAACTTATCATTCGGCAAACCACTATTGACCAAAGCGGGTACAAATGCCGTAGCTCCCGGCAAACAATCTACTTCAATATCATTTTCTACACAAGCACGCGTCAACAAAAAACCAGGGTCTGATATTGCAGGGGTGCCGGCATCTGAAATTAATGCGATGTTTTCATTATTCTTTAATCGCCCTACTAAATAATCGACCATATTATGTTCATTATGCATATGATGGCTTTTCATAGGGGTACTAATCTCAAAATGATGTAATAATTTTCCGCTAGTACGAGTATCCTCGGCTAGTATTAAATCGACCTCTTTGAGTATGCGAATAGACCTTAAGGTCATATCCTCCAAATTACCTATCGGTGTCGGAACTAAATAAAGTTTTCCCATGAATTTGTAAAGTAAACAATCTCGGGACAGGCCCAAGACATAAGTAACGAAACGACTTAAATATAGCGAGGTAAGCCTCGGGGCATTTAAATCTCGATTATCTAGTAAAAAACCCAACACAAGTGCTGGGTATGTGATGTAGCTATTTTTATTGTTAAGAAAACCTACGCGCGACCAACTCAATAAATCGCTCTTCATACTGCTCTTTACCAACCCAATTATTATAGTCTGGCTTCACCATGTTTTTAATAAAAGAAATAGATCGTTCCTCAGAATCAATAGTGTTTAATTGAGATAAAACGCGGTTATAATCTTCCATACTATTATTGAACAAATGCTTTACAAATGCCAATCGATCATTCAAATCTACCTTAACGTTACTTTTAGCTAAACGGTCATTTAATGACTTAGGTAATGATTCGTCTTTCTTCAAGTCCTCTTTAGAGGGCATGAAAAGCTCTTTGTCGTTTTTCATATAGTTAGGTTTTGACATAAACTCTGCCAAAACATCTTCTAACTCATTACTACTAGGCATTTCAGAAACCATATCCTTAATCGTATCCATTCCTGGGATAATAATATCTTCTTCGTGCGGGTTGCTTTCAGGTACCGATTTATTTGCGCTTAATACTGCATTTGCCATTTCTTCGAACTTAGCGGCTATAGCATTTTTAGAAACATCTACCTCCATATCATTGAGTTCAACCTCAATAAACTTTAGCACGGCAAGTTTTTCATACAGCTTCTTAGATGCTTCATATAAACCT
Source organism: uncultured Maribacter sp. (assembly GCF_963977385.1). Lineage (GTDB taxonomy): Bacteria > Bacteroidota > Bacteroidia > Flavobacteriales > Flavobacteriaceae > Maribacter. Next base: position 321,851 of record NZ_CAXBOU010000001.1, on the reverse strand, counting down.
TCTATATCATCTAAATTTTCTGCAGTTAGTATTTCTGTAGATAATTTTCTTAATTCCTCTTTCAACTTATTTTTCATCTCACAATTTTTTAGGTCAAGACCTATAAAGCGCCTTTTTTTAATAACTTTAACATTCTTAAATAATAAACGAAAAACCCCTTATTTTCGTCTAAAATTACAAAATGTTTCTTGAAAATACAGTTAATCATAAAGAACAATTCGGATGGATTGAAGTCATTGCCGGGTCTATGTTTTCTGGAAAGACAGAGGAATTGATCCGAAGACTTAAACGAGCCCAGTTTGCCAAATTAAAGGTGGAAATCTTTAAACCTATGGTCGATACTCGTTATGATAATGAAATGGTGGTTTCACATGATGCCAATGAAATACGCTCTACACCTGTGCCTGCTGCGGCTAACATTCGTATACTCGCTGAGACCTGTGATGTAATTGGTATTGACGAAGCACAATTCTTTGATGACGAAATAGTTACCGTTTGTAATGATTTGGCAAATAAAGGTGTTCGGGTAATCGTTGCCGGTCTTGACATGGATTTTAAAGGAAAGCCATTTGGCCCAATGCCTGCACTTATGGCAACCGCCGAATATGTGACTAAAGTACATGCCATTTGCACCCGTACCGGTAATTTGGCCAATTATAGTTTTAGAAAATCTAACAATGACAAATTAGTTATGTTAGGTCAAGTAAATGAATACGAACCTTTAAGTCGTGGGGCGTATTATAAAGCAATGCTAAAGGAAAAGGTTAAAACCATAGATGTTGAATCTGAAGAGGTCGATACTATCAAAAAGAATAAAAATGGCTAAGGCGCAAGAGACAGTTTTAGAAATTGACTTAAAGGCATTAAAGCACAACTACCATTTTTTACGTTCCAAAATAAAGCAGGAAACTAAGTTTATGGCAGTTGTAAAGGCATATGCTTATGGTAGTGATTCACTAGCCATTGCGCTATACTTACAAGAATTAGGAATAGACTACTTTGCTGTTGCTTATGCCAGCGAGGGAATTCATTTAAGAAATAGTGGTATTACTATTCCTATTTTAGTACTTCACCCACAAAAGGTTCATTTTAAAGTGTTGATTGAAAGCAACCTTGAACCTAGTATTTATTCAAAGTCAATTTTATCAGATTTCATCTTAATGGCTCAAGAAATGGGAGTTACTGATTATCCTATTCATTTGAAGTTTAATACCGGACTGAATAGGTTAGGTTTTTCCGCAGAAGAACTACCTGAAATTTCAGAACTTATAAATAAACAAAATGCCATTAAGGTTGTTGCTGTTTTATCTCATTTAGCAGCAACAGAAGATAGTAATGAAATTGAATTTACAACATTGCAACTTAATCGTTTTGATGCTATTTGCCAGGAGGCAGATACTTCCTTTAAGAACAAACCCTTTAAACATGTTCTTAACACCTCTGGAATAATAAATTATTCACAAGCACAATATGATATGGTACGAAGTGGCATTGGTCTGTATGGCTATGGTAACGAACCAGGTGTAGATAAAGAATTACAACCTGTGGCAACATTGAAAACTATTATTGCACAGAAACATAGTATTCCTGCAGGAGAATCTGTAGGATATAATCGCAAGTATTCATCTAATTCAGAAACCATTACCGCAACCTTACCTTTGGGTCATGCAGACGGAATAGGTCGAGAATACGGCCATGGAAAAACCTTTGTTCTGGTTAATGGACAAAAAGCTCCTATAATTGGAAATGTTTGTATGGATATGATTATGATAGACGTAACAGGTATTGAATGTTCTGAAGGAGATGAAGTAATAATCTTCGGAAAAGAATTACCTGCATCAGATTTCGCACAGACTGCTAACACTATCTCATATGAGTTAATTACAGGACTTTCTCAGCGCATAAAGCGCAAAGTGATACTTTGATTTATTTAACATTTCCTTAAGGTTTCAAATTTTTTAGTACCTTGCGATACTTATTAAGTTAACCATTAACTTAAATTAAGTAAACATGTTAAAAGAATTCAAGAATTTTATTATGACGGGTAACGTCATTGATTTTGCTGTCGCAGTTATATTAGCCGGAGCAGTAGGATTAGTAGTAAATGGATTTGTTGCTGACATCATCATGCCAGTTGTAGGTCACTTTGCAGGTGGAATTGATTTTTCACAAATGAAAGTAGTTTTAGACGAAGCTGTTGTTGGCGCTGATGGAACTGTTACAACTGCAGAAAATGCTATCCGTTGGGGAGCATGGGTTAACACTATTGTAAACCTTATTATAGTTGGGTTTGTAATGTTCATGATCGTGAAAGCTTACAATAAATCAAAAACTCCTCCAGCACCAGTTGAAGAAGCTCCAAAAGGACCTACTGCTGAAGAGTTATTAGTAGAGATTCGTGATGCTTTAAAAAAGTAAATTAAAATAACTCCTTGATTTTATTCAAGGTACCGTTGCACTGCAACTTATATTAATTAAAACCGTCAACTTTGTTACGCTAACATTGTTGACGGTTCTTTTTTGCATCATAGAGCGTATTTTAAAACTGCATCACCCTTACTCTCCTCTAAACGACATTTGTTATATTTTAAACATTTTGTTATATTTTGATTATTCTTACGCCTTTTGCTTGTGCAGATTATAGTATTGATTATTTTTGCCGCTTAATTATAATGAACATACAAATGAAAGTAGCTGTAATTGGTGCCACAGGTATGGTAGGCGAAGTAATGTTGAAAGTATTGGCAGAACGCAATTTTCCATTAACGGAATTATTGTTGGTTGCTTCTGAACGTTCTGTTGGTAAAAAAATGAGCTTTCAAGGTAAAGAGCATACCATAATTGGTTTAGCAGATGCTGTAGCTGCGAGACCGAATATTGCTATTTTTTCTGCAGGTGGAGACACCTCTTTAGAGTGGGCTCCAAAATTTGCTGAAGTAGGCACAACAGTAGTAGATAATTCTTCTGCTTGGAGAATGGATCCAACTAAAAAATTAGTGGTTCCTGAAATTAACGCACATGAGCTTACAGCTCAAGATAAAATAATTGCCAACCCCAATTGCTCTACTATACAATTGGTAATGGCCCTTTATCCATTACACAAAAAATATAAAATGAAACGCGTTGTTGTTTCTACCTATCAGTCGGTATCCGGTACTGGGGTAAAAGCAGTAAAACAGCTCGAAAATGAAATTGCAGGTATACAAGGCGAAATGGCTTATCCTTACCCTATAGGTAGAAATGCATTGCCTCACTGCGATGTTTTTATGGAAAACGGCTACACCAAAGAAGAAATGAAACTCGCTCGTGAACCTCAAAAAATATTAGACGACCGTACATTTTCTATTAGCGCCACAGCTGTTCGAATACCTACTGCTGGTGGACATTCAGAATCTGTAAACGTCGAATTTGAAAATGACTTTGAACTTAATGAAGTTCGTCAGCTTTTAAACGATATGCCTGGCGTAACGGTTCAAGATAATCCAGATACAAACACCTACCCTATGCCAATATACGCGCATGACAAGGATGAAGTTTTTGTAGGGCGTATACGTAGAGATGAAACTCAAAGAAATACCTTGAACATGTGGATTGTTGCTGACAATTTAAGAAAAGGTGCCGCAACGAATGCAGTACAAATTTCAGAATACCTAGTAGAAAAAGGACTAGTTTAATCTAAGCTTTAAGAACGTTAAAACCTTCAGAACTTATCAGTTTTGAAGGTTTTTTTATGGTATTTTAGTAGAACTACTACGAATGAATAAATTGCTGACTAGCATATTGACCATTATCCTAATTTCTTCATGTAAAAATGAATCTAAACCCAAACCTATTATCGTGAATTACCCAATTACTGCCAAAGTTGACACAATAGACACTTATTTTGGAATCGAAGTAAAAGACCCCTATCGTTGGTTAGAGGATGACAGAAGTTCAGAAACCGAAGCCTGGGTTAAAGAACAAAACAAAACCACGTTCGGTTATTTAGAGAATATACCCTTTAGAAATGACCTAAAAAACCGCTTAGAAAAACTTTGGAATTACGAAAAGTTAGGTTCTCCTTTCAAAAAAGGCGACTATACCTATTTCTATAAAAATGATGGTTTACAAAATCAATATGTAGTTTATAGAACTAAAGGCGATGAAAAGCCAGAGGTGTTTTTAGACCCTAATACTTTTTCAGAAGATGGTACAACCTCCTTAGCTGGTTTAACTTTTTCCAAAGATGGTTCATTAGCCTCCTATCTTATCTCAGAAGGTGGTAGCGACTGGCGCAAGGCAATTGTACTTAATGCCAAAACCAAAGAAATTATCGAAGATACCTTGGTAGATATAAAATTCAGTGGAATCTCATGGAGAGGTAATGATGGTTTCTATTATTCAAGTTATGATAAACCAAAAGGTAGTGAGCTTTCTGCAAAGACAGATCAGCATAAGTTGTACTACCATAAATTAGGAACTCCTCAAAAAACTGACGCTCTTATTTATGGGGGAACACCCTTAGAAAAACATCGTTATGTCGGTGGAAGTGTGACAGAGGACCATAGATATTTGGTAATCAGCGCATCGGTTTCCACGTCGGGCAACAAGTTATTCGTTAGAGACCTTGAAGACCCTAGTGGTCTACTTATTCCTATGGTAGAAGATACAAAATCGGATAATTACGTAATAGACAATGTTGAATCAAAACTATATATCGTAACCGATAGAAATGCTCCCAATAAAAAAATTGTTACGGTAGATGCCAAAAATCCGGAGCAAGAGAACTGGGTAGATGTTATTCCTGAAACAGAAAATGTGCTTAGTCCAAATACTGGTGGTGGTTACATCTTTACCGAATACATGGTCGATGCCATCTCCAAGGTATATCAATATGATTATGATGGAAAATTGGTACGTGAAGTTCAACTTCCTGGCTTAGGGTCTGCAAGTGGATTTGGGGGCGAAAAAGAAGACAGAGAATTTTATTTTTCCTTCACCAATTATAACACTCCGGGTTCCACCTATAAATACGATATAGAGAACGGTAATTATGAACTGTATTGGAAACCTGAAATCGATTTTAATCCAGAAGATTATGAATCGAAACAGGTATTCTACCCTTCAAAAGATGGCGCTAAAATACCTATGATTATTACCTACAAAAAAGGTTTGGAACTAAACGGCAAAAATCCTACTATTCTCTATGGTTACGGTGGTTTTAATGTTAGCCTTACCCCTTCTTTCAGTATTGCCAATGCCGTTTGGATGGAGCAAGGTGGTGTTTATGCCGTTCCAAATTTACGTGGTGGTGGTGAGTATGGTAAAAAATGGCATGATGCTGGTATAAAGACCAAAAAGCAAAATGTATTCGATGATTTTATAGCAGCGGCGGAATATTTGATAGCGAATAAATATACTTCTAAAGAATATCTAGCTATTAGAGGTGGCTCTAATGGCGGACTATTAGTAGGTGCCATAATGACCCAAAGACCCGATATAATTCAGGTGGCACTGCCCGCTGTTGGAGTTATGGATATGTTACGCTATCATACATTTACTTCTGGTGCCGGATGGGCACATGATTATGGTACGGCAGAAGATGATATTGAAATGTTCGAATATCTAAAAGGGTATTCACCTGTTCATAATGTAAAAGCCGGAACCGCTTACCCTGCTACCTTGGTTACAACTGGAGACCATGATGATAGGGTTGTACCTGCTCATAGTTTTAAGTTTGCAGCTGAACTTCAAGAAAAACAAGTCGGTAATAATCCTACTTTAATTCGTATTGAAACCAATGCAGGTCATGGCGCAGGAACACCTGTTAGTAAAATCATCGAACAATATGCCGATATATTTGGCTTTACGCTATTTAATATGGGGTATACAGAATTACCGAACAAGAGTATATTAAAAGATTTTAAAGAGTAAAATCATTTCAATGTCAATAATTTATTGAAAAATCCGTTTCAATTAGGAGCGGATTTTTCAATTTTACACTTCAAAGAACAAATAGATGTTACGAGTAGAAAATCTTTCCTTTTCTTATGATAAACTTCAAGTTTTAGAATCTATCGATTTACGGATTCAACGAGGAGAGCATGTTGCCATAATTGGAGAAAGTGGATGCGGCAAAAGCACCTTACTCAAACTCCTCTACGGATTAATGGATTTGGAACAAGGTGAAATTTTCTGGGAAGATGAGCAAATACTAGGCCCTGCATACAACTTGGTACCCGGAGCTCCATTTATGAAGTACCTTTCTCAAGATTTTGATTTAATGCCCTTTATTTCCGTTTCTGAAAATATCAGTCAATACCTTTCTGTTTTCTATCCCGAAGAACTTAAAGAAAGAACTCAAGAACTTCTAGAAATGATTGAACTTACGGAGTTTGCTAATAAAAAAGTAAAAACCCTAAGCGGTGGTCAACAGCAACGCGTTGCCCTTGCGAGGGTTTTGGCTCAAAAACCAGAAGTCTTATTATTGGATGAACCTTTCGGGCATATCGACAATTTTCTTAAAAATAGCCTACGACGAAATATTTTCAATTACTTAAAAGAAAATAGAATTACCACCATTGTTGCAACACATGATGTAAATGATGTATTACCCTTTGCTGATCGTGCTGTTGTTTTACGGGACAAAGAAATAATCGCAAGGGCTAGGCCGATGGAACTTTACAAAAATCCGAAAAGCTTGTATGTGGCATCCTTATTTGGTGAAGCAAGTATGATTTCAATCGATGTACTTAAGACCTATGCAAATACTAAAAGAAAAATTATTGTCTATACTCATGAGTTTAGAGTTTCCCCATCTTCAGGATTAAAAGTTACTGTTGAAAAAGCATATCCTATGGGTAGTCACTATTTAACAGAAAGTAGAAGTACCGAAAATGAAGTCATCTTTTTCAATGCAGACCAACTACTACCAAAGGGGAAAGAGGTATTTCTAAATGTGGCTATTGAAACTATCAATCAGCGCATACAAGAAGCTACTTCAATCTAAAAACAAGATAAAGCTTACATTATTCACTAACAGTCTTTTAAAATGGTTTATATCGAATGAGCTATTTTTCGTTGAAAAGTAAGAACATTCGTTTTTAATTACTTTTGTAAAAATGCTATTTTGAATCAAGACCAAATTATTACTGAATTACAGTTCAAGGCTATTAGAAGTAGTGGTCCCGGTGGGCAGCATGCAAATAAGGTTTCTTCTAAAGTAGAACTTTCTTTTGAACTAAATACTTCCAACGGACTTACCGAACGTGAGAAGAAGAGAATTCAATTAAAGCTTGATAACAAATTAACGAAAGATGGGGTGTTGATTTTACAATGTGATGAATCACGAAGTCAGCATAAAAACAAGCAATTAGTTATCAAACGATTTTTTAAATTGCTTGAAAAATCTTTAATAGTACCAAAGCCAAGAAAAAAAAGCAAACCAACCCGATCTTCAATTGAAAAAAGATTGAAGGGCAAAAAAATAGCCTCTCTTAAAAAATTGAATCGAGGTAAACCAGAGTTTTAACCCACACGGTTTATCAATTTACCAATGCCATCAATTGAAATAATAACCTCGTCACCAATCTCTAATGTAAAATCGCTAGAAGGTATAATACCTGTTCCGGTCATTAAAATACTACCATTAGGAAACGAACATTCTCTATAAAGGTATTCTACAATATCAACTAGCTTTCGTTTTATTTGATCAATACCAATATTTTTATCAAATACGCTTTTCCCTGCCCTATTGATGGTCAAACTTATTTTAGTATTAGTTGGCAAAGGATCGTTGGTTAACAACACACAAGGACCTAGTGCAGCACAGCCATCATATGTTTTGGCTTGCGGCAAATACAACGGATTCTCACCTTCTATACTTCTAGAACTCATATCGTTCCCTATAGTATACCCTACCACTTTACCAGTAGATGTAATAACTAAGGTTAATTCTGGTTCAGGTACATTCCAGGTTGAGTCTTTTCTTATTCTTACTATACCACCATGGCCAACCGTTCGGTGTGCAGTAGCCTTAAAGAACAACTCTGGTCGATCAGCCTCATATACCTTAGCATAGAAACTACTACCACCTGCTTCTTTAGATTCCTCTTCTCTACCTAATTTGCTATTGTAATAAGTAACGCCACTAGCCCATATTTCTTGACTTTGAACAGGAGCTTTTAGTTCGTTTTCTATAATTGAGTTGGCATCTTTAATTTTATTATTCTCATTTAGCTTTGCCAGTGTATTAACGATAATGCCATCATCGTTAATAAACTCGTCCCAATTCTCTTGATCAAGTAGATGGAATTTTGAATCATGCTCTACTAAGATTCCACTTTTGGTATTATATACTTTCATTTTATATGAATTTATGCAAAGATTGTATAGAAGATAAAAACGGTGATTGCGCCTGTAAGTCCGAGTAAGCCACTTCCTAAACTAAATAATCGATACCCTGTTTTCACATTCATGCCGCTCATTTGGGTAACTACCCAAAAAAAACTATCATTAGCATGGGAAACAACCGCAGACCCCGCACCTATTACGATTACAACCAAAGCTTTTTGAATTTCAGAATCAAAACCAAGTGATGACATCATGGGCATAATAATAGATGCTGTAGTTACTAAAGCCACTGTTGAAGAACCTTGAGCTGTTTTTATAGCTGCTGCCAAAACAAAAGGCAAAAATATACCCATGTTATATTCAGTTAGGGTTTGTCCTAAAACATCAGCTATACCTGAGTTCTGTAAGATTTTTCCAAATATTCCCCCTGCTCCTGTTATCAAAATTATTGATGCAGCGTCTTTAATTGCTTTTCCCACCCACCCTGAAGAGGACAGCATATCATAATTTAATTTTTTTGGTAGTAGCAAGCATAATAAAACACCTATCAATAAAGATATGACCGGTTCACCAACAAAATTTATGACCTCTATAAAACCATTATCCAATCCTGTTCTTGTTGGATTTAAAACTGATTTCAATACGATTAGTACAATCGGAACAAGAATTGGAATTGATGATTTAAACGCTCCTGGAGAATCTTTAATCTCTTTTTCTGCTACTAATGTATTATCAACATCTGGCTCAATATAAGTTTTAGACGCATATTTCTTAGCGAAAATAATTCCGACAACTAATGCAACAATACTTGTTGGAAAACCAAAGGCAATTACCAACCCTAAATCTGCGTCTAAAATTCCTGCAGCGGCAATGGGGCCAGGCGTTGGTGGCACCATTGTATGAGAAGCCATTAAACCTAAACCTAGAGCTATTGCCGGACCAGCAATCGATATTTTTGCCTTCTTGGAAAGGCTTTTGTTTAACGGATGCAATAGCATAAAACCGCTATCTGCAAAAACAGGAATTGACACGATATAACCGATAATACCCATTGCAGTAGGTACTCTTTTGCTTCCAATTATTTTCAGCACCTTTTCTGCAATAGCAAAAGCACCACCAGTATTTTCTAAAAATGCACCAATGATGACTCCAAGAACAATTATCAAACCTATTTTGCCAAGTGTACCCCCAAAACCGTCATTAATTGAAACTATAATATCAGCGTAAGGCATCCCGGCAAAAATTCCATATAAAATAGATATAATGAAGAGCGCTAAAAATGCATGAATTTTAAGCTTGGTCGTTAATATGATGATAGCAATAACTGCAATAATAAGGTAAAGTATTTCCATAATTTAATGTAAATCTCGTTCTACTTTTGACCCTGACCCACCAACTAAAAAATCTAAATCGGCACCTTTATCGGCTTGTTCTACATGATCAATATACATTTTAACATACCCTCTTTTTGCCAAAGGTTCTGGAGCAATCCATTCTTTTTTCCGCTTAATCAACTCTTCTAATTCAACATCGAGATGTAACGTACGTTTTTCAACATTCAATTCTATCATGTCACCATTTTTAACAAATGCTAACGTTCCACCAACCGTTGATTCTGGAGATACATGAAGAATAACGGTCCCTGCAGCTGTACCACTCATTCTTCCATCTGATATGCGAATAATATCAGTTATTCCCTTTGCTAATAGTTTTTTAGGAAGGTCAACATTACCCACTTCTGGCATTCCTGGATATCCTTTTGGACCAACACCCTTAAGAACAATCACACTATTCTCATCAATTTCCAAATTCGGGTCGTCAATTCGCTCATGGTAATCTTCCATACTTTCAAAAACTACTGCTTCACCGCGATGCTTCATCAATTTTGGTGTAGCTGCCGACGGTTTAATAACAGCACCATTTTCACATAGATTACCTTTTAAAACAGCGATACCTGCTTTTTCCTGAAAAGGATGTTCTAAAGCTGCAATTACATCTCTATCATAACATACCTCGCTTTCGTAATTATCTGTGATACTTTTACCATTTACAGTAATGGTTTCATTATGTAATAATGGCTTTAATTCTTTCATGACCACAGGCAATCCGCCTGCATAAAAGAAGTCTTCCATTAAATATTTTCCAGATGGTTTTAAATTCACGAGTAACGGCACTTTACTACCCACGGTATCAAAGTCCTCTAAATTTAGTTTCACTCCGATTCTACCCGCAATTGCCGTTAAATGAATTATAAGATTTGTTGAGCCACCTACGGCAGCATTGGTAATAATAGAATTCTCAAACGCTTTTCTAGTTAATATTTTAGAAAGTGTTAAATCTTCCTTTACCATTTCTACAATTCGCCTTCCAGATAATTGAGCGAATAATTTTTTTCTTGAATCAACCGCAGGTATTGAAGAAAAGCCTGGTAATGTTAATCCTAATGCTTCACACATAGTAGCCATGGTTGAAGCGGTACCCATGGTATTGCAATGCCCAATACTTCGAGCAACGCAAACCTCAGCTTCCTTAATATCTTCGGCAGAATATCCGCCAATCTCTTGGCGTTCTTTTATCATCCAGTTCATAGAACCAGAGCCTATCTTCTCTCCTCTAAAGCGACCTGTTAACATTGGCCCGCCAGGCACAACAATGGTAGGTAAATCTACACTACAGGCACCCATTATTGTGGATGGTGTGGTTTTGTCACATCCTGTCAATAAAACAATACCATCTAATGGATTAGCGCGAATGGATTCTTCTGTATCCATACTCGCTAAATTGCGAAATAGCATGGTCGTGGGTTTCATAATAGTCTCGCCTAAAGACATTACTGGAAATTCTAATGGAAATCCGCCTGCTTCTAAAATTCCTCTTTTTACAACCTCAGCAAAATCTCGAAGGTGGCCATTACATGGTGTTAGTTCAGACCAGGTATTGCAAATTCCTATTACTGGTTTCCCCTCAAAATAATCATCAGGATATCCTTGATTTCTTAACCAAGATCGATGAACAAAACCCATTTTATCGTTACCACCAAACCACTCACTACTTCGTAATTTCCTTTTCTTATCCATACTGTTAATTAGGCATTGAAAAGTTTGCCGCGATTAAGATAACGAAATAATTTGCACGAAATATTAGTGAATTGTTAGTATCGTTGAGGTTTTGCCATTAAATTGAAAAGTGTCTCCTATAGCCTTACCATAGACTAATTTTCCGATTGGAGTGGCAGCAGATATACAATACACAGAATTGGTCGAATTTTTATACTCTCCCGCAGATATCGCTACATAGTATGTGAAGGAATCGGTAACGACCAAGTTTCCCAAACCAACCATTTGGGAATTCCTGTCTTTTGGAACTTTAGAAAGAAGTTGTTGTGTTTTTTCTAATTCAGATAACTGCTGACCCAGTTTTTCGCGCTCTAATTGAATCATTGCCCTACCAGTTTCATGCTTATCACCCGCACTACTCTTTGTTTCTGAAGTTAGCGCGGTTTCAAGTTCCTTTATCTGTGACTGTATTCTTCCTAGCCTCTCTGCCACAAACTGCCCACAATAATTGTAAGCCTCATTTTTTAAGGTCTCGAATTCTTCAATTTTCTTCAACGTGGTATAAATCTGCTAATTTATAAATCAAGTAATTTACCATTTGATGTTCTGCATCACCTGATTGTATCATTCTTAGGATAGCACTTTCATTTTCAATTTTAAAGTAATCTAAATCGCCCGAACGGTCCTCACTAAAAATATTCCATAACTTTAGTCCGCTTAACATCGCTTTATGAGCTTCATATTTTTTAGTGATTTCATGCTCCTGCTTTTTACTAATTGACATAGACAATTCATTGTCTTGCAATAATTTATAATCCGCAGAAATACGTGCATCTGCTTTCTCAGCTTCGGTAATTATTTTAAAATAAGCTTTTGATACCAGAACCTGGTACCTGTCTTCAAAACCAGCTTTTATTTTTGCATCATTGGCTAGTAAAACCTCATTGTCATTACTTGCATATAACTCATCGACTGTGTTCGATTTATTTGCATTTAACGTTTCTTTCCATGCTTGAGATTTTATCAATTCCTTCCAAACTTTAGCATATTCGCGTTGGTAATGAGTTTGAGACACTCCGCATCCTGTAAGGCATACCGCCCCTAGCACAGTCATTATTGCAACTGTGAAAATCCTTTTTATCAATTTTTTCATATAGTAATCAATGCTATTACATACCATTGTAATGGTTTACTGTTCTAGGTAAACCAATACGTAAACTTGAGTAATAGATAAGCTAAGGGGATGTACAATTTAAAAATAAATTCAAGAGAATAAGTGACTTTCGGATAAGATTTAAAAAAAAAAGTTAAAAGGAATTCTAGCTATTTAAAAATACTTGCCAACTGTTTGCCAACTGTTGTTCCTATGGCAATTCCCATACCGCCTAAACGTACTCCACAGGCTACATTTTCGGTAAGTTGTTTTACAATTGGTTTCTTTTGTTGGCCAACTCCCATAATTCCACTCCAACTGTAATCAATTTCAAATTCACTATTCGGCAGAATTACTGTTTTCAATAGTTCTTTGAGTTTGTCTTCGACCAATTTGGTAGTCCCAAAATCGTAAGTTTCCTCTGTCTTAAAATCTAAATTTCTACCCCCACCAAAAAGTATACGATTACCAACATTTCGAAAATAATAATAACCTTCATCTAAATGAAATGTTCCTTTGATAGATAAATTAGGAATTGGTTTCGTAATGAGAACCTGCGCCCTTGCTGGGCTTACTTTTTCTGGAAGTAATTGTGAAGCAAAACCATTTGTGGCAATTAATAGTTTATTGGTTTGAAACTCGAATTCATTTGTGCATATGGTAACCTTGTTGCCAGAATCTTTAAAAGAATCAACCTTGGTAGCATTTAATACAGTGATACCTTTTTCTAAGGCTAACTGCAATAATGATTTCATCATCTCACCGGTATTGATTTGACCTTCGTATACTTGAGATATATAATCATTTTTTATACCCCTAAAATGAAATTGGTTTGGAGTAGTTACAAAAGCATCTTCTTTAAAAATAGGTCGCAATAAATTATTTATCTCAATGATATTCCCACTACAATGTTGATAAAGCTCCTCGTCTCTTTCTAAAAAAAGTTCGTGTCCTCCATGTTTTTCAAAACCAATTGATGAATCCCCTAATAAACTACGTAATGCCTGAATACCTTTCCATCTATCAGAAACTAAATTTATGACCTCTTGCTCTGAATGTGTTTTTAGATCGGATAATATTTCTGAAATACTGCCAAAACAAGCAAACCCTGCATTCTTAGTACTAGCGCCTTGTGGTAAAGTTCCTTTTTCCAAAACCAATATACGGGCTTGTGCAAAGTTATTTTTTAATTCTATGGCACAGTTTAAGCCAACAATGCCACTGCCAATTATTGTAAAATCAATATTGGAAAACCAAGATTTTCGCTCCCAGTAGCTAAGGTTCATATTCGGTTTGTCTTTTAGATTATAATCCTAGTGAATCCATCGCATCTTTTTCATACCTGCTATCTTCCGCAGGATATCGAAGTGATTGTTCAAATTTACCAGATTGTTTCGCTAACGACCATATTAAACTTTCACCCGCATATTCTGACTTTGGTTGCTTTTCAAATACTTCATCTTGATAAGCTTCTTTAGCGTCTCCAACTGTCCAACCGCTATTCTTGAACTCCTTAATTAAATCTCCTAAAAATAAGGCTGATGTTAAATTATGATGGAGTAAAAGTGTGTGATTAATATGCCGCTTATTCATTTGATAGGAAAGCATTTCATAATAATTAGCCCTATCTGTCAAATGCTGTATATAGAATTTCTTAAACTTATCTATTTTGGTATTTTCAATGCCAACAGAATTAATACGGTTAATTAAACGTTGATTTATATACCAATCAGAGGCATCGATTGTAACATATCCATTCTTGTAGTTGTTATCTCGAAGTACGTTTCGGATACTATCTACTTTAGCTTTACCCGCTCCCTCTTTCAAATATGGGAATCGGAATAACTTGACCCTGTTACTCAGTTTTGAAATAATAGAATCTGTTTTTATCAGTTCATTTTTAAATAGCTGAACATTGTTTTTTTTAGAATTAAAATTAGAATGGGTGAAGGTGTGATTCGCTATATTATGTCCTTTATCATTCCAACTATTCAATAAATACTGTCCTTTTTTATTTAATTTGTTCTTTCCAGTTATGTAGAATACGGCTTTTAAATTTTCATTTTCAAGATGCGATAATATCATACCATTCCATTCCTCAAACTTGAAACCAGTTAAATCTGACGTAATTCCATCATCGAATGTAAAACTTATTCTAGGGCCAGAAGCTTTTACTTCTTCAACTATTGTTATTGAATCTTCTGATTTTTTAGATGATGCATTTTTACATCCAAATAAAAAAATAAATAGAATACATGATATTGATAGAATCCTTGTCATTAATTTGAATCAAGCAGTTTGTCTCGCTGATTGTACTAAAGATACTTAAACAGGTTCAGTATAAGATTGTTTAAAACTATAGCATGGGAATAAAAAAACTCCAACATTGCTGCTGGAGTTTTTTATTATTCTTCTTTGGGTGGGTCCATTTTAAAATTATTCATAAAGGCTGTCGTATAATTGCCCGCCAAATAATCAGGATGATCCATTAACTGCCTATGAAAAGGAATGGTTGTTTTCACTCCTTCTATTACGAATTCATCTAAAGCCCGTTTCATTTTATTGATTGCTTCTTCCCTAGTTTGGGCCGTAGTAATCAACTTTGCAATCATAGAATCATAATTTGGTGGTATACTGTAGCCACTATACACATGTGTATCCATACGCACCCCGTGACCTCCTGGTATGTGCAATGTTGTAATCTTGCCAGGTGATGGTCTAAAGTTGTTATAAGGGTCTTCTGCGTTAATTCTACATTCTATAGAATGTAGTTTAGGAAAGTAATTTTTACCTGAAATAGGTACCCCTGCCGCTACTAATATCTGTTCACGAATTAAATCGTAATCTATTACCTGCTCTGTTATTGGGTGCTCTACTTGAATACGGGTATTCATCTCCATAAAATAGAATTTACGGTGTTTGTCAACCAAAAATTCTATGGTACCTGCGCCTTCATATTTAATATATTCTGCCGCTTTAACAGCTGCATCACCCATTGCTTCCCTTAACTTATCGGTCATAAACGGAGAAGGTGTTTCTTCCGTTAATTTTTGATGACGACGTTGAATGGAACAATCTCTTTCAGATAAGTGACATGCTTTACCGTATTGATCACCCACTATTTGAATTTCAATATGTCTTGGCTCTTCAATAAGTTTCTCCATGTACATACCGCCATTTCCAAAAGCAGCAGTAGCTTCATTTACGGCACTATCATAAAGCTCCTCCATTTTGTCTTCAGACATAACGGCGCGCATACCTTTACCACCGCCACCGGCAGTAGCTTTGATCATAACCGGATAGCCCATTTTTTTAGCTATCTTTTTTGCGTCAGCAACATCTTTTAATAGACCTTCTGAACCAGGTACACAAGGCACACCAGCTTCTTTCATGGTTTCCTTGGCGGTAGCCTTATCTCCCATTTTATCTATTTGATCACCAGAAGCTCCGATAAACTTGATTTCGTGCTCAGCACAAATTCGTGAGAACTTGGAATTTTCTGACAGAAAACCATATCCTGGATGTATTGCATCTGCATTTGTAATTTCTGCAGCAGCAATAATATTAGGTATCTTTAAATAGGATTCGCTACTAGCAGCTGGCCCAATACATACAGCCTCATCTGCAAAACGCACATGCAAGCTTTCTTCATCAGCCTTACTGTAAACAGCAACGGTTTTAATACCCATTTCCTTACAGGTACGAATAACACGCAAAGCGATTTCTCCCCTATTTGCAATCAGTATTTTTTTAAACATCTTTTAAATTTTAAGTTCAAAGTTTCACATGATTCTTACATACCATTAATAAAATATGGCATCTAACAATTACTACTCAAAATTTAGTTACGAGGGATCAACTAAAAATAATGGTTGATCAAACTCTACTGGTGATGAATCATCTACTAAAATTTTAACGATAGTTCCAGAAACTTCAGATTCGATATCATTAAATAATTTCATTGCTTCAATAACACAAAGAACATCTCCAGTTCCAATAGTATCCCCTACTTCAATAAACACAGGTTTATCTGGAGAAGGTTTTCTATAGAAGGTACCAATAATAGGAGACTTGATTGTAATATATTTATCATCCTCTGATTTCTTCTTTTCAGCTTCGGCAAGACTGTCTGATGCAGCTTTTTGCTGTTCTGTCTGCACAGGTGCTGCAGCAGGCATTGATTGCTGCGCCATTGGCATCGTATGTACATAGGTAGGCTCAGAATTTCCAAGGCTTCCGGTACGTATGGTGATCTTAATATCATCCGTCTCTAATTTCACCTCGCTTGCGCCAGATTTAGCCACGAATTTGATAAGGCTTTGAATCTCTTTAATATCCATAGTTAATTAAGTTATATAGGTAGTTATAAGTTAGTTATAAGCCCATTTCAAATAGATAGAACCCCAAGTGAATCCGCCACCAAAAGCAGCAAAAACCAAGTTATCCCCTTTTTTAATCTGGCTTTCATAATCATTTAATAATAAAGGTAAAGTAGCTGATGTAGTATTTCCATAATACTGAATATTCATCATTACTTTTGAATCATCTAGTCCCATTCTTCTAGCAGTAGCATCAATAATACGCTTGTTAGCTTGATGTGGCACTAACCACTTTACATCGTCTTCTTTAAGATTGTTACGTTCCATGATCTTAGCAGCGACATCTGCCATATTCGATACCGCAAATTTGAAAACCGTTTTTCCATCCTGAAAAATAAAATGCTTTCTATTCTTAACACTTTCTTCTGTAGCAGGCATTATAGAGCCTCCACCTTCCATGCCCAAGAATTTTCTACCATTTCCATCTGCACGTAAATATTCATCTTGCAATCCTAAACCCTCAGTATTAGGCTCAAAAAGGGCTGCTCCTGCACCATCACCAAATATGATACATGTAGTACGATCTGTATAATCTATAATTGACGACATTTTATCTGCACCAATCAATAGTACTTTTTTATAACGCCCAGTTTCTATATGACCGGCAGCGGCCGACATACCAAACAAAAAACTTGAACAAGCGGCTAATAAATCATAACCAAATGCATTTACAGCACCAATTTCTGAAGCGACGAACGCAGCAGTTGACGACACCATACTATCTGGTGTTGCCGTACCGACAATAACCAAATCTATTTCAGCTGGGTTTATACCTCTCTTTTCAATAAGGTCCTCTGCAGCTTTAATGGCCAAATAAGACGTACCTTCTCCTTCTTCCTCTTTTAATACTCTTCTTTCCTTTATACCTGTTCTAGAGGTAATCCATTCGTCATTGGTATCCACCAAATCCTCAAGCATTTTATTGGTCATTACAAATTGGGGAACATAGCCTCCTACAGCGGTAATAGCTGCTGTTATTTTGGTCATACTTAATTTGCTTTCTTTTAAAAAAACTTAAAAAACGAGTCAAAAGTCATGAAAATTAATGATTTTCAATGACTTTTCCCTTAAAGTTATCTGGTTTCTGAAAATTTCTCTTCGAATAATAAATACCTTAAGCTTCCTAAATCATCTATATGATAAAGAGCTAATAAACAAATTGGGCTAAAAAAAACTCCCTACTTCAAATGAAGTGGGAGCTTAGTATAATATAGTAAGGGCTTAAGCTTCTGCTTCTTCGGTTTTATCTACCAAAACTTGACCTCTGTAGTGTAATTTACCTTCGTGCCAGTGAGCTCTATGGTACAAGTGCATTTCTCCTGTTGAGGAATCCTTGGCCAAAGTAGGTGCTACTGCCTTATAATGTGTTCTTCTTTTGTCTCTCCTTGTTTTGGAAATTTTTCTTTTAGGATGTGCCATTTAAACCTTATTTATCCGTTAATAGTTTCTTTAATTCATCCCAACGGGGATCGTTTTCTTCTTTGTTTGACCTTTTCTCTTTTGGTTCAAGCTCTTTTAACCTGTCTAACACTTCAGATTCTAAAGTGCCATCTTCAATACCAGGGTGAATTCTTTTTTGTGGAACTGCCAATACAAGCATTTCGTAAACATACTGTGAAATGTTCAATTCGTGTTCCCTGTGAGGAATAATAAGGATTTCAATATCCTCATCATTATATTCTTCACCAAATTTTACAACCAGATGCAAATTAGCATCTATAGGCTGATCAAATGGCTCACTGGTAATATCGCAATTAACATTTACCGTTCCTGAAGCCTCTAAATCAACCTCTAACATTGTACTTGTCTTATTTAGTACAACATCTAAAGTGATGTCAGCATCATTGAACTCATCGTATCCAAAAGAATCAAAGAACGTATTATCAATCTGGTAATTAAAGTTGTGTTTTCCTTGCTTCAATCCTGAGAAAGGAATTTTAAACTCCTTTTGCTTCATCACGTACACACTTAATTTATCAATATCGACCCATAAAAGGCGGGTGCAAAGATACTATTATTTTAATAAAAGACAATAGTTATCAACTATTTATCTTTATAACTTTTTAGGTAGTTAAAATATTACCGTTCTCTTTTCAAACGCTGTTTTTTTAAGACGTCTTTAGTAAGCTCTTGATACTCGGTTCTGTTTTTGAAAATCTTAAGCGCCATAAATACCGCTTCTTCAAATGAACTTTTGTCGGCCACCCCTTTTCCTGCGATTTCATAGGCAGTTCCATGGTCCGGTGAAGTTCTTACTTTATCAAGCCCTGCAGTGAAATTAACTCCTTGACCGAAAGAAATAGTTTTAAAAGGTATTAATCCCTGATCATGGTATGCAGCCAAAATAGCATCAAACTTTTTATATCCGTCAGACCCAAAAAAACTATCCGCAGAGTACGGTCCGTAGACCAAGTGCCCCATATTAGACATTTCATGAATAACAGGTCTCAATATTTCATCATCTTCTTTACCTATAACACCATTATCACCACTATGCGGATTAATACCTAATAAAGCAATCTTTGGTTTACGAATTCCGAAATCCATTATTAACGATTTTTCAATGATATTAATCTTATCTCGAATTAATCTTGGAATAATAGCTGCAGAAACATCTTTTACCGCCACATGATCCGTTAGTAAACCGATCTTTAAAGTATCAGTGACCATGAACATTAAACTTTCACCCTCAAGTTCTTGGGCCAAATAATCTGTATGACCAGGAAATTTAAATTCTTCAGATTGAATATTGTTCTTATTAATAGGTGCTGTTACCAAAACATCTATATCACCATTTTTAAGTGCTTCGACAGCTGCTTTTAAAGATTTAATAGCATAGGCACCAGCTTCTTCCGTAGGTTGCCCAAATTCGATTTTAGGTATCTCTTTCCAGACATTCACAATATTAATCTTATTGTCTATTGCCTTTGAAGCAACTGGTATACCATTAAAGACGATATTAAGTCCTAATTCCTTCATTTGATAGGAAATGGTCTTATTAGAAGCAAAAATAATTGGTGTGCAAAAATCTAACATTCTACTATCTTCAAATGTTTTCAATGCCACCTCACAACCTATTCCATTTAAGTCTCCTATCGAGATGCCTAACCTTATTTTCCTATTTTCCTCCATGATAATCTGTACCTTTGTACTCAATTTTGAATACCCAAAATTACTTAAATTAAACGACACATGTTCACGGGAATTATTGAAACATTAGGTAAGGTAACCTCTCTTAAGGCGAATGGTGGTAACTTAGATATTACTATAGAATCTAATCTAACTTCAGAACTTAAAATTGACCAAAGTGTTTCTCATAACGGGGTTTGTTTGACCGTGGTGAGTTTAACAGATACTACATATACTGTTACTGCAATTGCAGAAACCTTAAAAAAAACAAATCTTGGACGCTTAAAAACTAATGACTCTGTTAATTTAGAACGAGCTATGATTTTGGGGTCAAGATTAGATGGCCATATTGTTCAAGGACATGTAGATCAAACTGGAGAATGTACCGGCGTAAGAGAAGATAATGGTAGTTGGATGTTTTCTTTTAAGTATGATTCAGCAAATGGTAACCCTACCATAGAAAAAGGATCTATCACCATTGATGGTACAAGCTTAACTGTAGTCAATTCTGGGAAAAATACATTCGAAGTAGCGATAATTCCATACACATACGAACACACCCGATTCAACACATATAAAGTTGGCACCATTGTGAATTTAGAGTTTGATGTTATTGGGAAGTATGTAGCAAAGTTGATGGCTAACAGATAATACCAAAAGAATGTATTCTGCAAATTATACCTTTATGAATATCTTTCTTTGATAAAGAAAATAACCGACGAAGCTATAAAATAACACTACACTTAGGGCATACAAAAGGGATGATGTTTCAAGTGCCAGAAAATCATGGACATATACTTTTTGAAATAACCACCCGTGTAAAGAAGTGTCTCCTACTTTAATTTGACCCATTATTTTACTGATAAAACTAGACAAGAAGTAAATAACAATTGCATTGGCTCCTGCATATCGAAATAAAGAACCGAATTCTATTTTCTTTACATCGGTTAAATAATAAATTAGGGCAAGAATGAGGTTCGCCCAGCCAGCGGTAACTAGCACAAAACTGCTTGTCCAAAGTGCTTTATTGATTGGAAATACGATATCCCAAACATGCCCAATAATTAATAAGCTTCCGCCAAGACCCATCAATATTGTTGCTTTCTTTGCTTGTTTAGACGTGAGTATTAAACCAGTAAAAATACCCAGTAGGGCACTTGCAATGGAAGGTATGGTACTCAATAGTCCTTCTGGGTCATAATCCGCTTTGTAGTTATGCGTTCCAAATACTTGTACATCAAGCCAATTCGCTAAATTATTTGGTGCTCTATCTAAGGTTGACGCAATTCCTTCCACTGGAACGAACGTCATTAAAAGCCAATAGCCTATTAATAAAATGGCCGTTACCCAAATTAATTTTTTCCAATCAAGATTGATAAATAAAATAGCGGCAAAGAAAAACACTACCCCTATTCGTTGTAATACTCCCGGAAAACGGATTTTTTCAAAATCTTTAAAGAACGGAAAATGTATTATAAAGGCACCAAGAAAAACACCTAATGCAATTAATTTCAAAGTCCTAACTCCTATTTTCTTGTATACTTCAGCATTAACTTTTCTACCCTTATAAGAAAAAGCAATTGAGGTACCTACAATAAATAAAAAGAAAGGAAAGACTAAATCGGTTGGTGTATACCCATGCCAATCGGCATGTAGAAAAGGACCATAAACATTTGACCAAGTTCCTGGTGTATTCACCAAAACCATGAGCAAGATAGTAGCTCCCCTAAAAATATCAACCGATAGAATTCTTTCCTTTACCATTCTAATTTTATAGGAGATTCTCTTTCAATCGATTCCAAGCTTTTATCAATAACACTCCTGATATTATAGAAACAACCGTTAAAGCTATAGCCTGAGTAGTTCTTCCATAAATCCAATATCCAGTAGCAAACATGATGGAGTAAATAAGTACTACACCTAATAACATTGCTGTTATACCTGCTGGCACACTCCATTTCTCTTTCGATTTCACTATCTCTACAGAATCAGTATCAGCATCACTTACAACTTTAGCCCAACCTGGACCGCCAGGTTGTATTTTTATGTAAAAGCTACGTAAGGTATCCTTAGATTCGGGTTGAGTCACAAAGGTTGCTATCAACCAAATTAGGGTTGTCAACACTACTATAAAAATGTATTCGGACCAATCTGGTAATATTCCTGTATCCGTGGCAAAAAGGTAAGCTCCAAACGGTGTCAATTTTAAAATGATTGATATAATACCCGAGGCGAACATTGCTGTAATTTCACTCCATGCATTAATTCGCCACCAAAACCATCTTAGTATAAAAATTAGTCCCGTACCAGCACCAAATGCTAATAATACATCAAATAATTGTAGTGCATTTTGAAGCAATAAAGCCAAGGCTGCACTGAAAATCATTAGAACTACAGTAGAAATTCTACCTACTGCCACCAACCTTTTCTCTGATGCATTAGGGTTTATCTGTTGCTTATAAAAATCATAAACAATATAGGAAGACCCCCAATTCAACTGCGTACTAATGGTACTCATATAAGCAGCAACCAAAGAGGCCAGAACAACCCCTAAAAGTCCGCTAGGTAGTTTTGTCAACATTGCTGAATATGCCAAATCATGCCCTAATTTATCTGGAGTCACATTCGGGAAAGCTTCTTGTATGCTAGCTAAATCTGGGTAAACCACAATAGACGCTAAGGCTACCAAAATCCATGGCCATGGTCTTAAAGCATAATGCATGATGTTGAAAAAGAAGGTAGCTCCAATTGCATGGTTTTCATCTTTCGCAGCCAACATACGTTGTGCAATGTAACCACCACCACCTGGTTCTGCGCCAGGATACCAAGAGCTCCACCATTGCACTGCAAGCGGAATTATAAATAGCGTAATCAATGCCTTCTTATTACTAAAATCTGGAAGTATATTTAGTTTCGAAGCTACATCCTCATTTGCCATTAACGCTTTAATACCGCCAACTTCTGGAATATTTACCAAATAGTAAGCCGCACCTATTGCACCTGCCATTGCAACAAAGAATAAAAGAAAATCGGTATATACCACTCCTTTAAAACCGCCCAATGCACTAAACGTTACCGTAATCAAACCTGCACTAACAACAGTTTGCCAAGGTTCAAGACCTAACATGATACTTCCGATTTTAATAGCTGCCAACGTAACGGCCGACATTGTAATTACGTTGAAAATAACTCCTAAATAAATCGCTCTAAATTTTCTCAAAAAACTTGCCGGCTTACCACCGTAACGCATTTCATAGAATTCTAGATCCGTATTTACATTAGACTTTCGCCAAAGTTTGGCATAAACAAATACGGTTAACATACCTGTTATTAGAAAACACCACCAAACCCAGTTTCCTGAGACACCGTTTGTTCGAACTATGTCGGTTACCAAATTAGGCGTGTCAGTTGAAAATGTGGTGGCGACCATTGAAAGGCCTAATAGCCACCAAGGCATCGTTCGGCCAGAAAGAAAAAATTCTGACGAACTTTTTCCAGATTTTTTTGATACGTATACGCCTATGCCTAACACAAGGGAGAAGAACACTATAATAAAAGTATAGTCTAAGGTACTTAGTTCCATAAAATGGTTTTAAGTTGATGGCTAAAGATATGTTTTTTTAGGATATTTTTGTCGCTAATACGCTAAACGTACTATGTGCTACTATCAATAACTTCTGAAATAACCCCAACAGCTTGGATTCTTGCTTATGGGGCAACATTTATCATAGGATTATCAAAAGCTGGGATCAAAGGCATTGCCGTAATGAACGTAACGCTTATGGCTTTAGCCTTTGGTGCAAAAGAATCAACTGGTATGGTAGTGCCGTTGCTTATTCTAGCCGATATTTTTGCAGTAATCTATTACAATAGACACACGCAATGGAAATATGTTTTCAAAGTATTACCCTGGATGATTTTTGGTGTTTTGATTGGTGTAGTTATTGGTAAAGACCTACCAGAAAAATTCTTTAAAATCGGAATGTCTATCATTATTATCACTACGGTTTTTATGATGTATTGGTGGGATCGTAAAAAAATTAAAACAGTGCCTACACATTGGGCTTTTGCCAGTTCTATTGGCACCATAGCAGGTATTACGACAATGGTCGGTAATTTGGCCGGTGCTTTTTCTAACATCTATTTTTTGGCGATGCAATTACCAAAAAATCATTTTATAGGTACGGCTGCTTGGCTATTTCTAATAATGAATTTAATAAAACTACCCTTCCACTTTTTTGTATGGGAGACGATTACATTTGAATCATTATCATTGAACCTAATGCTTCTTCCGGGAATATTGCTTGGCTTTTTTATTGGGGTAAGATTCATAAAATTGATTAAAGAAGCTTTTTTCAGAAAGATGATTCTAGTCTTAACTGCTGTTGGTGCAATTCTCATAATGCTTGGCTAATACCCATATTACGTTATTAATTCAATTTAAAGACCAAAGTTGAATACCGTCTATTTATTACAGATTCGGGTTAATTTAAATGGTGAATAAAAAATACTTTTATATCACTAAACTAGAAATCCGCTATCATATGAATATTATTGGGAATTTCATAAAAGGTGTTATTAACGTAACCGATAAAATTACTGGTGATGACAACCCAATTGAAGAGCAGAAAGAGGTTCTCATAAGCCTATTGAAATCTGCGAAGGGCACTTCCTTTGGAAAGGCTTACGGATTTGATAGCATATTAGAAAATGAAGATATTCAGACATCTTTCAAACACGCCGTTCCTTATTTTGACTACAATGAAATCAATAATAAATGGTGGCATAAATTACATGAAGATCAAACGGATGTAACTTGGCCCGGCAGTCCTGATTATTTTGCGCTAAGTTCAGGGACTACGGGCAAAACTAGTAAGCGAATACCCGTAACCGACGAAATGATTGATGCTATCAGGCAAGCTGGCATTAAACAAGTGTTAGCGCTTTCTAATTTTGATTTGCCTGCAGATTTTTTTGAAACAGGAATACTAATGCTTGGTAGCTCTACAGATTTAATAGAAAATGGCGACCATCTTGAAGGTGAGATTAGCGGAATCAGCGCAAGCAATATTCCTTCATGGTTTAGTGGATATTATAAACCTGGACGAGAAATTGCCAAAATTGAAGATTGGGACCAAAGGGTTGCCAAGATTGCCGAAAAAGCTCCCGATTGGGATATTGGTGCACTTAGTGGTATTCCTTCTTGGATTGAGTTAATGCTTAAAGAAGTCATCAAAAAACACAACCTCAACAACATTCACGATATATGGCCGAACCTTCAGGTATATACTTCTGGCGGGGTAGCCTTTGGGCCTTAC
Source organism: uncultured Maribacter sp. (assembly GCF_963977385.1). Classification (GTDB taxonomy): domain Bacteria; phylum Bacteroidota; class Bacteroidia; order Flavobacteriales; family Flavobacteriaceae; genus Maribacter. Next base: position 296,485 of record NZ_CAXBOU010000001.1, on the reverse strand, counting down.
GAAAAGAGTTTTAATGCTTTAATGGGTAAGCCTGTTACCGTAATTGACACCTATCTGGCCTCTGAAGGTTTCATTGCTTTTCAAAGTCGACCAGAAACTGATGCTATGAAACTGGTTACCGATAATGGAATTTACTTTGAGTTTGTGCCTTTTAATCCTCATTATATTTTAGAAGATGGCTCTCTCTCACAAGACGCGACATCTCTTTCACTTTCTGAGGTTGAAAAAGGTCAGAATTATGTGTTGATTATTAGTACAGTTAGTGGTGCTTGGCGCTATTTAATTGGTGATACTATCGAATTTACTGATGTTGAACGTGCAGAAATTAAGATAACAGGCCGCACTAAGTTTTTCCTGAATACGGTCGGCTCGCAATTATCTGTCAACAAATTAGATGATGCATTGCAAGATATCATGGAAACCTTTGATATTGAAATACCGGAATATACCCTATGTGCAAAAAAATATGAAGACGGATTTTATCATACCTGGTACTTAGGCACAGCTTCAAAGCAAGACCCGGAAGAGGTGGCTCAAAAGTTAGATGAGTCTCTTAAAACTGCTAACAAAAATTATAAGATCGCCCGCTCTAAGGCATTAAAAGGAGTGAAAGTTTTTATGGTTGATCCCAATGTATTTTATAATTGGAATGACGCAAATAAAAAGAAAGGTGGTCAAGTAAAAATGGAAAGAGTCATGAAAGAGCAAAAATTTGCTGAGTGGGAAGACTTCGTTGAGAAACAAAGCTAATCACCTACTCCCTAATCCTTGGCTACAGTATCACGTTCTTCAACTAGTATCATAATTTCTTCTGGCGATAGGTAGAAATCTTTAATACGGTCTATATACTTTTGAGTAAGTCCTGCTTTTTCGAGTATAAACTCTTTGGTTGCAAGAATGTAAGTTTCCATACCATGTGTTACCGCATAAGAATCTGCTCTTCGTTCGGCTCCGCGTATATATTTCTTTGAGGTTAAATAACTAAAGCCAAAACTGACTAGATTTAAACCACTACGTTGTTCAAAATCCATCACATGACCTAACTCATGACCTAGCCAACCTATCATAATTTTCGAAGGCATATCTTTTGTATAATATACCGAGTCTGAAATCTTTATTCTTTCACTAATCAATATTTTGTACGACCTCTTCTTTTTCATTTTAAAAATACTTAAGAACGTGGGTTGCGCCTGCATTGTAGACTTCTTAATATGTTTTTTAAATTTAAATTCTATTGACGTTTGAGCAAGTTCTGGATAATGAGACAAGGCTATTTTTGCCTCTGATTCTATTACATTGGGAATTATATGTTGTGCGTATGCAACCATATTTATATTTAAAATAATAAGAAATAAATAGTTCAAAATGTTTCGAGATAATGTTATTATTAAAGTAACGGACTAAAGAATTTGGCGAGTCCTTCTAAAAACTTACTGACAGGCGACCGCTTTCTAAATGCCTCAAGTTCTAGCTTTACGTCATCAGTACAATGCCTCAAAAACAGTTCTTCAATTTCGGTCGCTTTTTCTTTGTCGTAAAGAATGGCATTCGTTTCAAAATTATGTTCAAAGCTTCTGTAGTCGAAATTTCCTGACCCAACCGACACAATTTCACCATCAATGATAATGACCTTACTATGCGAAAAATCTGGTCGTAGATAAATATTGGCTTCAACTTCTAACAGACTATCAAATGTTGAAAACATACTATACTGAGCTAGAAGAGAATCTGAATTTTTAGGCGTAAGCAAAGTAACTTTTACTCCACTTAGGGCTGCAATTCGTAACGCTTCTAATACAGGTTCGCCAGGTATAAAATACGGATTTGCTATACTAATACTGTCTGTCGCAATATTTATCATTGCCAAATATTGTTGCATAATAGCAGGATATCTAGAATCAGGCCCACTAGAAATTATTTGAGCTATAGTATTTCCAGAGGGTTCAACCTTAGGAAAGTATTTATCTTGAAGCAATAACTCTTCTTTACCTGCAAAATGGTAATCTTTAACGAATACTCGCTGTAAACTATTCACCGCAGGACCTGCTATTCTTAAGTGTAAATCTTGCCATATTCCTAAATCAGAAACTGCTTTCATGTATTTATCAGACACATTGAATCCGCCAGTAAACCCTATCTTTCCATCTACAATTACGATTTTCCTATGATTTCTATAATTGAGGGTAAACAAGAGATTACCGAATCTAATAGGCATGGTAGAAAATGCTTTTACGCCTATATCTTTAAATCGCTTTACCACTTTTCCACGCATAGAATTACTGCCCAGCGAATCATATAACATTCTAATTTCTACACCCTCTTTCACCTTTTTTTGAAATAGCTCATAAAAACGGTCTAAAAGAATACCCTCTTCTAAAATATAATATTGAAGATGTATAAATTCTTTTGCCTCTTCAATTGCTTTGAAAATTGCACTAAAAGTTTCTTCTCCACTATTCAGCAACGTTATGTCATTACCTTCATAAGGTGCGAAATAACTATTCTTTCGAATGAGAGATGCTAATTTATCTTGCTTATAATCTTTAAACGTGTGAACACTTTGTTCACCACCCTCTAGCTCTTTATAGGTTTCTGTATACAGCCTTCTCTTTTCTGTTTGTTTTAATTTAAACAGCTTAAATTTTCTTCTATTAATACCAAATAAATAATATAAAAGAGGTCCTAAAAAAGGAAAAATTATTACCGATAATGACCAACTTATCATTTTTGTAGCCCTTGAACCATTGAAGATTATATTGACAATACTCCATAAGGTGACCGATATATAAGCAAGCCATAAAATCGTATTCATCTGTTAGTTTAATTGTTTAATAACAAGATAACATAAATTGACTAAGCCCTGCTTTTTAAAACCTTTACAGATACTTTTCGTTCGAAACGAGTTAATTACTACATAAAGAACTGACTACTTTTAAAAAAAAGTAATGGGAGTAATTGCTATGGATAAAAAACAGATAACACTCTATTATAGTTCGAAGAATTCATTGGGCAAACAACTCAATGCCTATGTCGAATCTTCAGGTAAAAAACATTTAACAATTGATATCTCTAAGACTAATGTTACCGGCACTCAATGGGCTGAGTTGGCTGATGGTTTAGGTAAAAAACTTTCTGATTTGGTAAATACCGACCATCCAGATTTTAAATCTGCCTACGGTGAAACGGATATCGACTTAGATGATGAAGGTTGGTTGAAGGTTTTAGATAAAAATCCTAGTTTACTCAAAAACGCTATTATTATAAAAGGCAAAGAATTTATTGAATTGAAAAGCGCTTCAGATTTCATACAATATATGGAGCCTGATAGCAAAGGTATTGATAAGCCCTATAAAAAAGATTAAATCTACAATCTCTTTATTCATGATTATTGTAGTAGAGGTTTGGCTTAAATTTCTATAATTTTAAAAGGATAAGTTAACCTTCAACATTCATGACGCGAATTCTCAAATGGTTTTTAGTGCTGTTCGTATTTTTCATAGGAGCCTACATGGTGGCCACCTGGAAAATGAAGAAAGAAATTGTAGATTTCTTAAATCAGAAGGTCCCCGATCATATTGCTTTTTCATATGAAAAGCTAAACATCAATCTTTTTAATGGTGATTTAGAATTTGAAAAGGTCGAAGTTGAAAGTTCTGGCCGCCAAACTTCATCATGCGAAATTTTAATTAATGCTGATAATCTATCAATTAGTAGATTCAGTTATTGGAAACTACTCTTCGAGAAATCGATTTATTTAAAATCCCTTACACTTTCAAAACCACATTTAAATTTTAAGACTTGCCCTAAAGATCCAACCGAGAAAGAGGTTACAAAGCCGAACCCGATAAATCTTTTAAAAGAGATTTTTATTGAGGAGCTTATTTTCGATTCTGGTATAGTTGAAATTTGGGATTCAAGTGAAGAAACAGAACTTTTATCTGTTAAGTCTATCGACCTAAATTTAAAAAATGTGGCGACTGATCCTCAGATAATTAAGAAGTATGTGCCTTTCACTTTTTCAGAATATGGCATTACTATTCAAAACATGACAGCACCTTTAGGAAAGTTTGAAGTGTTGCAAATGAAAACTATGAAGTTAGATAACTCATCTATACATATCACTAATATTTCATTGTCTACCGCTCTTTCTAAGTTAGCATTGAGCCAAGAAATAACCTACCAACGAGACCATATCCAATTAGAAATTCCAGAAATTAATATTGAAAATCATAATTACATTGTATCTAACGACTCTCTTCAGGTCAACTTTAAATCACTGATATTAAATGCACCGAATTTAGAAATGTATCGTGACAAATCAAGATTAGAAAATTTTAATCGAAGACCATTATATGCTGAATTATTCAGAGAACTTCCGTTTAAAGTAGCTATTGATTCTATATTAATTAAGCATGGAATGGTACGCTATGAAGAAGATTTACCGAACGAAGAAAGTGCTGGTGTTTTAAGTTTTGAAAAACTAGATGCCGATATAAGTAACTTTTCAAATTTAGCATCGAACAAAGAAAATTTAAAGATTAAACTAAATGCCAATTTAATGGGGGTAGGTAGTTTTAATCTCGATTGGGAGTTTAAAGTTCAAGACACACGTAATACATTCTTAATATCTGGGGAATTATCCAATTTCAACACAGCAAATTTAAATGACTTTCTAGTTCCTAACCTAAGAACAAAAACCACAGGCACCATTGACCAACTCTATTTTACAATTTCTGGTGATGGAAATATCGCTACTGGTGACATTAAAATGAGATATGAAGATTTTAAATTTCAAGTATTAAATAAAGAAAGAAACGGAGTAAAGAAAGTTCTCTCCTTTATTGGAAACCTATTCGTCAATGACGGCTCAAAGGCAGATACAGAGGGCTATAGATATGGAAATATCTCAACCGAACGGACAAAAAATAAATCGTTTTTCAACTACTTGTGGATTAATTTACAAGATGGCCTATTAGATGTATTAACAGGAAATGGTAAGAAAGATGAATAATTTACTTTGAAATTAAAAAGCCAGGTTAGCATAACTACCTGGCTTTTCTTTTCATAACAATTACTTTTATACTAGTTGTCGTCTGTGGCATCTTCGACAGCATCTTCAACTTCTTCTGCTCCTTCTTCGATACCATCACCAACATCATCAATACCTTCTTCCATTTTCTCTCCTGCAGATTTTTCTTCTCTACAACTTGTTGCAAAACTTATTGTCATAAGTGCAAATACAAACATAAATAGTGATTTTCTCATACTATAGATTTTTAATAATTAGGTTAACATTTTAACTGTTCAGTAAAGAAATTAACTCAATAATTTATTAGTATATCTCTACCTACTCAAACAAAAATGCTATTATAAAACCGTTAACCTTGGTTGTAAAAAATCAAATATTAACTCATCTACCTAAAAGTATTAAATTACTTGATTGTCAGGGTTTTAAATGAATCAAAAGATACGATACTTGATAATAAACAGTCTTAACGTCTAAAATTATTTACCTTATATTGTACTTGTCTATTTTAACTAAAGAATGAGTACTAAAAAGGAACTTAAAGCGCTAAACGTAATTGATGTTGTCAGGGATATTGCCAACAGACTTAATGTTGATTATGAAGAAGAGAATAATGAAATTTGTATGGATATTCCTGAAGAAGCAGGTATTGGCCATATAAAAGCAATTAGTTTTTCTCATGGCGTAGGCGTTATGAATGTAGATATACGTTTAAAAAAAGAAGTGCGATTTGTTCTCAATCAGTCTTTAGTAAAACCTTTAGAAATAATTTTTAATAGAGAAACAACATTATATCACGAGTTCGAAGGTCAAGAAAAACAGACAGAAATAAAGCATTTAGAAAGTGCTATTTTTTCATGTAATAGTAAATATGGAAATGTGCTTACCTTAAAAGCAAATGAGCCTATTTGTTTTTTTAATCTCGAGATAAACAGAAAACTTTTTGAAGAAAAAATAGAATCATTTCTTCCTGAAATGAATGAAGACCTTGAAGGTCTTTTTAGAGATGTAAACGGTATCAACCTCTTTTTTCATACAGACCATTATAGCCTAGACATTGCTAAATGCATTGAAGAAATTAACGCATCTGAAGATTCAGGGTTTACCAAAAGTGTATTCATTGAAGGCAAATGCTATGAAATACTCGCACATCATCTGAGACAATATGTAGATGATTCTTCACCCGATGAAAAGCGTACCATTTTAAGACAATCTACCGTAGTTAAAATTGAGGAGGCTGCTAATATCATTGATGATACTCTTGAACAAGCGACCAGTATTATTAACCTCTCAAAAAAAGTCGGATTAAACCAAAACACGCTACAGAATGGTTTTCAAAGTCTATTTGGCCTATCTGTAAAAGAGTATACTCAAAATAAAAGGATGGAAATGGCTCGCCATTTAATGGAAACCACCACCATGAACATCACAGAAATCACTTATAGAATAGGTATTAATTCTAGAAGTTATTTTTCAAAACTATTCAAACAGCGGTATGCCATGACACCTAAACAGTACCTGCTAAAATTAGAATCTATCAATCAAGGCAAGACAGAAACTATATAATAGAGCCTTAAAATAGTCATCTTTTCAATTCATAATAATAAATTTTAACATTTTTGACAAACTCAAAAGTCCGCATTTGTGTTAATTAACATTTCATAACTGTTAACACAATCACTTGATTTCCAGTTTTTTTGTAGAAACGTTAAGAGCGTTACACGATGATTGGATTATGAAAGAGTTAATAATAAAAAGTTCTGACCCTAAAATGATATTTTCACAAATACATTCTTGTATTAATGGTGAAATGAGACAAGAATGGGGCGAAACGGTACTAACGTTTGATAACGAAATAGGTAAGGGTATTATACGAACCATAAGTTTCAATTGGGGGGTTTCTTTAATTGATTGTGATATGACTCTTTATGAAGAAACTAAAATTATTTTTGATAACGAGAAATTATCTCCTATCGAATTTATTTTCATCACCGAAGGGTTTCTTAATTACAGTGAAAACAATACCAGTTCTTATACTACATTAGCGCAATTTCAGAACACTATAATATCACCCAAACGCTCCGCTAAAAACACTTTTCTTTTTCCGAAAGGTGTGAAATTGAAAGTAAATTTTATTCGAATAATTCGAAAGGAATATTTAAAAAAGAAAAACAACAATATCTGTTATTTAAATGACTTATTAGTGACATTGTTTAACGATAATGTTGGCGACGACGCATATCAACATGGTGGTAGTTTTAGTCTTAGAATTGCAGATGAGATCAAACTCTTAAATAATGTTCAAGACAGTGGTATGTTAAGATCACTTTCTTTAGAGGGCAGACTTTATCTCATATTATCATTACAACTGTTGGAACATAATAATTTTGTAGAAAAAATGAACTTACCCGAAGCAATTTCAAAAGAAGATATCTCTAAAATTCATAAACTAACAAGTTACATTGTAGACCATATTTCTGAAGATATCTCAATAAATATTCTAAGCTCAGAATCTGGATTAAGTCCAAAAAAGCTTCAGCTAGGTTTCAAAATATTGTTTTCAAAAACAGTGAATGAATATATCAGACAATTGAAGCTTGAAATTTCGCGAGATTATCTCAAAAACACTGATTTATCAGTTTCTGAAATTGTGTATTCCATAGGTATTAAAAGTAGAAGTTACTTTTCTAAAATATTCTTTGAGGCTTATGCAATTCTCCCTACAGATTATAGAAAACATTTAAAAAACAAGAATTCTTCGTTAAGCTAGTCTTCAGGGCAATCATTCGGCATTAACATACTATCATATGATATATCTTGATTAAAGAGGTCTCTTGCAATAGGTTTTATATCTAACTTAGTAGTATGCGGTGGTTTCATCATGTTTTTAACCTGAGATAATTCTATGTTGTTAGAAAGCCAATCTGACTTATCATTATGATCAATAATAATTGGCATGAAATCGACCAAGTTTTGATAATTCACCATTTCATCTTCAAGCGGGCCTGTTAGCACAGAACACGTAATAAATCCATCTTCTAAAACTGTATACACACCCGCCAGATATAATAACCGCTCTTTTTTAGGACTTATGAAATATGGATATATTTCCCCATTTCTTAAAACGGAAGTAAAGAAGCCTGTTACTGGTATTATACACCTTCCTTTACTGAGAGCATCTCGATACCATAATTCAGATTCTAAAGTGTCTGATTTTATATTAAGGGTGTTGGTTAATTTTTGAAATAGTTCCCAGTCATCGTTATAGCTCTTGGGCAATAGACCCCATATCGCTAAAGAAATGACATTTGAATTTTCCATAGTAACAATAGGTATAGAAACTTCGTCTAGGCCGCTTATAACAACTTGTGGAGTATAAAAGTTTGGGTACTTAAATAAAGCATTTACTTCACGCTCTATCTCCTTCATTTCTGCTGTATTTGAAATTTTAAAATACATATCAATCTTTTGCTTTTATTAAGCAAGTTCGTCAAATAACGCTGTTGTAATTATTGCAAAACCATTTAAATCTAATCCATTAAAAACAAGTTATTTATTCTATTTTCAGCTTGAATATTTTTCAACACTCTATAATAAAGATTCATTGAAATGGGGTGTCTATAGTTCTCAATAGATTTAGAAATAATAACCTTAAAATATTACTTTTTTGAGCATAAAAAAAGAGACCAAAAAGGTCTCTTTTCAATAATTATAATACTCTCTACCTTAAGTCTTCTAGCATTTTAATATTAGCTAATCCGTTTTCAATAGCTTCTTTTTGATTTCTCAATATAGCCGCTGTTGATGAAGGCAAAGAAGTATCCTCTAAAACCTCTTTATACTCCTCTACTGCAGCTTTTTCACCTCTTATAGCTTCTTCTAACATAGCTTCGGCGCTGTCTAATGAGAACAAGGCTTTTACATCCATCCAAGCTCTGTGTGCTTTTCCTGCAATACTATCTCCTTTATCAACTTTTTGACCAAAAGTTTTAATTTCTACTTTTAGCTCATGTCCAAAATCATAACGCTGTTTTGCCTTGTTTTCGAAAAAAGATTTCAGCTGCTTATGGTCTGTATTCTCTGCTGCTTTTTTAAAGCCCTTTTCAGCATCATATGTTTTTTCTAAAAGGTCATTTAATTTCTCTCCAATTACTTCTGTATATGTACTCATTGTTTGTAGTATTAAATTATGTGATTTTTTATTTAAAGATGTCAATCACAATTACATCTTATAAAATTTATTTCTATTCTTAAATTCTTCTATTTTTCGTTTTAATTCTCCAACATCTTTCCTTTCTGATTTCTTTGAATACATTAACATATGATTAATATCAATCTCGCAAAATGCATCTTCTTCAATTTCATTAGAACGGGCGTTAAACATATTTGCTATATAATCTCTAATTAATAAGCCTATAAAGCCAGAAGCAATTACTATTGAAATTCCTGCAAATATTTCTACCATAACTCATGTTTTAATATATCCTAATTCAAAAATAACTTCGATTTCGTAGATTTTTTGCCTTAAAACGTATTACCATTAACTCCTTTGAAATGGGTTAATATTGATGATTTTTGAGTTAATAAAAAGGTGCCTTTTAAACAATAATTTTATTTTGAATATCGAACTTGTAACCCTCAATTAGTTCTCTAGTTTGTGTCCTTATTTACAAGGAATATTCCATCACTTGTTCTCCAGAATTTAGAAGTGATGGAATGCACAAACATAAAATCTATTTTTAATGATTCGAAAAGGCACAGTTGTAAAATGGTACTGGGGTAATGGCTCAGCTGAAGGCAAAGTTGAAGAAACGTACACCTCTAAAATCACCAAAACCATTAAAGGAAGTGAGGTAACGCGAAACGCAGAAAAGGACAATAAAGCCTTATACATTAAACAAGATGATGGCAATTATGTTCTTAAAAGTGAGAATGAAGTAGAGCGAATAAATTAATTTATTAATTCCATTCCTCATTTTATTTCTAATTCTGATCGCAAATTAAATCCATAAAACTACCTTGTTTTACATTTTTTAATAAAGCCTATTTTAAATGGATTGCATTACAATTTTAATGGAACGGCGACATTTGAAAATGATATGTTCGATATCTTTCAGCACAACTATTTACTATAACTTATGAAAGGATCACCCATGTTAATATGTATACCCGACATAAGTGGTTTTACAGAATTTATGAGCGAAACTGATTTTGAACTGAGCTCGAAAATAATTCCGGCATTATTAAATCAGATAATTTATACGAATGAAATCGGACTTAAAGTTTCTGAAATTGAAGGCGATGCGGTCCTTTTCTTCAAAACTGGTAAAATGCCGAGTTTAGAGGCTTTAATAAATCAATGTAGAATATTCTACACAGAGTTTTACAAAGAACTAGAATCTCTTCGCGTGAAACATAAAAATGATGAAGCTGCCGAAACCATACCAGAAATATTAGGCCTGAAAATAATATTGCATTATGGCAAAGAAATCGCTTTGACTAAAGTTGGAAATAGCATAAAACTCTTTGGAGAAGACTTAATCGTTGCCCACAAGCTTTTAAAGAATAAAATTAGAATGAACGAATACCTACTCTTAACTGAAGGCTTGACCGACTACTATAAAGAGAATAATTTAGATGATCAATTCGATTGGGGTTCCTTAAAACAAAATTCAACCGAATACGATCATGTTGGCGAAATAAACTACTCTTATATCAACCTGAAACCATTGGTTAAATAATATGATTCATAATGACGTTAAATACTGTTAAATGGGCCTATAAAAAGGCATCTGAGTCAATAAATTCATATCAGGTTCATTAATTTTATACAAGAATTAAAAAAATATTATTATGAGCTATTTAGACATTAAATCAAAAGATATAGAACCAATCGTTGAAGAACTAAACACATTATTGGCAGATTACAATTTATACTATCAAAACTTAAGAGGGTACCATTGGAATGTTTCAGGAAAGAACTTTTTCGACTTACACATTAAATTCGAAGAACTATATACCGATGCAAGAATTAAAATTGATGAAATTGCAGAACGTATTTTGACTTTAAGACATAACCCAACAAGTGAATTTTCAAAATATTTTGAAATCGCTTCTATAAAAGAAACTTCTTCACTTATTTCAGATAATGAAATGGTAAAACATATTCTTAACCAACATGAAGTATTACTAAAACAAATGAGCAAAGTTGTTAAAAAAGCTGAAGCTGGTGGTGATGAAGGTACAATCGATATGATTGGCGGTTATATTGGTAGTATTGAAAAAGTAAGTTGGATGCTTGATGCTTGGACAAAAGAATAATTATTAAGTAATCGTATATAAAAAAACACCTCTTAAATAAGAGGTGTTTTTTTGTTTTATACTTATTGTTAAAAAGCCCTTTGTATTTAAATAATACTACTTGACTATTTTACGCATTAAATAAAGCATACCGAATTTCTTTGCTGCAGAAAATGCCGTAGACACCCAATTATATGGACTCAAATCTTCCTGGACATCTTGTTTTAATCCCTTAAGTTCTTCTAAAGCAATTTGACGCTCTAATTTTAAGCGTTTTAAATTAAACTCTATTTCATCAAAATTTTTATACATATTCCTTTAATTAAAGAATTTAACAGATAGTTTTTTTACTAACATATTATCAATCTTTCTTCTGAAGACATAAGCAAGAATTAATAAAACTATAAATAAGGCTCCTGCAATTAAGCAAGCACCTACCATGCTATTAAGTATATTTCCTAAATAGATAATACCCGCAACGGTTAAGAACATAAGTGCCAAAAAACCAAGACCACCAATAACTGCTATTTTCAACAGCATACCGGTGGTCATAGTTAATTGTTGAAACACTTTTAGCCTATAATACTCTTGAGTTTTCTTATAGTATACCTCACCTACGTCAATAGCTTTATTAGAGGTTTCGTTAAGTGAATCAATAACTCCCATTTATACTGTTTTCTGTAATTTCTTGTTTTTAGACTTCAACTCAGCCAATTTTTTCTCTAAAGTTGAAATCACATCTTCCGTTTTGTAGCTTATGTCTGAAACTAACGATTCTACTCGTGTATCTAAGGTTTCTCTTTCGTCTAAAACTTTTGAAGCTACTCTGTTTTTCAGGTCGATTGCGCTTTCGGCAAAATTATCTCTTGTCGCAGCTGCTTGATCTGCTATTAATCTTCTTGTATTCTCACCTTTATCTGGTGCATATAGAATTCCTAATGCTGCTCCTATGGCAGAACCTGCAATAATAGCTAGTAATGTATTTCCGCTGTTGTTCATATTCTAAATTTTTAATTAAACTTTTTCTTAAATAACGTAGAATCAACTTGTTCTACGACTACAAAGATCATCTATTTTTCTATCATCGCTTAACTCTAAACCAAGAAATATTAACGGTAATAACAGCCCAAAAGGGTTAAGAATTAAACGGAACGAATTAACAGTAAACCGTCGTTAATTATAAATTTGTTTCATGAAAGAGATACAATCAAAGAATCCATATAACGGTGATATATTAGAAACGTATTCTAAAGATACGCAAAGTACTATTATTGCCAAATTAGATAAAGCATTGGCCATTGAAACTACTTGGGCCAACACGCCAATTGATGATAGGTGTAATCTACTAACCAAAGTGGCAGATTTACTTTTAGACCGAAAAGAGGAGTATGCCGAACTGATAACTAGGGAGATGGGCAAGCCTATATCTCAAAGTATTGCAGAAATTAAGAAATGTGCATGGGCCTGTGATTTTTATGCGCTAAATGCAGAAGACCTTTTAGCAGATGAGCTCATTGCTACTGATGCTGATGAAAGTTTTATAAGCAACGACCCATTAGGATGCATTTTGGCAATCATGCCTTGGAATTATCCTTTTTGGCAAGTAATACGATTTGCCGCCCCAACATTGACCGCAGGTAATACAGCCCTGTTAAAACACGCACAAAATGTAACTGGGTGTTCAATGGCTATAGAAAAATTATTTCTCGACGCTGGTTATCCAGAAGGTTGCTTTCAAAGTGTTAAGGCCACACATGAGGACATTGAGAAATTGATTGCGCATGATGGTATTAAAGCTGTAACGCTAACAGGCAGTGAAAAAGCAGGGAAATCAATTGCAAGAACGGCTGGTGAAAATCTTAAGAAAACTGTTCTTGAGTTAGGTGGTAATAATGCCTGTATTATTTGGGAAGATGCTGATTTAAAAAAGTATATGGATACCATGGTAACTGCACGAATGCAAAATATGGGGCAAAGCTGTATCGCGGCAAAACGATTCATTGTCTGTGAAGACATTTATGATTCGTTTTTAGAACAATTTACTACAAAGGTGAACGCCTTAAAAATTGGTGACCCCATGAAAAAGGACACTTTTATCGGTGTTATGGCGCGAGAAGATTTAGCTAAAACATTACAAGACCAAATCGATGCTTCTATTAAAAAAGGTGCAAAAGTCGTTTTGGGCAACAAACGAGACGGAGCATTCTTTTCTCCAACCATTTTAACTGAAGTAACTGTTGATATGCCCGTATTTAATGAAGAAACATTTGGGCCTGTAGCGGCAATTATAAAAGCTAAGGACCGAAAAGAAGCAATTTCTTTGGCCGCCAATTCTAGACTGGGACTCGGCAGTATGCTGTTTACTCAAGATATAGAGGGCGCAATAAATGTTATATCGGAAATACCAGATGGCGGATTTTTTATAAATGATATGGTCAAATCTGACCCCAGACTTCCATTTGGCGGCACAAAAGCTTCGGGGTATGGTAGAGAATTATCACGAGAAGGTATTTTAGAGTTTGTCAACAAAAAAACAGTTTATATCAAAAAATAGAACATATGAAACAAGGAACAGAAGAAACGAAATTTATTAAGGAACCAGAAGATAAAACTCAGGAGTTCATTCTTCAAAAGAATAAAAAAACAAAAATAGGAGTAACAATACTTGTCGTATTTCTAGCCATTTTAATTATCGGTATACTCATTTCTAACGTGTTTTTCAACAATTAGAATACAGACATTAAAAAAAATCAACCAAAATAATCTATGACTATTCAGCCTTTTCAATATCAATATAAAAACTTGAAATTTAAAAACTTTACAAGTATTCTTATTGTTCTATTACTTATTTCATCTTGTGCAACATTTAAGGAGCAAAGTAATATTGTAGAAGAAAATGATAGTACTAGTCAAAAAATTAGTTACTCATTTTATATTGCCGGTGGGTTAGGGAATACTTCATCTACATCAAACAATTCTCTTTTAGAACGATTTAAAAAAGAGCTGGATAATGCTCCTGAAAATAGCACGTTAGTGTTTACTGGGGACAACATAAGTCCGACAACTGAAAATTGGAAAATAGATAGTGTACTAATCGATAAGCAATTACATCTTTCTGCAAACTTTAAAGGAGAAACGGTATTCTTACCCGGTAATAATGAATGGAAAAGCTACAAACTCGATAAAATTGAAAAGGTTGAAAATTACCTGAAAGATGTTGATAGGGAGAATACCAAAGTAGTTCCTAATAACGGTTGTCCTATTGATTATAGGGTAATAAATGATGAATTAGATTTAATTCTGATTGACTCTAAATGGTTTGTTTCTAACTGGTCTAGAGTAGAAGGTATTAATAGTAAATGTACAGACATCATCACCCGCAGAAGATTTATGGAAGAATTAGAGGGCTATATCGGTGATGGCCAAGGAAAAAATATTGTTATTGCTATGCATCACCCTGTTTTTACCAATGGTATTTATGCCGGCAATACAACTATTAAAGATCATTTAAAACCCTTACCGATATACGGCACCATTAAAAACACTGTTATGGATTTAGGTGCTTTTGACCCAGAACATGTTAATTCAAGAAGATATAATTATCTAAGAATAGCTGTTAGTGCCTTAGCGCAAGCGAATGATAGAATTACCTTAATTTCTGGTCATGAAGAGAGCCTTCAATTACTTGAAGGTGGTGGCATTCATCAAATTATAAGCGGCTCGTTAGGTACCAAAAGTGCAACCAAATTAGGCCCAGGTAAAATTAGTGCTATTGGCGGTTCTATGGATTTTGAAGGTGAATATGCCTTTGGGGACCGTGGTTTTGCAAGATTAGATTATTTTGAAGACGGCAGTTCTACCGTAACTTTCATTTCAGAAGAAAACCTAACTGCAAGTACTACTTTTCCTGTACTACCTAAACTAGAATCAAAAAAGGAGTTCACCAATTTTACAATCATTAATACCAAAACCAAGAAAGAAAAAATCCTTGACGACCCAAAAGATTATAACAAAAGCGAATTTTATAAATTTTTATGGGGAGAACGTTACCGTACATACTTCGGTGAAAATGTAGAAGCGCCTGTCGTTAATTTAGATACGCTATATGGCGGACTAAAAGTGGTAAAAGAAGGTGGTGGCCACCAGTCGTTTTCATTGCGTTTAGAAGATGCCAACGGTAAACAATATGCAATGCGATCTTTGCGTAAAAGCGCCTTAAAATTTCTAAAATTCAAATTACCTGGCATTTCTTATAACACTGCCGATTATCAAGATACTTGGGCAGAGAAAGCAATCTCTGACTTTTTTACCACGGCACACCCGTATATGCAATTGGTGGTAGATCCCTTAGCCGCATCTGCTGAAATAAATCATTCTGATACCGAATTATTCTATGTGCCAAAGCAAGATGGCTTAAAAGAATATAATGAAGATTTTGGTGATGAATTGTATTTTATAGAAAGAAGACCATCCGAAGAACAAGCAAATTATAAGGGGTACAGAAGAAGTATAGACACTAATTCTGGTAAGGTGACAGATTATGAAAGTACAACCGATATGCTTGAAAAAATTAAAAGCGATGAATCTTATTCGGTCGATGAAAGAGGTTTAATACGTGCTCGAATTTTTGATATGTTAATAGGTGATTGGGACCGTCATCAAGACCAATGGAGATGGGTAGAATATGAAAGCCCCGACGGAGAGAAAGAGTTTATGCCGATACCAAGAGACCGTGACAATGCTTTTCCTAAGTTCGATGGTAAAGTTATTCCGTTTATTCAATGGTTCGTGCCAAACGCAAGAAACTGGGAAACTTTTGATGGTGATGTAGACAATGTAAAATGGCTAAACCTATCCGGCAACAGATTAGACAGAACTTTATTGACATCATATGGGCCAGATGTTTGGATTGAAGAAGCAAAAGCAATTCAGAGAGGCATGACGCCTGAGGTTATTGAAAAAGCATTTAAACGCCTTCCTACTGCTGTACAAGATGAAACTTCGAATTCTATCAAAGAAAATTTAATGCAGCGACTTGCCGCCTTACCTGAAGTTGCCGAAGATTACGCAGAATATCTAAATAAAATTGTTGCCGTTAGAGGGACTGAAAAAGATGATATTTTCACTATTACAAAAAGCAGTAACGGAGATACAGAAGTCACCGTGAAACGACTATTATCTGATGAGAAAAATGAGTTGATGTATTCCAGAACTTTTAATGATTCTCTAACAAAAGAACTTTGGATCTACGGTCTTGGTGATGATGATATTTTTATTGTAGAAGGTAATGGGAATTCTAATACGAAACTTAAAATTATCGGCGGCTATGGAAAAGACACCTACGATATTGAAAATAAAAAGAAAGTTCGAATTTATGATTGGGAACATGAAAAAATCAATTTCGAACAAGTAAAACCGATAACTGTACTAACCGATAATTATAAGACGAATACCTACCATTTTAGATACTTTACCCCTAATACGAATATCTTAGTGCCAACTCTTGGTTTTAGAACAGATGACGGTTTGTTTTTAGGTGCCTCCAATACCTATACTCAAAATGGAATAAACTGTAATTCATTTCGACAACAACACAGTATTAATGCTAATTACTTTTTTAATTTTAAAGCTGCGGAAATTTCGTATTCTGGAAAATATGGAAGTGTTTTTCCCGGATGGAATTTCGAATTAGATGCCTACTATACCAATGATCGTTACGTTAGTAATTTTTTTGGTTATGGAAATGAAACGGCAAATAATGAAGATGCGGTTGGAAGGGATTACTATAGGGCTAGAATTCAAAAATTTAAAGCGAGTGCAGGCTTGGCTTATTATGATTTACGGTTCAAAACGATATTCGAATCTTTTAAGGTGTCAGACAACCCAGAACGACTTTTTAATTCCGAGAATTTAGATGAAGCCCTTTTTGATAATCAAAACTATGGCGGATTTGAATTAACTGGTGAATATGATCATGATGATGCTGGCGATTTTCCTTCAAAGGCAATTTACTTTGGTTTTTCGGCTGGTTATAAAACAAACCTTAGTTTTAATTCGAACAAATTTGGCTATGCTTCTTTAAAAGTTGGTTTTGATCACAAACTAGAATCATCGGGCTCTTTAATTTATAGTACAATGGCCGAGTACAAAGGTTTATTCGATTATAACGATGTATACTTTTACCACACTCCTGCATTAGGTGGTCGAAATGGTTTACGAGGTTTTAGAGACGAGCGATTTACGGGTAAATCATATTTCTATCAATCTTCTGACCTGAAATTAAAGCTCAAGCGGTATGTAACAGCAGTTTCACCGGTGACCATAGGTGTGTATGGCGGTTTTGATTACGGAAGGGTTTGGCAACCTAACGAAGACTCTAACGTTTGGCATACCTCTCAAGGTGGTGGCTTTTGGATTAGTAGTTTAAAAGCATTAACTTTTAATATTGGATATTTTAATTCTAAAGAAAGTAACCTAATTCAAATAGGTTTCGGACTCTCTATTTAATATAGGCGCTTTAAATTTGTTCAACATAAGAGTTATTTTTAAACAAAAAACATGTCGACTATAGTTTCTAAAGCAGAAGAATTTGCTACCATTAAATTGACATCCGATTCTGTCGCAAATTATCTTTATCATAATCTTAGGCATACACAACATGTAGTTGATAGTACCAAAGAATTGATTACGGGTGAAAAAGTTGACGAAAAAAATGCTGAACAACTTTTGGTTGCCGCGTGGTTTCATGATGTTGGTTACACGATTTCTTACAATGACCATGAAAAGCACAGCTGTGAACTGGTAAAAGATTTTTTGACTAAAAATGATTGTTCTCCATCATTTATAGATAGTGTATGTGCACTTATTATGGCCACCGTTAAAGATTACGAGCCAAAGAACCACCTTGAGAAAATTATTTGCGATGCAGACTCTTCGCATTTGGCTATTAAAAATTATATGGCAATCTCAGAATTACAACGCGAAGAACTTGCCTCAATTGGTAGACAGAAGTATTCAATTGCAGACTGGAGAGAAGAAAATATTCGCATATTAAGAACCGAACATCGCTTTTACACCGAATATGCATTAGAAAATTGGCAAGAAGGAAAAGACAAGAATATCAAAAGGCTCATTAAGGCAAAAAAGAAGAGCAACGACCTCGTTAAGAAAGAAAGTCTAAAAGCACAGTTTAAAGGAGAACTGCCTGATAGGGGCATACAAACCTTATATCGTGTTACGTTACAAAATCACTTAAAACTAAGTGATATCGCTGATACAAAAGCAAACATTCTTCTATCGGTCAATGCAATTATAATATCAATGGCCTTGGCCAACCTTATACCTAAGTTAGATAACCCGACGAACGAATATCTCATTTATCCAACATTTACATTTATACTTTTTAGTGTCGTTTCTATGGTGATGTCAATTTTAGCCACTAAGCCTAATGTTACTTCTGGGCAGTTTACCGAAGAGGAAGTGAAATCAAAAAAGGTAAACCTACTTTTCTTTGGTAACTTTCATAAAATGAAATTGTCTCAATACGAATGGGCAATGTCTGAGCTAATTAAGGATAAAGATTATATCTATAGTTCTCTTACGAAGGACCTTTATTTTCTTGGAATTGTTTTGGAAAGAAAGTACAGATTACTTCGTTGGACGTACACCATCTTTATGATTGGTATGGTAATATCAGTTATTGTATTTGGTATTGCCCTAAAATTTTATGGGCCAGACCGTGTATTGGAACTACCAGTTATGCAGCCTTAGTGGGCTAATTTATTATTTATAAAAGTTAAAACCTTATCGTTCTAAAGCTAAAAAAACTATACATAATAGAACACCAATTACAGCAACAACGATGGTGAACTTTAATGCTTTTACAATTGACGATTCCGTTTCTTGTTTATCAATGTTAACTCTGGTCATGAGCAATAGTATTTTGGTTATCTAAATTCAAATTTAGTACCTACAACTCACATGTATTAACTTGATTAACGATTATGTTACCTGTATTAAGAATTGGTTCGTACTAATCGAACTTCTTAGAAAAGCTGAATCTGAGTTTCTTTAAAACTCTTCTTTGGAGCTGAACATACAGGGCATTCATAATCTTCTAGATCCTGAAATTTTGTTCCTGACAAAATATGTAAACTTTCATCACCAAAAGCCTCATCATAAACCGTAAAACAATCTTGGCATTGAAATAAAGTTGTTTTTGCATCTATAATTTCAACACTCGTGGTTTCTTCAGTATCACCTGACCTGCCCAATTGATCAAAATACATTTTACTTAATTCCATTAATAATCCTGGTAATTCAATCTTATCAATGTCCTGAGCATACGTTATATAGTTCTGGCTATTGGGGTCGAAATGCTCAAAATGCAATACGTTATACGAAGGCCTTACTTCAAATTCTTTAACAAGAGTGGGTAAACTGTTCTTTTCAATAATCACCGAGGCAAAGTGTGAGCGTTTACCCACTTCATTGCTAATACCAAATGTGAGACCGTAAGTGCTAATATCATTTTGGTCAAAACTACGCACCAAAAATTTCTTCAATTCCAATGCTTCACCGTCATCTATGGGCACATGCCAATTCATTTCTAACTGTGAATGTCTTACGTTAATACCTCGTTTTCCTAAAAATCTTTCCAGCTCTGGCCTGCTTGATTTTTTAATCCCTTTTACAACAAACGATTTCCAAGGCGTAATACAAATTTTTCCAATACTGTTATCCAAACAAAAACCGCAGAATTCTTTCAAAAAAGACAGGTCGTATTTATTGTTTCTCCAATACAGGCCCAACCAATAGGAGTCTGAACCCAACCTGTTCATTCCTTCATAATACGGAAAGGTTTGAAACGGAATCTTTAATTCTTTTTCAATGGTTTTATTGTTCGTTTCAAGATTCTTATTCATCACAAAAAAAAGCTCATCCACATCAGATATATCCTCGTGTATTTCTTCAATTTGTTTGGAGATTAAATTGATGTCCCAACTATAGATTAATACCGGGTAAAATGCAGACGATTTCCAGTGTGGCAACTTAATATTTAAATACCAATAATCTTCATTATCAGAAGCTATAAAATTAAGGTTGCCATTAAAAATAGGAACCAAACGCTGCTTAGGGTCGGTAATATTAATTTTCAATTTTGGTAAAAAATCAAACCCCTCAAGTATATAGAGATAGGTAGAGCCTTTTAACCAATGGGTCATATCAAAAATATCTGCAGACACATACGAGCTTACAATATTTTGATAAGACCGATTGCCAATGATGTCGGTATTAAACTTAGAGATACTTTCTAGTTGTTCTTCTTTTGCATCTTTTAACGGAAATAGAATATCTTGTCTAGACCCAAAGTTAACACTTGTAAGGCCTGCTGACTCTAGCATCGTAATTATATCTTTCAATTCACCAGGTGAGGTCACCCCGCCTTTAATCAATATTCTATGAAGATCGTCGTTCATACCTGATATTTTAATTGGTCAAAACCATATGATTTTTCAATAATTCCTTTATTTCGGGCTTACAACTTCCACACCCTAAGCCAGCTCCTGTTTCTGAACACAGCGTATTGAAATTTGTACACCCACCTTGTATAGCATCTTGGATATTACCTTCTCCAACCTGACTACAAGAACATACCAACTTGCCTTTTAACGGCACAGAAGAAGAAGCTCCCCGCAACAATTCATTTCTTTTTTCCGATAGTTCTATTTCTTCCTCAATCAACCTTTTAAACTCGGCAAACTCATTTTTATCACCCATTAAAATAGCACCTTTTAATGTATCATCTTTTACGATACACTTCTTATAAAAGCGCTTGCTTACATCCATCAAAATTATTTCTTCGTACGATGTGTCACCTACTGGAGCGTTAACCATACCTATACTACAAAGGTCTAAATTTTCGAACTTTAAAATGTTCATTAATACCGAACCATTATATATGCTACTAAAGTCGCCAAGTATATAATTTGCCGCAATATTGGCCTGTTGTTCGGCTGCTGAGGTAATGCCAAAGAGTGAATTATTGAACTCCGCAATTTCCCCTAATGCAAAAATTGAAGGGTCGCTACTTTGTAAATAAGAATTGACCACTACCCCTCTTCGGGTATTAATCCCTGTATGCTTTGCCAATTCAATATTTGGCCGGGTACCAATGGCATATACAATCGCATTACATTGAATGGTGCGTCCCGTTTTCAGGTTGACCGAAAGGCTGTGTTTTACGTCTCTATCTTCAAAAACGGTACTTACTTCATTATCAAAATAAAGATTTATACCTCTTTCCACTACATCTTCGGCCAATAGGCGACTGGCTACATTATCTAATTGCCGCTCCATTAAACGGGGCGCACGTTGAATAATACTAATATTTATGTTGATTTTTTTAAGTGCTGCGGCAAGTTCCAATCCTAATAATCCACCACCAACGATAACGACATTTTGTTCGTGGGCCGGCAATCCGGTTTCTATTAAGTACTTCCTTAGTTTATCTGCATCGCCACGTTCGCGCATGGTAAATCGGCCCGGTAATTGTATCTGAACATCGCTTGGTATAAATGCTCTA
The DNA here is from genome assembly GCF_963977385.1 of uncultured Maribacter sp. Taxonomy (GTDB): domain Bacteria; phylum Bacteroidota; class Bacteroidia; order Flavobacteriales; family Flavobacteriaceae; genus Maribacter. The sequence goes on along the minus strand of NZ_CAXBOU010000001.1, from coordinate 274,574 downwards.
CTACCCGTCGCCATGATTAATAAATCATATGAATGCTGCACACCATTTGAATCTACTGCCGTCTTATTGTCTGCATCTATATTGTCGATACCAATACCCGAATGCAATTCAACTTCCAGTTTTTGTAATTCTCCCTTTTTCAATTTCTCTAAAGCTTCCCAAGAAAGTTCATTGCTCACATATTCCGGCAAAAGGACCCTATTGTAAAACGGGTCTTTTTCTTTTGAAAACACATGTAGGGAGTCCGTCGTATTCTTTTCTCGATACGATTGTATAAATCGATACGCAGCAGCTCCTGCCCCAATTACAATTATCTTCTGTTTTTCCTTTACGAACTTAGAGACTTCAACGGCGCAATATTTAAAATCCGGTTCTTTAGAAACAGGGTCTACCAAGTCGTTCGTAAGGTTGTTCGCCCTACCAAAATCATTGTTCAACACTTTGCCCCAGTGCATTGGTAAAAAAACAACAGATTCACGAATATCATAGTTAAGCTGCACCTTCACCTGCACCTGCCCCCTTCGGCTTTTTACAACCGCTATATCTCCTTCACTAATCTTTCTTAAATAAGCATCTACCTTATTCATTTCCAAATACGGCTGTGGAATATGGGTAAGCAATCGTTTTACCTTTCCTGTTTTGGTGCGGGTATGCCATTGGTCGCGAACCCTACCTGAATTTAGAATTAAAGGATATGCTGTATCTGTTTCTTCAGATTTATTATATAAGGTGCTAGGCGCATTAAAGTGCGCTTTTTTATCGTTAGTGAAAAATTGACGATCAATAAATAAGCGTGGAGTACCGGGGTGTGTATTATGTGGAACCGGCCATTGAAAGCTCCCTTCATTTTTAAGGCGTTCATATGATAACCCAGAAATGTCAATTTCAGTACCCTTAGTCAACAAACAATGCTCATCATATACTTCACTACTATTTTTATAATCAAAACCATGATACCCCATTGCCTGTGCAAATCGCCATATAATTTCAGCATCGGGCAACGCTTCCCCAGGAGCATCTATTACCTTGGGCAAGTAACTAATACGTCGTTCAGAATTGGTCATGGTACCTTCTTTCTCTAACCAACCAGCCGCCGGCAATAAAAGATCGGCAAATTTTGTGGTTTCAGAATTATGGGAAATGTCCTGTACCACAACAAATTTTGCGTTCTTTAACGCTTTTTCAACTTTATTGGCATTGGGCATACTCACTGCAGGGTTGGTACAAATAATCCAGATTGCTTTTAGTTTTCCATTTTCTAGCGCATCGAACATTTCAGTTGCGGTATAGCCAGGCTCTGATTGAATTTCTCCACTACCCCAAAAATCTGATACTTCTTTTCTGTGTACTGGGTTCGCTAAATCTTTATGCGCTGCCAATAAACTAGCCATGCCACCTACTTCACGACCTCCCATGGCATTGGGTTGGCCCGTTAACGAAAATGGCCCTGCACCGGGTTTCCCAATTTGGCCCGTCAATAATGATAAGTTTAAAAGCGAAACATTCTTTGCGACACCGATAACACTTTGGTTGAGCCCCATAGTCCACATACTAATGAACTTTTTGGCATTCCCAATATACTCGGCAGCCTTTTTAATATCACTAGATTCTATACCACACTTTTTAGCAGCTTCTTTAATTGATAACGTGAAAGCCGTTTCTTTACAAGCTTCAAAATTTACGGTATGTTTTTTAATGAACGCTGTATCGATTTTTCTTTTTTCAATCAGCCTACGTGCAATGGCATTGAAAAGAATAACATCCGTACCTGGTAAAATTTGTAAGTGTAAATCTGCTGCCGCACAGGTTTGGGTTTTTCTTGGATCGACTACAATTATTTTTACTTGCGGATATTCTTCTTTATGCTTTTCTAACCTACGGTACAAAATAGGATGGCACCAAGCCGGATTAGCACCTGCTATTAAAAAGCAATCTGCCAATTCAATATCCTCATACGAGATTGGTACCGAGTCTTCGCCGAGTGTTTTTTTATATCCCACCACCGCAGAACTCATACACAATCTAGAGTTTGTGTCTATATTATTGGTCCCAATAAAACCTTTGGTCAGCTTGTTAATTAAATAATACTCTTCGGTCAAACATTGCCCGGAAACATAAAAACCGACACTATCTGGGCCGTACTTAGCGATTATACTCTTAAAAACAGCTGCTGCACGTTCAAAAGCTGCATCCCAACTAACCCGTTGTAAAGGATGGTTGCGGCTCCATTTCATCTCCGGATATAAAATGCGATCTGAAGTATCTTGAGCTACGTAATTCAAATTACGCCCCTTTGTACACAACATTCCCTTATTTGATGGATAATCAGGATTTCCTTCGACCGAAATAGTGCCCTTTGCATCAACGTTTACCAACATACCGCAGCCAACGCCGCAATAAGAACAAATGGTTTTATGTGTTTTTTTATTTTGCATAATAGGGAGGTTGATGAACAACTAAATTTATACACTGCAAATTATAAAAATACGTATTAATACGTAGTTAATTTTCAATAAAAGATATAGGCTAATTTCTCAGGATTAGGAATAATTACCCCGTATTGATACGATTAATTCAAAAAGCAATGAATTGTAGACGATATTCTATACCAAATTATGCTTTTGTGCTTTTTTAGAGAGGTCAATAAGATTCTTCACCTCCATCTTACGCATTAAATTAAAACGGTGCGTTTCTATGGTACGCTTACTATTCTTTAATTTTTCGGAAATCTGTTGATTTGTCAACCCAGAAAGAACAAGCTCCAATACCATAAGTTCCTTATTGGTCAAATCAAAAACATTGTCACCAACTTCGTTTTTATTCACCTTTGTAGCCAATGGCTTATTCGTGCTCAACAGATTGTTCACTAGAACATTGCTAATATCTCCACTAAAATATTTTCCACCATCGCGAACCGTATGTATAGCTTTTATAAATTCAGTCTTATCGGTATCTTTCAATAAATACCCATTTGCACCCGCGCTTATAGATTTTAAGATATACTCTTCAGAATCGTGCATTGAAAGAATTATAGATTTAACCTGAGTATTACTCTTTGTAAGTGCTTCAACAGCATCGATACCATTCATAACGGGCATTCTAATATCTATAATAAGCAAGTCTGGTTGTACCTTTTCAACCAATTCAATCGCCTCTTGACCATTTGATGCTTCACCAATGACTTTCAAATCGGCCTCGCTCTCCAACAAAGAACGGATTCCGTCCCTAACCAAGGCATGGTCATCTGCCAATACAATTCTTGTTACTTCACTCAAAATATAGGTAATTATACGTATCGTGCTAAATTACGTATAATTTTAAAATGAAAAAGAGCCATCCGTACCACAAAAAGGTATAGACAGCTCCTATCGAGGCATTGTTAAAAATCAATTATTCTTTTGACGAACTAAAAAGCTTAGGCTTAATTGTCAACATAACCCATGCCCAATTTTGACTATTGGCTGCAAGTTCTTCTGTAACACCTTTCAATTCATACATCCCATCTGAAGCAAACATTTGAGAATATCCCACAGCTAAACCATAACCATTGAATGATTTAGAAAATACCAAATCCAATTCTGTGCCTAACGATTTTTCGCCACTAGCTAATTCTTGCTGCCCACTAAAATTCAGAACTTTCACCAGTAAGCTAGATTTTTTACCTAAATCAAATTTTGCACTCGCATGAATATCGGTCAACCCAACGGAGTTTGCATGATTGCCTACGTAGAAATAATCCATAAAACCATTGAACTTATGATTGGTACCATAAAGCGGAAAGAATGCTTCCGTTTTATCTGTCGTATCTGCCTTATTACCACTAATTATTTCCGTTCCCAGACCTAAAGCTACCTTGTCACTAGCTTTGTAACCTAACTCTAGACCAATCAAATAAGCACCGCCAACTTTTACAATATTTTGTCGTTCTCCTGTTTGCAAGAATACATTTGCACTTGCATTGAAGCTTCCTTTTTTATATTCCAAATGCGCACCTATGGTCTGTAGATTGCTCGTTCCGTCAGCTTCATCCAGGATGTTGAAATTTTGAAATCCGTTGTTCAATGCTAGGATGCTTCCAGAAAAATCTGTCCATTGCTGTTTTGCATACAGGTACTGCATTGTTTTATAGGTGAAAAATCCTGTAGTGTTATAAGCCGTTCCAACGGATTGAAACCCTGCAGGATTATCAAAATCTTGACTGAAGGCAAGACCAACATCCAACATGAATTTTTCCTTTTTATACTTTAAAAGGCCAGCATCATGATTTCTACCCTGCTGCGCCCAATCTAATCCCCCAAATATGCGTTGGTCATCATACGATATAACTTGTCTGCCCAATTTTGTCGACCAGCCTTTGCCTAAATTAATAGCTGCCCAAGCCTCAAACACCGCAAATGAATCATTCTGGTCATCGGGTAAAATCTGTCTGTTTTCTCCCCAAACCATTACGTCTTGAAAACTCAAATAAAATAGATATGAATCGATATCGTAAGATACATTTAAACGTGCTCGGGTTGATATGGCAAAACCTGCATCTGCAGCGTCGGGTATTACATTGCCATATCCATGCCTATACTCTGTTCTTGGTCTAAACTGACCATCTAAAGTAAATTGGGCAACAGAAAACTGTACGCATAGTACGGCAAGCAATACTATTATATATTGATTTTTCATGTGATGAATTGATTAAGGTTATCGAGAAATAAATTACCTGCCCAATATTGGACAATTGATTGTTTTCCAATTAAAATTGGGTTTCTAGCAATTATTCCGCAGTAGAAAATGACAATTCTCTTTTAAGCTCTGCCTGTACCGCTTTTTCATCTGCCGTAGAAAACTTGATGGCCAATGTTGTAAGCGCACTTACCACTACCAAACCTCCAATAACAAAATATCCGCTTGATACTGCGCTTGAAGCTGCAGCTGCTTGAGCTGCTTTCATAGCCTCTTCTCCTAAATTTGAGTTGGCAGCTAAAGCGGTAGTTTCAGCCATCGCAGATTTTGATTTTAAAAAGAGTGCTGCTAAAAATGCTCCCACATTTCCACCCGCTCCCACGATTCCAGATATAGAACCAATCGCTTTTTTATTGATAAAAGGAACTACAGAAAATGTTGCGCCTTCTGCCATTTGAACGGTTAGACTAAATGCGATTAGAAAGATAATTCCCATTGCGAAACTGGTCGTAAGTGAGAAAATAGATAACATTGCCCCTTCAAGCGCTAAAATAACCGTCAAGAAGATTACCCTACCTCTCAGCCCTTTAAGTTTTCCGAAACGATCACCAAAAAAACCGCCTAACGTACGGGCAAAAATATTCATCAGTGCAAACGATAGCACCAAATTACCAGCTGTAGATCTCGTAAGGCCAAAGGTATTTTGCAAATAATCATCCATTGTACCATAAACCGTCAATTCCATTCCAAAACATGCGGCATATACAATGAAAAGTATCCAAACGCGGTAATCTTTTAACACGCTCATAAAAGACTCCTCATCCTTTTTAAACTTTGGCATTTTACCCGCCTCTTTTAATTCTTTAAAATTACCTTCTGGAGTGTCTTGAGTAAAGAAGAAATAAATTACGCCCATAAGCATCGCAATTATGCCTGCTATTATCATAGAATAGCGCCAAGCAATTTCATCAGCAACACCAAAACTAACTACCGCTGCCGCAATTAATGGCATACCTAAACGATTGGCGCCTCCTCCTAAATTTCCCCAGCCCGCAGAGGTTGCATTTGCAGTACCCACAATGTTGGGCGCAAACATAATAGAGGTATGAAATTGTGTAATCACAAAGGATGCTCCTATGAAACCAATAAATAATCTACAGATTAAAAATTGCGTCGGAGTTTGCACAAACCCTATTAGAATCACGGGTATTGCGCCTAAAATTAATAGATAGGTATAGCATAATCGTGGTCCGTATTTATCGCACAATTTTCCGATAAGTAATCTTGCAAATACGGTTCCGGTTACAGCCAGTATAATGGAATTCCATTTTTGGTCAGGAGAAAGTCCTAAATCCTTCACTACATCTGGCATAAAAGGTACTATTCCAAACCATGCAAAGAAGCATATAAAGAATGCGATAGACGTAATCCAAAAAGTACGTATGGGCATACTTTTTAAGTTGGTTAACTTTAATGTGGTCGATTTTTTAGATTGATTTTCCATAATGTACACGGTTTTAATTAATTATGATGTACAAACCTACTATTTAAAATACGTATATATACTTAGTTTTAATAATTTTTACGATTAAGTACGTATTTTTATCTGAGTTAGAATCTGAAGTGCTTTAAAATAAATGATTCGGAATTATCACTGCCAAAATTTGCAGAATTCACATATCTAACATTCCGGCAGTGGTCAAAGTCAACCTGAAATACGTAGTATACTACTACTAATAATAAAACGCTTATGGTCTAGTATGCTGAGTGTAAAACACGTTGTACTTCTTCTTCAAAAAAGGAAGGATGGTCTGCAACAACATCGCCAATAACAATTATACCTGGCAGTTCCATTCTAATAGCCTCTATATATTTTTTAATGGTTTCTAAAGTTGCCACAATACAGCGCTCATTTTCTGTAGTCCCATTTTGAATTAAAGCAATAGGTGTCATTTTACCCCTGTACTTAATAACCTCGTCAACTATTTGGTTCAGTTTTCGAACCCCCATTAATATGACCATTGTGGTTGATGATTTCGATGCATATACTAAATCTTGTGAAAACGAACCGTCTCTTTTAGTTGCGGTCATCACCCAAAAACTACTGCTAACCCCTCTTTTTGTCATGGGTATCCCCTGACTAGATGGTACGGCAATTGCACTCGAAATACCTGGCACTAAACTTACAGGTATACCAAATGATTCTACATATTCAATTTCTTCATTTGCTCTACCAAATACAAAAGGGTCTCCTCCTTTTAATCGAACTACATGTCCAAATTCAAAAGCATATGTAACGATGAGTTCATTGATTTCTTCTTGCGTATGTGAGTGTAAACCACATCGTTTACCTATGTATACTTTAGGTATATCAGTACGTATTTGTAATAATAGTTCTTTGCTTACTAATGCATCATATAGAATAACATCTGCGTTTTGTAAAATTCTTAAACCCCTTACTGTAATTAGGTCTTCAGCTCCTGGTCCTGCTCCAACTAAGGATACTTTTGCATTTTTATTCAACTTCATTTTCGTGTGATTTAGTATTAATAATTATCAAATCAGCAACAATAATACGTAATTTTTTCAATATAATTAGATATTATATACGTATTAATACGTAATATTGTTACGTAGATAAATTATAAGGGTATGAAAACTATACTAGTTGTCGGAAATGGAATGGTAGGCTACAAATTCTGTGAGAAGTTTGTAGCTCGTGAAGAGAGCAAACAATACAAGCTTATCGTATTTGGTGAAGAGCCACGTGTAGCCTATGATCGTGTGCATCTAAGTGAATTTTTCGGTAATAGAGATGCGAAGGCTTTAGAATTGGCTCCTTTACACTGGTATGCCGATAATAATATAGACCTTATTGTTAATGAAAGGGTAACCGACATTCATAGAACTAAAAAAACAATTACCACAGCTAGTGAAAAGGAATTCAATTATGACTATCTGGTATTAGCGACTGGTTCGGCACCTTTTGTTCCTCCTATTAAAGGAGTTGAAAAAAAAGGTGTGTTCGTTTATAGAACCATAGAGGACCTTGAAGATATGTTAACATATGCCGAAGAGATTAAAAAATCTAAATCTAACGGAAAGGCAGCGATATTAGGCGGCGGACTCTTAGGGCTTGAAGCTGGAAAAGCAGTAATGGATATGGGCCTTGAACCCCATGTTGTTGAATTTGCCCCTAAATTAATGCCCAGACAATTAGATTCTAGAAGCAGCAATGTGCTTCAACTCACCCTTGAAACTATTGGCATTTCTATACATACCGGTAAGGCAACCAATAGCATATTGGGAAATGGTGCCATTACAGGAATGGATTTTGGGGAGGATGACACATTAGATGTTGATATGCTCGTAATATCAGCAGGTATACGACCTAGAGATGAATTAGCAAAAACCTGCAATTTAGAAATGGGTATTCGTGGCGGAATTATCGTGAATAATAAAATGCAAACGTCTGACCCAACTATATACGCTATTGGTGAAGTTGCACTATATAACCAAATGATTTACGGACTTGTTGCTCCTGGATATGAAATGGCAGAAGTTGCTGTTAATCAAATTCTCAATTCAACTGATGTAGTGATGAAATCTGAAATAGATATGTCTACCAAATTGAAGTTAATTGGGGTAGATGTGGCAAGTTTTGGCATCCCTTATATGCCTGCTAACAAAGGACTCTCTATAATTTATGAAAATAAGACCAAGGGTATTTATAAGAGGATAAATGTTAGTCATGATGGCAAAACTCTTTTAGGAGGAATTATGGTGGGAGATGCTGAAGATTATAGTATTCTACACCAAATGTTTCTTAATAATATGCCCTTGCCTGATAATGCAGAAGAGCTGATTGTAGGTTCTCGTGGTGAAGGTGGCTCTGCTTTTGGTAGCGCTATGGACTTGCCCGATACAGCTGTTATTTGTTCTTGCGAAGCGGTTACCAAAGGCGCTGTTTGTTGCTCCGTACTAGAAGATGGCAATGAAACCGTAAAATCTGTGGCTAAAGCAACTAAAGCAACAACGGGTTGTGGTGGTTGCAAACCAATGGTTGCCGATTTGGTGAAGGAAAGTTTAAAAACTTTAGGCAAAACCGTAAAAGACCGACTTTGCGAACATTTTGACTTTTCACGACAAGAACTTTTTGATATCGTGAAATTAAGAGGTATTGATGATTATGATGATTTGCTGGATGAAGTTGGAGCCGGTAATGGTTGCGAGGTATGTAAACCGGCTGTAGCTGCCATTTTTGCCAGTATCTATAATGAAACTGCTAATAAACAGGAATCTATTCAAGACAGTAATGATCGCTACTTGGCAAATATTCAACGTAATGGAACCTATTCAGTCGTGCCACGCGTAGCCGGTGGGGAAATCACTCCAAAACAATTAATGGCCATGGGCAGAATTGCCCAGAAATACGATTTATATACAAAAATCACTGGTGGTCAGCGTATAGACATGTTCGGGGCAAAACTGCATGAACTTCCCCTTATCTGGGAAGAGCTCATAAAAGAAGGATTCGAAACCGGGCAGGCCTACGGTAAATCTTTACGAACGGTTAAAAGTTGTGTGGGTTCTACATGGTGTAGGTATGGTATGGATGAGAGTGTCAGCTTTGCGATAGAAATAGAAAATAGATATAAGGGAATTCGTTCTCCGCATAAATTTAAAGGAGGCGTATCGGGTTGTATTCGTGAATGTGCAGAAGCGCGTGGCAAAGATTTTGGCTTCATCGCCGTTGAAGGTGGATGGAATGTGTATGTAGGTGGTAATGGTGGCGCTAGTCCAAAACACGCCATTTTACTGGCAGAAAAAGTAGATAAAGAAACAGCAATAAAATATGTTGATCGTTTTATCATGTTCTATATAAAAACCGCTGCGCCTCTACAACGTACCGCACCATGGTTAGAAAAATTGGAAGGTGGAGTCACCTACTTACAAAATGTGGTGATTAATGATTCACTCGGTATTGCTAAAGAATTAGATGCGGAAATGCAAGCCTTGGTAGATTCTTATGTATGTGAATGGAAAGAAGCCGTTGAAACTCCAGAAATCAGAGAGCGATATACCCATTTCGTAAATTCTGAAGAAGCAGATAACAACATCGAATTTATAGCACTTAGAGACCAAAAAATGCCTAAGGAGTGGGCTTAATGGTTGATGGTTGATGGTTGATGGTAAGAAATGAATCAATGGTGAGTTTTAAAATATTAAATAAGTAAAATAAATATTATGTCTATATCTGTATTAAACACCTATGAAAGTGTAGAGACAAGTGATGTAAAAGTCTGGTTCAAAGCGGCACCTATAGCAAAATTTCCTAAAAATGGGGGAGCTTGTATTAAATACCAGGACAAACAAATTGCGGTCTTCAACTTTACCAGAGAAAAAACGTGGTATGCCTGTCAAAATCTTTGTCCTCATAAAATGGAAATGGTGCTTTCTAGAGGTATGATAGGGGAAGAGAATATGGAGGCAAAAGTTGCATGCCCATTACACAAAAACACTTTTTCATTAAAAACAGGCGAAAACTTAAATGGTTCTTTAGAGGCAATTGCCACTTATCCTGTAAAAGTGGAAGATGGCTTTGTGTATGTTGGCTTTTCTGAATAGCTTTGAGCATACTCGAAGATTATGGCGACCAAAGATAGATTATTAGAAGCTTTTCAACATTTTGATGCTGCCAATAAACAAGACCCGAACACTGAAGTTTTTGAGGGTACAACCTACCCTAAAGAAGTGCTTTATGGAATTCGGATGACCGAACGTTTGAATGAATTTAATCCTACGGCATCAGAAGCATTGCGTCTTACCGCCCGTTGTCAACATATTTGCAGATGGGAAATTCCACGAGAATCTTATGATATGAATCGCGAAGGGTATTTGCGCTGGAGACAAGATTTGAAAAAATTCCATGCCAAAAAAGCTACCGATATTTTACAAGAAGTTGGTTACGATCAAGAAACAATTGATACCGTCACTTTTCTGTTAGAGAAAAAACAGCTTAAAAGAAATGAGGACACGCAATGTTTAGAAGATGTAATCTGTTTGGTTTTCTTACAGTATTATTTTGAACCTTTCGCCCTGAAACATCCAGAGGATAAAACCATTGATATCCTTCAAAAAACATGGCGAAAAATGTCACCAAAGGGACAAGAAGCAGCTTTAAAGTTACCGCTATCTAAATATGCCCTAGATTTGGTTACCAAGGCATTAAGCGCCTAATTAATCTTTCTATACAATTTTTATGGCCAATACCGAACACAAAACACCTTTAGATACGGCTACATTTTTACGTGTTCGCAATTGGTACCTATTGGCTTTGGCGGCAATTGCTTTGGCTATCATTCTTGCGCAGATTCTCATACAATTACATATAAAATCCCAGTCTGGCGACTCAAAAGTCATCAATGTTGCCGGGCGACAACGTGCGTATAGCCAAAAATTGGTAAAAGAGGTATTACTCTTGAAAAATGTGTCAAATTCTGATGAGAAAATCAGACTGCTCTTTGAGATTGATAGCACTTTGGCAGTTTGGAAAAGTTCTCATTTAGGGTTGCAATTAGGTGATGCATCATTCAACCTTCCATTTGAGGATGACCCAGAGATTCAGGCATTATTTGAACAAATTGAACCTTATCACAGAGAAATGGTTCAAGCTTTGGAACATATTCTTCAAACGTCTTCAATAGTTAGTGAATTGAATCCAGAAAATCTGGAACTTGATGCAAATATCCTCCTTAAAAACGAGCGTCCATTTTTAAATCTAATGGACCAAATCGTAAATGCATACGACGCCCGTAGTAATGAGCAACTTCAAAAATTAAAGGAAAAAGAATATTGGTTATTAGGATTTTCATTACTGATTCTACTACTTGAAATTCTTTTTATATTCCGGCCGTTATCAATTCAAATTAAAAAAACTATTGGTCATTTAATCGGTACTCAAGAAGAATCAAAAGTTCAACTTAATAAAATTCAAACCTTATACAATGAGAAAGAGCGCTCATTAACAGAATTACAAGAACTCAATTTTGTTATTGACAATGCAGCCTTGTTTGCAAGTATCCGAAAAAACGGTACTATCGTTTTTATAAGTAAGAAGTTTTTAACCTTACTAGGTCATGAAGAGAGCACCCTTAATAAGCCATTTTCAGAAATTCTCACCGTTGAAGAAGGACAACAAGCCTATTTAAAGGAGGTTTTAAAAGTAAATCGAAAAAATGTTATCCGAAATGAAGAGTTACAAGTAGTAACTACCAACGGATCTACCATTTGGCTAGATATGTCAATTGTACCGATGCACCAATCTACCCTCGAACAAGACATTTTAATTCTTTGTTCAGATATTACCGAGCGCAAGCAAAACCAGTTAAAAGTAGCCGAGCTTACCAAACAAAATTTTGAGGAACGTATGCTTCAGAAAAAGGCACAAGCAAGTCAGATTGTAGAGGGTCAAGAGGAAGAGCGAAAGCGAATTGCAAAGGATATACATGATGGAATAGGGCAAATGTTAACAGCTCTAAAATTCAATATTGAATCAATTGATATCGAAGACAAAACCAAAACAATCGAAAAGATTGCGTATTTAAAAGCCTTGACTTCAGATTTAATAAAAGGAGTTAGAACGGCAACTTTCAACCTTACTCCGCCAGAATTAAGTGATCACGGAATTTTCCCCGCGTTACAGAAAATGACCACTGAACTTTCTAAATTGACCGGAAAGAACATCCTATTTAAAAACAAAACGGAAGAAAACATCCGTTTCGATTCTTTGGCAGAGACTAATATTTATAGGGTAACACAAGAGGCCGTTAATAACGCGATAAAATATGCCGATGCAAATTACATTTTGGTTACCTTAAATTATACAAGCCCAATACTGAGTGTTGTAATTGATGATGACGGTAAAGGATTTGATGATTCCATTTTGGGACAATTACCTAAGAATAATAGTGAAGGTGGCATGGGTCTCTTTTTTATGAAAGAGCGAATCGACTACATTAATGGTCGTTTATTTATCAATTCTGAACTTGGTAAAGGAACACGTGTGACCATAAACTATAAAACAGAAGAAAATAAGATTGCACATGGAACAGAATGAGCTTTACCCTGTATTTTTAAAGGTTTCTAACCTTCAAATTTTAATTGTTGGCGGCGGCAATGTGGCCCTTGAGAAATTAACTTTCTTGTTGAAATCAAGTCCGAATGCGCAGGTAGAAATGGTGTCACCAATGTTTAGGGATGAAACCATTGCATTGGCCAATAAATTCGATATTAAAATGAATGTGACGCCATATGATGCCTCTTATTTAAAAGGCAAACATATAGCTATCGCAACTACTGATAATGTACAGGTAAATGAACAAGTATACCACGACTGTAGAGCGCAACAAATTCTTGTAAACGTGGCCGACAATCCTCCATTTTGTGATTTTTATATGGGTGGCATTGTTACGAAAGGAAACGTAAAAGTGGCTATTTCTACCAACGGAAAATCTCCAACTACCGCCAAAAGATTACGACAATTTTTTGAAGATGTTATTCCTGAAAACATTGATGACCTTGTAAAGAACCTCAACGAATATCGAAAGACTATTAAAGGCGATTTTGAGGAAAAAGTTGAAACACTTAATGAGTTTACCAAGGGGTTGGTAAATAAGAAAGAGGATTGATTGACAAGTCTTGTGAAAGATATTTTAGGCTTAAGGTTTTCTTTAGAATAGTGCCTTAGATTTATACTATGAAAATTTTAATAGTAGAAGACGAAGTTGCTTTACTACAATCTATCGCCAATTACCTGGAAAAAGATGGAAATGTATGTGAGACCGCATCTACCTATGAAGATGCACTTTATAAAATTGACCTTTACGAGTATGATTTGTTAGTGCTCGACATTAATTTAATTACTGGCAGTGGTCTAGATATTCTTAAGCTTTTAAAGAAAGACAAAAAGGAATCGGCTACTATTATAATTTCTGCCAACAACTCTTTAGATGATAAGTTAAAAGGGCTTGATTTAGGTGCAGACGATTACCTTACCAAACCCTTTCATTTAGCGGAACTAAACTCTCGAATAAAAGCTGTATTACGAAGAGGGAAATTTGGCGGAACAGATCGGTTGGAGTTTAACGAAATTTCAATCGACACTCGGTCTAGAACCGCATATATTGGTGAAAAACCAATGGCACTTACGCGAAAAGAATATGACCTACTTTTATTTTTTATCACCAATAAGGGAAGAGTACTTTCTAAAGAAATCATTGCCGAACATTTATGGGGCGACCACAGTGACATGGTAGATAACTACGACTTTATCTATGTTCACATTAATAATCTACGTAATAAACTGACCGATACCGGAGCAAAATATATAAAGACCGCTTATGGTAGCGGATATAAATTTAAAGAAGAATAATCCATGACTAATCAAACTAAAAAGATAGGATTATTACGTAAGACCTCTAAAACATTCCTTTCAATTGGTATTGTTTTAATGTTATTCAGTACTGTAGCCCTTTATTTTTATGTTCGAAACCTTTTACAAAGCGAAATAGAAGAAGAACTACGCTCTACCGAAGCGAGAATTGAAAGTTCAATTTCGGGTAATAACCCGATATATCAATTGCCACCAATGGTGGAAGTTACCGAAGTCTCAAACTTGGGCGTAGAACATTTAAAAGACACTTTAATTTACGATCCTTCTCAAGATGAGATAGAAGATTTTCGTGAGTTGACCACGTATTCTAAAATTAATAACCACAATTATCGCATTACCGTACGAACGCTTATTGTAGAATCGGAAGATATTTTAATTGCTGTTATTATTTCGTACCTGATTGTAATCTTATCAGTTTTTGTCTTTCTTTTCTATTTCAACAAGTCTAGAACTCAAAAATTATGGACTCCATTTTTTAAGAATTTGGAACAGATGAAACTGTTTTCACTGACTTCAGAATCTCCGATTTCATTAATGGATAGTGATATTTTAGAATTTTCTGAACTCAATACTGAAATAACCACCTTGACAGAAAAAGTTCGGTCAGATTATAAAAACCTGAAACAATTTACAGAAGATGTTTCCCACGAACTTCAAACTCCTTTGGCGATAATTCAGGCTAAAGTAGATACTATTATAAATGGTGAGGATCTCAATGATGTACAATTTGAACAATTATCATCGATTCAAAATGATATTCAACGCCTAAAGCAATTAAATAAAAAACTTGGCCTTATTTCCAAAATTGAAAATGACCAATTTACCAATATAAGTCCGTATAATTTAAACCATATTCTAAATAATAGAATTGAAAATCTATCTGAACTTTATCCGTCAGAAATACTATTTGAAAGTAATGAAGATGTTGTTCTTTTAATGGATGCACATCTTGCCGAAGTTCTTTGCGACAACCTACTTTCAAACGCTATTAAGTATAGCTTGCCCAATACCCCAATAGTGGTGAATCTAGAAAAAGAATCACTCTCTGTAAAAAACGAAGGCAAACGTGCCATATTAAAACCAGACCAGTTGTTTCAACGATTTTACAAAGAGTCAGATGAAGTAAAGTCTACCGGACTAGGGTTGGCAATTGTAAAAAAGATATGTGATTTATATGGCTTTCAACCTTCCTATAGGTATACCAATAACGAACATCATTTTACCATTTCCTTTCCAAAACAATAATGTTCTTAAAATTATCTTTAGATTCTAATAGTATCATTGCCTCTTAAAGTTCATTTTATGAAAAAGCTTTTCTACTTATTACTAGTTTTCAGCTCCCTTACCACCGCTTTTTCTCAAAGTTCAATAAGTGTAACAGGGCAATTGAATGATGTAATCTCTCAAGAAACGTTAGCATTTGCCAATGTAACCGTTCAAAACGCTGAAGACAATTCGATGGTGACCGGTGCCATAACCGATGACAACGGCCGTTTTGAAATTTTAGGCCTATCCACAGGAAAATACACCTTAGTTTTTTCATTTATAGGATATGAAACGATAGAAAAACAGCTTATCGCTGGCGGATTAAACAGTGTCTTCGACTTGGGACAAATTGCATTACAGCCAAGTGCAGAACAATTGAATGAAGTACAGGTTGTTGGACAAGAAGCTACTACCAATAGTGATCTCAATAAAAAATCATTTAATCTCGATAATAATATAGCCCAAGCAGGTGGCTCTGTACTAGATGCCATGAAAACTATGCCTGGGGTTACATTTGACCAAGATGGGAAAGTAGTATTGCGTGGTAGTGATAAAGTCGTAGTACTTATTGATGGCAAACAAAGTAGCTTAACCGGTTTTGGCAATCAAAAAGGTTTGGCTAACATACCAGCTTCCAATATTGAAAAAATAGAGATTATAAATAATCCATCTGCAAAATATGACGCTAACGGTTTTGCCGGAATCGTCAATATTATCTACAAAAAAGAGACTCAAAAAGGTTTAAATGGTGATGTGGGACTTTCTTTCGGACTTGGTGCATTGGGCAAAAGAAGAGCTGACACTCCTACTGATTTAGGTAGTTTTTCAATTAATCCAAAACTAATTCCTAGTCTAAATCTTAATTATAGAAAAGGGAAACTCAATTACTTTCTACAGTCAGAATTTATAATTCAAGAAGCCTTACCAAACAATGAATTTACGACTAGAAATTATGATGATGGACGCAATATTATTTCTCAAGTACCTGAAAATAGAAAGCAATTTCGTTCTATCATCAATGGCGGAATTGACTATAATTTAGATGACAACAATAGCTTTACGTTCTCTGGTTTATATGACCGAGAACGGCATATCGATACTTCTCAAGTAGCATTTATAGATTTGAATACCAATACTAGAAATCGATTTTATAATTGGCAAGAAGAAGAGGTTACCCGTTACATCAATGCCGCAGTTAATTATCGACATTCATTTGAACAACCCGGTCATACCTTAAGTGCCAATGCTCAATATACACAAGGCCTAGAAGATGAAACCTATTCATTAAACGATAGTTCGGCCGTTCGTGTGGGTAGAGACAAAACCAATATTAAGGCCATAGAAAACACCACTAGCATATTCTCAGATTATGTAAAACCGCTTAGTAATGGTAGGCTAGAACTTGGCGCGAAACTTCGTATTCGAAGGCTACCTGTAGATTACACGATTACCCCAGGTAATGAATCTATTATTTATCCTGGACTTGGCTCTTTTTCCGATTGGGGAGAAAATTTATATGCGGGTTATGTCAATTACCTTCTAGAAAAAGAATTCTATGATATTGAAGCGGGATTAAGAGCCGAACAGACCAATGTTTTTTATGACTTAGACCCTGCAAACACGTACTACCCGAACAATGATAAGTACGACTATTTCGAGCTTTTCCCTAGCGCTCGGTTTACCTATAAACTAAACGAGCATAATAAGATATCCGCATTTTATAATCGACGCATCGATAGACCAGGTGAACCAGAATTACGTGTGTTTCCTAAATATGATGACCCAGAATTACTGAAAGTT
The DNA here is from genome assembly GCF_963977385.1 of uncultured Maribacter sp. Classification (GTDB taxonomy): domain Bacteria; phylum Bacteroidota; class Bacteroidia; order Flavobacteriales; family Flavobacteriaceae; genus Maribacter. The sequence continues at coordinate 257,380 of NZ_CAXBOU010000001.1, read as the reverse complement.
GGCAACCCCTATTTACGCCCTCAATTTACAGATGCCTTTGAAGTAGCCCATAAATATTCATGGAATTCCGGCTCGTTATTCTCAGCTGTGTACCATCGAATTATACAGGATCAGTACATGCGTATTTTTAGTATCGATGATTCGAACCCTAATTACGATATCGTGAATCGTATTTACCAAAACACAGGCAGGGCAACTAATACGGGATTGGAGTTGTTGGCTAGTCAAGACCTTACCCAAAATTGGCGTCTTTCAAGTACGGTAAACTGGTACTCAAATGCTATTGACCAATATGAAGGCACCGTGCTTTTCCCTTTTGTACGGCCTTTTACTATTGAAGCCTCTACCGCAAATGCATGGAATGCCAAGCTTACTTCAGAACTTAGTTTACCTAAGGAATTTACTTTTCAATTGACTGGTGTTTACTATTCCGATAAAAACATTCCTCAAGGAAAAGAATTGGCGCGTTCTTCTATTGACTTTGGTATCAAGAAAAACCTATGGAACAAAAAAGCAGAGCTCACCTTTTCTGCTACCGATATCTTCAACCGTTTTGGTATTCGTCAAGAAGTTCGAAACGAAGGTTTCACCGCAACCTATCATAATTATTTTGAGACCCAATTATTCCGTTTAGGCTTTAAATATAAAATTTAATGAAAACCCATATGAAGTCCTTAAACAAAGTTGCCCAGATTACCCTATTGTTTTGGTTAATGAAAATCGTTGCCACTACATTGGGGGAAACCTTAGGAGATTTCATTGCACAGACATTAGATTTAGGCTACACCGTAGGCCTACTTAGCACCTTTGCTTTTTTCGGTATTGTTTTAGTAATTCAATTAACCCGTAAAAAGTACATCCCCATTTGGTTTTGGCTTGTTATTATAGCCACTACAACCTTGGGCACCGAAATATCTGACTTTATTGACCGTAGCCTACACTTAGGCTATTCGTGGGGTAGTCTATTGTTGTTTTTTGGTCTACTCACAACCTTATTCCTTTGGTACAAAAAATACAATAATCTAGAAGTATACCCCATAGCCGAAAAAAGTAAAGAAATCTATTATTGGATTGCTATATTATTTTCCAATAGCCTGGGTACCGCCTTTGGTGATTACTTAACCGACGTTATTGGCTTAAGTTATTTAAATGGCGCTTTGGTTACTGCCGGTATCATTATACTGGTGGTAGTCCTACATTACTTTACAAAAACCAACCAGATTGTATTGTTCTGGATTGCCTTTATTTTTACACGACCTTTCGGTGCAACCTTCGGTGATTTCTTGACCAAACCGCTAGAAAAAGGAGGCCTCGATTTAGGAACGCTTCCAGCTTCAATTGTTTCTATACTAATAATGGGTACCTTAATTTTTATATCCCATAGAAACTTGAAAAAACCCACCCATTATTGAATGAACTTTAAATTCTCTTAAGAATCGACATATACATTTAGGGTCAAATTACCCTAACAATGTTATATATGTGGACTCTTCTGTTTCCAAAACGCTTTTCACTTCTTAAAGCATTCGTGCTACTATTTATTTGTATGTCGTTTTTAGTACGACTTACATTTTTTATTTGGGATTTTTCTGAGGTAGATGTTCATATCGGTGCAATAGCCAGAACATTCATTACTGGGTTATTTTATGATATAGGAACCCTCTCCATATTCTTAATGCCTTTCTTGGTTTATCTATTAATTTTTCCCAAGAAATGGTATGGTTCTTTGGCTGATAGAATCAGCACTTGGTTTGGCTTTTTCTTAGCCGTACTTATCATCTATTTATCCTTTTTTGGTGAGTTTACTTTTTGGGAAGAATTTCAGCGACGCTTCAATTTTATAGCGGTAGATTATTTGATATATACCTATGAGGTGGTCAAGAATATTAATGAATCGTATCCGCTACCGTTACTTTTAGGGTCTCTGATTTCTTTGGTGGCGGTTACCATTTTCATCTGCTATAAAAGAAAACTGTTTCATAAAACCTTTACAAACAACACCTCTTTTAAACAACGATTCTCAGCTTCCTTGCCGTGGGTTTCCATTTGTTTACTCTTCGTGTTTTTCATTACTAACGACCAAGCAGAATGGTCGAAAAACAGATATAACAACGAAATATCAAAAGCGGGCGTTTATTCGTTCTTCGCAGCTTTTAGAAACAATGAGCTGGCATTTTCAGAATTTTACAGCACCATATCTGAAAAGGAAGCTTTTGCCAATGTAAAAAGTCAGTACTTGCCTTTTAAAGATGAATTTACACATCCTGATAAAAATGAAATTTACAGAACGATACATGCTATTGATACCACTGGCATTGAACAAAAACCTAACGTAATATTTATCTGTATCGAAAGTTTAAGTGGTAAATATCTGAACAGTTTAGGTAGTGATGAGAACATTACTCCGGTATTAGATGCCCTTGCCAACCAAAGTCTTTTCTTTACCAATTTGTATGCCACAGGTACGCGTACCGTTAGAGGAATGGAAGCCATTACATTATCTATACCACCTACCCCTGGGCGTAGTATTGTAAAAAGAAAAAATAACACGGGTCTTTTTACTATTGGTGAAGTATTTAAAGAACAAGGTTATGACCGTAATTTCTTTTATGGTGGTGACGGTTATTTTGACAATATGAATACGTTCTTTGGCGGAAACGGATTCAACATTATCGATAGGGGTCGTGGTTTTTTATTAGATAAAGCGATTACCGTAAAACGCACCAATATTGAAGATGACGAAGTTACTTTTGAAAATGCCTGGGGTGTTTGTGATGAGGATATTTATAACAAGGTTTTGAAAGAAGCTGATATGGCTTATTCCTCTGGTAAACCTTTTTTCGATTTTGTTATGACTACTTCGAATCATAAGCCTTTTACCTATCCGGAAGGAAAAATAGATATTCCTTCAGGTACCGGAAGAAATGGTGCTGTAAAATATACGGATTATGCAATTGGAGCGTTTTTAAAAGAGGCCAAAACTAAACCTTGGTTCAAAAATACTGTCTTTGTAATCATGAGTGATCATTGCGCCAGTAGTGCAGGTAAATGGGAATTAGACGTGGCCAACTACCACATACCAGCCTTTATTTATAATGTACCTAAGCAACAAAACGCTAAAATAAATACACTTTGCTCTCAGATAGATGTTTTTCCTACATTGTTTTCTACCTTAGGGTGGGAATATGACAGTAATCTTTTCGGTATGGATATCCTTAAAATGGGTCCGAAAGATGAACGTGCACTTATAGGTAATTATAGAAAATTAGGATATTTGAAAGACGGTAAAATATTGGTACTTGGTGATGGAAAAACCGTTAATTTTTACAACTGGAATGCTATGGACAATAGCCTACAAATAACACCTATGAATGAGTCGTTTAAAAGTATAGCCATCTCTAACTATCAAGTGGCAGATGAACTTTACCATAATAGCGGACTCCAATTAAAATCGCTTAATCAATGATTCGCATACATTTTATTGTAAACCCGATTGCTGGCCATGGTAATGCTCCATTGACCAAAGAAGAGTTGCAGCCTTATTTTATACAAGGCGTACATGATTTGACCATAAAAGTTTCTGAATTTAAAGCGCATGCTACAGAATTAACAAAAGCATCTATCCAAGAAAAGGCAGATATAATTGTTGCTTGCGGTGGTGACGGTACTATAAACGAAGTGGCTACCTGTTTAATAGGTACTGATATTGCTTTAGGTATCGTGCCAATGGGTTCTGGTAACGGCTTGGCATCCAATCTTAAAATTCCGAAAAAAAGACGAAAGGCTCTAGAAATTATTAGAGACAAACATACCGAACGTATGGATGTTGGTAATATAAATGGCCATTACTTCTTTAGTAATACCGGGGTAGGTTTTGATGCGCGTCTAATAAAGAACTATGAGTCATCAGAAAAAAGAACATTGTTAGGGTATATAAGTGCTTGCGCAATTACCTTTCGTGATATTGAAAAAAATACACCACTTTCCATTGGTATCGATGGGGAAGCACCAATAGTAAATCCGTTTATCATTCTTATTTCCAACTCCAATGAAATGGGTTATAAACTTAGCTTGACTCCAAAAGCATCATTACAAGATGGGTTACTAGATGTGCTTATCATCAAGAAAATTGGAAGGCTGAAAATGCTTTGGTTAGGATTCTTAATCCTCATTAGAAAAGTACATTGGTTAAAAGAATCGAGAAGCTTTCAGACGAAAGAAGTAAACCTTAAGTGTGAACATTCAGATTTCTTCGACACCCAGATAGATGGGGAGCATAACCGAATTGATAATAACGAGCTTACGATTTCCTTGCTAGAACAATCATTGTGTGTGCTTACGGCAAAATAACTGTCTCAGAAACAGCACGAATTAGCTCAACTTTAAATTCTCTTTAGAATTGTATTTTAATTTTCGATCAAAATTAAAATACAGCGATATATGCTTACTTATTTTGAGCCAAAAATACTGTGCACTAAACTGGCTCTTCTTTTTATCATAGTTATTTCAACAACTGCTTACAGCCAAAGTGATGCTATACAAACTTCTGGTGATGTTTTACTGTTTGCAATGCCAGCATCTGCCCTTACGGGTAGTCTTATTGCGGGCGATTATAAAGGCACCTTACAATTTGCAAAAAGTTTTGCCCTTAACCAAGCGGTCACTATTGGACTTAAATATACAACGAACAAAAACAGACCCTATAATAATGGGGAAAGGGCCTTCCCTTCTGGGCATACATCAACCACTTTCCAAAGTGCTGCCTTTATTCAAAAAAGATATGGGTGGAGCTATGGAATACCGGCCTATATTTTAGCGGGCTATACGGGCTACAGCCGTATAAATGCCCAAAAACATGATGGCTGGGATGTACTGGCAGGAGCCGTCGTGGGTGTTGGTAGTGCCTATATTTTTACCACACCCTACCAAAAAGAACATATGCAGCTAAGTTTTTCAAATGATGCGGATAGCTATTCGCTCGGTTTTGTCTATAAATTTTAAATTTCAATACATCATTTAAGGAATAGGTTTCGATACTTTTGCATTGGCTTTTTAAGGCTATCAATATGTCAGAATCCCAAATAAAAAATTCAAAAAAAACTACCAACTATCTATTGATAGCCGGTATTGTTTTTATAGCCCTAAATCTACGCCCCGCATTAGCAAGTGTAGGTCCTTTAATTGAAGAAATTCGAGATAGTACAGGACTATCGAACACACTTTTAGGCTTGTTGACGACGCTACCGCTTATTGCATTCGGAGTAGTTTCTACCCTAACACCTTTATTTACTAAACGTTTTGGTATTGGCGGTACTTTATTGGGCGCTATGATCTTGTTGACGATTGGTATTTCCCTGCGCTCTATTGAATGGATACCTGCTCTTTATTTAGGTACTTTTTTATTAGGTATTGCAATCGCCTTGGGGAATGTATTGTTACCAAGTTTAACCAAGCGAAATTTCAGTGAAAACTCTGGGTTTATTACCAGTATGTACTCTAGTATTATGTCAGTAGGGGCCGCTTTGGCTGCAGGGTTAAGTGTACCCTTGGCGGATAATCTTAATTTGGGGTGGCGTGGTTCATTAGTCGTTTGGAGCTTACTTTCATTTATAGCTATTTTTATTTGGATGCCGCAAGTGGGTAAATTGAAAAAAAGTACCAGCAATAGAAGTTTTGCAGTAGCTATGAAAAAAATGGTGAAGTCTAAATTGGCGTGGAAAATAGCCTTATTTATGGGGCTACAGTCGATGGTATTTTATACAATTTTAGCGTGGCTACCTGTCATTCTACAAAGTAGAGGTTATGATGCCGCCTTCGCCGGATGGATGCTCTCCCTATCTCAAGCAACGGGATTTATCGGGTCTTTAGTCATACCCTATTTAGCTGGAAAACAAAAAAACCAACGCGGTATCGTCGTGGTTTTGGTGCTTCTTGAACTAATCAGTTTAACCGGACTCCTATTTCCTGAATTTGGTATGGTCGCTTTATGGGTTTCAATACTAGGAATTGCTTTAGGCGGCACATTCGGCCTTGCCTTACTATTCTTGGTCTTACGTTCACATGATACCGAAAGCGCAACAGAATTATCAGGAATGGCGCAATCTGTCGGCTATTTAGTAGCCGCTACCGGACCCATGTTGTTTGGTGCCATTTTTGACATAACTGGCAATTGGGACTATGCGATTATGGTACTTTTTGGTATTTCCTTCATTAAACTATATATGGGTTTAGGCGCAGGAAAAGCAGAAAAGGTTTGATGTAGCAACTCTACAACAAACCTTTCTTATTATTTATGCCTAAAACCAGTAGGAAAATTTATCTATCTAAACTAGCATGGTCCATATCATGGCTACAGCTATAGTGTGCGTTTTCTGCAGCATAGGCCGAAGCATCGGCAGAATCTCGAGCCTCTCTGATTAACCTTTGTGCTTTACGCATATAAAACTGTAGGTTCCCAAGGTTCTTTGATTTTGAAGCATTCTTTACATTTTCAAACGCCTCACTAGAAAAATCACGTGCATCGATAGCGTTTCTTTCTGCATCAATTGTATAGCTAACAGCTTCTTCTAATCCACAACTTTCAGAATCATATTGCGCTTCTGAAGCAAGAACAACAGCTTCATCGGCAGCAGTAACCGCTTGTCCCATAAGTAACATAACCGTTTTGGTATTTGTGCGTGCCGTACTCAACCGCGCATCATAAGAAGCAGTTTCAGCAGCGGTACTCAACGAATCACTTAGTTGACTTACCTGCATCATATAATTCTGCACATCGGTAATTTCACTTTTAAAAACCTCACATTGGGCTTGTGTGTAATAAGAAGTAAAAAATAATACGGAAATTTTTAAATAGGTTTTAATCTCAATCATTCTTGGGGGTTTTTATAATCTCTTTCAAAAACTTTCAAATGGTTCAAATCATTTATGCATTAGGTATACTACCTTAAAAAAGGTTAAACGGTTTGTTTAACTTGAACCGGCACTAATTTTGGTTTGACAACGCGTTGTCTTTTCAAATTTTAATATTGTATGAATTGACTTACAAACGTATAACCTATAGCCCCTATTGCCTTTGTTCGTAATTAAATTAATTATTTTGTTAAGTTGAAGGTGTTCTACCGAAAAACACTTTGTGTCGTTTTAAACTGTTTTTTAAAATGAAACATTTTGACTTTTCTGAAACAAATTAGCACAACTAATCTCAAGAGCCTATGCTTGCCATAAATGGTTTTAATATCTTTAGTGCCCAAATTGTATAGCACTTCTATGACCCAACAGCATAATATTCTTGATATACTTCAAGAATTTAACCTCAACGGAAATCAGTTTCAATGGACATCCTTAACTGCGGGACTCATAAACGATACGTTTTTAGTAACAGATGAGGAGAAGCAACAATATATTCTTCAAAGAATAAATCAAAATGTATTTAAGAACGCAGGTATATTGATGGATAATATCAATTATGCGCTACCTCATTTGAAGGCTGATGATTATGCTCAGATAACTTTTCTGCCTACTAAAAATGGAGAAAATTGCTTAAAAGGTACTGATGGTTTCTGGCGAATTATGACCTATATTCCTGATAGCACTACATATAATACAACCACTAATACCCATACTGCTTTTGAAGCGGGGCGAATCGTAGGCGGGTTTCATAAGCTATTGAAAAAGACTGAAGTAGACCTGTTTAAAGATACCCTTCCTAAATTTCACAACCTTGCACACAGGGCCAATGAGTTTGAAGAAGCATTAGCGGCTTCCGATTCAGAAAAGCGTCAAATAGCCAAGGAAGCTATAAAAAAAGCTCATCATTTTTTAAAAGAATTAGATGCTTTAAACAATGAAACTTTGCCCGTGCGTATCTGTCATAATGACACCAAACTAAATAATATGTTGTTCTCACAAACCACCGATAAGGCACTTTGCTTAATTGATTTGGACACTATTATGAAAGGCTATTTCTATTATGATTTTGGTGATGCGATAAGAACTGTTGTCAATGTTGCCCCTGAGGATGAGCAAAATCATGACCTCATTACTTTTAACACAGAATTGTTTGAAGCCTTTGTTGACGGACTAGCATCTAACGACTCATTTTTAACCGAAGCCGAAAAACAAAGCTTACCTCTTGGTGCCGTATTTATGCCCTTCATTCATGGGTTGCGGGCGCTAACGGATTATTTAGATAATAATAAGTACTATAAAGTCGCTTATGAGAATCAAAATTTAGATAGGTGTTTGAGTCTTTTTGATTTTGCCGAAAAGGCATTAGAGAAAAAGGATCTCATGCATTCGTACATTCAACAAAAATTGGTATAATTAAACCTGGTATTCGCTTATTTCTGTAATTTTAGTTCGGTAATAGTACCATTACCGTCCTTCTTTCCTTCACTTGAAATATATAGTGTTCCATCAGGACTAAATGTAATTCCCTCTGGTTGCGGAAATATTTTGGAATCAAATTTATAGGCACGTTTAGCAGATCCATTGCTGTCTAAAATCAACAATTTCGGCTTAGTACCTTCTAACACATAGATTTCCTTGGTCTGCGGATGAATCGCTATATCAGATGGGCGAAAAGTTTTGTATAGCTTCTTTTCCCTAAAATGCTTCAATACCTCATCACCCATATCAATCTTAAATACTGGTTCTGGAATCAATCTATTATTATCCAAAGAAAAGGCATAAACACACTTTATTCTATCGGAAGTTGAATCACGGTCTTTAGGTATCATCAATAATTGGTTATGCTCTTTGTCAAACTCAAGACTCTCCATATTGTTCTCAATATCAAATCCGGTATCAAAAGATAGTACCGTTCTATCATCGTCCTGAAAATTTTCAACGATGGTAATTCTACCGCTACTCTCCAATACATAGGCATTCTTACCCTGTATAGCCAAACCTTCATAATCTCCTGCATTCCCGAATTTTAGTTCTTCAACAACCTTTTTCTGATTTAGGTCATAAATAAAAATGATTCCGTCTTCATCCTGTACGGCTGCAATTCTATTGTTATCAAGCCATGATATTCCTGAAACCTCTCGAAGCGCTACAGGTAATTCCCATCGGCCCACAATTTCATAAGCTACCTTGTCGGTAGTATCAATTGGTGACCAATCTTTAAAATTCATGAACATAAAACCCATGCAAAGAATTAAGGCTACCACTGTCCAGAATTTTATTTTCACCATATTTATTGTGTTCTTAGTTGCATTCATCATTCCATATTTTTATAAACCTGCTGTACATTTTAAGAGGTTTTTCAACTATCGAGATCAGTTCGCGTTTTATTGAAATGCAATGCATAAAAAATGTACACGGAACTTTATTACTACAAAAATAGCTGCCAAATCTGAAAACAATTAGGAATTTGGCTGTGTTCGAAGATTTTACAAAAAACTTAACTTTTTATGGGGAAATCAAGGTAGAATTCGTGCTTTTCTTGGTATGCATAATTCAATCGCACATCATACTTCTCTGCAATAGCTTTTGAAATAGCAAGTCCTAAACCTGTAGATCGGTTATCAGTTCCGGTTTTTCGAAAGCGTTTAAAAATATCATCACTCTTCAGGGTTTCTTTCTGCCCAAAATTATTGATACTAATGTGATTCTTTGCAATATTGATTTCTACCGGATTCCCTTGCTCACCATGTACTATAGCATTTTTAACCAAATTGGTCATCAATACAATGGCTAGATCTCTATTCATTTTAAAATGAAGTGTCGCGTTAGAAGACAACTGCAACGGAATATTACGGTGTGTTGCAAAATCAGAGAAGTCATCAACGATGCCCTCCACAAGCTGATTAAAATCAATATATTCTTCTTCAACATATTGTCGGTTGTCAATTTTAGACAACAGCAACAATGATTTGTTCAACCGTGTTAATCGCGATAAGTTGTCTAACACACTCCCTATTTCTTGCGATTGGATCACCGAAAATTGGTCTTTCTCCAATAACAATTCTAATTTATTAATGGCTATCGCCAAAGGAGTCTGTAACTCATGCGCCGCATTTTCTATAAACTCTTTTTGTGCAACATAACTATCACGAGATTTTGTTGTTAATCGCTCTACATTTTTATTGAGCAGTTTAAATTCATCAATGTTCGTGGGTTCAGCCGTAATTGGGTCATCTTTTTCAATACGAAATGTCTTCAACCTATCGATGAGCTTATAGAACGGTTTCCATATCTTTTTCATCACAAAATTGTTGAGCACGACGATACTGAGAATTAAGGCAATGTATAATCCAACAAGGTAAATAAACAGGTTTTCTATCTGGTCATCCTCTTCAACCATAGAGGTGATCAGCTTTATTTTGTGGTACGAGCCATCTTGCTCAAAAACACTCTCTAGAATGCGAACTGGCTCATAATCTTCTTCGTTCTGCATATACATCAATGTATCACGGTAGCTGTCCTTAAATTTTTTATGTCCCTCTATATCGGTTTCTTTAATCGTGTAATTATTGACTCCGAATTCCGTATCGTTTAATAATTCTGGATTATTAACAGCCGCTTTTATGATTATTTCCTTTTGATTTTCAAGACCGTCATCTAAGCTGTCATATACCTCATCTAACATTGCAAAATAAAATATGACCGCCCACACCGATATTAGCACAATCAACAGTATTGCGAAGTATTTTGTAGTGTGATTAAGAAGTTTCATAGGTTAATTTATAAAAGGCAAATAATAAGCATAAAAACGATTCGAATTTACACCTTAAATCAGCTGTAATTTATACCCGACCCCATACACCGCATCAATTTCAATAGTGGCCTCGGCATCGGATAATTTTTTACGAAGGTTTTTTATTTGAGAATAGATAAAGTCAAAACTATCGGCTTGGTCAATATGGTCGCCCCACACATGTTCTGCCAATGCCGTTTTGGTAACTAAGCGTGTTTTGTTCGAAATCATATAGGTCAACACATCATACTCTTTACGGTTTAGCACCACTTCTTTCCCATGAATGACAACACTTCGGCTTTCCGGGTCTAGACTAACGTTTCCAATTTCTATGCGATTATTACCCTCAAAATTACGCCTGCGTACAATTGCCTTAACACGAGCATGTAGTTCTGCCATATGAAAAGGTTTCGGCAGGTAATCATCTGCTCCTAAATTGAGCCCTTTTATACGGTCATCTAATGAATCTTTTGCAGAAACTATAATAACCCCATCTTCTTTTCCCATTGCTTTCAACTGTTTCAAAAGCTCTAAACCATTACCGTCGGGCAACGTAATATCTAACAAAATACAATCATAGTTATAAACTCCAATTTTATCATTGGCATCGGCAAAATTAGATGCCGTTTCTACTATATATTGCTCACGCTCTAAAGTCTGTCGCATATTCTCGAGCATTTGCGGTTCGTCTTCTATAATCAGAATCTTCATTGAGTATTGTTTCTAACAACAATATAATAACATTCTAAAAAGAAATGGGAATACTACCACTATGTATGTACCACTAGAATGAATTATCAAAAAAATAGCATTCCCAATTCATTCTAGATTTGCTCCTTTTCTTTGGAGGGAATTAAAAATTACATAAGATGAAAAACAAAAATTTAATAATAGCAACTTTAGCATTACTAGGTGTATTCAGCGTATCTGCACAAGATATTAATCCGAATACGGTACCTGAAAATTTAAGAACAAGCTTTGTGCAAAGCTACCCTACAGCCCATGATGTGGAATGGGAAATGGAGGGGACTTCGTATAAAGTGGAATTTGAAATTGATAGGCAGGATTATGAAATTTGGTATGCACCAGATGGCAATACCTCAAAAATGGAGCAAGAAATAACGGAAGCCGATTTGCCGCAATCTATTAAAACAGCTATTGCTAGCAATTATGCCGGTTACAAAGTAGATTCTGTTGAAAAGACGACAGTAAACGGCTCATCTGTATATGAGGTAGAACTTGAAAAAGGATGGAATGATGAAAAAGATGTTGTCTTTAATGACAGTGGTAACGTATTAAGTGAGGTAAACGATTAACTTTTCTTTGATTGGGAGATGTGGAAAGGGCCGGAACTTAGTTTCGGCTTTTTTTGTACCTTTTCGTCAATTGTAGGGTGCATTAGACACCTTAACTATTCGGCCAATAAGCCCTCTAAGAGCTTCCTAACCTTAGCACTGTTCCAATCGGCGGCACCGGTTTCTTTGATGATAATGTTACCTTTAGCATCTATGATATAATTGGTAGGAAGACTGTTGCTTTGTAATAGTTCAGGCGCTTGCATTTGCGGAATATACACCGGTACATCATAGCCTTTTTTAGTGATAAATCGCTGCACTTTCTCCGTCTCTTCTTGGGTCAGCAAAACAAAATCAACTTTGTCTCCATAATCGGCATATAATTCTTGAATTCCGGGAAGCTCGGCAATACAGGGCGGACACCATGTTGCCCAATAGCTTAAAAAAGTAACTTTCCCTTGGCCTATACCAATCCGTTTTGGTGTTCCATTCAACTCTTGTACCGCATATTCAAAAGGAACTACCTTTTCTTGGTCTTCGGTGTCTGAAATACTTGGCGACCATACGGCAACTTTTAACTTATTGAGCGCAACTTGAATGGGTGTTCTAGTTTGTGGGATTAATAACAAGGCTATGAACACCACAAAGATGATATCGCTGATTTTGGGTTTTCGAATTTTCATGGGATATAAAGGTTAGAGGTATAATCACCTTCAACTTTTGGTAACTACATTTTTGAATAAATCCGCTATTTGAATTTTTTAGTTTCCTTGATATACCCATTTAGAATTATACCGAACAATGCAAGCCAAATTAGGCGATATACCCAAATATCCATTTCAAATCCGAAAATTTGGCCTGTGTCTCCCATAGCAAAAAAACTAGAAAGTATGGTTATTAAGGCGATTACCATCCCAATGATTGATAGTGTTTTTCTCTTCATTTAAATTTATTTATTTCCTTGAATCTAATTCCTTTTTAAGTGCTTTCATGTTCTTTACATTTAAAGGAATAATTACCGAAAGCGCTAAAGGTACCGCAAGTAAAGGGGTAAATCCATCTTGTATCGACATATAAATAAAGAATAGCAACACACCTGTCAACCCTATTGCTAGCAGCCATACCATGGTTTTTACTGCCGTATACCTTTTAAGCAATTCTACTGAACTAAGTTTTGATAGTGCTTCTTGATTCATTTTTATTCTCCTTTATCAATCCTTTTTTTAAAAAGGATGCTAACAATTACGCCTCGTCTTCTTCCTTAGACTTATTGTACTTGGTGAACTCCACTTTCTTGTCTTCCAAAATTCTATAAAACCGTCGGTGCGATATTTTTAAGTCCTTCGTAATTTGAGCTACCTTTTTCTTTTTCTTCTTGTATAGTTTAATCTCGGCCGTTACCGCCTTATTGAAGTAATATTTGTGAAGCGCATCTACAACCTCTAGTGCAGACCTATTGGTATCGTCTACATAAAGGTCTATTGCTGATTTAATTTCTTGTAAGCCTTTCATAATATTTTGAACATATTTAAATAAGGTACAAAAAATTCTAGGTATACTTACGCATAAGATGTTGATACCTGTCGATATCGTCTAATGAGTGATTTCCATAATCATTTACGACGTTAAACTTTATGTTGTTGTTTGCCAAGAAAGTGGTTACTCTTTCAAGTTCTTCGGGGGAACCTTTTATTTCAATCTTTGCCATTACTACGTATACTTTTTAATTTTAGGATTTGTAATATAATTCTTTCAAACTATTTTTTAAACTTTTAATTGTAAAACCAAACATAAAAATTGTTTATTCCTTTATAAAATTACTCCTTTTTTTACTTTCAAGACATCACTAAAACTGACATTTGATACCCTGAGATTCCATTATCACTTCGTACCCAATTTGTCACTTCGAGTGTTTTCATTGAGCGAGAGCGCAAATGAAATTGTATCGAGAAGCTAGCGTGTTCCAAAGCGTTCTCGATACAACGTCACTTTCAGGACGCCACTCGAACTGACATTTGATACTCTGATATCCATTTTTCACTTATGACCCCTTTTGTCACTTCGAGTGTTTTCATTGAGCGAGAGCGGAAATGAAAATGTATCGAGAAGCTCGCGTGCACCAAAGTGTTCTCGATACAACGTCTCTTTCAGGACGCCACTCGAACTGACATTTGATACTCTGATATCCATTTCTCACTTATGACCCTTATGTCACTTCGAGTGTTTTCATTGAGCGAGAGCGGAAATAAAAATGTATCGAGAAGCTCGCGTGCACCAAAGTGTTCTCGATATTAAACCTCTTTCAGGGTTTCACTCGAACTGACGATAGCATTAAACAACGAAGCAGCAAAAACAAATGAATGTCACTTCGAATGAATTTTTGAGGTACGAGAAAATTAGCATCGCGAAGCTCTCGGGTTCCAAAGCGTTCACCTTTTTCTCTGAAAATAGTATCTTCGATAGCTATACCTAATGTACCATGCCCAAAAACAACACTACCCGATCTTGGTTTACTATTTTAATTGAACTGGTAGAAGTTTTTTTTAATAGTGCCCGCCAAGACAAAAGAGGAAGAACATGGCACCAACATGTAGTACCCTATAAAAATGCATGGGCAGTACGGCGCGAAGGCAATAAACGCATTACCTCTAAGCACAGACTCCAGACTACAGCGATTAACAAAGCTAAACGCCTTGCCCGCAAATACAAGGCCGATGTCATTATTCACAGAGAAGATGGCACCATACGCGACCGCATTAACTTTGAATAACCCTTAGCATACATAGGTGCTCATAATCACTAATGCAACTGTTTATAAACAAACGTTAAAAAGTAGATAATAATTTTCTTTTCCCCTGTTATATAAAGATGTTATTTCACAGGAAATTGGTCACGCATTTTTATTCATAATTGAACCTTTAATTCCCTCCTTTGTCATTTTATATACGAACATTGTATTGTTCATTCAAATCTTAAAATTAATCCGCATCTCTACACACCAATTGTGATGGTTCTACACCCGCTTAAACAACTTTGTTAAGCTTACCATAATTCGCTGTTAAACTTTAAAACTACAGGGAGCGTCTTCTATTATTATCCTTATTTTTAATTACGATACATGCTTCATGTACCACCAAACCAACAAACTTAAACCAACGACATCATGAAAAATTTTCCTAGTTTTCTCATGGCCTTTCTTTTGGCCTTTGCCTCTTTATGTGCACATACCCCCTGTGAACCAATCCCTGAATCAGAAAATAGTTTTCTGGGTACTTGGACCATTGACGTTGTTGGTGGTGGTGTGGCTTGGCTAAAAGTTCATGAAGAGCAAGGCGTATTAGATGGCGAATTATTATGGATTGGTGGCAGTGTGCTTCCGGTATCCGATATCTATGTAGTAGACGAAAATACCCTAGTGGTTACCCGTACGTCTGAACAAAAGTTAAAAACAACTTCAGGTAAAGAACGCACCCATACAAGAACGTGGACCATGCGCATTACTAAAAAGAATGATGAAATTGCCGGAACCATGACAGGCCCTTCTTGGGGTCATGACGGAGAAGAACTTAGTTATTTCGCTGGTAGACGTATGCCTGCCGTTGGCCCAGCACCAGATTTAAGTGCCTTAAAATTCGGTAAGCCCATAAAACTCTTTAATGGAAAAGATTTGACCGGCTGGAGGACGATTGACCCAAATAGCCCAAACGGATTTAAAGTAGTAAACGGTACCCTGCAGAATGACCCCGTACAACCAGAAAATGGCGAGCATATCTATTATGGTAACTTACGTACCGACCAAGAGTTTGAAGATTTCAATTTAAAGCTAGAGGTCAATGTGCCAAAGGGACATAATAGTGGCGTTTATCTTAGAGGATTATATGAAATACAAGTGGTAGACTCTTACGGCCAGCCTCTTGACAGTCATAATATGGGTGCCTTATACAGTCGTGCTACCCCTAGCGAAAATGCTGAAAAGCCCGCTGGTGAATGGCAGACCATGGATATTACTCTGGTAGACCGCCATGTAACGGTTATTTTAAACGGAAAAAAGATTGTCGATAATGCCCCTGCAGAAGGCCCAACAGGCGGAGCAATCAGCTCTGATGTTTTTGCTGCTGGTCCTCTTTATTTACAGGGAGACCACGGTAATGTTGCCTATAGAAATATAGTGCTGACTCCGATTTTATAACACCATATTCCGCTTACAATATTCTAGGGAAACTAGATGATGTCATCTTTTACCATATGGATGTCATCATTGGTTTTTCGTGAAGTATCACTTAGCATAATTTCTAGAGGATAACACATCTTATTTCACATACATTATAAATAATCAAACTTTACCGATCAACAAAAACCAACGTATGATACTAGTATCCATCACCAAAAAACCCTTACTGTTTATTACCACCATAGCATGTGCAACGTTTCTTGTACAATGTAAAACCGAAACAAAACCAGTTGTAAAAACGATAACGAATAAAACTATCTTAACAGCTCCTGAAGGCTTCTCGGTCACAGAGGTTGCGAAAGATTTAGGGGCTGTGCGGCATCTGACGATTTCTAAAAACGGAGATATTTATGCCAACAGGTCCGTCTTAAAAGATGATAAGGCGATTGTCTTACTGAAGGATAACAACAAAGACGGTGCTATTGATGAACAACAGTACTTTGCCGATATGCCAGGTACCGGTATTCTAGCAACAGACGATTACTTATATGCGTCCTCCAATTCTGGTGTATTTCGCTATAAATTAAATAGCGACCATGAAGTTATTGATACAAACACTCCAGAAAAAATAGTAGACGGACTCATTGATATGGGAATGGATAATGCCAAGCCTTTTACCATTGATGATAATGACAACCTTTATGTGACCATTGGTTCTTGGAACGATGCCTGTAGAGATAACGATGCTAAAGCAGGAATGATGCCTTGTACGATTTTAGATTCTGCAGGAGGAATTTGGAAATTTAAAACCGATAAATTGAATCAGACTTTTGCCGATGGTTCACAATACGCTACGGGACTTAAAAATGCAGTGGGAATCACATGGAATCATAACACGAACTCCTTATTCGCCACCGACCATGGCCGTGGCGGATTCCATAATTTTTATCCTGAACTATACACACAAAAACAAGATGCTGAATTACCTGCCGAAACCTTATATGAGCTAAAGGAGGGTGATAATGCGGGATGGCCTAACACCTATTATGATCCGATTAAAAATAAGCGTATGCTAGCTCCCGAATATGGTGGAGATGGCGAGCAAACCAGTGAAGACGGTTTTATTAATCCAATAGTGGCATTCCCAGCGCATTTAGGACCTAATGATTTACTTTTCTATACGGGCGATATGTTCCCAGAAAAATATAAAAACGGAGCCTTCGTGGCATTTCACAATCAATCGTCAGCGCTTAAAAAAGGCTATTTTGTGGCTTTCGTTCCTTTTAAAAATGGAAAGCCTAGTGGCGATTGGGAAATATTCTTAGACAACTTCGCCGGTTTTGATTTGGCCAACCTAGAAGGTGGAGAACTAAAACATCGCCCATGCGGATTAGCACAGGGGCCAGATGGTGCCATATATGTCTGTGATGATTTTGGTGGAAGTATTTTTAAAGTGACGTATTAATTTAAGCTCTGCACATGAAAAAGCATTTTATTTTATTCGTTATTACTATTTTCCCAGTATTGATATTCTCTCAAGATGTAGTCATCGTCAATCAATTTATTAGCTCATTGACACCGCCCCAAAAAGCAAAGATTGTTCATGAGTTTAAAGCGGATGACCGAGACGACTGGCACTTTCTGCCTTGGAGTTCTTATGAACGACAAGGGCTGCCGTTAAAAGAGTTACGTACAGAGCAAAAAGAACTAGTACACAAACTACTACAATCATCATTGAGTGATACAGGTTATAAGCAAACCACTGAAATCATTGGTTTAGAAAAAGTACTGGCGGCCAGTTCAGGAGACCCCGTTTACAGAGATCCAGAACAATATTACGTTTCCATTTACGGCGATCCAACACAGGAAGATGTTTGGATGTGGACTTTTGAAGGGCATCATGTTTCGCTACATTTTACTACCGTTGCAGATGCCGTTTCATATACCCCTAGATTCTTCGGTTCAAACCCTGGAAGGATTATGGAAGGCGCACGAAAGGGATTTAGCCCTTTGGTAAATGAAGAAGACATGGGTTTACAGCTCATTAACATGCTAAGTACAACTCAGAAACAAACAGCCATTTTTAATGAAAAAGCTTATAACGATATCGTAAGCTTCAACAAACCCGTTGCGGAAAAACTTCCCGTTGAAGGTATATTGGTCAACAATCTGACGGCTGATCAGAAAAAGCTGTTAATGGATATTATTTACGAATATGCTTCCACTATCCCCGCAGAACAGGCCATGGCGAGAATAAGTAACATCCGTAAAGAGGAACTCGATGAAATGCGATTTGCATGGGCGGGTGCCACAGAACTTGGAAAAGCACACTACTACCGCATACAGGGTAAAACCTTTATGATAGAATTTGACAACAGCCAAAACAATGCCAACCACATACACTCGGTATGGCGCGATTTTGATGGCGATTTTGGTAGGGACTTGCTAAAAGAACACTACAACAATCACACCCATCAGCATTGACAATTTCTTAGTGTAAGGCTATAAATAAGGTATCTCGCCCCGTCACTTTGCTTTTAAAATCCCCTAGGTATTGATTATATTTAAGAAATAGAATCCTTTTTAAATGAATACAACATTCGATGCCATCGTTATTGGGTCCGGCATTTCTGGTGGATGGGCCGCTAAAGTATTGTGTGAAAACGGTCTAAAAACCTGTGTTGTGGAACGGGGAAGGAATGTGGAACACAAAAAAGATTATCCTACCGCTCACCTGCAACCGTGGGATTTTCCCCATGGCGGCATGATGACAAATACCTTCAAAGAAGAGAACCCATTAATCTCTAAAGCGGCAGGTTTTGGCGAAGACACTGCTCACTTTTTTATTAAAGATAAGGATCAGCCTTATGTACAAGAAAAGCCTTTCGATTGGATCCGTGGATATCAAGTAGGTGGAAAATCGTTAACATGGGGTAGGGCGTGCCAACGGTGGAGCCAATCGGAATTCGAATCTCCTTTCAAATATAAGTATGGTATTGAGTGGCCCGTAGATTACACCGAAATGGCACCTTGGTATCATATGGTCGAAGACTTTATTGGAGTGTGTGGAAATAAAGATGGGTTAGCATCTATGCCCGATGGGGAGTTCTTGCCCCCGTTTGAAATGAATTGTGTGGAACAGCACATGAGTAAGACCTTAAGCGACAACTATCCAGACAGGCACTTGGTACATGGACGATGGGCACATTTGACCGAACCTAAAGAACACCATTTAGCATTAGGCAGGGGAAAATGCCAATCTAGAAATCTTTGTATGAGAGGATGCCCTTTTGGCGCCTATTTTAGCAGTAATTCTAGCACATTGCCCGCTGCAAAAAAAACTGAAAACTTAACCATGCTCTCCGATGCGGTAGTGGTTAAAATCATGTATGATGACGATAAAAAAAAGGCAACGGGTATTGAGTATATAGATACAACTACAGGGGAGCGGCAAGAATTAAAAGCCAGTATCGTTTTTGTGAATGCCTCGGCACTGAATTCTAATCTTATCCTATTAAACTCCACCTCAGAACGGTTTCCAAATGGCCTAGGAAATGATCATGATATCCTTGGGAGATATATAGGTTTTCATAATTACCGCGGATGGACTTCGGGCAAGTTTGATGGTTTTAAAGACACGTATGTTTATGGAAGGAATCCCTCTGAATTAATTTTAGCCAATTATAGAAATGTATACAAGCATGATATGCCCTTTGTTGGGGGATACACTATTTTCAGTGGCGCATCACGACCTAGAAATCAAGAGGCTCAAGAAAATGGACCAAGTATTGGAGCGGCCTATAAAGAAGGACTTCGACTACCGGGAGATTGGCAAGCATATATGTATATGCAGGGCGAAACGATTCCGAAAGCATCCAATAGGGTTTATTTATCAAAGACAGATAAAGATCCTTGGGGAATTCCACAGCTCGTTACAGATGTGAATTATGACGATAATGACGAATTGATGGTGCAAGACTTTTTAACCGAAAGCAAAGCGATGCTTGAAACTATGGGATGCATCGATATTGAACAAAACGATTCTAAACAGGCACCTGGCCTTGATATACACGAAATGGGGGGATGCAGAATGGGAACCGACCCAAAAACATCTATGCTTAATGAGCATAACCAACTGCACCTGTGCAAGAATGTATTTGTCACTGATGGTGCATGTATGACGAGTACGGGAAACCAAAGTCCGTCATTGCTTTATATGGCATTTACAGCAAGAGCTGCAACCTATGCCGCCGAACACTTAAAAACACAACAGCTATGAAAATTACGCAACATAAACAGGTAGGCGTTGGTATTATAGGGTCTCAATTTATCGCAAATATTCATGCTGAAGCATTGAAAACAGTAGCCGATGCAGTGATAGTTGCGGTAATGTCTCCCAACGAAGAGCATGTAAAAGCCTTTGCCAAACAACACCAGATTCCGAATTGGTTTACTGATATAGATAGCTTTTTAGCCCTAGACGATATTGATATGGTTATTCTTGGAGCACCCAACTTTTTACATTGTGAATTAGCCGTAAAAATTGCCCAAGCAAAAAAGCATGTCGTCGTAGAAAAACCCCTTTGCCTAAACTTGCAGGAGGCAGATCTTATGATCGAAACCTGTAAAGAAAATAAGGTGAAACTTATGTATGCGGAAGAATTGTGTTTTACACCAAAATATGTGCGCTTAAAAGCCTTGTTAGATGAAGGAGCTTTGGGGTATCCGGTGCTTTTTAAACAGTCTGAAAAGCACGATGGCCCTCACGCAGCCCATTTTTATGATGTTGAAAAATCAGGGGGTGGCGTTATGATGGATATGGGATGTCATGCCATTCAGTTCTTCAGGTGGTTAAACCCAAACGCTTCTATTGTTTCGGTGTATGCACAAATGCAAACCTCTGTGCATAAAGACAAAACCATTGGTGATGACAACAGCGTGCTTATCTTAGAATTTAGCAATGGGGTAACCGCAATTGCAGAAGAAAGCTGGATTAAAAAGGGAGGTATGGATGATAAAGCCGAAATACATGGAAGCGAAGGAGTCGCTTATGCCGATATACTACAAGGAAATTCCATATTAACCTATAGTGAAAAAGGGATTGGCTATGCCGTGGAAAAAGCAGGAAACACAAAAGGCTGGAGCTTTACCATGTATGAAGAGCTGTGGAACTATGGGTTTCCACAAGAGATGGCCCACTTTGTAGATTGTGTTAAAAATGACTGTACTCCCCTGGTTACCGGAGAGGATGGTAAGGCCGTTTTGGAGGTCCTTTTCGCAGCATATGCTTCGGCAGGAGAAGGAAAAAAAATCAAGTTGCCTTTTAAGACCGATGCCAAAAAACCGTACTTATTATGGAAAAAATAAATCGAAGAAATGCATTAGGATTGGTAGCCCAATGGTCTGCCGCAAGCTTTATACCCTTTTCTTGGCTTCTTGAGGGGTGTGCTAAGGATAGTAATCCCTCTTTATTAAACCACGAATATCAATCGCTTCTGGCAGTTATCGTTGAAATTATTTTACCCGAAACACCAACGTCTCCTGGAGCAAAAGAGGCAAACGTACAGCATTTTATTGGCCTCATAGTAGAAGACTGTTATGAAATCGAAAGAAAAGACCGCATCATCATTGGACTAAACCAATTATTGAGCAGTGGGTTTTTAGACTTATCCGAAGAAAAACAATATGACTTCATTGCCAAAATAGACGAAGAGGCAAATTCGCCAACCAGTACAACCCCTTCTTATTTTAAAGATCTTAAGTCGCTTACACAGTGGGGATATTTTTCCTCTAAAATTGGAATAATGGAAGGATTACGATACAACCCTATCCCCGGAACTTATAAAGGCTGCGTTACTTATACTAATGAAATAGCATGGTACTAATGAAGACACATCAATGTAAAGACTATAACGAAGTAAGCGAAACAGCTGCAGAATGGTTACTTCAAAAGGTTAAAAAGAACCCTGTTGGAAAAATAGGTATTGCCACCGGAAATTCTCCTTTGGAAATGTATCGCTCTATCGCAAAGAAAGGAAGTGAGTATACAAAGTCTCTCTCTTTGTTTCAATTGGATGAATGGGTGGGATTATCTGAAAATCAACGTAGTTGTAAAAGTTACATTGAAAAAGAGGTGAGAATTCCATGGGGAATATCCGCAGAAAGAACATATTACTTTTCTCCTACTTCAAATCTAATTGGTAAAATTCAAGCTGCGAATTCAGTAGTTTCAATGCAAAAAGCACTTGATGAGAAAGGTCCGCTGGATATTCTCATTTTAGGAATGGGAAAAAACGGACATTTGGGTTTTATAGAGCCCAGTGAAAAATGGCCTTCAAATCCGTGTTATGTTTCACAATTGGCTCCATCTACCCAAAATCATACGATGATTCTCTCTGAACAAACTCAACCAACGATTGGTGTTACTTTAGGCATAAAGTCCATTTTGGAAGCAAAAGAAATCTTATTTATTGTAACCGGAACGGGGAAAACTGATGCATATACTAAATGGCTCACAAAGGAAATTACCCCAACTCTACCGGCAAGTATTTTATGGAAACATCCAAAGGTTACCTTAATAACAGACCTATGACCGAATAGATTGTATCTTTTAATAAAATGAAAAGTTTACTTATTTAAAATAATTGCATCTAACTTGATTTAAAAAAAGCCCATCAGAATCTGATGGGCTTTTTTATTATTCATTTATCGAAGTTTAAACTTGCTGACCAATTAAGCATTTCGACTGCGCTCAATGTGACATCACGATTAAAACCGCTCTTAAAAAATCAATCTTAATTTTCTCTACTTCAACTAGTCTGAAGCTCCTTCATATATGGTATTGAAAATAAGCTTGTACGTGCCTCTAGGTTGCGCTCTAAACTGCGGTCTGAAAGCAAATAATACAACAGCGCCTTTACCATACTTTGCTTTTACCATAGCTGGTTTTTTTGCAATGTATTTTTTCTCACCCATAGCCCAGCCGCTCATTAACAAATCTTTTTCGGCGTAATTGGCAATAACCTCTATTTCAGGAACAGGGGCATCTTTAATATCTTCTGTACCACCTTCACCCTTCTTTTCCTGTTTTTCAATCTCAAACGCACGGCTTTTATTGAACGATACCGCTACCGTATCTTGCATACCAAATGCCAACGGATGTGTAGTGTCGAATCCGGTTTTAATTAAGGATCCTGGTATAAAGAATTCTTTATTATCCGTACCTTCTGTAGCATCTTTAATCGGTAGGCCAAATTGTTCGATCACATAATTACTAGCTTCATCAAAAGCCATTAAAGTACCTCCATTCTTCACATAATTACTTAAGGCTACAGAACCTTCAAGTCCTAATCCTCCAGTAAACTTTTCAGGCATATCTAAGGTAGAATGTCCGTGTAAAAGTGATTTCACACGTTGCGAAGGCAGTATCAATACATCGTATTTAGATAAGTCTGCCGTTTGAATATCTCTATCATGTAAGGTATCGGTTTCAAACTCATATTCATCCATCACAAAGCGTGTCCAGCCTTCATCCATATTCGACACCCAAGACTTGTACAAACCAACTTTAGGAAGGTGAATTTTAGTCCTCTCAATTTTTGGTTCTGCGGATAAACCCGTAACCTCAAGACCATACTCGCTAGCCAATGCGTCGATAGATTCACTGCCGCCAGAAACAATATAGGAACCTGCCGGAATTGTTATTTTTCCCGATTTAAAAGCCGCTTTGGTTTTATACGCCGTACCGCCAGCCTTTAATATTTTGTTAGTTGCGATAACCGAGGCATTCGTATTGGCGCTCAATGCATAGCCAAAAGAAGCCTTGCCCTTTACATCGCCCTCATAATACTTGGCTAAATCAGCTACTTTTTCGGTAGCAATTTCCATAGGTTCTGCAATTCTATCTACAGCAACACCCATTTGAAAAGGTAATGTCCATCCCGCTAAATCATATGGTGTATCCGGTGGTCCACCAGGATATTGAAAACGGGTTGGGTAATTTTGTTTCTCCAACAAATCCATCAAATACGGTCTAAACGCTTGTCCCGCATATATTACATACGAACCTGCTTCATATTTCTTATCATTAGCCTCAAAATTCTTAGTGGCCTTTTCAATTTCAATTCCGCCACGTAATAAAACATTGACCAAGTTGACGGACTCAAAGGCATCCCATTGGTCTTTACTGATTACATACGCATACGGACCTTCTGTTTTAGACTTTTCAATGGCCGAAGCACCCATTTTATAAATGTTGTGCAAGTAGTTGCTTTTACGGTCAGCAGCTAAGTCTAAAGTCGCCCATGTTGCCGTAAGCATATAATCTACCGCATCACGAAAATGTGATTCGCCGCCTTTCCAAGGGTCTGGATACATGATGTCCGTACCGTCTGTTGGTGTACCACCAGCTACTGTTTTAGGTAATTTTTCTGGGTCATAAAATCTCGGTGTTGGGGTAGTGTGACCTACTTCCGTTAAGATACCAATCATATTATGATAATAAGGAACTGTACGGCCTCCGCCATTCCAAAACATCGTATAGAAATTATCGGCAATTGCGCCAGGCATATTCTCTAAAGAAAATCGTTTCGTCATTGCAGAACCTACTTCACTCACAGCAGCAGTAATGGCAGGGTGAATTTTTGGGTTCACAGGATCTGCGTACGGCGGAAGTGAAATTTTTGTCCATGATGGTGAAGATTGGTGGTGGTTGTACACAATCTGCGGGTACCATTCGTTGTATAAAATCTTAGTGACATTATACGTCTCTGGCATTGTATTCATAAACCAATCTCTATTATTATCATGGCCCATATAGTAATGATACAAAATTGGCGGACGTGAAGTTTCATACGCCGTACCCATATTCTTTCTATACCAATCAACAACAATATCTAACCCATCAGGGTTCATTACCGGCATTAAAATAGTGATAACATTCTCCCTGATTTTTTTCATTTCGGTGGTCTCAGAAGTTGCCAAGGAATACGCCAGTTCAGATGTCATTTGGCCGTGCGCCAATTCGGTTGAGTGCATACCGCCATCTACCCAAACAATCGCTTTACCATCCTCTGAAAGTTTTAAAGCTTCATCTTCAGTAACCTGCACACGTGCTAATTTGGTACTAATATCTTTCCACTTATCTAATTGAGTCAAATTTTGCTCACTTGATATAAACAAGATGTACATTTTTCTACCTAATACGGTAGTGCCAATTTCAACTTTTTTGACCCTGTTAGAAGCAACATCAAGTTTACTTAGGTAGTCTTCAATCTGTGAATAATCGGCTAGTTTGTAATCGGTACCCACTTTGAAACCATAAACATCTTCTGGAGAAGGTACGGTTTGCGCCACCGTCACAGATATGCACGAAATGGCTAGTACAAGGGTCAATAATGCCGACTTGCACTTAGAGTTTTTTGTAGTCATTTTTCGAATTAGTTTGTTTAAAATAGGAAATTAAGAAATAGTGAAACGATAAGTAAATGATACAGAGAAAGATTATGTTAAAAGAAATGTTAATTTCTAAGTCGGTAATCTAATGGGGTTGAATTTATTGAATTGTATGTTAAGCTGAATTCTATCAGTAATTTATGAAACACGACCGAGCAAATCCTATTTAACGCAACAAGAAATTTGTATGAACCTTACTTTACAGGGTCGCTATTTATTGGATTTGGCTGCTCAACTGTTAAAGATGCATTATAGGCAGGATTATTTCGAAAAAACTCAGCTCGTGTAATTTTGGAGGTTTTGTGATCTCCTGTATGACTCCATCCCGGTGGCATAAAAGCGTACATAACTTTGTTTTTTATTCCGGGAGCTTTTATTATATCTTTAAAAAGGGCGGTGAATTCTCCAAAATAGACATCCATAAAATTACCCGAATCCATTTCTCTAGTAATACCATATTCTATTTTAATTTCATTTTTCTCTTCTTGATACGTACCAAAAGCATGGTCCCAAATGTTGAGTAGATTACAGAAATTGGTGTCCATATATAATGGATTTCGTGCATGATGTACACGATGGTGAGACGGTGTCAGCATAATTTTGTTCAAGAATCCAAACCGTGCATCTTTAATAACATTTTCGCCAATATGAATGAAAGCCCCGTAAGTACCGTCTATAAACATAATCAAGAACAATAGTTCTGGCTGTACACCCAACAAAATGCAGACAGTAGTGCGTATCGTATCAGCATAAGGCGCCTCTAAAAAAAAGTGTGCATGCGTTACCGAAAGATTCATATTTTCAGGTGCGTGATGTGTGGAATGAAGACACCAAAAAAGACGGACTTTATGGCCCCAATAATGATATAGAAAATGGGCAAATTCCCAAATGATGTAGGCATAAATAAACCAATACCATGTCATTTTGGTCTGAAATGGTGCAAAAGATTGAAATAGCCCAATGCAAATAGTTACCATGGCAATGGCAATAAACCTACCAACAAACCTATTGAACACATAAATTAAAAAATTGACCTTGTATACTTTGGTATCTGGTTTTTTATAGACCAAACCCAATATCAATTCTAAAATTAATAATAGTGGTATTATCGGATAGATCAGTGAAACCACACCATCATAAGTTCTGAACTTACTATAATCTCCTGTCTGTAGTATTTCAAAAGCATTTGATATGCCTAGAAAACCAATTATTTCATTGAAAAATGTCTCGAAGATTTCCATGATTGTTCTTTTAGTAAAATATTAATGACATCATTACGAATATGCCGTTAATTCTAATATAAAATTATATATATGATTGGTTCTGCTAAAGAACTTTAAAAATAACAAAGGCATAAACAAATTCGACGAACAAGAGAGTGGCTTCGACCAAAACTATATGAAATTGAAACTACTACATTAAGAGGTAGAGTATTATAAATCAGTTTTCTAACCTTAAAAAGATAACTCCATTTTCTAAAAATATATTAATTGAACAGGTGGATATTATGGATGTACTTGGATGATGTCTTTGCTAAAAATAAAAAAACCCTTCAATTTCTTGAAGGGTTTACTTTATAAGTAGTGGTCCCACCTGGACTCGAACCAGGGACCACCTGATTATGAGTCAGGTGCTCTAACCAGCTGAGCTATAGGACCGGTTATAATTCAATATTTTAGCTTTGTAAACTCTTGTTTCGATTAAAATCGATAGAGACTGGTGCTCAAACCAGCTACAAAACCCGCGAATTGCGGATGCAATATTACTACTTATTTTTAACTGACACAAGCAAAATAAAGCTTACTCTCGAATTTCTTGGCACAACTCTACCAACACGCCATTTGCTGTCTTTGGGTGAACGAAAGCAACCCATTTATTATCCGCTCCTTTCTTAGGCTTTTCATTCAGCAATGTAAAACCTTCCGATTTTAATCGT
The DNA here is from genome assembly GCF_963977385.1 of uncultured Maribacter sp. Taxonomy (GTDB): domain Bacteria; phylum Bacteroidota; class Bacteroidia; order Flavobacteriales; family Flavobacteriaceae; genus Maribacter. Next base: position 229,823 of record NZ_CAXBOU010000001.1, on the reverse strand, counting down.
GCCATTTCCGCCACGATATCATTGACTTCAAAAGCTACATGGTGTATACCTTCCCCCTTTTTTTCTAAAAACTTGGCGATTGGTCCGTCAGAGTTGGTTGACGCCAGTAATTCTATCTTATTAGGTCCGTTTTGAAAGAAAGAAGTATTTACCCCTTCTGAAGCAACTTCTTCTTGTTTATAGGGTGCTACCCCCAGTAATTTCTCGAAAAGGGCATTGGAATCTTCTATGTTTTTCACCGCTATACCTAAATGTTCTATCTTTTTCATGTCTTAATTTGCTTCAGAGTGCATCACATAGGGGTTAAGATACATTTTAATATGTATTTTTGCAGTATGGAAACGCAAAGACAACGTAAAATAGCTGGGGTCATTCAAAAAGATATTGTAGACATTCTACAAAAAGCTGCCATTGATGGCGGACTTCGTAATACCCTAATATCTGTGTCTAAAGTTGCAGTGACCACAGATTTATCTATCGCTAAAATTTACCTAAGTATTTTTCCGAACGATAAAGCAGGCGAACTGATGGAAGGTATTAAATCGAACCAGCCATTAATTAAGCATGAACTTTCGCAACGCACAAGAAACCAATTGCGTAGGGTGCCAGAATTATTATTCTATTTAGACGATTCGTTAGATTACATTGAGAATATTGAAAAGTCTTTAAAACGCGAAGAAAACCCCATCGAGAACAGAGATTTGTTACCTAAGCGTAAAAAGTCCTAATCGGTTGAATTTTCCTCTCTATATCGCCAAAAGGTATGTACGTTCAAAAAGTACCCAGAACGCGGTTAACATCATTAATTTTATTACCTTTTTAGTTATTGTTATTGGTTCTGCAGCACTGTTTATTGTGCTTTCGGCCTTTGCTGGATTAAAAACTTTTAGCCTTTCTTTTACCGAATCTTTTGACCCTCAATTAAAAGCTTTACCTGTAGCCGGAAAGACGTTTACCTTATCTCCCGAACAAGAAGAAAAATTACACGCAATAGAAGGTCTTGCCTTTTTCTCGAAAGAGCTCGAAGAAAAAGTTTCTTTAGAACACCGTGGTAAAAATCATATTGCTCACATAAAAGGTGTAGATAGTAATTACACCAAGGTTACCGCAGTAGACAGCACTCTTTACATGGGCGACTGGACGGTTAATGACACACAGGTAGTGTCAGGTTTAGGTATTGCAAATATTCTTGGGGTAACCATCAATCAGTTTCGTAGTCCTATGCAGATTTATGCGTTTAAACCTGGTAAAGGTTCTATATCGCAAAACATGAACACATCAACATTATATAACCAAATTCCTATGGTCATTGGTGGGGTATACGCCGTAGAAGCCGACTTAGATAACAAATATGTATTTGCTGATTTACGATTAACGCAGGCATTATTAGAAAAAGACTCGCTCCAAATTTCAGGTATAAATTTTAAAATGGACGACGGGGTAGAGCCCAGTACAGTCCGTTCAGAAATTCAGGCTATTTTAGGTTCTGGTGTTGAACTAAAGAACAGGCAGCAATTGAACAGTACACTTTATAAAATGTTGAATACCGAGAATGTTGCTACATATCTCATATTTACCCTTGTGCTTATCATTGCCCTTTTTAATGTAGTCGGTGCTATTATTATGATGATTTTAGATAAGCAGCAGAACTCAAAAACGCTTTATAGCTTGGGTACAACCATTAAAGAATTACAACGAATTTACTTTGTACAAGGGGTTTTAGTCACTGGTTTCGGCGGATTAATCGGTGTGCTTATTGGTGTGCTTATCGTATGGTCACAATTGGCTTTTGGTTGGTTGAAAATCACCCCTTCTCTGGCCTACCCTGTTAAATTTGAATTCATCAATATTGCCATTGTTCTAGCAACAATTATTGTGTTGGGCATTATTGCTTCTAAAATTGCAAGCAGCCGTATCAATAAGAAATTGGTAGACCTTTAAGCCAAAGTAAACTCATGATCTCCAAATTTTTCCATTACCTCATCAAAGGCTGCAAAAACTGAGGCAGAATCATCGCTAGTCACCATTTTCATACGATACTCCTTAAAATTAGGAATTCCCTTGAAATAGTTGGTATAATGCCTACGTGTCTCAAAAACACCTAGTATTTCTCCCTTCCAGTCAATGGACATTTGTAAATGACGACGAGCGGCATCTACACGTTCTTCCATAGTTGGTGGAGCTAAATGAGTACCTGTTTCAAAAAAGTGTTTTACCTCTCTAAATATCCAAGGGTAACCAATACTGGCACGACCGATCATTGCTCCATCCAAGCCGTATTCATCACGCATTTTCATGGCTGCTTCTGGCGAATCTACATCACCGTTACCAAATACAGGTATATGCATTCTTGGGTTGTTCTTAACCTCTCTAATCGGGTTCCAATCTGCATTTCCCTTATACATTTGTGCACGGGTTCTGCCATGAATTGAAATTGCTGCGCAACCTACATCTTGTAATCGTTCTGCAACCTCAACAATTTTAATAGAATCATCATCCCAACCCAATCTAGTTTTAACGGTAATAGGCAAGTTGCTATGCTCTACCATCGCTTTGGTCAAAGAAACCATTAGGTCTATATCTTTTAATATTCCGGCACCGGCTCCTCTAGAAACTACTTTTTTTACTGGGCAACCAAAATTAATATCAATAATATCTGGTCTTGATTTCTCTACAATCTCTACAGATTGTAACATACTTTCTAAATTAGCACCAAAAATTTGAATACCTACAGGGCGTTCTTTTTCATAAATATCGAGCTTCATAACGCTCTTTGCAGCATCACGGATCAATCCTTCCGATGATATAAATTCGGTATACACCACATCGGCTCCTTGCTCTTTACAAAGGGCACGAAAAGGTGGGTCGCTAACATCTTCCATTGGTGCTAACAACAAAGGAAAATCTGGTAATTGTATGTCTCCTATTTTAGGCACTGGCGTATTCTAATTTTCGGGTGCAAAGTTATATAAAAATACTAGAAGGTCAATTCGCCATAATTTTGATAAACTTGATGGTTATGAACCCCATTGTAGATGTTTAAATAGTTGTTTCTAGAAAGAATGTAAATTAGTACCCGTTACTAGTCTTTGACTACAATTATACGTGCAACTTAGAATAATCAGTTTTAGAATTATAGATAATGACTTAATGAATAGTTCTATGCTTATTGTCTCCCTTCCTTATGAACCTATCCTTTTTGGTGTCAAATTGAATATGCATCTTATTCTTGAATACCTAGCATTTTTTATTGGATTTAGGTATTACGTTTTCTTACGTAAAAAAAGTACCGATGTAATTTCTTCTAATAATCGCCTATCAATTATAATAGGTGCTGTTTTTGGGGCTTTGCTTCTTTCTAGAATCGTTGCCTTTTTTGAAAACCCTATAGCTCACGTGAATGAGGATTGGATCTTTAATCTCAACAACAAAACCATAATGGGCGGACTCTTTGGTGGGTTGCTAGGGGTAGAGCTTGCCAAAAAATTAATTGGTGAAAAACATTCTTCTGGAGACCTTTTTACGTTACCTATAATTCTTGGTATTTCCATTGGTCGCTTAGGCTGTTTTCTAGCTGGCATAAAAGAGTTTACCTATGGCAAAGAAACTTCTATTTTCATGGGCATGGATTTAGGTGATGGAATTACCAGGCACCCAATAGCACTTTATGAAGTGGTATTTCTAATGCTACTTTTTATAATCATTAAAAAGTTCCAAAAATCATCTACTTCTTTTGTAAATGGTGATTACTTTAAACTTTTTATGGTCAGTTATTTCTCATTACGTTTCTATATAGAATTTCTAAAACCAAATAGTTTTTATGTGCTAGGTCTCAGCAGCATTCAATTATTATGTTTAATTTGTTTGGTTTACTACTATAAATTCATCTTTGAGGGAATATCTTATGTCCGAAAAAAACTATACGTATTATGATTTTACACTAAGCCTTTGCCCAGAATGTCTTAGAAGGGTGGATGCTAAAATCGTTTTTGAAAACGAGAAGGTGTATATGCTTAAAAACTGCAAAGAACATGGTAGGTCTAAAGTTTTAATTGCTGACGATAATGAATATTATAAGAACATAAGAAACTATAACAAAGCTTCTGAGTACCCAAAAACCTTTAATACAGAAACACACTATGGTTGTCCTTACGATTGCGGGCTGTGCCCTAATCACGAGCAACATTCTTGTTTAACCGTAATTGAACTTACAGACCGCTGCAACCTTACATGCCCAACATGATATGCAGGATCTTCGCCCACTTATGGCAGACACAGAACCTTAGAGGAATTTAAAAAGATGCTCGATGTCATCGTAAAAAATGAAGGTGAGCCAGATGTGGTTCAACTTAGTGGTGGAGAGCCAACAATTCACCCAAAGTTTTTTGAAATACTTGATTATGCAAAATCACTTCCTATTCGGCATTTGATGTTAAATACGAACGGAATTAAAATTGCAAAGGATTTTGAATTCGCAAAACGATTAGCCACCTACGCACCAGATTTTGAAGTGTATTTACAGTTTGATTCATTGGATAACAAAGTTCTGCGAACTTTGAGAGGCGCAGACCTTGCGGATGTTCGTTTACAAGCCCTTGAACATCTTAACAAATTAAATCTTTCTACCACTCTTGTAATTGTTATACAAAAAGGTCTCAACGACCATGAAATGGGTAGCACTATTGACTTTGCCTTAAAACAGAAATGTGTACGTGGTGTTACTTTTCAACCCACTCAAATAGCTGGGCGATTAGAGAATTTTGAAGTGGATGAAAACCGAATTACCTTAACAGAAGTGCGTAGAAAGATACTAGAGCAATCTCCCATTTTTGAATCTGATGATTTAATACCCGTGCCTTGTAACCCTGATGCTTTGGTGATGGCTTATGCCTTAAAACTGGGAGATGAAGTGAATCCGTTAACGCGTTTTATAAATCCTGAAGACTTATTGAACGAAGGAAAAAACACTATTATCTATGAGCAAGACGAGCAGTTGCATGGTAAAATGATTGAGTTGTTCAGTACTGGAAATTCTGTTGAAAAAGCTTCTGAAAACCTAAAGAGTATTATGTGCTGCTTACCAGAAATTGATGCGCCTGAGCTCGGGTATGACAACTTGTTTCGCATCATTATCATGCAATTTATAGATGCTCATAACTTTGATGTACGTGCTATAAAGAAATCGTGTGTGCACATTGTAAATAAAGACTATAAAATTATTCCGTTCGAGACTATGAACCTCTTTTACCGAGATGATAAAATTGAACGATTAAAGGAACTACAAAACGAAATGCTATGATTTTAGAAGTTGGTAATCTTGATGGTCTTGCTACATTTTTGTTTCTAATCATGTTCGGTCCCGCAATATTGTTCATCATAATCGGGGCGATTTTGTTTTATTATAAAAAGAAAAAAGCGGGTAAGGTCTTTATGATATTAGCAGGCGTGTATTGCCTAATAAGCCTTGGTATATGCGGTGCTATGCTATCGTAGAAAATGTTATAATCGCTTATTTTCGTCTGTATTCTTACTTTTAGAATTATCGCGAATTTTAGTGTTCCCGAACTTATATCTAAAACCGAATACAAATAATCGACTTTCAAGCCTAGTACTTGTAGTGTTATTTTGGTCAAGATAGTTTCTTGTAGAAAAGGTATTTCCGTTATTAAATATATCTTCTACTCCTATTGAAACACTAGCATCTTTATTCCAAAAAGTCTTTCTAAAATTTATATCTAATTTACTATAGGCTCTATTACTAGCATTACCTCTAACGTACGGAGAAATATAGTTAAAAGCTAGATCTGCATAGAGCGATTCATCTTTTAAAAGGGTAAAATAGTTATTCGCTCTTACATATGTTGTCCAAATAGAATTATCAATAATAGCATCTGTTGCTACATCATTAAACTTATTTTGATTATAATATTGGCTCACCAAAAAATAAAAGTACCAGTATGACGTAAGATATTTAGACACACTTACATCTGCACCAAAATTATAATTGGTTTCTAAATTTAGATATTGTGCTTTAAGGATATTGGTATCATTATCTTGAATAAATTGTTGTACCTGTTCGTCTGATTTTATACTGGTAAATAAGGCAAACTTAAAGTCTTTGTCGTACACATAATCAACTTCTACGTATGTGCGGTAAGCTGGTTTTAAATTAGGGTTTCCCTCAAAGATAGAATTTGCGGATAGATAATATTGAAAAGGGTTAATACTGCTATATCTGGCCCGGGTAATTCGCCTGTAGTATTTTACCATGAAAGCATTTTTCTCTTTCGTATAAGACATTGACAGGTTTGGGAATAAATCAAAATAAGAAGTCGTGTTCGTCAACGTTAAAACATCTAAATCTCCCTTTGTATCTGTATATTCTGCTCTAAGACCTACATTTAACTTCCATTTTTCCCAACTGTTGCTAAGACTGACATACCCTGCATAAATTTGTTCGTCGTAATTGAAAATACCAGATTCCGTAGGGTCGATACCTTCAAAGGTATCATCGAAGCCTGACTGTAATATACTTACTTCCGAGTTTATATTGGCAAACCTTAAACCGGTTTCCATAGTAGAATGCTCTGATAATGGTAAGGTAAGGTCTGTTTGGGCACTGAAAAGATTAATGATTTGGTCTGATCCTACATTTAAAGTATTCTCAGAAGTATTCTCTGTAAAACCCTCTACAATATCATTATTTAATTCTTGACTATCTTTAGAATCATAATATGTAAAATGTGCATTTGTTGCTATTTCTGCTCCCTTATCATTCAGCTTATGAATCCAATCTAAATAATTTGACGAATTGAATTTGTCTGAATTCAGAATATTAAGTCCGTCTAAACGCGCTGAGAAATCTCCCGTGGTGTTTTCTATATCGGTTATTGATGAGAATTTTGTTCCTCCGTTAGGTGAAAAGCTAGATGTTGAAGACAGGCTAACTGCATTTTTATCGTCTAATTGAACATCTAGGAAAAGGTTTAGATTATGACTTTTTTTATTGCTTAAAGATTTCTGTTCGGCTGTCCAAACTTCACTTTCTTGTCCGTTTTCAAAATATGTGGTAATGTCAGAATATCTGGTCCAATCTCTATCATGACTAAAGCTGTAATTGGTAGAAAAATCTATCTTTTTACCTTTAAAAAAGTGATCCATCCCCAAGGTATGTTTTGGTAGCACCCCCTGTGTATATCTATTAAAAACGGCGCCATTATACCCGGCAACCAAGTTTTTCTTCATTTTAATGTCTATTAACAAGCCGCCCTCTGCACTGTATTTTGCAGGCGGACTCGTAATGACCTCAATAGATTCTACGTTGCTTGCAGAACTGCCCGTAAGTAGATTAATTATATCATCTTCCGGCAGATTAACTCGTTTACCATTGATCATTATATTCACATTCGAGCTACCGTTAACCAACAATTTGTTATTCATGACCATGACACCTGGCGTACGTTTTAGAACACTCCAAATATCATTATCAGAAAGGGCGGTATTTTCAATATTAAATACATGACGGTCTGCCATATGTTCTAGTACCGGTTTCTTTTGTGTAACCACCACCTCATCTAATTGCTGTGCACTGTTTAAAACAAGGGTTTCAATTTCTGTATCATTAGATAATTGAATTGACTGACTTTCTACCGTGTTCTCAATGTAGCTAGCAATAATCTGATATGTACCTTCTTTTATAGCCGAAAACTGATAGAAACCGTTATCATTGGTTACCGTGCCTTTTATAAAATCACCATCTTGAGTTAATAAAAGAACATTTACTAATACCATCGGCTTTTTGTCTTCATCTAAGACTAAACCTGTAATTTCAAATTCTTGCGAATGGACAAGAGAAACTATCAGGCTAAAAAGCAATGTGGTAAAGAAATTTCTAATCATTTAATTGATTGTAGGAATTAAATATAGGAAAGGTAATCGGAAATATCTGACAGAAATGTTAATTATTTTAACAAGAAAAAATATTGACTTCTAAGTAGTAGGCCTTAATTAATTATTTAACCGCTCACGCTCGCTTTTTTCTATATCACGTTGGTTATCTTCTAATCGGAAATTTCCGAAATTATAAGTAAAACCAAACTTCACATATTGCGTTTCTGGTGCAGACAAATAGCGATTGTCTTGATTTAAGTATTTAGAAGAAACATATGCATTGTACTTGCCTAAAAGATCGTTAGCACTTACACTAACTACGGCCCTGTTCTTCATAAACGACTTTCTGAGCCCCAATGTTAAATTGGTAGATTGTTCTTGAATATAAGACCCCTGTAAATAGCCTGACATATAAACAAAGCCTAATTCTCCTTTAAATGTACCGTCGCCAGAAAGGGTAATATAATTTGTAAGGTCGATATATGCCCCGTTGTATTCATTTTTAAAGGAATAAGCATCACTTTGTAAGGCGATGAATGTTTCATCTTCATGAAAAAGAGAAATGTAACTGTACAGATACCAATTATTACTAATGGACTTGCCATACGTAAAATCAAAACCAAAAGAAGTGCTTTCCATCACATTCTGAGTTATATCCCTTAATATTAAATTATCATTGTCTTGAAATGTTAGTGTTGATATATACCTGCCATTATCCCGATAATAAAAATCAAAAAAGTATTCTTGATTAAGGGTGTAGTTTAAATTAAAATTATGACTGAAGCTGGGCATAAGGTTTGGGTTGCCTTCTTCAAAGGTTCTTTCATTGATGTATGTTCTAAATGGATTCAAGTCTTCATATCTAGGCCGTTGTAGCTTTCTTGAATAATCAAAAGATAAGCTATGGTGCTCATTTATGTTATGAAGTAAATATAAGGATGGGAACAATTCAAAATAGCTAAGGTCGTTGATGCTAGAAATGTTTACAGAATTCCCTGAACTTTCTGTATTTTCTCCTCGTAAACCTGTTTTTAAACTCCATTTTTCCCAATCTTTTGAAAAACTAAAATATGCGGCATAAACACTTTCATCATAAGAATAATCGTCAGATAAATTTGAAATAAATTCTGAACCATTATTTCTAAGAAAATAATCCAATTTACTTTCAGAATTTATATATGACCCTTTAATTCCTGTTTCAAAAAAGACACTTCCAAAATTATCGTTATAGTCTAATTGAGCGGTTTTAATTTCGATTTGCTGATCCGCATTAGTTGAGAAATTGAAATCTCGAATAAATGAACCGTTTGGTAGAAAATAATTAGAATTCACATCTTGCGACCTATCTAGGTCGAAATATGTGTAATGTGCATTTACATTAAGATTTCCATTTTTCTTAAAACTATGCTTGTAGGTAAGGTCGCCAGATATATTATTCTTTGTTTCGTTTAGATAACTACCTGTTGTAAATGTTGAATCCAATACTCCAGCACCATTCTTTATAGTGGTGTTTTGATTAAATTCAGATTCCCTTTTAGGTTGCAGTTGTGCATTTGTAGTCAGGCTAAGGGTATTCTTATTATCTAAATCATAATCTATCACAAGGCCTGCGCTATGTGTATTACTACGAATGACTTGGTCAAAATCAGTATCCCATACAGAAAAGACGCCAGTATTATTGATGTAATTTGTATTATTCAATGTATTCTTGAATTCCTTTTTTGGCGCATAATTATAACTAGCATTCACATTAAGTTTATCGGTCTTGTAAAAATGAGAGGTGCCAAAATTATATTTTGGGAATACCCCTTGGGTATATCCTGCGCTTATATTTCCTTTATAGCCAAGAGATACATTTTTACTCGTAATAATATTTAAAATTGATCCGCCTTCTGCATCATAACTAGCTGGGGGATTATAAATAACCTCAACCGATTTTATATTCTCCCCCTGATAATTCTCTAAAAGACTTCTAACCTCTTCTGATGACAATTGTACTTTGCGGTTGTTAATATATACGGTAGTAGCTTGGTTTCGCACTTGTAATTCATCATTCGTTACAATTACCCCTGGTGTCTGACGTAAAATATCCCATGAACTATTTTGCGAAATCACGGTGTTCTCAACATTAAATACGATACGGTCTACCTTTCGTTCTACTACAGGTCTGTTACCAGTTACGGTAACCTCAATAAGTTCCTCTGCCTGCTGTTCTATAATCACAGCGCCAATTTTTGTGTCTTTGATTATCTCCAATGCTAGATTATCTGACATTTGCCCTACGTAAGATGCTTTTAAAAAATAAAGTCCTTCAGTGATATTAGAAATAGAAAAAGTCCCATTCTCGTCTGCAGAAGTTCCTTTAACCAAAATAGAATCAGTTATCGTTAGAAGAAAAACAGAAGCAAAGGCAACAGGTTCTTGAAATTGATCTTTAACCTCACCTTTCAATTCATAGGTTTGACTAAAAGCACAATCAGAAATACCAATGGTGAAGATTAAAATAGCAAATAATAGTCTCAATAGTAGTTTGGGTTGATTATCAAATCTAATTAAAAATATGTTGTAATTCTTTACAAACTATGTAATCCAATGAAAACGTGACAAGAATAAATTGGCGATTACACCCAAGCTTAGCGCTATAAATTAGATTATATTTGCAATTGCTCTTTAGTGCCGAGTATTATTCTTGGTTTAATTTAGCATTATTTTTACTGCTGCCGCTATGAAAAACATTAGAAATTTCTGTATAATCGCCCATATTGACCATGGTAAAAGCACCTTGGCCGATCGTCTTTTGGAATTTACGGGATCTGTTACAGACCGTGAAAAGAAAGAGCAATTATTAGATAGTATGGATCTTGAGAGAGAGCGTGGTATCACTATTAAGAGCCATGCCATACAAATGGAGTATACCTACAAAGGCGAGCAGTATATTTTAAACTTAATAGACACACCTGGTCACGTAGATTTCTCTTATGAGGTTTCTCGTTCTATTGCAGCGTGTGAAGGTGCCCTTTTGGTTGTAGATGCGGCACAAAGCATTCAAGCACAGACTATTTCAAACCTATATTTAGCCTTAGAGAATGATCTTGAAATCATTCCTGTTTTAAATAAAGTGGATTTACCAAGTGCAAGTCCAGAAGAAGTTACTGACGATATTGTTGATCTATTGGGCTGTAAAGCAGAAGATGTTATACCGGCAAGTGCGAAAACAGGTCTTGGAATCGAAGAAATATTAAGTGCAATTATTGAGCGGGTTCCTGCACCAAAAGGAAACCCAGATGAAGCTTTACAAGCACTTGTTTTTGATTCTGTTTATAATCCTTTTAGAGGGGTTGAAACCTACTTTAGAGTGATGAACGGCTCTATTAAAAAAGGTCAGAAGATAAAATTCGTTGCTACCGATAAAAGTTACTTTGCCGATGAGGTGGGAACTTTAAAATTGACACAACAACCTAAAAAAGAGATAAAGGCAGGGGATGTAGGATATTTGATTACCGGTATAAAAGATGCACGCGAAGTGAAGGTCGGTGATACAATTACCGATTCTGCCAACCCAACTACAAACCCTATTGCAGGATTTGAAGATGTAAAACCTATGGTTTTTGCTGGAATATACCCGGTTGATACCGAAGATTTTGAAGAGTTGAGGTCTTCTATGGAAAAATTACAATTGAACGATGCCTCTTTAGTCTTTGCTGCAGAAAGTAGTGCTGCACTTGGCTTCGGATTTCGTTGCGGGTTCTTGGGAATGCTGCATATGGAAATTATACAGGAACGCTTGGAACGCGAATTTGATATGACCGTAATTACTACGGTACCCAATGTTAGCTATCACGCCTTTACTCGCAAAGACCCACAAGTTCCGATGATTGTGAACAATCCGACCGATTTGCCTGATCCATCAACAATTGATCGCGTTGAGGAACCCTATATAAAAGCAACCATTATCACTAAAGCTGATTTTGTTGGTAATGTTATGTCTCTTTGTATTGAAAAAAGAGGGCAGATTACCAATCAAACCTATTTAACTACTGAACGTGTAGAACTCAACTTTGATATGCCTTTGGCTGAAATTGTATTTGATTTCTACGATCGTTTAAAAACAGTATCTAAAGGATATGCTTCTTTTGATTACACACCTATAGGAATGCGAGAATCGAAATTGGTTCGTGTAGATATCTTATTGAACGCACAGACTGTAGATGCGCTTTCCGCATTAATACATGCCGACAGCGCTACTACTATCGGTAAAAAAATGTGTGAGAAGCTTAAAGAACTTATACCAAGACAACAATTCGATATTCCTATTCAAGCAGCTATCGGTTCTAAAATTATTTCTAGAGAAACCATTAAGGCATTACGTAAAGATGTTACGGCTAAATGTTACGGTGGTGATATCTCTCGTAAAAGAAAACTTTTAGAAAAACAGAAAAAAGGTAAAAAACGTATGCGTCAAGTTGGTAATGTAGAAATACCACAAGAAGCATTTATGGCTGTTCTTAAATTGAACGATTAAGCGATTTCCTTTTTAACCTCTTTTTCTTGATCTTCCGAAGGAAACATCTTACCTAAATATACAAGTTTGAATCCCTCCTGTATGTCGGTGAAATCTTTGCTAAAAGCTGTAATTATTTGAATATCCCCTTCAGGATCTTTAAGAAATAAAGGAACAATATCGGCATCGGCCTTAGTGATTTCTATTAACCCTTCGTAATGTTCTGTATCATGAAGTTCAATTTCATGGATTGATGGATATTTTCTGGCGGCTTCGGTCAGTTTAATAAAGTCATCTGTATGGGAAAATAAGCCCTCTTTCGGGTTGTTTTCTGGGTCTGCCATTTCATCGGCATCCACCAACCTAAAAGAACCATTTTCACCAAAGATATCCTGAAACTTGTTAATCGCGTATTTATTGATATCTGAGTTGCCAGTCAACGCCATTAAATAACCTATGTCATTAAGTTCAATATTATCTATTAAACTATCAGAATAAACATTGGCAGAAATAGCTTCCAACCCTAATTTATTGGCCTTATCAATGTTCGATTGATTATTATCTATCAATACTACATGCCTGTCATGTTGATGTAAATATGTGCCGATTAATCTTGAAGCTTTAGAAGCGCCCAAAATCAATATGCCTTCCGATTTATTCAGAAATACACCAATTAACTTTGCAAATAATCGCGCAGTTGTGGCGTTCAAAAGAACCGTGCCCAAAACAATCATAAACACTAAAGGTGTAATGTACTCTGCACCCGGTTCTCCTCTCGATAATAGTTTTGAGCCAAAAAGCGACGCTATACCAGCTGCAACAATACCTCTAGGGCCTACCCAACTAATAAAAAGTTTTTCGTTAAGCTTTAAATTGGAACCAATTGAACTAAGAAAAACGCCAAGAGGTCTGATCAATAATACAATGGACAAGAATAAAACAATCGTTTTCCAAGTATATATTAATTCTAGATCCGCAATATTGATGTTGGCTGCCAGCAAAATGAACAAAATAGAAATTAGAAGAATACTTAATGATTCTTTAAAGTAAAGCAACTCCTTTATATTGGGCAAATTGGTGTTTCCCATGACCATTCCCATGACCACAACGGCCAATAAACCCGATTCATGAGCAAATACATCAGACATTACGAACACGCCTAATACCACAGAAAGTGTAACAACATTCAACAAATAATGTGGAATAAAGTTCTTCTTAATTAGAAAAGTAAGGGCATGAGCAAAGGTGAAGCCAAAAGTGAAGCCAAATAATAAGATTTTACCGAACTCTATTAATGCCGTCATTGTATATGCCTGTCCCTCTCCTACGCTAATAAACTCATACACCAAAACAGCTGCCAAAGCACCTATGGGGTCAATAAGAATACCCTCCCATTTCAAAATTGCAGACACATCTTTTTTAAGCGGAATATTTCTTAAAATCGGAGTAATTACTGTTGGGCCAGTTACAATAATTAACGCGGAGAATAAAAAACAAAGTTGCCATGAAAGACCAAATAGAAAATATGCAGCTAATGCCGCTCCAAAAAATGTAGTAACACTTCCTAATGTTATTAATTTTGTGATTACGGGCCCAATACTACTTATTTCTGAGCGCTTCAGAGTTAGTCCGCCTTCAAATAATATAATACTGATAGCAAGAGAAACAAAGTAATACAGACTTTCTCCCGGAAAAAGTCCTTTATCCCCATTCCATATAGGTTCTATTATCTTGGAACCATCGGCTGTATATAGAGTAGAAAATGGCCCCACCAATAAACCAATAAGAATTAAAGGTAATATCGCGGGTAATTTTAAACGCCATGCCACCCATTGAGCAAGTATTCCTAAAATAATGATTCCAGCAAGCTCTAGCATATTATTTATTTTGGATAAAAATAACAATTTAAGCGTATTAATTACGATAAAAACAGCACCTAAACCATGCATTTTTAAGTACCCAAATTGGAAAGCTTGTTTTGCTTCTTATAATTAAGCCCTATCTTGGAACACACAAACCATTAATCAAAAACCTATCAAGTTATATTCATCGATTTTATTCGGCTTTGCCTTTTCACCTTCCTTAAAGGTGAATATCATAGAATCTACTCGTATTGCCCATTATCTGAATTGCAAATTAACCTTATTACATGTAGGTAAAAACACTCCAGAAAAATCAGATGAAATCAATGCAATAATTTCAAAATCTGAACATTCTGATCTTACTATTGATGTGATTTGGAAAGAAGGCAACCCTGAATCGGTTATTGCAGAAGCATGTTTAGATTTAAAAATCGACCTGTTAATTTTAGGCGCTCTACAGCGAGAGAAAAAATTTCAGTTTTATGTAGGATCGATTGCCAGAAAGTTAACGCGTAAAGTAAATTGTTCTGTTCTCTTATTAATTAAACCTTCAGAAAAAAGAATACCCTGTAAGCATGTAGTTGTTAATGGGCTCAATGCTCCAGAAACGCCAATGGCCATACAGCATGCCTTTTATTTTTCTAGTTTGCTTGGGGCTCAGCAAATCACCATAGTCGAAGAAATTTTACCAAAAGAAATACGCGTAACCGTTGAAGATGATCGCTCTTTAAAAAAAGCGAATATTATTAAACAACGATTACGACACAGAGAAGAATCGAGGGTCAACAACATAGTTTGCGCTCTACCTAAAAATATTACCCAAAACATTAAAGTAAAAACACAAAGTATATTCGGAAAGAGAGGTTATTCAATTGGGCATTATGCCGAAGTAGTAAGAGCTGATCTTTTAGTTATGAATGCGCCAATAAAAACAGGTATTTGGGACCGAATTTTTCCGCATGATATTGAATATATTTTATCTGATTTACCAACCGATTTATTAATAGTTAGAAAATAGATTTGACCGGCAAAAAAAAGAAAACCTCTACGTTCATTGGTTCACTTCCCAAGAATTTATTTTCTGGTTTTGTGGTGTCTTTAATTGCACTGCCCTTAGGGCTAGGGCTGGCATTGGCAAGTGAGGCACCTCCAATATCCGGCATTATTGCAGCTGTAGTTGGCGGGGTAGTAGTTTCCCTCTTAGGCGGCTCTAACGTAACCATAACCGGACCTGGTAATGGTTTAGTAATCGTACTATTAGGTGCTATCACCACTTTGGGCGGTGGAGACCTATATGCCGGATACCTATTTACGTTGGCCGCTATTGTCTTTTCTGGTATACTGATGCTAATTCTTGGGTTTCTGAAAATGGGAAGACTTGCAGATTTCTTTCCGGCATCTGCAATTGAGGGTATGTTGGCCGCTATAGGCTTAGGTATACTTGCCAAGCAGTTTCATATCATGATTGGCCATAACAATGAACATGGTAGTATAATTCAATTATTATTACAAATACCCGAAGGCATCATTGATCTTTATAATGACTATCATTTAGAACAGCTTATTGCTGCTATTATCGGTTTAATTGCGCTCATTATTATGGCCAATTACTCTAAAATAAGGAATAAGTACTTACACCTCATTCCTGCGCCCATGTGGATTTTAATTTTATCGGTAAGCTTTAGTTATGTTTTTGTTTCGCTGAATTTACCATATCCCCTAGAAGGAGAGTTTTTAGTGAGTATTCCTAATAATGTACTCTCGAATTTAGCTTTTCCTGATTTTTCAAAAGCAATGGAGATAGATTTTATTATGACGGTTTTGGCAATTACACTAATTGCCAGTATAGAATCATTATTAAGTATTAAAGCGGTAGACAAACTTGATACCGAACGAAGAAGGTCTAATGTAAACAAAGACCTTAAGGCTCTTGGCTTAGCCACATCAATTAGTGGGTTGGTTGGTGGTTTGAATGTGGTAACGGTTATCGCAAGAAGTTCTGTTAATGTAAACAACGGTGCAACCAATAGGTCCGCTAATTTTTTCCACGCCCTTTTTCTAGTCATATTTGTACTTCTTTTTCAAGACCAATTAAGGCGTATACCCTTAGCAGCTTTAGCTGCAATTCTTGTGTATACCGGTTATAAGCTCGCAACACCAAAAAACATTTCGAAAATAGCCCGAATTGGAAAAGAACAGATTCTTATCTTTTTCGCAACACTTTTAACCACTTTATTTACAAATCTTATAACAGGTATTGCCATGGGAATTTTGGTAACCTTTATAATTCACGTGGTGTTAAACAGAAGCATATCCTTATTCATTAATCACTTGGCAAAACCAAATATTTTAATGTTTAAAGAAAAAGACGGAGGCAATTATTATATCAGTGTAAAGTACTTCTTAAGTTTCCTAAACTTTTATAGGCTAAAGAATAAACTCGATATCATACCTGAAAATGAGAATGTAATCTTAGATTTCTCTCTATGTAGTTTTGTAGACCATACCGTAATGGAAGGTTTAGAAAACTATATTGACACCTTTACCAAGAAAGATGGTAGTATCGAAATCATAGGGCTTGATAAGCATGGTACAGATTCAAAACATCCTTTTGCTATTCGTAAATTGATGCCATTGAACAAGCTTGGTCCTATAGAAAGATATTTTACCAAAAGACAAGGGCTTTTAAAAAAAATGTCCAAAGAATACAAATGGTCATACAACCCTAAACGGTCTAGTGAAACTAAATTTTTACAGAAATTTATTTTCTTTAGAACAAGAAAAGTTCCTTTCTTCTACAACAGCTTTTATGATAAAACAAAAACATTTCATTTGTTTGATATAGAGTTTAATGAGGGTGAATTTATTGCAAGAGAAGTGGTTAAAACTACTATTTTACACATAAAATTAGAACAACCAATACCGGTGTTCACCTTAGATAAAGAGGGTCTTTTGGATTTCATTTATGGGATGGCAGGTTTTAAGGACATTGACATAGAAAATCACCCCGATTTTAATAAACGATTTTACCTAAGTGGCCCAGATAGAGATGATATTCAAGATTTGTTTACCGATGAGCTCATACTTTTCTTAGAAAGCAATCCATATTATCATATTGAAAGCAACGGAAAATCTATTATGATCTTGAAAAAAGAACGCCTTTTAAGTGTTAAGGAAATTAAGGCGATGCTATATTTTGGTAAACAACTTAATATTTTGCTCACACAAAGTATTTCTGTTTAAACTTCTTCATAAAAGCTAGCAAGTGTTTTGATAACTATTGCTATATAGACAACAATTGTATTAGTACATAATTGCGACAGTTAATCTCATGATTTTTAAAAACCTACTGGTATAACTTTCTAATATACAGATAACAAGTGTTTTTCTTACACTAAGATTACGCCTTACAAAATATGAGGAAAATACCTAATTTTACAAATGCTTTTTTAACTTAGCTTAAAGTTCACGAAAACTCAAATATTTGGCGATTGTGTTCAAACTAAAATAAGATTATTGAAATTCTTTATTTACAATATCCTTAAATAAAAGCTTATTATTCGTTTTCCAATTTGATTATTTATAGGTTAGCCATATTGTTAAACATTAAACTTGAAGAAAGAATACGTTGAAATTCTAAACCTAGTAATACATCTAAATTAATAAGAACTTTAAAATGCTTGAAACTCAACAGCATTCTGTTTTCAAAAAACCATTTCTATATGGTTTTTTGGTGTTTTTAATGGTTTTGTTAATTACACAAACCATAACCAATCAAAGATTTAAACTACAGAAGCAAACAGAACAACAAGGAGTAAATGAAAGGGCTTTAAAACTAAAGGAAGATTTATAGAACGTCCTTAGCCAAAGTTTCACTACCACTCAAACTTTAGCTTTTATAATCGAAAACTATGGTATTCCCGATAACTTTGATAGTGTAGCGCAATTACTCCTTAATGTTAATGATAAGATTGATGTACTTGAACTTGTGAACCACGAAGGGGTAATCACCCATGTTTACCCATTAGAAAATAACGAAGTTTTGGGTTTGAATATATTGCAAGATTCTATTGGAAAAGATGGCGCGCTAATTACACTCGAAAGAAAGAAGTATTTCACGGCTGGACCAATTTACCTAAATCAAGGAGGTACGGGCTTTGTAGGCAGAAGACCGTTATACAATGAAAATGGTTTTAATGGTTTTGTGGCTTCAGTAATTAATTTGTCTACTGTTATAAGTGCGGTAAAGTTAGATTCATTGGGCGATACTCATTTCTCTTACCAACTAGCCAAAATTAATGATGATCAAACAGAAGAAGTGTTTTTTAGTTCTAAAAATATATCAAAAGAAGAGGCTATCAATGTACCCATTACCACAAGCCAAGGAGAATGGAAGCTTCGTATTATTTCAAATAAAACAACTTCTTATTCTACAATAATTATCTTTTCTATATTAGGATTTTTACTCTCAGTCGTTTGCGGAATTCTCGTTTGGTTTCTTGTTCGTCAACCTTTTAGATTAAATCAATTGGTTGAAGAAAAAACAACTTTGCTACAAGAAAGTAGAGAAAAGTATCGCTTGCTGATTGAACAAGCTTCTGACGGAATTTTTCTAACTGATTTTAGTGGCAATGTTTTAGATAGTAACCCCTATGGAATTAATATGTTTGGGTATGCAAAAGATGAGTTTTTATCAAAAAATATAAATGAACTTACAACGGCAGCTGATTTAGACAAATATCCCTTACGATATGATACACTTGAGGAAGGACAATCAGTGCTTTCTGAGCGTAAACTAATTAAAAAGGACGGCACTACCTTTTATGGAGAAGTAAGTTCTAAAAAATTAAATGATACAACAATATTAGGAATTGTAAGAGATACCACAACAAGAAAAGAATTAGAACTCACCGCCCAAGATAATTTAAAAAAATTCAGCAAAGCCTTTAATAATGGTTTTGTCGGTATGGCTATTAAAGACTGTGATAAACGTTTTGTTGACGCCAATGATTATTTTCTCGAATTAATAGGATATACCCTTAAAGAAATAAAAGGAAAAACCATTCCAGAATTAGGCCTTTTAGATATGGAAGAGGCCTTAAAAAATAACCCTGATATAAGCGTATTTGCTTCTTCAAAAAGAGTTGGTAAAATAGAAATAGAGTTTAAATCAAAAAAAGGTGAAATATTACATTTGATAACCTCTATGGAGCCCTATGAGTACCAAGACAAAAAATACAGCTTAAGCACTTATATAAACCAAACAGACAGGAAAAATGCCGACCTCGAAATTAGACGTAGTGAAAAAAAATATAGACAATTAACCGAGCGTATTTCAGATGCCTATATCGCCTTTGACAAAAACTGGAATTTTATTTACATAAATGCTAAAGCCGCAAGGGTTATTGATATAGAGGCTGCTGAAATGATGGGCAAAAATCTTTGGAAAGAATTTCCTGAATTCAAAAATTCAGAGGCCTATGCCATTTTTAACGGAGCCATGGAAACGCAAAAATTCACTCATTTTGAGCAATATCATGAACAGTTTGATGTTTGGATAGAAAATAAGCTATACCCCTCTATAGAAGGTATCACCATTTATTTTAGGGACGTAACCAAAAAGAGAAAAATAGATCAAGAAAACCAAAAATTAATTGCGATTATTGAAAATAGTCCAGGGTTTATAGGTTTAGCCGCATTAAACGGTCAGTCATTATATGTTAACGAGGCTGGTAAAAAATTAGTGGGTATTTCAGATAATCAAGATATCTCGAATATTTCAATTCTTGATTATTTTCCAAACGAATATCGAAATGTTGTTGAGAACAGTCACCTACCAAATGTTCTTGAAAATGGTTTATGGACCGGTCAAATTCCGTTTAGAAATTTTAAATCAAACTCAGAAATTCCTTTAGAGCTTTCAAGTTTTTTAATTCATGATAAAATTACAAATGACCCTATTGCGGTTGGCTGTATTGCTTTTGACCTAAGCGAACATAATAAAATTCAAAATGAAATCTTAGATCTTCAAGGTAAAATGAATGCCGCCATACGAATTGGTAAAATTGGTTATTGGGACTATGATATAATAACAGAAGTCGCCAATTGGTCTCCAAAATTGTACGAAATTTATAATGTTAAGCAAGACACCACTATTACCATTCCATTACTTGAAAGCCTAATTCATCCAGATGATGTGCATCTGCACCGTAAAGTTTTGAAAGAAACAATTGTAGAAAATGGCACACATTCTTATACATATAGAATATTAGACAAAAATGGCGCCATTAAATACTTGCATATAGAAATGGAAGCTGAATTTAATGTGGAGAATTTACCCATTAAATTAAGGGGAACAGTAATCGACATTACCAAACAAAAAGAAGCTGACAATGAAATAACAAAGCTGCAGTCAAAAATGGACGCAGCTATAAGAATTGGAAAGATTGGGTATTGGAGCTGGTACATAGAGAGTAATCTCGTAGAATGGTCTGACGAGATGTTTGAAATATATGGTATTCATGATAAGACAAGCATAACTCTAGAAGAAGTAATCGAATTTATACATCCTGATGATGCTAACGTTTTGGCTGAGGTTTTGAGTAGAAAACCAGAGGATGATCAAACCATACCAACCATTTATAAAATATGCCTTAAAGACACAACCGTTAAACATATACTAAGCTTTTCTGAAAATGTTTATAATGATGAAGGTAAACCCATACAACTGCATGGTACAGCTATGGATATTACTAAAAATATACTAGCAGAAGAAGCCTTGCGTGAAACCAAAGAAAAATTTGCCAAAGCCTTTGAGACCAATTTAATGGGCATGGTTATTCTAGATGACCAAAGAAGGGTAATTGAAGCCAACAAGACAGTCTACAATCTTTTAAGTACTACACGAGAAGCTTTAATAGGTAAAACTGTTTTAGAATCTGGAGTAATCACTATAGATGAGAAGGAACGTCTTAAAATTTGGGGGCAGTTTATAGAAAAAGGAAGGGTAATCAACCAGGAGTTTGTTGTACATCTAATAAACAGTGGTCAAACTAAATCTCTTTTGATTTCAATTGAATCTTTGCATTTTAATAATAAAGAAAGCTACTTGGTCAACTTAATTGACAACACGAAAAGAAAAGAAGCTGAAGAAGCATTGAAGTCTCAAAACATAGAGCTTAAAAAGACAAATTCTGAACTTGATAGTTTTGTGTATAGTGCTTCTCATGAGTTAAGAGCTCCTTTAGCCTCGGTTCTTGGACTCATACAATTAACCTTAATGGAAGAACGAGATCCACAATTAACACTTCATTTAAATATGATGGAAAAATCTATTGAAAGGTTAGATGATTTTATCAAAGACATCATTGAATATTCTCGAAATAAACATGTTGATGTTAAATTAGAAACCATAAATTTTACTAACTTATTAGAAAATTCCATAGAAAGTCTTTGGTATTTAGAGAACACGAATGAAATTAATATAGAAATAAACGTTATTGATAAAGTAGGTTTTGTTTCCGATAGCAAGAGAATTTCTATCATTTTAAATAATTTTATATCGAACGCCATTAAATATCATGATATAGAAAAGAAGGCGCCTTCTATTTGGTTGAATGTTACCACAACAAAGAAAGAGGCAATTATTACTATTAAAGACAATGGATTAGGGATAGAAGAAATAGAATTAGATAAAATATTTAATATGTTTTATAGAGTGTCTTCTAGAATAATGGGGTCTGGTATAGGTTTGTTCATCGTAAAAGAAGTGTTGACCAAGCTTAATGGAACCATTGAAGTAAAATCAAAATTGGGGGAAGGAACAATGTTTACTATAAAAATACCAAATGAATCAGGTAGAAAATAATATGACTAGGGATATAAATATACTTTTAATTGACGATTCGGATGTGGACAATTTTATTAATAAAGCCATAATTTCGAAAGAGGAACACATTTCACAAATTACGGTCATGACTTCTGGTTTTGATGCTTTGGTTTATTTAAACGACATTATTGTAAAAGAAGAGGCTTTTCCCGATGTAATATTCTTAGATATTAAAATGCCTAGAATGAACGGGTTTGAATTTTTAGATGAATACATGAAACTGCCAGAAGGCGTAAAAAATCATTGCAAAATATATATTCTAAGCTCCTCATTAGATTCTTCAGACTCTGAAAATGGACAAAAGTATTATGTGGTTAAAAAACACCTTACCAAGCCTTTAGCACACCATCAAATTAGTGAATTGCTTTTAGAGGATTAATTACACAACAAAGCTCAACTCAAAAATTATGTTTTTAGCCCATTAATCTACAGGGCTAAATGATAATATATTCTTAATAAACCTAAGATTCAATCCACTTTTATTATTTTGCCGCTTATGAAAATTTTTCCTGTTGAAACCGGTAATTTTAAATTGGATGGTGGTGCTATGTTCGGCGTTGTTCCAAAGGCTATTTGGCAGAGAACAAACCCTGCAGACAGCAATAATCTTATTGACATAGCCGCCCGTAGTTTATTAATTGAAGATGGCGAACGTCTTATATTGGTTGATACTGGAATGGGTAACAAACAATCAGACAAATTTTTTGGCTACTACTATCGATGGGGAGACTTTACCATAGATGCTTCTTTAAAAAAACATGGTTTTAACAGAGATGATATAACCGATGTCTTTTTGACTCATTTGCATTTTGATCATTGTGGTGGTGCCATTCAGTGGAATAAAGATAGAACGGGTTATGAACCTGCTTTTAAAAATGCAAAGTTCTGGACAAATGAAAAGCACTGGAAATGGGCAACAGAACCTAATCCACGAGAAAAAGCTTCATTTTTAAAAGAAAACCTCATACCCATGCAAGAGAGTGGTCAATTAAATTTTATTGACCAAACAGAAGGAGGATTCCTTAATAATAGCCCGTTAGGTTTTGATATTCGTTTTGTAGACGGTCATACAGAAAAACAAATGTTACCTCAATTTTCTTACAAAGGAAAGACTATTGCTTACGTCGCCGACCTTATACCAACAGTTGGGCATATTCCATTGCCTTACGTTATAAGTTATGATACTAGGCCGTTAATTACAATGACCGAGAAAGAACTGTTTTTAAAACAGGCTGTTGAAAACAACTATTATTTATTTTTTGAACATGATGCACATAATCAACTATGTACCTTAAAACAAACCGAAAAGGGTGTACGTCTAGATAAGGTCTACTCTTTTGATGAAATCTTCAATTAACTTTACGCTACTATACATTAACTAATATATCATTTATATTAAAGTTCCCATTTATGACAAATACATATTTAAAATCGTTATTCACTCTTTCAATTGTTGCAATACTAACCAGTTGTGGTAGTACGAGTTCAGCAACAGGCGGGGGAGGACTTATTCTTACTCCCGTTGAGAATATTGATACAACTCCTTTAAAAATAGCCGATCTCACCACCAGTGAAAAGAATAACTGGGGTCATCTTGACTTGGTAGCAGACACCATACCCGGTATGAGTGTTGACAAGGCTTACGATGAAATCATTAAAAATAGAAAAGGAACGAAAACAATTGTAGCGGTGCTAGATTCTGGTATCGATTTAAACCATGAAGACCTTGACGGGATATTGTGGACTAATACCAAAGAAAAAGCTGGCAACAATAAAGATGATGATGGTAATGGCTACATAGATGATATTCATGGTTATAACTTCTTGGGAGAATCATATAATGAACAATTAGAGTATGTGCGTATGTTGCGTTTAAACATAGGTGACGCAGCTACCTTAGCTAAGGCTAAATCAAAGCTAGATGCAAAATATAGCGAGGCATTACAGGGCAAGCAGCAATACGAGCAAATATTACAAGCCGTTAAAAATGCAGATGCAGATGTTAAGAAATATTTGAAGAAGGATTCTTACACTAAAGAAGATTTAGTAAGTATCAAGGCAACCGATGAGACTATGCAGCGAAATGTAGCTGTGCTTAATCAAATGTTCGGTATCAAAGAAACCATACCTGAGGTTCTCAAAGAATTAAATTCTGGAATTAAGTATTACACCGAACAACTTAACTATAATCTAAATAAAGATTTCAATGGTAGAGAGCCTGTAGGTGATGACGCATACGATATAAGTGATTTAGATTATGGAAACGGTAACCCAAAAAATAGGGTTGACGATGAAAGCCATGGAACACACGTGGCAGGTATTATTGCGGCTGAGCGTAATAACGGAAAAGGTGTAAATGGTGTTGCGAACAACGTTGCAATAATGAGTATTAGAGCCGTGCCTAATGGTGATGAGTATGATAAAGATATTGCGCTAGGTATTCGTTATGCTGTAGATAATGGTGCTCGAGTTATAAATGGAAGTTTTGGAAAATCTTTTTCGCCTAAAGCAGAATGGGTATATGAAGCTATTAAATACGCAGCTGAAAAAAATGTTCTTTTTGTGCATGCAGCTGGTAATGATGGTGCAAATCTAGACGACCCAAAGAATGGTAATTACCCTAATGATCAAGTAAATAATGGGCCTGAAATTGCAGATAACGTAATTACCGTTGGTGCTTTGAATCCAAAATATGGTTCAGAATTGGTGGCTAGCTATTCTAATTACGGTAAAGTAAATGTTGATATTTTTGCCCCTGGTACCGATATCTATTCTACCTACCCAAACAATGAATATGAATATTCGCCCGGCACCTCAATGGCAGCACCTGCTGTTGCCGGAGTAGCGGCTTTGGTTATGTCACAATATCCATCACTTACAGCTGCGCAGGTTAAAAAGATAATTTTACAATCTGGACTGCCAATTAGAGCAAAAGTGATTTTAGCAGGAGATAATGCTAAAAGTGCTTCATTAGAACAAATTTCAACATCAGGTAAAATTGTTAATGCTTACAATGCATTGGTAATGGCAAGCAAGGTTGCTGCCGGACAGGTTCAATTATAATATTTATACCACACA
This sequence comes from uncultured Maribacter sp., assembly GCF_963977385.1. Classification (GTDB taxonomy): domain Bacteria; phylum Bacteroidota; class Bacteroidia; order Flavobacteriales; family Flavobacteriaceae; genus Maribacter. The sequence goes on along the minus strand of NZ_CAXBOU010000001.1, from coordinate 204,604 downwards.
TATGACTAAATCAATATTTACATTTCTAACAGCATTATTCACTATTGGACTAATTGCTCAGAACAAAACCAACTATTGGCAACAACATGTAGATTATACCATGGAAGTGGATATGGATGTTGATAGTTTTCAATACACCGGAACCCAAACATTGGTCTACACCAATAATTCGCCAGATGAATTAAAAAGGGTTTACTTCCATCTATATTTCAATGCCTTTCAACCAGGTAGTGAAATGGATATTCGCTTGCATACTATTGCTGATCCTGATGGTCGTATGATTACAGAAGAAAAGAAGAGTAGAATTTCTACCCTTTCTGAAAGTGAAATGGGCTATCTACACGCTACTACTTTAACACAAGATGGTAAGAGCGTTACGTTTTCTGAAGAAGGCACTGTTTTGGTCGTTGACTTAGCTTCACCAATAGCACCGGGTAGTAAATCTACTTTTAACATGGCTTTTAATGGTCAAGTTCCTTTACAGATAAGACGCTCTGGTAGAAATAACGAAGAAGGTGTTGCCTTGTCTATGAGCCAATGGTACCCAAAACTTGCGGAATTTGATTTTGAAGGTTGGCATGCAGACCCATATATAGCACGTGAATTTCAAGGTGTATGGGGCGATTTTGATGTAAAATTAACCCTAGACAAAAAGTATACTGTTGGTGGCACAGGTTACCTACAAAACCCAAATGAAATAGGTCATGGTTATGAGACACCAGGAACAAAGGTTAAAAAGCAAAAAGGCAAAACCTTAACTTGGCACTTTAAAGCCCCAATGGTACATGATTTTATGTGGGCTGCAGATCCTGAATATATTCATGATATTCAGCAAGTTCCTAATGGTCCGGTTTTGCATTTCCTATATAAGAACAATCCTAAAATATTAGAAAACTGGAAAAATCTTCAGCCTAAGACTGTAGAGGCTATGGAGTTTTTTAATAAGAATATCGGTGAATATCCTTACGACCAATATTCTGTAATACAAGGCGGTGATGGCGGTATGGAATATGCCATGTCAACTCTTATAACAGGTGACCGTAAATTTGGTAGCCTGGTTGGTGTAATGGCACATGAAATGGCGCATTCGTGGTTTCAGCATATTTTGGCTACAAACGAGGCTAAACATGAGTGGATGGATGAAGGATTTACCTCATTTATATCTAAGCTTTGCATGAGTGAAATAATGGATTATGAAAAAGAAAACCCTTTTGAGAGTACTTACAAAGGATATAGAAACTTAGCGCTTTCAGGTAAAGAACAACCTCAAGGTACTTATGCAGATCGTTATGATCTTAACTTTGCTTATGGAATTTCTGCATATAGCAAAGGCTCTATCTTTTTATCTCAATTAGGATATGTTATTGGTCAAGATAAATTGATGGAAACTATTCGTCAGTATTATGATGAATTTAAATTTAAACATCCAGTACCGAATGATATTAAACGTGTTGCCGAAAAAGTATCTGGCTTTGAACTGGATTGGTACTTGACCGACTGGACACAGACTACCAATACTATTGATTATAGTATAAAAGAAGTTGCTGCCACAGAAAACACAACCAAAGTTACCTTAGAGCGTATTGGCTTAATGCCCATGCCTATGGATATTTTGGTCGTATACAATGACGATACCAGAGAAACTTTTTATGCTCCGTTACGTATGATGCGAGGTGAAAAGGAAAACCCTTATGAAGGTATAGAAAGAACTGTTATAGAAGATTGGGCCTGGGCTTACCCTACCTACGATTTTGTAATCAATAAACCAATGTCTTCCATAAAAGCAATTGTTTTAGATCCATCTCAACTAATGGCAGATGTGAATTTAGAAAATAATGTTTGGCAAGCAGAGTAGTATCTTCTTGTAAAGTTTTAGATATTTATGCCCCCAACTTGGGGGCTAATTCTTTTAATACTTCTTTTATAATGGATGAATCCTTCGGAAAAAAGGAAAAACTTAAAAGTAAAACACTCATCACACAATTGTTTGAAGAGGGTAAAGGTATTTCTGTTTATCCGTTGAAATTAATTTATCTATCCGTAGAGAATAAAGAAGTGCCAATTAAAACCGGGGTTACGGTTGCCAAACGTAATTTTAAAAGCGCCGTAGATAGAAACAAGATTAAACGTTTGCTTAGAGAGTCTTATAGACTTAATAAAGCACTGGTTTTTAACAATACAGATGCTAACTTTGCGTTTCTATTTTTATACCTTGGTAAGGATATGCCCACCTTTGAGCAGTTAGATCATAAAATGAAGCTCGTTTTAAACAAGTTTAAGCTACAGATTAATGAAAAAAATACTAAGTAAAAAAGTCATAGTACCCATTATAGCGATTGTCTTTCTCTTTGTAGGAAGTAGTTATAAAAGTGACTTTTTTGAAATAGCCAAGCAAATAGAAATCTTCACTACCCTGTTCAAGGAATTGAACATGAACTACGTGGATGAAACCAACCCTGCAGAATTAATGGATACCGCCATTAAAAATATGCTTGAGGAATTAGATCCTTACACCAAATTTCTAAATGAACAAGATGTTGAAACCTATCGAATTAATAATGCTGGGGAATATTCAGGCATAGGTGCAATGGTTCGTTCTTTTAAAGACAAATTATTAATTATAGAACCACATGAAGGATATCCGGCAGATAAAGCTGGTTTAAAAGCAGGAGACGAAATTATTCAGATAGGAGACATCAAAGTATCCGAATTTGAAGAAAACGCAAGTGAACTCTTAAAAGGAGCTAATGGTTCAACGGTAAGTGTAACCTACAAAAGGCAAGGTAAATTAATTACAACTACTATTACTCGTGAAGGTATCGAAGTAGATGCCGTCCCTTTCTTTAAAATGATAGACGATAAAACGGGGTATATCGTATTAGCAAAATTCAACGCAAAAGCATCTGAACAAACAAAGGCTGCATTACTAGATTTAAAAGGAAAAGGTGCCGAAAAAATAATATTAGATCTTAGGGGTAACCCTGGTGGTTTGCTTTCAGAAGCAATTAATGTAACCAACTTGTTCGTGCCAAAAGGTGAGCTAGTGGTAACGACTAAATCTAAAGTTAAAAAGTTTAACCGTGAATACCATACCAACAATCAGCCTGTAGATGAAGAAATTCCACTAGTCGTTTTAGTGAATGGAAGTAGCGCCTCGGCAAGTGAAATTGTATCGGGCAGTTTGCAAGACTTAGATAGGGCAGTTATCATGGGTGCACGAAGTTTTGGAAAAGGTTTAGTTCAACGCCCCTTAAAACTTACGTATGGCACGCAATTAAAAGTTACTATTTCAAGATACTATACGGCTTCCGGCCGTTGTATTCAAGCATTGGATTATTGGAATAGAGATGAAGGAGGCAATGCCGTAAGAAATACCACTTTCAATGATTTCTCTACACGTAATGGTAGAAAAGTTCAAGATGGTGGCGGAATTTTACCCGATATTGAGGTGGCAACGGCCAAAACAAATGATCTTACTTTAGCCTTACTTCGAAACAACGTAATTTTTGATTATGCTACCGATTACCATTATACACATAATTATGAGTCAATAACCGATTTTAAATTTACAGATGCTGATTTTAACGCATTTAAAAATCATGTAAAGAAAAGTAGCTTCTCTTTTGAGACCAAGGCAGAGAAGGCTATTAAAAGTGCCCTTTCTGGTGATGAAAACGATTTTTTAGGTAGCGATGTTAAGGATAGTTATAAAACACTTTTAGCGAATATCGAGAAAGGCAAAATCAACGCATTGGATAAATACCAAAGCGAGATTCAAAAAAACCTAGAAGATGAAATCGTTAAACGCTACTTCTACAGCAACGGTTTGTACCAGTATTATTTAAATAACGATGATGCTATTTTAGCCGCAACAGAATTATTAGGAAATAATTCTAAGTATAACGGTATTTTGAAATAGAATTCCTTTATTCATAAGAGCACGATTTAGCATCTGAAACAACGTAATATTCTTTATAGTTTTTAGCCTTAGGGTCTGTACACCCTTTTAAATTCCTGATTTTAATATTCCTGAAATCTATAGGTTGGCCTTCGCTTTGTAATGCTATTAGACCTTCTTTTAATGGCTTCCCATCTTGCTTAATTTTAGGGTCATAGCCATTAGCTACTTCTCCGCCAATTTGTGGTTTAGTATATTGCAATACGGTTTTTCCATTAATAATATGTGTAATCAACGAGTCATTAAGTACAATTAACTCTGCTGTTACCCATTGCTCACCATAATACGTGTCTGAACTCGAATTAATACAGTGTCTAGGGTCTATCTTGCCCTTATAAACTACATCTGTGCCCGGAGAGCACATATTACCTGTAGGGCGCTCTACGCCCTTTTCAATTCCTGCCAAAAATTGCATTTCTACAGAAATTGGCCAGTCTTGCTCTTTAAGCATTGTTTTAGGGTCTTGTGAATGAAACATTATCCCACTGTTTTTCATGGTATACTCTGGTGCTCCCCTATAAAGTTCCCCAACAAATCTGTACTGCATAGTCAAATGAAAATCTGAAAAAGGTTGATCATAATATAAATGAGAAAAACGATCGTTAAACTCACCTTCATATTGATCATAGCGCACTTTTACCATACCATCTTCTGCCCTAAAGGTTTCCCCATAATTATCACCAACTTCATAATGATGAATTTTTGTTGTCCATCCACTTAAATCACTTCCATTAAACATCGTTTCCCAGTCTTCTTCTGTTTGTTGAGATTTTACTACCCCGTAACCCATTAAAAACAATAATGCTGTAAAAGTTAAACTAGTCTTTAGAATTTGTTCTTTCATTTTAAGTCTTTTAAATCAGTTGGTTGTGGTGTGCCTCTTCAAGAAAACAAAAGCAAACCTTGAATAGTTCACTTTTAAATATAATCTATGTTGATTGATTAAAATCTTAGCTACTTACTAAAAGTAATAGATTTTAACTGAAAAAGTTAACGTTCATATTTTATCGCTACTTTTAATTAAACAAACTAAAACTTCTAGCCTTCAACTACTCAAATTATGAGAAAAAAATTATTACTAGCAACTAGCTTATTGTTGTGTCTGCTTACTCAAGCTCAAGAAACTAAAAAAGATACTACTCCTAAACCTATTCCTGAAGCCAAATCTTTTGTTACCAAACATCAAGGGGTTTTTGGAGGTAAAACTATCGATTACACCACGACAGCAAAAGAAACTTTTCTTACCAATAAAGATGGTGATTCAATAGCCACGTTTTGGTCGGTTGCTTATACTAAAACATCAATGGGTGATGTAACAAAACGACCGGTAACATTTGTTTTTAATGGCGGTCCAGGTTCTGCTTCAATGTGGTTACACCTTGGTTTTTTTGGCCCAAAAATTGTAAAAGTAGATTCTGACGCTAAAAACGATGATGGTGCCGCACCTTACAACCTAATAAATAATGAACACGGTTTATTAGATATAACCGATTTGGTGTTCATCGACCCTGTAGGTACAGGATATAGCAGATTAGTGGGAAAAGGTGAGGGGAAAGATTTCTACGGACTTAAGGAGGATGTTGATTCGTTCGCCCAATTTATTCGTAAATGGGTTACAGTAAACGAACGCTGGTTTTCTCCTAAATATTTGGCAGGTGAAAGTTATGGAACTACACGTGCCGCAGCACTTGGCAAAGTCTTAGAAGGATCCGGACAAAATATGGCGCTGAACGGAATGATATTAATTTCTCAAGCACTCGATTATGCTGGTTCTACATCTGAGCCAAATAACATATCTTCTTTTATTACTTATTTACCAAGTATGGCCGCTACAGCTTGGTACCACAAAAAAGCTGGACAAGGTAAAACCTTAGAAAGCTTCGCCCAAGAATGTCGTGATTTTACTTATAATACATATGTTCCTGCTTTGTATAAGGGTAATTTATTAACAGATGGCGAGAAGAATACCATAGCTGAAAAACTAGCTTATTTTACAGGTTTAGATAAAACCTATATTCTTCGCTCGAATCTAAGAATTTTAATGGGTCGTTTTCAAAAACAACTATTGTTAGATAAAGGCTTGGCTATTGGTCGTCTTGACGGGCGTTTTATGGGCGATGAAGAAGATAAAGTATCTGAAAAACCTCATTTAGGTGATGCGGCTAGTTATCAAATTAGTGCTGCATATACTGCTAGTATAAACCATTATTTTGCTTCTGAATTGAAAGTAAAAATGGACAGACCTTATATAACATCCGGGGGTGGATCAAACTGGAGATGGAGAACCGTTCCTGATTCTCAATATTGGGAACCTATGCCTGTAAATACAGCTCCAGATTTAGGTGAAACTATGCGTAGAAATACCGCTATGAAAGTTATGGTCGCAAGTGGATATTATGATTTAATTACTCCATTTTTTGATGCAGAATATACTTTTGCCAGAAACGGAATCGTAAATGAACGCGTACAAATGAAGTACTACGAAGCGGGTCATATGATGTATACACATGAGCCAGATTTAATACAATTAAGTAAAGATATTCGAGAGTTTATCACTACTAATTAAGTATTAGAAATAGTAACCTATGAGGGTCAATTTCTATTTAATTACATTTTATATCCTATGGCTTTACACCTTTGTCGGTTGTAATGAAGAGACTTCGAAAAAGGATGATAAGACGTATACTACATGGTCCTCGTATTTAGGCGATTCTGGTAGAAGTCATTTTACTACTCTTGACCAAATTACACCTCAAAATGTTTCACAATTAAAAATTGCCTGGAGATACGAAGCACCCGATTGGGGGCAAATGCAAATGAACCCTTTGGTTGTAGATAGCCTTGTATATGGGGTAACTGCAGCATTACGTGTTGTAGCTCTTCACGCAGAAACTGGTAAAGAACTGTGGCAGTTTGGCGATTCGGTTCAAGTGTGGCATTCTACAAGTAGAGGTGTCTCTTATTGGGAAAAAGGAAATGATAAGCGTATTCTCTGCACACGTGGTGCTGATCTTTATGCTCTTGATGCTCTCACTGGAATACCTATTCCCTCTTTTGGTATAGATGGAAAAATAGACATGCGTTCGGGAATGCCAGAGTCTGCAAAAGAAAAGTTCGTTATTTCTAATACTCCTGGCACTGTTTTTAAAGAGATTATTGTAATGCCTTTAAGAATATCTGAAGGTTCTGATGCAGCACCTGGTGATATTATGGCCTTTAATGTAATTACCGGTAAACCAGAATGGGTGTTTCACACCATACCTCACCCAGGAGAATTAGGGTATGAGACTTGGGAAGATACTAACGCTTACAAAAGCCCAATGGTAGGTGCTGCCAATAATTGGGCGGGTATGGCATTAGACGAAAAAGCAGAAATAATTTATGTGCCAACAGGCTCTGCTGCTCCTGATTTTTATGGTGGTGACCGTTTGGGAAGTAACCTCTATGCTAATTCATTAGTGGCTTTAAATGCAAATACAGGCGAGTACATATGGCATTTTCAATTTACACATCATGATATTTGGGACCGTGATCCTCCTGCCCCACCAAACCTTTTAACCGTTGAACATAACGGGCAAAAAATAAAGGCGGTTGCACAAATTACCAAACAAGGTTATGTTTTTGTTTTTGACAGAATAACAGGAGAGCCTCTATTTGATATTGAAGAAATACCTGTTTCACCTTCAACATTATCAGGTGAAGTTGCTTGGCCAACACAACCTATTCCCAGAAAACCGAAACCTTTTGCACGACAATCAAATGAGCTAACAAAAGAAGATATAAGCCCTTATGCCGAAAATAAAGAAGAGCTTTTAGACTTTTTTGAATCCGCAGAAAAAGATATTTATAGTCCGCCTAGTCTTGAGCCTACATTATTGCTGCCCGGTTATGATGGGGCTGCAGAATGGGGCGGTGCCGGTGTTGATCCTGAAGATGGAATTTTATACGTGAATTCTAATGAAATGGCTTGGAATCTAAAAATGAAGGTCAATGAAGCTAATGCAAAAGAAATGCCGTTAGGTAAGCAAATTTATAGTAGTAAATGTGCTACTTGTCATCAGTCTGATAGAAAAGGTTTAGTAGCTAGTGGTTTTCCTTCTCTGGTAGATATTAATCTTAAGAAAAGCAAAGATGAGGTTGTGTCTATTGTTACGCAAGGCAAAGGTATGATGACAGGGTTTCCGACATTGTCCGATTCAGAAAAAGCTACTTTGATTCAATTTCTGTTCAATGAGGAGCAAGCTTCAGCCCATCAAGGAAAAAAGGAAATTGCCAACACTTCAGAAGAGAACCCATACTTACATGGTGGGTATCATAAGTTTTTAGATAGTACTGGATTACCTGGTATTTCGCCGCCTTGGGGAACACTAAACGCCATCGATTTAAATACAGGTGATTTTCTATGGTCTATACCCTTAGGTGAAACTATATCGCTTAAAGAAAAAGGGTTTCCCACTACTGGAACCGAAAATTATAGTGGGCCTATCATTACCCAAAACGGTCTATTACTTATTGCCGCCACAAAAGACGGCTATTTTAGGGCGTTTAATAAAACAACGGGAGAACTTCTATGGGAATATGAGCTGCCTGCAGCTTCGTTTGCTACACCAAGCACTTATGAATACAAGGGTAAACAGTATATCGTTCTTGCTTGTGGGGGTGAAAAACTAGGAACCAAAAAAGGAAATCAGATTATTGCATTCGCCTTACAGCAGAGATAATTTATAAGTCACATTTGGTGTTGTAATAGTGAACTATATCTTTCACGTGCTTTTTCTTAAAATCTCTGTTTTGTATCTTATTTACAAGTTTAGGACAATTAGAAAAATAATCTGATGCTGCCTTTTTAAAATTTTTAGAAAATAGTTGGTTAGACCCAAGGTGGGTTAATTCTCCGTTTTCTCCTCTTTTTACATAAAGGTTTTTAATATCGTAGAAATTACCTCCCGTCATATTCATGTGACCATTGGCCCCAGCCATTTGCATTGGGGGCGAATATCCTTTTTGTTCCAATACATATAAATTGACGGCACCAATTTCTAATTCTTTTACAACATTAAATCGCCCTTCACGAGTTTCAATATAGATATATGTTGAAGGTTCTTCACTCTCATAAATTACCACTTTTTGAAGTTCGCTAAAATGAAATTTTTCAGCTTTTTGTCCTTTTGCTTTTTTGAACTTTACTTGGTCGCCTCCAATTAATTTTGCTAAACCTTTTCGTTGTTTTCCGTCCTTAAATTCTAAAATTGCCCGGTCATTTTGTGCAAGTATTGGCGCAGTTATTAAAAGACATAAAAGGAAGATGTAATAAGAAGCTTTTTTCATAAATCTGTAATGAACTGTAATTATCACTAAACGAATCTATTACTGCCTTGGTATATTTTTCCTTAAAAAGAGCTAGGGAAACATGTTAAAAAAACTTATCAATCTTTAAAAACCCTTAAGTTCTTTAAAAGGGGGTCGTTTTCTTTAAGTAATCTTTTGGTTCGTAAATAACGATCAACATTGTATTCATCATAATTGGAGGCGTTCTTATCTACGCTGCTTACTCGCACCATATTTGAAGAATGGATAAATTGATTATCGCCAATCCACATACCCACATGAACAACTTTTTCTGCAGTCGAATCAGTCGCTTTTCTGCCAAAAAACAATAAATCACCTTTGTCTAATTTACTGAAATCTGCAATGGAATCTATAGGTTTACCTGCATGTACCTGTTGTGATGCATCTCGTGGAATAACCATTCCATTCATGTAATAAATAGTTTTGGTGAAACCGCTACAATCAACACCCTTCGTTGATGTCCCTCCCCACAAATAAGGTACCCCCATTAATGATTTTGAGGTTTCAACAAGGGCTTTAGCATCATAGCTTAAACTTGATAACCATGATGTATAATCCCTTGCTTCTTCTTTAGAAATCAAAGCATGTCTACCATCTGGAAATTCAACTTTATAATACCCTTCTTCTTCCTCTAAAACCTTCAAAAGACTACCAGCAACAAGATCAGATACTCGAATGGTTGCATCTATCAAATCATACGCATGACCGTAGGTATTCGTATATATAATCTTGTTTGAAGTTGCCCACTGCGATAAACTTTTTTCATCCATTAATTGAATACCCCCTGCATCTACCCATGCCAAATATTGATCTGGTGTTTGAATCAAATACCAGTCTTCATCCTTTTTTAAAACATTAACTTCTGTACCAAGAATGGCTTGGGTTGCTAATTCTGCAGAGTGTTTTGGGTTACTTCTTAGATTGGCCGCTGAAATATTAATCACTGCCTTCGTTTTGCCTTTCAATTCTGAAGAAGGAAGTATCTTAATTTCGTCTACAAACTGAATTCCTTTCTCCTTTAAAATTGCTTTTAGAGAATCTACTGCCTTTGGTAGATTACTTTCCCCTATCAATTTTAAACCAGAAGGGTCTTCTAAAACTTCTACATTGAAAAGCGCTACGCGTTTGTCAGGTGCAACAATGTGTTTTATGCTTTGAATCTCATTAGTAGAAATTATCTTTTCTTCTAAATTGGTGCCGCATGATATATTCAATGCTATCAAAATTAATACAAAAGCTATATGGAACAGCGTTTTCTTCATACCTAAAAAAGTTTCAAATAGTATTAGCCTTGTGAATTTATGTAAATTTATCGCAAATGAAGAAACTTAAGGTCATAGAACTTTTTGCTGGTGTTGGCGGATTTCGTTTGGGATTAGAGGACTCAGACAACTATAAGGTAGTCTGGAGCAACCAATGGGAACCTAGTACAAAAACACAACATGCATCATTAGTTTACGAAGCCCGCTTTGGAAAACAGAACCATAGTAATATGGATATTTCTGAAGTAGAATCCAAAGTAATACCAGATGCAGATATTTTAGTGGGTGGTTTTCCCTGTCAAGATTATTCTGTAGCGACTACCTTGCAAAATTCTAAAGGTTTAATTGGAAAAAAAGGAGTGTTGTGGTGGAGTATTCATAGAATTCTATCAGAAAAGAAAAACCCGCCCAAATATCTCTTTTTAGAAAATGTAGATCGTTTGCTTAAATCACCTTCTAACCAAAGGGGAAGAGATTTTGCCATAATGCTCAAGAGCCTTGATGATTTAGGTTATGCCGTAGAGTGGAGAGTTATTAATGCAGCAGATTATGGTTTGCCTCAACGTCGTAGGCGTATTTTTTTCTTAGGATATCATAAATCTACTTCGCTTTACAAACAATTTAAAAAGAATACCCCAACAGATTGGATTTTTGATTCAGGAACAATTGCATCTGCATTTCCTATTACTGGTACTTCGTCACATATAACATCTTTTACCATTGATGAAGACTTGGTTTCTTTGTCCGAAAATTTCAATGTAGGAGCAAAACTCTCTCCATTTCAAAACACTGGTGTTTTTATCAATGGTAAAGTTCATACCACTAAATCAACACCTAATTTTGACGGAAAGAGAACTGTTTTAGGTGACATCTTAGAAAAAGGTATCATACCCGAAGAATATTATATTGCAGAAGAAGAGTATGCAAAATGGGAATACCTAAAAGGAGCGAAAAAAGAAACACGAACAGCTAAAACAGGCTTTTCATATAATTATAGCGAAGGAAGTATGATTTTTCCGGATGCACTAGACAATGCTTCAAGAACAATTATTACTGGTGAAGGAGGTAAGAGTCCGTCACGTTTTAAACATGTAGTTCAAACTAAAAAAGGATTACGTAGGTTAACGCCAATAGAATTGGAGCGTTTAAATATGTTCCCAGAAAACCATACCGCTATTGAAGGTATTTCAAATACTAAAAGAGCTTTCTTTATGGGAAATGCGTTGGTGGTCGGTGTCGTTCAAAGAATAGGTAAAATTCTTACCCATAAAATTAGTTCATCGTGAAAAGTAAATTCACATCTGACTTAAGAAAGGAGAAACAACTCTCCCAACTTATGGATGTGTATTACTTAAATAAAATAAATTATTATGATACGCGTCGTGTTCATGATATTAAAAATCAAATGGCAGGCATTGACCTAGTGTTTACTCATAAACACACTAATGACATATTTAATATTGACGAAAAAGCCCAATTAGATTATGTTAATGAAGATTTACCCACATTTGCTTTTGAGTTAGGCTACTACAAAGAGGATATTTATAAAGAAGGATGGCTCTATGACGCACAGAAAAAGACCGATTTCTATTCTTTAGCAACCGCTATATATGAAGATGAACCCGATAAATTTACTTCTTGTAAAATAACATTGGTTAACCGTAAAAAATTACTTCATTTTTTAGAACTTAGAGAAATTACTAAAAAAGTATTAGAGGGTTATTGTAATGCCAATATTGTTTTACACGGAAAATTAAGATTAAAAGAGCTGAATGCTAGAACTGAAGGTTATCTCTATTTCTCAAGGAATAATAAATCTGAAAAGCCCATTAACTTAATTCTTAAATTGGAATTTTTAATTGAGCAGGGGGTTGCAAAACGTTTAGTATAAATTTTATTCGTTATCTCAACATATTGTTAATCAACGTTTAAAATTTGGAATTGTCCTTTTTTTTGTTATCTTATTAGGTATGGTAAAAGTAGAAAAGTCAGATAATATAGCGTTTTTAGAAAAGTCAATCCAACATTTAGAGGCTACTGGTTTCGAGAATATTAAAGCTGACATGGAGGGTTATGAAACACCCAAATCTTATACTAGAAAAGGATTAGAAGATAATATTACTCCTGATATTGTAGCTATTAAGAATGGTAGAAAATATTATTTTGATATTAGTCTTAAATCTCCAAAAACCAGGTTACTAAAATCTAAATGGTTGTTCTTAGATACCTTAAGCCGCATGAATTCTAACCGTTTTAGAATTATAACAACTAAAGGGCATTATAAGTTTACCGATAATATGTTAGAAGATATTAACTTGAGTAATAAAACACCTATTAAAATATAAACGTGCAAATAATCATACATAAAAATGGCCGCTAATAGCGGCCATTTTTATTCTTTTATCATCGTAATATGCGGAATACCATCTTCTAAATAATCCTCACCTTTAACTTTAAAACCTAGCTCAGTGTAAAATTTTTTAAGATAGGTTTGTGCAGATATTTTTATTTTTTCTTTCCCAAACTTTTCATGAACTGCATTAATAGAGGCTTGCATAATATCTTTTCCATAACCATACTTTCTATGGTCTTTATGTACAGCAACCCTACCTATACTAGATTCATCAAAGTAATTACCAGGTTTAAAAATTCTGGTATATGCAACAACTCTATTATTTTTAGTACCTATTACATGAAGTGCTTTAGCATCTTTACCATCTAAATCTTGATAAACACAATTTTGTTCTACAACAAAAACATCACTTCGTAATTGCAATATATTATACAGTTCTTGAATACTTAATTCGTTAAATTCTTTTACTATAATATCTAACATAAATTGATTCAATTAACTTATTCTGTTCATAACTAGCATCCCTTAAATATATTATTTTCAATAAGTTATAAGTGTACCCAAATGGTTATTAACATATATATAATAACTCTTTATTGTAGAGGAATTTTTTCAACTCTACGTTCATGTCTTCCTCCAGAAAATGCGGTACTTAAAAATGTAGAGATCATTTCAAGTGCTTGGGGTAATGCAATATACCTTGCGGGTAAGCTAATTATATTAGCATCATTATGTTCTCTTGCTAGTTCTGTTATTTCTTTAGTCCAACATAAAGCAGCTCTTACATTTTGTTGTTTATTTGCCGTCATACAAGCACCATTACCGCTTCCACAAATTAAAATACCAAAATCGACAGTACCGTTTTCAACATCTTGTGCAACCGGGTGAGCAAAATCTGGATAGTCTACACTATCTGTACCATCAGTACCATAATTAATAACTTCAACTTGCATAGATTTTAGTAAACCAATGATGGCTAACTTGTATTCAGTGCCCGCATGGTCATTACCAATAGCTATTTTCATAAGCGTAATCTTTATAGGTTAATAGTTCTTAATTTTACACTGTGGGGATAGGTAAAATAGATGCTAAAGGTACAATAATCAGGCATTCACAACAAAAATTACCTAGTTGACAACATTTGCTATGTTGTATAATTTAATAGTTGTTAATTACTATGTTATAAGCAGGTTTAATTCATTTATAAATTGTTTAAAAAAACATGCTTAAATATTTGCTTTATAAAGTTGACATCTGCTTACACTATTAATCTTCTAAAGAAGAATTAAAGTATTAGAAAGTATTAGTGGATTTTCATCAAAAAAACATTCCTCGTTAACATTAAAATTACATTTAGTTATTAATAAATTCATGTTAATAGAGGTTATAAACCATTTCTGATAACTTCTCAAAATACTGATTTTCAATTACCAATTACTAAAAGTTCTGTCAACAACTTTTAGTATCTCATAAAGTCAAGCAATATTCAAATAAGTTATACCTGTTATTAACAGACTATAATAACCATCAAAATTTAATTTAATTTAAAAGAAAAAATGTCAATTATGATATATATGTTAATAACAACTCATTAGCTTAACTTTTCATTAAAAGGTTGACTAATAGGTAGTGGATTATAATTCGTAATTTTCCAACAAATAAGAAGTTTAATGTCGAAGAGAAATAAGAAGGCTAATAATCATAGAAAGAATGAAATCACAAAAGGAATTTTTACTGTTCTGGAAAAGGAACCTAGTAAAAGTTTTAATTATAAGCAGATTGCCGCCAAGATAGATATAACCGATGCTCAAGATAGAAATATCCTAATAAAAAGGTTGACTGAGCTAAAGGAAAAGAAGCGTATTCAAGAAGTTGACCGAGGTCAATACAAAGTATTAGAAAATACGAAGTCGTACCACGAAGGTACTGTAGATATTACAGGAAGGGGAAATGCTTATATCGTTGTTGAAGGTATGGACGATGATATTTTTATACCATCAAATAAAATAAATAAAGCTTTTCATAAAGACAAAGTAGAGGTTTATATTTATCCTAGAAGTAAAAGTAAAAAGTTAGAGGGCGAAATAGTAAGGGTTCTTGAACGATACAAAACAACATTTGTTGGTATTGTAGATATGCAAAAAACATTTGCTTTCGTAAGACCTTCAGATTTTAGAATGTATACTGATATTTTTGTTTCAAAGGATAATCTAGGGGATGCAAAAGATGGTGAAAAAGTTTTAGTAGAAATAACTGATTGGCCAGATAATGTAGACTCACCTTTTGGTAGAGTAACTGAGGTATTAGGTATACCAGGCGAACATGATACTGAAATTCATTCAATATTAGCCGAATACGGATTACCTTATTCTTTCCCAGCAGAAGTACAAAATTTTGCTGATGGTTTAGATACTAGTATCAAACAAGAAGAAATACTAAAACGTAGAGATGTAAGAGATGTTCTTACGTTCACTATAGATCCAAAAGATGCAAAAGATTTTGATGATGCGCTTTCTTTTCAAAAATTAGAAAACGGTAATTACGAAATTGGTATTCATATTGCCGATGTTTCACATTATCTACAAAAAGATACAATCTTAGATGATGAAGCTTATGAAAGAGCTACGTCGGTGTATTTAGTTGATCGTGTTGTTCCTATGTTACCTGAGGTATTATCAAATAATGCTTGTTCTTTAAGACCTAATGAGGAAAAGTATACTTTTTCTGCAATTTTTGAGCTAGATGACAAATCTTTAATTAGAAATCAATGGTTTGGAAGAACTGTAATCAATTCTAATGAACGTTTTGCTTATGAAGAGGCACAACATATCATAGAAACGGGTAAAGGTCTTATTTCTGAAGATATATCTATTAGAGACTCCTCTTATACTGTTTCTGATGATGTGGTTGAAGGTACATTGATTATGGATCGATTAGCTAAAATAATGCGTGATAAAAGAATGGACCAAGGTGCGTTATCTTTTGATAAAGTAGAGGTTCGTTTTAATTTGGATGAAAATAGTGAGCCGATAGGAGTTTATTTTAAAGAATCTAAAGATGCCAATAAACTTATAGAAGAGTTTATGCTTTTAGCTAATAGAAAGGTTGCTGAATTTATAGGTAAACAAAAACCAAAAAAGACATTTGTGTATAGGGTGCATGATGATCCAGATCCAGATAAATTAATGACTTTGAACGGTATCATTGCTAAATTTGGTCATAAGCTTGATTTTAAGGATAAGAAATCTATAAGTTCATCTTTAAATCAATTATTAGAAGATGTTAAGGGTAAAAAAGAGCAGAATATGGTCGATACCCTTACAATACGTAGTATGAGCAAAGCTATTTATACCATAGATAATATTGGTCATTATGGTTTAGCTTTTGATTATTATACACATTTTACCTCACCAATTCGTAGATATCCTGATATTATGGTACACAGGTTATTACAACATTACTTAGATGGAGGTAGTTCTGCTAAAGAAGAGGAATTTCAAAAGAAATGTAAGCATTCTTCAGATATGGAATATTTAGCTTCTAGTGCAGAACGTGATTCAATTAAGTACATGCAAATCAAATTTATGCAGGATCATAAAGATGAAGAGTTTCGTGGTGTCATTAGTGGAGTAACTGAATGGGGTATTTATGTCGAAATTATAGATAATAAGTGTGAGGGCATGGTTCGTATTCGTGACATAAAAGGAGATTATTATATCTTTGATGAAAAGCAATATGCTATTATTGGTGAACGTACCAAGAAAAAATATCAGTTAGGTGATGAGGTTACTGTAATGGTAAGGAATACCGATTTGATAAAAAGACATCTAGATTTTGCTTTGATTCCGGATGACAAAAAATAATTTGGAACGAAATTTGGTATAAGGTGGCTGTGTTAGAAAGGCAGTTAATAAATTATATGCTTTTCTATAAAACAAATTTATACGTAAAGAATGAAACAAATATTAGTTTTAATGTTTCTCTTCGGATGTATTTTGGTTACTGGCCAGGATAGTAAGGTTACTCAAAATTTAGAACCCTTTAAGGAATTAAAAGGGTTTGATGGTTTGTCTATTAATCTTATTAAATCTACTGAGAACAAAGCGATTATTTCTGGAGAAAATACAACTAGCGTTGCTATTGTTAATAATGAGGGAATACTTAAAATTCGTATGCAAATAGGTAAAATATTTAGCGGATACAAAACTTTTGTTGACCTTTATTATTCCGGTAAAATTTTAGTTATTGATGTAAATGAGGATGCAAGAATAGTTACAGAGGAGGTTATTAAACAAGAGGTATTGGAGTTAAAAGCTCAGGAAGGTGGTGAATTAATTGTAAATGCTGAGGTGGAACAAATGTTGATAAAATCAGTATCAGGTGGTGTTATTAGAACATCAGGTTCCTCAAATTTACAAGATGTTCAAATCAATACCGGTGGTATTTATGAAGGTAAAAATTTCCAAACTAATTTTTCTACAATAAATGTAAATGCTGGTTCAAGAGCAGAAATCAATGCTAAAGATTATGTAAAGGCTACAGTTAAAGCTGGTGGTGAGGTACAAGTCTATGGTAATCCTAAAAAATTAGAAGAGAAAACCGTTTTTGGTGGTACAATAAAAAGAATGTAAAGTTCTATGTTAGAAGATATACAGGCAGCGATTCCTTTAGGATTTTTTCTAAGTTTTATGGTAGGGCCTGTATTTTTTGTGCTTTTGCAAACTAGCGCTGTTAAGGGTTTTAGAGCTGCAATTACTTTTGATTTTGGTGTTTTATTAGCAGATATCTTGTTTATTTTATTAGCCTATTTTAGTAGTTTTCAACTTCTTGAAAATTTAAGTAACCAACCAGGTTTATATGTATTCGGTGGTGTTATTCTTTTAATATATGGGTTATTTACTTTTTTTAAGGTCGATAAAAAGATAATACCTGATGAGTCTAGAAAAATTAAAAAGGCCGATTTTTTAGGTCTATTTATTAAAGGCTTTTTATTGAATTTTATTAATATAGGAGTTCTCGTATTTTGGCTTGGAATTATTATAATCGTTGGTCCTAGTCTTGATAATCAACCCAATCGCTTTTTTACTTTTTTTGCAACTGTACTACTCTCCTATTTTATAACTGATATATTTAAGATATTACTAGCTAAACAGTTAAAGAAAAAATTAACGGCAAATAGAATTTTTGTAATTAAAAAAGTAATAGGAATTATACTTATTATATGTGGAGTGGTTCTTATTGTAAAAGGATTTTTACCTAAGGATCAGTTTAATATAGAACAGGAACTTGAACGTTTTGAGCATAATTTAATAGAATAAAAAAAGCCGGTTAATAACCGGCTTTTTTTATTTTGTATGCGTTTTATTTTTTATACTTATCATTAAGTAATTTAACTACTTCGTCAGTTAAATCATTAGCATCAGTACCATAAAGAACACTACCACCATCTCCACCTCCTAAGATATAAGAATAGCCATTTTTCTTTCCATAATCCTTGATTTCTTCTTTTACCTTAGAAACAATACTATCCATTTCAGTTTGTCCGGCTAATTGAAGTTGTTGATCTTGTTGTTGTAATTGTTGACCGATTATTTGCCCCTTTTGTTGCATTGCTGCATATTCTTCTTGAGCTTTACTCTGAGACAATGATTGTGCTTTAGTTTGAAAAGCTTGTGCTTCCATTTGAAAAGCTTGCGATATACTATCTCTTTTTGAGGCTAATGCATCTGCTTGAATTTTGAATTTTGCTTCAACATCAATTTTTTGCTGATACTCATCCATCAATTTTACATTGTCTACATAACCAATTTTTTCTTGTTGACAAGATGCCAATAATGTAAGCGCTAAAATCACTATTACGTTTTTCATTTTTTCATTTTTAAGTTGTGCAAAAGTAACAAAGGTTTTTATAATGGATTTAATTTTGAATCGGAATAAAAGGAGGAATTACGTTAATATTGATATTTACTATGATTTATAATTTTTATATAGATAATTCTTATTTTAAATGAAGTATTTTAAGAGGATATAAGAGAATATTTTTAGTTTAATAATAGTTTGTATTGATTACTTTAAATTATATCATTAGAATTCTTTAAATTAGGTTTTACTCTCTTTTTAGAATATATATAAGAGAAGAATACTCACCAGAGCGTCTTGCATTTAAATTTGACAGTAATCCCCTGAATATAGCTTTTAAATAATTTGTTCTACCATTTTTGTATTTCTCAGATAAAAGGGAAACATAATAAGAGTCAAAGTGCATTGGTAGAGTTTTAACTACTTTAAAATTATGTTCATTAAATATTTCTGTTATTGAATTTTGTGAAAAGTGCCATAGATGTCTTGGCGTATCATAAGCCGCCCAATTTTCTTTATAATATGCTGCATCGTAAGATTTATAATTTGGAACGGCAATAATTAAAGTTCCTTGATCTGACAAAATATTTTTTATTTTTACTATATGTTCTTGTAGATTAGGAAGATGTTCAAGGACATGCCAAAGTGAAATAACATTAAATTTTTCTGCGTTTATTAATTCTAATTTTTCTACTATATTTAGGTTTTTTTCTAATGCCTTTTGTCTAGCTTTAATATTAGGTTCAACCCCAAAAGTTTTCCAATTATTGTTTTTAGCGTATGCTAAGAATTCTCCTGTTCCACACCCAATGTCTAAAATATTTTTCCCATTAAGTGAATATTGATTTATCAATTTTATTTTTTTTCTTAACGTATAGCTTTTTACAATTTGATAAATTTTTTCAAAAACACTTTTTGCATCATCACTGTGTGAAATATAATTTTCTTCTTGGTAATAGTCGTCTAAGTTTTTTGGTTGTGGTTCTGTAATGAGCATATCATATGTTGAATCTTTTACAAGATTGAAGGTTTCTTGAGTAACAAGGTGGTCTTTTGTTTTTAAGAAGATTTTATTTTCAAGCATACTCTATTGTTGTAATTCTTTTTTATGTTCTTTTTTTTCATTGTTCCACGTGGAACAATTTCCCCTACCGTCCAAGAAAAACTAAAAGCACACTGATATCACTTGGTGTAACTCCGCTTATTCTTGAAGCTTGTGAAATTGTTACAGGTTGAATTTTGGTCAGTTTTTCTCTTGCTTCAAAAGAAAGAGATTTTAATTTGGTGTAGTTAAAATTTGTTGGAATCTTAACAGCTTCTAGTCTTTGTAGTTTATCAGCATTTACTTTTTCTTTTGCGATATATCCTGAATATTTTATTTGTACTTCAGCTTGTTCTAGAACTTCGCTGTCTAAATTATTTTCTTTAATGTAGGTAGAAACTTTATCTAGTTTTAGCATGTGGTCCATAGTAACATTAGGTCTTGAGAAAGCTTTGTACATTTTATCAGATTGTTTTACCAATGCCGAATCAACGCTTTCTAATATTGGATTTATGTCTTTTGGCAGTACGCTTGTTTCTCTAAAGAAATTTACCAATGCATCTGATTGGGCTAATTTTTCTTCCATTCTTTTCATGCGAGTATCTGTAGCTAAACCTATGGAATGACTTAAAGGCGTTAATCTTAAGTCTGCATTATCTTGTCTTAATAACGTTCTGTATTCTGCTCTAGACGTAAACATTCTGTAAGGTTCTTCTGTTCCTTTGGTAATTAGGTCATCTATTAAAACACCGATGTATGCTTCATCTCTTTTAAGTATTAAAGGTTCTTTTTCGTTTAGTTTTAAATGAGCATTTATTCCAGCCATCAATCCTTGCGATGCAGCTTCTTCATATCCTGTTGTTCCATTTATTTGTCCAGCGAAATAAAGATTATCTATTAACTTAGTTTCTAAGGTATGTTTCAATTGTGTTGGTGGAAAATAGTCGTACTCTATTGCATAACCGGGTCTAAAGAATTTTACTTTTTCGAAACCTACAACAGAACGTAGTGCTTTAAATTGAATGTCTTCAGGCAATGATGTTGAAAAACCATTTACATAAACTTCTACAGTTTCCCAGCCTTCAGGTTCAATAAACATTTGGTGACTATCTTTATCAGCAAACCTGTTAATCTTATCTTCGATAGAAGGACAGTATCTAGGACCTGTGCTTTTTATTCTACCATTGAACATTGGTGACCTATCAAAACCTTCCCTTAGTAAATCATGAACTAACGCACTTGTATGTGTCATGTGACAATCACGCTGATGTGCCAATGGTTTTGTGTTTGTGTATGAGAATTTTTCAGGTATATCATCACCCGGTTGTACAATCATTTTAGAATAATCTAAAGACCTTCCATCTACACGGGGTGGAGTTCCTGTTTTCATTCTACCACTTTGAAAGCCAAAACCGAGTAATTGTTCTGTTATTCCTGTGGCAGCTTTCTCTCCAGCTCTACCTCCACCAAATTGTTTTTCACCAATGTGAATTAATCCGTTTAAAAATGTACCGTTCGTTAATATGACGGATTTTGATTTAATGTCAATTCCTAAAGATGTTTTTACACCAACAATTTTGTTATCCTTTACTAACAGTCCAGAAACCATTTCTTGATAAAAATCAACGTTTGGCGTACGTTCCAACATTAACCTCCATTCTTCTGCGAAACGCATTCTGTCATTCTGAGTTCTAGGGCTCCACATTGCAGGACCTTTTGATTTGTTGAGCATTTTAAACTGAATGGCCGATTTATCAGATACTATTCCGCTATATCCACCAAGTGCATCAATTTCTCTTACAATTTGGCCTTTTGCAATACCACCCATAGCCGGGTTACATGACATTTGACCAATTGTTTGCAAATTCATCGTTATCAAAAGTGTTTTTGATCCTAAATTTGCGGCTGCGGCTGCGGCTTCTGCTCCTGCATGACCACCTCCTACTACTATTACATCATATTCTTCTCCAAACATATCTTCTATTGTTCCACGTGGAACAGCTTTATTTTTTCTTCTTCTTTGGCGCGCATTTCGACAGTAGCTGTTTCCGTTTTATCCGAATAACCCATTAGGTGTAAAACCCCATGAACCATTACGCGTTTTAATTCGTTTTCAAAGGAAACATTAAATTCCTTTGCATTTTCCTTTAGACGATCGATTGAAATGTATAAGTCTCCAGATACATTTTTTCCTGACACATAATCAAATGTGATAATATCTGTCAAGTAATCATGTTGAAGGTAATCTTGGTTGATTTTTAGTAAGTAATCATCATCACAGAAAATGTAATTTAATTCAAGAATTGAAAAACCTTCCGTGTCACAGGTTTCTATTATCCATAAATCATAATTGCTTTCTGTTTGTAATTTAAAATCAAGTAGGTAATTGTAGTTAATCATTTGCTTTAAAATACTCTTTAACTTTGTTTTGAAAATTTTGCCGCAAAGGTAAGCTTTGCCTGTTTAAAATTTCAACTTCATTATGATAATTATCTAATAATGAGGGTTTAGTAGTAATCGGATTGCTAAAATCCTTTAAATTAGAGTTACTTTCTCTTTCAGATTTCTCCCCTTGCTTTAAAGCTGCATTTTCTAATTTCAATAATTCGTATTGTATAGTGTTGACCTTGTTGATTGTACGTTGTGTAATTCCATTTTCTAATAGATCGTTTTCAAAGTCCTCCATCTGCTTAATCAACTTTTGACCCAATTTTTGGTCTCCAGAATTAATCATATTTTGCAATTGGTTTTCTAGTTCTTGTCTAATTTTTTGTTGGCTCTGATATATTTCGTAGATCTCTTTTAGCTCTGCTTCGCTCATACTTCCTTGTCCCTGGCCCTCTGTACCGTTACTTCCTCCTTGCCCTTCACCATTGGTTCCAAATTCACCACTTTTACCATTTTTACCGCCTTTTCCTTGACCTCCTTCTCCGTTTTCTCCTTCAGAACCCTGCTTACCACCCTCGCCTTGTTGCCCACCTTCACCTTTTTTACCTTTCTCTCCTTGACCGTTTTCACCATCTTGCCCTTTCTTACCTTCACTACCAGAATCTCCTTGTTCACCCATTTTTTCTCCAAGCTGTTGTTGACCCTTAATTATGTCGGGTAGTTGAAATCCCCCTTCACTTTGACCAGAACCTTTTCCCATTTTCATGCTCTGCTGCATATTATCCATTACTTCGGCTAGAAAATCCGCTAAACTATTGGCGGCGGTAAGTACATATTTTTGATGTGAGATACCCTGGTAAATTTGTCCATCGGCCATTGTCTCTAACGATTTGTCAATATTATAGTATACTTCGGTTATTTGCTCATTAACAAATTCAGATAGTTCTGCTTGTCTTAAGGATAAGGCAAATAGACTATCGTCTACATGTTCAAAAAGACCTCTTAATTCATTTTGATCACGAACTGTTTCAGAGTATTGATTGGCATCTTGGTCTTCTTTTTGTGCGAGTCTGTCAAAAAGTGATTCTTGTTTAAAAGAAAAGATGATAAGATTATCTAATATTTGTCTTAGCATTTCTGCATCTTCTGAAACCGAAGAGCCACCACCGCTACCCGAGGATGATTCTCCCAACTGCTCGCTCATTTCCTTCATTTTCTGTGCAGCCGATTTTTGTTTTTTGCTAGCTTCTTTTTTAGAGTCTGATTCTTGTTTGTTTTCTTGTCCTTTTTCTAGTTTATCAAGTGCATCTTTCTGATCTTCTTTTATACCATCTTTTTTATCAGTGTCAAGTTTTAAATCAATTGGTTTTTTTAGTTGATTGTTGTCCTTTTTCAAGGCATCCATTTCACTTGAAAGTTCATCGAATTTTTTATTTAATACTTTTTGGTTTTTAGGATTATTTTCTTCGTTATTTTGATTCGATAGTTCTTCTTGATTTTTCGCTAATTCTTCTAAATCCCTTGCTAATTGAGAAGCCTTTTCTGTGACATAATACCGTTTGGTCAATTCTAATAATTGTTCTAAGCTTCGTTCGCTATTTTGTTGCTTTTTTCCTAGTTCTTCTAGGCGTTTGGTTAGTTCTTCCTTATTTATTTTATTAGCTATTTTGTTAAGTTCTTCAAGTAGTTTCTGGTTTTTCTTCGCCTCTATTTCTTGTCGCTCTAAACGTTCTTGTAACAATTGGTTTAATTTGTTATCCTTGTTTTCTTTATTCAGGTTTTCTTTGAGTTCTTTACTGAATTTTTGCATGAACTGTTCTTGGCGTTCTTGCTTTTTTAGAAAATCTTTAATTTGATTTTTATCATTAAAATTAAGGCTGCTTTTTTCTTTCTGATTTTGGTTTAATTCTTCTAATAATTCTTTCTGTTCTTTTGCTCTTTCTAGAGATTTATCTAGGTCTTTAATTAATGATTGTTGGGATTCTAAATCTTTATTTTTTAATTGGTTTTCATCAAGTAAGGTTTGCTGAAAAACCTGGCTTTTAACTGTTTTACCATTATGAATGGCATCGTTGTCTGTAACCTGAAAATACAAACCGTAATTCTTACCGGCTTCAATTTCTAATCCGGATGGGAATGTGTAGTAAAATAGTTCGTAGTTAGATGTTGGTTTGGTAATGCTAATCTTTTTCTCTTCCTTTTCTTTTCCAACTTCAAAATAGATAATATCAATATTAGCTAAACCATAGTCATCAGTTACGCTACCTATGTAGTAAGAAACATTAGGATTAACTGAATCTAAAACTTGATTTATTTTGATTGTAGGATATCCATCTTTAATCACCTTAAAGTCATAAGCTAGACGCTCGTAATCTTGTACATTTCTGTTGGTTGTGGTTAATTCGTAATTAAGGTCGTTATATATCCGTTTATCAATAGAAAAAGTGTTTTTCTGTTTTTTAAAGGATAGTATAGTGTCTTTTGTAGCTAGTTTAATCTTATCGGTATTTTCTCCTTCAATTTTCCATATAACTTTGGTGCCTTCAGGTATTACTGCGTTTCCGGTACTTTTAATTGTTTCGTTTGCTTTTTTTAAATAGGTAGGATAACTTAAATCCATGGTAAAATCTACAATTGAAGGAGTTGCCAAGGCAAGGAGTGTATATTTTCTAGAATTAACTTCATTTGCTCTAAAATTAAAGCTCGTCGTAGTCATGGGTGGTGAAAATGTGTATTCATACAAGCCATTTTGTTTTTGTAACAATATGGATTTACCATCAATTTCTATAAATACATTTTCTGGTTTTATAGTTCCTTTAGTAGCTACTTGAATGGTGAATGATTCATCTTGTAATGTACTTAAGTTATCAGACAAAACTTCAAATTTAAATGGTGCTGGTTTTTCATAAGCCATTTCATAATTAACAACACGCTCATAGGTTCCAAAAAAGGTATTCCAATTTCCAGAAATATATAATGCTCCAATAATTAGAAGTGGAATAATAGCGTATTTTAAATATTTTAAAGAATCTTTAAAATCAATGGCATTAGAAAATGGTATGGGGTCCATTTGTTTTGATCTCTGAGCTATACTCGCTAGTAGTAATTCTGATTGTTGAGGATTTTCTGCTAGATCCAGCAAATTTGTCAGCTTATCTCCTACTTCCGGAAAATGTTTACCGATAATGTTGGCGGCATCCTTTTGCCCTATTCCTTTTTTCAATTTTAAAAGATAGAAAATAGGAGTCAGTATATATTTAATGAGTAAAAAGAATTCAACTCCTATAAAAATGGCAAATAACACCAATCGGCCTGTTGTATTCAGCCATAAAAAATATTCTACGCCTAATACCAATAGAAAAAACAACAATCCGAATGCAAAAAACAATAAAACCCCCTTTAAAAGTACTTGGGAATAATGTTTTTGAATGAACTGATTTAACCGGTCTAAAATGTGCTTATAGTCTTGCAATTGCCCTTTTTTATACCAAGATAACGGTTATGACGAATGTTTGTTGGGAAATATTTGTTAAAAGGGATTCTATATGCTTGACAGTTAATCACTAAAATTAAAATAATCTGATTCGGTTAGGATGAAAATACGAAGGCCGAATTCCATTCTTTTCGTATGAGATTCGGCCTAAAGCTTTATAATTGTGGTAGTAAAATTAATTAGTTTCCACGGAAACCGTATAATTTAACTGGTAGACCACTCCATCATCTTCAATTAATAGATAACCCGTCTTGTTCTCTGCTAAAGAATCATAGTTGGCGTTACTAAGAACACTGCTAGAAATAGAAGAATTATATATAGCATAATTTTCTATTTCAAAAGCTACAGCAATCCATTCTTGAATATCAAAATTGGCTATTTCTTCTGAAAAAGTAACATTTAATTGACCCCCAAAGAATTGACTGTCAGGTGTGTTAAGTGTTGCATCTGTTATGGTAATGGTTGGATGAACTGGATAATCGTTAGTGGTGGTAAAAGTTACGGTCGATTCTTTAAACTTGTTGTTCCCTTCTACTTCTGCACTAATCACTACTTCATAGGTTGTATTACGTTCTAAGTTTGTAAGCTCATAGCTGGTGGCATATGTAAAAGTATAGGGTGCTGGATAACTTACGCCGTTCGCGGTCAAAAGATAATAAACTCTAGTTCCATCTGACATGGTAGATGGTGTCCAGTTCAATGTTGCCGAAGTTCCTGTAATATTGGATGCAGTTATTACAAAATCTGTTGGTATTGGGCAAGCCTCTTGAAAAAATGTAATTTCCTCCGATGTTTGAGTACCGTTATAACTTTTAGCTATTACTTCGATAGTATGTTCCGCACCCTCTTCTACCGCAAGATTAAAAACAGTTCTTTCTGTATCATAAGAACTGTAGCTTTTATAGAAATCGCCATTTAAATAAATTTCATAATAATATTCTGATTCATCTTGTACCGTTGGGGTTGGCCAGCTAATATTGGCAATACCACAACCAATTTCCAGATGAGTTATTGGAAAGGCAGATGGCGGAGTTCCCAAAGTATTAAATACCGAAGTGTTTATACTCTCTTCTGCATCATCGGCAGATGCAACAATTTTTACGGTGTATGAAGTGTTGATTTCTAGTTCTTCAACTGTATATACTAACTCTGCAAGATTTTCTGCTACCAGTTCGTCATCTAAAAACAAACTGTAGTTTACGGTACTAGCATTTGATGCCGTAACCTCGCTCCAAATAATTTTTGCGCTTGTTTGAGTTACTTCATCATACTCTATTTCTATAGAGCTCAACGTTATTATTTCCGTTTCTTTTTCAATACCGGTGATGGAGTCATCAGAAGAATCTGATGTGCAGCCAAGAATTAATAGTGCAAAAAATGCACTAAGAAAACTAATAGAATATTTCATTTAAACGTTTTTTAGGTTTTAGAATAACGTGTGATCTTTGGTATTCGTATAGTTTCTTTTAAATGGTTTATGAATATAAATCTTATTATTTAGCTTGTAATCTGTACTTAAAATCTAAGATTTAATTATCTTCTTATACAGGTTTATGTCGTTAGGTTGGTGTGCACGAGTTATATCCTAGAAATTATTAATAATGTATTGTGTTTTTTAGATAATAAATACGTTGCGGACTTAAATGGCTAAGCGTGTTTTTATACCTTTGCGGCATGACAAAAAAAGTACGTGTTCGTTTTGCACCTAGTCCTACTGGACCTTTACATATTGGCGGTGTTCGTACTGCCCTATTCAACTATTTGTTTGCCAAAAAACATGGTGGCGATTTTATACTCCGTATAGAAGATACCGACCAGAATAGATATGTAGAAGGCGCAGAGAAATATATTATAGATTCTTTAAACTGGTGTGGAATTCCTTTTGATGAAGGTATTGGCAAAGATGGTGGTTTTGGTCCGTATAGACAGAGCGAGCGTAAATCGTTGTATAAAAAATATGCCAATGATTTAGTGGAAAGTGGTAATGCATATTATGCTTTTGATACTTCAGAAAGTCTTGATGCGCATAGAAAAAACCATGAGGAGAATGGCAAAACTTTTATCTATAACTGGCATAATAGATTAAAGCTTGATAATTCATTGTCTTTAATGCCTGAAGAAGTAAAAAACAGATTGGATAATGGAGACGATTATGTTATCCGTTTTTTAACTCCACCAGATGAAAAATTGCATTTACAAGATTTAATACGAGGGTCTATTCAAATAGACACCAATGTTTTAGATGATAAAGTGCTTTTTAAAAGTGATGGTATGCCAACGTATCATTTAGCAAATATTGTTGATGATCATTTAATGGAAATCACCCATGTTATTCGTGGTGAAGAATGGTTGCCATCAATGGCACTTCACAAACAATTGTATGACGCATTTGGTTGGGATTCACCAGAATTTGCGCATTTACCGTTAATAATGAAACCCGTTGGAAAAGGTAAATTGAGTAAGCGTGATGGTGAAAAAATGGGCTTTCCTGTTTTTCCGCTTTCTTGGAATGAATCTGTAGGGTATAAAGAATCTGGTTATTTCCCAGAAGCAGTTATAAATTTCTTGGCTTTATTAGGATGGAATCCTGGTACGGAACAAGAACTATTTTCATTAGATGAGCTAGTCGAATCGTTTAGCTTAGATCGTGTAAATAAATCTGGAGCACGTTTTGACCCAGAAAAAACCAAATGGTACAATCAACATTATCTTCAAGAAACACCTGCTGCAGTGCTAGCTGAAATGTTCTTGCCAATTGTAAAAGAGCATATTACAGGTGACTCTAAAGTGAATTTAGATTATGTTACTAAAGTGGTTACGTTAATAAAAGAACGCGCCGTTTTTGTTTTAGATTTTTGGGATTTAAGTGATTACTTCTTTGTTGCACCATCAGAATACAATGAGAAAGCAGCTAAAAAACAATGGAAAGAAGATACTTCAGAAATCATGAATGACTTGGTTTCTATCTTAAAACCAATTGAAGATTTTTCTTCTGAAAATACAGAAACCATTGTAAAAGCATGGATTGGACAAAAAGAATTGTCTTTTGGAAAAGTGATGCCTCCTTTACGTCTATTCTTAGTTGGTGATATGAAAGGACCACATATTTTCGATATTATGGCAATGATCGGTAAAGAAGAAAGTATTTCTCGAATAGAAACTGCACTAAATAAATTGGGGTAAGATTAAATTTTCAAGAAAATATGCAGAAACTT
Source organism: uncultured Maribacter sp. (assembly GCF_963977385.1). Lineage (GTDB taxonomy): Bacteria > Bacteroidota > Bacteroidia > Flavobacteriales > Flavobacteriaceae > Maribacter. The sequence continues at coordinate 175,685 of NZ_CAXBOU010000001.1, read as the reverse complement.
ATTTTCTTGAAAATTCACCTAGTACTTCCATAGCCTTTTCTGTGTCTTTTGTAGAAACAAAAATATGGTCATGGTAATATGCTGCAACGACATTGCAACTAATATTATGTTTTGTTAGTGCTGTAGAAACCGCAGCTGTAAGACCAACGGCATCTAATGCGGAATGTACCGTTAAAGTTATCCAGGAAGCAACGAATTCGTAATCGAAATTAAGTGCGTCGGCTTTCTCTTTAGATAAGATAATTGTAATACCCTCTGCTTCTTTAAATTCAAACAGAATATCTTCTCTTGATATTTTAGTGATGTCTTTAAGAGATATAAAAACATAGCTACCCACGTTTAGGTTGGGTTTCAAACTCTTTAATAATACATTAAGATCTGTTTCTCCTGCCATACGAGCGTTTTCACTGGTTTTAAAAATAAAATTCGACCCTTCGGGTCTATAAACAAGTTAGAACGGCTTAAAACTAGGTTAGCTTAATTCGAATTAAGCTTTAGGAAATATATTATTTGCTTCCCCATCGTTCATCTGCCCAAGTTTTCATCTCTGTTGGAGATAAAAATGTCCAGGCTATTATTCTACTCATCTTGTTTCCTTGACCCATTGGTATTGTTTTATGCTCGGTAGCTCCAATTTTTTCTAAACGATCATAGAACGCTCGAAGGTTAGATTGTTTGGAGACTAATGTTGAATACCATGCAGAGTTTTTAGGGTACTGCCCACTTTCATTAATCATATTGAGCACAAAACGTTTCTCACCACCATCGGTCCATAATTCACCACCTTGACCTCCAAAATTCAGTTCGGGTTTTTTTACCCTTTTCTTTTTCAGGTTACTAAGCTTTCGTAAAGTTCCGGCTTCTGCTTCTGCTTGGGTAGCATGAAAAGGCGGATTACAAATAGTTAAATCTACTTTTTCATTGGTGTTTAATATTCCCGAAAAAATATGCTCTGGTTTTGGCTGTAGTCTAAATTCAACTTTACCATGAAGTGAAGGGTTTGAGGTAACAATTTTTTGTGCAGCTTCAATACCTTTTGGGTCTATATCTGTAGCAATAAAAGACCATCCGTAGGTATTATTTCCTATAATTGGATACACACAATTTGCTCCCACACCAATATCTATACATTTTATCTGTTCTCCCTTTGGTATTGTTCCTTCATTGCTTGCAGCTAGTATATCTGCAATATGGTGTATGTAATCTGCGCGCCCTGGTATTGGCGGACAAAGAAAACCATCTGGTATATCCCAAAAATCTAATCCATATTGAGAAATTAATAACGCTTTATTAAGCGCTTTAACAGCTTTAGGATTAAAAAAATCGATAGTTAGATTACCATATTTATTTTTGGCAACAAATTCTTTTAATTCTGGATTAACTAGGCGAAGTGCCTTTAAATCGTAACGGCCTGTATGTTTATTTCTGTGATGTAAACTTGGTTTTTCTAAACCTTCTTTTTTCTTAGGGTCTGACATAATTTTAATAAATTCTTGAGAGCCCAAAGCTAAACCTAATTTTTAAGCAGTATGGTTATTTCTTCGCATACGTTTAGGGCCATACCAAAGCCAAAAGCCTGTAATCGTAAAAACCAAAAGAGCAACACCCATAACTGTGGTGTAAAAAACCTTAATTTGATTATTGCTCGTGCCTAAATAATTATCTAAAATTGAACCATCATGTATGTGCTCTATTAGGTCAGAGTAACGACGATCTGCATGAAGTAATTTTCCTGTTGCGCCATCAAGTTGAAGGCCCCAAAGATGATTGGCATATATAAATTTAACCATCCCTTTTTCTTTACGAATATCGATACGATCTATTTCGGTAGAAAGTTCTGGTGAAATTGTTTTTAGTAGATATGAATCTGCCAAAGTGTTTAAACTATCTATTGGTAGCCAATTTTTAAGTTCTGTAGAAGTTCCTTGGTAAGATTTTGATAATATAATGCCTCCACTGTGTTTTTTCCAACCTAAAAGAAGTCCGGTAATTGCAATGAAAAAGAAAAATATAAATAAAGCCGCACCAGTGATTCGGTGAATTTTTCTAAAATTACGCAGCAATTTTGCCTGTTGTTTCCGCCTACTATCCTTACTCATACGTATGAACCAATCTTGGTGTGCAATTTAGTTAGATTTATAAATTTCATATCAGAAGAATTTGTTAAAAGAACAGGGTTTAGGGCCACCATTTGTTCTGTTTTCTGATATAAATAATTTGACCTGTATGATATGCGATATGTGTTGATGAATTTAGAATTTCTGTGTTCCAGATTTTTGGTTTTTTAACGGGTGCTTCTTGAACAATATGTTACCACTCTATTTGCAAATTATCTAGGTTCTAATTTGTATTAATCCAATTTCCCTCAGAATTTGTATTAAATGTAACTTCCATTGCCACCTTTAAAAGCAATTAAAACTCTTTCGTTCTAAAAAAAAGATACATGTGAAACGAGTTCGGCTATAGAATGGTTTTCTGAACCATCTTTCCAATTCGCCTGACGTTCAGTAATAACAAATAAAACTGTGTTTATCGGCACAAACCAATTTTGTTCTGTATGGGTTTGTTTTAGTTGTTTATCGAGTAAAGGTTTTATGCTTGCAGTATATTTTAGCTTGAACAACTCATGGTTAAAAATGCAAGTAGAGAAATACTTAAGAATCTCCACACGTGGTTTAATATTCTATATCCCCTTTTCATCTTCAACGGTTTTTTTGATTTCTGTAGATGACCACTCCTCTATTGCTTTGTGCTCATTTGCTATATTTTTCGAATATAACAGGGCATTAAACAATGCACGATATGTACCCATTGGTTGTCCGCGCCATTGGGGTTGAAAACCAAATAGTATTACATGGCCTTTTTTATAATAAACATCTAAAGCAGCAGCATTTTTGTTCATATACTCCTCACCTACCAAATAGCCAGATAATAAAGGCGAGCCTTTTTCTTGATATCGCGCAAGAACCTCTCCCTGAAACCCATCAAGTGTTTTAAAAACAGGACTATCAAAAACAAAAACACCTGATTTTTCAGGCATTCCTGCCATTACAGGGTGTTGGTTATTGTGTTCTACTTCTAAAATTGAACCACCAGTAAAAAACTCATTTCTTTCTAGATTTTTAATGCTATTTACTACTGGTAAATGAAGTTCATTAATAGCAAAATCACTACTCTTATTTAGACAAACCAATGTGCCGCCTTCACTGATGAAAGAATCAATATTCCGTATGCCTTGTCCTTTTAAACCACCTGCATATTGTGGCGGCGCCATACCTTTTGTAAACCCATTTTTTATAGTCTCGGGTCGTTCAGAAGCGAGTAAAATAACATCGAAACGTTCAGATAATCTACCATTTACCACATCAGCGTTTCTAATTACGGTGTACGGTATTCCAAAATTATCTAGCAACCACCTTGTCCATCCCATGTCCATGCTTGCAGTCCATGGGTCATAAACTGCAATTCTTGAGGTAACTTTCGCTTTAGAACTGCTTGAACCTAAAACACCATTAACCGCATAATCATTTACCCATTTTTGCATTTGAGAACGATTGGCATTTTTAATACCATAAGATTTGTTTTTAGAATCATAAACTATAGGAAGGCTCTTGTCCATAGCCTCACCAACAACCCTAAATGTATTGTTCTCTTTAGGGTTTAAGAACAAGGTTCCGCCATTACCCTTTAATGAACCCGGCAACGGCACTATTCCCGCAGCAACTGCATTCGTGTTAAATCCGGCTCCACCGACAAAGTCAATTTTGCTAACATCTGCCTTTTCCTCTTCATTTGCTGGCGTACCTTTTACCGGAACGAGTGCTTTTTGAATTTGTTCCGTTAACGGTGACATTGCTGCAATAACCTCAAGTTCCATTTGATAGGGTAATGTCCAACCCGCCGCGTCATAAGGCTGCTCTAAAGGTCCGTCTGGTGATTCTCTCAAATCAGGATATTCTTGAACATCCATTAACTGACGTGCCAACTCACCAAATTCCTGTGCCATAGGGATCACCCACGTTCCTTTAGGGTAATTCATGCCTTCAAAAAGTATAGCCTTATCTAGCTGAGAAATTTTGATACCATTAAATGCCAATCTTTTTAATAATTCTACAGGACGAACCGGATCTCGTTGATCTTGTTTTATGAAATATGCATACGGTGGCTCATTCTTGTATTTTTCTATAGTGGTAACACCTGCTTGATATTTATTAAAGAGTAACGTCTCTTTATATTTTGCGGCATAATCTAAGACAGCAATTGATGCAGTCTGCATATATTGCACCGCGTCCGCCAATCGCCACCAGCCACCCTTCCAAGGGCTTGAATAGAGCGATTCAACGCGTAAATCAGCTCTGTCTTTGGGAAAATCCCGAATGGTATAAAAATGAGGTGTTGCATATCGATATAAAGCTGTTTCAGTCCAAAATGATGGGATGTTCTGCATTGCGGGCATATAATCTATGTAGCCTGGGTACCAAGCATCAAAACCTTTTCCCATATGCACCGCTCCTGGTAAACCTTCTGTTTCTAATTCTTGAGCCATCGCCATACCAATCATATTTACTTCGCGGGCCACCAAAGGTGGAGTCTGTGGTGCAATGGGTTCTGCAAAAGGTGGCAACCAAATACGTGTAGGGAATGGTGAAGATTGGTGGTGCACATGAATAATGTTCGGTTCCCATTCTCGCCATGTACGACCTACAACGCGAGATTCTAATTGGTTTAGCATATATGCATCACGATTATTATCATGACCTACATATTTTTGATATAACCAAGGGGTTGGTGCGGTTTCGTATGGTGTTCCTACATTTCCTAAATACCAATTTGCAATGATATCTTGCCCATCTGGATTAAGGGAGGGCCATAAAACTAAAATTACATTATCTAGAATGGCCTTATACTTTTTATTATCTGCATGACTTACAAGTTCGTAGGCCAATGTTATAATATGTTGTGCACCAGCCACTTCAGAGGCATGCAATCCACCACTTAAATCTACTATTGCTTTTCCCTCTTCGGCAAGTTGTTTTGCCATTTCTCTGGTAAGGTCTTCGGGATGTGCAAGTTGTTGTGAAATTGCTTTATAATGGTCAATCTTTTTGAGGTTTTCTGGTGATGAAATCAACACATAATTCCATTCTCTACCTTCTGATGTTTTTCCGGCGTATTGCATTTCAACTAAATTACTTGCTTCCGAGAGCCTTTTAAAGTATTTGATTGATTGTTCGTAGGTAGCCAAATTAAAATCTGAACCTATTTCAAAACCAATAACATCATTTGGATTAGGAATTTCTTGGGCATTAGCATGAAAACCTCCCAAAAGAATCAATAGAGAAATTTTGTAAATTATATTTCGTGAGTAATGATAATGGATAGGGTTAAGTAATTTTTGGCTGAATTGAGAAAAAATAATGGTTTTTGGAATCCTTTTCATGGAATCTATATTTGGTTGGTATAGCTAATGTATTAATAAAGAGATACCTTTCTTTCAAAATGGACCTATAAGGTTGAAACTTTGAGATATTCTAAAATTAGAAAGGAAATAAAAACGATGTTGACGATTTATTTAGAGTACTAGGATTGAATTTGAAGATACAGCATAGTTTTTATCTATTGATATTAAGTTTTTAATAAATAAAATATTAATAAATTTACTGTAGTAGAAATAAATCAACTTTAAAAACTAATATAATCATGAGTAATAACGGAAAAGGAGAAGCTTTGGATGTGAATGAATCTTCAGCAGCAGATTGTCCATTTTTAAATGGTGAATTAAATCAAGCAGCGGGTGGTGGTACAACCAATAAAGATTGGTGGCCAAACATGCTGAACTTAAATATTCTAAGACTGCATTCTAAAAAGGCGGATCCTATGGATGATGATTTTAATTATGCAGAAGAATTTAAATCATTGGACTTGGCTGCTATTAAAAAGGATTTGACTGAATTAATGACCACAAGTCAAGATTGGTGGCCTGCAGATTACGGAAATTACGGACCATTCTTTATACGAATGGCTTGGCATAGTGCTGGTACATATCGTATTGCCGATGGTAGAGGGGGCGCAAGTTCTGGAAATCAAAGATTCGCACCGTTAAATAGCTGGCCCGATAATGCTAATCTAGATAAGGCACGGTTATTACTTTGGCCTATCAAACAGAAATATGGTAAAAAGATTTCTTGGGCAGATTTATTGATTTTGACTGGGAATGTTGCTCATGAAAGCATGGGATTACCAATGTTCGGTTTTGCAGGTGGTCGTGAAGATATTTGGCAACCAGAAGAAGATATTTATTGGGGTTCTGAAACGGAATGGTTAGGAAACAAGCAACGATATGATGAAGATGGAAATGAGTTAGAAAATCCACTGGGTGCCGCACACATGGGATTGATTTATGTAAATCCCGAAGGACACAATGCAAACCCTGATCCTTTAGAGGCTGCACATTATATTAGACAGACATTCAAAAGAATGGCTATGGATGATTATGAAACAGTTGCATTGATTGCGGGCGGTCATACTTTTGGGAAAACACACGGTGCTGCAGACCCGGAAGAATATGTAACTGCTGAACCAGCTGCCGCTGATATTACGGAACAAGGTTTAGGTTGGAAGAGCACTTATGGTTCTGGCTCTGGTGCTGATACTATTACTAGTGGTTTAGAAGGAGCATGGACACAAACACCTACTAAATGGAGTCATTTATATTTTGAAAACCTATTTGGTTTTGAATGGGAGTTAACGAAAAGTCCAGCAGGAGCTTGGCAATTTAAACCTGTCGGTGACGCTGGTTCGGGTACTGTTCCTGATGCGCATATTGCAGGTAAGACACACCAACCTTTTATGTTGGTAACTGATCTTTCTTTACGAATGGATCCAGCTTATGAAAAAATTTCTAGAAACTTTTTAGAAAATCCAGATGAGTTTAAAGATGCCTATGCACGTGCTTGGTATAAGTTGACCCACCGTGATATGGGACCTGTTGACCGTTATTTGGGGCCAGAAGTTCCACAAGAAGAGTTATTATGGCAAGACCCAGTACCTACTGTAGATTTTGAGTTGATTAATGATGGCGATATTAAAGAATTAAAGAAGAGCATTTTAGCTTCTGGTTTATCAACTTCAGAATTGGTTTCTGCTGCTTGGGCCGCTGCTTCTACTTTTAGAGGGTCAGACAAGCGCGGTGGCGCTAATGGTGGCCGTGTTCGTTTAGCACCTCAGAAAGATTGGAAAGTTAATAATCCTTCACAGCTAGCTAAAGTTACCGCTACTTTGGAGAAAATTCAAAAGGATTTTAATGAGAATCAGACAGGTAATAAGAAAGTTTCTTTTGCGGATTTAATTGTTTTAGCCGGTTCTGCTGCTGTTGAGAATGCCGCTAAAATTGCAGGATATGATGTAAACGTTGGTTTCAACGCGGGCCGTACAGATGCAACGCAAGAGAAAACGGATATTGAAGCGTTTGATGCACTTGAGCCTATAGCTGATGGATTTAGAAATTTTACAAAACAAAAATATTCGGTAAAAGCAGAAGAATTATTAGTTGATAGAGCAAACCTTTTAACATTGACTGCTCCTGAAATGACTGTATTGGTTGGTGGTCTTCGTGTATTAGGTGCTAATTATGACGGATCTAATCATGGTGTGTTTACCGAGAAACCAGGAATGTTGACAAATGATTTCTTTGTAAATCTATTGGATATAGGTACAACTTGGAAAGCTGCTTCAAATGATGATACTGTTTTTGAAGGTAGCAACCGTAAAACAGGGGATGTAAAATGGACGGGCACAAGAGCTGATTTAATTTTTGGGTCTAACTCAGAGTTACGTGCATTGGCCGAGGTATACGGAACAGAAGATGCAAAACAAAAATTTGTTCGTGACTTCGTAAAGACATGGACCAAAGTAATGAACCTAGATCGTTTTGATATTTAACTAGGAAAGTAAACTTAACCCCACATAAAAAAGGCAGCTCTAAAAGAGCTGCCTTTTTGCTTTTTATAATTTAAGAATTAGTTGCTTGGCCAAAAGTCAATAAATTATTGTCAGGATCAAGTAACGCAAACTCCCTTTGTCCCCAAGGCTTAGGCTCCAACTTACCATTAGGGTGAATGGGCACATTGTTATTTAATAACAGTTGGTATAATTGGTTAATGTTATTTGTCCTAATATACACCTGGCCATAATTTTCTTTTGGATTAAGTGTTTCAAATAGAAAGAAGTGTATTTGAATATTATCTTTTTCAAGGATTAAATATTGTGGATAATCATAAGGCCCTAATTCTTTAAACCCTAAAGAATCAATGTAATAATCCCTTGTTTGATTTTTATTACGCATTGGTAATTTCGGATTGATTGACATTAACATTATTACTGTTGTTTGATGTATATTATAATTTAAAGTTAACCTTTAAAATAAAACGGCATGAGGTACTTAATGCTATTAGCTTCTTGATTAATAGGGGAAACTTAGATACATGCGTTTTAATAAATAATTATAAGCTAATTCTACTATAACATTTGCTATATAATTACTACTAATACGAAGGCTTTTAGTATCTTATCAGTATAAATTATAAATTTAATAATTATGGGCAACTTTATTTGGATTCCAATTGTGATATTAGTCATTTTCACGATCCTTTCAGGAGTATTTATTGTAAAACAGCAAACAGCCGTTTTAATTGAAACCTTTGGAAGGTTTACTAGTGTACGTCAATCAGGTATTCAATTCAAAATTCCTTTCGTACAGAGAATTTCAGCTAGAATAGGTTTAAAAATTCAGCAGTTAGATGTGATTATAGAAACAAAAACGCTAGACGATGTTTTTGTTAAACTAAAGGTTTCAGTTCAATATGTAGTAATCAAGGAAAAAGTATATGACGCGTATTATAAATTAGAGTATCCACACGAACAGATTACTTCTTACGTGTTTGATGTGGTAAGGGCAGAAGTGCCTAAAATGAAATTAGACGATGTCTTTGTTAAGAAAGATGATGTTGCTATTGCCGTTAAATCTGAATTGCAAGAGGCAATGCTGGATTATGGATTTGACATCATCAAAACATTGGTAACCGATATTGATCCAGATGCTCAGGTTAAAGAGGCTATGAACCGCATTAATGCTTCTGAGCGTCAAAAAACAGCAGCACAGTTTGAAGGTGATGCCGCTCGTATATTAATAGTAGAAAAGGCAAAGGCCGAAGCTGAAAGCAAACGATTACAAGGTATGGGTATTGCAGATCAAAGAAGAGAAATTGCACGCGGCTTAGAAGAATCTGTTGAGGTCTTAAATAAGGTGGGTATTAATTCACAAGAGGCCTCTGCTTTAATAGTTGTTACCCAACATTACGATACTTTACAAAGTATAGGAGAAGCTACGAATACGAATTTAATTTTATTACCAAATTCTCCTCAGGCCGGTAGTGATATGTTAAACAATATGGTTGCTAGTTTTACGGCTAGTAATATGATTGGTGAAAGCATGAAAAAAACAAATAAGCCCAAATCTAAAGAGTAAATTCTCTAAATCGGTATTATAAAGATATGAACCCAGAAACGTTCACGTTTCTGGGTTTTTAATTTTTTAAGAAGCTAGTTTTGAATCAATGAAAGGGACTATTGTAAATAGGCTGCAAAAACATATTGTATTACTGGTAAGACTTAAGTTCGCGGAAAAGCAATTATAGGTCTACAAAATTAAAAAAGCCCTTAGATATTATTTCTAAGGGCTTTTTTAAATGCTTGAATACTCAGTTGTTAAGTGTTTCTTAAGCTATTTTTTTTCTTGAACTTTGGCCCAAGAATCACGCAAACCTACAGTTCTGTTGAAAACAAGATTTTCAGATGTTGTATCTGAATCAACACAGAAATATCCTATACGTTGAAATTGAAAACGCTCTCCTGGTTGCGCATCTTTTAGAGCAGGTTCTACGTAACCCGTAATTACACTTAAAGAATCAGGATTAATAAAATCTACAAAATCTTTGTCTTTGTGTGTATCTGGGCTTTCATCTGTAAATAAACGATCATACAAGCGAACTTCCGCGGGTACCGCATGAGCTATTGAAACCCAATGTAATGTTCCTTTTACGCGACGTAAACTCTCTTCAGTACCACTGCCACTCTTACTCTTGGTGTCATATGTGCATTGTACTTCCGTAATATTCCCTTCGGTATCTTTTGTACAACTCTCAGCTTTAATGATGTATCCGTTCTTTAAACGAACCTCATAACCTAATTTTAAACGGAAGAACTTTTTATTAGCGGCTTCTTTAAAATCTTCTTGCTCAATATAAATTTCTCTAGAAAAAGGAACTTGTCGCGTGCCTGCGGCATCATCCTCCGGTGAGTTTTCTGCCTCTAACCATTCAGTTTCTCCTTCAGGATAGTTGGTAATTACTATTTTTAACGGATTTAAAACACCCATTACTCTATGAGTGGTTTTATTTAAATGCTCTCTAATATTAAATTCAAGTAAGGAAACATCAATTAGGTTATCACGTTTTGCAATACCAATAGTATCTACAAAATTCCGAATCGATTCAGGTGTGTACCCTCTTCGGCGTAAACCAGAAATAGTTGGCATTCTTGGGTCATCCCAACCCGTTACTAATCCTTGTTCAACTAATTGTAACAATTTACGTTTACTTACTACGGTATGACTTAGATTACGACGAGCAAATTCTCGTTGTTTAGGACGTATTCTATTAGGTTCGTATACTTGGTCTAAAAACCAGTTGTACAATTCACGATGCATTGCAAATTCTAACGTACAAAATGAATGTGAAACTTGCTCTATATAATCACTTTCACCATGTGTCCAGTCGTACATTGGATAAATACACCAATCGGTATTTGTTCGATGATGCGCTTTATGTAAAATACGGTACATGATTGGGTCTCTCATCAACATGTTAGAAGAGGTCATATCTATTTTAGCTCTTAAAACATGAGTTCCTTCTTGAAACTCACCGTTTTTCATTTTTTCAAAAAGCTCGAGATTCTCTTCAACAGATCTATTTCTATTAGGACTATCTACGCCAGGTTCTGTTGGCGACCCTTTTTGTGAGGCCATTTCTTCAGAAGACTGGTTGTCAACATATGCCTTACCGTCTTTAATCAATTGTACGGCCCAATCGTATAGTTGTTGGAAATAATCCGAAGCATACCGTTCGGTATCCCACTTAAACCCTAACCATTGTACATCTTTTTTAATGGCATCAACATACTCTTGCTCTTCTTTAGCAGGGTTGGTATCATCGAATCTTAGATTAACAGGCGCGTTGTATCTTAAACCCAATCCGAAGTTTAGGCAGATAGAACTTGCATGGCCAATGTGTAAATAACCATTAGGTTCTGGTGGAAAACGAAAACGTAGTTCTTCTTTGGTATACCCATTTACCAAGTCTTCTTCTACTATTTGTTCAATAAAATTCAAAGACTTTGATGTCTCGCTCATGTCATTATATTTCAGTCTACAAAAGTAGCAAAATTGGAGTAAATGGCGTGTTTAAATTGGATACACCTTATATAAAATGCGTTTCACAACAGAAATCTTCCTTCCGACAACATAAAATTCCTGTTCGTCGTATTAAATAACATATTTGTCTATGAATTGATGGAACAGTAAAATTTTTTATTAACCATCTTTTCAACCGTAGTGGCCCCATAACTACAAATACTTATGAAAACCTTTATCAAAAAATCAATTTTTAGCGCATTAGTAGTGCTTTTCAGTGTCTTTCAATTATCGGCACAAGCAATAGTAATCAATGCACCCGAACCAGCTGACAACCCAAATTTGTCAGGTAGCACTCCTTGGTCAGCCATTTGTGCCGGTAACGGTGGGTTTAATGAATACTATGTTAACATCAGCTGGATCGGAACCGCAAATGCCGGTAACGAATTTATTTTAGAATTATCTGATGCTAATGGTAGTTTCGATAGTGCTCAAACACTACAAACTATTACTGATAAGAATACTATAAAAGATTTTGACACCAGCTTTGCTATCCCTACCGATACTCGTGGTCAAGGATATAAAATGCGAGTGCGAAGTACAGATCCTGTAAAAATCGGTTCTGCATCGTCTGCATATAATATGTATTATATGGATGTAACTTCAAATTTGAACATTAGTGAAATTGGTGACGGAGTTCCTCCTGGAAGTGTATGTAGTACAAGTGCAATAACGTTGCAGGTTGATAATATCGCCAATCCAGAAACCTATCAGTATATTTGGTTTAGAAGCGGTACGGAGCTTACAGGTGAAAAAGGTCATACACTAAATGTTACCGATACAGGAATGTATAATGTATATGTAGATTATGGACCAACATGTACTGGTTCTGGTAATACAGATTCTAATATCGTTGATGTTAACATTGGTGGAACAGGAGCAGGAATTGCTATAAATAGCCCGGTCAAAACATCTCTTTGTAGTACTGATACAGAAGTATTAAGTATTGATCAAACCGATGCTAGCTGGAATTATCAATGGTATAAAGATGGTACCGCAATATTAGGTGCTACCGGAACTAGTTATACGGTTAATGCTGCCATTGCAGGATTTGAAGCTGATTACGCTGTTGAAATAGCAGGAACAGGAATATGTAATGAAACATCAGAAGTAGTTACTATAACGAATGCTGAATTGTATACTGTAACTGTTGACAATGAACAGAATATGGTTCTTTTACCAACACAAAATCAAACATTAACCATTAGTACTTCTGCAAATACGCCTAGCTTCAAATGGTTTAGAAATAATATCGAAGTACCTGGAGAAACAAATAGCACAATAACGATTGCCCAAGATGGCGAATATTATGCAGAGGTAACTCAAACTGGAGGTGCTTGTTCGGTTTCTTCAAAAAACTCAGATATCACCACAGTCGTATCTCCTGCATCGTTTGAGATTACAACAAATTATGCCGATACATATACAGCATGTGTAACTACGAGTATAACCATGGGAGTAGAATTAATTAATGCGGTTGCAACCGATGGAACTAAAACAGACGTTACTAGCTCTTTAATTGATGCCTTTTCATATCAATGGAAAAAAGAAGGTGCAGATGTTGCAGGTGCAAATAGTAAAAATGTTAGTCTCGCATCGAACTCAGAAAATGGTACTTACCTTTTAAATGCAACCATTGAAACTTTTGATGTTAACTCAAATACATTACCTGTTCAGTTATTGACCAGTGAAACTGTAAATATTACAAGTTCTGGAACTGTTTTTTGTAGTGGTGGTGAAACAATAACAATTAGTACGACTACTGATTTGAGTTCTTCTACTTTTGACTGGCAATTAGATGGCTCTTCAATAAACACAACGGATGCTACATTGACCGTTTCTACACCAGGAACATATAAATTAGTTTTAGATAGAGATGGTTGTTCTTTGCTATCAAATGAGATTACAATTACTCCGTTAAATGAAAACCTAATAACTCTTGACCCTGGTACAGAAATTGTAATTCCTGAGGGAACTACGAAAATAGTAACCGCAAGCGGAGGAACCGCTTATAGATGGGTAGATGCCAATGCTATAGAAATTAGTAATTCTGATAGTATAACTTTTTCCGAAGCGGGTAGCTATACGCTTATTGCTTCGATAGATAATTGTGAGATAATTAAGCAATTAGAGGTTACTTTCTTAGATACGTTTAAAGTTCCTAATGTTATCACAGTAAACGGTGATGGTATTAATGACCAATGGGTAATCCCTAATTCCTATTCAAATAAAGAAGATGTAAATGTGATTATTTACAACGAACAGGGTCAAGAAATTATTAATGAATTTGATTATAAAAATAATTGGCCGCAGTCTACTACTGCGTTCACTAAACAAAACATGGTATTCTATTACAAGATAAGGAATGCCAGTGAGGTACTTAAACAAGGTACCATCACAGTAATACGTTAAGCTCACCATGCTAAAGAAAAGTGTTTTATATCTATTGTTATTTATGTTTGCTGCTATGAAGGTTAGCGGGCAAGAGGATAATCCGTTTGTAGTGTATGATGTTCCTGCTCAGAACCTATTGAAGTACAACCGATTTTTAATCAACCCAACGTTTTCAACGGTTAGGGAAGACAAATCTTATATTAATTTGTTACACCGAAACCAATCGGTACAATTTGATGATAACAATCAAAACTATTTCTTAAGCTATAGTGGTCGTATTAGTGATAAAACAGGGTTGGGCCTGAGCTTATATTCGCAACGCGAAGGTACATTGAGTAACTTCGGGGTGTTGGCCAATTATGCCTATGGTATTAAACTGAATGATAAAAGCAATTTTACTTTTGGAGCGAATGTCTCTTACTATCAAAGTGGCTTTGACCAAAGTAGAGCTTCAACAGTTGAGGAAGATCCTTTTTTAGCGGGACTTCAAGACCAGAACTTATTATCATTTCAACCAGGTTTCAACCTTTCTTACGGAAAGTTTGATGTTGGTGTTTTTGCAGAAAACTTATTCGATTATAATATTAAAACAAGTGAGTCTCTTACTGAATTTAAGGATAAAACCTTTTCAGGACATTTACAATATACCCATCAGTTTGAAAATCAAGCGGGCATATTAGAAGAAGGTCGTTTAATGCCATTGGCAAGAGTTAGAAAAGTTGGTGAAGAAGATGTAACATTAGGAGGAAGCTTGATTTTAGATCTTCCAAAACTAGGATGGATTCAAGCGGGATACGATAGTTTCTATGGCGCAGCAGCGGGTGTAGGTTTCAACCTTAACCGTAGAATTTCTTTAGGCTATACCATGGAAAAAGGGTTATCTAATAATTTTGATAATTTCGGACTTACTCATGAGATTTCTTTTGCCTATTCTTTCTCGCCAAACCTTACTGAGGATAGGGTGATGTTAGAAGATGATTATGAAGATGATTTAGTGGAGAATGACTTAGAGCCAGAGAATATTGCAACTAATGAAGAGATTGAAGAACTAAAACAAAAATTGGCACAAAATGATGCTATAATTGAAGAATTGATGTTTCGCCAAGATTCATTGGAATCATCTCGTCAGACGGATTTAGAGCGTCGTTTTGAAATGGTCATGCGTATGGTGCGAAATGAGACAAACGGAGACAGGCCAGACTTGGAAGAAAGAGCAAAAGAGCTTTTTATGGATAATGATAGCAGAACTGGAATTGCTTCATCCGAAAACCCAAGTAATACAGGTGCGGCCTCAGCTTTAGTTAATAATAATAATCAAAAGCAGCAAGACAGGGTAGTAGTTGCAAATGACCAAAGCAATACAACAATTGATAAGCAAGATGATGCCGAGTCTAATACCACCCAGTATAATTTAGTTGATACGAAAGCGGATGACCTAGTACAACCTAAGGATGCGGTTGTGGCGAATAGACCAAGGAAAGTAGTTAAGCCTGTAAGTAAACCTGAAGTTGTTCAAGACGGTGTAAAAAGTAGAAGGTTCAAAAACTTACCTGCTGTAACTGATGGCTATTACGTAGTTGCCAATGTATACAAGGGAGGCAAATACATGGATAATTTTTTGAACACATTGAATGACAAAGGCATAAATGCAGATTATATTGATAACCCCAATAACGGACTTAAATATGTATATCTACAACGTTATGATACTTTTAAAGATGCGGTAGCAGCACATGATTCTAACCTAAACGGAATGTATGACGGTGCCATGTGGATAATGAACGTAGAAAATAAATATACAAATGAGGCCTATGCCAGCAACGTAAATAAAATCAAGGAAAAATCATCTAAATACGATTCTGATGTACTCACTACCAATGTTGTAGTAAAGGACAATGTGGCCTCTACCGAAACTGAACCAAAATCGTATGTTATTGATGGTGCGGGATCGGGGTACTATTTAATAGCAAATGTCTTTGCAAATCCTAACAATGCAAAGAGATTTGTAGAATTGTTAAATTCTTTCGGTTTAAGTGCTAGTTATTTTATCAACCCAAAGAATAATTATAGATACGTATATCTTAAAAAGCACGATTCTTGGACGAATGCACTTATATCGTATTACTCTAAACTAAATGACGCCTATAATGACAAGATGTGGATAATGCGCGTGAATCAAGAGCAGTTAGCTTAGAAGGGCTTAAAACCATCTAGAGGAGTTCAATACATGTCTGTTTTATTACATCAATTACCATTTATTCTTAATGAATAATTCCTCAACAGGTTGTTAGTTTAAATCTGATTTAGGTTTTCAAAATAATTATTGTACGCTTAATCGTCATCCTCAATTTTGGAGTGAATTTTTTAATTTAGCCTTATGAAATGTGGGTATATTTTTTCGCATTTCCCATCACATTACAAGGATCTTAATAAATAGATTTAATCCATTATGTAATATTTTTTTATGGGGATAACCGAACACCCATTTTAGAACTAGGAGTACACTTTTTTATGTAAATCAAAATTCACTACATATTTAATATCGTACTAAGATTAATTCTTTATTTATAATTAGAAATAAAGCAAGTTTCTAAAGAGGATAATAATTTTCAATAGCATTAAAAAAGTGAGCCTTCAGGTACTCATAAAAACTTGCTTTGGCAAAGTAGGCTATCAGAACAAAAAATCTTGCAGGCGCTTTTAAAAGAGGTTTCAATTGGGTTATAAAAATTAAAATCAAGTAAAGCAAAAGCAATAAAATTAGTAATTGCGTTTGTTTTCTATGTGAATCAAATCTTTTGGAGTCTCCTAAACAAAGAAAAATAATGAATTCAAAAAGCCGCTTATTTTTAGGGTCCAAAAAACTGAGTTATTAAGTAAGCCAAAACATATAGTTTTCTTTCTTTTTCAACTTTCTTAGTTCCGCCAATAAAACGCTTGATTTAATAAATCTCGATTATTAATTGCTAAAAATAACTTAAGAAACACACTTGATATTTTCCGGATTAATATTGCCTTTTTCGTAGGGTTTTAATGCGTAATATTTTATTCACAATAGAGTTATAAAAACACTTTTTCTGAATCAATTTTCTTATCTAAAAATAGATTCTTCATCTATTTCCCAATTATTTATATTCTTAGAATACGTATGTATTTACCTACAAAGAAGTGACTGAAGGCGCTACTGTTTTGGGTGTGAAATCGTTGAAATACACACTTTTATAAAAAATCAAACCCATTCTATTTGCTGTTTCACAACAGAATACATTCATACCACAACAATAAATTCTTCACGTAACTACTATAGTGAATATTTGTTATTGGAGAATTTCGCTTAGGACGATTTGATTGTAAATCGAGTGATTGGATTTCTTCAATAAGTATAGAACATGACCAAGCCGACTAGTTTTTTAGATTATACGAAATACACTTCTCTTATGGGAAAGCATTACATCAAATGTTTCATTTTCATTTTATTCTTAGTATTAGGCTCTCAAACGGCCTTTTCGCAAGTTAAAACCCCATTTCAAGTGCGTTATGAAGCTGATATTCGTGGAGAACTTACCTTCATTGCGAACAACATCGTTAACAGACGTGTAGCTGAAAGATCTTATCGCCGATGGGTTTATAGAAATGGGGGGTGGCGTAGAGAAACTATAACCGTCCCAGCGGTTTCCCCTAATGACCCTCTTAACGATACTGGTAATTCTTCTGATTACAATGATAACTACGACATGCAATACATTGATGTCGACAGTGACAATTCTACGTTCAGTTCTAGTAGCGCTACTTTGACCATTCCTAATATTGATTGTGCATTGGTACGATATGCAGGACTATACTGGTCTGCAGTTTATGTAAATGGAGACAGAAGTAATATTGACGATATAAAATTTAGATTACCAGGCGGTGCTTACCAAGATATAACTGCAGATGAAATTATATTTGATGGAAATGGGGATGCGGATTTTGGCTATTATAGCCCATATGCAGCTTACAAAGATGTAACCTCTATAGTTAGTGGTTTGGTTAACCCAAATGGCGACTATTTTGTTGCTAATATTAGGGCTAGTACCGGTAATAGTATTTCTGGTGGAATATCTGGTGGTTGGAAAATGGTTGTGGTTTATGAAGACCCAAACTTGTCTGGAGATAAATTCATTACCACTTTTGATGGTTATGCCGGTATTAAATCTGGAGAAAGCGTTGATATTCCAGTTAACGGTTTTACCACATTACCAGCACCTTTTCCTGTTTATGCAAGTATGGGTGTTGCTGCTTTAGAAGGAGATAATAGAATTGGTGGTGATGGACTAGAAATTAATGCAAATGGCACATTTTATCCATTATCAAACGGAGAAAATCCTGCAAATAATTTTTTCAACTCTAGCATCTCATTTTATGATGCTCAATTTACGGCAAGAAACCCCAATAGCATTAACACCTTGGGTTGGGATGTTGATTATTTTGAAATTCCGAATGGAGGCGCTAGTAATACAATAATACCGAATGGAGCTACTAGTGCTGTTTTAAGAGCGAGCTCATCTCAAGATAAATATGATATCTTTTTTACTTCTTTTGATGTTGATATTATCGCACCGAACATTGTATTGGAGAAAAGAGTACAAACTCCTGGTGGTGTAGATATTACCGGTCAAGGTGTTCACTTAGGTCAAATATTAGATTATGTGTTGACCTTTGAAAATATAGGTAATGATGATGGTGTAGGGTATACAATTAGAGATGTGCTACCGGTTAACGTATCACCACCAGATGGTCGTAGTTTTTTCAACGCATCAGATTTTTCTTATCCTGCTGGCGTAACGTATGTATATGACCCTCTTTCTCGCGAGATTATTTTTTCAGTTCCAGATCGTTATGTAGAAGATGAAGATTCTGAATATTCAATTCGTTTTAGAGTACAAGTAGCAGAGAACTGTTTCGATTTTATCAATGCATGTTCAGATTTAATTGAGAATGTTGCATATGGTACATACCGAGGCGAAGACAATTCAGCTCAAGTTACCGATGACCCTAGTGTTACCGATTTCAACTCTTGTGGTTTTACGGTACCAGGAGCAACAAATTTTCTTTTAGATGACCTTTCTGATTGTACTTTTGATAGAACCATAGAGCTTTGTGGTACAAGTGCTATTTTGAATGCAGGTGATGGTTTTGACTCTTACGTGTGGTATCGTGATACCAATACTAATGGTACAATAGACGCTACCGATATTGAAATTAATGATGGCGACCCAGATAACGATCCCAGTACGCTAGTTGTTACTGCTGTTGGTACGTATATCGTAGATAAAATAGTAGCTGACCCTTGTAAAGGTTTTCTAGAAATAATAACTGTAGAGCCGTTTGGTTCAGGAAGCTTGCCTAACCCGGTAACAGAACACTTTAACGAAGTAAATGGTGACACTGATCCTTTTAATGATATACCAGGAGAAATAGTTTTCTGTAGTATTGATAATTCTTTTATACCAAAGATATTCTTATGCGGTATTAACGATTCTCAACCTTTGGCGGTAAATATTGTAGATGCACAAAGTGTTACTTGGGAACTATTAGATGAAGGTAGTTGTACACCGGTGGGGGAAGATTGTGCGAACAAAGCACTTACCTGTTCTTGGAGTGAAGTAGGGAACGGCAGTAACTTTCTTTTAAATGCTCCTGGTGAATATAGACTTTCTGTTGTTTATCAGAATGGTTGTACAAGTCGTTTTTATTTTAAAGGCTTTCAAAACAATTTAGATATTGAATTCAACAATAGAGATATTGTTTGTGATACAGATGGTAACATAACTATTACAAACCTTGGAAATGGTTATGGTTATCAACTTGTAGATAATGAAACAGATAACATTGTTGTTCCTTTTAGTTCAAATAACGGCCCTAGCTTCGATTTTACTACAGGTGAAAATGGATCATATAGAGTAGAAGTTACTCAACTTGATATAAATGGTGACCCAATACAGGATGCTTGTATTTTTACAACTCCGGTTATTGGTGTTTTAGAACGCAATGTAGCCTATAACGTAAATGTAACCCCAGAAACGTGCTTTGCTTTAGGTACAATAAACTTGCAAGTAAATAATGCAGATGCTGTTTATGAGTATGAGATAAGAAGAGATGATGGAACTAATGGAGGAGCTGGTACTCTAATTGACAGTGAAAATGGTCAAATAGACAACAACTTTACCTTTAATGATTTAAGTGCAGGAGATTATATCGCTATAATTAGAACTGCAGACGGCTGCTCTTATAGTGAAGAAGTTACTATAATTGATGAAAACGATCTAGAACTAACCGCAAGGGTTTCTCAACATATAACTTGTAGAGAAGGTAATATTTTAATGGACTCAGATGGTGGAAGACCACAACATACTTATGCCATTTGGTCGTATGTTGATGAAGGCGGTACTACGATTACTTCTTATCCAACATTTACTGATATACCTCCAACAAATTTTCAAACGAGTCAAATATTTGACATACTAGATGCGGGCGATTACACTTTTGTGGTTTTGGACAGAAATGGATGTTATTCTATATCAAACATCGTAAGTATTGAGTTTGAACCTGCTGCAGATTTTAATGCTACAACAATTGTAGATGTTAGCTGTTTCGGTGAATCTAGCGGTGGCATTCAGTTTAATCTGATTGATAACAATGGTTACCAATTAACGTTCTCTTTGTTTGACTCAGATGACCAACCATTAGGTGTAAATGGATCAGGGTTTTTCACTAATCTTCCTGAAGGTGATTATAGGGTGGTTATTAACCAAAGAAAAGGTAGTGCCTCTTGTGATTACGAGGAAAACTATTCAATTAGTGCTCCATCTGCAGCAATACAAGGCAATGCAGTTTTAATTCAAGACTATACTTGCTTGCAAGATGGTATTATTGAAGCACAAAATGTTATTGGTGGTACCGCACCATATGAATATAGTATTGACGGAATTAACTTTGTTCTAGACACGGCAATAAATGCACATAGATTTGAAAATTTAACAGATGGCAGTTATAATCTGATTATTAGAGACGCCAATGGTTGTACTCTTAGTACCGATCAAATTGTAATTGACAGACCAAATCCACCAACGGATTTAACAATTGTTGAGTCTCAAATTACATGTCCGGCTCAAACTTCTAATTTAACGGTAAATGCAATTAACGGTACAGCTCCTTATACGTATTCAATTATTGCACCATCTATTATTACACCAACAAGTACTACAGGAAACGAAGCTACTTTTAATGGTTTAGCTCCCGACACGTATACGGTAAGGGTTACAGATGCAGATGGTTGTTTTTATGATGAAAATTATACGATTAATGCTATTAACCCAATGTCTGCCAGTGGTACAACCACACAGCCAATTAGTTGTTTTGGTGCTGCCGATGGTATTATTCGTTTTAATGTAAATTTCCAAGCAGGTCAAAATTTCACGTACACGATTACTGGTCCAACAGGAGTTGTTAGAACTGGTGGTACAGAAGCTGTTATTGACAATATTAATGGACTAGTAGCTGGAGATTATACGTTGGATATTATAGATACAGATACAAATTGCACCTATACTGTTACACATGAATTAGAAGGTCCGGCTTCGGCATTGACCATTTTAAGCCAAACGGAAACTCAGCCTAGTTGCATATCAGACGGTAGTGTAAGTGTTCTTGCCACAGGTGGATGGGGTGGTTATGTATATGTATTGAATAATCCAGATACTACTGTATTTGGTTCTAATTCTACAGGGGCTTTTAATGGATTATCACAATCAGGAACCTATAATGGTACAATTACAGATGCTAATAATTGTAGTATTCCATTTACGTTTGATTTAGATCCTGCGACACTCCCTGTTTTAGAAATAACTCCTAATCAAGATTGTTTTGATGATGCTGTTTTATTGACGTTGACGGCAAGCGTTTCTTCTGGTGGAGATGGTACTTTTGAATATAGCTTAAACGGAGGTCCTTTTAGTAGCACCAATGTTTTTGCCGACCTTTCTGCAGGTACCTATACTATTGATGTTAGAGACGGTAACAACTGTGCGGACTCTAGTAGCATAACAATTGATCCTGCTTTAACGGTTACTGCAAGTGCTAGTAATATTACTGCATGTGGTACAGATACTGTTATCGATATTTCTGCCGCTGGTGGAGATGGTAATTATGTATATGCAGTGGTAGATGACGGAGATATACCAACTGCGGGTGATTTTGGAGCAACTAGTACAATTACAGTTACTGTTACAGGTGATTAT
This sequence comes from uncultured Maribacter sp., assembly GCF_963977385.1. GTDB lineage: Bacteria > Bacteroidota > Bacteroidia > Flavobacteriales > Flavobacteriaceae > Maribacter. Next base: position 153,485 of record NZ_CAXBOU010000001.1, on the reverse strand, counting down.
GATGTGTATGTTAGGGACAATAGTGGAAATACAGATTTCTGCGAAACTCCATTTGATATTACCATTGATCAAGATGCTCCTGTTGCTGCGACACCAACCGTTATAGATGTCACTTGTTTTAGTGGTAATAATGGTAGTATTTCATTAGCGCCAAGTGGAGGCGAAGGGCCATATACCTTTAGTATTAATGCCGGTACTACTTTTGGTACTGTAAGCTTATTTAACGGTCTTACTGCTGGCACTTATGATGTTAGGGTTAGAGATGTAAACAATTGTGAAGCTACCTTATCTATTCTTGTAAATGAGTTACCTGAAATTGTAGCAGAAAGCTTTCAAACAGAAGCGTATACATGTAATCAATTGGCAGAAATTACCGTTGGTAGTGTAACACCTACAGCAGGTGGTTCTGGTTCTTATCAATATAGCTTAAACGGTGGCGCTTGGACAGCGGCAACCGCTGGTGGAATAGTTTTTACAGATTTATCTAATAATACATATACCGTTCAAGTAAGAGATGCAAACAATATCAATTGTGTTGTAAACCTTCCTGAAATTATAATTGCTCCTTTACCAACAGTACCTTCTTTAAGTAGCAGTGTTGCTTATAGTTGTGATGGTACGGGGATTATTACGATTCTTCCTAATGACGCTACATATACCTACAGTATTGATGGCAATACGCCTCAAACTAATAATGTTTTCAATAATGCATCTGTTGGTCAACATACTATTACCGTAGATTACGGTAGTGATTGTACTACGGATATTATTGTAGATGTTCAAGACGGTTTCGCTTTCGAAGCAGCTTTACTTTCTTCTGAAGATTTAAATTGTAATGCAGATAATTCTGGTTCAATTACATTTGAGGTAGATAATTACGGAACAAGTGGTTTCGAATATAGCTTAGATAATTTTGTAAGTATTTTAGGTAGTACTACAGTATCTCCTCAAACCATATCAGGTCTTTCAGCTGGAAATTATACCGTATATGTTAGAGACGCAGGTAGTACATTACCAGGATGTTCAACTTCTTTCGATCACACTGTTTCAGAACCAACAGAAATTGTTGCTAGTGCAATTCTTTCACAAGAATACACTTGTAATAATGGTGGTGCTGAAATTACGGCTAGTGCAACAGGTGGTACTCCAGGATATGAGTATCAATTAGAAGAAAGTGTAATTGGAATAGTAACTGCATACCAAACAGGTACCGTTTTTAACGGATTATTGGCAGGGACATATAATGTTCGTGTAATGGACGCTAATGGGTGTTCAGATTTAATAGATGCACCTATTGTAGTTACCGCTCCTTTAACTCCGGTATTTACACTTCAAGAAACTGTATGTTATAGTGGAAGTAATGATGCAACTATTGTTGTAGATGTTACATCAGGAAATGGCGATTATCAATTTAGAATCAATGGTGGTTCTTATATTATTCCAACTCCAGTAGATGCAACTTCTTATACGTTCACCGGACTTTCAAATGGTACATATACTATTGAAGTAACTGATGCATTTGGTTGTGATGCTACGGCACAAACAGTAACAATAGAACAACAAGTTACGGTTAGCGCAAGTGCTAGTACAATTACAGCTTGTGGTACTGATAGTGAAATTAATATTACTGCCGCAGGTGGTGATGGTAATTATGTATATGCAGTGGTTACAAATGGTGTAACTCCAACAGCTGGTGATTATGCAACAACAAATCCAGTTACCGTAATAGGTACTGGTGATTATGATGTGTATGTTCTTGACAAAAGTGGAGCAGCAGATGCTTGCCCTGCAATGTATGATATTACTATTGATCAAGATACACCAGTAGCAGCAACACCAACAGTAGTTGATGTCACTTGTTTTGGTGGTGATAATGGTAGTATTTCTTTAGCTGCAAGTGGCGGCGAAGCTCCATATACCTATAGCATTGATGGTGGAACTACTTTTGGATCGGTTAGCTTATTCAACAATCTTACTGCTGGCACTTATGATGTTAGGGTAAGAGATGTAAATAATTGTGAATTAACAATATCTGTTCTTGTTGACGAATTACCGGAAATAATTGCAGAGAGTGCTCAAACAGAAGATTATACATGTAATCAATTAGCTGAAATTACTGTTGGTAGCGTTACTGCTACAACTGGTGGTTCTGGTTCATATCAATACAGTATAAATGGTGGTACTTGGACAGCTACAACTGCAGGCGGAACTGTTTTCACTGGTTTATCTGACGGAACATTTACTGTTCAAGTAAGAGATGCAAATAGTATTGCATGTATTATTAGTCTTCCGAATATCATCATTGCTCCTTTACCGACAGCTCCTTTATTAAGTAGTACTGTTGATTATAGTTGTGATGGAACAGGGATTATTACAATACTTCCAAATGATGCAACTTATACGTATAGCATTGATGGAAATATACCTCAAGCGAGTAATGTATTTAATAACGCTACAGTTGGTCAACATGCCATTACCGTAGATTACGGAAGTGAGTGTACTACAGATATTATTGTAGATGTTCAAGATGGCAATGCTTTTGATGCTGCAATTTTATCTTATGAAGATTTAGATTGTAACGGAGATAATTCTGGTACGATAACTTTCGAAGTTGAGAATTTTGGAGTGCTTGGATATGAGTATAGCTACGATAGTGCTTTTGCAACTATTGAAGGAAGCGATTCAGCTGCAACCCATACAATTTCTGGACTATCGCAAGGTACTTATACTATCTATGTAAGAGATGTTGACAACCCAATTGCGGGCTGTACTAAGTTTTTCACTCAAATAATTAATGAGCCTGCAGTTTTAGCAGTTTCTAATACGCCAACACAACCTACATGCGATGACGACGGCGCTGTAAATATTACCGTAACAGGTGGTTCTTCTGCATATTCTTATGTTATTGAATTACCAGGTGGTTCATCTACACCTTCGCAAAATACAGGAGTATTTACAGGTCTCGATCAATTAGGGTTACATACGATTACAGTTACCGATGCAAACGGATGTACTGATACAGATACATTTACTTTGGTAGCACCAGCTATTCCAGTAGCAAGTATTTTACCTAGTTCAGATGTATGTTTTGACTCTTCTGTTTCAGGTTCGGCAACGATAGTAGTTGGAGCAACAGGAGGAGTATCTCCATTCACGTATAGAATGAATTCAGGTGTATTTGCAGCTTCAAATACGTTTACAAACCTTACACCTGGTAGTTATACTTTTGAAATTAGAGATGCCAATGGTTGTAAGGATACGGTAGCTTTCGATATAGAAGCTCAGTTAACGGCAAATCTTGCATTAACAAAAGACCTTGATTGTTCTGTATCACCAGAAGCGACCATGAATTTAGTGGCAAATGGAGGTTATGCACCTTACAATTATGAATTAGAAATAAATGGTGGTGGGTTTACTGCATTTGCAGGTACTTTCCCATATGCAACTTCAACTGCAGGTACTTATAGATTTAGAGTTACCGATGACCAAGGTTGTACAGCTGTTTCAAATATAGTTACGGTTACGCTAACAGTAAACCCGGTTGCTACCGAAACGGTTACTGCTCCAACTTGTTTTGGTGATTCTAATGGTATTATAGAAATTAATATTGACCCGAATTTTGGATCATCCCCTTATCAAATTAGTTTTGAGAGTAGTGCCTTTACAAACCAAAGAGTATATACTGGTTTAGCTGCTGGTACATACACGTACACGGTTAGAGATTCTAAAGAATGTATTTACACACAAACTGTTACTATAGTTGACCCAATATTGTTTGATGCTAATGTAGTTGCTACAGATGTTAGTTGTGGAGGAACAGGTGACATTCCAGGTAGTATTGATATAACTATTACAAGTGGTGGTGTACCTAATTTCACGTATACCCTTTATGATAATTTAAATAATGTTGTAGTTACTACTGGTCCTAACCCTATTGTAAATACTACGGCTACTACAGCTACTTTTGATGGTTTAGCATTCGGCGATTATTATGTTCGTGTGTTAGATGCTAATGGATGTGAGTATTATGAAAATCCAGTGAGGGTTCTTTCAAATCCTTACCTTTCTGTTGATGCCCTTGTACCTGCAGTTAGTTGTTTAACTGGCGGAACTGTAGATTTGCTGGCAAGTGGAGGTTCAGGAAATTATGATTTTACTATTTATGGATCAGGAACAGCTCCGAATTCAGAATCTTCCGGTCCTTTGGCTGGTGAAGAAAGTGCTACTTATACGGGTTTAAACCCTGGTCAAACCTATGTATTTCAGGTTATAGATACCGACACCAACTGTTCAAGTTATGTGGAAGTTGATATTCCAACATTATCATCAATAGATGTTGTTGCCAACCCAACAATTACAGATGTAGCTTGTTATGGTGATACAGATGGGTCAATTGCTTTTCGATTTGAAGGGTATGATGCTTCTGTTACCTCAATTGATTTTGAAATTAGAGAATCGATAACAAACACTCCTTTAGGAGGTACTTATTCTGGAACAGTAACTGGTCCTATTGGCCCAGGTCCTACTCTTCCAAGGACTGTTGGTAGCATTCCTCCTGGAGATTATGTTTTATTCTTTAAAGAAACATCTAGTCCAGATTGTACGAATACATTTGAATTTAGAATAGTAGAACCAAATCCTGTTACCTTAACTCTAGTTGATCAGAATAATGGGTATTGTACTGAAGATGCTAATGTAACAGTTATTGCAGGTGGTGGGAATGGATCTTATACGTATGCTTTTGTAGAAGATGGCGATCCGGTAGTAGCAGGAGATTATGGTACAAGTAATTATAAAGAATTAGATCCTTCTGTAAATACAGAGTGGGATGTATATGTAATGGATGGAAATGGTTGTGCTACAGCATTGCCATTAGATGTTACTATTGCAGAAGACCCCTCTCCTGTAATTTCAGCGGTAGTATCTAACCAATGTGCTGCTAATGAAGGTGAATTTGTTATAGATATTACATTAGATGGAGTGGGAATTCAACCTTACACCTTAAGTGTTAACGGAGGATCTTACCAATCTTCTACCCTTACAACATTAGGTACTACACACCAGTTTAATAATTTAAGTTCAGGTAATTATACAGTTGAAGTACGGGACTTTAATGGTTGTGGTAATATTGAGACATTAGAAATCTTCAAGCCTACTTCAATTACTGCTGAAGTAACTGCGCAACCAACTTGTATTGGAAACGATGGAGAGGCTTTAATAACTGCTTATGGAGGTTCAGGTGTTTATTTGTATGAATTATTCGACGCTGGTGTAAGTGTAAATGGATTACCTCAAGCATCTCCAATTTTTACAGGTTTAGAACCAAAAACATATCAAGCATTTGTATACGATCAAATTCTAACAGGTTGTGACAAATCTGTAGATCTAGAATTAGAATTGCCAACGGCTGTTTTATTTACGACTTCTGCAATAGACGTAAGTTGTTTCGGCGGTAATGATGGTAGTATTGTAGTTGCGCTTAACCCAACTATGGACAACCCTCCATATACGTACCAATTATTTACAGATCCTACACCACTTTTACCTTATGACGCACTAAGGATGATACCGGAAGGGCTAGTTCAGACTACGAATATATTTTCTAATTTATCGGCTAATGATAACTATGTAATTAGAGTTTATTCAGATAGAGGATGTTTCTTAGATGTATACGAGGATGTTTCTGAGCCATTAGAGATATTGAATGTTAACGCTTCTATTGTTGAATTTGGTTGTACTGTGGGTAACAATCCAAATAATGCAACAATTACTGTAAATACAGGATTAATCACAGGAGGAAGCAATACCTATATCAGGTATGAATTTATTGACAGTAGTTCTGCAGTGGTTCAATCTGGTGCTTCAAATGTATTGACTGTAACAGATAGAACAGGAGAAACTTATACTATCAATGTATATGATGATAATGGATGTTCAGGTAGCACAACGGCTACTTTACTTCCTTATGATGAAATGACAGGAGCTACAGCTGTAGTAACAACTACGGTTACATGTACGCCAGGTGGCGATGGTGTAATTATAGTTACAGCAACATCTTCTGCTAGCGATAACACTAAATATAGGTACAGCATCGATAATGGTGCGACATATGAAACAAGCAACGTGTTTAGCGGATTGTCTGCCGGAAACTATAATTTCTTAGTTAGACATATCGATACAGGTTGTATCGTTACAACTTCAGCTAGAATTGAAGAACCAAATACCTTTACTATTGATGTCGTTAAGACAAGGGATGTCGTTTGTTTTGGAACGGATACAGGCGAAGTAACTTTTGAATTGGTTGATGCGACATATAGCACTGGTTTTGATTGGGAAGTTTTCCGTACCGATAATACTCCGGTTACTAGTGGTTTTATACTTACTAACGGTCCTACACCAATTGTTAACTTAGGAGTTGGCGAATATTATGTTTCAATATCTCAGAGAGACAATCCTTTCTGTACCAATGTTGAATATTTCAATATTGCAGGACCTGATGCCGATATTACTGGAAACACAGTAGTGACCGATATTACTTGTGTACCTGGAAATGATGGAACAATCACTATCACCGACGTAGTTGGTGGATGGGGTGGCTATACATACTATGTAGGTGTGGGTGTACCAGCAACTACAGATTTCGTTGCAGGTGCTACTTTTGATACCCTTCCAGCTGGTACATACCAAGCTTGGGTACGTGATGCTGAAGGTTGTGAGAAACTTATTCAAGATAATATTGTACTTGATGTTCCGGATCCAATTGCGGCAACATTACAAGTAAACATAGAGAACTGTACAAACCTACAGGGAGAAATAGAAGTTAGTTTGCCAACAGGTGGACAAGGAAGTAACTATACTTACCAATTGGTAATGAATAGTTCGAACTTCCGTGCACCACAGAACACCACAGTTTTCTCAGGATTAGGTGCTGGGGAATACGAAGTAATTGTTACAGATCAGTGGGGTTGTACATTTATTACGTTACCTGTAGAATTATACGAACAATTAAGCGCAACTACTTCTGTAGACAAAGCAATTGATTGTACGGGGACAATTGGTGGAACAATATCAATAAATGTAACTGGTGGTTCTATAAACCTTGAGTTTGTAATGACACCTCCAACAGGTGCTGCTGTAACTCAGGCGAATAATCCAATTTTTACTGATCTTGTAGATGATGGTACCTATAGTTTCTTAATTAGAGATTTAGATACTACAAACCCTGTTTGTGAAATTACGGTAACGCAAGAATTAGCTCCGGCTATTCAGCCAATATTTGCTGATACCCATATAGATATTACATGTTTTGGAGCTAATGACGGTTCAATTACATTAACACAAACTGAAAATGGAGTTAACCCATTAACATTTACTATTGCTCCTGCAGCTGGCACATTTAACGCTACTAGCAATACGTTCGAGAATTTACCTCCTAATACGTATGTAGTAACTGCAACGGGAACAAACGGTTGTAGTTCAGTTTCTGGTAACATCGTTATTGATGAGCCGTTAGAGATACTTAATGTTAATGCAGATGTAGTTGAGTTTGGTTGCACTACTGGTAACAATCCAAATAATGCAACGATAACTATAGATGTAGCCGCGATTACTGGCGGTAGTACTAATTATGTTATTTACGAATTCTTAGATAGTAGTTCTGCTATTGTACAATCTGGAGCATCTAACGTAATGAATGTTTCTAATAGAGCAGGAGATACATATACTATTAATGTTTATGATGATAAAGGCTGTTCAGGTAGTACAACGGCAACGGTGCTTCCTTTTGATGCCATAATCGATGTAACTGCAGACGTAACAAATACCGTTACATGTGCACCAGGAAATGACGGAGAATTGACAGTAACCGTGAATTCAACTTTAAGTGACCCTACTAAGTTCGAGTATAGTATTGATAATGGTACAAACTACCAAGTATCAAACGTGTTGGGAGGCTTATCTGCTGGATCGTATACGATATTGGCAAAGCACTTAGATACAGGTTGTATTGTTTCTGCAACACAAACTATAGCAGAACCGAATACATTTACCATCAACGTTGTTAAAACAAGTGATGTCATTTGTTATGGAACTGCAACTGGTGCTGTAAATTTTGAACTAGTTGATACAACATACCCTGGCGGATTTACTTGGACCATTTATGACACTGAAGGGACATTAGCAAATACTGGTGATGATACCATTATTATTTCTGGTACAGAAGCAACAACAAATGGTCCTACAGCTGATATTAGCTTAGAAGCTGGTAGTTACTATGTTTCAATAAGACAAGACAATAACCCATTCTGTACAAATACAGAAGCATTCACTATAAACGGCCCTACAGTTGATATCAGCGGAGGTACTGTTGTAACAGATATTACTTGTAACCCTGGTAACGATGGTTCAATTACAATCATTGACGTAGTTGGTGGTTGGGGTGGCTACACATATTATGTGGGTGTAGGTGCTCCTGCAACTATAGATTTCGTAGCAGGTGCTTCGTTTACAGGATTAGTAGCTGACACTTACCAAGCATGGGCACGTGACTCAGAAGGTTGTGAAAGATTAATTCAAAATAATATTGTACTTGATGTTCCAGACCCGATAGCAGCAACATTACAAGTAAACCTAGAAAACTGTACAAACTTACAAGGAGAAATTGAAGTTAGTATGCCAATTGGCGGACAAGGAAGTAACTATACGTATCAATTGATAATGAATGGTACTAATTTCCGTGCTCCACAAAACACGAGAGTATTTTCAGGTCTTGGTGCTGGTAGCTATGAAGTGATGATTACAGACCAATGGGGTTGTAGTTTTACTACACTTGCAGAAGTGTTGTATGAACAAATGGATGTTTCTACTACAGTAGTTAAATCTATAGATTGTACAGTTACACCAGGTGGTGAGATTACGGTTAATGTAAACGGAGGTTCTACAAACTTACAGTTTGAAATGACTACTCCATTAGGTAGCGTTGTCACTCAAACTAACGGGGTATTTACAAACTTAACTGAGGCGGGATTATATTCTTTCCTAGTTAGTGACCTTGACACCACTAACCCTATTTGTGAAAGAACAGTAACGCAAACATTAGATGCACCGGTAGACCCAGTGCTATTAGATGCGACTATTGTAAATGTGAGTTGTTTTGGTGGTAACGATGGTAGTATTAGGGCAAATATTGACCCAGCGACCAATGTGAATCCTATTTACCAATATGAATTATATGCAATTGCTGATTTGGTTACTCCGATTGCTTCTCAGACAAATCCGTTATTCACGGGCTTAGTAGAGGGAGATTATCAAGTAAAAGTAATTTCAAGTAGAGGTTGTGAGGGTATCAAGAATGAAACTATTACTGAGCCTACACAATTAACGGTTAGTGCGGTGGCAACAGAATTTAGCTGTTCGCCAAGTAATAGTGTTAATGCAGCAACTATAACAGCAACAGCTGGCGCAGGTACAGGTACCGCACCATATTTATACAGCATAGATAATATCATCTTCCAAGCATCTAACACATTCAATGTTACCGATACTGGAAGTGCACAAACAATCGATGTTTATGTAAAAGATGCTAAAGGATGTACAACGTTCGATACCGTAACAGTTCAACCGATAAATACATTTACGGCTTCTATAGCTAAAGATGTAGCGATAAACTGTACTACTGATGAAACAGTAACAATTACTGTTGTAGATAATGGTTTGGCACATAACTATAGTTATGAGTTATTACCAATAGGTAACACAACCGCAACATTGGTAAGTTCTACGGCAACAACGGCTACGTTTAATTTAGATACTGTTGGCTCTTATGTATTTAGAGTTACAGATATAGATACGGGTTGTTATGTTAATACAGCTAGTTATACTGTTGCACCATTCGATTTTATTACCGCATCGGCTACTGCAACATCTGAAGTTACTTGTTTCGGTGATACTAATGGTAGTTTAGAAATTGATATTGATGGATACACTGGTAATTACAATTACGAAGTTTTCAATGCCGCTGGTGTTTCAGTAATAGCATCGACTGCAACTGACACTAGTATTAATCCAAGAACAATATCAGGATTATCTGGTGGCAGCTACTATATAACTATTACAGAGACCGATATTCCTTTATGTTCTGAAGATACGAACATGATAACTATTGTATCTCCAGACAGACCTTTAGGCGGGGTTGTTACTACGTTAGCAGAAGCTACGTGTACGGATGACCAAGGAGAAATAAGAGTTGCGGTAGAAGGCGGATATAAGCCTTATGATATTGTTTTAACGAACACTACAACTGGTGATGTTTATATAATGGATGATGTTAATGAAGGTATTTTTACAAACCTTTCTGCTGGCGATTTCACAGTAAGCATTACCGATGATGCCGGATGTGTTGTAAACTATACAGAAACATTGACTCCTGCTACTCCGATTGTAGCCAATGCAACTCCGTTGGTAACAGACTTAGCTTGTTTTGGTGACACAGGAGCTGTAGTTACAGCAAATGTAACAGGTGGCGGTAGTGGTTCTTATGGATATCAGTTAAATTATTATGATGCAACTGGTGCAATAATTACAACGACAACGGGAATACAAACGAATCCTAATTTTAGAGATTTAGGAGCTGGATTCTACAGTGTTACTGTTGTAGATGGATGGAATTGTGATATCACAACCAATACTGTTGAGGTAAGAGAACCGACTGAAGTACAGGCTAGCCTATTAAGAACAGACCCATTAACCTGTGCAACAGGAGCTGAATTCGAACTTACGGCAACTGGCGGTAGTGGTTCTTATGAATATAGTGTAGATAATATAAACTTCTTACCTATGACTAGCAATCCATTAGGATTACCTGAAACAGGAATATTCCAAGAAGGTACATATCAATATTATGTGCGTGATGCAATTAATGGTTGTGAGTCAGTAATTTCAAATGCTATTACCGAAACAGAGATAGCCCCATTAATATTAACGGTGGATAAAACAGCTGCTTCAGTGAACTGTACAGGAGAAAACACCGCAATAATATTTGCAACGGCACAAGGTGGTTTAGGAAACTATCAATATGAATTGTTTACGGATAATTCTTTAACTGTGGCATCTCGTATTGCAGGTCCTCAGTCACAAGGTGTATTTAGAGACTTAGGCGCAGGAACGTATTATGTAACTGTAATTAGTGAAGACTGTACTACAGCTTATGAAGAAGTTGTGATTGATGAGCCTACACCATTATCGTATACTGAAAGTATCATAAATGTGACTTGTGAAGGTGAAAATGATGGTGAGATTACGGTAACACTTTCTGGTGGAGCTGGAGGTTTCCAATATGCAATTTCTCCTAATCTGAACCAGTTCTTTAATAACAATACGTTCACAGATCTAGAACCTGGTGAGTACACGATAATTGCACAAGACCAAAATGGTTGCTTTGAATATCTAACGTACACTATTTCAGAACCAGCAAGTTTAGTGGTATCTGCAGAAACTACACCAGAAATTTGTGTAGATAGTCAAGATGGTACGATAGTTCTTGAAATTAGTGGAGGAACCGCACCATATAGCACGGCGTTGAATTCTAGTAATGATGCAGATTTTGTCCTAAATAGAACCGATTTCCTAGACATGGCTTCTGGTGAGTATATCATCATTATTAAAGATGCAAATGGTTGCGATACCAACGTAGTTGTTGAAATAGAGAGAGGTGTAAACCTTAATGCTATTATTGAACCAATTTATGAATGTTCAGGTGAAAGTCCAAGTAACTATGTAAACATCACTCTAGAAGACGATAGTGTTATAGGTGATGTATTGTATGCTATTGATTCTGTTGATCCGGCCGATTTACAATTGAATCCAGATTTCAGAAATACAGCACCAGGTAACCATTATATTACCATAGCACATGCTAATGGATGTATTCAAACAATTGACTTTGTCATTGAGGCATTTGAACCATTGACACTTTCGTTAGAACAGCATAACATGAATGAAATAACGGCTGTAGCTGAAGGCGGAAGAGAAGGGTATACCTACTACTTCGATGGCATCGATAATGGCGATAAAAATACATTCTATATTACTAGAACAGATACGTTTGAAGTTCGTGTAGTAGATCAAATTGGTTGTGAGTCAATTTCTAATATTTTCATGGAATTTATAGACCTTGAATTGCCTAATTTCTTTACGCCTGACGGCGATGGACAGAACGATTTTTGGATACCAAGAAACATAGAACAATTTCCTGAAATACTAATAAAAATATTTGATCGTTATGGTAGAGTGGTTTCTGAACAATCTGTGGATTCACAGGGTTGGGATGGCAAATATTCTAACAAAGAATTGCCTACTGGAGACTACTGGTATGTAATCAAATTAAACGGAGAAAGAGACGAAAGAGAGTTCGTTGGTCACTTTACCCTATATCGTTAATAATTAACTTAAGAAGATGATGCGGAACAGTTTATTGACCTTAGCATTTTTTATTAGTGCCTTTGCCGTTAAAGGGCAAGAGCTAACCATACCTCAATTGTCACAATACCTTGCGGATAATCCGTTCGTTATGTCACCTACATATGCTGGTATTGGTGACCATGTGAAAATACGCCTAAATGGTCTTACACAATGGGTAGGTATTAAAGATGCGCCAGATACTCAGTCGCTTGCGGCCGATATGCGAATAGGTGAAAAGTCGGGTATAGGAACGTTATTATATAATGATAGTAATGGTGAAACAAAGCAACGGGGAGCAAGACTTTCTTTTGCGCATCACTTAACCCTGGATCGATACGATGATGAGTTTTTGTCTTTCGGTATTTCTTATAACTTCAATCAGTTTAGAATTGACATTCAAAACTTCGACTCACCAGATATTGCAGTAACAGACGATAGAGCAACTACAAACCACAATTTTGATGTTGGTATGCTTTATCGATACGACAAGTTTTATTTTAGTGTTAATGCTTCTAACATATTGGATAAAGACTTAAGTAATTTCAACCCTGTTTTTGAACCAAATAGATTAAGAAATTATTATGTCTATACTGGCTATAGATATATGAAGAAAAGGACTAGCAAGGTAGAGGTAGAGCCTTCTATTTTATTTCAATTGTTTGAAAGTGATGGTCGTTCGGTAACAGATTTGAATTTAAAATTCAGATTTTATGATTTTGAAGATTATTATTATGCAGGTATTAATTATCGTTTTTTGAATGATCAAATTGGAAGCCCTCTTTATATTGCCCCAATAGCAGGAATTAAGAAGGATAATTTTTACTTTGGATATTCATATCAAGTCATTTTAAATGAGCTTCTTGGCTATAGTTCAGGAACCCATGTGGTAACCTTAGGAGTGGATTTATTTCAAGGCATTAGTAATTGTCGTTGTACCTATTAAATCTTCAAGGAGATTGATTAAGTTTGTTCTCCAGAATATGAATAATGGGTAAAGTACAATTAGAAAATATAAAGGCATTCGCCCATCATGGCTGTTTGCCACAAGAAACTAATATTGGTAGTGATTACTTAGTTAATGTTTCTGTAGACACAGATTTGTTAAAAGCGTCTATATCAGATCAGTTGAAAGATACGGTCGATTATGTTCACATCAACAAAATTGTCAAGCAAGAAATGGCGATACCATCCAAGTTATTGGAACACGTGGCCAAAAGAATTATTGATCGAATATTTTCAGAACTTCCATTCGTAGAAAAATCAAAAGTTTCCGTTTCAAAAATCAATCCGCCTATAAATGGTGATGTAGAAAAAGTAACGGTGACCTTAAAGTTAAATAATATGAAGTGATTTTTGTTTAGCAATTTTACTGTTATTACATTTGAATATAATTGGCATTGTGGCTGAATTGGATAAGCAAGGTCTCGCAAGGATTTTTATGGTGGTTCGAATCCACCCGATGCCTCAAGTATAGATTTCTAAAAGAAAAATAAACTAGTTATTATGATTTTTAGATTAATTAATTAATTATTTTTGCTGTCCCTTAAAAAAATGGCATCGTGGCCGAGTGGCTAGGCGCAGCTCTGCAAAAGCTTGTACAGCGGTTCGAATCCGCTCGATGCCTCCAAAAAAAACCCTCCAAATAGGAGGGTTTTTTATTTTATACAAGTTCTCTTATGTAAAGTAAAATCTTCAGTGTCGTTAGAGATACTTAAAACTGCAAAAGAAATACCAATAGAATAGAAGGGATAAAATATACAGCAATGGTTTTAGCCCCCTCGTAATCCTTTGCCACACGTTGCCCAAACAATAGCATGAGTAGCGTTATGCACGATAAAATTGCACCATAAAGTGCAAAGAGCGTATCGCCTGTACTTAAAAGTTGATAAATACCGATTAAACAAAGTATACCTGTAATGATTTCTGTAAAAAGAATAATACCAACTAATAGTGGCACCATATTTTTAAGAGGAGTGGCTGAAAAATGCTCTTTTAACCATGAGACATTACCGCTCCAATCAGAAACTTTATCAAAACCACTTTGTAGAAAAGTAATAATTAAAAACAATAAAAGTAAAATCTCCGTAGCATGTTCTAACATTGTTTTCATAATAGTTTAGTTTAGTTCAGTTTTTTTTCTGTGTAAAAGTCGTGTCAGTTTTATTGATAAGTCTGTGAAAATAATTTTTGAATTTCCGTTTCGCTCTATGTGATAAATGGCTTCTTCTAGCTCATGTGTAATATCTAGAATATTATTTTCATGCACAAAGGGCGCAAATTTTTTCAATTGAAAACCATCTGAATGTATTTTTAAATAGGCAAGTTCTTCTGCTCCGTAATTAATCATCAAAGCTTGTCGCATTACAGTAATACAATAAAGAAGAAAATTTTTCTGCGTTTCTCTACCAGTTTTACCAACCTCTTCGCTCCAAAGTAACAATTCGTGGATTGCAGCCTTATTTCCTTTTGCTTTAAAAGCACTGCGCACCCATTGTACAAACCAATTCTCAAAGACGAGATCTTCAGAATCATTATTTAATAAGTCCAGGGCTTTATTAAAATTTCCGTTTGCCTCGTGTGCTAATCTCATGGCTTCTGGCTTAGCGGCTCCTTTTTCAATTAATGCGCTTGCTATTGCATCTTCAGCCAATGGTGGAAAGTGAACAACCTGGCACCTAGACTTAATAGTCTGTATTATTTGCTCTTCATCTTCACATAAAAGTAGAAAAATAGTTTTATCGGGCGGTTCCTCAATTAATTTTAATAGTTTGTTTGAAGCTGCGGTATTCATTTTTTCGGCCATCCAAATCAACATTATTTTATAACCGCCTTCATAAGATTTTAAATAGAGCTTTTTTACAATATCATGTGCTTCATCTACGCCTATTTGTCCTTGCTTTTTTTCTATTTCAATATGACGATACCAATCGAATAGATTACCATACGGCTGTTCTATAATGAACTCACGCCACTCTTTCATATAATGGTCGCTTACTGCGTGTGATTTTACTTTATCAGAATTAGCAACAGGAAAAGCAAAATGAACGTCAGGGTGGGCAAAAGAATTAAACTTAAGATTACATGCCTCATTTCCCCCTATATTTTCTCCATTACTATTTTGGCAGATAATATATTGAGCATACGCTAATGCCATTGGTAAGAGGCCACAACCTTCTGGTCCAACAAAAAGCTGTGCGTGTGGTATACGCCCTGCATCAGCACTTAAAGCCAAGTGATTTTTAATATGGGTAAGTCCTAAAATATCTTTGAATAACATGGATTCAAATATAGTTGTTTTAAAGCATAACAAAATTAATGGAATTGAGGTTAAATTAACCCGATAAGCACTTTATCACAAGGCTATTAATCTTTACATTTGTTATCTAACAAAAGGATAATAGCATGAAAGTATTGAATGACTTTAATTTTGAAAATAAGAAGGCGTTAATAAGAGTGGACTTTAATGTTCCCTTAAATGATAAATTTGAAGTAACGGATACAAATAGAATTGAAGCTGCAAAGCCTACGATTATTAAGATATTAGAAGATGGTGGTAGCGCTGTGTTGATGAGTCATTTAGGGAGACCTAATGGAAAGCGAAATCCAGATTTATCATTAAGTCATATTTGTGCTGCAGTATCAGATATCATTGGCGTTTCTGTGAAATTTGTTGATGATTGTGTTGGGGAAAAAGTAGAAAAAGCCGTTGCTGAATTAAAGGATGGAGAAGTACTTTTATTAGAAAACTTAAGATTTCATAGCGAAGAAGAAAAAGGAGATGAGAGTTTTGCTGAAAAACTTTCAAAACTTGGAGATATATATGTAAATGATGCTTTTGGAACCGCACACCGTGCACACGCATCAACTACAGTGGTGGCAAAGTTTTTTCCGGATGCGAAGTGTTTCGGTTTGTTAATGGCTAAAGAAATAGAAGCGATAGAAAAAGTTATGGCGACTGGTGAAAAACCTGTTTTGGCTATTCTTGGAGGAGCAAAGGTTTCTTCAAAAATAACCATTATCGAAAATATTTTGGATAAGGTTAATGACTTGATTATTGGTGGAGGAATGACTTATACCTTTATTAAGGCACAAGGTGGAAAAGTTGGTGATTCTATTTGCGAGGACGATAAAATGGACTTGGCTTTAGAGATTCTTGAAAAGGCAAAGCAAAAAGGAGTAAATATTCATTTACCCGTAGATGTTATAGCAGCAGATGATTTTGATGCCAATGCAAATACACAAGTAGTAGATGTAGATAAAATACCAGACGGATGGCAAGGATTGGATGCAGGCCCGGATACACTACAAAATTTTAAAAAGGTCATTTTAGCTTCTAAAACTATTCTTTGGAATGGACCTATTGGTGTTTTTGAAATGGAGAAATTTGCAAATGGTACCATCGCAGTCGGTAATTATATCGATGAGGCAACTAGAAATGGTGCTTTTTCATTAGTTGGCGGAGGAGATTCTGTTGCTGCTGTGAAACAATTTGGCTTTGAAAACAAAGTTAGTTATGTATCAACAGGCGGAGGAGCAATGCTAGAAAGTTTAGAGGGCAAAATCTTACCGGGAATCGCTGCAATATTAGCGTAGTAAAGGCGTTATCGATAAACGGGTTATAACGAGAATTTGTACATTTTAAGAGAATATATTTTATTCTAATTAAAAAATGTGCGATTTTCGTTTGTTCCGTTAACAAATTTTGCCTCATATGAACAAATTAGCCTACAATTGTTTTTATTTCTTAGGATTAACTCTAGTCCCAATTTTGGGGTTTGCCCAAAGTAAAGATGCCATTACCACGGTAAAAGATTCGTTAAGTCGTAACGTAATCGTTGTCAATGATTCTTTAGACAATGAAACATCTAATGCAGTTCCTATTAACCAAATAGGGAAGCTAGCGAATATTCCGAAAGAAAAATTAGTGCTGTTCAAGCCCACAGAATCTTCTTCTTATAATCTTGAGGATAATGAATTGGCCGCCAAGTTTGATAGTTTATGGATGAAAGAACTTGTTGAAGCTGCCCCTCTTTTTGATGAAATGTATCAAGAAGTAATGGAGCTCGACACAATTTCGGAATTCGTTTTAGACCTACCTACCGACACCCTAAAAATGCGTTTGGCTAGGTTAAATGAAAAGACACCTTTTAATGTCGAATACAACAAATCTTTAGAAAGCGTAATTAAATCATTTCTGACTAGGAAAAGAGATTTAATGGAACGTATGCTTACGATTAGTCAGTTCTATTTTCCACTATTTGAACAGCAATTAGATAATCATGATATTCCATTAGAAATGAAATATCTAGCTATTATAGAGTCAGCTTTAAACCCTAAAGCTCGTTCTCGAGTAGGGGCAACAGGGCTCTGGCAGTTTATGTATGGTACTGGTAGAGAAATGAAATTAAATATCAACAGCTATGTTGATGAGCGTAGTGACCCAATAAAATCTACTGAGGCTGCATGTAACTACTTAAATAGATTATATAGAATTTATAATGATTGGGATTTGGCGTTAGCTGCATATAACTCTGGGCCAGGGAATGTAAACAAAGCTATACGAAGAAGTGGGGGCCAAAGAAACTATTGGAACATTAGGCGAAATCTACCAAGAGAAACGGCAGGATATGTACCAGCTTTTCAAGCTACCATGTACATTTTTGAATATGCTGAGGAGCACGGACTAATAACCAAAAGAGCAGAACGTGCCTATTTCGAAACAGATACGATACATGTAAAAAGCATGATTACTTTTGACCAAATTTCAGAATTAGCCGGTATCGATAAAGAGGAATTAAAAATATTAAATCCTTCTTATAAGTTAGACGTTATACCTTTTGTTAAGGGTAAAACTCACGCATTGAGGTTGCCAGTGCGTAAAATGGGAAAATTTGTGGCTAATGAAGAAGCAATTTATGCACATGTAGAAGAAGAATTAAAAAGTAAGGAAAGTCCGCTTGCAGAAATTACAAAACAAGCTGACCAGAATAGTATTCGTTATAGAGTAAGAGATGGTGATTTTCTTGGAAAGATAGCTGAGCGTTATGGAGTAGGTGTAAGTCAACTTAAGCAATGGAATGGTTTGCGTAGTAATAATTTACGAATTGGACAACGATTGACAATTTACCCAAGAAAAAATGCAATTGCATCTGTCAAGCCTCGAGAAACACCTGCTAGGTCGAATGTTGCTAGTAATTCAAAAACACACGAAGTTAGAAGTGGAGACTCATTATGGACCATTTCTAGAAAATATCCTGGTGTTAGTATAGAAAATTTACGAAAGTGGAACGGTATTAGTGGTAATAACTTAAAACCGGGCACAAAACTTAAATTGTGCGACTGTTCATAGTAAATTGAAATACCAATGAAAAGAAAATTTTTACTTTATTTTTTAGCAATACTAGGATTATCAATAGCATGTAAAGAGGATGGCAAGGCAGATTATTTACCAGAATCTGTAGGCGCTATGAATACGCTAACGGTAGTAATCGACAATGAATTGTGGAAAAGTAGTGTTGGTGACGCTATTCGTGAAAAATACACTGCAGCTGCTCAAGGCCTAACCTGGGACGAAGCACTATTCAGTGTAACTCAAATTCCGCAACAAATTTTTTCAGGCTCTATTAGAAACACGAGTTCCATTCTATACGTTATGGAAGATTCTTTAAATGTGGCACACTTGAAATCTAATATGTACTCTAAGCCACAAAAGGTCGGAGTAGTTAAAGGTCGAAACAAAGAGGAACTGATTGAAAACATTAATAAAACCGCACCTGAATTTATTAAGGAATTTAAGGCACTTGAAATTGTAAAAGCGCAGAAACGATTTGAAAAATCATTAAATAAAGAAAAAGCGTTAGTAGATAAATTTAAAATTTCAATGAAAATCCCTTCTATTTATAGAGTGGGTCGAGAGGAAGATAATTTTGTTTGGATTGATAGACAAATTCAAAAAGGTAACATGAACATTATCGCATATACGATTCCTTGGGATAGTTTTCAAAACGATTCAACTTTTGTACAGGATATTATTAAAATGCGCGACTCTATTGGTAAGCTTTATATCGGAGGTGAAGATATACCTGGTAAGAAGAATCATATGATTACCGAAAAAGCTTTTTCTCCGTATGTCTTTCCTGCTGAAGTTTCTGGCAAAAAAGCGGCAGAGGTAAGGGGAATTTGGGAAATGTCGGCATACCCAATGGCAGGTCCGTTCTTAACTTATATTATTAACGATAAGGAGAACAATCGTAAGTTAATAATAGAGGGCTTTGTTTTTGCGCCAGCAACTAAAAAAAGAGATTATATGTTTGAATTAGAAGCAATAATAAAATCTGTTCAATTTAATGTAGAGGAGAAGAAATAATTTTTTTTCTACAATGAAAGATAAAGGCCCAGAAAATTTTCTGGGCCTTTATCTTTTAAAACCTTTAGTTGTTATAAAATTGGGATAAGAGGTTGACGTAATTATATAAGCAATAATGTTACGCTAAAATTATATTCTATATGTTACTAAAAGTAAACCCGGTTGATATTCTAAAAACTATGGCATAAATCGCCAAACCAATTAACACAAAGCATAACCATGAGAAAATCTTAAAATAATTCTCAAGAATAAAGCTTCTCCAATTTCTAAACGCTTCTGTGTAAATTTCTTTTACTAAAGTAATTTTTTCCATATCCTATATTTTAGGTGTTCCTGAAATACAAAGTTGTCTATTAATTCTTCCTTTATTGAAAAGATTAGTTAAAAGGGGAATTAATACTATGAAAAGTATTCAAGCTAAAATCATTTCTGTGAACTGCAAAATATGGCAGTTTAAATGCAGTGGTAGAAAAAGTGTTGTATTCGATAAAAGGTGTATAAGTATGGGCTAAAGGCTTAAAGGCGATACCAATGAGGACCATTAAGAAGTGATTATAATATGTTATTTATAGCACAATAGTGCTTAGGCAGAATACATTAAAAAAAAACACCGACTTTAGCGGTGTTTTTTTGGTTTACATATTTACGATTATAAATTCTGATCTACGGTTGAGATAATGCGCTTCTTCTGTACAGCGAACTGAGCCATCACATTGATTAAGTAATTGTTCTTCACCATAACCAATAGCACTTTCTATTCTAGATGGGTCTATGCCTTGTGCTATAATATATTCTCTTGTCGATTTGGCACGTTTATCAGAAAGGTATTTGTTATAAACGGCATCACCACGTGAATCTGTATGAGACTCAATTTTAATCACCATGCTTGGTGAATCATTCATTACAGCAACCAATTTATCAAGTTCTAAAGAGGCATCTTTACGAATATATGACTTGTCAAAATTAAAGTGAATCATCTCTGTCTTTAATTTTTTAATACCATTTTCAACAGCAATCATATCGTTAAGTTTCTTCATCGAAACCTCAACATTAACAATTTCATTATTTTTTGTAGCGGTATCTCTGGTGTCATCAAAATAAGAACCTTTTGTAGTTTTTAGCACATACCTTTTATCTGATTCCAAATCTTCAAAAACGAAGCTTCCATTTTCATCAGTATCCATTTCTTTAAGCTTAATATTGTTCTCATCTAGTAATTGAACCAATGCATTTGGCATAATATCTCCACCAACTAATTCCGTAATGATACCTGAAATAGCATTTTTATTAGCAGGAATTTCTTCAATCTGTAGTGTTTTAAAAGAATAAATATCATCATCTCCTTTACCGCCAATACGATTAGATGCAAAATAGCCGCTTTTTGTTTTCTCGTCCACTATAAATGAGAAATCATCTTTTTTACTATTAATAGGTTTTCCAACGTTTCTTACCTCTAAGAAACCAGATTCATCATCAAAAGCAACCTCAAAAACGTCTAAGCCACCTAAGCCAACATGACCATCTGATGAAAAGTAAAGTTTTTTGTCATTAATGAATGGAAACATCTCTTTGTGCTCTGTATTAATTTCAGGACCAAGATTTCGCGGAGTAGAAAAAGAATCATTTTCAAGCACATCAACTACAAAAATATCTGTCTTACCTATACTGCCTGGCATATCTGAAACAAAATAAAGTTGTTTACCATCTTTACTTAAAGCTGGGTGGCCTGTTGAATAGCTATCACTATTAAAAGATACTTCTTCGGCTTCTATCCATTCTCCATTAATTTTTTTAGAGCGGTATATTTTAAGATTGTTAATACCATTCTTATCTCTTTTCAATTTTTTACCATAATTATTTCTTGTGAAATACATGGTTTCATTATCAGGTGAGAAGGTTACAGATGCCTCGTGATATTTGGTGTTTATCTCTTTTGAAAATTTAATAGCATCTTTAAGGTCTTGAGATTCTTCATTTATCTTGGCAACATATAAATCTAAGTAGGGCTGATTATTCCATTTATACCGCCTAGTATTAAATATAGAAGAATCTTTTGCAGAAGCATAAACCATTTCGCCTCCGTTGTAGTACATTGGTGAGAATTCAGAATATTTTGAATTGATATTAAGGTTGTTAATATCAAATTTATCTTCCATTCTTAAAAGGCCATCTAATACAATTTCATTTACCTCACTATTTTTCTCTATTTGTTCTCCTGATAATTTTCGGTTGTATAATTTCATTAATCGTTTAGACCTCTTATAATTTCCCGTTCCTTTCAGGGAATGAGCATATTTAAAAAGATAATCTGAACTCATCTCTACTGCATACTTCTCATATAGGATATTGTACCACTTATACGCTTTTTCCATATCAGTATTAAAGTAATGGGCATCACCTGCTTTTTTTAATACATCATAAGAGTAGGCCTCTTTATTTTTTTTCAAAGCAAGTTCATAGAATTTGGCCGCTTCGGCGTACCACATTTTATTAAAATACTCATCAGCTCTTTGCACAAGCTTGCTATTGGATTCTTTATTTATAGATTTAGGCTTATTTTGAGTTAAAAATAAAGGGCTCTGTTTAGACTCTTCTAGAACATCGTATGTAATATCTTCTAATGGAGTTAATTTTGAAACAGGTGTATTGTTCGCCATTTTAAGTACCCAAATTTCTTTATCATATCTATTATTGAATTTTGTGTTACAATTATTTAAGGCTTTCTGCCATGATTCGTATTGATTTAAATAGAGATAATATAAATCGTTATCGGGATTTTTAAAATAACCAGAGTTAAAACCTTTTCTATTGAACTTTCTAACTTGAGATTTTAGATTTTTACTTTTGCTAAAAATACCCGCAATTACATAATATCCATTCTCAACATCTTCAATATTATCAAATGTCTTTTGTAAAATTTTATATGATTCTGCGGCTTTTTCAAATTCTTCCGAGTTAGTTTGTTCATTAGTGGATACTGGGATAGATTCAAATTCAAATGATTGTTCAGAGGCGATATTAGCTTGAAAATCTTGAGCATGAATAAAAACGACAAAAATTAAAAAGTATAGGTTTATTAAAGTTTTCATATTCATAATTCTAATTTGTGCCGAAGCTTTAGCAGCGGTGTAAAGTTGTAGTATTGAGGGTTTTATTCGGCATTGATAATACTACAGTTCAAACGAAATTAGTTTTAAAGCAATGTTTCGTACAGTATTTGTTGTGAAAGAAGTGTTTTTTGTCGTGTAGTCTCTGTAATCAGTAGCTTTAGTGAAGATTATAGCTCATTTAAACTGATTATTTTAACGGTACAATGGTAATGGGCACGTGTTCAGAATCTTTTTTATATAGAAACAGTTGTAATAACGAGATAAATTAAAGGCATAAAAAAAGCCCTGCATTACAGGACTTTATAAAAATATAGAAAAGAATTTATAATAAATTAATCCTTTTTCTTTTCTTCTAATTGTTCATCCTCCTTAGAGGCATCTTTGAATTCTTTTATTCCACTACCTAAACCTCTCATAAGTTCAGGAATCTTTTTTCCTCCGAATAATAGTAGAATCACCACTACTACTAGAATTATTTGCGGTGCACCTATAGCCAAAAAAGTAGATAAGATTGTCATAAGACTTTAATTTTAATTGGATTTCAAAGATACTAAAAACAACTATAGGAAACTTAGTATTATTAAATAGGTTGACAATATTATAGTTTTTAACTAAAAATTAGGATAAAGGCTAGTAAAGGTTAATATGTAGTAGTTTTTATCTCAGAATTAAATTCTAAGTTTATCTTTGTTAGGATGGCCAAGAAATCAAAAAAAAGAAAGGAAATAAAACGAAAGTTACTTCACAAGTATCGTTTGGTCATTTTGAACGAAAGTACTTTTGAAGAAAAAATATCTTTTAAACTAAGTAGACTTAATGTTTTCGTCACGGGTTCACTTTTTATGATAACCCTTATTGGGTTAACAACTTTATTAATTGCTTTTACACCATTACGCGAATACATTCCTGGTTATTCTTCTACCAGGTTGAAAAAAGAAGCTACCGAACTTACCTATAAGACAGATTCTTTAGTTAGAACCTTAAATTATACCAATAAGTATTTAGATAATATACGAATGGTTTTAAAGGGAGATATAGAAAATACTGTTGTAAATAGAGATTCGCTTTTTCAACAGTTTAAGCTAGATCCTGAATCTGTAGACCTGAATCCGATTAAAGAAGATTCTTTATTACGCGCCGAGGTAGCACTTGAGGATAAATATAATTTATTTGAAAGAACAATCGATAAGAAAAACTTAGTTTTATTTACTCCGGTTTCAGGTTCGATTTCGATGGGATATAATCCTAATGAAAAACATTACGCGGTTGATGTTACTGCTGTAACTGATAGTCCTGTAAAAGCAATTGCTAATGGAACAGTCATTTTTTCTGAATGGACCGCTGATACAGGTTATGTAATTATTATTGAACACGAAGGCGGATTATTGAGTGTGTATAAACATAATGGCTCGTTATCAAAATTTCAAGGTAATATCGTGAGAGGCGGAGAGGTTATTGCATCTGTAGGAAATACAGGCGAATTTACCACGGGGCCACATTTGCATTTTGAAATATGGGATAATGGAACACCGATTGACCCAACAAATTATATTGATTTTAATTAAAAATTAGATGTCTTTAAAGACCATTGCCGCTAAAATATTTGCACACCGAATTGCCAAGAGGACGGACATATGGGTGAATAATCCTATAGAAACTCAAGAAAAGGTTTTTAAAAGTCTTTTAGCAAGCGCTAGTCAAACCAAATTTGGTAAAGAACATGGATTTAGTGACATTAAATCACATGACGATTTTGTTCGAAACGTACCCATTAGGGATTACGAAGAGCTCAAGGAATATGTGAACTTGGTTGTTGCAGGCGAGAGAGATATACTTTGGCCCGGTAAACCTGTGTATTTTGCAAAAACATCAGGGACCACTTCTGGAGCTAAATATATACCTATCACTGAGGAATCTATAAAAGAGCAAGTAAACGCTTCTAGAAATGCTATTCTAAATTATATTCATGAAACGGGTAATGCTGATTTTGTTTCTGGCAAAATGATTTTTCTACAAGGTAGCCCTGTTTTAGAAGAGAAAAACGGAGTTAAATTAGGTAGACTTTCGGGTATTTCAGCGCACTACGTTCCTAATTATCTACAGAAGAATAGAATGCCTAGTTGGGAGACAAATTGTATAGAAGATTGGGAGACTAAGGTAGCTGCTATCGTAGAAGAAACCAAGAATGAAGATATGACCGTTATTGCCGGTATACCTTCTTGGGTACTGATGTATTTTGAAAAATTAAAAGAGAATACAAATCAGAATATTGGTGATTTGTTCAAGAATTTTGAACTGTTTATTTATGGTGGTGTCAATTACGAACCCTATAGAAAGAAGTTTGAAAAGTTGATTGGTAGAACGGTTCCAAGCATTGAACTTTTTCCGGCAAGCGAAGGCTTTTTTGCGTATCAGAATTCCCAAAAGGAAAATGGTATGCTTTTGCTTTTAGATGCAGGTATATTTTATGAGTTCGTAAAATCAGATGAGTTTTTTGATGAGCATCCAAATCGACTTACCCTAAGCGACGTTGAGATTGGAATTGATTATGTAATGATCATAACCACGAATGCTGGTTTGTGGGCATACAATCTTGGAGATACCATTCGGTTTATTTCTGTTTATCCTTTTAAAATAGTGGTTTCAGGTAGGATAAAACATTTTATTTCCGCATTTGGCGAACATGTTATAGCAAAGGAAGTGGAAGAAGCGATGTTGGTCGCAACTAGTGTTACAGATGCAAGTGTAAGTGAATTTACAGTTGCTCCACAGATAACACCAGAAAAAAATGAATTGCCATATCACGAGTGGTTTATTGAATTTGAAAAGCTACCAAACGACATGAACTTTTTTATTCAACAGTTGGATGCTGCTTTACAAAAACAGAATAGTTATTATTACGACCTTATTGTTGGTAAGGTATTACAAACTTTAAAAATTACTCCGATTGAAAAAGGAGGGTTCTTAGCTTATATGAAATCAATAGGAAAACTAGGAGGACAGAATAAAGTTCAAAGACTGTCGAATGACCGAAAGGTGGCAGATAGTTTATCGAAATATAGCAAGACTAACATCTAGCTTTTTATTAACAAATTATTAATTGTAATTTTGTTTGAAATCTTCAATGGGAAAAGCAATTACTACAACCAGAGCTCAAGAATCTACAAATGCTATTGAACGCATGTATATTACTATGCGCCATCTTTTCAATAGAGGGTTTTATAAACCTAATGGTGTATCAGGGGAGGCATTAAAAAATGCCCTATTACAATTAAGGCCTGAAATATATGGGTCAGTCGGTGAAGAAAAAGCTGAATTAAACGGTCTTATTTATGTTTTAGAACGTTTGCCCGAAGGTATTGAGCAATGTACGTTTATCAATTTAACATCTGATGAAGGGTATGATATTTCCCATATCAATCCTATAATTCCACCAAAAAGGAGAAGAAATTGTTATCGTATTGATGACGAGCAGATGAATATTGAGATTACAAGAGGTCGTTCTGACATCTATGATATTTTAACTCACTTGACTTTTTTGTTTATAGAGTCTGAGAAAATCTGTAATCGAGTTCTAATATCTGAAACAAACAAAACGATAAGAGATTGGACAAAACTTGAAATAGCTGTTCAAAAGGAAGAACTAACACAGGCCGAAAGAGAGATTGCGTTAATACATACCGCTAATATACTAGGAAGGTCTTTTGAAGAAATTGTTGAGGTTTATAAAAAATTTAGCACAAAAAATAATCCAGAGCGTTTTTTAAATGTCATCTATTGGTTAGGTAAGCTGGCGTTAGAGGAAGAGATATCTGGTGAAAAAAGAGCTATTACATTTAGTGCGATATTAAGAGAAAGATTGGGTCATCATATTCATGGTGAAATTTGGGCCAACAATATTAAAAGGGTGCTAAAAAAGAATAAGCTTTTACATAGACCGATTCATATAATTTCTGCAAACATGCATAGTGTTATGAATTCACTTTTTGCAAAAGCGGCATTAATAAGTGAATTCCCTAAAGTAGATTCATTAGAAATATTCGAGGCATTGAGTAGTGCTGGCAATGTTGAATTTAGAAAGAAAGTTACAGAATTGGCAGAAAACAATGGGATGATCTCAATCGACGATACCTCGGGTACTAATATCGATGTTCAAATTTTTGATACAGCGAAGATAAAAGTTAATAACTGTTCGTACGAATTTTCAACAAAAGAGATTGATAAAAAACCTGTTATATTTGTAATGGACTACGCATTTGGTGAGCAGGCTTATGAAACTATTGACGAGTTGTTAAAACCATATATCACAAAAAAGGACAATGGTTCTTTGATTAATGTAGATTCAGTTTCGATAATGGGTAAAGCAGGTATACTTGAAGGTGGAAAAGGTGATTTAATGATTCCTTCGGCACATATCTTTGAAGGAACTGCAGATAACTACCCTTTTAAGAATGAGTTATGCGCTAAAGATTTTGAGGGGTATGGTCTAGAGGTTTTTGAAGGGACCATGGTAACTGTTTTAGGCACGTCGCTACAAAACAAGGATATTTTAAAGTTCTTTCATAAATCAACCTGGAATGTTATTGGGTTGGAAATGGAAGGTGTGCATTATCAAAAAGCAATACAATCCGCATCAAAAATAAGAAAGAGTATAGGTGAAGATGTAAAGGTTAGATATGCGTATTATGCATCAGATAACCCACTAGAAACAGGAAGCACGTTAGCATCTGGTGGGTTAGGAACTACTGGTGTAAAACCAACATATCTTATTACAGACAAAATATTAAAGCAAATATTTAATACATAAAATGGTAGAGAATCAAACACCAAATAACCAAAATAGTTCCGATGAAATTGATTTAGGGCAATTGTTTAAATTGATTGGCAGGGGGTTCAAGACAGTATTCCACTTTTTTTTAAGAGTTTTTCTTTATCTAAAAAAGAATATTTACATATTAATTGGTCTTATTGCACTAGGCTTGACAATGGGCTACGCTCTTAACCAGATAATTTCAAAAAGGTTAAAAACAGAAGTGATAGTAAAGCCTCAAATGGAAAGTAAGAATTACTTGTATGATGTTATTAATGAGATACAATCAAATATTAAAGCAAAGGATACTATATTTTTCAAATCAATTGGAATAGACAATGTTGACTTCACGGGGTTGGAAGTCAATATTCAGCGGGTTGTTGAAATAGCTAATACTGAAAGTGATCTACAGTATTTAGAATTACTTCAAAGTTTTGAGAATACTGATGCTATTTCGGACATAGTACGAGCAGAGCTTCAAAATAAAAGCTCTTTTAATCACAGAATCACTTTTTATTATGAAAATGCTGTTCTTGGAGAGAATTTTGCAAAAAAAGTCATTTCATATATCAATACAAATATATATTTTGATGGGCTTTTGAAGATATATCGAAGCAATGCAACTAGTCGAATTGAAGAAAATCAAGTTTTGCTAAAACAAGTTGATGAAATTATTGCAAATTATACGAATAGTTTAGCCGCAAGGGGTAATAAGTCTTTAAACGAACGTATTGTATTGGATAATCAGGAACAAGTTAATATTGCAGATTTATTTGAATATAAGAATCTTTTGATTCGTGATACCGAAACTAAAAAAATTGAATTAGAACAGCGAACAGAACCAATTAGCATTATTAATTTTGGACATCCGCAATTAGTACAAAAATCTTTTTTCGGCAAGAATATTGTATTTATGCCACTATTTTTCTTAATGCTTTTCTTTTTAGCGTCTTTTTTGAAATTTTTGAATAAAAAAGCGAAGGAATTATAATAAATTTTATGAATATATTAATAACAGGAGGAGCAGGCTTCATTGGATCTCACGTGGTAAGAAGATTTGTTAAGAACTACCCAGATTATAAAGTTTATAACCTTGACAAACTTACTTATGCAGGTAATTTAGAAAATTTAAAAGACATAGATAAGCTTTCAAATTATAAATTCATAAAAGGAGATATAGTTGATGAAGAATTTATTAATAGTTTGTTTAAACGTATAGATTTTGATGGTGTAATACATTTAGCAGCTGAATCACATGTTGATAGGTCAATCGAAGATCCATTGGCATTTGTAAGAACTAATGTCATTGGTACTGTAAATATTTTAAATGCAGCTAAAAACAGTTGGATAAATAATTTTAAGGGTAAACTTTTTTATCATGTAAGTACTGATGAGGTATACGGCAGTTTGGGTAATGAGGGTCTTTTTACGGAAGAAACAAGCTATGACCCTAATTCACCTTACTCGGCATCAAAGGCAAGTTCAGATCATTTTGTAAGGGCATACGGTGAAACTTATGGGTTGCCATTTGTAATTAGTAATTGCTCTAATAACTATGGTCCTTATCACTTTCCTGAAAAACTAATTCCTCTTTTCATTAATAATATAATCGAAAAAAAATCTTTACCTGTTTATGGCGATGGTAAATATACCAGAGATTGGCTTTTTGTAGAAGACCACGCAAGAGCGATAGATTTAGTATTTCATAAAGGGAAAAACCATGAGACATACAATATTGGAGGTTTTAATGAATGGCAGAATATTAATTTGGTGAAATTGCTATGTTTGGTCATGGATAAAAAATTAAATAGAACTCAAGGAGAATCAGAGAAGTTGATTACCTATGTAAAAGATAGGCCAGGACATGATTTAAGATATGCAATAGATGCATCAAAAATTAATAAGCACTTAGGTTGGAAACCATCTGTTACGTTTGAGGAAGGTTTGGAAAAAACGGTAGATTGGTATCTATCTAATTCAGAATGGCTAAACCATATTACATCTGGAGATTATAAAGAATATTATAAAAAAATGTATTCTTAAATTACCAATAAATCTAAAATATGAAAGGAATAATTTTAGCTGGCGGGTCTGGAACACGACTTCATCCATTAACACTTTCTGTTAGTAAGCAATTGATGCCAATTTATGACAAACCAATGATATATTATCCCTTGTCTACTTTAATGTATGCAGGTATAAAAAAAATTTTGATAATATCTACGCCAAAAGACCTTCCTTTATTTGAAGAGTTGTTGGGAGATGGGAAAAAATTGGGATGTTCTTTTTCTTATGCAGTTCAAGATGCTCCTAACGGTTTGGCAGAAGCATTCATAATTGGAGCTGATTTTATTGGTAAAGACAAAGTTGCTCTCGTATTGGGAGATAATATTTTTTATGGATCAGGGCTTGCAAAATTACTTCAAAGTAATAATGATCCGGATGGTGGAATAATATACGCATATAGAGTTCATGACCCTGAAAGGTATGGCGTAGTAGAGTTTGATGATAAAGGAGCAGCTATAAGTATTGAAGAAAAACCTGAAAGTCCAAAATCTAATTTCGCAGTGCCAGGTATATACTTTTATGATAACGATGTTGTAGAGATAGCGGCAAATATAGAGCCTAGCCCTA
This sequence comes from uncultured Maribacter sp., assembly GCF_963977385.1. Taxonomy (GTDB): domain Bacteria; phylum Bacteroidota; class Bacteroidia; order Flavobacteriales; family Flavobacteriaceae; genus Maribacter. The sequence continues at coordinate 123,109 of NZ_CAXBOU010000001.1, read as the reverse complement.
GGGGCGAACTAGAAATTACAGATATAAATAAAGAATATTTAAAGCAAGGTAAATTAAGTGTTAGTATTTTAGATAGGGGGACTGCTTGGCTAGATACAGGTACTTTTCAGTCATTAATGCAGGCTTCTCAATTTGTAGAGGTAATTGAAGAGCGTCAAGGACTAAAAATAGGTGCAATTGAAGGAGCTGCATATGAAATGGGCTACATAAATAAAGAACAATTCAAAGCGCTCGCTAATCCTTTAATGAAAAGTGGTTATGGAAAAAATTTGCTAGGCATTTTAAACAATGAAAAATGACATTTACCGAAACTAAACTTAAAGGTTGTTTTGTTTTAGAACCAATAATATTTGCTGATGACCGGGGGTATTTTTTTGAGTCCTTTAATAGACAAAGATTTAATACAGGAATAGATCAAACTGTAAACTTTGTGCAGGACAATCAGTCATTCTCAAATTATGGTACTATAAGGGCAATTCATTATCAGATAGGGGAACACGCTCAGGCTAAATTGGTTAGAGTAATAAGTGGTAGGGTTATTGATGTTGCAGTAGACCTAAGAAAATTATCACCAACTTTTGGTGAACACGTAGCCATAGAATTAAGTGGTGAGAATAAAAAACAATTTTTTATTCCAAAGGGATTTGGTCATGGCTTTTCAGTTTTATCTGACACTGCAGAGTTTTTTTATAAATGTGATAATTACTATAATAAAGAATCTGAAGGAGGTATAATTTATAATGATACCTCTTTACAAATAGATTGGAAATTAGAATCAGAACATGTAAAGGTTTCTGATAAAGATTTGATTTTACCAACCTTTAACACAGCAAGATTATGAAGAATATTCTTGTAACGGGTGGTAACGGTCAATTGGCTAGTTGTATTAAAGACCTATCAGTTAAAATAGAGGATTATAATTTCATTTATGTAGATAAAGATCAACTTGATATCACTGATATTAATGCAGTAAAGATTTTTTTTAAAAACAATAGTGTTTCATTTTGTATTAATTGCGCAGCATATACAGCGGTAGATGCTGCAGAATTAAATAAAGAAGCAGCAGAAAGGGTAAATGTACATGGGGCAATAAACCTAGCAGTGGCTTGTAAAACAAACGACGTCGTTTTAATTCAAATTTCAACTGATTTTGTTTTCGATGGTATGCAAACAAATCTTTATAAAGAACAAGATAAGGCCAACCCATTAAGTGTATATGGGATGACCAAACTTAATGCTGAGTTGGCTATTGCGGATGTTTTAATTGAGCATCTTATTATCAGAACATCTTGGTTGTATTCTGAGCACGGCCATAATTTTTTAAAAACGATGCTAAAGTTGGGCGTAGAAAGAGATAGTTTAGGTGTTGTAACGGACCAAATTGGCACACCAACTTATGCTGGTGACTTGGCAAGAACAATTATGACCATTATTGACAAAGAAATACAAAATTATGGCACATATCACTTTAGTAATGAGGGTGTTGCTAGTTGGTACGATTTTACAAAGGCTATTTTTGATATAGCACAAGTGAATTGTATCGTTCTTCCCATTAATACTGATAAGTATCCGACACCAGCAAAAAGACCTTCTTTTAGTGTTATGGACAAATCTAAAATAAAAGAAAAAATAGATATAGAAATACCATATTGGCGGGATAGTTTAAAGGATTGTATGTCCAAAATGAAGATTTAGTCTTATTCAACATAAATTAAAACAATTACTGGTTTGAGTAGTCTGGTCAGGGGAAGTCTATTAATTGCAGCTGGTACTATCTACAAGATATTATTAAGTATATTAATAGATAAATATTTAGCAGTAAAACTTGGTGTAGAAGATTTTGGAGCATATAAATATGGTATTACCATAGTATTACTTTTAAGTACTTTAAGCTCTTTAGGATTAGGGTCATCCATCGTTCGGTTTATTGCAATACAAAATAATTCAGAAAGGAAGAAAATGCTGATTACAACTTCACTTTTTCTTGTAGGAGTGACTTCTGTTTTAATTTTATTATTGGCACTAAGTCAAGTATCATTTATAAGTATACCTACAATTTTTTTATACGCTACTATATTTTTTAGTTTCAATACCTTATTTAGTTCAATTTATAGCGGTTTGGAAAAGCCAGGATTAAAGGTTTGGATTAATGATATTTTTGGCTTTACTGCCTATGTGATTTTTTTATGGACTTTCTTTAATTTTAGCTCACATAATGAGCATATTGCCATCGTTTACTTATTATATGCAATCTTTGTTTTTATTGTTAATCTATTTTTTTCAAAAAATTTCATTACTAAAATTAATAAAAAATATATATCTAGTTCCGAATTCAAAGAGTTCATTCTTTACTCTACTCCGTTATTTGGTGTTTCTTTATTAATAATGCTATCAACCCATTTGGATAAACTGATTTTAAACTTTTTTGTATCCGAAAGGCAATTAGGTATTTATTATGCCGTGTTTAATATTAGTAATCTAATCCCACTAATATTAATAATATTAGTTTTCATGTATTTACCAAGAATGAGCAAGACATTACAAAATGGCAAACTTAAAAAAGCAACAATTCTTAGTAGTTATTTCTCGAAGTGGACAATGATAATGGCCTCAATCTTCTTTGGAATAATAATTTCCTATTCAGATGAATTATTACGGTTATTATATACTCAAGAATTTACTGAGGGTGCCTTTGTATTAAAAGTTCTTGCATTGGGACAATGGGTAAATGTTTCTTTAGGGTTTACTGGACAAAATTTACTTGCGCTGGGAGATAGTAAAAGTCAATTGTATATTAGAACGTTCTCATTTATTATTGGATCGATATTATTATATGTTGGTTCAATGTACTATGGTAATTTTGGTGCGGCAATTTCTATTTTAATTGCAATGCTCTTTTCAAATGGACTACAGATTATCATATTAAGAATTAAGCACAACTTTATAGGGTATAGAAGACAGAATTTTTATGCACTAACATTAATTTTATTTTCGGGCTTATTATTGTCATACGTCCATAAGCTAAGTATAATACAAAACATGAATTTTATTTTTTCTATATTCATAGATATAATTGTTTTTATCCTTTTATTAATTTTTACTAAAGTTATAGGAAAGAGGGATTTAAAGGCCTTAAAATTAACAGAATACTAATGACAAGTAGAGAAGCACACATATTTATAGTTTGGAGTAAGGGATTACATAAAAGAAATGAGATCCTTGAAGATATTGAGACAAAATTTGAAATTCTGGAATGCATTGATGTTACTTGGACCAAAAATAAATTTTCTGAGAATCTGTCTAGGTTTTACGGAGAGAACCTTCCTAAGAATTCTTCAAAAGAAGAGCATTGTGGCACAGACATATTTCTGTGCATCATTATAAGGGATAATAACCCTAAATATGAGTTGAGGGAAACATCAAAGGGTATCAAAGCTGTTAATTCCAATATGTTTGATGCAAAACAACTGTACAGGCAGTGGACCGGCGGGGGGCATAAAATCCATGGTTCTGATAATATATCAGAAGCGAAAAATAACATGTATTTATTGTTTGGTATTAAATACAATAGTATTATCGATTCCGATAATACAACTAAAGCATGGGCTCATAATAAGGATTTAATAGGAGCTAATGGTTGGGATTCTTTAGAGCAGATATTTGAGGCATTCAATGAACTTTCCAACTATGTTGTGCTTAGGAATTTTGCTAATTTAGACCAGGAATTGAATAACCTCCATCCTGATATAGACCTATTAACAGACAACAAACGTCTACTTGTTGACATTTCAAACGGAAAACGAACTTCTAAGGACAAAAAAAGAGTACAACATTTGGTGCTGGTAAAAAACCAAAAGGTTTTTTTTGATTTTAGATATTTAGGGGACGATTATTATGATAATAAATGGGAGCAACACATACTGAATACTAGGGTAAAATATCAGAATCTTTATATTCCAAATACCATCAATCACTTTTATTCTATTATGTATCACGCTTTTATTCATAAACCAGATTTGATGGAAGATTATGTCTTTAAACTAATCGACTTATCCAAAAACGTTGATTTGATTTACGAAAATAAATCTTTCATCGAATTTGAAGTATTAAATGACCTTAATAGGTTTATGACGACCAACAACTACAAATATGTTGAACCAAGAGACCTCTCTGTGTATTTTAACACCAAAGTAATAGAAAGATTTGGGGACATTTGGCCATCAAAGGAACGGGCTTCAATAGAAAATATTTGGGTTCTTAAAAAATTAATCAAAAAGGCTTTATTGAAAATTGGTATTAAGCTCGGTAAATAGAATCAGCACGTTACGATTTATTTAATTCTTAGTAAGTATTGGAGTAATAATTTTAGAAATATTATTAAGCATCGATATTAATTGAATAAGTGTATTCTTTAAATATCATTGTTAAATAAGAGGTTTTTCTGAACCAAAGAATAAAAAATAATTCAAATCATATTTATGATAAGAAACTACGCAGGTTCAATAAAAAGAACTTTAAAAAACAGAAGTTATTATTCTAAAAAAAGAAAATATGTCCTTTCTTTTTTTAAAGAATTTGGATATAACAGGGTAAAACCATTTAACCTTGATAAATGGCATCATGATCTCGACTTGTTTACTGCTTTTGATAAACTCGGTGATGAAGTTTTTATAAAATTCACAAAACTGGAAAGACTTCTAAAGAATGAAAACCGTGCATACAAAATAATGCAACAAAATACAGTTCTTAAAAACCATATAATCGAACACAAAGAATATATAAAAAGTAAAGGCTTTAGGGCGTTGGTTCTAAAACTATCTAAAGGGATTGTTCTTAACGAAGATTGGATGGTAAATAACATAGAGAAACTGGGTGCTCTCATTAGGATTGTGGATGAGTTCAAGAATTTGTCGTTGGTGCATAGAGATTTAAAATTGGACAATTTCATATATGAAGATGGAAATATTAAAATATTTGATTTCTCCTTTATGATCGACAAAACCGAAAGAAGAAAACCGAAAGAAATTGATTTAAAAAGCCGAGAAAATATACTCAAACTGGTTAATTTGGGCATGTATTATAAACCAGAGCCTTTAAAATGGGACGATTACTATTCTTTGTACATAATTTTTAATAACTTATTAAAGAATAAGTCTTTGATATTATCGTTAGAGCAAAAAGATATATTATCCCGACACGCCGAAGAATGTAAAGGAAAAATAGACACCAATAGCTATACCATTCTTAAATAAGTGTCTAAGCTTAGAAGAAACACTTATTAACATATGAAAAATCACATAGTAATAGTATTAATCGTATTTGTTTTTATTAGTACTATGTTTTCCTATGGCCAATGTGAGCAGGTAGCAGCAATAATAGAACCCGGTTTCGAAATAAATGTTGATCCCCCTTTTTATAATAGTAATGAAGGGGCATGGCTTACAAACGATGGTCACATAATGGATCAGGAAAACCCTTATGAAGGTGACTATTCTTTTTGTTTCAGGAATGGGTCAGTTTCACAAACAATAGATCTCTTACCGTACACAGATTATATACTAAGTTTTTGGATTAAAGTACCTACTACATCCCGGTTTGGAGTGGGAGGAGGAATATACAAATCTTTGTCAAATGGACAACTAGAACGGATAGCTAGTGGAAGATGGACAGAAAGCAATGGTTGGGAACAGGTTTCTATACCTTTTTCCATTGGTTCAGATTATTTGGATTTAATACTTGATTTTTATAACGAAGATGGTTGTATAGATTCTTTTGAAATGTGTAGGGTGGATCCTTCCTATGCAAATTCAAACATTATACGCGTGCCGCAAGACTATAGTTTTATACAAGAAGCTGTGGATGCCGCCAATGACAATGACATCGTACTATTAGCACCAGGCGCATATAATATTACAGAATCTGTATTAGTAGATAAGCCCATAACTTTGACTTCTGAGTTTTTTATTTCTAAAGATGAGGCTGATGTTGATGCCACCATAATTACCAGTCCAACCAATTTAGACCCGCTTGTTCTGTTTACGGCAAGTGCGGCAGGTTCGAAAGTTTTAGGTATAACTTTCAAAGAAGCTCACAAGCAATTGACATTGGAATGTGAATATATGGAAGTAACCTATTGTAAATTTTATGATAACAGCAGTGACGCCCTTAGTATTGAGGGCGGCGGCGGTTATTTTGCCTATAATTATTTCGAGAATAATGGTGACGAAGCTATAGATGCGGATGATAGTTTGGATTGGACCGTTGAATACAACACCATCATTAACCCTAATGACGATGGGTTGGAAATTAGACTTCATAATAATGATAATTCGCCAAGGTTACATGTTATTCGCTACAATTATATATCTGGCGCAGATGAGGATGGTATTCAATTGATTGATATCGACGGTAATTCCGGAAGAGAATTTCAAATACACCATAATGTTATTCGCAATAGCGCCATGGTAGGTTTAGGGTGTACTATTAATGGCAATACGATTGAGAATTTTGAAGGATCTTATATGGTAGAAAAAGCCTTTGTATATAACAATGTATTTGACAACAATGACCATGGAATTACGGGCGCCAACAACATGTTGGTGTTCAATAATATAATATCAAATAGCGCAACCGTGGCACTTAAAAAGTTGGATAATAATTCCAGTACCGATTATAACTCCTTTTTTAATAATGGGAGTGATTTTATAAATGCTTCAACCGGACCTAATAATATTTCCGAGAATCCCCTGTTCAATGCGGATTATTCTTTGCAAGTGGATAGTCCATGTATTGATACTGGAATAAAAACCTATTCTAATAATGGGTTAAGTCAAACAGTAGCCGACAGTGATATAATAGAAGCATTACCAGATAGAGGAGCTATAGAATTTGAGGGCAGCTCAGTTCCTGATAATATTGCCCCAACGGTTTCCGCAGGTGAAAACCAAGTGGTATTAAGTCCAAACAACACCTTATTGTTGTCTGGGGATGTCTCTGATGATGGTTTGCCCCAGAGTGGGATATTAACAAATTTATGGACGTTGGAAGCTAGCCCAGAAGATGAAAATGTGATTTTTGCTGATGACACGAATGCGGTGACTATGGTCACCTTTAACAAACAAGGTGTTTATGAATTAAAACTGACGGCTAGTGATGGTGATGAAACCAGCAGTGATATCATCACCGTGTTTTTTGTAAATGATTACAATGATACCACAGTAGAATTAAGCGAAAGCACTTTTATTGAAGCCGAAGACTATAGGTATTTGATAGGAAGCGCTCAAGTTCTTTATTTTACTGGCGCAAGCGAGGATGAAATAGTAACTGCACCTCTTGGTAGCGGAACCTATGCCTATAGCGAATATCGATTGGTAACCTTCTCTGAAGGGACTTATTATGTTTGGATTAACGCTTCTGGATTGGACGATGGAAGCAATGTTTTAAATGGATCTTTTAATGAACTGGAAAATGAAATTTCTTTTGAGACCACTATAACAAATAGCTTTGGTGATGAAAGCTGGGTTATGATTGCCTTTGAGAATATTCCAGAAGGAGTTTACCCATTGCGTATTTCGGCAACGGAGGAGGGCGTAAGCTGGGATAGATTATTTGTTACCCAAGATGAAAATGAAAGCCCATTTGAAACAAACCCCGAAAACTTAAAGGTCTATCCTGTTCCTAACCAGGGACAATTTATTATAGCTTTAAAGAGCACGGCACCTACCAAAATAGAAGTATTTAACATACCGGGGCAATTAGTTTATACCACAGAAGTAAGCGATACCTTGTTTGCATCTTTGGATTTAGGAGTAGTCGGCAAAGGAGTTTATGTGATAAACATAGAGAACGATGAAGAAAGAATCACCAAGAAAATAATAATCAAATGATAAAGTCTATAAGGAGTATTGTATTTATCGCTATAATTATGTTGGCATCTTGTACAAACAATGATGATAATCCGCCCGAAATTATACCTGAAATAAAATCAATCAATGAGTTTATATCTGTCGAACCACAAATACAGAATACTGATTTTGTATTTCCTTTATCACATACCTTTCAAAAAATCATTGAGACTGGAGATGTACTTACGGCAGGCGGAACTTTACCACCAAGAAATGATTTTACAGGCTATGTTCCAATAGAAGGAAGTAGTATCAATGGTTATTTAAGCATTAATTCTGAAACTACCCCGGGAGGTGTTTCTGTTTTGGATATAAATCTTAATTCAACAACCCAATTATGGGAAGTTACTTATTCGGAGGCAGTAGATTTTTCAAATGTAGGGGGCACTATAAATAATTGTTCAGGTACCGTAACTCCATGGAACACGATTATATCCTGTGAAGAAAGGATACAATTGATTGATGATAACATGGATGGATACAATGATTTTGGTTGGGCTGTAGAGATTGACCCTGTAAATAAAAAGGTGATAGATAAAAGATGGGCTTTGGGTAATTTTGCACATGAAAATGCAGTGATTCATAATAATGAGCGAACCTTATATCAAGGTGCAGATTCAAATCCAGGATATTTATTTAGGTTTGTTGCTCATAATAATAAAGACCTTAGTTCTGGTGACCTATATGTTTATGTCGGGAGTAAAGAGGGGGCAGGTAATTGGGTACGGATAAATAATACTACTATTAAAGAAAGAAATACTACTATTGATCAGAGTGAAGTCGTTGGGGCAACAGTATTTAATGGAATAGAGGATGTTGAGATTGCCCCTGATGGGATGGTGTATTTTGCCGTAAAAGGGGAAGATACTGTTTATAGATTTCTAGATTCCGATCCAATAAATGGGCTCGATGTTAGTATGGAAACTTTTGTAGGGGATATGGAATACACAATAGCCCATGAAGGCGGTGAAACCAGCACACCATGGGGAACGGGGAATGATAATTTAGCATTTGACGGCGATGGAAATCTTTGGGTGCTGCAAGATGGATCTAATAATAATATATGGGTTGTTGAAAAAGGGCATACTCAAGATAATCCAAAAATAAAGCTATTCGGGATAGCACCACTTGGTGCAGAAGCTACAGGAATTACTTTCTCACCAGACTATAATTACCTCTTTATGTCTATTCAAGGAGCCGATGCCACTAATAATAGTTCTGAACAAATTGATGCAGCAGGAAATAGCACTAAATTTGATAATCATATATCATTGGTAATGGCACTGAACGAAAATTTAGGAAACTAAGAATGGTCAGATTATATTTGCTAAAATTGAGAAAAACAATTCGCCTTATCAATGATTGAGTTTAGCAAATGGTATTTATATGTTGATGATTGGTTATGATAATATTTTTCCTTTCAGTCGAATAGTCTATATTCTTTTATTAGGAATCCCATTTTAACATATTTATGATTATATCAACTGTTAGTTGAAACTAATATAAACCCGGTTTTATCATTTTAATATAGTAATTAAAAACTTTTAGAAAGAGCGATTGATATTCTATTACGAAATAAGAAAGATTCAAAATTTACTTAAAGAGTTCTTGGATAGCTATAAAATTAAAGGATTGACAATTTAATTATAACAACAAAATATTGTTTTTAAACGTACTCTTTTTAACTATTGGCCTTGGTGCATATGGGCTATTTTTTTATTCTTTTTTTAGTAAGGATAAGACATTATTCTTTATTTTTTGTGCTACGCTAATCATATTTCACGATTTCATCTTTATTCAATTAAGTTACGTGGTAACCGAGAATGTGGTTTTTATATTAAAGGCGTGGCAAGAATATCTTTTTTTATTTTTAATTCTCATTTTAATAGTTGAAAAAGGATCTTCTAATAAGAAAATGTTTTTCCTTCTACTCTTATTACTCTTTTTATCCTTTTACGGAATTGTAAGCTCAATAATAAATGGGTTTGGGATTCAAGATAGTATACTCGGATGGAGAATGTATCTTCTACCAATTCTTATACCCTGCCTTATATATTTAAACGGTGGTTTTAAGAATATAGATAATCAGATTTTTTATAAGTATCTGAAGGGACTGCTTTTCTTTATTATTATTTACGCTTTGTATCAAAACGCTATCTTTAAACATTATGATGGTCAGGATGTTATTTTTGCAACTGATAATTTTAGACAAAAAGGAGAATACGTTCTTCGAAAATCTCTTTGGTTTTATGAATATTTTGGGTCTGATCATATATTGCCTGGGTGGTTTAATTTGGTTAGGGATGGTAAGATAAGAGCAACAAGTATTTTTGTTAGCCCAATAATATTTGCGCAATTTTTAGGTGTATTAGGGTCTTTCTTTATGGCAAAATTTACCTATTCAAGAAAAAAGTTTTCTACAGCTATTTTAATAGTAATAACTTTATATGGTATTTACTTAACACAAGTGCGAGCAGGATTAATTTTCTACTTAATCACATTTATCATCATTTATTTCGATAAAAAGGTAAAACATGATAATTATTTAATTTTAGGCTTACCACTATTTCTTGTAGTCTTGACCTTTTTTTCATTGATGTTTTTTAAGGTTGGTGATGCATCAACTATTGGCAGACTTGGTCAATATGAAGAACTTTTTAGGTATTTTAAGATTTTTGGATTTGGATTTGGGTCTGGCAAGTCAATTATTGCTTACGATTCTTTGATAATCTCTGTTATATTTGGTTTAGGAATTTTTTCACTGATATATTTTAAGATTCATTTGATTGTCTTGAATGGAATTAGACAACTGAATATACAAGAGAAAAATCAAAAAACATACCTAGGTATTGGATTAATAAGTTGTTTTTCAGCCTATACTTATATTATATTTTTTCATTTTAGCCTAGGATCAGCACCAATTAAGTTTATATATTTTCTAACGTTTTATTATCTATTTCAAGAACATGAAGAAAGAAAAAATTAACTACTTAATTGGTATTGTTATTTATAAAGAAAAATTGACTTCTTCAAGTACTCTAATTTCGATGGTTGCAATTGCTGATTACTTAAATGATGTCAGGGCAAGAATTGTTATTTGGGATAATAGCCCAGAAATACAAAGTGATATAGAGCTAAAAAATCTTAAAAAATTTAATAATATAATTTACAAACATACGCCAGAGAATTTATCATTAGCAAAGGTTTACAATTCTATATATAGCAATAATATAAAATTTGACCTACTTTTTTTATTTGATCAAGATAGTCATATTGATTTAAATTATTTCTCTAAGATAATAGAGGCTAAAGTTAAAAATCCTAATGTAAATCTGTTTTTGCCAATAATTAAGTCCAAAGACCTTATTGTTAGCCCTGCTAATAGGTATTATGTCGTGGGTAGATATTGGAAAAAGGAGAAAACAGGATTGGTTAACGCACATGAAAAATTGGCAATTACGAGCGGAATGGCTATTTCTGAAGAATATTTAGTTGGAAATCATCCTTGTTTTAATGAAGACCTAAATCTTTATGGGATAGATACAGATTTTATGATTCAATATGAAAAGCAGAATAAATATTTTTTTGTAGTTGATTATGTGATGGAACATCATTTATCATTTTTTGAACACGAAAGTATTGAGAAAAAGTACTTAAGGTTCAAGGACCATAAAGAATCCATATTAAAAATCTTTAAAAAAGAATCTAGGCTTCAATATTTTTTAGCCAGAATTATGCTTTTTACTTCGGGAATTAAATTAGTTGTAAAACATAAAGACCTAATTTTTTTAAAATAAAGGATATGATAAGAAATCTGATATCCAAGATGTTTTTTGTAGTAAAGAAAAAGGAATTCAAACTTGACAAGAACATACCAATAAGTTATTTAATAATTTTAATTTTCGAAAAAACAATAATGCTTCTCAGAGGCTATACTTATTTGAATTTATCTGAACGAGGGACATTCTTTTTCGTAGGAAAAAACACTAAAATAAAATGTTCTTCAAAAATTAGGATTGGAAATGGAGTGGTAATAGATAGAAATTGTTACATAGATGCTCTATCCACTAAAGGTATTAATTTAAAGGAGAATACATCCATAGGAATGAATACTACAATAATTTGTTCTGGTACATATAAAAGTATTGGGAAAGGTATAGACGTAGGGTATGGAGTGGGATTGGGGACACACGGTTTTTTTGGATGCGCTGGAGGAATTGATATTGGAAACAATACTATACTCGGAAATTATGTTAGCATGCATTCTGAAAATCATAATTTTTCAGATAGTGAAGTATTGATTAAGGAGCAAGGCGTCAATAGAAAGGGAATTGAGATTGGAGATAATTGTTGGATAGGGTCAAAATCTACTATCCTTGATGGCGTAATAATTGAAGATGGAGTAATAATTGCGGCTGGGGCAGTTGTTAAAGAAGGGATTTATATTAAGAACGGTATATATGGTGGAGTGCCGGCTAAGCTTCTTAAAAATAGGTATAATGATTAAAGTTTTAATGTTAAGTAGATCTACGTTATATACTGCTCCTGGAGGGGATACAATACAGATTGTAGAAACAGCAAATCACTTAATTAAGCTTAATGTAAAAGTTGATATTAAGCTTACCAACGATAAAACGATAGAATATGGTGACTATAATTTGATTCATTTTTTCAATATAATAAGGCCAAATGATATTTTAGGACATATTAGGAAAAGTAATATACCATTTGTGATTTCCACTATTTTTGTTGATTACAGTGAGTATGAGAAGAAACTAAGAAAAGGTGCACTGGGATTTTTGGGCAAATTTTTATCTGCGGATTTTGTTGAGTATTTTAAGGTTATTGCGCGCTATTTAAAAAATGGTGAAAAAATTGGGGATTTCAGTTATTTGATTTTAGGTCATAAAAGAAGTATTCAGAAAATATTAAAAAAAGCATGTTGTTTATTGCCAAATTCTGAAAGCGAATATAAAAGATTGTATGCTATCTATAATGTTAAAAACCAATATATTGTAATACCTAATGCACTAAATATTGAAACATTTAAAAACACATTAACTAGCTCGCAAAAAAGAAATGGCGTTATTTGTGTTGCACGGATTGAAGGGTTAAAAAATCAACTGAATTTAATTAAAGCAATTAATGAAACTAATTATTCTCTAACAATTATAGGAAACCCCTCTCCGAACAGTATTGGTTATTATGAGCAATGTATGAACGAGGCAAGTAAGAATGTAGATTTTATTTCTCACTTAACTCAAGAAGAATTAAATGAATATTATAATAAGGCTAAAGTTCATATTTTGCCAAGTTGGTTTGAAACAACCGGGCTTTCTTCTTTAGAGGCTGGATATCTTGGATGTAATATTGTGGTTACGGACAAAGGGGATGTAAAAGAATATTTTAAAGATTTCGCTACATATTGTGACCCTTTTGATATACAGTCTATAAGGAAAGCAATCATAGTTGCATATGAGAAAGAAAACAGTCCTGATTTAAAGGAATATATCCTCAATAATTATACTTGGGATATTACCGCAAAAAAAACTAAAGAAGCTTATTTGGGTGTTTTAAATAGGAATTAATAGAATGAAAGAGACGTTGACCTTAAAGAACCTTTTATTCTATTCAATTTGCTTAGTGGCTATAACACTTCCTCTAAGCATGAAAATAAATACGCTTTCAATAATTTTATCATTGCTTATTGTTTTAATTGATATAATTAAAGAAAAGAATGCCAGACTGATGATTCCTGGCAAATATGAGCTTTTATTTATAGGGTATTATTTGATGATTTTATTTACTATTATTTATACTGAGAATATAGGAGAAGCATTAAAGAAATTAGAATATAATTCCAGCTTTATTGTTTTGCCCGTTTTTTATTATAGAATAAGACAACTCAAATTAAAGGAGTATGAAATAATTCAAAAGTTGTATGTTGTAAGTTTATTATTAACTTCAATAGCATTAGTTGTTATTGCCAGTTTTAAATATCTGAATGGTGATAATTCCAATGTTTTTTTCTATCATTCCCTTACATCCCCACTCGGATTTCATGCTATTTTTTTTTCTATGTATGTTGTTCTAGGGTTAATACTTGTAGCATTTAATAATGAAAAGACAAGAATTAAAGGCAAGGCTTATATTATAATCTTCTTTTGTTTTATTTTGATTCTTTTATCTTCGAAAAGCATTATTATCTTTACTTTTCTTTATTTTTCAGTATGGCTTTTTTTAAGTAAAGGCATCAAAAGAAAGAAGGTCATATTGTTAATGATAATCTCATGTTTCCTTTTGTTAACATTAGGAAACGGCTTTTTTAAAGATAGATTTATCCAGATTTTCAATATCGAGGCCTTAAATATTTTAAAGGAGGATTCGATGACAGAATTTGACCAAGTAAATGGTCTTACTTTGAGGCTCATGTTTTCAAAATATGCGATTATTGAAACGATTAAAAATCCATTTGATATTTTATTTGGTCAAGGTTTTGGTGATAAACAATTGTTTCTGGATTCTGTTTATGAAAAGCATAATATGGCCATAACTATTGATGGAAAAAAAATAGGCTACTACGGTTACAATCTACATAACCAGTATATCGAAACATTTGTATGTGCAGGATTATTGGGTATTACTTATTTGGTATTTTTGCTTATTGTATTAACTAAGAAATTCAGCTCAAATAAAATGGCCTTTAGTTTCGGCTTATTGATTGTTTGGAGTTTTCTGTTTGAGTCCGTTATTATGGTCAATAAGGGAATTGTTTTTTTTGTTTTTTGGAGCTTAATTTTTATAAATATTGATTTGAATGAAGATAGCGATACTAGGAACACGCGGAATACCTAATAACCACGGAGGATTTGAACAATTTGCGGAATTTTTGTCTGTTTATTTGGTTGAAAAAGGGCATGATGTATACGTATATAATTCACATATACATCCTTATCAAGATAGTACCTGGAATAGTGTAAATATTATACACTGTTTTGATTTAGAGAATAAGATTGGTACTACAGGTCAATTTATTTATGATTTAAATTGTATTTGGGATAGTAGAAATCGTAATTATGATGTTTTACTGCAACTTGGTTATACCAGTAGTTCCATTTGGTATAAACTACTACCAAAAAATAGTGTTATTATTACAAATATGGATGGTTTGGAATGGAAAAGAACTAAATATAATTTAGTTGTAAGAAAATTTTTAAAAATCGCCGAAAGGTTAGCTGTAATTTCTAGTGATTTTTTAATCTCAGATTCTATTGCAATTAAATCCTATATTCAAGAAAAATATGAAAGAGACTCAGAATTTATTGCCTATGGTGCAAATTTGTTTTCTAACCCTACTATTCAAATTCTAAATAAATACAACATAGAGCCTAGTAAATATAATATGTTGATTGCTCGTCTTGAACCAGAAAATAATATTGAAACTATTCTTGATGGTGTTATGACCGGTGATAATAAGTTACCATTTTTAGTTATTGGCAAGCATGAAACGAAATTTGGTGAGTATCTTAAAAATAAGTATGCTGAAGATAAAAGAATCAAGTTTTTAGGAGGTATTTATAATAATGAGCACCTAGATAATCTTAGATATTATTCAAATCTGTATTTTCATGGACATTCAGTAGGTGGAACAAACCCATCGCTTTTAGAAGCGATGGCTTGCGGCAGTTTAATTATTGCGCATGATAATCTTTTTAATAAAAGTATATTGATTAATGATGCATTCTACTTTTTAAATAGTGAGGATGTTAAATGTCATTTATCTAAATCTAAAGATAAATTTCAAGATAAGATACAGAACAATATTAAAAAGATTGAATTAGAATTTAGCTGGCCAATTATTAATGGAAAATATGAAGATTATATGCTTAATTTGTGTAATAACGCGAAGAATTAGAATGAATTTTATAGTTATTTGTTAATTGGATAATAGGGTAAAGATTAAATCAATGTTCTTCAAACAAGGTAGATATTCTGGCTTTTTAACGCCCATTTCTTATGGGTTGGATTTATTGACTATAAATTTGTTTACCACTTTTCTGCCTATTAATTTTCAAAATCTATATTTATTTCATTTTTATATTTCAATAACGTGGATTATCCTTTCATTCAAAAATGAATTTTATGTAATTCACCGGTATTCTAAGGCTGTAGTTCTACTTAGAAAATTATTCACGCAATTCGTTTTCTTTTTTTTAATCCTCTATGCTTATATCGGGTTTTTTAAACAACCGTTAATGAGTAGATTGGCCTTAGGCCAGTATTTTATTTTAGTTTTTATTGGTATAAGTTTTCTGAAGTTGTTAAACTTCTTTCTTCTCAATAAGTACAGAGAGCGAATAAAAGGGAATATTAGAAATGTTGTTGTAATAGGTAAAAGTAAAAAGGCAAACCAACTTATAGAAGTTTTTAATACGAGACGTGAATTTGGGTATCATTTTTCATCACAATTTTCTCCGAGAGATAAAGATTTTGAGCTGTTAAATTGTTTTAGATATATTGTTAATAATAATATCGATGAAATATACTGTTCTGTTTCAGAATTAAAAAACGATGAACTTTCGGCATTTATTAATTTTGCAGATAATAATTTAAAAACACTAAAATTTTTGCCAGATAATAAAAATATTTTTTCTAAAAAACTCAAGTTTGAATACTATGACTATCTGCCAATATTATCTTTACGAGATATACCATTGCATAATTCTCTCAATGCTATTTTAAAACGATTGTTTGATATTGTGTTTTCACTTTTTGTTATTTTCGGCATACTTATTTGGTTTGGTCCGTTATTAGCATTATTAATAGCACTAGAATCAAGGGGTCCAGTGTTTTTTATTCAAAAACGAACGGGATTTGATAACGATGAATTTCAATGTTTTAAATTTCGCTCTATGGCAATGAACGATTCCTCTGATCATCAGCAAGCAGGTAAAAATGATATGAGGGTAACTAAAATTGGTCGATTTATTCGAAAAACTAGTATTGATGAATTGCCACAATTTTATAATGTACTGTTTGGTAATATGTCAGTAGTCGGCCCCCGACCACATATGTTAAAGCATACTGACGAATACGCAAGTCGTGTAGATAAATATATGCTTCGCCATTTTGTTAAACCAGGAATTACAGGTCTAGCACAAATTAGAGGTTATCGGGGTGAGATTGAAAAGGAAAGCGACATTCAGAATAGAATTAAGTTTGATATATTTTATGTTGAAAATTGGTCTTTTTTCTTAGACCTTAAGATAATTGTTCAAACTGTTGTTAATGCTTTTAAAGGTGAGGAAAAGGCTTATTAATTATATATGAAGAAAATTTTAATAACAGGTGCTGCAGGCTTTTTAGGATCACACTTATGTGATCGTTTTATCGCAGAAGGTTTCTATGTAATAGCAATGGATAATTTAATTACGGGTGATTTAAATAACATTTCTCATTTATTTCCTTTAGAAAATTTCGAATTTCACCATCATGATGTAACAAAGTTTGTTCATGTTTCCGGGGAATTGGATTATATTCTTCATTTCGCTTCTCCTGCAAGTCCTATTGATTATTTAAAAATTCCAATCAAAACGTTGAAAGTCGGATCAGTTGGTACACTTAATTTATTGGGATTGGCCAAAGAAAAAAATGCTAGAATTTTGGTTGCTTCTACATCTGAAATTTACGGTGATCCTCTAGTACATCCACAAAACGAAGAGTATAATGGTAACGTAAGTCCTATTGGCCCTCGTGGTGTGTATGATGAAGCTAAACGCTTTATGGAGTCTATTACCATGGCTTATCATAGGCATCATGGCCTTGATACTCGTATTGTGCGTATATTTAATACCTACGGTTCCAGAATGCGTTTAAATGATGGTCGAGTGGTTCCAGCATTTATGGGTCAGGCCTTAAGAGGTGAAGATTTAACAGTGTTTGGCGATGGTTCTCAAAGTAGGTCTTTTTGCTATATTGACGATCAAGTTGAAGGAATATACCGACTATTATTTAGTAATTATACAAACCCTGTAAATATTGGAAATCCTCATGAAACGACTATAAAGGAATTCGCTGAAGAGATTATCGCTCTCACAGGTACAAAACAGAAGGTTATTTATAAACCGTTACCAGAAGATGATCCTATGCAACGCCAGCCAGATATAACTAAAGCTAAGGAAATTTTAGGCTGGGAGCCAAAAGTGGAAAGGTCTGAAGGTTTAAAAATCGTATACGATTATTTTAAATCCTTGTCTTCAGAAGACCTACAGAAAAAAGAACATAGAGATTTTTCTAGTAAGTAATATTATTTAATGCATAATTTATTTTTGTCAAAACTATCAACATGAACATTTTAATTCTTGGATCGGGCGGTCGTGAACATACTTTTGCCTGGAAATTATCTCAAAGTAATAAACTCTCAAAGCTTTTCGTGGCTCCTGGAAATGCTGGTACGGCAGAAATTGCTATAAATATACCAATTGGTGTAAATGATTTTAACGCAATTAAGAAGCTTGTTTTAAAGGAAAGTATTGAGTTGGTTTTTGTTGGGCCAGAAGATCCCTTGGTAAATGGAATTCATGATTTTTTTCTTGGTGATGATGAATTAAAGAATATTGCGGTAATAGGTCCTGAGAAATTAGCCGCTACCCTCGAGGGAAGTAAGGAATTTGCAAAGGAGTTTATGATGAGACATCAGATACCTACTGCTCAGTATAAAAGTTTTACATCAGAAACAGTTGAAAATGGTTTTCTATTTTTAGAAGAGCTAAATCCTCCATACGTATTAAAGGCCGATGGTTTAGCTGCTGGTAAAGGCGTAGTTATTCTTAATGATTTGAATGACGCTAAGATAGAATTAAGGGCAATGCTTGTAGATAAGAAGTTTGGTTCAGCTAGTTCTACTGTGGTTATTGAAGAGTTTTTGGATGGAATTGAATTGAGTGTTTTTGTTTTAACTGATGGAAATAGCTATAAAGTTTTACCAACAGCAAAAGATTACAAAAGAATAGGAGAAGGAGATACTGGACTCAACACGGGTGGTATGGGAGCTATTTCCCCTGTCCCTTTCGCCAGTAAAGACTTTATGAACAAGATTGAGCAAAGAATTGTAAAACCTACCGTAGAGGGCCTTAAAAAGGATAAAATGCCTTATAAAGGTTTTATTTTTATTGGTCTAATTAAAGTTGGAGATGACCCAAAGGTGATTGAATACAATGTAAGAATGGGTGATCCAGAAACAGAAGTTGTTTTGCCAAGGATTAAGAATGACTTGGTGGAGCTGTTACAAGCGGTGGCCAATGAAAAATTGTCTAGTATCGATTTACAATTAGATGACCGTACCGCTTCTACGGTAATGACAGTTTCAGGAGGGTATCCTGGGGCTTATGAGAAAGGCAAAGAAATAAAAGGAATAGAATTAATAAAAGATTCTTTGGTCTTTCACGCCGGAACTACAATAAAGGATGGTAAAGTAGTTACAAATGGAGGTAGAGTCATGGCAATAACGTCGTTTGGACCAGATTTTAAATCTGCTTTATCCAAATCATATGAAAATGTGGAGAAGCTATCATTTGAAGGAATGAACTATAGAAAAGATTTAGGCTTTGATTTATAAAAACCTTGTAAATCTTATCGGATTTTTAAAATAAATCCGATAAGATTTTAGTTTTGAATTTATAAGTAAGAGTGAGAAGTACTTGATGTATCTTCTTCACCACTATCATTATATTTCTTTAATTGAAGCATCCAGTAAATAAAAGCTGCTGCACCAATCAACATAAACATCCAGTTAAGAATATTGGCAATAGCCCAACTTTCTGCAAATCTAAATGGATCCATTGTGTATTTAAATATCACATTTACAAAAAAATCCGCAATACCTTCAAAAAATGATTTCATCTTATTACTATATTTACTGACAAAAATATAAAAAGCTTAGATGATTTCAAGCATTTTTGAGAAAACAAAACCGGTCAATTTCATTATTCTCCTTGTTTTTTTGTTTCTTTTTTACTGGTCCGTCCAGTTCTACCTTTTTGACTACACGTTTACTGACATTAAAATGGTGCCCTCTATTGTGGTACTAACCATTCTCTTGTTCAGTGTTTTTGTAGTAGATTTTGTAGTGAAAAGAAATAAATTGACAAGTACAAATTCCTTTGCAATCCTCTTCTTTACGTTGCTTTTTGTAGTTTTTCCTGAAACCTTGGGGGACAGTAATGCTGTATTTACGAGTTTTTTTCTACTGCTTGCGATGAGGCGATTATTAAGTATTAAATCTCTAAAAAATATTAAACTTAAAATTTTTGATGCAGGTCTGTGGATATGTATATCCAGTGTTTTTTACGAATGGGCTATACTCTATCTTTTGTTAGTTTTCGCTGCAATTTATATTTATGACCCTAAAAACATAAGAAATTGGTTAGTGCTACTTTCTGTAGGTTTTTGCTTTTTTATGATTTTGTATAGTGTTTTGGTTATAATGAATGAAACTTCTTTCATAAAAACCCACTATGCTTTTGTTATAAACTACGATGCAATTTTTCCGATTAAATGGTGGTCAAGTCTTAAGTTCTCCATATATGCACTTTTAAATATGGCGCTGGCTTTCTCAACATTTATACACTTAGGTAAGTCTGGTATGGGCAAGGTAATTATTATGCGATTAATTGCACTTTCATTTATAATTGGCTTAGTAGTGAATGTTTTAGTTACATCAGAAAATACGAATGCTGTTATGATTACCTTTTTTCCTTCAGTTATATTTATTGTTAACTATCTTGAATCCATTAAAAAACCTAAATTTTTAGAACTAATTCTTATTTCTAGTATTGTGGTGCCCATTTTAGTATTTGTAACTAAATTATAGTTTATAACTTTAAACTATATATTTGTAAAAAAGCCAATATGTTTAGCGAATTAGCATTTTCTATTTTTAATAATTGTATTGAAAAGTATCATATAAAAGACGATGTATATCAGAGTTTTGATAATCCATATTCGAAAGATGAAATAGAACATCTTCTCTACCGAAAGAATTGGATTGATACCGTTCAATGGCATTATGAAGATATTATTCGAAACCCTGAAATTAACCCAAAAGACGCACTTGTATTAAAACGTAAAATTGACGCAAGTAACCAAGATAGAACTGATTTAGTTGAGTTTATAGATAGCTACTTTTTAAATAAATACCAATCGGTAGAAGTTAACTCAACGGCAACGATAAACACAGAAAGTCCTGCTTGGGCTATTGACCGTTTGTCTATTTTGGCATTAAAAATATATCATATGAACGAGGAAGCCCATCGTTCAGATGCCTCTAAAGAACATAAAGAAAAGTGCCAAATAAAATTGAATATACTTTTGGAACAAAAAATGGATCTCTCTTTAGCAATAAACCAGTTATTGGCCGATATTGAGAATGGTAACAAGTATATGAAAGTATACAAGCAAATGAAAATGTATAACGATGAGGAACTAAACCCCATCTTACGTGGTAAGTAATAGTCCAAAGCATATTTTGGTTATACGGCTCTCGGCTATGGGTGATGTAGCAATGACTGTTCCTGTTATTTTGGGGGTCTGTAAAAAGTACCCCACTGTTAAGATCACTATTCTAACCAAGCCTTTTATGGCGCCTATTTTTTCTGATATTCCGAATGTTTCGGTTTTTAATGCCGACGTAAAAGGAAAACATAAGGGTGTTTTAGGTCTTTGGAGGTTATATCAGGAGTTATTAAATCTTCGGATAGATATAGTTGCCGATTTACACCATGTATTGCGTAGCACCATTTTAAAACAGTTTTTCAGATTTAAATCGATTCCTTTTGTTCAACTGGATAAAGGGAGGCAAGAAAAAAAGAATTTAATCAGTCCTAGAACATTAAAATTTGTGCCGCTAAAAACTACGTTCAAACGTTATTCGGAAGTGTTTGAAAAGCTTGGTTATCCCATTTCATTTGAAGAAATGGATGTTTTGTCTCAAAAACCAATTCCAAAACAATGTGCTCTTTTTATTGATAAAGGAGAACAGATACTTATCGGAATCGCACCATTTGCAGCGTTTAAAGGTAAAATGTATCCGTTAGAATTAATGATAGAAGTGGTTAATCAATTAAATAATACTAATAAGTATAGAATTATTTTGTTTGGCGGCGGACAAAAGGAGATTGATATCCTTAATACTTGGGAAAGGCAGTTCGAAAATGTATTTAATGCTGCCGGCAAATTCTCATTTTCCGATGAACTAAGCTTAATTTCGAACGTAAAATTAATGTTGGCTATGGATAGCGGAAATGCTCACTTAGCCGCTATGTTCGGCGTACTGACTATCACGCTCTGGGGAGTAACTCATCCATATGCAGGGTTTAGTCCTTATAATCAACCTGAAGGTAATTGCTTATTGTCAGATAGAGATGAATATCCATTGATACCAACATCTATATACGGAAATAAGTACCCAGATGGATATGATAAGGTTATGCAAACAATAAAGCCAGATACTGTTATAAAGAAGATAACGGATGTTTTAAAGACCTCTGTTTAATTCGGTATTTATTACGAAAGAACAGCTTTTGCCTCTATACTTTTAAAGTACATTCGTAATTGCGTCATAAACCTATATTTTTTTGCACTTGGTGAAGAGCCTGTCATTAAAGTTCTAATTCCAAAATAAGAACTCATTAAAAAAGTAGCTACGGCTTCACAATCTACATGACGGTCTAAATGGCCATTAAACTTTCCTTTTTGTAACGTAGATATTAGATTAACTTCCCAAACAGTTACAATTTCATTTAGGTGATGCATAATGACCTCATTCTTACCATTAAATTCAGTAAGAAAATTACTTAGAATACAACCAAAATCCATTTCATTATGAACGGCAGTTTCCATGGCTTCATCAAAGCATTCTGTTATTAAATTTAAAGGGTTTTCATGCCCTTCAATAGGCTCTATTAAACTACTATACATCTTACGAGCAAGTAAGTTTTGAATTATCTGAACAAAAAAATCCTCTTTCGATTCAAAGTGATAATAAAATGCACCTTTTGAAAGTTCTAATTTTTTGAGAATATCATCAACACTGGTATTATAATATCCTTGTGAATAGAATACTTCCAGTCCTGTTGCTTGCATACGTTGCATGGTAGCCATGCGTTTTAGACTCTTGTTCATAATATTAAGATTTGTATAAATCCGACCAGTTGGTCTATATAAAGAACCATCATATTATAAAAAGCTTTAGTATTTTTAGATGAAGTTGTTCTAATTTTCGGTGAACGTTGAATTTATCGTTCAATAACCTCTATTATAAATGGACTTACAAACCACACGGTCTGTTTAAATGTTCATGAAGTAAGTTTTATTACCAAGGGAACTATCAATAATTAAAAATAAAACCGTTCAATACTTTGCGTTGAACGGTTAATTTAAAAGTCTCTTATAAAACTCAATAGCCACCAGAATTATTATAAAGTACTGGAAGCTTAAAATTGTATATACTATGCTACCGTTCCTTGACAGCTACTACCCGCGCCTGCCGTACAACCATAACAATGCTGTGATATAATGATGTTTCTATCGTTCAATAAATCTTCGTTGTAGTCTTTAATATGTTTAACCTTGCTGGCAACTTTTAAATCTAGCATTTGATTAAAGTCGCAATCATATAGCCAGCCGTCCCAACTAATTGAAATGGTATTGGTACACATTATATTTTCTACTGCTGCCGGATTGTAAGCTTCAACTAAAGCATACATATAATCTTCATAGTTTTCTGATGCTATCAAATAATCTAAGAAACGAGCTATAGGTAAGTTTGTAATAGCGAATAGGCTATGAAACTGAATGTCAAAATCTTCTTTGAGCGCTTTTTTGAAATCCTTCTCCATTGCTACTTGATCTCCTGGTAAATATGCTCCTGAAGGATTATAAACCAAATCTAATCTCAAGCTACTGCCAGGTAAGCCATACCCTCGTTCATTGAGTTCTTGTAACGCCTTAATGGACTTATCAAAAACCCCATCACCTCGTTGCTTATCTGTCTTTCCTCTTGTATAATGTGGCATAGAAGAAATTACATGTACATTGTGTTTCTTGAAGAAATCTGGTAAATCGTAATATTTTTTGTTTGCACGGATGATGGTAAGGTTAGAACGTACGATAAAATCCTTAATTCCCGCATTTGCAGCTTCTTCGACAAACCATCTAAAATCAGGATTCATTTCTGGTGCACCACCGGTTAAATCCAAGGTGTGGGCTCCTGTATTTTTAATGACTTCCAAACACTGTATCATGGTCTCGCGAGTCATTATTTCTTTACGATCCGGGCCAGCATCTACATGACAATGCTCACATACTTGGTTACACATGTATCCCACATTGATTTGAAGAATTTCCAGCTTTTTTGGGCGAAGTGGAAAGTGGCCTATCTGCGCAATCTTATCCTTAAAATAAGGAAGCTCTCCATCGGCGAAAATCCCTCCGTTCAATATTTCTAATTGCTTGTTGGAAACCGCTAAATCGTTCCCTTTCGCTTTTAATGATTTTGTAGCCATATTTTTGTTGTTCGTTGTTCGTTGTTCGTTGTTGGCAATAATTAAAACACCTCTAATTTAAACTTCACAACATTTAATCTTTTATTTTTCTATTCCTCGTAAAAACTCTGTCAAGTATTGATTTCATTGCAGTGATTATTAAGGAAGGTTATTACGAACAACCATCCACGAACAACCAACAACGAAATCTACATTGATAACTTATCGTATTTATTCATCATCTGTACGCCATGGACCAAGGTTGCTCCACTTTCGATAGCAGCACCAACATGAACAGCTTCCATCATTTCTTCTTTAGTTATTCCCTTCTGAAGTCCGTCTTTGGTATAGGCGTCTATACAATATGGACATTTTACTACATGTGAAACAGCTAAGGCTATTAATGACTTCTCCCTTGCACTTAGTGCGCCTTCTTCGAAAACCTTACCATAATAATCAAAAAATTTTGTTCCAAGCTCTTCGCTCCATTCTGTAATTTTTCCAAATTTTCTTAAATCTGCTGGGTCATAATACGTATTTGCCATCTTTTTTTGAGTTTTAGGTTGTATTGAATTTTGTTGTTCTTGATTAAAATAAATCGGAATGCCCTGTCCCATTTTTTCTATTTCGGGAAGTATTTCCATATTATCCCAAATACCAGAAGTAAGCGTGTCACCGTAGGCTTCAGGTAAATGATTATTGTACATTGATTTTTGTGCTTTTTCAGCATCATATTCAAATGATTGATGTGTGTAGGTTACCTCTCCATCAATAATATCTAAAAGCATATACCAAACTCTAGCTGTACCATCATTGCCTGGCATACCAATGACACCAGGGTTCAGCCATAATTTATCTTTTATAGATTGATGAAAAGGTAGACCACAGTGACCCGCAATAATGATATCGCTATTAGTCTCTTCAAAACAGCGTTCTTTACTTTCAGTGGCATTTGATTTAAATACGAATTCAGACGTATTACCGTAGTTACCATGAACTACAGTTACTTTTTTGTTACCATAGTCGAAACTGATATACTCAGGTATTTTCTTCATCCAGTCTAAAGACTGTTGGGATAGATGACCTTTAGTGTACGGAAACCACATTTTTGAAAAATTATCACAGCGGCTTCCACTCTTAAAATCGCAACCACAATCTTCACTATCATTTGCCAATTGTAACTCAACATTACCGGCAATGCTCAGTGCACCCCATTTTTGAAAGAGTTGAACCGTTTCTTCTGGTTGGGCACAATAGCCTGTAATATCGCCAGTGCAAATACAATTCTCTGCAGTAACACCTTCTTCATCAGCGATAGAAATCAATTTTTCTAACGCCTGTAAATTGCTATACACCCCGCCGAAAAGCAACAACTTTCCGCTTTTAGTGCCAATATGTGTTATTTCTTTATCCATGTTGGTATTATATATACAAGTAGGCAACAAATAATGCCCCAAAAATTAATCCAAAGTAAATCGGCATACTTTCCAGTCGTAAAAATAAGTGCTTGCGGAAACCAATTGAAAATCAAAAGAAAACCAAAGAATATTCCACTAAACACACTTAGATGAAAACTTATTTTAGGCGCTTTCCCTCTCCAAAAAAGAAAAACAGGGGTCAAGCCAATAACCATAGTGCCACTAATAGTTGTGGCCGACAATATTTCTGCATTTAAAAACACTGGGATAGTACCTAAAATTGCAATAAGTACCATAGACCACCTACCAAACTTAAGAGACGTTCCGAATTTTAAATCAATCGCCACTAGTTTTGAAAAGGACGAAAAGGTAGAATCTAGAGTAGATGCGGCTGAGGTTATCATTATGAAATTGATAACCAATAAAATTACAACACCGAATGCTTTACCCACTTCTACGGCAGCTTGACCTTGCATGCCTTGCGATTGCGCATAAACACCAATGACGCTAAACAGGATAATACATAATGCTCCTAGAATACTAGCCCATAGAAAACTTTTCAATGTTACTTTCGGACTGCTGATAAATCCGCGATCAGTTAAAACCGGATCATGAAATGGATAACTGAAGGATTGTAATAAGGCTGCAAACAATAAATTTAATCCCGTTTCGAACGACCATACTCCAGAATTAGCTACTTCTGTAACAGTTGTTGATGTTGTCTTTCCGAAAATAGTGAACAATATTACCGCCAAAAGAATAGAGAAAAGCCCCATTTGGATAACATCGGTAAAAATAGAACTACTCATACCTCCTTTTAATACATAAGCAAGGGTCAGCCCTGTAAACACTAAAATGGACCAATAATATGACGATGTGCCGGCAGGACCAAAATAAGAACCAATGACCATAGTGTTACTCCATACTTCATTAAATAAACGAATGGCAATCAAAATAGAAAATACGGTGACAGCAGATTTTCCGAATTTACTGGATAGAAAATGGTGTATGCTTGTGTACTTTCCTTGTAATCGCATTCTGTATATTACTAAACCAGCTACTGCGAAGGATAGGTAATACCCAGCATATGCAACCCCACCAACAATACCAAAGTCTAAACCTAAATTAGCGGCGTTCGTAATGCTCTTGGCAAATATCCATGAAATGATCAAACTGCCCATCAGCATAAACGCATTGGGTACTTTCTTTTTTTGAACTGCCTTAAAAAACTGATTCGTGTCTTTTGCCAATGGGGAAAGTAAGAACAGCACCAGACTTGATGCTATAATTAAACTCCATTGCCAAATTTTTACTTCAGTCATTGATTATTTTATTTTTCTCGTTACTCCTAACTTATTCATCCCACCAAACCGGCACATTAATACTATTGCCACCTGTTTTATTTGCCGCAGCTGCGTAATTTACACTGTTCAACGCCTCTTCTTCCGCCGGATAAGGCATACGAATGGGAATTAAATTGTCATTTAAACTAGCAGAGATTGTTTTCAGTTGTGGAAAGCCGGTTCTTCTATATTCTATCCAACCATCATAACCATTAATCGTATTGGCAATCCATTTTTGAGTAATAATATTTTCTAATGGATTACCGTTGGCTAAAGCTCCTTCAGTATTTAAATAATCCGCAGGTAATTCTACTTGCCAATAAGCGAATGCCTGGGTTACTCCGGTGTTATATAATAGTTCAGTATCTGCTGTGATAAGGCCTTTTTGAGCTGCTTCAGCTAATAATAAATGAGTTTCCATGCTGGTCATGAAATTAGCATCTAAAAGTCCCGTATTTTCTCTGAAAATGGTGCCGAGCAATGAATAATCTGCCAAAGAAACTCCTGCAGATGCATCTATACCATTTAATAGCCCATTGAATTCTTCTTCTGTACTATTGCCAAAAGGGCGGTAAAGTCTACCCATACGTGGGTCATTTAACCCTGTTAGTATTTCATCCATCGTTTCAGACAACACATAATTATTAAAATCTCCTATTCGAAGTCTGGCAAGCCTAAAATTATTGGGTTCACCATCCGTGAAATTGAAAATGGCATTTTCCGAATTTTCATTTATAAAATTTCCTTCGGATACAATAGCCTGTAATTGGGCAGTAACATCGACTTTTGCT
The DNA here is from genome assembly GCF_963977385.1 of uncultured Maribacter sp. Classification (GTDB taxonomy): domain Bacteria; phylum Bacteroidota; class Bacteroidia; order Flavobacteriales; family Flavobacteriaceae; genus Maribacter. The sequence goes on along the minus strand of NZ_CAXBOU010000001.1, from coordinate 95,112 downwards.
GAAATACGCAAGAGATATTTTATTGTCAGTGAATTTGCAAAACGTATCCATCCCGCTAAATCACCATTAAATAAAATGTCACCTTCTAAAGAAATAGTGCCAGAGTAACTTTCCATTGCGGCAATTCCTTGGTCAAGATTATCTAGTATTCCACCAGCATCCATATAAATAGATTCTTGTGTGTTATAAACAGGTGTTACGGTAACAACATCTCCTTTAAAGGCTTCTGAATAGGGTACATCTCCGAATAAATCTGTTAGTCCAGCAGCCATATAGGCTTTCATAATTAATGCAGGACCTTCATACACCGTAAATGCCGGATTCTCTTGAGAGAGATTCAATATAATTTCATTGTCCCGAAGGTTTTGATAGAATATAGGCCATGGATTACCGCCCAATTGTGGAGATTTTAAGTTATGTCTATCGAATAGGTTAAAATCTAGCGCGGTGCTGTATTGACCTAATAAATTCCCGGCAGTAAAACCTTCGTACGACATTTGCTCACCATAATCGTAAATGACCTGTCTAAGCAATAGGCTAGGTTGCACGGTTACGGGTGCATTCGTATTTGTATTTATTTCTTCGAAATCATTCGTACAACTAATGAAGAACAATACGATTAATATGCTATATATATGTTTCATTGTGTCTTCTTAAAAATTAAATCCGGCTTTAAACCCTATACTTCTTGTTGTAGCATACGACATGTCTTCAACACCACTAATAAAGCCATTTCCCTGCACTGCCAATTGTTCTGGGTCGAAATGTGGGTTTTCGGTGATAGCAAATAAATTTTTTCCTATTAACGATAAGTTCAACGTGGCATCTTGGTTGAATATGCTGAGGTTATCGAACGTATACCCAATTGATAATTGTCGCAGTTTTAGAAAAGAGGCATCGTAGGTGTTGTTCTCCTCATGGTTTCGGTCATAAAATTGACGGTAATAACTTTCAGCCGAAACAGCGACTGTATTGGGAGTATACACTGGGTTTGCCTTTGTACCTGTGTTCACAACACCTTCGGGGACAATACCAGATTCTGGTCTAAAGGTGGTTTCTGCCAATTGGCCGCCAACATTGCCTAATGCCTTTGTTCTTGAAACAATAATACCTCCTTGTCGCCAATCGAAAAGGAAACCTAAATTCCAATTTTTGTACTTAAATTGGTTATTGAAACCTAGCATAAAATCAGGATTGTAATTACCCAATTTCTGAAGGTTGTTGTCTGGAATATAACTACCTGTATCCGTTAAGATAAAATCACCATTTTCGTTTTTAAGATAACCAGTACCATATAAATCACCAACGCGACCACCTTCTTCAACTTGAAAAAATACCGTTTGGTTTTGACTATCATAAATACGAGAGTATGCCAACGTTAATCGACCATCTTCTTGTGGTAAATCTTCTACAGTAGAGCGGTTAGTACTAAAATTTAAGGTGCTGTTCCATTTTAGCTTTTGGCTAATAACAGGTGAGATACCTAATATCACTTCTAAACCTTTGGAACGAACTTCCCCACCATTTACTACTTGTTGTGTGTAACCAGATGAGATACCTATGGGCAATGAAATTATCTGGTCTTTAGTTAATGCATTATAATACGATACGTCAAAACGTAATTGATCACCGAATAACCGAATATCTGCACCTACTTCAAATGATGATGTACGTTCTGGCTGTAAATCAGGATTTGCTATTATGTCTGAATTGCTAAAGGTAGGCAGACCATTAAATGGTGTTTGTGCTACAAAAGTACTTGTAGTTTGATACGGATTTGTATCATTACCAACCTGCGCCCAACTTGCTCTTAGTTTTGCAAAGGATATGGTCTTTGGTAAATCAAAAACTTCAGATAGGATAAAACTACTAGATACCGAAGGATAAAAGAAAGAGGTGTTGTCAACTGAAAAAGGTGTTGCCAATGCACTCGACCAATCATTACGACCTGTAATATCTAAGAAAAGGTAATTTTTATATCCGAATTTGGCTAAGCCGTAAAAACTATTGATGCGTTTGTTCGATTCGAATTCAAATACTTCAATCGGTGATGCGGCATTAGATAATCTAAAAATAGCCGGTTGAGCTAAACTTGTGGTTTGTGACTGTGAGGTAAATGCTTTTTGGTCAAGCCTATTTCCTCCAAAAGAAACGTCAACACTAATGTCATTGAATTGATTATTATAATTTAATAGAAAGTCGGTGTTGATTTCTCTAAAGAAAACATCATGTTCTGCGTAGCCTCCATTTCTAAAACGATTAGAACTGTAGGCTCTGCGTAATTGGCGTTGTTCATTTGAATAATCCATACCAGTTCTTATAGAAGCTGTAATATGCTTAGTAATATCATAACTGGCCGATATATTACCAAAAACACGATCTCTGTTAAATGAGTTTCTGTTCTCCTGTAGAATGAAATATGGATTGTCAAAGAAGGTGTAGTTATAAGAATACTGTTGTACGCCTTCTAACCCAGGCTGCCAATAATTCTTTAGATTTTTAATGTTTAAAGAACGTGGACCCCAAGCAACCAATGAATAGTTTGCATTTTCAGACCCATAACCGTTAGAGGGGCGGTTGTCACTTTTTGAACTTATATAACTAATCGATGAATTGATTTGAAGTTTCTCAATTGGCTGAAAATTTAATCGCGTTCCTATGGTCTGTCGGTCTAAATTCACACCAGGAATGATAGATTCGCTACGTAAATCGGTAAATGAGAGGCGGTAATTTCCCTTATCAAACCCCGATGCAATCGAAATATTATTGATTAAGGTTGTTCCAGTTTCATAAAAATCTTTCAAATTATCTGGATTAGAGCTAAACTGTGTTGGAGTGATAGGAATTCCACTATAGAGTGCAGTATCGCCACCACGAACTATTGTTCCGTCAGCAAGCGACACAGGACTGTCATATTGTGGCACTAGATTACCGACATCTAAACGAGGTCCCCAACTGTAGGTGATTAAATCATTTGTACCTCCACCTAATCCGTCTACAAAAGCAAATGCTCCGGCATTACCTTGCCCGTATTCATTCTGAAATTCGGGTAGTTTAAACGCTGACTCCACAAAAAAACTAGTATTATAACTAATACCTAATCCCTTTGAGTTTTTACCACTTTTCGTTTCAATTATAATAACACCGTTAGATGCCCTTGTACCATATAGCGCAGCAGCACTAGGTCCTTTTAACACCGAAACTTCGGCAATATCATCAGGATTCACTTCCATAGCACCGTTTCCAAAATCAATCTCTTGAAAACCAGCAGCAGCCTCATTGGTAAAATTGAAAACCGAATTATTATTTATGGGTACACCATCAACAATAAATAAGGGATTGTTGTTAGAGAAAGAAGCTTCTCCTCTAATCGTAATTTTAGATGAAGAACCTACTCCTGTGGCACCTTGGTTAATCGTAACTCCAGCTAATTTGCCAGAAAGGTTATCTAAAAAATTGACAGATTTTACTTCTGTTATTCCTTTAGTATCCAGACTTTGCACTACGTAACCTAATTCTTTGGTTTCTCGTTTAAGGCCTAATGCAGTTAAGACCACCTCGTCAAGAATTTCTGACGAATCCTCAAGGGTTATATTGATACTTTGTTTGTTGCTTATTGGAATTACTTGAGTCTGATATCCTAAAACGGAAAATTCTAGTGAACCTATAAGACTCGGCACTTTTATTGAATAGACTCCATCTTCATTGGTTATGGTTCCAGTTGAAGTACCAGATAATACAATGTTTACATACGGTATGGTGTTTCCATCTGTATCAGTAACGGTACCAGTAATTGTTTCTTGAGCATTGACTATGTTTATTATAAACATAGTCAACACCATAAAAATGTGTTTCATAAATAGCTTTTCAACTGAGTTTTACATTTACCCAATTATTGGGCAAAGAGGGATTTAGATAAATGAAATCTCAGGAGAGCCTTTATTGTAAAAACATCTGTTAAAAAACAGATTTAAGAAATAATGTTTTTTATGAAATAGTCTAAGTTTTACTCTAAGTAGACCTATAATTAGGAGTAAAATTGAAATAGATAATGTTTTGGAAAAAAATAATATTGACCGTAAATCTTTCTCATTATCTAGATCTTGTAAAACTGGCAATTTTATTAATTGAGAAGATTCAGATGAAAGCCAAATGGAAATTTGGTTATACAAACTAAAGCGCTGCCATGGTAATCGTTTAAAACTAGCAACATCAAAATTTATTTTTTGCAAACCTAGCAAGTAGAATCCACCATCGACAGAAGGGCCAATTACAGTTTTGCCAAGGGCCAAATGTTTCGCCGTATTTTTAAGATGTTGTGTTTTTAAATGAGGTGTGTCATTTCCAATAGTTATAATATTATCGTATCCTCTATCAAATACTGCAGCTATCGCGTTGGTAAAACGTTCGCCGAAATTAGAGCCTATCTGGTCTTTATCTGTAAAATGAAATGTAGGTAAACCAGTATTTTTTGCTTTCTCTAGTGTACTTTCGGTTAGTGCATCGAATAATTGTTCACTATTTGGAATGGACTTATTTACCAATTCTTCCTTAGCGGAATTGGCAAATACCAAAATTGCAGTTGTATGCTGTGAATTCAATTAAATTTTCTTTTTCGTTGTTAAACTTACGTAAAAATATAGCAAAGGTTTTTTATGTATATGTAAATCATAGAATTAAGACAACCGAATTATCTTACTTTAAGTCAAAATGTCAGTTTCAGACTAGTCAGTCGGTTTTTAATTCTTAAATTAAGTTAGTAACCGCTAAATTGAGCCCTAAACGTTCGTTTAAATCTGTCAACTAACACCTTTTTAGTTAATTTGTCATGATAATTCTTATGTTACAGACTGGTTAGTCTAAAAAAATCCTTAAAATTTCATTCAATTTTAAAAAAACATTAGTATTTGCATGCCCATCATTGGCATAGCTATTGCCACTAGGGTATTAGAAGAATATAAAAAAACAATTAAATATGAAATCAGATACAAATACTAAAAGCGCTTGGAAGGTTTACTTCTTTTCAGCGATTATTGCGCTAGTCGTAAGTTTCGGAGTAATTCAATTTAACAAACAAACAACTAAAGATGATGTTGGGGTGACGGTTGTTGATTCGGTTCTTGGTAGTCATGTGCTTTATACTGCCGATAATAAAGGAAATATTAAGCCATTAGATTTTACCGAAACATCTAAAAAAGTTTTAGATGCTGTGGTGCATATTAAATCTACGCAAACAGGCGCTTCTTACGGAAATCAAAGTGCACGTGAATTACCAGATCCTTTTAAAGAATTTTTTGGAGATATGTTCAAAGGTCAATCTCCAGAAGGCATGCAATCACGACCTAGAGTTGGTACTGGTTCTGGAGTTATTATTAATGACAAAGGATATATCGTGACCAATAATCATGTTATTGCTAATGCAGATGAAGTTGAAGTAACCCTGTATAATAACCAATCTTATAAAGCAACGGTTATAGGAACGGATCCAACAACGGATTTAGCCTTATTACAGATTAAAGCTGATAATCTTAAGACGATGGCTTTAGTAAATTCAGATGATGTTGAAGTAGGTGAATGGGTTTTAGCAGTTGGTAATCCATTAGGTTTAAACTCTACGGTTACGGCGGGTATCGTAAGCGCAAAGGCAAGAAGTATTCATATCAATACAGATAAGTTTGCAGTTGAAAGCTTTATACAGACCGATGCTGCTATTAATCCTGGCAATAGCGGTGGAGCCTTAGTAAATCTTGACGGTAATTTAGTTGGAATCAATACCGCGATTGCTAGTACGACTGGAACTTATACTGGATATGGTTTTGCCGTACCTAGTAATATCGTTACTAAAGTGGTCGAAGATTTGTTAAAATATGGGAACGTACAACGTGGTATGTTGGGGGTTACTATTAGAACAATGGATGGAAACTTGGCCAAAGAGAAAGATGTGTCATTTACTAAAGGCGTTTGGGTAGAGCAAGTGGGTGAAGATAGTGGTGCAGATATGGCAGGTATCGAATCTGGTGATATCATTGTTAGTGTAAACGGAAAAGAAACGGGTACTTCACCAAGACTTCAGGAGATTATTGCAGGTAAAAGGCCTGGTGATAAAGTCGCCATCGTTGTTAATAGAAATGGTAAGGAGAAAGAGTTAGAGGTTGAGCTTAAAAATTCTGACGGTGGTACGAGTATCATTAAAAAGGAAGAGAAAAAAGTATTTAATCTTTTAGGTGCTGATTTTGAAAATGTGAACAAAGAGCTAGCTAAGAAATTCGATTTGGATGGTGGTGTTCAGGTAACAAAATTATATCCTGGAAAAATTAAAAATGAAACCCAAATGCGTGAAGGTTTTATTATCACCCATATAGATGGTAAACGCGTGAAAAATATTGATGATGTAGCTGATATTCTTGAGGGTAAAAAGGGTGGAGTCATGTTAGAAGGCATTTATGAAGATGGAAGTAAATATTATTATGCGTTTGGATTGGATTCATAGTCCGCTTTAATGCCTAATTTTATGCCGAGCGGATAATAGTATTCGCTCGGCATTTTTTTTGAAATCAATTCTAGATAGATGCAAATAGGTTCTAAGACTGTTGGTTTAGTGCTTTCAGGTGGAGGCGTTAGAGGCATGGCGCATATTGGAGTTATTAAAGCGATGCAAGAGTTTGGTATAAACGCAACAATTGTTGCAGGTAGTAGTGTAGGTGCTTTGGTCGGAGCCTTGTATGCTTCGGATAAGTCGGTGGTCGATATGCTTAAATTCTTTAAAGAAACCCCCTTATTTAAATACAATTACTTTGCAGTAGCAAAACCCGGACTCATAAATACCGAACGGTTTATAGATATTTTTAAAGGCTACTTTCCAGAAGATAGTTTTGAGGCTTTAAAGAAAGAATTGCATGTTGTAGCAACTAATTTAGAGCTTGGTGAAGAGGTTTTTATAAGTAAAGGGGAGTTGATAAAACCTTTATTGGCATCAGCAGCTTTACCCCCTGTTTTTAGTCCTATAGAATACAATGGAGCACTTCATGCAGATGGCGGAATAATGAATAATTTTCCTTCTGAACCGGTGTTGTCGAAAGTTGAATATGTTATTGGTAGTAATGTATCTTTAGTTTCTAAATTGGAGAAGAAACATCTTAATAATTCTTTTCAATTGACAGGTAGGGTCACGGGACTCATGATTTACGCAATCAATAGGGAGAAAATCAATAATTGTAACCTAATAATTGAACCGCAAGAATTGGAGCATATTGGTTTATTAGATAGAAGGGGTATAGAAAAAGCCTATGCTATCGGTTATGAAACTGCGGTGAATAAACTTAGAACTATATTTCCTGAATAAAGTAGCTTTGATTACAACATAGCGCTTAATAGTAGGGTGCCAACAACCCAAAGAACGATTGAAATAACTCCACCAATAACTAAAAAGTGCTTGAATTTATAAATACCCATACTATAAATTAATGCATTGGTCTGATAGCCCAAAGGGGTGAAAAAGCTAAAATTGGCTGCAAACATTACACAAAGTATAAAAGGTTTAGTGTCTAAATCTAATCCGCCAGCTAAAGAAATTCCAATAGGTGCCATTATAATTGCTGTTGCATTATTAGAAACCACGCTACTTAAAAGCATAGTGGTTAAAAAGAGCAAACCGATTATGAATAAAGGGCGTTGACCGGCCATTAACGCCAAAAGTTCCTCAGTGATCCACGTGTCGGCTTTTGCATTGCTCATCGCAATTCCCAGAGGAATCATTCCTGCAAGTAAAAATATGATTTGCCAATTTATCTTTTCATAGATACGATTTAGTTCTAAACATTTAAAAAGAAGCATAGCTAAAGTGCCGGTGATTACACTGGTCATAACTTCTAATATACCTGTTGCTGCTAAAGTTATTGTACCTATAAGGATTATAATGGATAAATTTCTTTTGAACGGGGTTGCAGGAGTACGACCTTCAAATTGATTGAGTACTGCTAAATTATTGCTGTTTTCAAAGTTTGATACGTATTCGGGTTCGGTTTGTATCAATAAGCGGTCACCAACATGTAATTTTGTAAACTCGTGATTACTTTGATGTAATCTGTTTTGTAGAATCCGTAGTTTTTTACGCTTATTAACGGCTAAAGGAATAGCACGCGGCATCAACATGGTTTTAAGCTCAGTTAAATTTCGACCAAGAAACCGTGATCCAGGTAGCAATAAAAGTTCTAAAAGTAAACTTTTGTCTTTATCATCTTTATTCTCCGCATCTTTTTCATTAGAGTTTCCAAATTTTTTAATTTGAGTGTTTTTCGTGGATTTAATATGGTCTCTTTCCTCTAAATCAACATCAAAATAACCTTCTCCTCGCATCTTTTGTAGGTTCTCTAAACTACAGTGTAAAAGAATTACATCATTAACCTTAATAGGTAATTCATGGTTTAATAAATTTTGGTCATAGCCATTTCTAGTTAATCGTAACACGGTAATATCAGCTTCTTTAAACATGAAGCTTTCCCCGATTTTTTTGCCTACCAAAGGAGACTCAGGTAAAACCGTTAACGTTAATAAATAGCGATTAAGGTCATAATTTTCAGATAAGTCTTTTGTGTCATTGGGTAAAAACCGATAAAAGAGTGCTATTATTCCTATTGATATTACTAAAAAGGTGATACCCATTAATGAAAATTCGAAGAAACCGAGTTTTTCACCGGTATACCTTGCAGCAATATTACTAACTAACAAGTTGGTTGAGGTACCCATAAGTGTACAACTACCCCCTAAAATACTGGCAAATGAAATAGGTAATAGTAACTTGCCAGGAGGTAATTGATATTTTTCTCGTAACTCGGCAACTATTTTTATAAAAACGATAACTACAGCTGTTGAACTTACAAAGGCAGAAATACTACCGGCTATTAACATTATGGCAACTGTGGCTAAAACAATTGGCCAGTTTTTTAGAATTTTTAAACCTTGGGCGAGCCATGAAATTGCACCGTTTTCCTCTAGTCCTATTGCCAATATCATTAAACATAAAATAGTGATGACCGCTTTGTTAGAAAATCCGCTAACCGCTTCTTCGGGAGTGACCAATCCTGTCAACAGCAATGCTGCGATTATGCAGAAGGATATTTTATCCATCGGGAAAACCTCAAAAGCAAACAAAATAATTACCGCAGAAATGATAATGAAGACACCGATGATTTCCGAAGTCATAATAAGGTAGTTAAAAGTCCTATCAAAGGTATTTTAAACCCCATTTAAGTATAACTCAATCAAATATATTTTGGATGTAAAAAAACGTCTTTACGGATCCCATAGTTATCGGAACCGTAAAGACGTTTTAATAAATCTCTACATTGATATTAAATCTTTTATTTAAACATCGTCATAATCAACTTTTAAAGTAGGTGTCGTAGGATGCGCTTGGCAAGTAAGAATGAATCCGTCGGCTATTTCCTTATCGGTTAAAATTTGATTCATTACCATTTCAGCTTTTCCTTCAGTAACCTTGGCTATACAACTGCTACATACACCACCTTGACAGGAGTATGGCGCGTCTATATTTTGCTTTAAAACAGCATCTAACACCAAGGACTTTCTGTCCATTGTAAATTGAAATTCCTCATCATCTACAACTACGGTAATTGCAGTTGATCCTTCTGCTTGAATAGGAAGTTCTTCTTTAATTTCCGTTGGAGTAAAAAGTTCAAAATGAATTTTATCCTTATCAATATCGTTGTCTAATAAAGTATCTTGAACCAATCGAATCATTTCCTCAGGGCCACAAAGGTAGTAGGCATCAAAGTCTACATTTTTATGTTTATTCTTTAATGCGTAATTCACTGTTGAGGTATCAATACGGCCAAATAGCGCTTTATCTTCACGGGTTTGACTGTTGGTAAAGTAAACAAAGAACCGATTGCAATATTCTAGTTCTAATTTCACCAAATCAGTATAGAACATAGTTTCTTCATACGATTTGTTCCCATAAACAAGTACAAACGTATTCTTCGAGTTGCTATCTAATACAGATTTTGCAATACTCATAATTGGGGTAATACCACTACCTGCTGCGAATGCCGCAACATGCTGTACATTTTTGCTCTTATTAAATGTAAATCGACCTTCTGGTTCCATAACATCAAGCGTATCGCCTACTTGTAACTTGGTGTTTGCGTAATTAGAAAACCCACCATTATCGACTTGTTTAATACCAATGGTTATACCATCTTTTTCTGGGGAAGAACTTATAGAATAGGCTCTTCTTAATTCTTTACCCTTTATTTCTTTTTTGATGGTAATGTATTGACCAGCTGTAAAGCTGAAAGTCTGTATCAATTCTTTAGGAATTGAAAATGTAACAGCAACAGATGTTGGCGTTAATTTCTTAATATGTTTTACTGTTAGTGCGTGAAAATGCGACATATGTTCGTTTCTTTAAATCGAATTACAAAATTAAGCATTGCTTTTACGATATAGAATGACATTTATCAAAAAATCTAAATCTCTGAGTTTTTAAATAATCCTTAATTTATCTTTTTTGAAATATATTTTTAAAAATTGTCCCTAATTTGATTTTGGTAACGTCATGGTGCAAACAACAAGAACTTAGAGCGAGTTCAATGTAAAATTTAAAACAGTTAAATTATGAAAGATTTTATGATGATTTTTATCGGTGCAGATTACCAAGAATTAGGGTTATCTCCAGAAGAATTACAAACCCGCATGGGTAAGTGGTTCGCTTGGAACGAAAAAATGCAAAAGCAAGGTATCGTTAAAGGTGGTGAAGCTTTGGTGCCGAATGTAAAAAGAGTTTCTGGGCCCAAGCGTACGGTAACCGATGCTCCTTTAATAGAAGGTAAAGAATTGATTGGTGGTTTTTATATTGTACAAGCCGAAAATGCTGATGCCGTAGTAAAAATTGCCGAAGATTACCCAGATTATGATTTAGATGGTACCGTTGAGATTAGAGAAGTACTAGTTTTTGAACAATAAGATACATGGAGCATAAAATAGTAGACCATCTTTTTAGACATCATTACGGAAAGATGGTCGCTATTTTAACTCGCTTTTTCGGACTCTCATATATTGAAACAATTGAAGATGCGGTACAGGATACATTTATAAAAGCAACTTCGCAATGGCGGACTAAAATTCCCGAAAACCCGGAAGCTTGGCTGAATAGGGTTGCCAAAAACCGAACCATAGATATTCTGCGAAGTTTACAAGCCGAAAAAAATAGAAATCTTACCATTACAACAGGTGCATCATCGCTACAGATAGATGAACTTTTTTTGGATCATGAAGTTGCCGATAGTCAGTTACGAATGATTTTTGTTGCTTGCCACCCCAGTTTGCATCCTAATGAACAAATTGCTTTTGCCTTAAAAACGATTTCAGGATTTAGCACTAAAGAAATAGCTGCTGCATTGTTGACCAAGGAGGAAACCATAACGAAGCGATTAACACGTGCCAAAAAATCTATTCAAAAGAATAATATTCAGTTTACATACCCGCTTCCCGAAGCTATTCCAAATAGAATGGAAAGTGTTATGGAAGTGATTTACTTAACCTTCAACGAAGGTTTTCATTCTACCAATCATGATAAATTAATAAAGGAAGATTTGTGTGGTGAAGCCATTCGCCTTTGTCAGCTTCTGTTGAAAAAAGAGCAATTTAGAAGCGGAAGCCTGTATGCACTTTTTGCGTTGCTATGTTTTCATATGTCTCGTTTAGAAAGTAAAATAAGTTCTGATAACCAGATAGTTAATTTGCAACATCAAGACCGTACCAAATGGTATTTTCCATTGATTAAAATGGGAAATAGCGCTATGAACAAAGCCATGGAATATGACGACACTTCTGTATATCACTACGAAGCGGCTATTGCATCAGAGCATTTAAATGCCAAAACATTTGAGGATACCAACTGGGAAAATATATCAAGTTGGTACAAACAATTGTATGCTTTTCAACCCACAGCTTTTACTTTACTCAACCAAGCTATAGTTAGTTTGCAACTAAATGATTTTGTGAAAACGAAGCAGTTGTTACAACAGAGTGATGTTGAAGATTTAGGCCAGCGAGCGTATTTGTTTTATGGTTGCTATGCAGAATTATATATTAAAATGGGTGATAAAAATTTGGCTATTTCCTATTTGGATAAAGCATTAGAACAAACTTCAAACAAGCTTGAAAAACAGTTTTTGATGCGGAAGAGAAATAATTTAAGGTAGCTGAAGAGAATACTTCTTAAAGTAAATAGACAAATGGTCGATATTATCAACACTATGAAGTATTTTACTTACGTTATTTGTTGTAATCGTTAAATTAGCGCTAGATCAACAAAACGACTATACTTGAAAAAGTTTCTCTCAGTCCTAATCATATTAATTAGTAGTTATTCCCTTCAAGCCCAAAAAGAAGCCGCCATCTGGTATTTTGGTGAAAATGCAGGGCTAGATTTTAATACGGGTGCTCCCGTAACTTTGTTAGATGGTGCTTTGAGTACTAGAGAAGGTTGTGCGACTATATCAGATAATAATGGCAGTATATTATTCTACACCGATGGCATTACAGTTTGGAACCGTAATCACCAACCCATGCCTAACGGTACAGGCTTGTTAGGGGACCCATCTTCAACACAATCGGCAATTATAGTTCCAAATCCTGGTATTCCAACACAGTTCTATATTTTTACAGCAGATAAAATAAAGGAAGCTAATGGAATAAATTATTCATTAGTGGATATTTCCTTAGATGGGGGGCTGGGCGATGTTATTCAAAAGAATATACAGTTAGTGACGCCAGCAGCAGAAAAACTTACGGCTGTAAAGCATGCAAATGGTACGGACATATGGGTCTTGACACATGATGCTTTTGGCGATTCATATTTGGCATATAGGGTTACGCCAGCTGGTGTAGAAACCACTCCCGTAATATCTAATGTAGGGATTAATTTGACAACCTATTTTTTTCAATCAAATATTCACGCGATAGGGTATCTTAAGGCTTCCCCAGATGGAAAAAAGGTAGCGGCTGCTCATAATGGCTTAAATGTGGATGTAATGGATTTTGATTCCGCCACAGGAATTTTAACGAACGCCCAAACGTTACTTGATTTTTCAGAGCACTATAAATTATTTTATGGGGTAGAATTTTCACCCTCAAGTAGATTTTTATACACATCAAGTTCATTAACAACTGATCTTTATCAATATGATTTAGTAGCAGCAGATATAAAGGGTTCGGTTGTACAATTAAATACATCGTCATTAATTTTTGGAGCACTACAATTGGGTATAGATGGTAAAATCTATATGGCAGACATAGAGAGACCGACTTTAAGTGTAATTGAAAATCCTAATGAGCAAGGAGCACTAAGTACCTTAAATTATAGTGCAATTGATTTAGGGGGTAGAACAATTATTTTAGGTTTACCGCCATTTATTACCAGTTATTTTCAGGTGGATATTATGGTCAATGGATTATGTGAAGGAAGTCCCACCACGTTTGAAAGTGCTATTAGTGTTAGTCCAATTTCTACGGTATGGGATTTTGGTGATGGCACTACATCCACCTTAGAAAACCCTAGTCATACCTATGCTTCAGCTGGAGATTATTCGGTTTCTGTAACCGTAACCACAGCCTCGGAGACCAAAACAGAAACTAAGGATATTACCATTTTTGAAACACCCGTTGCAGTACCCTTAGCAGATTTGGAAGGCTGTATTACCCAAAACACCTATAACATTGATTTGCCTACATTTAACGTCTCGGTTTTGGGTACACAAGACCCAAATGTTTTTTCGGTAGACTATTTTCTTTCACAAGCAGATGCAGATGCGAATACCAGTGCCTTGGAGGCAGTTCATCCATTTCCTTTAGGGACTACAACGGTGTATGTACGGGTATCCAATACCAATAATAGTCAATGCTATGATACCACACAATTCAATATCATTGCCCGTGAAGCCCCTATTGTAGATACCATAACTGATTGGACGGTCTGCGATGACGATACCGATGGACAGTACATTTTTGACCTTTCCTTAAAAAACACAGAGATTTTCAATGGTCAAGACGAAACTACTTTTGAAATATTATATTTTGCTTCTCAGACCGATGCTGATAATGGAACGAATGTGTTACCAGTAAGCTATACCAATACGTTACCAACGGAAGAAATTTTTGTGCGATTTCAGAACAGTATGTATCCTACGTGTTTTAGAACGGGAAGTTTTATGATTGAGGTAAGTCAAGGAGTTACGGCAAATATTCCAAGCAATTTAGAAATCTGTGATGATAACAATGATGGTTATTCCACCTTTAATCTTGCTGATACTGAACCGGAAATTATTGGCGCACAGAGTGCGAGTAGTTTATCCATTAGCTATCACGCTACAATGACTGATGCTGAGGGCAATTTAAATCCGTTACCCAATTCTTATACCAATAGCGTTGCTAGTACACAAACTATTTATGTTCGGGTAGCGAATGCTACCGATGTCAATTGCTATGCAACGACCTCTTTTGAGGTTAATGTTTTTGATACGCCCCAATTACAAACGGTTGCCGACTGGGTTGTTTGTGATAATGATAATGACGGAGTTTTTGATTTTAACCTGACGGAAAAGAAAAATGAAATTTTAGGAGATCAAAACCCTGCGAATGTTTCCATTGGTTATTACGAAAGCATGGCGGATGCAAATCTGGCTCAAAATGAGATTGTAGGAACTTACCAGAACACTGCCAATCCACAGACGCTTTTTTACCGTTTAGATAATAGCTTGAACACAACATGTTTTGTGACAAGTAGTTTTGATTTGGAGGTTTTTGAAACTCCGTTTGCCATTGTTACAACACCGATAATTGGTTGTGATATAAACGAAACAGGAAGCCAGAGCATAGATCTTACTCAAAAGGCATTAGAAATTTTGGGTAGTCAAGACACAAATCAATTTACAGTAACTTATTATGCTTCCCAATCTGATGCAGAATATAGAATAAATGAGTTAAGCGCAAATTCCTATATTAATACGGAAAATCAAGAAACGCTATATGCCCGTGTGGAAAGAATTGGTCTTCAAAGCTGCTACGCTTTGACTTCGCTAAAGATTAGTATAAACCCTTTACCACAACCTGTTTTAGAAGAACGCTATGTGATATGTCCTGATAGCCCCGCTTTGGTTATCGATGGTGGTGATTTTGAGACTTGGTCTTGGCAAGATGCTAACGGAACCGAAATAAGCACAACTAGAATTTTTGATGCAACAGACCTTGGAGAATATCAATTGACGGTATCCCAAACCACAAACGGGGTAACCTGTGAGAATTCTGTACTATTTGAGGTTTTATCATCTGGCGCTCCGGAATCTATAACGGTAGATACTAATGGATTTTCAGACCAGATTGATGTTACAGTTATAGCTACTGGAACAGGACCTTTTGAGTATTCTGTAGATGGTGAAAATTATCAGGCAAGTAATCAGTTCAAAGTATTTCCTGGAAAATACACAGTTTATGTAAGAGATTTATTGGAGTGTAGAATTCTATCCGAAGAAATAATCGCCATTGGCTATCAACGTTTTTTCACTCCAAATGGAGACGGTTCTAATGAATATTGGAACATTATTGGTGGAGAACTTCATCCAGATTCTCAACTATATATTTATGATAGGTATGGAAAATTTTTAAAACAAATAAGTCCGAACTCTAAAGGCTGGGATGGTACTTCGAACGGAAATCCACTTCCTGAGTCAGATTATTGGTTCAAATACAGGTTTATTGATAATCAAGTAATTACAGGTCATTTTACGCTAAAAAGGTAGCTTCAGAATGTTTCGGATTGTCAAATTTGGAAACATAAATTTGATCAGTCTTGTAACAAAATCTAAATTTATCTTACCAATACCCTGAAGATAAAAACCAACCACATGTTCAAACAGTTTACTTCATTACAATGGAAATCATTTTTCAGGTCTTCCAATCTTGGCAAAAGCTTGGGCATAAAAATTGTGATGGGATTTTTCGGAGTTTACATGCTTATTTCCCTTGCTGGCTTAGGAGCCGGAATGTACTTTATCTTAAAAGAAATATTCCCAGACCAAAGCCCCACGTGGAGTATTAGCCAATATTTCATTTACTGGATTCTAATTGAATTGTCTCTAAGGTATTTCATGCAAAAATTACCGGTGATGGATATTAAACCATTCTTGACCACACCAGTAAAGAAAAGCACTATTGCCCATTATATTTTGGGTAGGTCTGCAGCTTCAATCTATAATTTGTTGACCCTCTTTTTTATAATACCTTTTGCTATTGTGCTTCTATTTAATAGTTACCCTGTGTTAAATGTATTGCTTTGGGTTGTAGCGGTTATGGCAATTGTTCTTTGTATTAATTACTTGAATCTTTTAATTAATAAGAACGAGAAAGTACTAATTGGTTTAGCAAGTATTTTAATCATTGGTTATGGATTGGATTATTTAGGCATTTTCTCTATTAAAGAATTACTTGCTCCTGTTTTCCATGCACTTTATGCGTATCCGGCAACGGTACTCATTCCAATAGCTTTAGCTTTCGGTATATACTATGTCAATTATAAATTTCTTAAGGATAAGATTTATTTAGATGCGAAATTAAAATCTAAAAAAGTTGAAGCGAACACTTCTGACTTGGCTTGGACGAAGCGCTTTGGGGAAATGGGCTCGTTTTTACAACTCGATTTAAAAATGATTTGGAGAAACAAACGAACTAAATCACAAGTCTTTATTTCTTTGCTTTTTGTCTTTTATGGATTAGTATTTTACACCGTAGATGTGTATAGCAGCATGGTGCCCATGAAGGCCTTTGTAGGTATTTTTATGACAGGTATTTTCTTGAGTAATTTTGGTCAATTTATACCAGCATGGGATAGTAGTTACTATAGTATGATGATGTCTCAGAACATACCTATGCGTAAGTATCTAGAGTCAAAAGTGATTTTAATTTCCGTTAGTGTAGTATTTATGTTTCTGTTGACGACACCCTATGTATACTTTGGTTGGGAAGCCTTAGCTATAAATTTTGGCTGCGCAATGTATAATCTGGGAGTAAATATACCGGTCATTTTATATTTCGGTTCTTTCAATAAAAAACGGATAGAATTAGATCAGAGTCCGTTTGGGAATATGCAGGGCACAAGCGCCACCCAATTTCTAATTATGCTTCCGGTTCTAGTAGTTCCAATAATCTTATTCTCCATATTTTATTACGTGTTTAACTTGCAAGTAGCGGTAATTGTACTGTCCGTCTTAGGGGTTATCGGTTTTGCGATGAAGAATTACTTGATGAACTTGATTACAGAACAATACAAAAGAAAAAAATATGGAATGATTGCCGGCTTTAAGGAAAAGGCAAGTTAAAAGGGTAGTACAGCGCTAGTTCTTTTTATAATTACAAATTCGAATATTCAGATATGATTACAATAGAAAATTTATCAAAAAAATACGGTTCTCAAGTAGTTTTAAATATTGGAGAATTATTAATCCCTACGGGGCAAAGTTTCGGTTTGGTAGGTAATAATGGTGCAGGTAAAACTACTCTTTTCAGTCTTTTACTTGATTTAATTCAGCCTACAACGGGTCATATTATTAATAATGAAGTTCAAGTGAACACAAGTGAAGAATGGAAACCTTTTACGTCGTCGTTTATTGATGAAACTTTTTTAATTGGGTATTTGACCCCCGAAGAGTATTTCTACTTTATTGGTGATCTACGTGGTCAAAACAAAGCAGATGTTGATGGTTTGCTGTCTGAATATCAAGATTTTTTTCATGGCGAGATTTTAGGGCAGAAAAAGTACCTAAGAGATTTATCAAAAGGAAATCAGAAGAAAGCGGGTATTGTTGCTTCATTTATAGGAAACCCAAAAGTTGTTATTTTAGATGAACCTTTCGCGAATTTAGATCCAACTACTCAAATACGTTTAAAGCAGATAATAAAGGAGTTAGCAGAAAAGAAAGATGTTACCGTATTGGTATCTAGCCACGATCTTATTCATGTTACAGAGGTATGTGAGCGAATTGTAGTTTTAAATAAAGGAGAAGTAGTAAAGGATATTCAAACATCGACCGAAACATTGAAAGAATTAGAGGTCTTCTTTGCAGGGTAGCAGCATTGAATTGTAAAATGATATTGTAGTTCATCGATAAATCACTTTTTTGTTCAAAAATCAAGAAACCGACTATATGGTCGGTTTTTTAGTAATGCAAATGATTCAAAAGCCTCTAAAAGACGATGAACTTATAATTGTATCGATTATGGTTTAATAATTGAATAAATCACCCTCGTTTTGAATTGAAACAAACTACTTGGTCGGTTTATGTAATATGTGAAAGCCTGTTCGACTGTATAATACTTGAAAATAAAAATACGTTTTACCGATGAACCGTATAATAATATGGCTGTTTTTAAGTTAAACATACATACGTAGATCATCTATTTTGAACCTTAGAAAAAAACTTATTTTATCCGGTGTTTTGGCAATCATGCTCTTCAATGCATGTTCAACCAAAAAAGATGCCTTAATAAATCGCAAATGGCACGCATTAAATACCAAATACAACACCTTGTATAATGGTAATATCGCATTTGAAGAAGGCCGTAATACCTTAAATGATACATACCAAGATGACTACTTTGAAGTTTTGCCAGTAGAACGTTTAGCCGTAAGTGGTGAAATAAAACTTGATTCAGAAGACAACAATCCTAACTTTCTTATTGCTGAGGAAAAAGCTACAAAAGCAATTCAACGGCATAGTATGGATATTAAGGATGAAGAGCGAAATCCTGAAATAGATGAAGCTTTTCTTTTGTTGGGTAAAGCACGTTATTTTGACGAACGCTATATTCCCGCCTTAGAGTCTTTCAACTATATTCTAAATAAATATTCTGAAAGTGATAAGTTGAATGAAGCCAGCATATGGCGAGAAAAAGTAAACATCCGACTAGAAAATGAAGATTTAGCCATTAAGAATCTTAAACGCTTAATGAAATATGAGAAGTTAAAGGACCAAGAATATGCCGATGCGAGAGCAATGATGGCACAGGCCTTTATAAATCTTAAAGCACCCGACACGGCTGTTCAAAATCTTAAGATTGCTTCGCATTACACAAAAAAGCATCCTGAAAAAGGAAGGTACTACTATATAATAGGACAGCTATATAATCAATTGGGTTATAAAGACAGTGCTAATTATGCTTTTGACAAAGTCATTGAATTGAATAGGAAATCGCCACGGGTTTATATGATCAATGCGGAAATTCAAAAATTAAGGAATACCAAAATCACAGGTGAGAATAAAGAACAGGTTTTAGAGTATTTAACTAAAATGGAGTTGAATAGGGAAAACAGACCTTTTTTAGATAATATTTATAGACAGCTAGCAGAGTTTCATTTGGAACAAAAGTCAGATAGTTTGGCCTTGTTTTATTTTAACAAATCGCTTAGAGCTTCACAGAGTAAACCAAAATTAAATGCGCTTAATTATGAGAATTTGGCTGAGTATAATTTTGATGAGAGTGTTTATAAAGATGCAGGTGCATATTATGATAGTGTGCTAACAAACCTAGATGAAAACACAAAGAAATTTCGTTCCGTTAAAAAGAAGCTTGATAACCTTGAAGATGTCATAAAATACGAAGATATTGTTCAATATGCCGATAGTGTAATAACACTATATAAAATGCCAAAAGATGAGCAATTAGCTTATTTTGGAAAGCATATTGAAGATTTACAAAAAAAGAAAGAGGCAGCCCAAAAGAAAGAAAAAGATAGAATCACTGATGGCTTTGCTGCTTTTAGTGAAAGTAAGGGCGGTAAGGAAAATAAAGGAAAATTCTACTTTTATAATATTACCAGTTTAGGTTATGGTCAGAACGATTTTAAAAACAGATGGGGAAATCGTGAATTAACAGATGATTGGCGTTGGTCAGACAAGTCTAAAATTAATGTTAAAGATGATATTGCTCAAAATATCACTGACAGTACTGATAGTTTAAGTACGATAAGTGACGATGAGAAATTTTCGCTTGAGTATTATATGGATCGATTACCCACTGATGTAACAATAATCGATAGCCTAAAAACAGAACGTAATTTTGCTAATTATCAATTAGGATTGATTTATAAGGAGAAGTTCAACGAAAATTTATTGGCTGCAGGCAAGTTAGAAGATGTATTAGCATCGAATGCCGAAGAACGATTGATTCTACCTTCTAAATACAATCTGTATAAGATATATGAAGAGGTCAATAGTCCGTTAAAGAATACGATGAAGAATGATATCATTACAAATCATTCAGATTCTAGATATGCTGAGATTTTATTGAATCCGCAGGCCGTATTGGCCGATAATTCTGATAGTCCGGAAAAGCGATATGAAAATTTATTCAAAAAATTTAAGGAACAGGAATTTTTACAAGTGATTACTGGCGCTGAGGAAAACATCAACAGATTTACTGGAGATCCAATAGTGCCTAAGTTTGAAATGTTGAAAGCGAATGCTGTTGGTAGGCTTCAAGGATTCGATCTGTTTAAAGAAGCTCTTAATTATGTTGCGTTAACGTATCCGAATAATCCTGAAGGCAAAAAAGCAGAACAAATGGTTGCTGAGCAGTTGCCAAAATTAGAACCTAAAGAATTTTTACCAGAGACCGATTCAAAAGGAACGTCTAATTGGAAAGTAGTTTTTCCGTTCAAAAGAAATAATAACGAAAAGGCTTTAAAATTGATGGAATTGTTAGTGAAGTCCATCGAAGATCTTCGGTACAAAAATATTGTATCTAAAGATATTTATAATCTTGAAGATCAATTTGTGGTTGTTCACGGATTTAAATCTAAAGACTTTGCACTTGGCTATGCCGAGCTTTTAAAAAACAATAAGGATTACCGAGTTGCTGATGAGAATTTTGTAGTTTTATCCGAGAACTATAAGATTATACAAGTACACAAAAATATAATCGATTATAGAAATACGCTTTTAACCCCAAAACCGTGAACAATGTTTTCAGACAGACAAAAACCTAAGGCTATGAATGAAATAGGAGGGCAACCTAACAGAATTGAGAAGAATACCAAGATAAAAGGAGATATAATTTCTGAAGCAGATTTTCGTATCGACGGTAAGCTAGATGGTAATGTAAAAACATCTGGTAAAGTTGTTATAGGTAAAGATGGCTACATACATGGTAAAGTAGAATGTGTGAATGCTGATATTGAAGGCAGCTTCAATGGTGAACTTTTAGTATCTGACTTATTATCTTTAAAAGCATCTGCAGTTATAGAAGGTACAGTAACAGTTAATAAATTGGCTGTTGAACCAGGCGCAACCTTCAACGCTGCATGTACAATGGGCGGAAAGAAAGGCTCAGGGAACAACACTGGCTTTAAATCATCAAACAGCAATGAAAACGCAAAAGCCTCGTGATAATAAATCTGAACTTTTAAGAACAGCTGCTAGCTTGTCAAGTATTGCCATTCAAATGGGTGCTACGATTTTCTTGGGCAATCTTTTAGGGGAATGGTTAGATGTTAAGTTCGAAAAAACATATTTAGAAGATACAGTTACGTTACTTGCCGTATTTTTGTCCATATATCTGGTCATTAAAAAAGTTATGGCCTTAAATAAATAAGGACAATTGCTAAAAAAAATAATATTATACATAGTCGTGTTCCTGTTTATGGGCACGACTTCTTATTTTCTACAAGTTTTTCTAATAAAGGAAAACCAAAATTTTATTCCGTTACTACAAAAAGCATATATCTTTCACTTTTGTTTCTCCCTTGTTTTACTCATTGCATTTCAGTTTTTTACTCAAAATAATAAACTTTTTGAACAGTTGGGTTTTATATATATGGGTGTACTCGTCTTTAAGATTATCGTTTTTGCGGTTCTTTTTTATCCACAACTTTTAGGAGAAAATATGTTATCCCGTTACTATAGGGCTTCTCTATTAGTTCCTGTTATTGTATTTTTGCCGCTTGAAGTGATTTTCATTTCAAAAATAATGCATGGCAAAAAAGCTTAAATTTTAAAGCTCTAAATTTGTGTGGAATAGGTTAATAATGACTATTTTTGCGCAAAATTTCAAGAGCTTAATTTTTGAAAAAGATATAATGAAGAAAGTTTCAGAAACATTGAAAACGGCAGCACTACTTTTTGTACTATGTTTTTCCTTACAAGGATTTGCATCGTCTGATGAGGACCAAAACCTTGCGGTAGACACTAAAGATGAGGTAGATGCGTATATTCAGCATCACATTAAAGATGCTCATGACTTTCATTTGTTTTCGTATACCTCTAACGGTGAGCGTAAACATGTTGGTTTTCCATTACCTGTAATTGTATGGTCTAGTAATGGTCTTGCGACATTTATGTCTTCTGCTTTTCATCATGATGATGATGGGAAGGTGGTTGTTGAACGTAATGGTTCAAGTTTTGTGAAACTTCATAGCAAAATATACGAATTAGAGGCAGGTGCTTCTCAAGTTGAATTCGACGAAACGCATCACGCTGCCAATGCGCATAAAGTAATAGATTTCTCTATTACAAAAAGTGTAATGGGTATTTTATTGGTGGGCTTATTTATGTTGATTGTTTTTAGTTCTTTGGCTAGGCAGTACGCTAATAAAAAAGTGCCAACTGGTTTTGGTAGAGTTTTAGAGCCACTAGTTATATATGTAAGAGATGAAATTGCTTTGCCTAATATTGGTGAGAAAAAGTATAGAAAATTCACCGGTTACCTATTGACGGTATTCTTTTTTATCTGGATTTTGAACTTATTAGGTCTTACGCCTTTCGGCTTCAACGTCACAGGTCAATTAGCAGTTACAGCTGCTTTGGCAATCTTTACCTTAATTATATATACTGTTAGTGGGAATAAAGATTATTGGATGCACATGCTTTGGATGCCAGGTGTGCCTGTTTTAATTCGACCAGTTTTGGCTATTATCGAATTAGCGGGAGCATTTATAATAAAGCCATTTTCATTATTAGTGCGTTTGTTTGCTAACATTTCAGCAGGGCATATTGTTGTGATGAGCTTAATTGCAATTATGTTCACCTTAAAGAATAGTTTAGGAGTTGTTGGTGCAACAGGTCTTTCTTTAGTGTTATCATTTTTCATCACTTTAATTGAAGTGTTAGTCGCGTTCTTACAAGCGTACATATTTACAATGTTATCAGCATTATTTATAGGTATGGCAGTTGCAGAACATGATCACGATCATGAGCATGATGCTCAAGGTCATGAATTGCAAGATGCAGAAGATGTAAGAGGAGATTTTATTTAACGAGAGTTTTTTTAATTTAATTATATAAATCAGTTTATTATGTACAATTTAATTGGAGCAGGTTTAATCGTAATCGGAGCAGGTATTGGACTTGGTCAAATCGGTGGTAAAGCAATGGAAGGTATTGCTCGTCAGCCAGAAGCGACAGGTAAAATTCAAACTGCGATGATTATTATCGCTGCACTTTTGGAAGGTTTGGCATTCGGTGCCTTGTTCTTAGGAAAATAAGAACACAAAAATCAAGAAACATTCTCCTGCAACGGTTGGTTGCAGGAAGTGTTTTTTAATTATTGATTTAGTATTTAAAAAATTAAGGTATGGAAGTTTTAATTAACGATTTTTCACCAGGTTTGTTTGTTGTGCAAACAATTCTTTTACTAGGTTTAATTTTCTTATTAGTAAAATTTGCTTGGAAGCCGATATTAAATTCTCTGAATGAAAGAGAATCTGGTATTATAGATGCATTGGCCGCTGCTGATAAAGCACGTGCTGATATGCAGAATTTGCAAGCAGACAATGAAAAAATGATTCAAGAAGCTCGTGCTGAGCGTGAGAACATGTTGAAAGAGGCTCGCGAAATCAAAGAGAAAATGATTTCTGATTCTAAGGAGCTGGCCAAATCGGAAGGTGATAAAATGTTAAAGCAGGCTCAAGCGGCTATAGAAAGCGAAAAGAAAGCGGCTGTTGCAGACATTAAAAACCAAGTTGCAGAGTTATCTGTTGCCATTGCCGAGAAGGTTATAAAGGAAGAGTTGTCTAGTAGCGAAAAGCAATTGAAGTTAGTAGATTCATTGTTGAGCGATTTAAAACTTAACTAAGAGATATAATGAGCGAATCAAGAGCAGCATTACGTTACGCGAAGGCAATATTGGATACGGCTAAGGAAAAGAAAGCCTTGACTGCTGTTGAGAAAGACATGCGTTCAATCGCAGCTACTATTTCCGATAGTAAAGAGTTGAGAGATGTTCTTGCTAGCCCTGTAGTATCGGGTGTTTCTAAAAGGAATGCATTAGCAGAAATCTTTAAGGGTTGCGATGCTATAACAGAGGGTTCAATTAGCATGTTAGTGGATAACAAGCGTATTGGAATGCTTAACGAAGTAGCATTAAAATATATTATTCTTAATGAGCAATTGAAAGGAAAAGGCGTAGCTTACGTGACTACTGCAGTACCTTTAAATGCTGAAATGGAAAAAAAGGTATTAAAGCAAGTTGCTAATATTACTGGTGACGAAGTAACCATTGAGAATAAAATTGATGAAAGTATCATAGGTGGATTCATTTTAAGAATAGGTGACTTACAATATGATGCTAGTATCGTAAATAAGCTAAGTAATATTAAAAGAGAATTTTCGAATAGTCTATAATAACTATATAAGGCTTCAGATGTTTGTATCTATCGCCTAATATCTTATATCTAATTAAAAATGGCAGGAGTAAAAGCCGCTGAAGTATCAGCAATTTTAAAGAAACAATTATCAGGATTTGATGCTACCGCTACTTTAGACGAAGTAGGTACCGTTTTACAGGTAGGTGATGGTATCGCAAGAATCTACGGACTAGCAAATGCCCAGTATGGGGAATTAGTTGAGTTCGAAGGTGGACTTGAAGGTATCGTATTGAACCTTGAAGAAGATAACGTTGGTGTAGTGCTTTTAGGACCTTCTAAATCAGTAGGTGAAGGTGATACCGTAAAACGTACTCAACGTATCGCATCTATAAAAGTTGGTGAAGGAATTGTTGGTCGTGTGGTTGATACTTTAGGGACGCCAATAGACGGTAAGGGGCCTATTGCTGGCGAAACTTATGAAATGCCATTAGAGCGTAAAGCTCCAGGGGTTATTTTTAGAGAGCCTGTAACAGAGCCAATGCAAACAGGTATTAAAGCTATTGATGCGATGATCCCAGTTGGTAGAGGGCAAAGAGAACTTGTAATTGGTGACCGTCAAACTGGTAAGACCACAGTTTGTATCGATACCATTTTGAATCAAAAAGAATTTTACGATGCAGGTAAGCCTGTATATTGTATCTATGTTGCAATTGGTCAAAAAGCCTCTACGGTAGCTGGTATTGCTCAAGTTCTAGAAGATAAAGGAGCTATGGCCTATACTACAATTGTAGCGGCTAATGCATCTGATCCTGCACCAATGCAAGTATATGCACCATTCGCTGGAGCATCTATTGGAGAATATTTCCGTGATACTGGTCGTCCAGCATTAATTATATATGATGATTTATCAAAACAAGCGGTAGCATATCGTGAGGTGTCTCTTTTGTTAAGAAGACCACCAGGACGTGAGGCTTACCCAGGTGACGTTTTCTATCTACACTCTAGATTATTAGAGCGTGCTGCAAAAGTGATTAATAACGATGCTATTGCAAGAGAAATGAACGATTTGCCCGAGGTGCTAAAACCTATGGTAAAAGGTGGTGGTTCTTTAACTGCATTACCTATCATTGAAACACAGGCAGGTGACGTTTCGGCTTATATTCCAACCAACGTAATTTCTATTACTGACGGACAAATATTCTTGGAGCAAGATTTATTCAACCAAGGTGTAAGACCAGCAATTAACGTAGGTATTTCTGTATCTCGTGTTGGTGGTAACGCTCAGATTAAATCAATGAAGAAAGTTGCAGGTACGTTGAAATTGGATCAAGCACAATTCCGTGAACTAGAAGCGTTCGCGAAATTTGGTTCAGATTTAGATGCCGCTACTTTAAATGTAATTGAAAAAGGACGTAGAAACGTTGAAATATTAAAACAAGCACAGAACGATCCATTTACTGTTGAAGATCAGGTTGCAATTATCTATGCTGGTTCTAAGAACTTGCTAAGAGATGTACCAGTAGAGAAAGTAAAAGAATTCGAACGTGATTACTTAGAGTTTTTGAACGCTAAGCACAGAGATGTTTTGGATACGTTGAAAGCAGGTAAACTTACAGACGAGGTTACTGATACCTTGACTGCTGTTTGTAAAGATCTTTCTGCTAAATATAAAAAATAAACTAGTACATAGTACTGAGTAAAAAGTACAAAGTGTTTTGCTTAACAATGTTGAACGATATGCTTTGTACTTATTACTAAATACGCTAAAGTATGGCTAACTTAAAGGAAATACGGAATAGGATTTCATCGGTTTCATCAACGATGCAGATTACCAGTGCTATGAAAATGGTTTCTGCTGCTAAATTGAAGAAGGCACAAGACGCCATTACGGCTATGAGACCTTATGCTGATAAACTAACCGAATTACTACAGAATTTAAGTGCTAGTTTAGAAGGTGATTCTGGTAGTGCATATGCCGATAATCGTGTTATAAAAAAGGTTTTGATTGTATCAATAACTTCAAATAGGGGTCTTTGTGGTGCTTTTAATACCAATATTTTAAAGCAGTCAGTTAATCTTGCTGAAAATGTACATGCCGGTAAAGAAGTAGATTTTGTTGCTGTTGGTAAAAAGGCTAATGACTATTTAGGAAAACGTTTTAATGTTATTGCTAATCACAGCGGGGTTTATGATGACTTAACGTTTGACAATGTAGCTGAGATTGCAGAAAGTTTAATGGAGCTTTTTACAAACGGAGCTTATGACCGTATTGAAATTGTATATAACAAATTCAAAAATGCAGCTACTCAGATTGTGATGACTGAGCAGTTTTTGCCTATCGTGCCTTTAGAGGTGGAAGGTAATACTAGTGCTGATTATACTTTTGAGCCTTCAAAACTTGAAATTATTGAACAGTTGATTCCTAAATCTTTAAAAACATTATTATATAAAGGTATAAGAGATTCTTTCGCAAGTGAGCATGGAGCACGTATGACTGCTATGCATAAAGCGACTGATAATGCAACTGAGATGCGTGACCAATTAAAATTAACGTATAACAAAGCAAGACAGGCTTCTATTACCAATGAAATCTTAGAAATTGTTGGTGGTGCAGAAGCATTAAATAATTAAGATTTATTGCGGGTATAGCGAAGCGATCTTTTGATTATATGTATACTAATATTTAAAACCTCACTTTAATTGTGGGGTTTTGTTTTTTAACGGTTTATAGAACCTTTTTTATCCGACTTTTGCCTTGACCATGAAATCCAACAAAACTGCCCTTCTTTTTATTTTTATTACCATTTTAGTTGATGTTATAGGTATCGGAATCATTCTTCCTATAATTCCTGATTTGATTATGGAATTAACTGGGGAAGGAAATCACATGGCAATAATCTACGGCATGTGGCTTACTACAGCTTTTGCCGGTATGCAGTTTTTGTTTTCACCAGTATTAGGAGAAATATCTGATAGATTCGGTAGACGGCCAATATTACTGCTAGCGCTTTTTGGGCTGAGTATTGACTATATGATTCATGCCTGGGCACCAACGATTGCCTGGCTATTTTTAGGTAGGTTTTTGGCAGGTATTACTGGGGCAAGTTTTACTGTGGCATCAGCCTATATTGCAGATGTAAGTACTAAGGAGAATAAAGCCAAAAATTTTGGTTTAATAGGAGCTGCTTTTGGTGTCGGCTTTATTATAGGTCCTGGTATCGGAGGATTTTTTGGTGAAATAGATATTAGATTACCTTTTTATATCGCTGCAGGATTGACTTTTGCTAACTTCTTGTTCGGTTATTTCTTCGTTCCCGAATCTCTAGCTCCAGAAAATAGAAGACAAATAAATTTCATGAAAATGATTCCTGGAGTGTCTTTAGTGGCACTAAGGAATTATAAAGGACTCCTATTACTCATTTCAGCTTTCTTTTTGGCCAATCTTGCAGGTCAAGCCTTACCTTCTACCTGGTCGTATTATGGAATAGAACGTTATGAATGGAATCCAAGGCAAATCGGTATATCTTTAATGGTTGTTGGTTTACTCGTTGCTATAGTACAGGGTTTTCTAGTTGGGGTATTGGTAAAAAAGTTCGGTAAGCGAAAAATTATTATTTACGGTTTTTTACTTTGGACGGTCGGGATGTTTTTATTCTCTTTCGCCAAAGAACCTTGGATGCTGTATGCTTTCTTGATTCCTTATGCACTTGGTGGTATCGCCGGCCCTACAGTGCAAGGTGTAATTTCTAACCAAGTTTCTGAAAAAGAACAGGGAATATTACAAGGATCTATAACTGGCCTAGTTAGTATTACCGCGATCTTAGGGCAACTTATTTTCTCACCTGTATTTTACTATTTTATACGTCCTGAGGGCACTATATATTTTCCGGGCGCTCCTTATGCCTTGGCAGCTTTATTCTTATTAGCAGCCTTCATTTTAGCATTTACGGCTATAAAACGAATGAATGTTGAGCCAGAATAATTTCTTTTACATAAAAACGTAACATTTTTTGATTTTTGAATCTAAAGGGTAGATAACTTAAAACTCTTAAGATGAAAACAATTGAAAAAGTAATTCTTGTAGTGCTAATTATAGTTTCCTTTTCTATCAAAGCACAAGACCAACCTTTTAAAGTGGAAGTGTTTGGCAAAGGTAATTCGATTTTATTATTTCCCGGCTTTACCTGTACGGGTGATGTTTGGGATGATACCGTTACTGAATTATCAAAAGACTATCAATGTCACGTATTTACTTTTGCTGGTTTTGGTGATGTTCCTGCAATTCAAAAACCTTGGCTTCCTAAAATTAAAGAAGGAATTCTCGCCTATATTGATGAGGAGAAATTAAGGAATCCTGTATTAATCGGACATAGTTTAGGTGGTGCATTGGCGTTATGGATGGCGACTGAAAGTAATTCTTATCAGAAGCTAATTTTAGTAGATGCATTGTCATCTACAGGTGCTTTAATGATGCCAAATTTTAAAAGTGAATATATGATTTATGATTCTCCATATAACAAGCAGTTGTTAGAAATGAATACTACAGATTTTGAGGCAATGGCATTACAAATGGCAAGTGGGATGACTAAGGATACATCAAAACAAGAAATAGTAAAAGATTGGATGCTTAAAGCAGATAGGGAAACATACGTTTATGGGTATACTGATTTATTGAAGCTTGATTTACGTGAAGATTTGTCTAAAATAAAAGTGCCTGTCACCATATTAGCTGCAACTGAGCCTTATGGTTATGATACGGTAAAAGCCACTTATGAAACACAGTATAAAGCACTCACTGAATATGATATCAAATTCGCTAAAGACGCTGCACACTTTATTATGTACGATCAACCGAAATGGTTTATAGATAATCTTTTAAATTCATTACCTGAATAATGATATCAAAAGAAGAAAAGTATAAGAAAATATATCAAGACAATTATAGCAAGGTTGCTCGTCTTTGTATGGGTTATACTGGAGGTAATGAAACACTTGCCAAAGATTTAGCCCAAGATACATTTATTAAGGTATGGCAGCATCTAGATAGTTTTCGAAATGAAAGTGGTATTGGGACATGGATTTTTAGAATATGTGTGAATACTTGTTTGGCAGAAATTCGAAAGGAAGGTAAAACTCCAAAAAGCGTACAAATTGAAAATGTTCAACTAGCCGATTCTGCTCCTAATAGTGTTGACAGAGAAGCTATGCTACATCAACTATATCAATGCATTAATAAATTAACGAGCACCAATAAGGCAATCATCTTACTTGAACTAGAAGGATTGCCTCAAATGGATATTTCTGAAATTATTGGAATTAAGCATGAAGCGATTCGTACTCGTATACATAGAATAAAAACTCAACTTACAAAATGTGCAAACAATGAATAATTTTGAAGAATTACAAGATAAGTGGAAGAGCCAGTCTGGTTTATCAGCCACCGAAAATGGATTTGAATCACTTTTAAAAAGTGTAAAATCCATAGAGCGAAAACAGAAGATCATGAATGTTGTTTTATCAACAACAATCATTGTGTTATTGTTTTTTGCGATATATGTTTCAGGGTATAAGAATTCTATCTTTTTATTAGGAATAAGTTTAATGATAGGAAGTTTAATTTTTAGAATCGGCTTTGAATTATATAGTCTACAGAGGTCGAAGAAGTTAAGTTTTATAAACGACTATAATGCTTTTAAAGAAGACTTAACACGTTATTATAGCTTCAGAAAAATTGTGCATTATATGATAACACCTTTATCAATACTAGTTTACGTTATTGGGTTTGTTATATTGTTGCCATTATTTAAGGCTTCATTGTCTCACGGATTTTATATTTATATTGTAGTTTCATCGATAGTGCTACTTCTAATATTTTCTGTATTTATATATAGACAAATTAAAAATGAACTCTTGAAATTAAATCAACTGTTAATAAGGGATTAGGCTTGTGGCATAAATAAGGGAAGTTAATTGAAGTACTAGGTGCATTTAACTTCCTATATTTATAAGAATATTATAAATTAATGAAAAATTTAAGTGTTTGTTATTTATTCATTTGCCTTTGCTTAACTAGTTGTCTCTCTCAAAAAAAGTTACAAACCGGGACGTCGTTTGAGATAGGGAAAGCTACTAGTCAATCATGGGTGGGTGGTCGAGAAGAAAGCAGTTCTGGTGTTGAATTGAATATACCGATTACTTTTACTGATAAAATGGCTGTGGAGGTACAAGAAGTATATTTTCGCGGAAAACAAGTCGTACCCACGGTAAATTCTATTGAAGGTCAAAACGTTGTTGTTGCTAGGATTCCAAATTCTCAACCTGAATCGTCAGAAACGATTGATTTAGGGTTGCAGTCAAACGAGGCAGTTTTGAAATATCTGGAGAATAATGAAATTAAATACACAAAGATTACCGATATAAAACAGAAGCAACCGCTAATTTATAAGAGTGCATCTAAAAACTAACTTTGTAAAGAGGGTTTTAATGGGTACATTTATTGCTTCAATTTAAGGTGCTTGAATCCACTCAAAAAACTTTTTAAACAAACTGCAATCTATGGCTTGGCAACTGTCTTGCCCAGGATGATTTCATTTCTATTGGTTCCTATCTATACCGATGTTATGGAGCCTGGCAAGTATGGTGAAATTACACTGATTTTTTCGTGGTTTGCTATCTTCAATGTGTTTCTTGCCTATGGTATGGAAACAGCATTCTTTCGATTTTATAAGGAAGCAGATAACCGTAAAAAAGTGGTGAGTACCTCATTACTTTCTATAATGGGCTCCACAATATTATTGGTGCTAATAGGAATTCTTTTCAAAGAGAAGTTATCACTTGCTTTAAATATTGACCTGCCTTTCATGAATTATGTGTTAGGTATTTTGGCTTTAGATGCGCTTGCGATTATACCCTTTGCATGGTTAAGAGCAAATGAAAAACCAATGCGTTATGCTATTGTTAAAATCCTTAATGTTTCACTCAATTTAGGGTTCACCATCTTTTTCTTAATTATGTTGCCTAAAATAGCGGATGGAACTTCAACTGGATTATTGAACTCCTTATACAAACCAGATTACGAAATACCATATATCTTAATAGCTAATTTAATTGCAAGTGGTGTTACGTTGCTACTGATGATTAGAGTTTATATACGTCGGCCATATGTATTTGATACTGTTTTGTGGAAGCGAATGGTTAAATATGCAATGCCAGTTATGGTTGCAGGTGTAGCTTTTACGATTAATGAGGTGTTTGACCGTTACTTACTTTCAGAGCTATTACCGGTAGATATTGCAAAAAGTGAAATGGGGAAGTATTCTGCCTGTTATAAATTGGCATTGTTCATGACCTTGTTCGCTACAGCTTTCCGTATGGGAATTGAGCCTTTTTTCTTTAGTCACTCTGAGACAAAAAATCCACAAAAAGCCTATGCGCAAATAACCAACTATTTTGTGGTCATGGGTAGTGTTATCTTATTATCCGTAGTTGTTTTTTCTGACATACTTAAACAATTTTTGGTCTTAAATGAGGAGTATTGGGATGCGATGCCGATTGTACCTTTAATTGTTTTGGCAAGTTTTTTCTTGGGTATATATCACAATCTATCTGTTTGGTATAAAGTAACCGATAAGACAATATACGGAGCATACATATCTATGATTGGTGCAGTAATTACCATAATCATCAATTTTGTTTTCATTCCTTATTTTGGCTATATGGCATCTGCTGTGGCTACGGTTTCAGCCTATGGCACCATGATGTTATTGTCTTTTTATTTCGGGCGCATGTATTATCCTATTCCATACAACTTCAGAAAAATTAGCTTTTATTTAGTAGTATCCATCTTGTTTTCTGTCCTTTCATTTTACATTTTTGATAGAAATCTTTTTATAGGCATACCATTATTATTGTTGTTCTTAGGCTTGGTTTACAAACTTGAATTTGAGAACGTTAAAAAATTATATTTAAATAGATGAACATAAAAATAATCAACAAGTCGAATCACACCCTACCACACTATGAAACTAGTGCATCTGCAGGGATGGACTTAAGAGCGAACCTTTTAGAATCCATCACATTGCAGCCGTTAGGCAGAGCTATTATACCCACTGGTCTATTTATAGAACTTCCCGTAGGTATAGAGGCACAGGTCAGACCTAGAAGTGGACTAGCAGCCAAAAAGGGTATTACGGTACTTAATGCACCTGGCACGATTGATGCAGATTATAGAGGAGAAGTGGGGGTCATTTTGGTTAATCTATCCAACGAACCTTTTACTATTGAAAATGGCGAACGCATCGCACAAATGGTGTTAGCTAAGCACGAACGTGCAGAATGGAAACTAGTTGATTCCTTGTCAGAAACAGCTAGGGGTGAAGGTGGTTTTGGTAGTACTGGAGTTAAGTAGTTATTCTTGTTTTTAATAATTGTCAAATTTTAGTATGAAGAGATTGTTTTTTTTGGTCATTCTAATAAGTGGATTTTTATCGCTGAAGACAACCTATGCCCAAGAAAATCAAACCATTGAAATTGAGCAAAGTGCAGAAGTTTTTTTAGAAGAGTATTCAGATACTTTTCAAGAGAATTTCTTTGAGGGATTAAAGCAAAAAGGGATACGGAATTACGACCGAGCTATAACCTACTTTTTGGAATGTAAACGCCTACAACCTCAAAACACAGTTGTCTCGTTTGAGTTGGCAAAATTCCATCTCTATGACAAACAACTAATTTTGGCCCAAGAGTATGCGCTAGAAGCCGTGAATGGAGAACCTGAAAATTACTGGTACGCAGAAACATTAGTAAATGTAGTTGAGGCAAGAAAATCTATTTTAAACGAAGTCAAGGGAGAGTTGCCTTGGAATAACGTTGAGCTAAGAAGTAACCTAGCTGAGATTTATTTCTTGAAAAAGGATTATATAATGGCCCAATCTGTTTTAAAGGGTTTAAAAGCAACTAAATCTAACGACCGCTTAGAGCAACGAATAAAAGATTCGCTTCAAACGCAAACCAAAAAGATTTCAACCTTACAAATACCAAGTAGTCAAGTGGCCAGTGAAGCTTTAAATAGTATTGAAGACTATAAAACAAAGATTAATGAACTCTTAAATACGAACGATGACGTGGTTACGCTATTAGCAATCTCTGAAGAAGCTATGGAGAGCTTTCCATCTCAACCATTTTTTTATTATTCGAATGGCGCTGCCTTAAATCGCTCCCAAAAGCGAGAAGATGCCATCGAAATTTTGGAAACAGCTTTAGATTACGTTATTGACGATATTGCTTTAGAAAATAAAATCTATAAAGAATTGGCCAATGCATATACTGCGATCAACAATACGTCAAAGGCAAATATGTACCTTAGTAAAATAAAACCGGGTTTTTAAATGATTAAAATTTTGAGAAGTGCTAGAATTAAGCAATATCTATTGGTAGTAGCAATAATATTTATGGCTTCTTGTAAAAGCACAAAGTTGGTCTCAGGTGGGGCTGTTGATGCAAAATTATCGGCAAAATCTGTGATAAAGGCGCATTATCAAAATCAGGCTAATTTTAAAACTTTGAACGGTAAAGTGAGAATTAGTTATTCTGATGGAGAATCTTCTCAGAATGTTTCAGTGAGCATTCGAATGGAAAAGGATAAAGCCATTTGGATGAGTGCCCCTTTAGGTATCGTTAAAGCTTATATTACTCCCAATCGTGTCTCGTTTTATAATAAATTACAGAATGAATATTTTGATGGTGATTTTTCCTATTTAAGTGAATTGTTGGGTACCGAAGTTGATTTTTCAATTTTGCAAAATCTTTTAACGGGACAGGCTATCGTTGACTTGAGAGAAGATAAATATGGTATAGATATTTCAGAAGAATCATATCGATTAACCCCTAAACTGCAAGGAACGTTATATAAAACTTTATTTAGAATAGAGCCGAAAAATTACAAAATGGCCCTTCAACAACTTTCTCAACCTTTTGAAAAAAGGTTGTTAGAGATATCATATGAGAATTATCAAATTTTAGATAAAGAGATACTTCCAAATGAAATCAAAATCAGAGCTATTACGAAAGACAGCGAGAATAATATAGTGTTAGAGTTTCGGAATATTGAATTAAATGGTGCTATGAATTTTCCGTATTCAATACCAAAAGGTTTTAAAGAAATAGAGCTATAATCAGATGCAGTTCAAACTAAAATATGGCCTTTTGTTTTTATTGTTGGTCACTTCTATGGCTTGTTATTCACAGACTAGTGAGCAAAAAGCCTTAGAGGAAAAGCGCGAGCGACTGCAAACTGAGATTAGAGATATAAACCGGTTACTTTTTGCCGAGAAAAAGGAGAAAGGGAATGTACTGGATCAAATGGAGGCGCTGGACAAAAAAATTACGGTCCGTCAACAATTAATACGTGTCACTAATCAACAATCTAATTTATTAAACAGGCAAATTAACACCAATATTAGAAATATAGGTAAGCTTAAATCTGAATTACTAGAGGTTAAGGAGGAATATGCCAAGATGATTCAGAAGTCATATCAGAATAAATCGAAGCAGAATAGATTAATGTTCTTATTATCATCTGAGAGCTTTTTTCAGGCTTTTAAAAGGCTTCAGTATATGAAGCAGTACACAGATTATAGAAAAGAGCAAGGTGTGCAGATATTGGCTAAAACAGATGAATTATCTCGATTAAACTCAGACCTTAACGAAGAACGAAAAGTAAAAGAAATATTACTTGCCCAAAATAAAAAGGCAAAAGACCAATTGTTTAGTGAAATTCAAACGCAAAAAGCATTGTTAGGTACTATTCGTAAGAATGAAAATAAATATGCTAGCGCTATTGACACCAAAAAACAAGAGGCGCGCAAGATTGATCAGCAAATAGAAAAGTTAATTAGAAGTGCTATCGCGGCGTCTAACAAGAAATCAGGTAGCACCACTAAAAATTCAAGCAAATTTGTTCTAACACCAGAGGCGACTATTATCGCAAATAATTTTTCTGCCAATAAAGGCAAGTTAATTTGGCCTGTTGAAAAGGGTATTAAAAGCCAGGGCTTTGGGGTGTATAGCGACCCAGTATATCCAGGAATAAAACACCAAAGTAATGGAGTTATTATTGCAACGGACGAAGGTTCAAAAGCACGTGCTATTTTTGAAGGTGAAGTCATTGCTATTTTGGCGGTACCCGGTGGTAATAAAGGGGTTCAAATTAAACATGGTAATTTTATTAGTACCTATTATAATCTGTCTGACCTATATGTTAAGAAAGGTGATAAAGTTGCTAGTAAAGAGGAACTTGGTACTGTTTATACCAATCGGAATAACGGACAAACACGCCTTAAATTTTACTTATATCAAAATACATCTCGTTTAAACCCGGAAGAATGGGTGTTTAGGTTATAACCATAATGATTATGAAAAATAAATCTAACATCACAGATATTAAAGGAACGTTTAGATTACGTAATGGGGTGCAAATGCCCTATTTAGGTTTAGGTACGTATCAATCTGATAATGATCAAGAAGTTGTAGATGCAGTTAAAGGAGCATTGCAATTAGGGTACAGACATATAGATACTGCATCGATTTACAAGAATGAAGAGGGTGTAGGGAAAGGTATAAAGGAGAGCGGTATTAACAGAGAGGAAATTTTTGTAGTAAGTAAAGTTTGGAACGCTGACCAAGGCTATGAAACTACACTAAAAGCATTTGAGGAGAGTTTAGATCGACTGGGTTTGGAGTATTTGGATTTATATTTAATTCATTGGCCTGTTGCTGATAAATACAAAGATACTTGGAGGGCTTTAGAGCACTTATATAAGCAGAAGAAGATTAGGGCAATAGGAGTCAGTAACTTTTTAAAGCACCATTTAGAAGATGTAATAGAGGACTGCCAAATAGTACCGATGGTGAATCAAATGGAATTTCATCCACATTTGGTGCAACAAGAATTAATTGATTTCTGTAATCAAAATAGTATTCAATACGAATCGTGGTCCCCATTTATGCAGGGCAAGGTCTTTGAATTGGATATTTGCAATGGCTTAGCTAAAAAATACAGAAAATCTGTAGCGCAAATAATTTTACGTTGGAATTTGCAAAAGGGTATAGTTGCTATTCCTAAGTCAGTGCATATCGACCGCATTAAATCTAACGCAGCTATTTTTGATTTTGAATTGTCTCAAGAAGATATAGTCTTCTTAGATCGTTTGGAAACTGGAGAACGAACCGGTCCTGATCCAGATAATTTTAGTTTTTAGCCTTTTGTGAAAAGCGCTTTTAATTCCGTGGCATTATCGGGCTCCATTTTACCTGCTAATACCAAACTCAACTGCTTTCTTCTAAGTGCCCCATCAAAACGAAGGATTTCCAATTCCGTTTCTGGTGTAAGTTCAGGTACTTCTGTAGGTTTTCCAGTATCATCGACTGCTACGAAAGTATATATAGCTTCATTTGCCTTAGTTTTCTTTCCATTAAAACGGTCTTCTATCCATACATCAATATAGACTTCCATAGAGGTATTATATGCTCGTGAAACAGCAGCTTCAACAGTTACAACACTGCCCAAGGGTATTGCTAAATTAAAGGCTACGTGGTTAACTGAGGCCGTAACAGTAATTCTACGGCTGTGTCTACCGGCTGCAATGCTAGCAGCACGATCCATACGTGCCAATAGTTCGCCTCCAAATAAATTCTGAAGTGCGTTGGTCTCACTTGGGAGTACCATATCGGTCATTGTAGTTCGAGATGCTGCAGGTGTTTTAGCTTCCATGTATAGAAATTTTGCGCAAAGATACGGGCAACAATAGTAGTTATAAAATGTGTAAGGTTTATTTTTTAGATAATAACCAAGCATCTTTTGACTCGGTGCGTTTTATTTCTCTTAAAGCTTTTAATGCATCCGAAGAATTAGAATGACTTTCGTAGGTAACCATGTGAAGTCCGTATGCATTAGTGCCATAATAACCGGCATTGTATCCGATTGCTTTAAGCTGCTCTATTTTACGGTCGGCATTCGATTTTACTCTAAAAGCGCCTGCAACGATATAATGCATTTCACTTTCATTAGTGGTAGGTGATGCTGTTACTGATGCTTCAACCGTTACTGTTGGTAATTCTAATGGCGAAAGGTCAAAAAATGTAGCCTCTTGTATTTGTTTAGTAACGTATTCTTGCGCATCTTGTCTTGCAACTTGTTCATTTGTGCGTTGTTGTTTAAAAGCACGATAGCCTGTTACTCCTGTAGAAAATGCTAATAATAAAATGGCTGCGTATTTTAAATATGGTCTGAACCCTATATTTTCTCTACGCTCCGGACTGATAACGAACGGTATATTTTCTTCTAGTTCAACTACCTCTTTTTTTAATACCTCTCTAGTAACTGGAATAGAATTAAAATTAGAAAGTCCGAAAGAGGATGTTAGATAGTTTGGTTCACTTGCTGGTTGAAACAATATTTTATCTTCATTATTCCTTGATAAGGACCCAATATCCTTTAGGATTAATGACGTTTCTTGTGCTAATATATTTTGCCAAACCTTAACTTGCTCCTCAATAGAAGACAATGCAGATTCAAAAGTAATTTTCTCTGATTCTGACACATAAGATACAAGCAAACCATCATTGGAGATGAGCTGTTTGTTAAACGCTATAGATTTATTTGGTGCACTGAAAGTATTCGTGACTTGATTAATTCTAGCCGAATTTTTTTGGGTAAGGAATGCTCCAAAACCGGGAACAACCACACAGTTGTATCTATAAAGTAAATCGCTTATATAGTGTTCTAGTACCATAGTTACGCAAATATTAAAAAAATATAGTGGTATAAAAACCTCTGGCGTAACTTTTTATTAACATAATTTTTCACCTATTTTGTGAACAATAAATGAAAACTACACAACACACTGCCGATGAACTCATTGCAATACTTCGATTGCAACATGTGCCCAACATTGGCGATATCTTAGCAAAGAAATTAATTTCACATTGCGGGAGTCCAGAGGCAATTTTTGAAGATAACCAACGAAATCTTTTAAAAATTGATGGTATTGGTACACATACCATCAAGCATTTATTTGAAACCGAACATTTAGAAGCTGCTGAAGCTGAATATGATTATGTTATAAGGAATAGTATAAGTTGTATTTATTTTCAAGATGCCACATATCCTCATTATCTAAAACATTGTATCGACGGACCCATTCTTATTTTTCAAAAAGGGAATATTGATTTAAGTGATAGGAAGATTATAAGTGTTGTGGGTACTCGTAATATAACCAGCTATGGCATGGCTTTTTGTGAACAGTTTATTGCCGATATTGCACCATTGAATCCGGTTATTATTAGCGGATTTGCTTATGGTGTAGATATTTGTATTCAGCGTGAAGCTGTAAAACAGGGTTTACAAACCATAGGATGCCTTGCGCACGGGTTAAATCAAATCTACCCAAAAGTACATGCAAAATATCAGGGAGATGTATTGAAAAACGGAGGGTTTTATACAGAATTCTGGAGTACCAGTAATCCTGAACGAGAAAATTTCTTAAAACGTAATCGAATTATAGCTGGCGTGAGTGAAGCTACTGTTGTGGTAGAATCGGCCGAAAAGGGAGGAAGCTTGGTAACTGCTGACATAGCCAATAGTTACAATCGTGATGTATTCGCTGTACCAGGTAGAACTACTGATAAGTACAGTTTGGGTTGTAATAACCTGATAAAACAGCAAAAAGCACATGTAATGACTTCGGCAGCAGATTTAATTTATTTGTTAGATTGGGATATTGAGCAGAAACCAAGTAAGACGATACAAAAACAACTATTCATTGAATTGGATGATATCGAGCAGGGTATTTATACCTATTTACAAAATAACGGCAAGCAGTTGTTAGATGCTATTGCACTCGAGTGTAAGATTCCAATTTATAAAGCTTCGTCGACGCTATTAAATATGGAAATGAAAGGCGTTATAAGGCCATTACCAGGTAAATTATTTGAGGCAATTTGAAATTTTCACAAACTACTTGGTTTGTTTTTGTTATAGGGTAAAGACAAATAGGTCGTTTAGAAATAAACAACGATGGAAAATGACACAAAATCGATGATAAAATTAAGAAAGCTAAAATGTTAAAACACAAAACCGACCTAAGGGTCGGTTTTGTGTTTTTGAGCTTATTTGCTAAAGAGAATTTAAATTCCCTAATATCCTAACTTTTCTCGTACACGTTCTAAGACACCACCAGCTACTTCTCTTGCTTTTTCAGCACCTAAAGCCAAAGCATCATCAATTTCATTTAAGTTGTTCATATAATAATTGAACTTTTCGCGGGGCTCTTCAAATTTATTCAAAATCACTTCATAAAGCGCTTGCTTAGCATGGCCAAAACCATAATTACCTGCCAAATAATTAGCACTCATTTCTTCTATTTGAGGTTGCGACGCTAAAATCTTATATAAGGCAAATACATTATCGTTGGTAGGGTCTTTAGGATCCTCCATAGGTGTGCTATCTGTTTGTATGCCCATTATCTGCTTTCTCAATTGCTTATCCGTTTGAAAAAGACTGATTAAGTTACCTTTACTTTTACTCATTTTTGCACCATCAGTACCTGGTATGTACATGGTTTCTTCTTGAACTTTTCCTTCAGGTAAAACAAATGTTTCTCCCAATTGTGCATGAAAACGCGAGGCTACATCGCGGGTC
Source organism: uncultured Maribacter sp. (assembly GCF_963977385.1). Classification (GTDB taxonomy): domain Bacteria; phylum Bacteroidota; class Bacteroidia; order Flavobacteriales; family Flavobacteriaceae; genus Maribacter. Next base: position 54,766 of record NZ_CAXBOU010000001.1, on the reverse strand, counting down.
ATTTCTATATGTTGCATTTGGTCTTTACCTACAGGTACAATATTCGCATCATACAATAATATATCAGCTGCCATTAACATTGGGTACGTAAATAACCCAGCATTTACATCATCTAATCTATCCGCTTTGTCTTTAAAAGAATGGGCTAGTGTTAAACGTTGATATGGAAAAAAACAGCTTAGGTACCAAGATAGTTCGGTAGTTTGCGGTACATCACTCTGTCTGTAAAAAACAGTATTCTCTATATCCAATCCAAATGCAAGCCATGTTGCGGCTACAGCATACGTATTATGACGTAATTCTTCGCCATTTTTTATTTGGGTAAGTGAATGCATATCTGCAATAAACAGAAAAGATTCGTTAGATGGATTATTAGCCATTTCGATTGCAGGCATAATCGCTCCTAGAATATTTCCCAAATGGGGGGTTCCAGTACTTTGTATGCCAGTTAAAATTCTTGCCATTTGCTTTTTTTCTATGAAAGCAAAGGTAAAACAAATACAAAAAAACTAACCTAAATAACTACTTTTGATTTATGCTTAAAGTCGTCAGACAAACCGGTCAAACGTTATACCGTATTTGGTTTCATGTTTTGGTGGCCGTTCCTATTCTCTTGTTTTTTCCGTTATTGGTGATTTTCGCTTCTAAAGAAAGCTGGTACCCCCAGTTTTTCTGGATGGCCCGAAATCTTTGGGCAAGACCAATTTTATATGGTATGTTCTGTTGGCCAAGTATAAAATATGAAGAGAAATTAGTGAAGGGAAGTAGTTATATGCTAGTAGCTAATCATACCAGTATGTTAGATATTATGCTAATGCTCGTTGTTAGTCGAAATCCGTTCGTATTTGTGGGAAAGAAAGAACTGGTAAATATACCTTTATTCGGATTTTTCTATAAACGCGTATGTATTATGGTGGATCGGGAGGATACCCAGAGTAGAACGGGGGTGTATAGAAGGGCTCAAAAACGATTACAGCAAGGTTCAAGTATTTGTATTTTTCCAGAAGGTGGAGTGCCAGAAGAGCATGTTTTACTTGATAATTTTAAGGATGGAGCTTTTAAAATGGCTATTGCCCATAAAATACCAGTAGTACCAATTACCTTCTATGATAACAAAAAAAGATTTTCATTTACTTTTTTTAGTGGTGGCCCAGGAAAGTGTAGAGCTAAAGTTCACAAGTTTATTCCGACTAAAACTCTCGATGAAGATGAAAAAGTGCAATTAAGAAATAATGTGCGTAATTTGATACTTCAAGATTTAAAAAATTCACAGAATAAAGATTTTTAAAACTTAAAGCTAAGTCCACTGTAGATCCCGATAGAATATGGTTTAAACGTACCGTATATTTCTGAAAATGTATTTAGTTGATATTTGAAAATAGGTTCTAGATTAAAATGCACCTTCGAAGAGAACTTATAATTAAAACCGAACCCCATATTTGCACTAAAATTAAGGTCATTTATATTGTTTGCTTCACCGATTTCTGTTGTTAATTCTCCAGCGGTTAAAGACACGGCATTATCTATTAAAAATAATGAGCTTACGCCGCCTATGATATTTACGCCAAATTTTTTGTCAATCAGTGCATAGTTCACTTCAACGGGTAGTTCTAAATAGCCAAACTGTTGAGACATATAACCATCTCTAGAAGCACTTTTGGCAGTTACATCTAATGCAGAGTTGGCGGTGCTGAAACTTTCTGAGGCTACTTTTTTACTTGAAATTGTTAATGTCTCAGATGTTGGAGCATAATCTATAGTTGCTAATTGACCATTGGTGGATAGTACATTTAGAGAAGATGAAAAAGCAACATCTTCAGTATCATAACCGTAGTCTACCTTGTTTATTCCCGATCTAATGGTTAGCTTTTTTGATACTGCATAGGCAACAGAAATACCATAACTAAAGTTAATGTTTCCCGATTTTGAATTAGGGGTAAATATGGAGTTTACAGGTGAACCTTTTCCGTGTCCATTGAAATAAACGGGAGCAATATTTGGGCCTGCTGACCATCTGTTATTGGCAATATCTTTTTTGCTTTCCTTTTGGTCAGCGATTTCTTCAAAAATCGATTTTTTATCTGCTTCAGTTATTTCTTTTGCCTCATTAGTAGTTTCGTTGGCTGCTATGGTTGTATTTGTTGTTGAATCTTTGTCAGATAATATAGCTTTTAGGGTATTCTGTTTAGTTGTCTCATTTGCGATGACGGACTCTTCGATGCTTTGAGTAGTTTCTTTTGATTGTTGGCTTATTAATTCTTTAGCTGGCGTATTTTTAGCTACCAAAGTATTAGAATTCGCGTCCGTTTTAGCTTTATTAGTTTCGTTTTCAGCTAAAGCTATGTTGCTTTTAGACTGATTTTCACTACTATTTTTACTTGCATGTTGAATCGTCCCTTTTAATTTTTGCTGTTTTTTAGAAGCCGGATACGTGTCATCATAATCTTTTTTCGTTTCTTTTACTGTTTTTTCAACTATCTGGTTATTAGGTATATCAGTTAAATCAACTACGATTTCCTCTATTCGGTTTGGTTGAATCTCATTCTTCTTTTTAGTCTCTTTTTGGGTGTCAACTAATATCTCGTTTGAAGTTGTGTTCTCTAAAAACGGGTTGAATAGTAATAGGCCAATTACTATTGCAGCAGCAATGCCACTAATTTGCCACCAAATAGGTAAAATTCGTTTTTTTCTCCTTTTTTCCAATGACGCATCAATCGCTCGCCAAACTTTATTGTCTGGGGTTGGTTTGAAGTCCGAGAGTTTATCTTGGAACAGTTCGTCTAAATTCTTTTTCTGCATCCTTTAAGATTTCAGTTTATAATCAATTTGATTATAAAAAATGTGTTGTAATAATTATAAGTACCCCTATGATAGACTGGGTTACTTTGGTTTCTATTTTTTCCTTTAATAATGTTCGCGCCCTTGCAAGATTAGATTTTGAGGTTCCAATTGAGGTCCCTAACAATTCGCTTATTTCTTTATGGGTATAACCATCTAAAACATATAAATTAAAGGTCGCACGATATTTATTCGGTAATTCTTGTATATAGCCTAAAAGCGATTGCAAGCTAATATCACTAAACTCATTATCTACCGTAATTTCCTCTTCAGTATTTTCAGAAACTACATTTAGGTATTCTTCCTTTCTATATTTCTGTAATACCGTATTAACCGTTATTCTTTTCATCCAACCTTCAAAAGACCCTTTGCCTTGGTATTGTCCAATCTTTTCATAAATGGTCATGAAACTATCGTGGAGGCTATCTTCTGCGTTGGTTTTAGAATTGGAATACTTTAAGCATATGCCAAATAGGGTAGTGGCATAGGCTCTGTACAAAAGTTCCTGTGCCTTACGGTCTCCTTTTTTGCAATTATGTATGAGTTCTTCTAGACTCACAAATGGTTGATTGTTTTAACGTTTGTTTACTGGCACAACTACTTCTAAGTATTCAGCCTCTCCTTCGTTATTATCTCCTGTATAAAATTTAAAAGTGTAAGGGTCAGTATAGATTACTTTAAAGATAAAAGAAGCTGTTTGTTCAATAGATTCTTCGGTGCAATCATCAATATCGGTTCTTACTGTGCCGATAGCTACAACGTTTCTAACCGTTAAGGAATCTTTAACCACGTCAAAACCTTCATAGTTAGTGCAACTATTAGGTTTTATAAAGTTTACCGAAATCTCATAGGTCTGATTGTAATCAAAAGATTCCGGTAATTCAGCGCCTACAATTTCCAATGATGTGAAATGAAAATTGGCGCTATCATCTTCTATCGAACAACCATTGCTTATAAAGGCTATAAAAACAGCCAACAATATTAATTTTTGCTTCATCAAACAAATAATTTGTTTATAAGATGAAAGTTAGTTGCAATGGTTGCGTAGAAGGTAACTCTGTTTAACTAAAAAAACTTTATTTAGCGTTCAGCGCATTAATTGCCTCTCGTATTTTACCATCCAATTCTTCGAATAGTTCTGGATTGTCCAATAAAAGGTTTTTAACGGCATCACGACCTTGTCCAAGTTTTGTGTCGCCATAACTAAACCATGAGCCACTCTTCTTTACAATTTCATACTCTACACCAAGATCTATAACCTCACCCACTTTTGAAATTCCTTCACCGTACATAATGTCAAATTCAGTAGTACGAAATGGTGGAGCTACTTTGTTCTTAACAACCTTTACTCTTGTCTTATTACCTTGAACGTTACCGTCTGTATCTTTTATTTGTGTGGATCTTCTAATATCTAAACGTACTGACGCGTAAAACTTAAGGGCATTACCACCAGTAGTTGTTTCAGGATTACCGAACATTACACCAATTTTTTCACGCAATTGATTAATGAAAATAACGGTACAGTTTGTTTTACTAATTGAGCCTGTAAGCTTTCTTAATGCCTGAGACATTAAACGAGCATGAAGTCCCATTTTAGAATCTCCCATTTCTCCTTCAATTTCGCTTTTAGGAGTCAATGCAGCAACAGAATCAATAACAACAATGTCAATTGCCCCAGAGCGAATTAAATTATCTGCTATCTCTAACCCTTGTTCTCCGTTATCTGGTTGAGAAATGATTAAGTTATCTATATCAACACCCAATTTTTGAGCATAAAAACGATCGAAAGCATGCTCTGCATCAATGAATGCCGCGATACCGCCTTTTTTTTGTGCTTCAGCAATAGCATGAAGTGTCAATGTGGTTTTACCAGAAGATTCAGGACCATAAATTTCAACGACTCTGCCTCTTGGGTAACCACCTACTCCTAATGCAATATCTAATCCTAACGAGCCCGAAGGAATCACTTCAACATCTGCAACAACCTTATCACCCATTTTCATGACGGCACCCTTACCGTAAGTCTTGTCCATTTTGTCAAGGGTCAACTTTAATGCTTTTAATTTTGCTTCTTTTTCGGAACTCATTTTTTGAATTTTTTGGAAAGCTAAATTACCATTTCTTTTTTGATTTGTATAATATTGAAATGTATTACGCAACCATTTTAATCATTTACTATCTAATAGGAAATAGAAGTTACTAAATAGAATATAGTTCGTTGTTTTTAGTGGCAACGTGCATTGGTGACTATTTCCTTTTCTGTATTCTGAAAGACTGCTATGAAGAAGAAAAAGAATGGAATAGTCAATAAAGAGTCTTGAAAAATCAAGGCTCTTTTTTTATTTCAAATCGTTTAAGCTTAATAAAATGGATGCAATTTTTCGATTTTATCATTACTTTTGCCATTCAAATTTTTCTATAACTTAAAACTATTGGTATAGCATGCAACTGTACAATACACTAAGTGCGATAGAAAGAGCAGCTTTGATTGAAGAAGCAGGAAAGGATCGCCTTACCATCTCTTTTTATACCTATGCACATATCGGTAACACCGACCTTTTTAGAAATCACTTATTTATACATTGGAACGAGATGGATGTACTTGGGCGCATTTATGTAGCTCATGAAGGTATAAACGCTCAATTATCGGTACCTGCCGAAAATTTCAATGAATTTAAAGAACATCTTGATAGTATTTCATTTTTAGAAAATGTACGACTCAACATTGCTATAGAGCAAGACAATCTTTCTTTTTTGAAACTTAAGGTAAAAGTTAGAAATAAGATTGTAGCTGATGGTCTAAACGATAACAGTTTTGATGTTACGAACAAGGGCATTCACGTAGACGCGGAAAAATTTAATGAGCTTATTGAAGATCCAGATACGGTTCTTGTTGATATGCGTAACCATTACGAAAGTGAAATCGGACATTTCAAAAATGCAGTGACACCAGATGTAGATACGTTTCGCGATTCACTAGACATTATTGAACGAGATTTAGCAAATCACAAAAAAGATAAAAAACTGGTGATGTATTGTACTGGTGGTATTCGATGTGAAAAAGCAAGTGCTTATTATAAACACAAAGGTTTTGAACAGGTATACCAACTTGAAGGAGGCGTCATTGAATATGCAAGGCAGGTTGAGAACAAAAACTTAGAGAACAAGTTTAGGGGTAAAAATTTTGTATTTGATCACAGAAGGGGTGAACGAATCAGTAATGATGTTATATCAAACTGCCATCAATGTGGCAATGCTTGTGATGAACATGTAAACTGCGCAAATGAAGCTTGTCATTTATTATTCATCCAATGTAAATCATGTGCAGAAAAAATGAACAATTGTTGTTCAGATACTTGTAAAGAGGTGCATGAATTACCTTTTGAAGAGCAAAAAAAGCTGAGAAAAGGAAAAGTTGTCAGTAATAAGATTTTTAAGAAAGGGCGTTCTGAGGTCTTGAAATTCAAAAAATAGTTTAGCTGTAAGTGTTTAGAGGTTTTGAATTAACTTATACTTTTAGCACTAAGAAGACGAAATTTTGCTTAAAAATAAGTACGTTTTTAACGTGTATTAAATTCCCTAAGATACTGCTTATCGACCATTGGTTATTGAATATAGAATATTGATACTACCAACTTCCCTTTTATTTCACATTAAAAAAACTGTATCTTTACCTATAAGTTTTTTATGAACCTCTTTTGGTGAATCTTCAAAAATTCGGCCAAATCAATATATATAATATGGGTTGTAGTAGTTGTTCTACCGGTAAGGATGGACAACCAAAGGGATGCAAGAACAACGGTACTTGCGGTACAGATGGTTGCAATAAATTAACAGTTTTTGATTGGCTTTCCAACATGTCGCTCCCTAACGGGGAACGGCCATTCGATTTTGTTGAAGTACGATTTAAAAACAGTAGAAAAGAGTTTTTTCAAAATACAGAGAATCTATCACTTTCCATAGGAGATATTGTTGCCACTCAGGCACAGTCTGGTCATGATATAGGTATGGTTACCTTAACGGGTGAGTTGGTGCGTGTACAAATGAAGCGCAAGAAAGTAGCTTATGATACTCCAGATTCGCCTAAAGTATATCGAAAGGCCAGTCAAAAAGATATTGATATTTGGCAAAAATGTCGAGATAGGGAAGAGGAGATAAAAAAGCGCGCACGTGAAATAGCAATCATTCTTAAGCTTCAAATGAAGATTTCTGATGTTGAGTTTCAGGGAGATGGGTCTAAAGCCACATTTTACTATACTGCCGATGAACGCGTAGATTTCCGACAATTAATTAAAGATATGGCTAAGGCATTCGGTATTCGTATCGAAATGCGTCAAATAGGGTATCGTCAAGAGGCACAACGATTAGGAGGCATTGGTTCTTGTGGTAGAGAATTATGCTGCTCTACTTGGCTTTCAGATTTTAGATCTGTAAGTACCTCTGCGGCACGCTATCAGCAGTTGTCATTAAATCCGCAGAAATTAGCGGGGCAGTGCGGTAAACTTAAGTGTTGCTTAAATTACGAATTAGACGTTTATCTAGATGCCTTAAAAGACTTTCCTGGGCCAGACACCAAATTGCTTACGGATAAGGGATTAGCTTTCTGTCAAAAAACTGATATTTTCAAAGAAATGCTCTGGTTTTCCTATAAAGAAGATCCAGGTAGCTGGCATGTTCTTTCGAAGGATCAAGTTAATGTAATTTTAGAGAAAAATAAGAAGAAAGAGAAAGTCGCTAGCTTAGAAATGTATGCGATAGAAATTGAAGTTGAGGAAAAAGTTGTTTTTGAAAATGTAGTTGGTCAAGATAGTCTTACGCGTTTCGATAGACCTAAGGGTGGAGGAACCAAGAACAAGAATAAAAACAGGAACCGAAACCGTAACAAGAACAAAAACAGAAATCGTAAAAGTAATCAAAACAATGCGTAGCTTATTTTGTTGTTTTTTAGCAGTATTGCTATTTACTTCTTGTAATACCAATATCATCAAATCTGAATACCGTTCTTTAGAAGATGGTGTCTGGAATAAAGATAATGTGCTTGAGTTCTCTTTATCTGAAATGGACACTATTGAAGGGCATGATATATTTATTAATGTTAGAAATGATAATACCTTTCCGTATAGTAATTTATTTATAATAGCATCTCTTACCACGCCTGAGGGCAAAGTAACAAAGGATACACTAGAATATACAATGTCTTTACCAGATGGTACTTGGTTGGGAAAAGGGAACGGAAGTATCAAGGAAAATAAATTATGGTATAAAGAAAACATCGTTTTTTCTTCTTCTGGCGTATATACTATTGAGGTTTCACAAGCGATGCGTAAAAACGGTAATGTTTCGGGGATTATTAGTCTTGAAGGCATAACCGATGTAGGTATTGAAGTAATTAAAAGTAACCCGTAAATTATGGCAAAAGCGGAAAAGAAGAGTACAACCAACAATTTCTCCAAATTCATTAAATGGTTTTGGATATTATTCTTGTCAGGTATTGCCGTAGTGGCTTTGATATTTTTATCGGCCTCTTGGGGTTTGTTCGGAGAATTACCTCCTTATGAATATTTAGAGAATCCACAGACTAATTTAGCATCTCAGATTATTTCCTCAGATGGTAAACTGTTGGGTAAATTCTATTTGGATGATAACCGGACCGACGTAAAATTCGAAGATTTACCTGAAAATTTGGTGAATACGCTTATCGCAAGCGAAGACATTCGTTTTATGGATCATTCTGGCATTGATGCTAGAGGAACTTTAAGGGCATTTGCTTATTTGGGTAGTAAAGGTGGCGCAAGTACCATATCGCAACAATTGGCGAGGCAATTATTTGTTGGTGTTCGTTCTAGAAGTAAGTTCGATGCTATAAAACAAAAAATAAAGGAGTGGGTATTGGCCATTCGATTAGAGCGTAGTTATACCAAAGAAGAGATTATAAGTATGTATTTAAATATTTATGATTTTGGAAATAATGCTGATGGTATACGTTCTGCTGCCCGCATTTATTTTGGCAAAGAACCTAAAGATTTAAAAGTCGAAGAATCTGCTATGTTAATTGGTATGTTGCAGAATTCTTCATTATTCAACCCATTAAGACGAGAAGAACTTACACTTAACAAAAGAAATGTTGTGTTGGGGCAAATGGCGAAATATGACTACATCACAGAAGTGGAAAAAGATTCCCTTCAATCCATGAAAATGGATATTAACTATAATCCAGAAAGTCATAGTGTTGGTTTGGCTACCTATTTTAGAATGTATTTACATCGCTTTATGAAGGATTGGATTAATAAAAATCCGAAGCCAGCCATTGGTGATGAGTCGGATCGTTATAATTTGTATTTAGACGGATTAAAGATTTACACGACTATAGATTCAAAAATGCAGGCCAATGCTGAGGAATCTGTCAATGAACATATGACGAAGTTGCAGGCTGAATTTTTTCATCAGAATACTCCAGATAGAAACCCAACTGCACCATTTTTAGATATTACTCCAGAAGAGACCAATGGTATTATGGAGCGTGCTATGAAAACTTCAGAGAGATGGCGAATTATGAAAGATGCCGGTAAATCTGAAAAAGAAATACGGGAATCTTTTACTAAAAAGACTGAAATGACGGTATTTGATTGGAAAAGCCCAATTAAAGAAAAGGATACTATTCTTACGCCAATGGATTCCATTCGTTATTATAAAGCATTTTTAAGAACGGCAATGATGTCTATGGAGCCACAAACAGGTCATGTGAAAGCATGGGTTGGTGGTATAAATTATAGGCATTTTCAATACGATAACGTTATACAAGGAGCTAGGCAAGCTGGGTCTACTTTTAAACCATTTGTTTATGCAGCTGCCATTGATCAATTACGCTTGTCACCTTGTGAAACACGTCCAGATACACAATACTGTATAGAAGCGGGCAAACATGGTAATTTAGAGCCATGGTGTCCTAAGAATTCTAATGGTAAATATTCAGGAAACAGTTATACGTTAAAAAGGGCTTTAGCGAATTCGGTTAATTCGGTAACCGCACAGTTGATAGATGAGGTCGGACCAAAATCAGTGGTTAATATGGTGAAGAACTTGGGACTTGATCGTGAAATTTTAGAGGTACCCGCAATTGCTTTAGGTACTCCCGAATTTAGTGTTTATGAAATGGTAGGTGCCTATGGTACGTTTGCCAACCAAGGTGTTTATGTAAAACCTGTTATGGTTACGCGAATTGAAAATAAAGACGGTACGGTTCTTTACGAGTATGTACCTGAGACAAAAGATGTATTGAGTAAAGATGTGTCTTATGCCATGGTCGATTTAATGAAAGGGGTAACACAAGGTGGTTCAGGTACGCGATTACGTACTACTGGCGCTAATAAATGGAGAAAGGAATATGATGAAATTATTACTGGATATCCTTATGCGTTAACTAATCCAATTGCTGGAAAGACAGGTACAACCCAAAATAATAGTGATGGTTGGTTTATGGGTATGGTACCTAATTTAGTTACTGGCGTTTGGGTTGGTGGTGAAGATAGATCAATCCATTTTAAAAGTATTATCTATGGTCAAGGTGCTTCTATGGCATTGCCTATTTGGGGGCTTTATATGACAAAGAATTATGCTGATGAAGAATTAGGTATTTCAAAAGAAGATTTTGAAAAACCAGAAAACATGTCTATCGAAATAGATTGTGATAAATTCGCGGCCGGTATTAAGAAAGACAGTGATATCGAAGATGATTTAGATGATTTAGATTTTTAGTTTAAAATTTTAATAAATAAAAAAAGGTCTTGGTTTATACCAAGACCTTTTTTTATTTAATCCCATTTATAATCGGTATTTTAGTAACAAGATAATTTAATAAAAAATGATACGTAAAACAGTAGCAAGCGTAACGGATGCATTAGTCGGAGTAAAGGATGGAATGACTTTTATGCTAGGAGGGTTCGGTCTTTGTGGCATACCTGAGAATGCCATAAGCGAATTAGTAAGATTAGGGGTGAATGATATTACTTGTATTTCTAATAATGCGGGGGTAGATGATTTTGGCTTGGGATTATTGTTGCAGAAACATCAAATTAAAAAAATGGTGTCTTCATATGTTGGGGAGAATGATGAATTTGAGCGGCAAATGCTTAGTGGCGAATTAGAGGTAGAATTGACACCGCAGGGTACACTTGCCGAAAAATGTAGAGCAGCACAAGCTGGTTTTCCTGCTTTTTTTACTCCTGCAGGCTATGGAACAGAAGTAGCTGAAGGAAAAGAAGTAAGGGAATTTAATGGTAAGATGTATATTTTAGAAGAAGCTTTCCAGGCAGATTATGCATTTGTAAAAGCATGGAAAGGAGATGCAGCCGGTAATTTAATATTTAAAGGTACCGCGCGTAATTTTAATCCATGTATGTGTGGTGCCGCTAAAATTACCGTAGCTGAGGTCGAAGAATTGGTGCCTGAAGGAGAATTAGACCCTAATCAAATACATGTTCCAGGAATTTTCGTGCAACGAATTTTTCAAGGAAAAGATTACGAGAAGAGAATAGAACAAAGAACGGTACGTCAAAAATAAGAACATGTTAGACAAAAACGGAATTGCAAAAAGAATTGCACAAGAAGTGGAAGATGGCTATTATGTAAACCTTGGAATCGGTATTCCAACTTTGGTAGCAAATTATGTACGCGATGATATTAATGTTGAATTTCAAAGTGAAAATGGAATTCTAGGAATGGGACCTTTTCCTTTCGATGGAGAAGAAGATGCAGATTTAATCAATGCTGGCAAACAGACTATTACGGCATTACCAGGGGCTTCATATTTTGATTCTGCAACTAGTTTTGCAATGATAAGGGGTAAACATGTAGACCTTACCATATTGGGCGCCATGGAGGTTGCTGAGAACGGCGATATTGCCAATTGGAAAATACCAGGCAAAATGGTTAAAGGTATGGGTGGTGCAATGGATCTTGTTGCTTCTGCCGAAAATATAATCGTTGCAATGATGCATACAAATAGGGCAGGTGAGTCAAAACTGTTAAAGAAATGCAGTTTGCCATTAACTGGTGTTGGTTGTGTTAAAAAAATCGTAACAAATTTGGCGGTGCTAGAAGTTACCGACAAAGGCTTTTTGTTAATAGAAAGGGCTCCAGGGGTAACGGTAAATGAGATTATTGAAGCTACTGAAGGTGCTTTAATTGTAAATGGTGAAATACCTGAAATGAATATTTAAAGAATTTCATTTTATCGATGAAATGAATATTTCTTTTTTTCACAACATCTAGAATAGACTACACAACAATTATTTTATAAATTAAGAGGTATGTGCATATCTTTAGGATGTATTATTACCCAATAACTATTAATTACTTAACCGAAATGAATTCTCAATTTAACCACATTGCAGCTGAAGAAAAAGTTCAAGTGTATCGTAATGATTTTTTCAGCGGATTTTTAAGACTTACTAAAAAGTTGTTTATGTTATAAATAACTTTTAGACGATTAAAAAGAGCGACTTTATAAGTCGCTCTTTTTTTTTGCTTTTTTTTGAGATATTTTCTTTTGAAATTAACCTTTTACAAAGTTTATTATTTACAATTACGATTTAATTAAGGTGTTTTAATGAACAACATTACGTAATACACAACAAGTATATTATGTTTTACCACAAATATTAAATTGTAAGAAAAAGACTACATATATTTGAAGTGTAATAAAAAGTGTTTCCCAAATCGCTTTAAAAACTTAACCTAAAATGAAGTGCTTATTAAAATGTCTGTTATTATTGGTACTGGTTACCTCATGTTCAAAAATTGAAGAGAATCATGACCCAATCATTGGAATTTGGAAACATACGGTGAAAACCGCTACTAATACCAATAAAATGGTCATAGATAATGAAGAGTGGATATTTAATGACGTCTATCTAGGCCGTTTTCACGGTTACAAAAACGGTGAAGTAGTTTATTTGACAGATTTTAAATGGAGCGTTAATGACAATATTTATATAGTCAGTTATCCAGGTACTGATTTCCCAGACGAGTTTATTGAAATGAAAGAAACGGAAGACGGTATGCTACTGATGAGAACAGAAGGTAAAATATTCGCCCAAAAACAATAGTAAAAAGTTCGCAATTGAAAAATGCCCACTATCAATAGCATTGCTATTAAACAGTAGTGTTAAAAACGGTTAACATACCAAATCAACCTTTTTTATATTATTTCCCCCATCAGGAGCAAAGAAATTTGCTCCTTTTTTTATTTTAGCGGTATGGAACTTTCTTATAAGCCTTGCTCGTTTAATGACCTCAGTCAATTAATGCTAATTTCAAGAAAAACTTTTGTTGAAGCTTTTGAAAATGATAATGACCCTTTAGATTTTAAAAATTATATAGATAGGGCATTTTCTAATGATACTTTGGCGATAGAATTACAAAATACAGAAAGCCATTTTTACTTTGTTTATCATGAGCAAACCTTGGTAGCCTATTTTAAATTAAACGAAGGTAACGCTCAAACAGATGGTAAATTAGTAGATAGTATAGAGCTTGAACGTATTTATGTGATAGCGAGTTATCAAGGTAAGCGCCTAGGGGAAGAAATTCTAAATCAAATTAAACATATTGCATTACAGCGTAAGAAAAACTCACTTTGGTTGGGTGTATGGGAACATAACCAACGTGCTATTAAATTCTACCAGCGCAACGCATTTAAAAAGTTTGGGACACACCCATATTTTATTGGAAACGATGAACAAACTGATTGGTTAATGCGTTTCGATTTAAGTACCTTGTAATCTCAAACAACGATCCATGAAATTAAAATATTTTATCCTATTTATATTTATAGGTTTATTGAACGTTAATGCACAAGATTATTACTTTCCAAAAGCAAATGCCGAATGGGAGCAAAAATCTCCTCAATCTTTTAAAATCAAAGAAACTCAATTAAATAATGCAATCACTTTTGCAGAGGCGAATGAATATTCTGGTTCTCGAGATTTAAGAATTGCAATTTTGAAAGGCTTTGAAAAGGAACCGTTTCATCAGATTTTAGGTCCCACAAAGAAAAGAGGTGGTCCGGCAGGTATGATTCTTAAAAACGGATATGTGGTTGCACAATGGGGTGATACCAAAAGAGTAGATATGACCTTCAGTGTAACCAAAAGTTTTTTGAGCACGATGGCGGGCCTAGCCGAAGATGAAGGAGTTATTTCTAACACCAATGATATTGTCGGAAATTATATATGGGATGGGACTTTCGATGGAAAACATAATTCAAAAATTACATGGGAGCACTTATTACAACAAAATTCTGCATGGTCTGGTGAATTATGGGGTGGTAAAGATTGGGCCGATAGACCACCAAATAAAGGTGATATAGACGATTGGAAGTTCGCTGAGCCAAAGGAACCTGGTACAGTTATGGAATATAATGACATTCGCGTAAATGTTTTGGCATATTCACTTACTCATGTGTGGCGGAAACCTATGCCAATGGTTCTTAAAGAGAAAATAATGGATAAAATAGGCGCTTCATCTTCTTGGCGTTGGTTTGGTTATGACAATTCATGGACAGAAATTGATGGGTTACAAATGAAGTCGGTTACAGGTGGAGGACACTCTGGTGCCGGAATGTTCATTAATGCAGAAGATATGGCTCGTTTTGGATTACTTTTCTTAAATAACGGAAAATGGCAGGATAGCCAGATTATTTCAGAATCATGGATTAAAAAAGCCACTACACCTTCCATACCAAACCCTAATTACGGATATATGTGGTGGTTGAATAAAAAAGGAGACCGCCATTGGGAAGGACTTTCTGAAAATATTTTCTATGCCGCTGGCTTTGGTGGTAATTTTATAGTAATTGATAAAGAAAATGATGTAGTCGTTGTTACTCGTTGGTTAGAGCCAAGTAAAATTGGCGAATTTATGACGAAAGTAAATGCGGCTTTTTAATAAGATTAAATTATAATCTGCAAAGAATTTCAATCGCTTTTTCTAAAGTTTCCTGCTTTTTGGCAAAGCAGAATCGTAGCTTATAATCATTTCTATTATTTAGATTAAAAGAAGATATGGGTATGGATGCAATTTTGTGCTCTGTTATTAAGCGTTTGCCTATAATTTCATCATCTTCATTTGATAAGGCAGTATAATCTAGTAATTGAAAATAAGTGCCTTGTGATGGTTTGAAAGTAAATTTGGATGATTTTATTCCTTGTAAAAATAAATCTCGCTTTTTTTGGTAAAAATTGTTCAAATCTAGATAATGAGAGGCATTTTTTAAATATGAAGCTAATGCCCGTTGTACGGGATGGTCTGCACAAAAAACTGCAAACTGATGCACTTTTCTAAATTCTGCCATTAAAGCTGCTGGCGCTGCACAATAACCCATTTTCCATCCGGTAACGTGAAATGTTTTTCCGAAAGATGCACAAACAAAACTTCGTTCTGCCAAATCTTTAAATTGTGATGCGCTATGGTGCGTTTGAGAATCAAAGATGATATGTTCATATACTTCATCACTTAATAAAATGATATTTGTAGGCTTAAGAATGTCTTGAAGCTTTTCCATATCTTTTTTCGATAAAATTGTTCCACTTGGGTTATGAGGTGTATTAATAATAACCATCTTCGTTTTAGGGGTTATCTTCGTTTTAAATACTTCCCAATCAACTTTATAATCTGGTGTATCTAATTGAATAAGTACTGGGTTGCCTCCATTTAAGATGATAGCGGGCTCGTAACAATCATACGCTGGTTTTATAACAATTACCTCATCGCCTAAGCCAATAAAGGCTGTAATAGCCGTAAAAATTGCTTGAGTAGCTCCAACTGTAATTGTAATTTCACTTTCTGGATTATAATGATGGTTATGCAGCGATTCTATTTTTTCGGAAATAACTTCTCGTAGACCATAATAACCGGGCATAGGTGCATATTGGTTATGACCTTCATGCATTGCTTTTGTAACCAAGGATAAAAGCTCTCGGTCAGCTTCAAAATTGGGAAAGCCCTGTGACAAGTCTATGGCATTGTGTTCTCTTGCAAGATTACCAACGGTTGTAAAAATTGTTGTTTTTATATCTGGTAGTTTTGATTTTATAGTTAGTTGGGTATAGTCCATAATAGTAAATGTAAGAATTTTGAGAATGGACATTAAAAAAGCCCATCCGAAAGGTTGGGCTTTTTTAATGTACTAATTCAAGTGTAAATTATGCATGCTGCATTTCATGTTTTCCTTCTTTGATCTCCTCAATTAATTTGGAATTGAATGCTGGTAAATCATCTGGATTTCTACTGGTTACAAGCCCTTGGTCTACTACGACTTCTTCATCTACCCAATTTGCTCCTGCATTTATTAAGTCATCTTTTATAGATTTAAAAGATGTCATTTTTCTTCCTTTTACTACACCTGCACTAATTAATGTCCACGGTGCATGGCAAATTGCTGCTACTGGTTTTTTCATTTTAAAGAAATCTCGAACGAAATTGAGTGCAGACTCTTCTCTTCTTAACAAATCTGGATTAATGACTCCGCCTGGTAATACTAAGGCATTGTATTCCTCGGCTTTTACTTCATCCAAAGTCTTATCAACTTTATAATTATTAGACCAATTACCATCTGCCCAGCTTTTTATATCTCCTTTTTTCAAACTTACTATCTCTACATTAAAGCCTTCTTTTTCCATGGCTTCTTTTGGGGATTTTAATTCACTTTCTTCAAATCCATTAGTAGCTAATATTGCTATCCTCTTCATATATTTAGTTTTTAGGGTTAATAATTTTGTTTGAAACTAAATTACATATCATAGAAACCTAATTTCGTTAAAGGCCTATTAAATAAGGGCTGTCAAGGGTTAAAAATTTATTAAATGAACTTTAAAAATTTCATTTTGTGCTCATTTGCACAGTATTTAGGTGGGTAATGGTTTGTTGTAGACAAGTATCTAAATTCTTTTTAATTTCCGTTTCCCAAAACCTAAAGACGGTAAATCCTTTTCTTGTTAACTCAGTATTTACTTCTTTATCTCTTTGAATATTTCTTTCAATTTTAGCTATCCAAAATACTCTGTTGGTTTTTACTTTAGGTTTTCGTTCTTTCCAATTTTTTCCATGCCAATATTCACCATCTATAAATATGACGGTTTTATACTTTGGAAGCGCTATATCTGGCTTGCCGATTAACTTTTTATAATCAATTCGATAACGATAACCTTCCGCATATAAAGCTTTACGAAAGGCTAATTCTGGTTTGGTATTTTTACCTCGTATTTTGCTCATTATTTTAGAGCGTTGTGGTGTGGTATAAAAACCGGACTCTTCATTAAAACGCGGTACTTTTATTCGTTTTACTTTGTAATCTTCGGACATGTATTAAAAATAAAAAATCCCAAGCCTTACAGCATGGGATTTTCAATATTTATTATAAATGGAATTTAACCTTTAACGTTAGCGCTTAAAAATTCGCGGTTCATTCTTGCGATATTTTCTAATGAAATTCCTTTCGGACATTCAACTTCACAAGCACCAGTGTTTGTGCAATTTCCAAATCCTTCCAAATCCATTTGAGCAACCATATTTTGAACACGGTCTACAGCTTCAATTTGGCCTTGTGGTAATAATGCGTATTGAGATACTTTCGCACCTACAAACAGCATAGCAGAAGCGTTTTTACAGCTCGCTACACAAGCACCACAACCAATACATGTTGCAGAATCCATCGCTTCATCAGCAGCATGTTTAGAAATAGGGATATTATTAGCATCTTGAGTATTACCTGAGGTATTCACAGAAATATAACCACCAGCATGCTGTATACGATCAAAAGAACTTCTGTCAACTACTAAATCTTTTAGTACAGGAAAAGCTTTTGCTCTAAATGGTTCAATAGTAATAGTATCGCCGTCTTTGAACATACGCATATGCAATTGACAAGTCGTAACACCTCTATCTGGGCCATGAGCTTCACCGTTTATAAACATAGAGCACATGCCACAAATTCCTTCACGACAATCATGGTCAAAAGCCACTGGTTCTTCACCTTTGTTAATTAATTGCTCGTTTAGAACATCCATCATTTCTAGGAAAGACATGTGTTCAGATATCTCTGTCACTTTATAATCGACCATTTTACCCTTAGATTGGGCATTTTGTTGTCTCCAAATTTTTAATGTCAGATTCATATTTTAAGTATTGAGTAATGAGTATTATTGAATGATGTAAATCATGTGTAATAGCTCAATACTATTTATTTATAACTTCTTTGTTTTAATTCGATTTCGTTGAACTCTAGTTGCTCTTTATGTAAAACGGCATCACTAGGTTCCCCTTTGTATTCCCAAGCAGAAACAAAAGCAAAATCTTTATCATTACGTTTTGCTTCTCCTTTTTGTTCGCCGTCAAGTTCAACAGACTCTTCTCTAAAATGTCCTCCACAAGATTCATCTCTTTCAAGTGCATCCTTTGCAAATAACTCTCCCAATTCTAAAAAGTCAGCTACACGACCAGCTTTTTCAAGCTCAGCATTTAGTTCGTTCGCAGTTCCAGGAACACTTACATTCTTATAGAAATCTTCACGTAAAGCTTTAATCTCTACAATAGCTTCTTTTAAACCTTCTGCATTACGAGACATACCACATTTGTCCCACATGATTTTACCTAATTTTTTATGGTAATAATCAACAGAGTGTGAACCCTTATTGGTAATAAAGAAATCAATTTTATCAGTTACAGATTTTTCAGCTTCATCGAACTCAGGAGTGTTAGTTGGAATTTTTCCTGTTCTAATTTCATGAGATAAGTAATCACCAATTGTGTAAGGCAATACGAAGTATCCATCCGCTAAACCTTGCATTAAAGCAGATGCTCCTAGTCTGTTTGCACCGTGATCAGAGAAGTTTGCTTCACCAATACAGTATAAACCTTCAACAGTGGTCATTAAATTATAATCGACCCAGACACCACCCATTGTATAATGTACCGCAGGATAAATCATCATTGGGGTTTTGTATGGATCTTGATCTACGATTTTCTCGTACATTTGAAAAAGGTTTCCGTATTTAGCTTTTACGATGGCGGCACCTAATTCGTATAGTTTTGCAGCTGAGGCATTTTCAATATTATGAATTTTTGCTTGCTCGACACCATAGCGTTGTATTGCAGATGCAAAATCTAAATACACAGCTTCACCAGTTGCATTTACTCCGTAACCAGCATCACAACGCTCTTTAGCAGCTCTTGAAGCTACATCACGTGGAACTAAGTTACCAAACGCTGGATAACGACGTTCTAAGTAATAATCTCTTTCATCTTCAGACAGATCGGTCGGCTTTTTCTTTCCTTCACGAATTGCCATTACATCGTCCATATTCTTAGGAACCCAAATACGGCCATCATTACGTAACGACTCAGACATCAACGTAAGTTTAGACTGATAATCACCTGAACGTGGAATACACGTTGGGTGAATTTGAGTATAACAAGGGTTTGCGAAAAACGCTCCTTTTTTGTGAATTTTCCAAGCTGCAGTTGCGTTAGAGCCCATTGCATTAGTTGATAGGAAATAAACATTTCCGTATCCACCAGAAGCAATAACGACAGCATGGGCAGAATGACGCTCAATTTCACCTGTTACCAGGTCTCGTGCGATGATTCCTCTTGCTTGACCATTTACTTTAACAACGTCTAACATTTCATGACGATTGTACGGGGTAATTTTACCACGTGCAATTTGTCTGTTCATTGCTGAATATGCGCCTAGTAAAAGTTGTTGTCCTGTTTGTCCTTTTGCGTAAAAAGTACGAGAAACTAATACACCACCGAATGAACGATTATCTAATAGGCCGCCATAATCACGTGCAAATGGTACACCTTGGGCAACACATTGGTCAATTATATTTGAAGAAACTTCTGCTAATCTATATACGTTAGCTTCTCTAGAGCGGTAATCACCACCTTTTACCGTATCGTAAAATAAACGATAGGTAGAGTCACCATCACCTTGATAGTTTTTAGCAGCATTGATACCACCTTGTGCTGCAATGGAGTGCGCTCTTCTTGGAGAATCTTGGTAACAAAACGTTTTAACGTTATATCCCAATTCTGCCAAGGTAGCCGCAGCTGAACCACCTGCTAATCCTGTTCCAACTACGATAACGTCAATGTTTCGTTTATTGGCAGGGTTAACCAAATCAATATGGTTCTTATAATCGGTCCACTTCGTTTTCAATGGACCTTTAGGTACTTTTGAGTCTAATACAGACATAAGTAAAAGGTATTAATGATTAAAATGATGATAAATGGCGATGAAAATAAAACCTAATGGAATTATAATAGCATATGCCTTACCAAAAGTTTGAAGCTTTTTCTTTCTCATAGAGGATACGCCAGCTGACTGAAAAGCAGAACTAAATCCGTGCATAAGGTGTAATGATAAAAACACAAAGGCTAGTACATAAGCTGCTACTCTAATCGGGTTCACAAATTTATGTGTCAATTCTTCGTAGTAGCGAAAACCTTCACCATCTCCCAACAATCCAGACATATCGCCTTGAATATATTTGGTATTGATTTCTGGTAACCAGAAATCAATAAAATGCAGCACTAAAAAGGCCAAAATTGCCAATCCGCTGTAAATCATGTTTCTACTCATCCAGCTAGAATTAGCTGAACCATTGTTTTTAGCGTAGTTCACTGCTCTAGCATTTCTATTTTTAATTTCAAGAATGAAACCCATCACGAAGTGATAAATAACTCCAAAAATTAAAACAGGTTGCAATAGGTATTGTACGGCCCAAAAAGTACCCATAAAATGCGAAGTTTCATTGAACGCATCTGGACTGAAAACCGATAAAATATTAATTGCAAAATGCTGAAGTAGAAAAAACATTAAAAAGAAAGCAGAAAGAGCCATTGCATACTTTCTACCAATCGAAGATTTAAAAAATCCGCTCATTAGTTGTTAATTTTATACGCGAATTTACATCACACGCTAGTTATTAACAAGTTTTCAAGGGGTTTAGTATGCCTATTTAGATTCATTTTAAGAATCAATTTTATAGTGTTGAAGAATTATAAGATTAAACTACCAAAAGGATTAAAAATCTTGAACAAACAAACTAGGGTGATATTTGATTGGTTTTTAACTGTGATTTATCTATTGCCCAAAGTACGGCATCGTCTAAATCTTTAAATTGAATAATAGAGTTTTTAAAGAAAAACCATTCTAAAAGTATACTTGCCCTACTACCTGTTGTTTTACCTACAACACCGTAAAAGGCCATTTTATGTCTATTTTGATAAAACTTTAGCCAATTTGAGGGTACTACATAATAGTTGTTTATTCGATTGGCAATATAGATTATTGGAATTTCTAAGCCATATATATTTTCAGCTGCGGTAACAACTTTCGAGGCGTCTTCCCATCTAAAAAGAACACCTTTATTCATTTCTGATATAATAATTCCTTTTTTAAAAAAATAGAAGATACCAAAATCGAATTCCCTAATCTCTCTAATTTGATTAAGTAATTCAAGCTCTTTTATTTGCTTCATTTTTCCATATCCTTTAATTGAATTGATAAGGCTTTGGTGGAAAGTTGAACTTCAATTAAACTTAAAACTAAAGAAAGGATTAAAGCAAATAGACTAATGCCAAATACTATTTTGGCGATTATTACATAATTAAAAAATAAGAGTGCCATTGTAATTACCGCTAAAAGAAAGCTAAAGATAGCGGTTGCCTGCATGTTTTTAATTATAGTAAGTCTTTTGCGTAATTTTTGAACTTGCAAGCCAATAGAAGGTGATGCTGTTTCTTGATATTTATGATGTAATTGACGTATGAGCCCGGCAATTGCTAGGTAACGAGCATTATAGGCCAACATGGTTAAAGAAATTGCAGGGAAAAGTAAAGCAGGTATTCCTAAAGTTAGTTCCATATATTTTGTCAAAAATTAATCAGTGGCAATGCCAAAATAGGTCCATGAAACATCAGTGTCGAATGGATTGCGTTGGGCATGTAATTCACCAGGTTCTATCGTAATACAATTGCCAGGACTTACTTCGTACTCATTGCCTAAAATGATAAAAATTGCCTTTCCAGTTTGAATAAGAAAAACTTCATACATGGTATCATGTTTATGTAATTTTACCTCTTGACCGGGTTTAAAAATAGCCGTGCCATACATCATTAATTGAGGTATCTCATTAGTACCGATTAAGGTTCTCTTTTTAATCTCAGGATTATGACTTACTCCTAAATCTGGTAATAAGTACCAATCAACTATTTTCATGCGGATTATTCAATTTCAAAAGTCACCTGTTCCATTTTCCCGTTTCCCTTTACTTCAACAGTATATGAGCCTTTTGGCAAATAAGTGTTACCATTTTTAGCTTGATTCAATTCTGTTTTATGCTTTTTAAGGTAATTTAGTTTTCCTATTTTAGTAAAGCCCAAGTCATAGGATAAAATGTTTAATCCTTTATTCGCTATTACTTCAGTTTCACTTACGGTAATATCATCTGAAGATTTTATTTTAGCCTGGTATACTTCATCTCTGCTAGAGTAAAAAGTAATATCCAGTCCTGGTGTGCTAGCTTTTGACCATGAACTCCATGAATTTCCCCATTGTGTTGAATGTATGATATTTTCTAATGAATAGATATGTAACTCTTTTTTTAGTACTTCAGGGGTTAGTTTTTGTAGTTGAGCGATGTCAGCTTTGTAAATACTTCTGCCGTGCGTACCTACCAATAAATGCTTTTCTTCTTTCTGAATTACCAAATCATGAACGGCAACATATGGCATTCCGTTTTGAAAAGATTCCCATGTGCTTCCACTATTTAAGGAAACATATAGTCCATTGTCAGTACCTACGAACAATACATTTTCATTTTCCGAATCCTCTATAATTACATTTACTGGAGACATTGGTATGTTACTAGAAATGTTCTTCCATGTAATTCCTTTATCTTCACTTACATATATATAAGGAGTAAAATCGTCTGAACGGTAGCCATTCAAAGTTGCATAGACTCTATTTTCGTTATACTTTGATGCAACAACCCTACTTACCCATAAGTTCTGTGGTAAATTTTTAGAAATCACTTCCCAACTACCACCACCATTATCGGTGCGGTAAATAAGCCCGTCATCACTACCGGTATAAATCAATCCGAATTTAAATGGAGATTCAGAAATTGTAGCCAAGGTACCAAAAGCAACATTTCCACTTCTACCACCTTGGGTTAAATCAGCAGAAATCGTTTCCCAAGTATCGCCTTGGTTTAATGAACGATGTAATTTGTTGCTTCCCATATATAATATATCCTGATTATGGGGAGATAATAGAATAGGTGTTTGCCAATTAAATCGGTAAGGTGTTTCGCCTAATTCATGTTTAGGTTGAATATAAACTCGTTTATCATTTTCTAAATCTAACCTAAAGTAATTGCCAAATTGAAAGCCAGTGTAAACAGTATTATGATTTCTAGAATCAATTTGTACTTGCATACCGTCACCACCCAAAATCGATTTCCAAGGGTATTGTCCTGTTTGGTGCCACTCTGTACTTTCATCTGCGTTGTTCGGTCCCATCCATACACCATTATCTTGTAGGCCACCATATACATTATACGGTTTTTGGTTATCAACGGCAATTGCATAAAATTGACCTACGATTGGTGAATTGTTCTTGATCCAACTTTCACCATCATCATAACTGGTATTTACACCACCATCATTTCCATTAATTAAGTGACCTGGCGAATTAGGGTTGACCCATAAAGCGTGATGATCAGAATGAACATTGTCGCCATTTATTGACTTATAAGTTTTGCCGCCATCTTTTGAAGAAATTATTGGTACTCCAGATAAATAAATGGCATCTACATTCTTAGGGTCTATACTAATTTGGGCAAAATAATAACCGTAGCTATAGAAGAGGTCATCAATATAATCTTCATTTTGTTTTACCCATGTTTTACCACCATTATTACTGAGGTAAACCTCAGCACCAATTACAGGCGTATCGAAAAGCATAGAATTTGCATCTTCTAAATATAGGGCAAGATCGACTGGTTTTACTGCATTACTACGTACCATTTGCTTTACGTTGGCAGCACGATATTTTTCTTGAAAATTATTGGTCTTCAAAAAATCGTTCAACTCCTTATCATTTAGGTCAAGAAATTGCTCTTTTGAAAGTGATTTAAAATCATCTTTTGTTAATCCTTCTTGCTTATCTTTCTTTTCTCCGGATTTTTTTCGTCTAAATTGATTATCATGAACAGCATAAACGGTGTTAGCATCGAACACTGCTAATCCTATTCTACCAATTCCGTCGCCCGTAGGAAAACCACTTGATGGCATTGAGATTTTCAACCAAGTAGCGCCCGCATCGGTACTTTTGTAGATACCTGAACCTTCACCGTTACCGATAAAATCCCATGCCTTTCTATCTTTTTGCCATGCAGCGGCAAATTGTATATTAAAGTTGTCTGGTGCAAATGCTACGTCTATAACGCCTGTAACATCATTAATGAACAAAGTGTTTTTCCAAATTTTACCGCCATCGGTGGTTTTGTAAATACCACGTTCTTTGTTTGGAGAATATAAATGACCAGCTACACCAACGGTTACTTCATCTGCGTTTTTAGGATTTACTATGATACGACCTATATGATGTGAATCGGATAGACCCATGTTTTTCCAAGTCTCTCCTTTATCGGTAGATTTTAAAATTCCGATTCCTGCATAAGAAGAACGAGAAGCATTATTCTCTCCCGTACCGACCCAGATAGTACCACTCGGCCAGTGTACCGCAATATCACCAATGTTTTGGGTCTGGGTTTCATCCATTATAGGTGTAAAAGTTGTGCCATTATTATTGGTGTACCATAAACCACCTGAAGCATATGCAACATAATACTCTGTCGGATTGTCTTCGTTAACGGCCAAGTCTACAACACGACCACTCATTACAGACGGGCCAATATTTTTTAAAGCCAGATTTTTGACTAATGAATTAGCATCCATAGCTTTTTTGGACACTAAAGATTCTTTGATTTTTTGAGATGTTGTAGGTTGTACTTGTGCTGAACCTATGTAAATACTGGTAAATAACAGAAGGTAGAATCGTTTCATTTTTATATCATACGGTTTGTATCGTGGAAGTTAATCATAACTTTTATTCATGACAAAAAAACAAGTTTTGAAATAACGGAAATGATTTATGTCTACATTATTTAAAATAAATTTTAATATTATTTATGATAATGGTAATAATAATGTTAAATTATTGCCAAATAACCAATTAATATTTTATAATATGGAAGAGTATTTACTTTTAATTATTCAATTAATTTCTGGCGCAATAGGTGGTAATGTTGCTGGAAAATTATTACCTAAACTAAGTTTAGGAACTCTTGGGAATAGTATAACCGGAATTCTCGGCGGCGGTATAGGCGGAACTTTGCTAGGGATGCTTGGTCTAGCAACGGACGGCGGAATGGACGTTTCTGGGATTATATCTAGTTTGGCCGGCGGCGGTATCGGCGGTGGCGTAATTATGGCTATTATAGGAGCCATAAAAAACGCTATGGCAAAAACCTAATTTCTAAATAAGTTAAAATGTATCAAGGGTCCTTGAGTAAAGGACCCTTTTTTAGTCTTTAAGTTCTTTTACTAATTGTTGCTTTTTTTTCGCCAACATTTCCTGAGCTTCAATGACTTCTTTTTCTAAGTCCGAATTAGAATTCAAGACCATGTCTAATATTGAACGAAAAGATTTTGAATACCAATCTTCCCAAGCATCGAGAATAGAAATTTCATGATTTAAGTTCCCATTATTTTGTACTATTTTTTTACTGAGATTGAATTCTGCTGTTAGTCTATTATCTGCGGTTTTCTTTAATTGTCCTAATAATTCTGTTGCAGTAGATGTATCTGCATTCACCAATTCTAATCCACTGACTAAAGCTGCAGTCCCAACATTTTTTAAAGTTTCTTGTGAAACCTTATCAATACGGTCATTATCAGTATGGTAAAATTGATCTGTAAAGTGCCAAAGTAAAAGCCCGGGAATATTGGCTTTTAAGAACGGAGTGTGATCACTTCCACCTTCAAATGGGTTGGTTTCAACCTTCCAATTTGCAAATTCACCCTGTTCTCTAAAATTTAAAAAAATAAAATCGTTGAGGTAGTGCGGTTTCATGTCTTCTAATGATAAAACTTCACCGCCCCACTCGGTATGCTTATCGGCACCTCTTGTCCAAATAGCACTAGGATCTGGCATTTTTTCTATTAAAAACGAACCGCCTGTTTTAGCAGTATTTTCGCCAACCATATCTAAACTTATTCCCCATTTAATTCCCTTTGCTCGCTTAGTATCTTCTTCAATATATCTTCTGGTAGAAATTATTTCATCTCCCCATAAAAACGTCATGCTACGGTCAATGCGAATCTTTCCTTCTTTAAGTAATTTAGCTGCTGTCTTAGCCATTTCTAATTGAGCACCTACACCGGTAGCATTATCGTTTGCCCCAGGTTCTTGAATATGTGCACTAAATACCAAACGTTCATCAGGGTTTTTTGCTCCTTTTATAGTGGCAATAATAGTTAGTTCTTCAGATGGGTAACGTTTAGTTTGTATGTTTACGATAACCTCTGTCCTTCCCTTTATTAAACATGTAATTAGTTTTTCCTTTGCCTCGTAGGAAAGTGCAATTCCCCAAAACTTAGAATCATCATCTGATGGTAGACTTCTGAACTGTATGGAAGTTTTATTCTTTTCGGGTTGTAGATAGTCGGGGTTGTCATAAGAAATAATGCCAAGAGCACCTTTTTTAATAGCGAGCTTAGACAGCCGTCTTGCACCTATTTCAGTAAATACTATTTTTCCCTTTACGGAAACTGTTTCTAATTCCATAAGAGATTTTATCCAAACAACTTCAGCTTTAACACCATTTTCGGCAGTTGATGTCGAGTTCAAATAGGTCATATTTCTATTTGTTTCGGACATCAATAAAGGTTTGTCTTCACCAAAAATTTGTAATGATGCTGAAATTGGTTCCCATGTATGGTGGTCCATTGCTCGCTTTTCAATACGATAAATTAATCGGTCATCTGAGCTTGATTCCTCCTCCAACACATAGCCAGATGCTTTTAAAGTATCGGCAATGAGGTGGATGGTTTTGTCAAACCCTGTGTTACCTACCACACGCCAATAATCCTCTACAAAATCAGTGGTTTCATAGGCGAGTTGCCCTGTGATTTCAGGTCGTACCAATTCAAAATAATTAACAGGTGTGTTTTCCGATTGTTGCGAACAACCTATTAAAATAGAAAAGCAGAGCGTCATAGGAATGATACCCTGCTTCAATACTAATCTTTGAAAGGATTTTATAAATTTTATTCCTCCCATTTCCAATCGTTTCCTATAATCAGTTTTTCCTTCAAATTATTTTTTATCATAAATTCTTTAGTGGTATCACTGTCCATTTTCGTTGCAGGTAATTTATCTGCATTTGCCAATGAATATAACATCATAGTGCCAAAACGTGAAGTGTTTTTCATATGGTCTTCATTCACCAAATTAAAATCATCACAATCAGAATGATAGCAGCCGTATATAGAACGGTCTAAATTGCTATTAACAGATAATATTGGCACACCTTCTAACATAAACGGTTGGTGGTCGCTGTGTAGGCCAGACTTGTTAGAGAATGTATTTTGATAAATAGTGTCCTGTTTTTGAATGGCAGACCCTAAATCCTTAAAAAATTGCTCGTCATCTAATTTGCCACCAGCGTTCATGCCGATTGGGTTACCAGACATATCAAGATTCATCATGTATTTAATGTTTTCAATAGTCTTGTTTTCAATAGCTTGTTCTACTAAGAATTTAGAGCCTAAAAGACCTTGTTCCTCTCCCATGAACATTACGAATTTTACAGTACGTTTAGGGTGAAGATTATTTGCCTTAAATGCTCTTGCAATATCTAAAACCGCAAAAGAACCAATTCCATTATCTATTGCTCCTGTTGCTAAATCCCAAGAATCTAAATGCCCGCCAAGTACAATAATCTCTTCTGGAATCTCACTACCAGTTAAAGTGGCAACAACATTTCGTGCTTTAATGACATCACTTTTGTTAGTCATTGCTATTTTGGCAGTAGCTTTTTTAATTTTCATAGATTCTTTTAAAGCCATTCCATCTTCTTTGCCAATACAAACAGCAGGAATTGGAATTAACTCCCCCGTAACCGAAGCGGTACCTGTCAATAGCACTCCGTTATCTACTTGATTAATGATGATAATACCAATAGCACCATATTTAATAGCCAATGCTGTTTTTTCACTTCGATGTAGGTTGGTTAACCCTTCTTCGCTACCAGGTAAGATTGAAATATACGCCAAAGCGATTTTTCCTTTTACAGCTTCTGGGTTAGCAGCGTAATCAGCATCTAAACCATTACCCATATCTACAATTTCACCTGTTACCTCTGATTTAATAGGAGAATGACCTAGGGTAACAACTTTAATTGAATTATTATTTATTTCTAAGGATACGTTACCTCTTGCCCATGCTTCTACCTCAAAAGTTTGATAGGTTACATCTTCAAAACCATATTCTTTAAACTTATTGTAGGTATATTCTTCTGCCTTTTCACCATTTGATGATCCAGTTAATCTATGACCTATGGTTTCAGTGGCCTCTTTTAATGAACTATACCCTTTAGAGTTTTGGTTAATTTCAGTATCGATACGAGCAAATAGTTCAGCTTGAGATTCTTCTTTTTTGGTTTCTGAACAGGCCTGCAAACATAAGGCGACCATTAATAGGTAAGCTATTTTATTCATTGCTAATTTGTTTTTGGTTGAAGCATACAAGTTAACTATTTTGTTGGTTAAGTTGGGCGCAAGTTTATTTGTAAATTTCATAATTATACATCCTATTTTCTATTGAAACAATACATAATCCGTAATTTTATATCAAAATGTAAATTCATGAAATACCATCAAATACCTAATTCATTATTTATAAAGAATAGAAAGAAATTTATGGATCGTATGCAGCCAAAAAGCATTGCGATTTTTAATTCTAATGATATTTACCCCATTAGTGCCGATAGTGTAATGCCTTTTGAGCAACATAGAGATATTTTTTACTTGTCTGGTGCTGACCAAGAAGAGACTATTTTAGTCTTGTTTCCTGATTCAATACATAAAAAAAATCGTGAAATTCTGTTTGTTCGGGAGACTAACGAACATATAGCGGTTTGGGAAGGAGCTAAATTAACAAAGGAAAAGGCAACCGAGGTTTCGGGTATACAAACCATACATTGGTTAAAGGATTTTGATAAAATATTCTTTGATTTAATGACCGAAGCAGAAACTATTTATTTTAATACTAACGAGCATTACAGACAGGCGGTAGAAACAGAAACTCGAGAGGATCGTTTTATTGAAAAATGCAAGCAACAATTTCCAGCGCATCGTGTTGCGAAAAGTAATCCTGTTCTTCAAGAGATTCGTGGAATAAAGGAGCCAGAAGAATTAGAATTGATGCAAACGGCCTGTAATATTACGGAGAAAGGTTTTCGAAGATTGTTAGGTTTTGTTAAGCCTGGGGTAATGGAATATGAGATTGAGGCAGAATTACTGCACGAATTTGTAAGTAACCGTTCTAAAGGTTTTGCATATCCACCAATTATCGCTTCCGGTTATAATGCAAATGTTTTACACTATTTGGAAAACAACAGACCCTGTAATGATGGAGATTTAATTCTTATGGATGTTGCCGCAGAATACGCAAACTATTCTAGTGATTTAACGAGGACTATTCCTGTAAATGGAAAATTCACAAAGCGTCAAAAAGAGGTCTACAATGCCGTTTTACGGGTAAAAGATGATGCTACCAAAATGTTGGTTCCTGGCACGCTTTGGGCAGAATACCATAAGGAATGTGGTAAACTAATGACTTCTGAATTATTAGGATTGGGATTGTTGGACAAAGCAGATGTACAAAATGAAGACCCTGAATGGCCTGCGTATAAAAAATATTTTATGCACGGCACTAGTCACCATATCGGATTGAATACGCATGATTACGGTGCTTTAAAAACACCTATGAAAGCAAATATGGTTTTTACAGTTGAACCAGGTATCTATATTCCAGCGGAAAACATGGGTATTCGTTTAGAAGATGATGTTGTTATTCAGAAAAAAGGAGAGCCTTTTAATTTAATGGCAAATATTCCTATTAAGGCAGATGAGATAGAAGAATTGATGAACAAATAATATCAAAGAATGAAATTAGTATCATGGAATGTAAATGGCATTAGGGCTTCTGTAAAAAAGGGCTTTGAAAATATTGTTAAAGATTTTGATGCAGATGTTTTTTGCATTCAAGAAACCAAGGCTCAAGATGATCAAGTGAGCGAAGCATTGAAAGATATAGGTGGGTATGAGTTATTCACCAATAGTGCTGATAGAAAAGGATATTCTGGTACCGGAATTTTGACAAGGTTAAAGCCCGTTCAATTCAAAAAGAACATGGGCATTGCAGAGCATGACTTAGAAGGTCGTATTACCCATTCTGAATTTGAGCACTTTCATTTGGTCAACGTTTACATACCGAATAGTGGAAGCGGACTAAAGCGATTGGATTATAGAGCAGGGTGGGATAAGGACTTCACTAATTATCTAAAGGAATTATCGAAAAATAAACCATTGATTATTACTGGTGATTTTAATGTGGCGCACACAGCAAATGATTTGGCGAACCCTAAAAGTAATTACAACAAAACATCTGGATTTACACAAGTAGAAATTGATGGGTTTGATGCAATGCTGAACGAATTAAATTTAGTGGATAGCTTTAGAAAGTTGCATCCAACTACGTTTGATAAATATACGTTTTGGAGTATGCGAGGTGGTGCAAGAAGTAGAAATGTAGGTTGGCGTCTCGATTACTTTTTGGTCAGCGAATCGATTTGGGATAAAGTGAAATCTGCACAAATTCATGATCAAATAATGGGAAGTGATCATTGTCCTATTAGTTTGGAGATAGATTTTTAGGTTATGGGACTATTTCTAATGTTTCAAGAAGCTGCTGAAATTGAAAAAAAGATGCAGCAAGCACCTGATGACTCCTATGAAATTGGTGTAGTTATTGGTACGTACCTTCCATTTTTCGTACTGGTTTTAATAGCCTACGCTTTTTATTATTACTCCAAAAAACGAAGAAATAAGGAGTAGGCGATTAAAATCTATTTAATTTTATTTCTGATTATAAAATTAGTCACAACAAATACCAACAAGGCAGGCAATACCCAACCCAAGCTATATTCTTGCAGGGGTATCCATGAGAAAGTGTCTGCCGCTGGCGCAATAGCACTAATACTTCCCAGGAAATCTGGAATACTAAATATGATAGTCGCTATGGTAACCGCTTTAAAAACTAAAGGTGATGCATACTTGTCTGGTACTACATTCAGTAAAATTAAAATGATAGTAATAGGGTAGATGAACATTAATGATGGCAATGCAACTGCAATGATATAGCCAACATTGAACTGGCCCATTAATACCCCTAAAACACACCCAATTACGGCAGTGATATTATATGCGGTTTGCGAATCATTGAATCTTGATCGTACAAAATCGGCAGTTCCTGTAACAATACCCACAGCAGTTGTAAAACAAGCGACACCTACTAGTATGCTCAAAAATAAATTACCCACGTTACCAAGGCTGTTTATGGCTAAGCCAGACAGTAATGCTGTCCTACTTGTGCCTGCATCAAAAACGGAATGCGCTAAAGCCCCAGACAATATTAGACCTAGGTATATTAAGAATAGGGCCAAACCTGCCAACCAGCCTGCACTACGTATTAAAGATTTTTTATCTTCATAAGATGCATTGGTATGTCTTAAATTGATGGAAATTATGATTACTCCACCAACCACCACAGCACCAATTGCATCAAAAGTTTGATAACCTTCTAAAATTCCATTGGTAAATGGACTGGCAATCATTGTTGTTCCAAATTCGAATGGGAAAGAGAAAATTGTAATTCCGATTACAAAAAGTAAAATAAGAATAATGGCAGGGGTTAAAAGTTTGCCTAGAATTCCTAATATTTTTGAACGGTTCATCGCAAAAACAAATACTAAGCCAAAATAAAAACTACTAGTAAACCAAGGAGAAATATCCCAATAGGGTTGTATTGCCATCTCATGTGTTACTGAAGCCGTTCTTGGGCTTGGTAAGGCAATAGCAATGGCGTAAATGAAAAAAGCGTAGATCAAGCTAAATGTTGGGGATATCTTTTTACCAAAATCCATCAGGGTTCCTTGTAATTTGGCATGTGCCAAAATACCTAAAATGGGAATTACCATTGCAGAAATACAAAAACCGATTGTTACCACGAGCCATTGATTACCTGAATTAAAGCCTAATAATGGGGGTAAAATAAGATTGCCAGCTCCAAAAAAAAGAGAGAAAAGGGCAAAGGCGGTAACGAGAGTTTCCTTCTTCTTGATCATGGTTACAAATTAAGTGAAAGATTATGAAATAACAGACAAGCCACAGGTTTTGATTTTGTAAGACACCAAAAAAAAGTAGATTGACAACAGGTTAGGCAACACTCACAACAATTACTGGTACAGTCGTTTAATATACAGTACTTTAACAAAAGGAAATTTAGCGTAAGCGATTTTTCTAATTATTTCAACCTAAAAATTTTTAATCGCATTTTCTCGATTACCCAAATCGTAATTCTTGCAAAAAAACCTACAGCATGAAAAAAATATTCTGCAACATTTTCGGCCATCACTATTCTATTTCAAAAAAAGTGACTTCGCATATTAAAGAATACAAATGTATTCACTGTCAAAAAGAAGTAACAACAGACGTTAGCGGCAATCTTGCCATATTAACGCCTGAATTACAAGATATCAACAGAACCTTAGAACATATTTACCAAAGAAGGCATACCGCTACGCAACAAGTTGCATAGTAAATTATCTATTCGGTAAAAGAATTCCAACCCTGTGCGGTTAATGGAATCTTCGTATTATTCCTAGAAATTAAGAAAGCACCTTCTTCTTTACCTGTGGTATGCCCCACGACGGTTAAGCTAGGATTGCCCTTTATTTTTGGGAATTCTTTTTTTAAACTGTATTTAAAAACGTCTATTTTTAGTTTTGTTTTTACTCCAATAATATAAAATAAAGATAATTGCTAAAACGGTTCCAAAAAGCGATGGTAAAAATTGACTATATGGATGGTATTGAGGGAAAACAGTGCCAAAGAAAGCAGCTAATAGTGCGGTGAAAGCAGCAATCATTTTATAAATATGTTCATATAACCAGCGATTTTTGAATTTGTTTCTTGGAATGAGATATCGAAGAAAATCATATATTACTATCGCAAACAGCGCCCCTATAGTGCCATATATTAGACCGGGTTCCCAGAAAAATCCGATAGATTTAAAATAAAGTATGTAATAAACCCCCGATAACAAAGTAAGAATGGCTATTACAATATCCAGTGGTTTGGGGATACTGGATTTATTACTTAAAATACGATATCCTGAAAAAGCTTGATAGCCACTTAAAAGAGTAAGTGATAATAAAAATCCATTTGCTTTAAAAACAAAAACACCAATCACACCTGTGATGATAACAATTGACATACAAATAAGAAAAATAACGCCACTTTTTTTATGTATCCTTTTACCCTTTTGAGAAGACATTGCAATGATGGCTAAAATTAACGCCAAACTGCCGCTTATAATATGTAGTAATATATTTATTTGATGTGGTAAACTGTAGTCGCTCATTGTAGATTAATTTTCTACAAATCTTGGTAAAGTTTTCATTACAAGCGACCCAACCCAATGGCTGGAGCCAATTAGATTGAGTTTTTTTTGAATGAGGATGGAGATTTTCCTGTATATTTTCTGAAATAACGGTTGAAGGATGATTTTGACTTGAATCCACAATCATAGGCTATTCCTAAAATGGAAAGATGTGAATAGTTATTTGAGCAAAACATTGTTTTAGCTTTTTCTATACGATATTGATTTATATAATCATAAAAGCTCTTTTCAAAATATTGATTAATGACCTGTGATAAATTAGAGGGTGAGATTCTTAGTTGTTTAGCAAAAGTAGTGAGGTTAAGGTTATCGTTCAAAAAAGGTTTTTCCTTAACCATATATACCTCTATTTCCTGCGCCAAGCTTTGGATTTTATCCCAAGTAAGTCCAGATTTTAAATAAGTGGATTTTTCTGATTCAGTGTTATTAATTGTAGAATCTTCAAAATCTAGAATATTAATATTAGAGAAAACAGTTGTTTGCCTAAACCCATAAAATCCAAAAGCGCTCAACATTAGGCAAAGCGAAATACCTACTAGGGCGAATGCATTTGGTAAGGAAATAAGTTGAAATTGAGTGGCTCCAAAAACCCAAGCTGAGGCAATTAAAAAAAGAGCAAGAAACGAGTATACAATATAACTTACCCAATTCAGATTTATTCTTTCATTGAAAGAATAGAGATTCGCTATTGATTTTCTGTGCTTTTCCAACAACCTTAAATCCCATATGCAATACACTAAGCCAGAAATTGCCAGAGGAACGGCATAATATCGTAGCCAAAAGGTAGTAGTCCCTTCAAGTTTTAAATACCCATTTTTTGCAATTAAAAGTACAGAGTTGTCTTGTTGTAAAATAAAAATGAGACAAACATATATTACATAAACACTTAAATGAAATATTATAATTTTCCAGGAAACTTTATGCCCAGTAAGACAAAGTATATATAGAAATAATAAGGGAGATCCCAATAATGGGAGAGCAAAGGATAGAATTGCTATTATGCCTTGAATTTCAAAATGATAAATAGTGATGAAATAAAAATAGACTTGAGCTAACATGATCAATATCCAAGCTAAAAATAGATAGTCCCCTTGTTGCTTTCCCTTTTTAAAAAGAAGGATAAAAAACATTAGGAGACCTATTCCTAAGCCAACATTAAGAATCACTTCCATTATTTCGTTACAAATTGAAGCAACAAATTACGGGTTTTAAATTGTATGGTTAATTTTAACTTGTAAAAGAATTCCAACCCTGCGCGGTTAATGGAATCTTCGTATTATTCCTGGAAATTAAGAAAGCACCTTCTTCTTTACCTGTGGTATGCCCCACGACGGTTAAGCTAGGATTGCCCTTTATTTTTGGGAATTCTTTTTGGTCTATGGTAAATAGTAATTCATAATCCTCGCCACCACTTAAAGCAACAAGAGTGCTATCTACTTTAAACTCTTCACAGGCAGCAATCACCGTTGGGTCTAAAGGAATTTTATCTTCATATACATCGATGCCTATACCACTACTTTTGCTTAAATGTAAAATCTCAGAAGAAAGTCCGTCGCTTATATCAATCATAGATGTTGGGTGGACATCTAATTTTTTTAATAATTCAGTAATGTCTTTTCGTGCTTCAGGTTTTAACTGTCGCTCTACGATATAGGAGTAAGGCTCTAAATCGGGCTGACTGTTTGGGTTGACCTTAAAAACCTCTTTTTCGCGCTCTAAAACTTGAAGACCCATATAAGCAGCACCTAAATCACCAGAAACTACCAAAAGGTCATTAGGTTTAGCGCCTGACCTGTAAGCAATATCTTCTTCATTAGCTTCGCCAATTGCAGTAACACTAATCATCAACCCTGTTTTAGAGGAGGTAGTATCGCCACCAACTAAATCAACATTATAAGCTTTACATGCTGTAGCAACTCCGGCATAAAGCTCTTCTAATGCTTCTAAAGGAAATCTATTTGAAACAGCAATAGAAACAGTGATTTGAGTTGCTGTTGCATTCATGGCATAAATATCAGATAGATTTACCATTACGGCTTTATAGCCTAGGTGTTTTAATGGCATATATGCAAGGTCGAAATGCACACCTTCTATTAAAAGGTCGGTACTAATAACCGCTTTTTTATTTTTAAAATCTAAGACCGTAGCATCATCACCAATACCTTTTAAAGTCGATTTCTGCTCAATTTTAAAGTCCTTTGTAAGATGTTCTATGAGGCCAAATTCACCTAATTTCTCAATTGATGTCTTTTCTTGATTCTTGTCTTCTAGCATGCTGCAAAAATAAGAAGTAATACTAGACTAAGGACATAAAAAAAACCGAAGCTTTTCAGCTCCGGTTTTGATACTCAAATTTATTGAATAATAATAGGACTATCCTAATGAATAACCATCTCTGTATGTACGCTTAACATATTTATTTGCAGGTTCGAAATTAGTAACCTTCATATTCACGGCATCCCATTGTAAACGTTTTCTTCCGTGGTATTGTTTACCGCCACCCCAGAAGCCTTTGTTTTCGATACTTGGATCTAGCTCAAAATATGATTTTAATGCCAAGTTACCGATAAGAATACTCTCAGTAAACGGACCTGCATAATCGAATGATGAACTTGTTTCAGCATTACCATAACCTGCCATACAAGCATTCACCCATTGTAGATAATGACCTTCTGGCACACGTTTAATTGTTTCTTCTACCTCTATTTGTTCATTAAGGCTCAATGGAAGTAATCTTGGATTGGCTCCGTAACAATCTGCCATTAATTTTCCTTTAGTGCCAATAAATAAGACACCACCATCCCAATTGCCTAAAGCTTCATCATCGCCAAGTTCATCTGGTCTTTCGGGTAACAAACCGCCATCCATCCAGGTAACCTTAACAGTGCCTTTGCCATCCGTTCTTGGATAGCTCAAATGAATTTTGCTTGAGTTCGGAAAACTTTTTGGATAATCGGCAGTTTCGAACTTCCCTTTAAAAGAATCTGAAACACTACATTCTACGGTATCAGGATACAATATTGGTAATATTCTATAAACAGGGTCCATAATATGACAAGCCATATCGCCTAGAGCTCCGGTGCCAAAATCTGACCATCCTCTCCAATCAAAAGGTAAGTAAGCGTTATTGTAATCTCTCATTGCTGCAGTACCTAACCAAAGATCCCAATTCAAACCTTTTGGCACTCTGTCTTTCTTAGTAGGGGTTTGTAATGCTTGAGGCCATATTGCTCTATTGGTCCAACATTTTACAGTATGAACCTCTCCAATAATGCCGGTATCATAGATTTCTTTCATTGTGCGAACACCATCGCCAGAACCACCTTGATTCCCCATTTGTGTCACCACTTTATATTTTTTGGCAGCCTCGGTTAGCATTCTTGCTTCCCAAATATCATGGGTCAAAGGTTTTTGAACATATACATGTTTACCCATAACCATAGCCTGATAAGCTGCTACAGCATGGTTATGGTCAGGTGTTGAAACAGATACCGCATCGATATTG
The DNA here is from genome assembly GCF_963977385.1 of uncultured Maribacter sp. Classification (GTDB taxonomy): domain Bacteria; phylum Bacteroidota; class Bacteroidia; order Flavobacteriales; family Flavobacteriaceae; genus Maribacter. The sequence continues at coordinate 17,546 of NZ_CAXBOU010000001.1, read as the reverse complement.
TTTCCTTCCTTTTCTAACATTTCCCTGAAATCACTATAATAACTGGCTTTTGGGAAAGCTTCTCGAGAAGCAATAGCCTGTCTATCGTCAACATCGCAAAGCGATACAATATTTACATTCGGACTCTCGGCAAAGGATGCAATATCACTTTTACCTTTCCCTCCAACGCCTATACCTGCGATATTTAATTTATCACTCGGTGCTACATAACCTGGCCCGCCCAAAACATGTCTTGGAACTATCATAATGCCGGCAGCCGCTATACCAGAGTTTTTCATAAATTTTCGACGTGTGTTGTTGTTTAATTTGGTTTTTTTGTTTGACATACGGTACTGTTGTTTAGTAATTTGTTGATTTGATCTTCAAGATAAATCAATTCATTCAATTATGTGAAGGTCGTAGTGGTTTTATGTTTGTTCAAATAAAGCAATTAGTATCTTTAAGTGTTGATTATAAATTGTTTATATGAAAAAGGGAGTTTGGTATTTAACATTTATTGTGATTTTTGGTTGTTCTTCTGACGACCAGATTCTAGAAGAAGAGGAAGAATCAACACCTATGGAGGAAAACTTTGATGCTATAGTACCCTGTGAAAATGGAATGGCTGGTATTTACCCTTGTAGCGGATATGATTTGGTCGCCCATATTTCTCTTAGTACAATGTCTGCAGAAGAAGGTAATGATATATGGGGGTGGACCGATGCGGAAACTGGTAAAGAGTATGCCTTAATGGGTCTGGATAATGGAACTGCTTTTATTGATATGTCGAATGCTTTAAATCCCATATATCTAGGTAAACTTTCTACAGCAACTACATCAAGTTCGTGGAGAGATGTGAAAGTTTATGGTGATTATGCTTATATTGTATCTGAAGCAAATGACCATGGTGTTCAGATATTTGATTTAAAAAGATTAAGAAACGTAAGTAATCCCACTGAAAATTTTTCTGCCGACGGCCACTACACAGCTCTTGGTAATGCACATAACATTGTAATTAATGAAACATCTGGGTTTGCGTATCCAGTAGGTACCGATAGAGATGATCAATTTAACGGTGGTGTACATTTCTTAAATCTTGAAAACCCAATAGTTCCCACTTTGGTCGGTGGTTGGGGTTTAAACGGGTATACGCATGATGCACAAGTAATCACCTACAACGGTCCTGATGCCACTTATGTTGGTGCCGAAATATTTGTGGGTGCAAATGAGGATCAAGTCGTGGTTGTTGATATTTCAGATAAGAATACACCTATAACCTTGGCGACAATGCCGTACTCTAATATTGGGTATACACACCAAGGTTGGTTTACAGATGATCACCGTTATTTTATACTCGGTGATGAGTTAGATGAGGTTCGACAGGGATTTAGAACCCGTACCTTAATTTTTGATATGGAAGATCTAGACAACCCGATTTTACATTACACGTACTCCGGGCCAACAAATGCTATCGACCATAATGGCTATGTGTTGGCCGATGAGTTTTTCTTGGCCAATTATACCGCAGGTGTTCGTGTTTTAGATATTTCTGACATTGGTGGAAAATCGGTTGAGGAAAAAGCTTTTTTTGATACTTATCCAGCAAATAACAATACTCAATTTGCCGGAGTTTGGAGTGTTTATCCATATTTTGAAAGTGGTAAAATTATTATCAGTGATATTAACAGCGGATTTTTTATAATCCAGAAATCGAATTGATCATGCGAAATTTAATTCTAGTGCTACTTTCCTGTTTCTTGTTTTCTTGTGCGAAAGAAGAAGCCGAAATACCATTTGAGGCGTTAGATACTGAATTTAAGGGAGAGCTTGATTGGGTTAAGAATTTTGGAGGCAGTGGAAATGAAAGTGCTCAGGCAATTATAAAAACTACTGATGGTGGTTTTGCAATTTTAGGGTATACGGGTAGTGTTAATGGTGACATCTTAACAAAATTGGAAGAAGAAAATGATTATTGGCTTTTGAAGTTTGATCAAAACGGAAATTTACAATGGAATAAAACGTATGGTGGAAGCAAAGATGATATTGGACAGAGCTTAGCAGAAACAAATGATCGCGGCTATATTTTAACTGGGTATTCTATGAGTAGTGATGGTGACGCAACGAATAACGAAGGTTTTCATGATAATTGGATTTTAAAATTAGATGTAAAGGGTGATATGGAATGGCAAAGCAGTTATGGTTTTTCTGGTCATGATCATTCATACGATATTCTTGAAGCAGCACAAGGCGGATATTTTTTCACAGGATTTTTAGACATTACATCGGCTAGAGTAGATGGGAATACAGAAAAGGGAAATTCATTGACCAGCCATGGCGTAGGGGAATTTTGGGGAACTAAGATCGATGGGGAGGGTAGTGTACAGTGGAGAGGATATTTTGGTGGCACCAACAATGACCGGGCACATGGTGTAGTGCAAACGAATGATGGCGGTTTTGTAATGGCAGGTTTTACAGAAAGCGACGATTATGATATAAGCAATACCAATGGCAGCTATGATTTTTGGGTGGTTAAAGTGGATTCTTTCGGCAATTTAATTTGGGAGCAGTCTTTCGGTGGCGAAGGTATTGAGGTGTCTTATGATATTGCTAAAACAGCAGATAATGGTTTTGTAGTGGTTGGTAATACTTTTAGTGCTAATGGAGATATTTTTTTAAACCATGGCGAGTCTGATATGTGGATGATAAAATTGGACGAAAAAGGAAATATGATTTGGGAACAAACATACGGAGGTAGTCAGTTCGATTTGGCCCAAGCTGTTGTTCAAAGTAAAGATGGAGGGTTTTTAATAACAGGGAACACCAAAAGCGATGATCAAGATAGTGCGATAAATAATGGTGAGAATGATATTTGGGTGGTTAAAACCAATGAATTTGGTACCCTTGTTTGGGAAAAATCTTTTGGTGGCTCTGGGTTAGATTTTGGCTTTGATTTACTTGAAAACAAAGACGGAAGCATTCTGGTGGTTGGGGAATCTTCAAGTATAGATTTTAACACCTTGACTTCTAAAGGGAATTCAGACTTAATTCTTCTCAAAATTAAATAGTATCACCAACTTATTTCCGATAAGATTCTTCGATACATCTATACGTTATAATAATGTTAGGTTCCATGGAAAAAACCTACTTATACCGTATATTTGTAAACTATTTAGATTAAATCTAGTTAATTATGATTCAAGTATCAGAAACGGCTAAACAGAAAGTTATCAACCTTATGACGGAAGAAGGTTTTGATGCCACAACGGATTTTGTTCGTGTGGGTGTCAAGAGTGGCGGATGTAGCGGATTGTCATACGAGTTAAACTTCGATAATAAGAAAGACGATGCGGATAAAGTATTCGAGGACAACAACGTACGTATCATTGTAGATAAAAAAAGCTTTTTATATTTAGTGGGTACGGTTTTAGAATACTCTGGAGGTCTTAACGGAAAGGGTTTTGTTTTCAATAACCCAAATGCACAACGCACATGTGGTTGTGGCGAGAGTTTTTCATTATAAGAAGAAGTGAAGTTTTAAATTTGTAAAAGGCTATTTGGGTAATTATTTAAACTCATTTATTTTTTGCTTATTAAGTATAATATATGGCATATACAGAAGAAGAATTAAAGAAAGAATTGGAAACCAAAGAGTACGAATATGGTTTCTATACAGATATTGAATCTGATACATTCCCTATTGGCTTAAGCGAAGAAATTGTTATTGCGATTTCAAAGAAAAAAGAAGAACCAGAGTGGATGACACTTTGGCGTTTGGAAGCTTTTCGAATTTGGAAAAGTATGGAAGAGCCTACATGGGCAAATGTGCATTATGAAAAACCAGATTTCCAGAAAATCAGTTATTATTCTGCACCAAAATCTGCAGACCCTAACAAAACGTTGGATGATGTAGATCCAGACTTGTTAGAAATGTATCGTAAGCTTGGTATTTCTGTTGATGAGCAAAAGAAATTACAAAATGTAGCTGTTGATATTGTTGTCGATTCTGTTTCTGTAGCAACGACTTTTAAAAAGACGTTGGCAGAAAAGGGAATTATTTTTATGCCTATTTCAGAGGCTATAAAAGAGCATCCAGAGTTAGTGAAGAAATATATGGGTACTGTTGTGCCACAAAAAGATAATTTCTATGCAGCTCTAAATTCAGCGGTTTTTACCGATGGTTCTTTTTGTTATATTCCAAAAGGTGTACGTTGCCCAATGGAACTTTCTACATACTTTAGAATTAATCAGGCAGGTACGGGTCAATTTGAGCGTACGTTGCTTATTGCAGATGAAGATAGTTATGTAAGTTATTTAGAAGGTTGTACTGCACCTTCAAGAGATGAAAATCAATTACATGCAGCTGTAGTAGAGTTGATTGCTTTGGATGGTGCCGAAATAAAATACTCAACGGTACAAAACTGGTTCCCTGGTAATAAAGAGGGTAAAGGTGGTGTATTCAACTTTGTAACTAAAAGAGCTTTATGTGAGAAAAACGCTAAAGTATCTTGGACACAAGTTGAAACAGGATCTGCAGTAACATGGAAATATCCTTCCTGTATTTTAAAAGGAGATAATTCTATCGGTGAATTTTATTCTATCGCCGTAACTAACAATTATCAGCAGGCAGATACTGGTACCAAAATGATTCATATTGGTAAGAATACTAGAAGTACCATAATATCTAAAGGTATTTCTGCAGGTAAATCTCAAAATAGCTACCGTGGATTGGTACAGGTGAATAGTCGTGCTGATGGAGCTCGTAACTTTTCTCAATGCGATTCTTTGTTAATGGGTAACGAATGTGGTGCACATACCTTCCCGTATATTGAAGTGAAGAACAAAACAGCAATGATAGAGCATGAGGCTACGACAAGTAAAATTGGTGAAGACCAAATTTTCTATTGTAACCAAAGAGGTATACCAACAGAAAAAGCTATTGCGTTAATTGTGAATGGTTTTAGTAAAGATGTACTGAATAAACTACCAATGGAATTTGCAGTAGAAGCACAAAAACTATTAGAAATTAGTTTAGAGGGTTCTGTAGGTTAAAAAGCAATAAAGATTTTAATAAAATGCCTAAGGCACCAGAATATTTAAAGTAACATATTATGTTGAAAATCAAAAATTTACACGCTAGTGTAGACGGTAAAGAAATATTAAGAGGAATAAACCTAGAGGTAAAGGCAGGTGAGGTACACGCAATTATGGGACCAAATGGTTCTGGTAAAAGTACATTAGCTTCTGTAATTGCTGGAAATGATAATTTTGAAGTTACTCAAGGTTCAGTAGAACTAGAAGGAGAAGATTTAGAAGATGTTTCTCCAGAAGAGAGAGCGCATAAAGGTGTTTTTCTATCTTTTCAATATCCTATTGAAATTCCGGGTGTTTCTGTAACCAACTTTATGAAAACGGCTATTAATGAGTCTCGTAAGGCGAAAGGTTTAGAAGATATGCCAGCAAAAGATATGTTGAAATTGATTCGTGAAAAATCTGAGTTGTTAGAGATTGATCGTAAGTTCTTATCAAGATCTTTAAACGAAGGTTTCTCTGGTGGAGAAAAGAAACGTAACGAGATTTTTCAAATGGCAATGTTAGAGCCAAAAGTGGCAATCTTGGATGAAACCGATTCAGGATTAGATATTGATGCATTACGTATTGTTGCTAGTGGTGTTAATAAATTGAAGAGTAAGGATAATGCGGTAATCTTAATTACGCACTACCAACGTTTGTTGGAGTATATCGTACCTGATTTTGTTCACGTTTTGCATAATGGTAAAATTGTAAAATCTGGAGGTAAAGAACTTGCCTTAGAGCTTGAAGAAAAAGGATACGACTGGTTAAAGCAAGAAACTGCGGTATAATTAAGTATACAGTAGCAGAGAACATTCTGTAGAATGGTTTTCTGCCACTACCAAATGGCAATTGAAAAAATATGGATTTAAAAGATAAATTGATTTCCTCTTTTATGGCGTTTGAGAATAACGTGGATGTGGAGCATCCGGTACACGATGTTCGTATGGCCGCCATTAAGAATTTTGAGGAAAAAGGATTTCCTTCTAAAAAGGAAGAGGCTTGGAAGTATACTTCATTAAATAATATTCAGAAAATAGATTTCAGCATATTTCCTAAACAGGAAAATGCGTTGGAATACAAAGACGTAAAACGTTATTTCCTTCACGAAATTGATTCTTATAAAATTGTTTTCGTTGATGGTATTTATAGTTCTTACCTATCCGAAACAACACATGACGGTGTAGATATCTGTTTAATGAGTGCAGCGCTTACAAAGCCAATGTACAAACAGGTTATAGATGTGTATTTTAATAAAATTGCATCTAAAGACGAGTCGTTAACTACATTAAATACTGCATTTAGTCGCGAAGGGGCATATATCTATATTCCTAAGAATAAGATGCCTAAAAAACCAATTGAGATTTTACATTTCTCAACAGGTAATGAGGCTTCTCTTTTATTGCAGCCAAGAAATTTAATTGTAGTTGAGGAAAATGCAGAGGTTCAAATTATAGAACGTCACCAAAGCTTAACAACCAACGAAGTACTTACTAATGCGGTAACCGAGATTTTTGCTGCAAAAAGTGCTATCGTAGATTTATATAAAATACAGAACGATGCTGCTACGGCGTCATTGATCGATAATACATATGTAGATCAAAAAGATAAGAGTCTTGTAAAGATTCATACATTCTCTTTTGGTGGTAAGTTAACGCGTAACAATCTTAACTTTTATCAGAATGGAGAGTATATAGATTCTACTATGAAAGGGGTTACTATTTTAGGGGAAAAGCAACATGTGGATCATCATACATTGGTACATCATATTCAACCTAACTGCGAAAGTCATCAAGATTATAAAGGTATTTACGGAGATAGTTCTACAGGTGTTTTTAACGGTAAAATTATAGTAGATAAGATTGCCCAAAAAACAAACGCTTTTCAGAAGAATAATAATATTCTTATTAGTGATAAGGCAAGCATCAATTCAAAGCCACAATTAGAGATTTTTGCAGATGACGTAAAATGTTCTCACGGTTGTACTATTGGTCAATTAGATAAAGATGCATTGTTCTACTTGCAATCTAGAGGAATTCCAGAAAAAGAAGCTAGGGCATTATTAATGTATGCGTTTGCAAATAACGTATTGTCTTCTGTTCGTATTCCTGAATTAAAAGCTAGAATCAATAAATTGATAGCGAAGAAGCTAGGGGTAAACCTTGGGTTCGATTTGTAAGCTATAATTAAGAAAAATTTGAACGAAGGATAGTTAAATTTTTAACTATCCTTTTTTTTTATGTGCCAATTTGGTACTAACTCGAAGCTCGATTATACATATTTTTTCATTATCGGGTATCTTTGTATATAAGAAGATTGACTATGTTAGATATTAAAAAAATAAGAGAAGATTTTCCAATTCTTAAACGTCAGGTAAACGGTAAGCCATTGGTCTATTTAGACAATGCCGCTACTTCGCAAACTCCGCAACAGGTTATAGATGCCATTGTAGATTACTATCAAAACTACAATGCAAACATTCACCGTGGGGTTCATACGCTTTCTCAAGAAGCTACCGATAAATATGAGCAGGCTAGATTAAAGATTCAAAAGCATTTTAATGCTGCAAAATCTCATGAAATTATATTTACTTCGGGCACTACCCATAGTATAAATCTCGTTGCAAACGGATTCTCTGCTTTGATTAAAAAAGGAGATGAGGTTTTAGTTTCTGCTATGGAACATCATTCTAACATTGTGCCTTGGCAAATGCTATGTGAACGAACTGGAGCAATCTTAAAAGTGATTCCAATGAACCAAGAAGGGGAATTGCGAATGGATGTGTATGAGCAATTACTTAATGATAAGACCAAATTAGTTTTCTGTAATCATATCTCAAATGCCTTAGGGACTATTAATCCTATTGAAGAAATAATTAAAAAAGCACATAAAGTTGGTGCTGCGGTTTTAATTGATGGCGCACAAGCTGCTCCACATTTAGTAGCAGATGTTCAAGCTCTTGATGTTGATTTTTATACCTGTTCTGCACATAAAATATGTGGACCAACGGGTGTAGGTATGTTATACGGCAAAGAGGAGTGGTTGAATAAATTACCGCCATACCAAGGTGGTGGTGAAATGATTGCCGAGGTTACTTTCGAAAAAACGACATATGCAGGTCTTCCGCATAAATTTGAAGCAGGTACGCCCAATATTTGTGGTGGTATAGCATTTGGTGCAGCTTTAGATTACATAAATTCAATTGGTTTTGAAAATATTGCCAAGTACGAGCATGAATTGTTGTTGTATGCTACTCAGGAGTTATTGAAAATTGAAGGGCTTAAAATTTATGGTACTGCAAAAAATAAAACTTCTGTCATTTCATTTAATATAGATGGTATTCACCCATACGATATAGGCAGTATTCTAGATAAATTGGGTATAGCCGTAAGAACCGGTCATCATTGCGCTCAACCGATTATGGATTTTTATAAAATACCAGGTACGGTAAGAGCTAGCTTTGCCTTTTATAATACAATAGAAGAAGTAGATGTTCTAGTAGCTGGGGTATTAAAAGCTAAAAGCATGTTGTTGTAAAACAATGATTTATCAAGACTGTTAACTTTTGAAATCCATCAATTGTTATTGTATTTTTGAATAAAATAAAGTAATGGGAATTAAGGAGATACAAGAAGAAATTATCGATGAGTTTTCTATGTTCGATGATTGGATGCAAAGGTATGAGTACATGATAGATCTTGGTAAGTCATTACCATTGATTAATGAAGAGTATAAGACTGAAGATAACATTATTAAAGGCTGTCAGAGTAAAGTATGGGTACATGCTGAACTAGACGATAATAAATTAGTGTTTACTGCTGATAGCGATGCAATTATTACGAAAGGAATTATAGCCATTTTAATACGTGCTTTTAGCAATCAAAAGCCACAAGATATTTTAGATGCCGATACGAAGTTTATAGACGAAATCGGTTTGAAAGAGCATTTGTCTCCAACTAGGGCAAATGGTTTGGTGAGTATGATAAAGCAGTTGAAGTTATACGCAGTAGCGTATCAAACACAAATTGAACAATAGAAATTATGAGCGAAGAGAATATAGCAGAGGATAGTGCAGAATTAGGGGAGAAAATTGTTAAGATATTAAAAACAATATACGATCCAGAAATTCCGGTTGATATCTATGAATTAGGGCTTATTTATGATGTTTTAGTAAATGAGGAAAATGAAGTAAAAATACTAATGACTCTTACATCTCCTAATTGCCCAGTAGCAGAATCATTGCCTGCAGAGGTAGAGGAAAAAGTAAAATCGCTTAATGCTATTAAAGATGCTGAGGTAGAAATTACTTTTGACCCACCTTGGACTCAAGATTTAATGAGTGAAGAGGCAAAATTAGAATTAGGCCTTCTTTAAGCAATAAAGCTTATTCTTGATTTAAAAGATGAATGTATGCAGGATGAAATCGTAAATAGAGTTGCCCAAAGCAAACTAATCACATTTAACCTAGAGGATTATTATCCAAAAGGGAAGAGGATGGTTTTAGATATCAAAGATTGGCTTTTTGAAGGGTTTATTCTGAAAGAAAAAGATTTTAGAAATTCTGTAGAAGAACATGATTGGTCTCAATATGAAGGTGCTTATGTCGCCATGCATTGCTCAACAGATGCGATTGTACCTGGATGGGCATATTTATTATTAAGCATTAAACTTAGTGCTTTTGCAAAAAAGGCGGTACAAGGTACTTTGGTAGATTTAGAGACAAGTATCTATCAAACCATTATTGAAAATTTAGAGGTATCTGAATATTTAGATAAATCAATTATCATAAAAGGATGTAGTAAAAAGCCTGTTCCTGCGAATGCGTATTTATTTATTGCAGAGAGGTTAAGACCTGTCGCTAAGTCTATTATGTATGGCGAAGCGTGTTCTTCAGTGCCGTTATACAAAAGAAAATAACAACTTCCTATTTAAAGATTTTGTTTACAATCCTTACCTTTGCGCCACTATAAACTATAAACATTAATTATTATGAAGAAAATTATTTTAACCATAGCGGCTGCATTCGTGGTAACTATGGGTTTTTCTCAAACAGGGGAAGAGCTTAAAGGTGAATTAGGAGCAGCAAAAGATTCTATAGCTGCTATTCAAGGAAGAGCAGACGCTATACAGGGTCAAATAGACAAATTACCAGGATGGAAAAAAGGTGCTTTTGGTACTATTGGTGCTAATCTGAGTAGCTTTAACAACTGGTACGGACAAGGCACCCCAGATTTATCTTCTGGCAATATCGGTGTAACTGTAAATGCTTTTGCTAATTTAAATCAAGAAAAGTTTTTCTGGAGAAATTCTGGTAACATTAACTTAGGATGGGTAAAGTTCGATGATAAAAATGATGCAACTGACGATGATAGCTTTAAGCAAGGTACAGATGTATTCAATATTACTTCTTTATACGGAAGAAAGCTTAATGAGAAATTCGCTATCTCTACTTTAGCTGAGTATCGTACTACTATCTTAAATAACTTCAACGATCCTGGGTATTTAGATTTAGGGGTTGGTGCTACTTGGACACCAATTGCTGACTTAGTAGTTGTAATACACCCTTTAAACTATAATTTTGTATTCAGTAGCAATGATGCAGTCTTCGAATCTTCTTTGGGTGCTAAAATTGTAGCCGATTATACGAAACAAATTGGTGCTGTTAATTTTAAGACAAACCTTTCAATGTTTCAAAGTTATAAGAGTGGTGACCTTTCTAATGTAACTTGGATTAACTCATTAGGGTATACATTATGGAATGGTATCGGTTTAGGTTTCGAATTTGGTTTACGTAGTAACAAACAAGAAGCTTTAAACTATGCTTTAACTGGTCCAACTCCGGATTTAACAGCAACGTTTGATAATGTTGATAATAAGTTACAGACTTACTTCCTTGTTGGTCTTAACTACTCATTATAATTACAGAGCAACATTTCAGAATTTTATATAATAAAAAAGCCCTCTATATAGAGGGCTTTTTTCGGTTAAGTAATTATCGTAAAATTTGGGATTTTACTTTTAGTTTTTATAAGTTAAATATCGATTTGGGGTCAACACTAACACTTAAACACATGATAAAATTAACCCAATACCTAAGCTGGTGATAATTTATGTTGTGAACTCAACTTAAAATGTGGTGAGATTTATTATTGGTTTAATTTCATCGATGAACTACACAAATCAGATTATAATTGGTAATTAATACTCGTCTAAATGTTCTGGATAAAGAAAATTATTATACGGAAAACGGGTTACATGAATATCTCTTACTTCGTCATAGACACGTTTTCTGAATTCATCTAAATTTTCTTTGTTTAAGGCAGAAATAAAAATCGCTCGGTCTCCAACTTTTTCCATCCATGTGTTTTTCCAATCGGTAATGGTAAAATGTCTTCCGGTACGTTCTGTAATTAAATCATCTTCATCAATAGTTTCATGTTCATACTGGTCAATCTTATTGAAGACCATAATGATTTTCTTGTCTGAACTTTTTATTTCAGCCAAAATTTTGTTTACCGACTCTATATGCTCCTCAAATTGAGGATGTGAAATATCTACAACATGTAAAAGTAAGTCTGCTTCACGTACTTCATCCAAGGTGCTTTTAAAGCTTTCTACTAGCTGTGTAGGTAGTTTTCTGATAAATCCTACAGTATCACTTAACAGAAAGGGTAAGTTGCCAATAACAACTTTTCTCACTGTAGTGTCTAACGTGGCAAAGAGTTTGTTTTCTGCAAATACATCACTTTTGCTGATTACATTCATCAAAGTAGACTTACCGACATTGGTATAGCCGACAAGGGCAACTCTAACTAAAGCACCGCGATTACCTCTTTGGGTTTCCATTTGGCGATCGATCTTAGTGAGTTTCTTTTTAAGCAACGTTATACGATCACGAACGATACGTCTATCCGTTTCTATTTCTGTTTCACCGGGACCACGCATTCCAATACCACCTTTTTGACGTTCAAGGTGTGTCCAAAGACCGGTAAGTCTCGGCAGTAAATATTCGTATTGTGCAAGTTCTACCTGAGTACGAGCGTAACTCGTTTGTGCGCGTTGCGCAAAAATGTCTAAAATTAAACTGGTACGGTCAATAATTTTACAACGCAATTGTTTTTCAATATTACGTTGTTGACCAGGGCTAAGTTCATCATCGAAAATAACAGAACCGATTTCATGTTCTTCAACATATTTTTCGATTTCCTCCATTTTACCTGTTCCAATCATGGTTTTTGGGTTGGGGATGTCCATTCGTTGTGTAAAACGTTTGAAAACTTCGCCACCAGCAGTATAGGTTAGAAACTCTAGCTCATCTAGATATTCCTTAACCTTTTCCTCATTTTGGTCTTTATTGATAATGCCAATAAGAACCGCTTTTTCATAATCTATACTTTTCTTTTCTATCATAAATTCCGTAAAGTGTAAAATTAAGCAATTACCGATAAGCTATTTCGTATTTTTATTGACCCTATAAAATACTGTATGCGAATACCATTTTTTAAGAAAAAGATAAAAAAACAACGTTATACGGTTGCATTCTACAATTTAGAAAATCTATTTGATCCAGAGCGTAATTCTAAAATATTAGATAGTGATTATACCCCTAATGGAATAAAAAAGTGGACCGTAGAAAGATACCGTCGAAAACTTTCTAAGCTCGCAACGACTATTGTCAAAATAGGAGAGGATGATCATCCTTATCCTCCTGTTCTAATTGGTGTAGCCGAGGCTGAGAATAATAGTGTTCTAGAGGCCCTTTTAGATACAGAGCCGATGGAAGATTTTGATTATGGTTTTATACATTTCGATTCGCCAGATGAACGTGGAATAGATACAGGACTTATTTATCGTAAAAAGTTTTTTAAGGTGCTTCATTCAGAACCTTTAACATTAATGGTTAATAATGCCGGCGGTATTAGAGATACGACAAGGGATATACTATATGTAAAGGGGGAATTAAACAAAGAGTTGGTTCATGTGTTTGTAAATCATTGGCCTTCTAGACGTGATGGAGATGTAGAAACCGAATATAAAAGAGTAATTGCTGCTGAAGAAATTATTCAGAAAATCAAAAGTATCAAATTACAAGAGCTAGATCCAAACATTATTGTCATGGGAGATTTCAATGACGACCCATCCTCTAAAAGTATGCAAACGTTAAAAGAAGGGGCAGGTTTATTTAATGCTATGGAGACTTTACATATTCCTGATAGTAGAGGAGCTTCAGTCTACGGTGGAAAGTGGAACATGTTCGACCAAGTCTTGATATCGAATTCATTCTTCAATTATGAAAAGAATACCCATAGTTATGATACTGCCGCTATCTATGATCATAAATCTCTGAAGGAAAAAAAAGGTAAGTATAAAGGCACCCCGTACAGAACTTTTGTCTCGCACAGGTATATGGGAGGTTATAGTGATCATTTTCCTGTTTATACTGTATTTACGTTCAATTCATGACACAATTAGAATGAAAGAAAAACCCTACACATCATAAATTGATGTTTTCACAACAAGTTCGCCGCAATGTCTAGGTAATTCATCGAATAATAGTGTTCATTCAACGAACACAGCATCTGGTTTATATATTTGTAGTCCAAATCTTACACTTATATAACCTAATGATGAATACCAAAAACTTTACCTACAGCGCAAGTAGTATTCTAATATTACTTTTTTTAGTGTTCTCTGCAGTAACTAACCTTAATGGTCAGACTACCAAACAACGATTAAAAATAGCATCGAACAACAAGAGTGTTGAGTTGGCTAATTTTAAATCTAATTTGGTTTCTGAGTATGATGTCAAAAGAACTCAGTTAAAAGAAGTTGCAAAACAGAACAATTGGAAAATTAAAGAAACACTTGCTAACGGTAAAAAGATTGAATTACAAGAAATAGGTGAAGATGGTAGTCCTTTATATTACGAAACCTATTCTGACGAAGCTGGTTTGGTATCTAGAGCCACTACTTTAAATACAAATGGTATGTTGGGTCTTCATTTAGATGGTGACGGTATGCAAGTGGGTGTTTGGGATTCTGGTGTAGCTTTAGAAAATCATGTTGAATATTCTTCTAGAATTAAAATCGGTGATGATGAATCTGAAGTAGATTCTCATGCAACCCGTGTAACTGGTAGTATTATATCTTCAGGGTTTAAGAAAGATGCAAAAGGAGTTGCTAGTAAGGCAAGCGTTGTATCTCATGATTGGACAAGAGATAAAATTGAAGTTACTGAAGCAGCTGCTGACGGACTTTTACTTTCTAACCACTCGTACGGTATTAAAGCGGATCGTGTACCAGATTGGTATTTTGGCGCTTATACTAAAGTAGCTCAAGATTGGGACAAGATTATGTACAATGCACCTTATTACTTAATGGTTTCTGCTGCAGGTAATGCACAGAAAAGTAGAGATAACGAGACACCTACTTACGGTACAACTGCTGATGGTTTTGATGTGTTGTTAGGTTTTACATTGGCTAAGAATGGAATTACAGTAGCTGGTGCCAATTCTAAAATTGATGGAAACGGTAACTTGAAAAGTGCAGATGTTTCTGCTTATAGTAGTTTTGGTCCTGTTGATGATGGCAGAATTAAGCCAGATATCGCAGGTAACGGTGGTTCAATACTTTCTACCGATTCTTCTAGTAATACAAGTTATAATACTTCTTCAGGTACTTCAATGGCTACGCCAGGTGTTACAGGTTCTTTATTATTACTACAACAGTATAATGAAGAATTATACGGTTCTTATATGAAAGCTGCTACTTTAAAAGGATTGGCATTGCACACAGCAGATGATGTTGATGCGCAAGGGCCTGACTATAAAATGGGCTGGGGTATTATGAATGCAAAGAGCGCTGCTGAGGTTCTTTATAATAAAGACTTTACGAGTCATATGGCCGAAGAGTCTTTAGAGAATGGAGAAACATTTTCGTTTACAGTTTCTGCAGAAGGGAATGAAACATTAATAGCTTCTATTTCTTGGACCGATTTAGAATCAACTTATATCAATAGAGGTGAATTGAACAATACCACTGCTGCTTTGATTAATGATCTTGATATTAGAATTACCCAGAACGGTAAAACTTTTTTACCTTGGAAATTGAATCCTGGGCAGGCTAGTAGTGCTGCAATAAAAGGAGATAATAGTGTAGATCCTTTCGAACGTATTGAAATACCGAATGCAAGTGGTACGTATACAATAACAGTAACTCACAAAGGTGAATTACAAAATAGTACTCAAGATTTTTCTATAATCCTTTCAGGAGTACAGATGACCACATGTTCAATTGAAGCTCCAGAACAAATTTCTTTAGAAGAAACCGATATTTCTAGCGTAGACCTTACTTGGGATGCTACTACAGACGGACTTTATGAAATACAGTATAAAGAAGTTCACCAACAAGAATGGTCTACAGAATACATTACCATCAATAATTTTACTTGGAACGGATTAATTGTTGATAATACATATTCTTTTAGAATCAGAACTTTTTGTTCTCAAAATGTAGCTTCTGAATATAGCGACCCAGTTAGTTTTATCTTTCAAGGTGAAGAGACTGTATTGGAAACTTTTAATACATTAAGTATTGATTCTGAAATTCCTTTTAGTGTATACCCAAACCCAGCAGTTGATGAGATTCAATTGAATATTGAAACGACCGACAGCACAGTATATCGAATAGTAAGTACTAACGGTGTAGAGTTGAAAATGGATTCAGCTACCAATTCAAGAATCAATGTTTCTGATTTACCTACAGGACTATATGTATTGCAAATTCAAGATTTTGATGTGAATAAGAGTACGAAATTTTATAAGTACTAAGATTATTTTATTCTTCTTGATTGCGTTGTAAATGAAAGACCCTGTTGACCAACCGTTGAATTCATTACCCCTTCAAATAATGGCTCTGGGCAATCTTTAGGTGCTTTCCATTCGAAAATAAAGTTTGATCCCGTACCGCCTTCAACATCCATTTCATCAATAATAATTTCTGCAGTTTCTAAAGGAGCCAAATAAATAGGGTGGTTAAAGTAATTTCTCAACGAAACCCCATGCGTATCAAAATACTCAGCTTTAGAAAGGTAAATAGTATCAACATCACTGGTATTACGTAAGCTGACCATAGCGGTTAAATTATGGGTCTTATGCTCAGAGCTACTATAAATTTGAGAATAGATAGATAAATAAGACTTGCCATACTCTAAAGAATCTTGAACCTTCATGGTAATTTTTCTCTTCGTCCAGTTTTCAGGATGTATAGAGCTTATTTCCTTTTCTTGTAAACAGCTTGCCAGTAATACAACTACAGAGAATAATAAGATGATTTTTTTCATAGATATGGCTCGTTTTTGAACAAATGACGTTACTAACAAAATTACATCATTAGTCCTGTTTTTATATCGATGCTTGCTAATTTTAACGCGATTCTATTAATTAGCTACTTTTTTAACTTCACTATCTTTTAGTAATTCTTGATTTCTTAATCTTAAATAAACCTGTGCAGTAGTCAATACGTCTAGTTCACAATAGGTAACAATACGGTTCAAATCGTTTTCTTCGTAATACACCACCCTAACCATGCTACCATCTATATCTTCTTTAGGGGAAGGTATGCCCAGTACATGCGCCATTAATTTTAATGAAGTAAAATGTTTGTAATCGCCAAATTTCCAAAGCTCCATGGTGTCTATATGCGGAATCTCCCATGGCTTTTTACCAAATAAATCTAGTTTTTGAGGTAAGGTTATACCGTGAATAATCATTCTTCTAGCGATATACGGAAAATCGAATTCTTTACCATTATGAGCACAAAGCACGTTTTTAACATGATTAAAATGCTCGTCTAATAAGATTTTGAAATCAGCCAAGAGTTTCGCTTCGTCTCCGTGAAAAGTGGTTATTCTAAAATTTCTAACATCATTTTGAAAAGTAAAATAACCAACGGATATACAAATAATTTTACCGAACTCCGCCCAAATTCCGGCACGCTCATAGAACTCTTCTGCGGTTACCTCATCTTTTCTTTGGTATTGAGATTTGTGTGCCCACAATTCTTGTGTGGTTTCATCTAACTGGTCAAATGAGCTTTTTTCAGGTACGGTTTCTATATCTAAAAACAAGATATTTTCAAGATGTATTTTATCAGGCATAGAATTGTAAGTTACTAATAAGTAGGAAATTAACACAATTTTATTGCTGACGTACTTATATTTTTACTCGGTTTGGCAAAAGATTAGAGCTTTTACTTGTGGGAGAACGGTTTGTGTATGAAACGTAGCGTGCAAAAAGGCACTAACTTTTCGGATTAACACAGAGCCGAATTTTTATATTTTGTTTTTAACTTTCTCTTTTTTAAAGCCAAATTAAAAATTTGGCGGACTTTGCAAATAAGCATAAGCCTTTCGAAAAGCCTATATAGCTATGTTTTATACACTTCTTAAGTTTGATTCTCAGTAAATTGTTGATATAACAAGAAAGAACAAAAGAGAG